>CALUMQ010000025.1 GCA_944321765.1 uncultured Alistipes sp.
GTCAACGTCCAGAACCGCATCGCCACGGCTCAGGGTCTGCTTCCGGCCGAGGTGACCAAAAGCGGCATCACCGTGCGCAAGCGCCAGACGAGCAACATCAAGCAGCTGGCCGTCTACAGCCCCGACGATTCGTTCGACGAGGCCTTCCTGACCAACTACATGAAGATCAACATCGAACCCCGCCTGTCGCGTATCGCCGGCGTGGGCGAGGTTAATGTCTTCGGCTACGAATACTCGATGCGCATCTGGCTCGATCCGGGCAAGATGCTCAAATACGGTCTGGTACCCGCGGACATCACCGCCGTGCTCGACGAGCAGAACGTCGAGGCCCCGACCGGAACCCTCGGCGCCGAGTCGACAAACACCTTCCAGTATGTGCTCAAGTACCGCGGCCGCTACGAAAACGAGGTAGATTACGAAAACATGGTCATCAAGTCGCTGCCCGACGGCGAGGTGCTGCGGCTCAAGGATGTGGCCACCGTCGAACTCGGCACCCGCGCCTACGACTACGTCAATCGGGTCAACGGACATCCGGGCTGCAACATCATGATCGCCCAAACCTCCGGTTCGAACGCCAACGAGATCATCGAGGAGATCGATCGCACCGTCGCCGAAATCTCGAAGACCCTTCCCGAAGGGATCAAGATCGTCGATCTGATGAGTACGAAGGATTTCCTCGACGCCTCGATCCGCAGCGTCATCAAGACCCTGCTCGAGGCCATCATCCTCGTCGTACTGGTGGTCTATGTCTTTCTGCAGAGCCTCCGCTCGACCTTCATCCCGGCCCTCTCGATCATCGTCTCGCTCGTCGGGACGTTCGCTTTCCTCTACGCCGCGGGATTCAGCCTGAACATGCTGACGCTCTTCGCGCTGGTGCTGGTCATCGGCACGGTGGTCGACGACGCCATCGTGGTCGTCGAGGCCGTGCAGGCCAAATTCGACGAGGGGTACCGCTCCTCCTACCGCGCCACGATCGACGCCATGGACGGCATTACCTCGGCCCTCATCACCACCACGTTCGTCTTCATGGCTGTCTTCATCCCCGTGAGCTTCATCGGCGGGACGACCGGTACGTTCTACACCCAGTTCGGACTGACGATGGCCGCCGCCGTGGCCATCTCGCTCATCAACGCCCTGACGCTCAGCCCGGCCCTCTGCGCTCTTATCATGACTCCACACCAGACCGCTTCCGAGGGCCGGCGGCTGAGCTTTTCGTCGCGGTTCCACATCGCCTTCGACGCGGCATTCCACCGTCTGGTATCGAAATACAAGTTCGGCGTCGGATTCATGCTGCGCCACCGCTGGCTGGCCGGCGTATTGCTTGTTGTAGCCTGCGCGGGCTTCGCCGCCCTGATGGCCACGACCAAAACCGGTCTGGTCCCCAACGAAGACATGGGTACGGTCTTCATCGACGTGCGCACCTCGCCCGGCAACAGCACCCGACAGACCCGTCTGGTCATGGAACAGGTCGACAGCTGTCTGCGCACGATTCCCCAGATCGAACTGCAGTCCAACACCACCGGCAACTCGATGCTCAGCGGCCAGGGCGCCTGCAACGGCATGTTCACCATCCGGTTGAAGGACTGGAGCGAGCGCCCCTCGAAGGAGGATGCCATTGATGCGGTAATGGATGAGATCAGCCGCCGCACGGCCTTCATCACCAGTGCCGAGATCATGCCCTTCACCCGTCCGATGATCCCGGGCTACGGCGTGAGCAGCGGCTTCGAGGTCTACGTTCAGGACCAGAAGGGCGGCACGACCGAGGATCTGTTGAAATACACACGACAGTTCCTCGAGGCTCTGAACAGGCGGCCCGAGATCGGACGCGCCACCACGTCGTTCGACACGAAGTTCCCGCAGTATCTGGTCGAGGTCGACGCTGCGCGCTGCAAGCGCAACGGGGTCTCTCCGGCCGATGTGCTGAGCACCCTTTCGGGCTATATCGGCGGCAACTACGCCTCGAACATGAACCGCTTTTCGAAACTCTACCGCGTGATGGTGCAGGCTCCGCCCGAGTACCGCCTCGACACCGAATCGTTGAACAACATCTTCGTGCGCAACGACGCGGGCGAAATGTCGCCCATCGCGCAATATCTGACCCTCACGCGGGTCTATGGTTCGGAGATCCTCACGCGCTTCAACCTCTTCTCGGCCATCCAGGTCAACGGCACCCCGGCCTCGGGCTACAGCTCCGGACAGGCCATCGAGGCGGTGCGCGAGGTGGCCGCCGCAACGCTCCCGACGGGCTACGGCTACGAATTCGGCGGCATGTCGCGCGAGGAGTCCTCGACGGGCAATACGACGACCCTGGTATTCGTCATCTGCGTCGTCTTCATTTACCTGATCCTCTGTGCTCTCTATGAAAGTATCTTCGTACCGCTGGCCGTCATCCTCTCCGTACCGTTCGGACTGGCCGGCAGCTTCCTCTTCGCGCGGATGTTCGGACTCGAAAACAACATCTACCTCCAGACGGGGCTGATCATGCTGATCGGCCTGCTGGCCAAGACGGCTATCCTGCTCACCGAGTACGCCTCGGATCGCCGCCGCGCAGGAATGAGCATCCCGCAGGCCGCCCTCTCGGCCGCCAAGGTGCGTCTGCGCCCGATTCTGATGACCTCGCTGACGATGATCTTCGGCATGCTGCCGCTGATGTTCGCCTCGGGCGTCGGGGCCAACGGAAATGCCTCCATCGGCGTAGGAACCGTCGGCGGCATGTTGATCGGGACAATCGCCCTGTTGTTCATCGTCCCGCCCCTGTTCATGGTCTTCCAATACCTGCAGGAGAAATGGATGCCCGAGCGCAAACTCGATCAATCCGACGTCGAATCCCTCTAATCCGAAACAAACCCACACGCATGAAACGAATCGTCATAGCCTTGTGCCTGCTCGCCGGGCTGGGCAGCTGCCAGATATATCGAGCCTATCAACGTCCCGACCTGCCTGCGGTCGACAGCCTTTTCCGGCAGCCCATCCCGCAGGGTGACACGGCATCGCTTGCCGACCTTGGCTGGCGGGACTTGTTTACCGACCCCATGTTGCAAAAGCTCATCGATTCGGGACTCCGGAACAACAGCGACCTGCGGGTTGCACGGCTGCGTGTAAAGGAGGCCGAGGCGTCGCTTACGGCTTCGCGGCTGGCGTACCTCCCGTCCGTGTCGCTTACTCCGCAGGGTGCTGTCAACGCTCCGGAGAGTGGTCCGACGACGCGCACGTACGATCTGGCGGCAACTGCCGAGTGGGAGATCGACATCTTCGGGAAACTGCTCAACGAGAAGCGGGGCGCAGCGGCTACGCTGGCCGAGCAGGAGGCCTACCGGCAGGCTGTCGAAACGCAGCTGGTGGCGACCATCGCCAACAGCTATTATACGCTGCTGATGTTGGACCGACAGTTGGAGATTACGCGCGGCACCTCGGAAATCTGGGCCGAGAACGTGCGAGTCATGGAGGCGCTCAAGCGGGCGGGCCAGACGACCGAGATGGCCGTTGCGCAGACCGTTGCGGAACACTCATCGGTCAAAGGCTCTGTGCTTACGCTCGAGCGGCAGATCAACGAGACGGAGAATGCGCTCTGCGTGCTGCTCGGAGTAACGCCTTGTGCGATCGACCGCTCCACACTCGGCGAACAGCAGTTCCCGGATTCGCTCTCGACGGGAATCCCGCTGCAGTTGCTGAGCCGGCGTCCGGACGTCCGCCAAAGCGAAGCGGCGCTGGCGGCGGCCTATTACGCCACGAATACCGCGCGGTCGGCCTTCTATCCCTCGATTACGCTGGGCGGCACGGCCGGCTGGACCAATGCCGCGGGTGCGGCCGTCACCAATCCGGGTCAGTGGCTGTTCACCGCCGTCGGGTCGCTCGTCGAGCCGCTCTTCACGCGGGGCCGGAACCGCGCGAATCTGAAAATCGCACAGGCGCAACAGGAAGAGGCGTTGGTAAACTTCCGGCAAAGCCTGCTGACGGCCGGCGCGGAGGTAAACGACGCCCTGGTGCAATGGCAGACGGCCCGGCGGCGGCTTGAACTCGACAACCTGCAGGTCGAGGCCCTGCGATCGGCCCTGCGCAGCTCGGAGTTGTTGATGCAACACAGCTCGCAGAACTACCTCGAGGTCCTCACTGCCCGGCAGTCGCTCCTTCAGGCCGAACTCGATGCCGCCTCGGACAGCTTCGACCGGATTCAGGGCATTATCAACCTCTACCATGCCCTCGGCGGCGGATATTGAGCTTGCAACAAAAAAACAATACGCAATAACGACCATTTCGGGACTTTCTTACGGTCAAGGAGCTCATCGTGCTGAACATGATCGAGGCGCACACCGGTCAGATCCTTCAGAACTTCGCCATCGCCACGGGCAAGAACAAGGCGGTCGTCATGGGGATGATCGACTCTCTGGAACAGAAGGGACTGGCACGCCGCACGGTGAATCCCGAGGATCGGCACGAAAACCTGTTGAGCATCACCGATTCGGGGGGGGGGAAGTGCTGGCGCCGTACCGCGAGATCGAAAAACGGCTTTCGGACGAACTACTCCGGGATATTCCGCAAGAGGAGGTTGCCTGTTTCTTCGAAGTGATCGGGGGGCCTGTCGGAAAGAGCGCATGAAATGAAATTTTTACAGGGCTTCATCACTCTTTCAGATTGGCAAACCAGTAAAAGTATGTCTTCTCCGATCCGTTTTCGAGACAAATTACGAAATCCCGATCCCTATTTCTTTCTGTTTTCTTATCTTAAATAAAGAAACAATACCTGACGTTTCCACATTATTCATTATTTTCCCCGCCCCCACACAGCATTTCCAGAAAGTAAAATAATACCACATTTGGAGAATAGAGACGATGAATTGACAAATTAATCGATCCGTTTTCTCCGTTATATATCAAAAACCGCACAACGACATGATCCAAACCGAAGGTTATATTTCACAGATCGTCGGACCGGTGGTGGACGTGACGTTCCAACCCGATTCCCCCGCTTTCCGACTCCCGGCCATCAACGACGCCATGGAGATCCATCGCGACGACGGCCGCACGCTCATCGTTGAGGTCCAGCAGCACATCGGCGAGCACACCGTGCGCACCGTGGCCATGGACGCCACCGACGGACTGCGCCGCCACATGAAAGCCGTCGCCCTGGGCCACCCGATCTCGGTCCCGACGGGCGACCAGATCAAGGGTCGTCTGCTCAACGTCATCGGCTCCGAGATCGACGGCATGAAACCCCTCGACCGAACCCACACGCTGCCCATTCACCGCGACCCCCCGAAATTCGACGAACTGGCCACCTCGCAGGAGGTGCTGGCCACCGGCATCAAGGTCATCGACCTGCTCGAACCCTACGTCAAGGGCGGCAAGATCGGTCTGTTCGGCGGCGCCGGCGTGGGCAAGACGGTGCTCATCATGGAGCTGATCAACAACATCGCCAAGAAACACAACGGGTTCTCGGTCTTCGCCGGCGTGGGTGAACGTACCCGCGAGGGCAATGACCTGCTGCGCGAAATGCTAACGTCGGGAGTCATCCACTACGGCGACCAATTCATGAAGAGCATGGCCGAAGGCCATTGGGACCTCTCAAAGGTCGACTACGGCGAAGTGGCCAAATCGCAGGCCACGCTCGTCTTCGGGCAGATGAACGAACCCCCCGGAGCCCGTATGTCGGTGGCCCTGTCGGGTCTGACCGCCGCCGAATCGTTCCGCGACAGCAAGGAGGAGGGAGCTCCGAAGGATATCCTCTTCTTCATCGACAACATCTTCCGTTTCACGCAGGCCGGATCGGAGGTCTCGGCACTGCTGGGACGTATGACCTCGGCCGTGGGCTACCAGCCGACGCTGGCCACCGAAATGGGCCGCATGCAGGAGCGCATCACCTCGACCAAACACGGTTCGATCACCTCGGTGCAGGCCGTCTACGTGCCGGCCGACGACCTGACGGACCCCGCCCCGGCCACAACCTTCTCGCACCTCGACGCCACGACGGTGCTCAGCCGAAAGATCGCCGAGCTGGGTATCTATCCGGCCGTCGACCCGCTGGAGTCCACCTCGCGAATCCTCGACGCGAACATCGTCGGCGAGGAGCACTACACGACGGCTCAGCGCGTCAAACAGATCCTCCAGCGCAACAAGGAGTTGCAGGACATCATCGCCATCCTCGGCATGGACGAACTCTCGGACGAGGACCGGCTGACGGTCAACCGCGCCCGCCGTATCCAGCGCTTCCTCTCGCAGCCCTTCTCCGTGGCCGAACAGTTCACGGGCGTTCCGGGGCAGATCGTCCCGATCAAGGAGACGATCCGCGGCTTCCGCATGATCCTCGACGGCGAGGTCGACTACCTGCCCGAACAGGCCTTCCTCAATGTCGGGACGATCGACGACGCCATCCGTAAGGGTGAAGCGCTCCTGGCCAAAACCAAACAGAACTGATTCTCCGGTTAAAACAACGCATTATGATCCTGACCATTGTAGCTCCCGGCGGCACGTTGTGCAACACGACGACCGATCGGGTCTCGTTCCCGGGAACGGTGGGTCGCTTCACCGTTCTGCGCGGACACGCTCCGCTGATCGCAGGGCTCGGCTGCGGAGAGATCGTCTATACGGGCGAAGCGGGAGAGGTGCGTCTTCCGATCAAGAACGGATGCGTGCGCGTCTGTGCGGACCGGATCGAGGCGTGCGTCGAACCGGCCGACGAATTGAGGCAGAACAGGGAGGTGAAATCATGAGAAAGACATTTGCAAATATCGTCGTACTGCTGGCTCTGCTGCTGGCTCTGCTGCTGCCGGCCCTCCCGATGCGGGCCGCAGCGCAGGAGGCTCCGGAACAGACGACTGCCGTGCAGGCGGGGAGGGAGCAGGAAGGCACCGGACAGAAGGGGGCCGTGCAGGAGGGCGATCTTGATATCAAACAGCTGGTGCTGGGCCACCTCGGCGACAGCTACGAGTGGCACATCACCTCGACCGGCAACGGCGAATGGTCCATTCCGCTGCCTGTGATCATCCACAGCCCGACGAGCGGCTGGCACTGCTTCTCGTCGGCGCGGCTGCGCGAAGGAGCCGAGTACGAAGGGTTACGCATCGCCGCGCAGGGCGACCACGCCGGCAAGATCGTCGAGCGGCAGGCCGACGGTTCGGATCTGCGGCCGCTGGACCTCTCGCTGACCAAAACGGCGGCAGCCCTGCTGCTCAACAGCGTCGTAGTCCTCTGTCTGGTGCTCGGCACGGCCCGCTGGTATCGCCGCCACAAGGCTACGGAGCGAGCCCCGAAAGGCTTCGTCGCCCTCTTCGAAATGCTCGTCTCGGGCATTCTGGACAGCGTCATCAAACCCTGCGTCGGCCCCAACTACCGCAAGTTCGCCCCCTATCTGCTCACGGCCTTCTTCTTCATCTTCGTGAACAATCTCATGGGGCTGATTCCCTTCTTCCCGGGCGGTGCGAATGTCACGGGCAACATCGCCGTCACGTTCATCCTGGCCCTGGCCACCTTCCTGGCCGTAAACCTCTTCGGCACGAAGCACTACTGGAAGGATATCCTCTGGCCCGACGTTCCGGTCTGGCTCAAGGCCTTCCCGCTCATGCCGCTGATCGAACTGGTGGGGATCTTCACCAAGCCCTTTGCGCTGATGATCCGACTCTTCGCCAACATGATGGCCGGACACGCCGTCATCCTCAGCCTGACCTGCGTGATTTTCGCCACGGTGGGAATGGGGGCCGCGGTCAACGGCTCGATGAGCGCCGTTTCGGTCCTCTTTTCGATCTTCATGTACTGTCTCGAACTGCTGGTAGCCTTCCTGCAGGCCTATGTCTTCACGATGCTCTCGGCCGTCTTCATCGGTCTGGCCCAGGAGCGCCCCGGAAAGCATGCCGCCGAAGGTCCGGCCGACAACCATTGATCACATGCAATTCTGACACATAACAAAAACTGATAAAATTCAATCGACTATGGAAAGTTTAGGTATTCTGGGCGCTGCCATCGGCGCAGGTCTGGCCGTCATCGGTGCGGCATTCGGTATCGGCAAAATCGGCGGTTCGGCCATGGAGGCCATCGGCCGTCAGCCCGAAGCTGCAAACAAGATCCGTACCAACATGATCATCGTGGCAGCCCTGATCGAGGGTGTGGCCCTGTTCGCCGTCGTTGTCTGCTTCCTGGCACTCTAATCCTAAAAATCGGTACGTGCCATGGGACTTCTGCAACCCGAATCGGGACTGCTGTTCTGGATGACGCTCGCCTTCGGCGTGGTCTTCATCGTGCTGGCCCGCTACGGATTTCCAATCATCGTCAAGGCCATCGAGTCGCGTAAGGAGTATATAGACTCGTCGCTCGATGCCGCGCGGGAAGCCGAGCAAAAATGCGCCACGCTTGAGGCCCGCAGCCGCGAGATCGTCAACGAGGCCGAGGTCCGGCGCAACGAAATCCTGCGGGAGGCCGACAATGAGCGCAAACAGATCCTCTCCGATGCCCGGCAAAAGGCCGAAAGCGAGGGTGAATGTCTGCTCGAAAAGGCCCGCCGTCAGGCCGAGTCCGAACGGGCCGCCATCCTCGACGACGCCAAACACGAAATCGCCACCCTGGCCGTCGCCATCACCGAACGCATGCTCCGCGAGGAGCTGCGCGACCGTGACGCCCAGACGCAGCTGGCATCCCGGCTGATGGAGGAACTGGATCCGAAAAACCGCAAGACATGGACACCGGATTAATCGCCCGACGCTATGCACGCGCCTTGGCCGACTTCGCCGAATCGAACGGTGAAATGACCCGCACGGCCGAAGAGGCCGCGAAGTTCATCGAGGCATACAGCCGGATCGGCAAACTCCGCCAGGCCTTTATCTCCCCGGTGCTGGACCCCGACGCCAAAGTAGTGGTCGTCCGGCAGGCGCTGGGCGGCAAACTCACAGGATCGTTTGAGGGATTCCTGCGGCTGGTCATCCGTCATCATCGCGAAAAGTGGCTCTGCTTCATGCTGCCGGCCTTTGTCGGAATCTACAAGCAGCGCTGCGGCATCGTCGACATGACGCTCACCACGGCCGCGGAGATCGATGACGATTTCATCGACCGTCTCTCGGCCCGGGTCGGCACAGTCACGCACAGCCGCGAGGTCCATGTCCACCGCAAGGTCGATCCGTCGATCATCGGCGGATTCCGCTTCCGCATCGACGACCGCCTGATCGACACCAGCATCGCCACGCAGCTTCGCCGCGTAGAACAGAAACTGGGCAGACTGCCCGAAAGAAAACTTTGAACATGAACAACAAGGAGAGAATAAAACCATCGGAAATCACGGAGGCGCTCTTCTCCGAACTCCAGGGAGTGGACCTCTCGGCACAGTATGCCGAGGTGGGCACCGTGCTCCAGGTCAGTGACGGCGTGGTGCGGATCTACGGTCTGCAGAACGCCGAGGCCAACGAGCTGCTGGAGTTCGAGAACGGCATGCGCGCCGTGGTGATGAACCTCGAAGAGGACAACGTGGGTGCCGTGTTGCTGGGTTCGACCGACCGTGTCGAGGAGGGCGACCTGGTGCGCCGCACCGGACGCACGGCCTCGATCCACGTGGGCATGGGCATGCTCGGGCGTGTGATCGATCCGCTGGGAGAGCCGATCGACGGGCTGGGCGAAATCGCCGGCGAACGCATCGAGATGCCGCTCGAACGCAAGGCTCCCGGGGTGATCTTCCGCCAGCCGGTGACCGAGCCGCTCCAGACCGGCATCAAGGCCATCGACGCCATGATCCCCATCGGCCGCGGCCAGCGTGAGCTGATCATCGGCGACCGACAGACGGGCAAAACAGCCATCGCCGTCGACACGATCCTGAACCAGCGGTCGAACTTCGAGGCCGGCGATCCGGTCTACTGCATCTACGTGGCCGTGGGGCAGAAGGCCTCGACCGTCGCCGCACTGGTCGAGACGCTGCGCTCGCACGGTGCGCTGGACTACACGATCGTCGTGGCCGCCACGGCGGCCGATCCGGCCGCCATGCAGTACTTCGCCCCCTTTGCGGGCGCGGCCATCGGCGAGTTCTTCCGCGATACGGGCCGCCACGCCCTGGTAGTCTACGACGACCTCTCGAAGCAGGCTGTCGCCTATCGTGAGGTCTCGCTCGTACTGCGTCGTCCGTCGGGTCGTGAGGCCTATCCGGGCGATATCTTCTACCTGCACTCGCGTCTGCTGGAGCGTGCCGCCAAGATCATCGGCCAGCAGGAGGTCGCCGAACAGATGAACGACCTGCCGGAGTCGCTGCGCGGCAAGGTGCGCGGCGGCGGTTCGCTGACGGCCCTGCCGATCATCGAGACGCAGGCCGGCGATGTCTCGGCCTACATTCCGACCAACGTCATCTCGATAACCGACGGTCAGATCTTCCTCGACACGAACCTCTTCAATCAGGGCAACCGTCCGGCCATCGACGTCGGCATCTCGGTATCGCGTGTGGGCGGCAGCGCCCAGATCAAGGCCATGAAGAAGGTGGCCGGTACGCTGAAGATCGACCAGGCGCAGTATCGCGAACTGGAGTCCTTCTCGCGCTTCTCAAGCGATCTGGATCCGGTGACGGCCGCCACGCTCGACCGCGGGCGCAAGAATACGCGACTGCTCGTGCAGCCGCAGTACAGTCCGCTGTCGGTCGAGGAGCAGATCGCCATTCTCTACTGCGGCACACACGGTCTGCTGCACGACATCGCCATCGAGCAGGTTCCCGAATTCGAACACCTGCTGCTCGAACGGCTGCGCACCACGGAGATTCCCGGGGCGCTGCGCAAGGGACAGATCGACGAGACGCTCGGCGGCAGGATCGAAGAGCTGGCAGCCAGTGTCACGACGGCTCTAAAGGCTTAAGGTCATGGCTGCGCTCAAAGAGATCAAGGCCCGGATCGCCTCGGTAGGCGGTACGCTGAAAATTACGTCGGCCATGAAGATGGTCGCCTCGGCCAAACTACACCACGTGCAGGCCGAGGCCGAGGCCCTGGCTGCGTATGAGCACCAACTCTCGGCCATCACCGATACCCTGTGCCGATTCGCCGGCGAACACGAGATCGACATGCCGCAGACCCGATTCCACGCACGGTTGCGCCGGGCAGTTGTCGTGGCCATCGCCTCCGACGGTTCGCTCTGCGGCGGGTTCAATGCCGAAGCCTTCCGGCAGTTGGAACACTCGGTCGGGGAGTTGCGCAACGAAGGCTTTGAGCAGATCGAGGTCTGGCCCGTGGGAGAGAAGATGGCGGCCCATCTCCGCAAGAGCGGATTGAAGTTCGACGACACGTTCCACGCCCTGGGCGGGCATCACAGCTACGCCGGAGCCGTCAAGCTGGCCGACCGGCTGATGAAGGGGTACGAAACGGGAGAGATCGACCGGGTGCTCCTGGTCTACAACCACTACGCCTCGATGAGCCGTCAGACGCCCCGCAGCGAAACGCTGCTTCCGCTGGAGACGCACCCGACGGCCGGATCGAAGCTCCCCGATGCGGACTACATCTGTGAGCCCTCGCCCCGGGAGCTGCTCCGCGAACTGCTGCCGCTGGCGGTACGCACCCGGATGTACGAGGTGCTGCTTGACAGCTCCACGGCTGAACACGCCGCGCGCACGGTTGCCATGCAGACCGCTTCGGACAATGCCCAGGATCTGCTCGACGAGTTGAAGCTCTTCTACAACAAGCAGCGTCAGCAGGCCATCACCAATGAACTGGCCGACATTGCCCCCTCGGATTGACCGTCGGCAGGCATTCCGACTGCGTCGGCAGGCTCCCGGTGGGCCCGTCGGCGCTTTTTCCCGTTGCGGAGGTCAACGTTCTCAGGATCCGGTAAGCCGGATGTTCCCGTTCAGCCCGAACTCGATGACGACTCGGATCGCTTCGGCATGATTCGGGACGTTGTCAACCTCTACCCTGCCCTCGACGGCGGATATTGACGGCTGTTGCAAAAAATAATATACAATAGCAACTATTTGCACAATTCTTTGTATCTTTGTCGTGCCGAAAAAAGAGAACAACATGTCGGAAGAGTTATTGGTAACCAGTGTCGGGAAGTTGCGCAACCTGTTGCACCGCCTTCTCAAACAGCGGTATGCCGCCGAGGCCGAAGTCCGGCTGACGGTCGAGGAGTTCATCTTGTTGAACATGATCGAGGCACACACCGACCAGATCCTGCAGAACATCGCCATTGCTACGGGCAAAAACAAGTCGGTCGTCATGCGAATGATCGATTCGTTGGAGCAGAAGGGGCTGGCACGGCGCACGGTAAATCCCGCCGACAGGCGCGAAAACCTGTTGAGCATTACCGACCAGGGGGCTGCCGCCCTGTCGCAATACCGCGAGATCGAGAAACGGCTTTCGGGCGAACTGCTGCGGGATATCCCGCGGGAGAAGGTCGCCTGTTTCTTCGAGGTGGCAGGGATTCTGTCGAAAAGAGCGCGAGAATAGCGACTCTTTTTTTGATCTAATGATTGCTATTGTAAACAGTTTGCAAACACAACCATATGACATGAAACATATCGGTACTATTTTAACATGCATCTTTTCCTGCGCCGTAGCAGGCGTGTCGGCCCAGGTTACGGAACGGATCATGACGCTGGATGAGCTGTATGCGCTGGCGGATACGCAAAGCACGACCATCAAGATCTTCGAAACGGCTCTGGTCGGTGCCGAACAGGATATCTCGGTCGCACGCAACGCTACCCTTCCGACCATCGATTTCTCGGCTTCGGCCTCCTACAACGGCAATGCCTGGGTGGCAGACCGGGACTTTTCAAACGGGCAGAACTTCGCAACGCCGCATTTCGGGAACGATTTCTCCATCGAGGCCTCACAGGTTGTTTTTGCCGGAGGTTCGATTCGCAACAACATCAAAGCGCTCGAAATTCAGAAACAGATCTCCGAATGGGATCTGGCCGCACACCGGCAGGAGGTCTATTTCCTGCTGACAGGATACTACCTCGACCTCTACAAATACCGGAACCTGCTGGTTGTATACGACCGCAACATGGCGCAGACCTTGGAGGTGATCGACGACATGCACGCCCGGGAGGCGGCGGGAATCGCCCTCGACAACGACATCACGCGCTACGAGGTGCAGTACCAGAATCTTTGCTACAAGCGTACGGAACTGCTCAGCTCGATCAACATCTGCAACAACCGCCTGGTCACGATGCTCGACCTGCCGTCGCAGACCGAAATACTTCCCGACACGACGTTGCTTGCCCTCAGGCTGCACCGCTCCGCCGAAGCGGACTTTCAGGACCGTGCCGTTGAACACTCTCCGCTTCTGAACCGCAGCCGCCTGACGATAGACATGCTCAACCGGCAGAAGCGTGTAATACGCGCCGGATACATGCCGCAGATCAGTGTCATCGCCGGAGACAACCTCTACGGACCGATTACGTACGAAATACCGACACTCGACAACAACATCAATATCTGGTACGTGGGGATCGGACTGAAGTTCAGCTTGGGCAACCTGTACAAGGCGCCGAAGAAAATGGCGCGTATTCAGAGCTCCGTCCTGCAGGCCCGGAACCAGCTGACCTCGGACGAGGAGCGTGTGGAGCTGGACGTACGTGCGGCCTACATCCGCTATCAGAATTCGTTCGAGTTGCTCAAGACGCAGGAAAAGAGCCTGCAGCTGGCCCGGGAGAACTACGAGGTCATTGCGAACCGTTATGCGAACGACCTGGTGCTGGTAACCGATCTGGTCGATGCGGACAACCTGCGGCTGGCGGCCGAGGTGCAGTATGTCAATGCGCAGATCAACGTGATATACAACTATTGCCGGCTCCTCTACGAGAGCGGAACGCTCCATGCAGAATGAATAACAACTTCAAGACAGATATGAACAAAAGAGTGCAGAAAACAGTGCGCAATGTTGTGGTTATCGCAGTGATCCTCTGCGGTTTGACGTGGGTATGCTCGAAATTCGTCCACCTGGGGCGCGTCGAGTACACCGACAATGCGCAGATCCGGCGCAACCTGATTCCGATCAACTCGCGCGTACAGGGATTTATCCAACGGGTCTGCTTCGACGATTTCCAGGTCGTGCACAAGGGCGACACGCTCGTGGTGATCGAACCGGCGGAATATGAACTCCGGGTGGCGCAGGCCCGTGCCGGCTACCAAAATGCGCTGATGGAGAATACGGCCCGGGAGACGGCGATCTCGACCACAGCCAACAACCTGACCGTCTCTGATGCCAACATCGAAGAGCTGCGCATCCGGCTTGAACAGGCCCGGACCGATTTCCGGCGCTATGAACAACTCTACGAACAGAAGGCCGTCACGCGCCAGCAATACGACAACGCAAAGGCCGACTACGAAGCCACACGTGCCAAATACGACATGTTGGTGCGCAGCAAGCGAAGCACGGCGCTGGTCAAGGACGAGCAGACCCGTCGTCTGGAACAGAATCAGACCAACATCGACGTGGCGCGTGCGGAGCAGCATCTGGCGGAACTCAACCTGTCGTACACGGTTCTTGTGGCCCCGTGCGACGGCGTGACGTCGCGCAAGGCGATCCAGGAGGGGCAATTCATCCAGCCCGGGCAGACGCTACTGTCGCTTGTCGAGGATGACAACGTCTGGGTGCTGGCCAACTACAAGGAGACGCAGACGGCCAACATCCGCGAAGGTATGCCGGTAAGCATTCGCGTGGATGCCGTGCCGGGTGTGGAGTATTATGGCGAGGTGGAACGTTTGTCCAATGCCACGGGGGCTCAGTATTCGATCATCCCGCAGGACAACTCGGCCGGCAATTTCGTAAAGATCGAACAGCGTATTCCCGTGAAAATCGTCTTTACGGACCGGAATCCCAAGGAGCATATCGACCTCTTGCGCTCGGGAATGAACGTAGAGTGTGAGGTAAACTATTGACGCCATGCCGACAACAACCCCCGAAGAGGTCGCTGCGGCCCGCCGCATCCCCGTCTGGAAGGACTTTGTCCCGACATCCCTGCGCTTCCCGCTCATGCTGCTGATTATCGTCATCTACATGCTTTCGGGCGGCATCTACATGTCGGCGGTTTCGGAGATTTCGGGCAGCCTGTCGTGGATCCGCGAAGATATTCTGATGGCCGGCTATGCCTCGATGACCGGATTGACGATCGCCTTTCCGCTGCTGTTCCGGATCCTCTTCCGATTCCCGACACGCAGCATCCTGCTGGTCTCGGCCGTGGCGTTCATCGTTTGCGATTATGTGTGCATGGTCAGCCAATACCTCCCGCTGGTCGTGCTCATGTCCTTTGTCAGCGGATTCTTCCGGATCCTGAGCACGTTCGTCTGTTGGAGCAATCTCCAGTTGCGGATCACCCCCAACCGGGATTTTGCCGTCTTCTTCCCGTTCCTGTTCACGGTCATCCTCGGCAGCGTGCAACTGACCGACATCGTGACTGGGTACAGCATCTGGGCCTTTGACTGGCGGGCCATGCACCGGCTGACGATCGGGGCTTTTATCCTCGTCTTTGCGCTGGTCTACTTCGGTATGAGGCGCGGATACCGCCAGGCCCCCTACATTCCGTTCAAGGGTATCGATTACCTCGGAGGTGTTCTGTGGAGCCTGTGGCTGCTGTGCATCATCTTCATCTGCGTCTACGGCGAACATTACGACTGGCTCGACGGTGAGGAGATCCGCACGGCGATCGTATTCGCCGTCGTACTGCTGGTCTTGTGTCTGGAGCGGGCTGCCTCGATCCGCCATCCCTATATCAGCCTTCGGACCTTCTCGCAGCGCAACATGCTCCCCATCTTCATCCTCTTCGGATGCATGTCGTTGATGTCCACGATGGTGTCATCGGTGCAGAATGTCTATACGAGTGCGGTTCTCGGATTCGACGCCCGACACAACGCCGATTTGTGCTGGGGTGTCGTCGCGGGAATCGCCCTCGGAGCAGGATTTTTCTTCATCGCGCTCAAGCGGTGGCAATGGTGCATCAAAAACATTGTCGCCGCAGGCTTCATCTCGTTCCTGCTCTATCAGACGCTGCTCTACTTCCTGATCGACGCCTCGACCGAGAAATACATGCTCTACCTGCCGATGGTGTTCAAGGGCGCGGGGGTGAGCATCGTCTACACCGCCTTGACCTATGCGCTGGCGGGCTGCGTGACATTCGCCTACTATTTCGAGGCGATGTGCGTCATCGGGTTCATCCGGACAAGTTTCGGCGGGCCGCTCAACTCCGCCCTCATCTCCCGCCTGCTCAACCACATCAAGCAAGCAGCGACGGCCGATCTGGGCAGTACGGTCGATGCAATGCATTCGATGGCAGACTCGTTTACGGCCGTATACGGGGAGTTCCAGCGCCAGATGCTCATGGTAAGCCTCAAGGAGATCTATGGATACGCGGCTATCGCCGCCATCCTGATCCTGCTGGCTATTCTAGCGTCGGATTACCGGCATAAAATCGGCTCACGTATCAAGCGCATGTTACGGCTGAAGCAGGTTTGGCGGCACGTCCGCAGTCGGACGCAATCCGCATCATAAACCTTCTATGGCGGACACGTTTGGGGTGTTTCGGGACAATACGACACGGCGACATCTCAAAGGGAAGGGTTACTTGTTCTTTAACTTCGCTGTATCACGCTTGAGTTGCTCGGCCTCTTGAGCCTTCAACCGCACCTGCTCGTCGAGGACCGCCCTTCTGCTCACCAGCCGCTCATACCCTTCGACATCCTTTCGCATCGAGTCGATGCGCCGCTGGTCCCGCTTGACTTCGAACAGCTCCTCCAACTTCGACAGCCGCTTCGGAGGAAGACCGTCCGATGAGCTGTCTCCTTGCCCTGAGCCAGATACAGCCCGATCATCCGGCCTGCTTGCGACCTACCTTCGCATGGCGGAACTCGATGTTGCAGACGGTGCCGCTTGGGAGTTCCCCGCGGATTTGTCGCCGAAAAATTACCTGTCCCTTGCTTTATTCCAAATATGTTTGTAGTTTTGCGAACAACAAACAGGGAAATCATGAGCGAAAAGGGATACACGGTTGATCAGGAGCGCCTTGCCCGGTTTGCCAAGGCGATGGGCCATCCCGCCCGCATTGCAATTCTCGAGTTCCTGGCCCGGCAGGAGTGCTGCTTCTTCGGCGACATTCACGAGGTGCTGCCCATCTCGAAGGCGACTGTATCGCAGCATCTCAAGGAGCTGAAGGAGGCCGGACTGATCCAGGGCGAGATCGAAACACCCAAAGTGCGCTATTGTATCAACCGGGAGAACTGGGAGATCGCCTCACGGCTCTTTGCCGCTTTCTGGGGACAGAAAGTCTGCAAAAAGGAGTCCTGCTGCGAATAGCCGCACCCCGCGGGCCGTCGGAAACGGCTCTTTTTTTCGGAATCAATGTTCGTTGTTTTACGAAATACAAATAACATTCCCTACCCTCTCGTACTGACGCTGCCGGCTTTCTATTCCGACAAACCGATGAAAAACGTACCATTCAATAAATCAACAGAAGCATGAAAAAAATCGTAATCCTGATGACCCTGTGTCTGGGACTGCTTGCCTGCGGAAACGGAAACTCAAAAGCGCAGAAAGGCAACGATGCGGACAACACGAAAGACCGTATCGAAGTGCTGTATTTTCACGGCAAACAACGCTGTGCGACCTGCATGGCCATCGAGCAGAGGGCCAAAGAGACCCTCGAAGAGCAATTTGCCGACGAACTGAAAAACGGAACAATCGTCTTCCGGGTAATCGACATCTCGCAACCGGAGAACGAAGCCCTTGCCGATAAATATGAGGTGACATGGTCGTCGCTCTTTGTCTGCCGGTGGAAAGCGGGTCGGGAGACCACGGAAAATCTGACCGAATTTGCCTTCGGCAAAGCCCGCACGGCTCCCGAGGCCTTCAAGAGCGGGCTGGCGGACCGGATTCGCGAACTGCAAAAATAGGCGGTCATGGAGTGGTTGCAAACGCTGCTGGAGAGCAGCACGACTCCCCCGCTGACGGCCTTTCTGCTGGGGCTGCTGACGGCGCTGTCGCCCTGTCCGCTGGCTACGAACATCGCCGCCATCGGCTTCATCGGCAGGGAGATCGACGACCGCCGCCGGATCTTCCGCAACGGCCTGCTCTACACGCTGGGGCGCACACTCTCCTATACGCTGCTGGGCATTGTGCTGATCCTGATTCTGAAAGAGGGCTCGAGCATGTTCGGCATCCAGAAAGCCATCGGCAAATGGGGCGAACTGATCCTGGGGCCGCTGCTGATCGCCATCGGAGCCTTCA
>CALUMQ010000026.1 GCA_944321765.1 uncultured Alistipes sp.
TGGCGGCCGGAGCCTGGGGTCTGCACCGCTGGCTGGCCAAACGCGGCAAGGGATTCGGCGACCTCTTCAAGCCGGCACCGCCGCTGCCGCCGCACGTGGCCGCCATCCAGGCGCTCGAAACGCTCCATAACCAGAAACTCTGGCAGAACAACCGTCACAAACAGTACTATTCGGGGCTGACCGACATCCTGCGCACCTACATCGCCGGCCGCTGGGGAATCAGCGCCATGGAGATGACCTCCGACGAGATCATCGAGGCGATGCGCGGCCAGGAGCTTCCGGACAAGGCCCGCATGGACCTCACATCGATCCTGCGCGACGGTGATCTGGTGAAGTTCGCCAAGGCGATGCCCGATGCCGAACAGAACGAGGCCGACTACCTGAAGGCCTACTACTTCGTCGAGGAGACCAAGCTCGTCGAGGAGACCACGGCCCAGCCGGAAAATGATCCGTTGCAGAATTAAATTGCGCGTGAAAATGATGCACAAGTCACTTTATATTATGTTGGTGCTGCTTCTGGCGGCTGCCGGGGCCCAGGCCCAGCGGATGCCCGAACGCTCGCTCGTGCGCAAGGGTACGCGGCAGTACAACAAGGGAGAGTACGAAACGGCGATCCAACGTTACGAAGAGGCACTGAAGGTCGCTCCCGGGCAGTTCGAGGCCACCTACGACCTCGGAAACGCCCTCTACAAGGCCGAACGTTTCGACCGCGCCGAGCAGACCATGCAGCAGGCCGCGGCAGATACGCTGCGTAACGATATGGAGCGCGCCGAGGCCTTCTACAACCTCGGGAACGCCCAGTTCAAGCAGAAGAAATACAAGGAGGCGCTCGAAAGCTACAAACGGTCACTGCGTCTGAACCCCGCGGACATGGAGGCCAAGTACAACTACGCCTACACCAAGCGGCTGCTGGACAAGGACCAGAACGGCGGAGGCGGCAACGACAACCAGCAGAACAAGGACCAGAACAAGGACCAGAACAACCAGAATCAGAATAACCAGAATAACCAGAATAACCAGAACAACCAGCAGAACCAGAACCAGGGCCAGAACGACCGGAACCGGCAGAACGATCCGAACCAGAACCAGAATCCGAACGGCGGTCAGGATCCCTCGAAACAGGAGCAGCAGCCGGGCGAGGGTCAGCCTACCCCCTCGGGCATCTCGCCCCAGGAGCAGGAGCAGATGCTCGACGCCATCCAGGCCCAGGAGGACAAGACGCAGGAGAAGCTCAAGGAGAAGAACAAGGGTGTGGTTCTGCGCGGAAAGAAAAACTGGTAAAAACCTTTGCCGACTATGCATTTCGCATCTCCATACTACCTTTGGCTGCTTGTGCTGCTCGTGCCCGTCACGGCCTACTACGTGTGGCGGACGCTGCAGGGCGGCGCAGCCATCCAGATCTCGACGATCCGCGGGCTGAAGGGCGCCCCGCACACCGTGCGCTACTACCTGCGGCACCTTCCCTTCGTGCTGCGCGCCGCGGCCTTCGCGCTGCTCGTCGTGGCGCTCGCCCGTCCGCAGGATGTCGAGCAGAACGTCTCGACCTCGACCGAAGGCATCGACATCGTCCTCTCGATCGACGTCTCGGGATCGATGCTCGCCCGGGACTTCAAGCCCGACCGCATCACGGCCGCCAAGGAGGTGGCCGGATCGTTCATCTCCGACCGCTACGGCGACCGCATCGGACTGGTGGCCTTCGCCGGCGAGGCCTTCACGCAGAGCCCGCTGACCACCGACCAGAGCACCCTGCAGACCCTGCTGGCGCGCATCCGCAGCGGACTGATCGAGGACGGCACGGCCATCGGCAACGGACTGGCCACGGCCATCAACCGGCTCAGGGAGAGCGACGCGAAGTCGAAGGTCATCATCCTGCTGACCGACGGCGTGAACAACCGCGGCGAGATCACCCCGATGACCGCCGCCGAGATCGCCCGGGCGCAGGGCATCCGCGTCTACACGATCGGCGTGGGCACCGAGGGCATGGCCCCCTACCCGGCCATCGACATGTTCGGCAACCTCACGTTCGTCAACCAGAAGGTCGAGATCGACGAAAAAACCCTCACGGCCATGGCCGAAATGACCGGCGGCAAGTACTTCCGCGCCACGGACAAGGCCAAGCTCCAGGCCATCTACGACGAGATCAACCAGCTCGAAAAGAGCAAGGTCGAGGTTACGGAGCACGTCTCCTACCGCGAACTCTTCGTCGTGTGGGTGCTGGCCGCCCTGGGGCTCCTGATGGTGGAGTTCCTGCTGTCGAATCTCGTTCTGAAACGTATCCCGTAAAAGATTTCCGTCATGTTCCGATTTGCCAATCCGCAATACCTGTGGTTTCTGCTGGCGCTGCCCGTGCTCCTCGTCCTCTTCGGACTCGCGGCCCGCAGCCGTCGCAAACGTCTCGCGCGCTTCGGCCATCCGGCGCTGCTCGAGGAGCTCATGCCCGAGGTCTCGACCGCACGCGTCGTCGTGAAGTTCATCCTCTTCAGCCTGGCGGTGGCGCTGCTCATCCTCGCCGCCGCACGCCCCCAGTTCGGGTCGAAGCTCCGCGAGGAGAAGGCCCAGGGCATCGAGATGATGCTCGTGGTCGACGTCTCGAACTCGATGCTCGCCGAGGATTTCCAGCCCAACCGTCTCGAAAGGACCAAATACGCCATCGGCAAGCTCTTCGAGGGGTTGAAGCAGGACCGCGTGGGGCTGGTGGTCTTCGCCGGGGAGCCCAAGGTGCAGCTGCCCATCACGTCGGACTACCGCATGGCCCGGGCCTTTGCGCGGAAGATCGACCCCTCGCTGGTCGAGGTGCAGGGCACGGCCATCGGCAAGGCCCTGGAGCAGGCGCTGCTGGCCTTCTCGAGCGACACGGAGCAGAGCCACGGACGGGTCATCATCCTCATCACCGACGGTGAGAACCACGAGGACGACGCCATTGCGGTGGCGGAGCGCGCCGCCGAGATGGGCATCCGGATCTACACCATCGGCATCGGAACCCCCGAGGGAGCGCCGATCCAGATCGGCGGGGAGTTCATCAAGGACGAGAAGGGCGAGATGGTCGTCTCGAAACTCAACGAGGAGATGCTCTCGCGGATCGCCGAGATCACCGGAGGCGCCTACGTGCGCTCGACGACGCAGTCGATCGGTCTGGACGAGATCGTCAAGGAGATCAACGACATGGAGCAGACCGAGCTGTCGACCATCCGCTTCGAGGAGTTCAACGAGCAGTACCAGTATCTGCTCATCGCGGCGCTGGTGCTGCTGCTGGCCGAATTCCTCCTGCTCGACCGCCGCAACCCGCTGCTCCGTCACCTGAACATCTTCCGCGAAAAGTAATCCCGGGGCCCACGAGCGTAAATCACGAAAACCATGACCCGTATCAAGGATAAAAACGTATTGATCACCGGTGCCGGATCGGGCATCGGCCGCATCATGGGACGCCTGGCTTTGGAGCGGGGCGCGCGCAAGGTCATCGTCTGGGACCTCAACGAGCGGAACATCGCCGCGACGCTGGAGGCCTACGCCGCACCGCAACGCACGGCCGCATACCGCGTCGACGTCTCCGACCCGCAGCAGCTCTCCGACACCTATGCCCGGAGCGTCGCCGAATGCGGCGAGATCGACATCCTCATCAACTGCGCCGGAATCGTCACCGGCAACAAGACCTTCGAGCAGCAGACATTCGGGGAGATCCGCCGCACGATGGATGTCAACGCCACGGCGCCGATGCTCCTCACGCGGCTGGCGCTGCCGGGAATGCTCGCCCGCAACGAAGGCCACGTCTGCAACATCGCCTCGGCCGCCGGAATGATCTCCAATCCGCGCATGTCGGTCTACGTCGCCAGCAAGTGGTCGGTCATCGGATGGTCCGACTCCCTGCGCATCGAGCTGCAGGAGGCCCGCAGCCGCGTGCGCGTCACCACCGTGGCGCCCTACTACATCGACACGGGGATGTTCCGCGGCGTGCAGTCGCCGCTGGTCCCGATCCTCGACCCCGAAAAGACGGCGCGCAGGATCCTCCGCGCCATCGAACGCAACCGCAACTTCCGCGGCATCCCGTGGGGCTTCCACCTGATCCGTCTGGCACAGGGATTGCTTCCCACGTCGTGGTTCGACCGCATCATCGGCCACTGGGCCGGCATCTACCACGCAATGGACCACTTCACCGGCCGCAACTGACGCGCCGCAGACCGCAGACCATACATTCAGCACCCCATTTATACCGCGCACCGCCATGGCATCGATCGAAAACACCCCCTCAGCACGCATTGCGGCACTCGCCGCCGCGCAGAAATCCTATTTCCGCCAGGGAGCGACGCTTCCCGAGGCATTCCGCCGCACGATGCTGCGCCGTCTGGACCAGGCCCTCGTGCAGTGGGAGCGGCGCCTCTGCGACGCCCTGTGGGAGGATCTGCACAAGTCGCCCGAGGAGGCCATCCTCACCGAGCTGAGCATCGTGCGCAGCGAGGTGCGCAACCACCTGCGCCATCTGCGGAAGTGGATGCGCCCCGAGCGACGGCCGACGCCCCTCAAGCTGTGGCCCTCGCGCAGCCGCATCCTCGCGGAGCCCCTCGGGCAGGCGCTCATCGTCGCTCCGTGGAACTACCCCGTGCAGCTGCTGCTCAACCCCCTGGTCGGGGCGATCTCGGCGGGATGCACCGCCGTGCTGAAGCCCTCGCCCTACACGCCGGCCGTCGCCCGGACGCTGGAGGCGATGATCGGCGAGATCTTCGACCAGGAGTACGTCGCCGTCGTGCAGGGCAACCGCGAGGTGAACCGGCAGTTGTTCGACCTGCGCTGGGACGTGATCTTCTTCACCGGCAGCCCCGACCTCGGGCGCACGGTCATGGAGGCCGCCGCGCGGCACCTCACCCCCGTGGTGCTGGAGCTCGGAGGCAAGAGCCCCTGCATCGTCGACCGCGGCGCGGACCTCACGGTCGCCGCGCGCCGCATCGCCTGGGGCAAGACGCTCAACGCCGGACAGACGTGCATCGCTCCGGACTACCTGCTGCTCCACCGCTCGCTGCGCGAGCCCTTCCGCGAGGCCTTTGCCCGGGCGCTGCGCGAGCTGCACGGCGCCGACGCCCGCCAAAGCCCCTTCTACGTGCGGATCGTCAACCAGAAGGCCTTCGAGCGCGTGGCGGGCTACCTCACCGAGGGGCGCATCACGGTCGGCGGACGCACCGACGCCGCGGAGCGCTACATCGAACCGACGCTGCTCGAAGAGGTCGATCCCTCGGCGGCGGTCCTGCGCGAGGAGATCTTCGGGCCGGTGCTTCCGGAGGTGCTCTTCGACGAGACCCGTGAGGCGATCGAGTTCGTCACGTCGCGCGAAAAGCCCCTGGCGCTCTACTACTTCGGACCCGAGGCCGCGGGCCGCGACGTGCTGCTGCACACCTCGTCGGGCGGGGCGTGTCTCAACGACACGATCATGCACATCGCCAACGAGGAGATACCCTTCGGCGGCGTGGGCAACTCGGGCATGGGGCGTTACCACGGCAGGGAGAGTTTCGAGGCCTTTTCGCACCGCCGGGCCGTGCTGTGCGCCCCGGCGCGTTTCGACCTTCCGTTCCGCTACCCGCCCTACAAGGGCTTCCGCTGGGTGAAGAAGATTTTGTAGCACACCCGCCCGGACCGCACCCGTCGCAAGCCCCCGCCGAGGCGGGGGTTTGGGGGTGGGTCAGATCTGGAAACGCGGCTGCAGGCCGCGAATGCTCAACCGCCAGCCGCGCCGCCACGGAAAATATTCCCCCAACAATCCCGATCCCGCATTTTTTCCCTATCTTTGCAGCGCAGGCCCGCTCTGTCGCTGCCGGCCCCGGGCCGGGAGAGGAAAGTCCGGGCAACACAGAGCACCACGCAAGCTAATGACTTGATGGCCGTGAGGTCGTGGGAGCGTAACAGAAAACAACCGCCGGTAAAGGCGTCCGCGACGGGCCGTTCCGCCGTTTTTGCGGCAGGGACGCGCGCCGTCGGGAATTTCCGACCGGTAAGGGTGAAAAGGCGGGGTAAGAGCCCACCGCGGAGGCAGTGATGTCATCCGGCCGTACGTCCCGTGGGTTGCAAGACCGTGTATACCGGCAGTTAAGGGTTGCTCGCCCGATGCCGGGGGGTAGGTTGCTGGAGGCGGCAGGTGACTGCCGTCGTAGATAAATGACAGGGACCCGGGGTTCGCTCCGGGGACAGAACCCGGCTTACAGGGCCTGCACGTAAAAAAGGGTCTCCTTCCGCAGCGGAAAGGAGGCCCTTTTCGTATGTTCGTATTTTTCGCGTCGCATCCGGCTCCCGGCTCCCGGCTCCACGGATCGCAAACCGCGCAACGCGCCGGCCGCATTCCCCGCACCGCACCTCCAGCCGCCCCCGCCGCTACATCAGCCCCATGCGCCGGCGCGCGAAGGGGATGACCCATGCCGGCGACTGCTCCTTCGCAAGCAGCTCGCGCATGTAGTCCATGTAGGGTTCCGCGTGGCGGAAGTAGCGGTACAAGCCCGCGCAGAGGGTATTTTTGCGGCATCCATCGGCCCCGGTCTCGAAGCGGTGCTTCGGGCACTCGCCCCGGCAGGCGAAGTAATATTTGCAGCGCAGGCACTCGGCAGGCAGGGCGTTGCGTTTCGCCAGGCCGAAATCACGACGCTTCTTCGAGCGGTAGATCTCCGCCAGGGTCGTCTCGCGGATGTTGCCCAGCAGGTAGTCGGGATAGACGAAGTGGTCGCACGAATAGACATCGCCGTTGTGCTCGACGACCAGGGCGTCGCCGCACGTCTCGCCCATGGCGCAGACCCCCGGCTGCACGCCGCACCACTGCGCCAGCGTGGCGTCGAAGAGCTGCACGAAGGTGCGCCCCACGTCGCTGACGACCCACTCGTCGAAGACGTCGCAGAGGAACCGCCCGTATCCGTCGGCCGTGACCGACCACTCGGCCAGCCGCGCCCCCTCGTGTTCCGGGGCGACGATCAGCGGACGCGCCAGCCCCTCGCGGTCGACGACGTGCTCGACGGCCGGCAGAAACTGCATGTAGCGGCTGCGGACCGTGTCGCGGAAGAAGCGGTAGATCTCCGCCCCGCGCCCCTCCGAGAGGCGGTTCACGACGCTCAGCGTGTTGTACTCCACGCCCCGCGTGCGGAACATCTCCACCGTGCGCATGACCCGGCGGAAGGTCGGCTGCCCGCCCTTCGTGCGGCGGAAGGCGTCGTGGATATCCTCCGGGCCGTCGAGCGAAAGCCCCACCAGGAAGTTGTTCGCGGCAAAGAGGTCGCACCACGCCTCGTCGACCAGCGTGCCGTTTGTCTGCAGCGTGTTCTCGATGCGTTTGCCGTCGGCGTACTTCGCCTGAAGGGCCAGGGCCTTGCGGTAAAACTCGATACCCAGGAGCAGCGGCTCCCCGCCGTGCCAGCAGAAGGTCACCGTCGGAACGTCGTTCGCCTCGATGTACTGGCGGATGTAGCGTTCGAGCAGCTCGTCCGACATCACCGCCTCGCGCCCGCCGTACTGCACGGCCTTGTCGAGGTAGTAGCAGTAGTGGCAGTCGAGGTTGCAGCTCGACCCCGCGGGTTTGAGCATCGTCGAGAAGGCCACGGGACCCGTCTGCTTCTCGGCGTCGCGGAAGGTGAATATCTCTTTCGTCTTTGCCATCGTCGTTGCGTTCAGCGGGCCGCCGCGCCGGAAAACCGGGAAAAAGGCCCCGAAAGGGCGCCGCTCCGGCGCGGTCGTGGAACAAATATAGGAAAAATTATGCGCTTTCCGCACCGGAGGCTTCGCGCTTTGCCGGTTTTTTCGTACATTCGTGCCAAACCAAAAACTGACCCATGAAAAAACTCCTTCTGACCTTGTGTCTGTGCTGCGCCGGGGCGGGACTCGCCGCGGCCAAAACCTATGAAGTAAAATCTCCGGACGGAAAGATCCTCCTCCAGGTGGAGGCCTCGCGCGAAGCCGTCTCCTACAGCGTGTCGCTCGACGGAGAGCCGCTGATCGCCCCCTCGTACCTGGGGCTCGAACTCGCCGACGGACGTACGCTGGGCTCGCAGCCCGTCGTGCGGAAAGCCACGGTGAAGAGCCACGACGAGACGATCGACGCCCCGTTCTACAAGCGCACGACCGTCGAGGACCGCTACAACGAACTCACGCTCACCTTCAAGGGCGACTACAGCCTCTGCTTCCGTGCCTATGACGACGGCGTGGCCTACCGCTTCCTGACAGACATCGACGGAGAGGTGACCGTCACCGACGAGCTGGTCGACATCCGCTTCCCGGAGGACTTCAAGGCCTGGGTGCCCTACGTCCGGGGCCGCACGCAGGAGGGCGGTTTCGACCAGTACTACTTCAACAGCTTCGAGAATACCTACACCGTGCAGCCGCTCTCCGAGGTTGCCGACAACCACCTGGCCTTCCTGCCGCTGCTCGTCGACGCCGGACGCGCGAAGATCGCCATCACGGAGGCCGATCTCGAACAGTACCCCGGCATGTACCTCTACAACCCCACGCACGGCACGGCCCTGCGCGGCAACTTCGCCCCCTATCCTGCCAAGGAGGTGCAGGGCGGCCACAACGAACTGCAGCTCGTCGTCACCGAGCGTGAGGAGTTCATCGCCCGCACGCAGGGTACGCGCGCCTTCCCGTGGCGCATCTTCGCCATCGCCGGGCAGGACATCGAGCTGGCCGACAACGACATGGTCTACCGTCTGGCTTCGCCCTCGCGCATCGAGGACACCTCGTGGATCCGTCCGGGCAAGGTGGCCTGGGACTGGTGGAACGACTGGAACATCTACGGAGTGGACTTCCGGGCCGGCATCAACAACGACACCTACAAATACTACATCGACTTCGCCGCCAAGCACGGCATCGAGTATGTGATCCTCGACGAGGGATGGGCCGTGAACAAGCAGGCCGATCTCTTCCAGGTGATCCCCGAGATCAACCTTCAGGAGCTGGTCGACTACGGCCGCGAACGCAACGTGGGCATCGTCCTCTGGGCTGGCTTCTACGCCGTGGAGCGTGACATGGAGCACGTCTGCAGGCACTTCTCCGAGATGGGCGTCAAGGGCTTCAAGGTCGACTTCATGGACCGCGACGACCAGAAGATCTCCGACTTCGTATACCGCCTGGCCGAGACCGCCGCACGCTACCACCTCTTCCTCGACCTGCACGGATTCCACAAACCCACGGGACTGCAGCGCACCTATCCCAACGTGCTCAACTTCGAGGGCGTCTACGGCCTCGAACAGATGAAGTGGAGCGGCACCGACACCGACCAGGTGACCTACGACGTCACGATCCCCTACATCCGCATGCTGGCCGGACCGCTGGACTACACGCAGGGCGCCATGCGCAACGCCACGCGCGGCAACTACCGTCCGGTGAACTCCGAGGCGATGAGCCAGGGCACGCGCTGCCGTCAGTTGGCCGAGTACGTCATCTTCGAGTCGCCGTTCAACATGCTCTGCGACGCCCCCACGAACTACCTGCGCGAGGAGGAGTGCACGCGCTTCATCGCCGCGGTGCCGACGACGTGGGACGAGACCCGCGGACTGGACGGACGCGTGGGCGAGTACGTCTCGATCGCACGCCGCAAGGGTGACGTGTGGTACGTCGGCGGCATGACCGACTGGTCGGCCCGCGAGCTGACCGTGGACCTGGGATTCCTCGGCGAGGGCTCCTTCACGGCCGAGATCTTCCGCGACGGCATCAATGCCGACCGCGCGGCCTGCGACTACAAGCGCGAAGTGGTGGAGGTGCCCGCCGACCGCCGCATGACGCTGAAGATGGCCCCCGGAGGCGGATTCGCCATGCGCATCGTCCGCCGATAGCTTCTTGAGCGACCTGCAAACCTGCCGGGCGGCCTCCCCGATCGGGAGCCGCCCGGTTTGTTTTGCCCGGGCGGAGGAGCATGACAGATTCACGACAGGACTCGGGAGGCCGCCCGGCAGACTTCGGGATGCCGCGCCGCCCGGCAGGTCTCGGGACCGGGAAGCGGCCTGCGCGCGGGAAATTGAAAAATTTGCCCTATTTTTGCAGCAGACACCCTACAACGACAAACAAACAGTATGGCTGCTTCTCGCACTCGCCGCATTCGGCAGCGCGGGAGCACAGAATCCTGAAAAAGAGACTACGATCATGACACCGCAAGAACTCATGCAACTGGCTATCCGCCTCTCGGAGGAGAATGTCGAACAGGGCGGCGGCCCCTTCGGGGCGGTCATCGCCCGCAACGGCGAGGTCATCGCCACGGGTACGAACCGCGTGACGGCCGACTGCGATCCCACGGCACATGCCGAAGTGAGCGCCATCCGCGCGGCGGCCCGCAAGCTCGGGAGCTTCGACCTGAGCGGATGCGAAATCTACACCTCGTGCGAACCGTGCCCGATGTGCCTCGGAGCCATCTACTGGGCGCACCTCGACCGCATGTACTACGGCAACGACAAGCACGACGCCGCACGCATCGGCTTCGACGACGCCTTCATCTACGAGGAGCTCGACCGCGACCCCTCGCAGCGGCGGCTGCGCATGCAGGAGCTGCTGCCCGAAGAGGCGTACCGCGCCTTCGAGATGTGGGAGAAGAAGAGCGACAAGGTGGAGTATTGATGCGCCGCCGGCCGCCGGCCGCTCAGAAGGGCAGCGACAGCTGGTCGATCTCGTGGTTGAAGGTCAGACGGTGGTGCGGCGTGAGGCCGTACTCGCGGATGGCCAGGCGGTGTTCGCGCGTCGGGTAGCCCTTGTTCTTCGCCCAGCCGTATTGCGGAAACTCCCCGGCAAGCCGCTCCATATATTCGTCGCGGTGGGTCTTGGCCAGCACCGACGCCGCCGCAATGTCGGCATACGTCGCGTCGCCCTTGACGATGCAGCGGTAGGGGATCCCAAGCGTCGTGCGGAAGCGGTTGCCGTCGATGGCCAGGAACTCCGGCGCCGGATCGAGCCGCGCCGCCGCCCGCGACATCCCCTCGAACGAGGCGTTGAGGATGTTGATCTCGTCGATGCGCGAGGCCGGAACCGCCTCCACGGCCCACGCCACCGCCTCACGCTCGATGACCGCACGCAGCCGTTCACGGTTGCGTGCGGTCATCTGCTTCGAGTCGTTGAGCAGCGGATCGTGGAAATCCGCCGGAAGAATCACCGCCGCCGCAAATACCGGTCCGGCCAGGCATCCGCGCCCGGCCTCGTCGCACCCCGCTTCGAGGAGATCGTCCCGATATTGATTTTTCAACAACACTGCGTAAAAATAGATAATTTTCGGCATTTTCCGTATTTTTGCCCTGAAATATCCCCATCCATGAAGTTCGACATCGCCCGGCAGCCGCTCATTCCGGCCTTTCTGACGCTCGCAGCCCTGACCGCCGCGGCGATGTGGAACATCGACGTCGCGCAGGGCCTGCCGCCCGCCGCAACCCCCGCCGCAGATCCGGCATTCGCCATCACGCTCCCCGAAGCGGGGCTCCGGCTCTTCCAGACGGCTCACCCCCTCTGGTCGAAGTGGATCGCCGCACTGCTGCTCCTGCTCGCCGGCACCGCCATCGGGCGCACGGGCATCCGCTACAACCTCTACTCGGTGAGCACGTGTCTTCCCATCCCGCTCTTCGGATGCCTCGTCAGCGGCGTGCTCCTCAACGACCAGTTCCTCGCGGCAACGCTCGCGGCCGCACTGCTCACCCTGGCGCTGAAGAACTACTGCCGCTCGTTCTGCAACGGATTCGGATTCGACGCCATCTTCCGCGCCTCGCTCTACCTCGGGATGCTGCCGCTCGTCGACCCCGCGGCGCTGCCGATGCTGCTCATGATGCCGCTGGCCATCCTCCTCTTCCGCCGCACGCTGCGCGAAGCGACCGTCGCCCTGGCGGGGCTTCTGCTGCCCGGACTCCTGGTCGCCTACATCAACTGGGGCGCCGGAGGCTCCTTCACGGCCCTCTTCACCCACACGGCCGCAACCTTCGCCGACGGCCCCCTGGCGGGACTCTTCGCCTCACTGCCGCTGCAGGAGCTGGCCGTACTGGGCGGCATGGCCGTCCTCGACCTGCTGAGCGGGCTCTTCTTCCTCTCGGACATCTACGCCGTGGGCACCAAGGCCCGGCTCATCTTCATCTTCATCATCGGAACCCTCCTTCTCGCGGCCCTCACCCTCTGCGGACCGGCCGCCGACGCCGGAACCCTCAGCCTGCTCGCCGTCCCCTCGGCGCTCATGCTCCCCTTCATGATGGTGCGCACGCACGCCCCGGTAGCCCTCCTCTTCTACCTGCTGCTGCTCGGAGGCGCCCTCGGAGGAGTCTTTCTCCACTGAAAACCACCGCAATTCTCCCGAATCGAAATAGGACAATCGGGTGCCACGGGGCAAAAAACAGCCCTATTTGAGCGGTTTGCCCCGATTTTACTATTTTTTTTTGCATTATTACAATTTTTAATTATATATTTGGGCTCGAATCAAGGGGAGATCCGCATTGAACCAACAACCTTTAACCACACAAGACATGAAACATTCCACGGATTCATCGACCCAACAACCGATGATTGTGAGATACACCGAAACGCTTCACAACGGCATTCAATCGCAGGTTCTCTCGCGCTACGCCATAGGATACGTTCTTCAGGGGACGAAATACATCTACGACGGAGATCAGCGTCAGGTACTTACGCGCGGCACGATCTTCTACCTGGGCATCGGGCACCACTACATCGAGAACTGCCCGGAGAACAACCAGCCCTACGAACAGATCCTCTTCTATTACAGTCCGGCGGACCTTCAGCGCATCCTCATGCACCTGAACATTGCCTACGGGCTGGACCTTACGAACACCCATACGTGCGAAAAGTGCCGCAACGCCACGCACGTGGCCATGCCCGCATGGAATTCGCTGAAGAACTTTTTCGCCAGCATGAACGACATGCTGCGCGACGAGGAGTTCCGCGGCGACGGAGCCGCCGAGGACATCAAGATGACCGAACTGATCTATCTGATCGCCTCGCACGAGGAGAGCTGCCTGAAGAACAAGCTGCTGAGCAACGTCGACACGGCGAAGAAGAACTTCGAACAGACGATTTTCGCCCACATCTTCAAGGACATTCCGATCGAGGAGCTGGCGCGGCTCACGAACCGCTCGCTCACGTCGTTCAAGAAGGAGTTCCGGCGGCACTTCCAGATTCCGCCCCACAAGTGGTTCATCCGCCAGCGGCTGATGCATTCGCGGCTGCTGCTGATCTCGACGTCGAAGTCGATCTCGGAGATCGGCAACGAGTGCGCCTTTCCCAACACGTCGCACTTCATCAAGCTCTTCAAGAAGGAGTATCAGGTGACGCCGGCCGTCTACCGCCATCGCCACCAGGCCTCGGAGAGCGATCCGGCGGCGGTGCAGCCGCACGGGAAGGAGCTGGAGACCGAGGCGGCGATATAGCAAAAAACTTACAATCGCGGGGAAATTAAAAAAATTTAATTATAAACTGACGCCTTTTTTCGCATTTCGGAACATAAATAGTTTGAAAAAATTTGCTTTTTGCTAAAATTCGGATTATTTTTGTGTAACAAATGTGGGATTCTCCCGCTCTCATTGACCTAACTAACCTAACCAGAGTGGCCCGATACGGATCGTATCGGGCCATTTCTCATTTTGGGCGGGGAGGGGCGGAGAGGGGCGGAGAGGGGCGGAGAGGGGCAGGAGGAGGCAGGCAGGCGCGGGCAGGCGGCTGGCAGGCCCCCTTCCTCAAAGTTCGTCGCCGTGAAGCCGGAAGGCCTCGGCAAGCAGCTGTTCGTCGAGCCGGGTTGCCGTCCGCGGCAGGGCGTCGGGCCGCTCCGTCAATCCGTCAGGCCGCTCCGTCAATCCGTCGGGCAGCCCCGTCAACTCGGCGATCCGCTCCATCAATCCATAGAAACGGATGCGCAGGAAACGCGCCGGCAGCGACTCCTCCCCGTGGTCGTACTGTTCGCCGTCGGTGGCTGCAAGGGCCGCTTCGCGAAGGGCTTCGGCCGCCTCGTCGGGACTTCCGAGCAGGAGCAGGAACTCGCCCAGGCGTTCCCAGGCCACGCTCGCGGCAAAGGCGCGCCGGTCGGCCGCGGGCATACCGTCGTACGGGTACGGCGCGCGGCGGGAGCGGGAGCGGGAGCAGGGGCGTGAATGGGAGTGGGAATGAGAGCGGTGTGCGGCGGTGTTCCATGCGGCAGTCCCGTGTGCGGCGGTGTCCCGTGCAGCGGTGTCCCGTGCAGCGGTGTCCCGTGCAGCGGTGTCCCGTGCAGCGGCTCTTTGTGCGGCAGTGTCCCATGCGGCGGCCTCTTGTGCGGCGGTGCGCAGCGAATCGACCATCTGTTGGCGAAGCGTGTGCTCAAGCGACAGCCGCTCGCCGCGCAGGCACGCCACCCGGCGCCAGCGGCCCGGGGTGTGATGAAAATTTTTCATAGACACAATATTTCAAAAAACGACATGCTGAAAATTCCGGAAACACGGCGGCCGGTCCAAAGGCAAAACGCCCCCGGCACACGGTCGTCGGAAGACCGGAACTCAGAAGATGTATCTATGAAACGTGCTTGAAATGAGTCACATGGCGTGAAAAACAGGACGTCGTGCAAACCTTCTCCGCCGGAGAGCCCGCCCCGAATCCATCGGCAAAGATACGGCAAAATCCCCGACCGCGCAAAAAATTCTTCTCCCTTTTCCACCCCGGGATTCCGCCCCGGCCCCGGAAGAAGAATTGGGAAATCTCGATTCTTTTTTGTAGTTTTGCATCAATTGGAAAATAATGAACTTAAATGCCGAAGTTTTATGACAAGGTAGATGTACTGAAAAAACCCGGATGGCTGAAGATTCGCCTTCACCGCACTCCCGAGTGGGCCGAAACGCGGCAAATCATCGAGAAACACCACCTCCATACGATTTGCAGCAGCGGGCGATGCCCCAACCAGGCCGAATGCTGGAGCCGGAGAACCGCCACCTTCATGATTCTGGGCGACATCTGCACGCGAGGCTGCCGCTTCTGCGCCACGCAAACCGGGCGCCCCGAGGCCCCCGATCCGGCCGAACCGCAGCACATCGCCGAAAGCGTCTCGCTGATGAAACTGAGGTATGTCGTCGTAACTTCCGTTACGCGCGACGACCTGCCGGACGGCGGTGCCGCACACTGGGCCGCCACCGTGAAGGCCATCCGCGAGAAGAATCCCGACGCCGTCATTGAGCTCCTTATTCCCGATCTCGACGCTCGCCCCGAACTTATCGACACGGTCGTGGCGTCGAAGCCCGACATCATCGGGCACAACATCGAAACCGTCGAGCGCCTGACCCCCGTGGTACGCTCCCGGGCAAAGTACCGCACGAGTCTCGAAACCCTCCGCTACCTCAGCAGCCGGGGCGTAGTGACCAAAAGCGGTCTGATGGTCGGACTCGGCGAAGACGATGCTGAAGTTTTACAGACCCTGCACGACCTGCGTGACGCCGGCGTGCGGATCGTAACGCTTGGACAGTACCTTCGGCCTACTCTGGAGCACTACCCCGTTGCGGCGTACATCACTCCCGAAAAATTCGATTGGTACAGACTCCAGGCGCTGGAAATGGGTTTCAGCTACTGCGCGAGCGCACCGCTGGTCCGCTCGTCGTACATGGCCGAAGAAGCCCTGCGTAGCGTAAAGAGTTTGTAAGGATGAGAGTCCGTTGCCGAGACCTCGGTACCATGGAGTACCGCACGTGCTGGACGTTGCAGCAGCAGCTGTTCGACGCCCTCGTGGAGTCGAAGCGCCCGGGCCCGAACCACGGCCCCGCCGCCCCGCAAGGCGCCTCCGACGAGGCCGGCAACGACGAGGCCGGCACACTGCTGCTCGTCGAGCATCCGCCGGTCTACACCCTGGGCAAGAGCGGGCATGCCGAGAATCTGCTCGTGAGCCGCGAGGCCCTCGAAGCCGCCGGCGCCGGGTTCTTCCACATCGACCGCGGCGGGGACATCACCTTCCACGGTCCGGGGCAGCTGGTCGTCTATCCGATTCTCGACCTCGAACCCCTGGGCATCGGCCTGCGCGACTACATCGCGGCGCTCGAAGAGGCCGTCATCCGCACCGTGGCCCGCTACGGCATCGAGGCCGGGCGCATCGCCGGAGCCTCGGGCGTTTGGCTCGGCGAGGGCATCACGCCCCACGGCACGGGACGTGCGCGCAAGATCTGCGCAATAGGCGTAAGATCTTCCCGTTATATTACCATGCACGGACTGGCGTTGAACGTCTCCACGGACCTCGGATGGTTCGCACGCATCAACCCCTGCGGATTCACCGACCGCGGCGTGACGTCGATCGGGGCGGAGACCGGCCGCACGGTGCCGATGGAGGAGGTCAAGGCTCTGACAGTGAAATTTTTAAGTGAGATATTAAATGTTGAAATATATAAATAACAACTCGTATGCCTATAGAAAAACGCTGGGTCGTGAAGCCACAGGGCGACCCCGCGACGGTAGCTTCGTTGGCTGCCGCTCTGCGGATTTCGCCCGTGCTGAGCAACCTGCTTGTACAGAGAGGCATAGACACTGTAGAGAAGGCGGAGAAGTTCTTTAGACCGAGCCTCGCCGACCTGCACGACCCCTTCCTGATGAAGGACATGGACCGTGCGGTCGAACGGGTCGAACGGGCCGTCGCGAACCATGAGAAGATCATGGTCTACGGCGACTACGACGTCGACGGCTGCACGGCCGTTGCGCTGGTCTACAAGTTCCTGCGGCACATCGGGCACAAGAACCTGCTCTTCTACATCCCGGATCGCTATACCGAAGGGTACGGCATCTCGATCAAGGGAATCGACTTCGCGGCCCGCAAGGGCGTGAGTCTGATCATCGCCCTCGACTGCGGCATCAAAGCCACGGAAAAGGTTGTCTATGCAACGTCGAAAGGCGTGGATTTCATCATCTGCGACCACCACCTCCCGGCCGAGGAGATCCCCCGCGCCGTAGCCGTTCTGGACCCCAAGCGGGTCGACTGCACCTACCCGTTCGACGAACTGTCGGGATGCGGCGTAGGCTTCAAGCTCGTGCAGGCCTATGCACAGAAGAACAACATGCCCTTCGAGCAGATCACGCCGCTGCTCGACCTGCTGGTCGTCTCGATCGCCTCGGACATCGTGCCGCTGGTGGGCGAGAACCGCATTCTGGCGTACTTCGGGTTGAAGAACCTCAACCGCGAGCCGTCGAAGGGTCTGCTGTCGATCATCAAGAGCTGCGGCCTGGACAAGCACAACAGCACTATCGACGACATCGTCTTCAAGCTCGGTCCGCGCATCAACGCCGCCGGGCGCATGCGCATGGACGAGCATGACGAAAACGCCTCGCCCTCGGGCGGACACGCCGCCGTGGAGCTGCTCATCGAGGGCAACGAGAGCGTGGCCGCGGAGTTCGGCAACGTGATCGACTCCTACAACCAGGACCGCAAGTCGATCGACCGCCACGTCACGCAGGAGGCCCACGAGTACATCGAGCGCAACCCCGCGATGAAGAAGCTCAAGAGCACGGTGATCTACAATCCGCGCTGGATGAAGGGCATCGTGGGAATCGTCGCCTCGCGCCTGATCGAGACCTACTACCGCCCGACGGTGGTGCTGACGATGAGCAACGGATACGTCACGGGTTCGGCGCGTTCGGTGCCGGGCTTCGACCTCTACCAGGCCGTGGAGTCGTGCTCCGACCTGCTCGAGAACTTCGGAGGACACATGTATGCCGCGGGGCTGACGATGCGTCCGGAGAATGTCGGGGAGTTCACGCGGAGGTTCAACGCCTTCGTCGAGGAGAACATCGACCCGCAGATGCTCATTCCGCAGGTCGACATCGACAGCGAACTGCTCTTCTCGGACATCACGCCGACGTTCCGCAAGGAGCTGAACCGTTTCCAGCCCTTCGGCCCGGGGAACACCGCGCCGGTCTTCGTGACGCGCGGGGTGATCAACCACGGCGAGGCGAAGCTCGTGGGAATGGAGAGCGAGCACCTGCGCATGGACCTCATGCAGCGTCAGAAGCCCAACACGAAGATCCAGGCCATCGCCTTCCAGCAGCCGACGCACTACGAATGGGTGCGGGCGGGGAAGCCGATCGACGTCTGCTACCAGATTGTCGAGAACCACTACCGCGGCACGGTCTCCACGCAGCTGCGCGTCAAGGACATCAAACCCGTCACCGGGGGCCGATAGCAGGGGGCCAGCGAGAGAGCCGCCGAGAGGAGAGCCCGCCGCCGAAAGGAGAGCCCGCCGCCGAAAAGCCCTGTCGGCATATCAAGCCACGAAAAAAGTCCGGAGTCTCCTCCGGACTTTTTTTGTTGCCACCGGGCGGCGGCTACTCCTCGAAGATCACCACACGGCTGTTCGGCAGATCGGGAATGTAGACCACACCGTCGGCCACGGTCATGTCGGCAGGACCTACGAGCGGCTGCTCCAGGGGCAGCTCCACGGGCGTGACGGCGCGCGTCTGCAGGTCGATGCGCGAAACCCCCGCCGGCGCCCAGTTCGTCACGTAGAGCGACTTTCCGTCGGTCGAGAAGGCGATGCCGTCGTACTGCCCCGGGACATTCACGAAGGGCTCCGCCACGGGATTCGACAGATCCCCGATGCGGTAGATGACGTTGTCGCTCTTCGCCTCGCCGTCGGGCGAGTAGGTGGCCACGTACATCGCTCCGTCGCGGATCACCAGTCCGTTGGGGCCGGGGATCGAGAGCCACAGCTCGGGCGTCCCGACATGGGCCGGGTCGGAGATGTCGAGGCGGAAGATATGGCCCGTATTGGTCACCGAAGCGTAGAGCGTGTCGCCCTCGGCCGCCAGGTCGTTGACAAACGCCTCGCCCTCGGGAAGCGCGATCACCTGGGGCGCCTCACCCTTTGCGGCAAGGTTGTAGACGACGATCTTGTTCACGTCGCAGATGAAGAGGTGGCTGCCCCGCAGGTACATGCCCCGGGCTCCCGAGAGGTTCCCGTCGGCGGGAATCAGCACCTCCGAGGTGCCATTCTTGTAGAGAACGACGTAGCCCTTGCCCTCGCTGTTGAGCGGGTCGAGCTGCGAGGAGCCGAAGTTGGCGATGAGCAGCCCGCCGTCGTAGGGGTAGGTGCTCTCGCAGAAGCGAAGCCCCTGGTCGAAGATCTTCACTGCGGGGGCCGAGGGTTTCGAGGCGCAGGCCGACAGCAGCAGCGCCGTGGCCATCGAAAGGGGAGTCAGAAAGCTCTTTTTCATGGTCTGTTTGCGTTTTGTGTTAAGGTAAAAAATAAGAATTTGCTTGTTCGGGAGGCACCCCACGGCACCGGGCGGCACCGGAGAGTGCCCTTCGCGGGGAGGGCGTCACCGGGAGGCGTCACCGGAGGGCGTCACAGCCGGATGATCCGCTCCCGGTCGTCGTGCGGCGGAAGGGGTGCCGGCTGGAAGTCCGAATACCCCGCGGCAATGGCGCACAGCGGCTCGCACTCCGCCGGAATGGGCAGGAACGTCCGCAGGTAATCCGCCGCCTGCTCGCCCTGGGGATCATCCTTGCGCCGCGGGCGTCCGTGGATGTGCACCCAGCAGGAGCCCAGCCCCTCGTCGACGCACGCCAGCTGGAGGAACGTCGCCGAAATCGCGCCGTTCTCGCGCCACAGATCGCTCGTCGTGGTGTCGCCCAGCACGACAATGGCCAGGGGAGCGTTCTTCAGAAAGCCCGATCCGTAGTCGCGCATGGCGGACATGCGGTTGAGCAGTTCGGGGTCATCGACCACCAGAAAGCGCGTCGTGCGCGTATTGCGGGCCGAGGGGGCCGACAGCGCCTCGGCAAGCATGCGGTCCACGACCTCGCGGGGCACCGGACGCTCCGAGAACTTGCGGATCGAACGGCGGCAGGCTACCAATTCCTTGAATTCCATAATATTCGAAGTTTTTCGTGCTACAAATGTCATCGCCTCCGGCGCCAGGGCCGGCATGCGGCACGCGCCCCTGAGCGCGCACGTTGCAAAAATAGGGAAAAAACGTTATCTTTGAGAATCCAAATTCGCAAAACCATGGATTACCGCTTCACCATTGCCCTGATCTACGACTTCGACGGGACGCTCGCCCCGGGCAACATGCAGGAGTATGACTTCATCCCGGCCGTGGGCAAGAGCAACAAGGAGTTCTGGTCCGAGGCCAACGCCCTGGCCGAGGCTCAGGATGCCGACATGGTGCTGACCTACATGGCCCGGATGATCCAGGAGGCCAAATCGACGGGGCTCTCGCTGCGTCGCGAGGCCTTTCAGGAGTCGGGGCGCCGCGTCGTGCTCTTCAACGGCGTGCGGGAGTGGTTTTCGCGAATCAACCGCTACGGCGAGGAGCGGGGGATCCGCATCCTGCACTACATCAACTCCTCGGGACTGAAGGAGATCATCGAGGGGACGGAGATCGCCCACGAATTCCGCAAGATCTATGCCTGCGCGTTTCTCTACGACGTCGACGGCATCGCCTACTGGCCCGCCGTGGCGGTGAACTACACCAACAAGACGCAGTTCATCTTCAAGATCAACAAGGGTGTGGAGTCGGTCTTCGACTCCACGCTGGTGAACCGCTACATCCCCGAGAACGAACGTCCGGTGCCGTTCAAGCACATGATCTACGTCGGCGACGGAACGACCGACATCCCCTGCATGCGGCTGGTGAAGAGCTCCGGAGGCCACTCCATCGCGGTCTACAACCCCGCGCAGAAGGGTGCCCGCAAGGAGTTGGGGGCGCTGATCCGCGACAACCGCGTGAGCCACGTCTGCCCGGCCGACTACTCCGAGGGCGCGGAGATGGACACGCTGGTGAAGACCATCATCGAGAAGATGGACCTCGACGACCGCCTCGAACGGCTCGAAGCCGTACGATAACCCCTCCCCACGACATGACGCTCTTCCGACTGCGATGGCTGCGCACGACGTGGCTCGCCTGCTCCCCCGAATGGACCGCGGGGCTGCGGCGCCATCCCGCAGCCGCCGTTGCGCTGCTGCTCGCATGCCTCGGCTGCGCCGCGCTGCCCCGGGCCGGATTCCCGGCCCTCTGCCTCGCGGCCCTCTGCTGCAGCGGTCTCTACGCCGACAACGAGCCGCTGCCGCTGCTGCTCCTCGCCGAACGCTCCAGCGCGCGGACGCTCGTGGGCAAGGTCACCACGGCCTGGCGCAACTACCTGCTCCTGGCAGCCCCCGCCGCGCTGCTGGCCGCCGTTCTACATCCCGATTCGCTCTGGATGGCCGCCGTATGGCTGCCCTACGCCGCCCTGGTGCTGATGTACTCCGTGCTGGCCAAATACGCCCGCTACGACCCCGCGACCGTCCGTCCGCCGCTGCCCGGCGCCACGCTCCTCGGTTACGTCGGATTCCTCGTCCCCGTGCTACTGCCCGTCACGCTGGCGCTGCTCGTCGGCTACGCCCTGCGCGCCGAGCGCAACCTCAACCGCTACCTCTATGATTACGATTGATTCACTGACCGTCCGCTACGGATCGCTCACGGCCCTCGACGGCCTCACGATGCACCTCCCGGAGCGCGCCGTGCACGGGCTGGTGGGGGTCAACGGCGCGGGAAAAACCTCGCTCTTCAACGCCCTCTACGGATTCGTCACCCCCGCGGGCGGCTCCGTGACCCGCTCGGGGCACCCCCTGCGGCGTCGCGAAATGGCCTACCTCGAGAGCGAGAACCTCTTCTACGACGGCATGACCGGGCGCGACATGCTCGACCTGACGGCCCACTACCACCCGACGTCCGACCCCGCGTCCTACGTCCGGATCTTTGCGCTGCCCGTCGACCGTCCCGTCGCCGAGTGGTCGGCGGGGATGCGGAAGAAGCTGGCGCTGACCGTCACGCTGATGCAGCGCAAGCCGGTGCTGCTGCTCGACGAGCCCTTCAACGGGCTCGACATGGAGAGCCTCTGCGCCGCGCAGCAGCTGATTCTCCAGCGGCGGGCCGAGGGGGCGACCGTCCTCGTCTCGTCGCACCGGTTCTCGACGCTCGAAGCGCTGTGCGACGACATCCGCCTGCTCGACGGCGGACGCATCACGGCCGAATACCGCCGCGGCGAGTACCGCCGTGCGGCCGGCGAGCCGGAGGAGATGTTCCACCGACACTACCTGACACATTTCAACGGAAAAATAAGCTGACAGACGATGAAGATCATCTTTGCAACCAACAACGCCCACAAACTCAGTGAGGTGCAGGCCGTCCTGGGCGAGGCCTTCACCCTGGTGACGCCGCGCGAGTGCGGCATCACGGAGGAGATTCCCGAGGAGCAGGAGACCCTCGAGGGCAACGCCTCGCAGAAAGCGCACTACATCCACGACCGCACGGGCATGGACTGCTTTGCCGACGACACGGGGCTCGAAGTCGCGGCGCTGGGCGGCGCCCCGGGGGTCCACTCGGCGCGCTACGCCACCGACGGGCACGACTTCGCGGCCAACAACCGGCTGCTGCTCAAGAACATGGAGGGCGTGACGGACCGCCGGGCGCGCTTCCGCACGGTCATCTCGCTGATCCTCGACGGCGAGGAGCACCTCTTCGAAGGGGTTGTCGAGGGGCGGATCCTCGACCACGAGACGGGCTGCGAAGGGTTCGGATTCGACCCGCTGTTCGTCCCCGAGGGGTCGGAGAAGACCTTCGCCGAGATGAGCCCCGCGGAGAAGAATGCCATCTCGCACCGCGGGCGCGCCGTGCGCAAGCTGGCCGAGTACCTCCACGCACTCGGGAAGTGAGGCCGCCCCGGGGCGGAATCTTCCGTGCGCAGCCCCGGAACGCCGGATGCCGCGGAGCCACTTCGCACACCTCATGCACGGCCATCGTGCAACAACCAAAATAAATACGTATCTTTGCCGCCGTATGGAGACGAAAAACTACGACAAGGAGGAGCGCTTCGACCCCGCGACGGTCGAGGCGCTGAAGATCCACTACACCGAGATTCTGCGGCTGCTGGGCGAGGATCCCGCCCGCGAGGGGCTGCTGAAGACCCCCGAACGGGTGGCCAAGGCCATGGCGTTCCTGACGAAGGGCTACGACGAGAATCCGCTGGAGATCATCCGCTCGGCGACCTTCCGCGAGGAGTACAAGCAGATGGTTCTGGTCAAGGACATCGAGCTCTACTCGCTGTGCGAGCACCACATGCTGCCCTTCTACGGAAAGGCCCACGTGGCCTACATTCCCAACGGATACATCACCGGGCTGTCGAAGATCGCCCGCGTGGTGGAGTGCTATGCCCGGCGCCTGCAGGTGCAGGAGCGCCTCACGGTGCAGATCCGCGACTGCATCCAGGCGGCGCTGAACCCCATGGGCGTGGCGGTGGTGATCGAGGCGAGCCACATGTGCATGCAGATGCGCGGCATCGAGAAGCAGCAGTCGGCGACGACGACCTCGGCCTTCACGGGCATCTTCCTCTCCGACCACCGCACGCGCGAGGAGTTCATGACCCTCATCTCGCACCAGTACCGGTAGACGGCCGGCACCCCGAAGGACAACCTCCCCGCATACCCCGCATTCCGACAAGGAGTGCGGGGATTTTTCATGCCCGGCGGCGGAGCATCCTGCAGCGAAGCGCCTTGCAGCGAGGCATTTCCGCCCGAGAGCCGCCCGAGAGCCGCGCGGAAGCCGCCCGAAAAGCCCCATTCGTCCGCCAAAAGGGCCGCGGGGCGCAAATCCCTGCGTCAAGGAACGGATTTTGAGGCTGCGAAGGACACAGCAAACCACAAAATCAATAACAACATGGTCAAAACTTTACGTTACCTTGCGTACGCACTCCTCGCCGTTGCGTTCAGCGCGTGCCAGAAAGAGCCTTCGACGTCGGACCTCGACAACGACTATCTGGTCTACACCGACTACGATACCTCGGTCGACTTCGCGGCTTTCGAAACCTACTTCATCCCCGACAGCATCCTCATCATCGGGAGCAACTACGAGGCCGAGTACTGGAAGGATGACAGCGCCCAGCAGCTCATCGCCGCCGTCACCGCACAGATGGACAACGCCGGCTACACGCAGGTGGCCGACAAGGCCGCGGCCGATCTGGGCATTCAGATGAGCTACGTCGAGAAGGTCACCTACTTCGTCGGCTACAACAACCCCTACTGGTGGTGGTACTATCCCTACTACTGGGCTCCGGGATACTGGGGCGACTGGCTCGGGTGGCACTACCCCTACAGCGTCTACTACGGATACACGGCCGGGTCGCTGCTTGTCGAGATGGTGAACCTCGACGCGCAGGCCGGAGAGAATAAGAAACTGCCCGTCGTCTGGGACAGCTTCATCGGCGGACTGCTGACCTCCAACTCGCAGGTCAACCTGCAGCGCACGATCGACGGCATCGACCAGGCCTTCGAACAGACCCCCATCTGGTAAACCTATGAAAAGACTCTAAAAACGTCCGAACATGAAAACATCGAAATACCTGAAATTCGCGGCATTCTGCACCGCTCTGCTGGCCTTTGCCACCCCAAGCAAGGCGCAGCTCTTCCCCCACACCTACATCAACGTCGACTGGCAGATGGGCGTACCGCTGAGCACGTCGTTCGCCGACAAGGCCTCGGGCTGGGGCATGAACTTCGAAGGCGGCTACTTCGTCACGCCGGCCATCACCGTAGGACCCTTCATCTCCTACCAGACCAACCTGGAGAGCATCGACCGCCAGACGCTCGACCTGGGCGACGGATCCATCCTGACGACCAACCAGGAGCATGCGCTCTACCAGCTGCCGTTCGGCGTCACCGCGCGCTACAACTGGATGACCAAACGGGTCTTCCAGCCCTACGTGGGTATGAAGCTGGGCGCCTGCTACGCCGAGATGTCGTCCTACTACTACGTCGTGAAGCAGTACTCCGACAGTTGGGGATTCTACATGTCACCGGAGATCGGTGCGAGCATCTTCCCCAACCCCGACTACCGCATGGGTATCCACATGGCGCTCTACTACAGCTTCGCCACCAACCAGAGCGACGTGCTGATCTACTCGGTCAACAACATCAATAATTTCGGCGTGCGCATCGGTATCTCCTTCTGACGCACTCCGCACCCCTTGATTCACGAACGCCGGGCTCTCTTCGCGAGGGTCCGGCGTTGCGTATGGATACGGCGGGCATCCGCGGCGGGCGGCAGGGATGCCGGGGGGGGTGGGGATGCTGGGGGGGGTGGGGATGCCGGCGACGGGGATGCCGGGGGCGGGGATGCCGGGGGCGGCGGTTACTCCACCCCTGCCAGGGCGTCGAGCTGCGCCAGCTCCCCGTCGGAGAATCCGGCACTCGCCAACGCCCGGAGGTTCTGCGCGATCTGCTCCTTCGAGCTGGCCCCGACGATCACCGACGTGACGCGCGCATCGTGCAGCAGCCACGCCAGCGACATCTCCGCCAGCGTCTGCCCCCGCTGCCGGGCCATCGCCGCAAGCCCCTGCAGGCGGTGCCGCATCGCATCGGTCAACACATCGCCGTGCAGCGTGCGGTTCTCGGCCATGCGCGAATCGGCCGGCACGCCGTGGAGGTACCGGTCGGTCAGCAGCCCCTGGGCCAGGGGCGAGAAGGCCACGAAGCCCGCACCGTGCTCCGCCGCAAGGGGCAGCACCCCCGAGGTGACGGGCGCCCGGTCGAGCAGGTTGAGACGGTCCTGGAAGAGCAGGCAGCGCACGTCGCGCGCCGCGAGGTAGTCGAATGCGAAGCGCGCCGCGTCGAGCGGATAGCGCGAGATGCCCACGTAGAGCGCCTTGCCGCAGCGCACGATGTCGACCAGCGCCTGGAGGGTCTCCTCAAGGGGTGTCCGGGGGTCGTAGCGGTGCGAATAGAAGACGTCGACATACTCCAGGCGCATGCGCCGCAGGCTCTGGTCGAGGCTCGCCATGAGGTATTTGCGCGAGCCCCAGTTGCCGTAGGGCCCGGGCCACATGTCGTACCCGGCCTTCGTGGCGATGAACAGCTCGTCGCGGTAGGGGCGCAGCGAACGCTCCATGAGGCGTCCGAAGTTCTCCTCGGCCGTGCCGTACTCCGGGCCGTAGTTGTTGGCCAGGTCGAAGTGCACGATGCCCCGGTCAAAGGCGTAGTGGACCATCTCCTGCACGCGGGCAAAGGATTGACGGCTTCCGAAGTTCTGCCACAGTCCCAGCGACAGCGCCGGGAGCAGCACCCCGCTGCGTCCGGCGCGGCGGTAGCTCATGCCGTCGTCGTAGCGCGACGGCGCGGGTTGATAGGGGGACTCGATCATGGTCTCAGGGTTCTGACGTTTCTGACGGTTCTGACGGACAGGTATTTTTACAAATATGCCGACGGACAGGCATCCGGCCGCGGGTCAACCGGGCGTCGGAGATCAACCGGGCGTCGGAGATCAACCGGGCGTCGGGGGGGGGTCAATGGGCTTCGAGCCAGTTGCGGCCCACGCCGGCGTCGGCAACCAGGCGCACCTTCAACTGCGCGGCCGACTCCATCGACTCGACGACAATCCGCGTCACCTGCTCCTGCTCCTCGCGCAGCATGTCCACGACCAGTTCGTCGTGCACCTGCAGGATCACCTTCGAACGGATCCCCTCGGCGGCAAACCGCCGGTGGACGTTGATCATGGCGATCTTCATGATGTCGGCCGCCGAGCCCTGGATCGGAGCATTCACGGCGTTGCGCTCGGCAAGGCCACGCGCCACGGCGTTGTGCGAGGCGATGTCGTTGAGGTAGCGGCGGCGTCCGAAGATCGTCGACACGTAGCCGTCCTCCCGGGCCTGCGCCACCACGCGCTCCATGTACTCCCTGACCTTGGGGTAGGAGGCGAAGTATCCGTCGATGATCTCCCGGGCCTCCTTGCGCGGGATGTCCAGACGCTGGCTCAGCCCGAAGGCCGAGATGCCGTAGATGATGCCGAAGTTGGCCGTCTTGGCACGCCGCCGCTCCTCGGGGGTCACCTCCGCGAGGGATTTGCCAAAGAGCCGTGCGGCCGTGGCGGCGTGGATGTCCTCGCCGTGCGAGAAGGCCGCGATGAGCGACTCGTCGCCCGAGAGGTGGGCCATCAGGCGCAGCTCTACCTGGCTGTAGTCGGCCGAGAGCAGCAGGTGGTCGTCGTCCGACGGAATGAAGGTCTTGCGGATGCGGCGGCCCATCTCGTCGCGCACGGGGATGTTCTGCAGGTTGGGATTCGTCGACGAGAGGCGTCCGGTGGCCGTCACCGCCTGGTTGAACGACGTGTGGATGCGTCCCGTGCGGCGGTTGACCAGCTGCGGCAGCGCCTCGACGTAGGTCGACAGCAGCTTCTTCACCCCGCGGTATTCGAGGATCAGGTCGACGATGCGGTGCTTGCGCGCAAAGCTCTGCAGGTACTCCTCGTCGGTGCAGAACTGCTTGGTCTTTGTCATCTTCGGCTTCTCGGCGATGCGCATCTTCGCAAAGAGCACCTCGCCCAGCTGCCGCGTGGAGTTGATGTTGAGCGACGGCTCCCCGGCCTCGGCGCGCACGGCGGCCTCCAGTTCGGCAAGCCGTCCGTTGAGCTCCACGGCGTAGTGCGCCAGGGCCTCGGTGTCGATGCGCACGCCCGCCATCTCGATGTCGGCCAGCACCTCGATCATCGGCTCCTCGATCTCGGAGTAGAGGTGCTGCAGCCCGATGCGCTCGACCTCGGGGTAGAGCACCTGCTTGAGCTGCAGCGTGATGTCGGCATCCTCGGCGGCGTACTCCTTCACGCGCTCGACGTTGACCATGTCCATGGTCAGCTGCCGCGCCCCGCGGCCGATGAGCGTCTCGATCTCGATGGGGCGGTAGTTGAGGTAGCGCTCCGCCAGGGCGTTCATGTTGTGGCGCGACTCGGGGTCGATGAGGTAGTGGAGGATCATCGTGTCGTAGAGCCGTCCGCGGAGCGTGATGCCCAGGCGCCGCAGCACCATGAGGTCGAACTTGATGTTCTGCCCGATCTTGGCCACCGCGGGATTCTCGAAGAGCGGCCGGATGATCTCCGTGTATTCGGGCGTCGCGGCCTCGCTGAAGGGCACGTACCACGCCTTGTGGGGCTCGACGGCCAGCGACAGCCCGACGATGCGGTCGTTGAAGAGGTCGAGGCCCGTGGTCTCGGTGTCGAAGCAGAACTCCTCACACGCGGAGAGTGCGGCAACCACCTCGCGGAGCTGCGCGGCGTTCTCGACGAGCGTGTATTCGTGGGGCGTGGTCTGCGCCGTGGCGGGCTCCAGCTCCGCGGCCTCGGCCTGCAGTTCGGCCGCCGGAACCTCCGCGGCGGCATGCGGCGAGGGCGGCTGCGGCGCAACGGGCTCTCCGAAGAGCGTCCCCTGGCCGGCGAGCGCCGCACGCTTCGCCGCCGCGGACTTCGCACGGGCCATGTCCGAGAGCTGCGTCTGCGACGCCTGCTGCGGGGCGTCGGAGAGCTCCTCGGCCGGGGCGAGGTTCGCCAGATCGCCCAGGAAGGCCTTGAAGTCCAGCTCGGCGAAGAGCGCCCGCAGCTCGTCGAGGTGCGGCTCGCAGATGGCCAGCTCCCCGGGGCGGAAGTCGATCGGCACATCGAGGCGGATGGTCGTCAGCCGCTTGGCCAGGCGCAGGTTGTCGGCCCAGGCCGCAAGGCGCTCGCCCTGCTTGCCGGGGATACGGTCGACGTTGGCCAGGATATTCTCCACCGTTCCCCAGGCCTGCACCAGCTTGCAGGCACCCTTCTCGCCGATGCCCGGCACGCCGGGGATGTTGTCCGAGGTGTCGCCCCACAGCGCCAGGATGTCGCGCACGAGCTGCGGGTCGTCGATGCCGTAGCGTTCGCGGATCTCCTCGCGCCCCACGATCTCGATGCTTCCCGCCGCGCCCTTCTGCTTGTAGATGCGGCAGTGGTCGCCGACCAGCTGTCCGTAGTCCTTGTCGGGCGTCACCATGTAGACGTCGTAGCCCGCCGCGGCGCCCTTCTGCGAGAGGGTGCCGATCACGTCGTCGGCCTCGAACCCCTCGACCTCGAGGATCGGGATGCACATCGCTTCGAGAATCCGCTTCACGTAGGGCACCGAGAGGAGAATGTCCTCGGGCGTCTCGGCGCGGTTGGCCTTGTACTCGGGGAAGATCTCGCGGCGGAAGCTGCCCCCCTTGGGGTCGAAGGCCACGCCCAGCAGATCGGGACGTTCGCGCTTGAGCATGTCGCGCAGGAACTTCACGAAGCCGAAAACCACCGAGGTGTTCATCCCCGCGCGGTTGCGCATCGTGCGCCCCAGAAAGGCGTAGTAGTACTTGAAGATCAACGCATAGGCGTCGACAAGAAAGAGTTTTTTCATGCGTTTCGGATCGCTTGTGTGTTGTTTTAAGGGGGGGGGTATCCGGGGTGCCCGGAGTCGGAGCCGAAGCCGGGGTCAGAGCGGCCGGAATCGGAGCCGGGGCGGCCGGGGTATCCCGGGGCGGCGCTACAGGTTATCCTCGGCCAGCCACTCGGCGTAGGAGGTGGCCGTCTCGTGCAGACGCAGCGCATGGAGCGAAACCCCCGCCGGAAGCCGCCGGGCAATGCGCCGGGCGAAGTCGTCGAGCATGTTCTCGCACGTGGGCTGGTAGTCCACCGTCACGATGTTGCAGAACCGCTCCCGCAGCGCCTCGCGCCACGGAGCGCCCTGCGGCGTCGCGCGCAGCACCAGCGCATGGTCCAGCTGCGCGATGATCTCCTCGTTGACGATGCGCTTCAGCACCCCGAAGTCCATCACCATGCCGTATTTCGGATCGGAGGGGTCCTCCACGGGGTGCCCCTTCACCGTGACAAAGAGCCGGTACGAGTGTCCGTGAATCTCGCGGCACGGCCCGTCGTAACCTTCGAGGGCGTGCGCCGCCTCGAAGGAGAATTCCTTGGTAAGTCTGATTGTTGTCATAGGGCAAAGATACGAAAAGCCGGAGAATACCCCGCTCCTGCGGACAAAAATAGACCGCTTTTTCGCGCCCCGCAGCCCGGAGGGATAAAAAATCGCGCCCCGGGGGTAGGGTAACGGCCCCGTCATCCGTACTATATGTGTAGATGCTAACCGAAAAACACCATATCGCCATGGATGAGTTGATTCACCGACTGCTCAACGGCGTGCCGCTGAGCGACTCCGAACGCCGGGAACTGCTCGACTGGCTCCGGGCCAGCGAAGGTCATCGACGCACGTTCGTGCGCATGTACAAGGCGTGGGGCAAGTTCCACGCAGATCCGTCGGAGTTCGACGAAGAGCGGGCCTGGCGACGTTTCGCCTCGCGGCTGGCGATGCAGACGCAGACGCAGACCCCGACCGTCAAACGACCCTTCATGCGGCGCCTGGGCGTCCGCATCGCCGCGGCCGCAGCCCTCTGCGGCGTGGTGGCGGCCGCATGGATCGACGGCCGCGACGCCATAACGACCCCGTCCGGGAACTTCACCCTGCAGACCTCCGCAGCGGACTTCACCCGCGGCGAGGTGTCGCTGCGCCTCCCCTCCGGACAGGAGCTGCGCCTCACCGAAAAGACCCCCACGATCCGCTACGACGGCTCGCGCGTGGAGATCGGGGAGCAATACGGGAATCTCCTCGCCGTCGGGAACGACTCGCCCTACAACGAACTCCTCGTGCCCTACGGCCGGCAGACGCATCTGACCCTCTCCGACGGCACGCGCATCTGGGTGAACGCCGGCTCGAAGCTGGTCTATCCGACGCTCTTCGGCCCCGCGACGCGCGAGATCCACGTCGAAGGCGAGGTCTACATGGAGGTTGCCCATGACGCCTCGCGCCCCTTCATCGTGCATTCGGGGTCGATGGATGTCCGCGTGCTGGGCACGAAGTTCTACCTCTCCTCCTACGGCGAGGACCGCACGCGGGAGGTGGTGCTGCTCTCGGGCTCGGTCAGCGTAAGCTCGACCCGCGGCTCCGAGGCCGACACCGAAAGACGCATCGTCCCCAACCAGCAGGCAATCCTCCACGAGGACGGATCGATCGACGTGCGCAAGGTCACCGCCCGGGACCGCATCGCGTGGATCGACGGATACCTGCAGTGCGACAACGAACGCCTGGGCGACCTGCTCGACCGCCTCGCGCGCTACTACAACTGCCGCCTCGAACATGCCGAGGAGATCGACAACCTTCCGATCTCGGGAAAACTGGAGCTGCAGCCCGAGGTGACCGACGTGCTGCGGATCCTCTCGCTGACGACGCCGATCCGCGTGGAGCCGCACGCCGGGGGCTTCCGCATCATCACCTGCAACCGCTAAACCGCCAAACCGCCAAAACCAACCGACCAAAAAGATTACTAACGTAAAAACCGCCCGTGCCTATGTAGAAACACCCGTACTGCCACCTTGAAAAACAAACCGGACAATGTTGGGGACATTGTCCGGGAAGAAAAGAAATCTAAAGTGCCTGAGTTTAAACTTCAATTCCTTGCAAATGTACGACAAAAATAGCAATATCGAGACTTACCGACTCGATAATAGGCAATTATCCCGATCTTTGCGCCTAAAAATAGTGTTTCTGGCGGCCCTTCTCGGCTTTCTGCTTCCCGCCAGAGGTCAGACTGCGGATCCGAAGGATGCGCTCATCACCCTCAACGTGCAGAACGTCACGCTCAAGGAGGCCTTTGCCAAGATCGAACAGCAGAGCAGCTACATCTTCATCTATCGGAACGACGTGCTCGACGCCTCGCACCGCGTGACGCTCAACGTCGAGAACCAGACCATCGACAATACGCTGAAGGTACTCTTCGCCGGGACCCCGAACACGTGGGAGATCTCCGGACGACAGATCGTCATCCGCAAGTCCGCCGCCGCGGCCCAAAGTGACGCAAGCGCCGCGAAGAAGGTTGCCCGCGTCACGGGAACCATCCGCGACACCAACGGCGAGCTGCTCATCGGCGTGACCGTGCGCAGCAAGACGCGTCCCAACGTCGGAACCGCCTCGGATATCAACGGTAAATACCTGCTCGACGTCTATCCCGACGAGGTGCTCGAATTCAGCTACGTGGGATACCGGCCCCTCGATGTGCCGGTCTCGGGACGCGGGATCATCGATGTCGAGATGCAGCAGAACGACGCCATTCTCGACGCCGTGGAGGTCGTCGGCTACGGCGTGCAGAAGAAGATCAGCGTCATCGGTTCGCAGCAGACCATCCAGGCCGAGGAGCTCAAGGTTCCGGTCGCCAACCTCACACAGGGACTTATCGGACGCGTCTCGGGTCTGGTCTCCGTACAGCGCACCAGTGAGCCGGGCTTCGACGATGCCGAGATCTACATCCGCGGTATCTCCACGCTCACGGCCAGCATGAGCGCCCCGCTGACGCTCGTCGACGGTGTGCCGCGCTCGTTCGCCAACGTCGACCCCGAGGATATCGAGAGCTTCTCGATCCTCAAGGATGCCTCGGCAACGGCCGTCTACGGCGTGCGCGGCGCCAACGGCGTCATCATCATCAACACGAAGAGCGGCATGAAGGGACGTCCGAAGTTCAGCGTGCGCTACACCGAGGGCTTCACCAAACCCACGAAGATCACCGACTTCGTCGACGGCGCCGTCTACATGGAGATGTCGAACGAGGCCTCGACCACGCGCGGCGGCAACGTGCTCTACAGCCGCGAGGTGATCGAGAAGACGCGCACGCACGCCGATCCGTACCTCTATCCCAACGTGGACTGGATGAAGGAGATCCTGCGCGACTACAGCCGCAACCGTTCGGCGAACATCAACATCCAGGGCGGTTCGGACAAGGCGGTCTACTACATCGGTCTGGCCTACTACGACGAGGACGGCATGTACAAGGACACGAAGCTGGCCGACTACAACTCGAACACCTACTTCCGCCGCTACAACGTCACGACAAACCTGACGCTCAACCCCTTCCGCACGACGGAGATCAAGCTGGGCATCCAGGGCTACCTGGCCAACGCCAACTATCCGGCCGCCGCACAGTCGACGATCTTCTCGTCGGCCTACTTCACGCCGCCGACCTACATCGCGCCGATGTATCCCGACGGAAAGCTCGGAGCCTTCTCGGGCGGCGACCTCAACCCCGTGGCGCAGCTCGGCGCAACGGGTTACGCCAACCAGTGGCGGAGCCAGATCTACTCCAACCTGCGCGTCACGCAGCAGCTCTACGAGGGGTTGTCGATCACCGGCATGTTCTCGTTCGACACCTACAACTACACCAGCAACCGCTTCACCAAGTCACCGAATACCTACCACGCCACGGGGCGTGACGCCAACGGAAACCTGCTCTACGAACAGACGCGTCAGGGAACCGAGAACCTCGCCTACGGACTCAGCGCGGCAGGCAACCGCACGATCTACCTCGAGGCGGCGCTCAACTACAAGAACACCTTCGGACGCCACGACGTCTCGGGCATGCTGCTCTTCAACCAGAGCGACGAGATCAACACCAAGGCCACAAGCGTCGAGGAGGCTCTTCCGTACCGGTTCCGCGGCCTCTCGGGACGTTTCACCTACTCGTTCGACGACCGCTACTTCGCGGAGGTCAACTTCGGATACAACGGCTCGGAGAACTTCGCTCCGAAGAAGCGTTACGGATTCTTCCCGTCGTTCGGTCTGGGATGGGTGATCTCCAACGAGCCCTTCTTCGAGGGGGCCACGGGCGTCATCCAGTACCTGAAGATCCGCGGAACGTGGGGACAGGTCGGCAACAGCAAGATCAGCGGACGCCGCTTCGCCTACCTGGCCACGGTGACCGACAACGGCTCGACGAGCTACACCTTCGGCAAGAACATGGACCAGAACTACGGTACGACGGCCATCAACGAGTATGCCGTAGACGTAAGCTGGGAGGTGGCCGACAAGACCAACCTCGGTCTGGACATGCGCCTGCTGAACAACAAGCTGAGCCTTCAGGTCGACCTCTTCAAGGAGTCGCGCAAGGGCATCTACCTGCGCCGCACGAGCATCCCGGCCTACGTCGGCATGATCAACAACCCCTACGGCAACATCGGAAAGGTCGAGAACAAGGGTATCGAGGTCTCGCTCAACTACGCCAACCAGTGGGGCGACTGGTCGCTGAGCATCATGGGCAACTACTCGTTCAACCGCAACAAGGTCCTCGAGGATGACAGCACGGCGGCCTATCCGTGGCTGAGCACCATCGGCAACAAGGTGGGACAGCGCTTCGGACTCGTGGCCCTGGGGCTCTTCGAGAGCGACGAGGAGATCGCCGCCTCGCCCGTGCAGACGGGCGACACGCGCCCGGGCGACATCAAGTACAAGGATGTCAACGGCGACGGTCTGATCAACGAATACGACAAGGTGCCCATCGGCTGGGGCAGCATCCCCGAAATCATCTACGGAGCCGGCTTCTCGCTGGGGTGGAAGAACCTCACGCTGACGGCCATGTTCCAGGGCGCCGCACACGTCGACGCGATGCTCAGCGGCGAGGGCGTGCTGCCCTTCACCCAGGGCTCGGGCCGCGGCAACCTGCTGAGCAACATCACCGACCGCTGGACGGAGAAGAATCCGCGTCAGGACGCCTTCTACCCGCGCCTGTCGATCGGCACCATCAACATGAACTACGAGGCCAGCACGTGGTGGCTCAAGAACACGAACTACATGCGTCTGAAGAATGTCGAACTCTCCTACACGCTTCCCGACCGCTGGATGAAGCGCATCCATCTGGAGAATGCACGGATCTTCCTCCAGGGCGTGAACCTGCTGACTTTCAGTCCCTTCAAGATCTGGGACGTAGAGCTTGGCGACGGCCGCGGCGCCAAATATCCGAACATCTCATCCGTCAGTCTGGGATTGAGCTTTAATTTCTAAAAATTAGACCATTATGAGACTCAGAATAACATTACCCCTGCTCATCGTCCTCGGAGGCCTGCTGGTGTCGTGCAACGACGACTTCTTCAACCAGGTGCCCGACGACCGCATCACCATCGAGCAGGTCTTCCAGCGCACCTCCTACTCCGAGAAGTACCTCGCCACGGTATACAGCTACATCCAGGACGAATCGCACCGTACGAGCCCCATTCCGTGGGATCCCTGCTCGGACGACCTCGACGTCACCTACGACCGCGTGGACTACAACTCCTACAAGATCAACCTCGGCAACTGGAGCGCCTCGTCGAACTACTACGAGTTCTGGACACACTTCTACCGCGGCATCCGCTCGGCGACCTACTTCATCCAGCACATCGGCAACAACCAGGAGATGCTCAACGACCCCACGCGCGGACCGCTCGTCGTGGAGCAGTACAAGAACGAGGCACGCTTCCTGCGGGCATGGTTCTACTACTGCCTGCTGCGCCAGTACGGACCCTGCGTGCTGCTGGGCGACGAGGTGCTTCCGGGCGACCTCGACCGTACGGACGTGAAGATGAACCTCCCGCGCAGCTCCTACGACGAGTGCGTGGACTACATCGTCGGCGAACTGGACGACATCATCGACAACGAGCGGCTTCCGCTGCACTTCACCTCGCAGGGCGACAAGGACTACGGACGTGCCACGCTGGCCATGTGCATGGGCCTCAAGAGCCGCGTGCTGCTGCTGGCCGCCAGCCCGCAGTTCAACGGCAACCCCGACTACTCGGGCGTGGTGAACAAGGACGGCAAGCACCTCTTCGCCACCGCGTACGACGCCGAGAAGTGGCACCGTGCGGCCGATGCCGCCAAGGCGATCATCGACCTGGGGATCTTCGACCTCTACAAGGTCTACCACTCGGACAACACGCTCGATCCCTACCTCTCGTGCCGGAACGTCTTCCTCGACAGCTGGAACTGCGAGGTGATCATGGTACGCAGCCTCAACAGCCTTTCGGCCTGGGAGCGTTCGGCCTCCCCGCGGCAGTTCAGCGGCTACGAGAGCATGGGCGTCACGCAGCAGCTTGTCGACGCCTTCCGCATGGCCGACGGCTCGGCCTACTCGACCGAGCACGACAAGGGCTTCTCGACCCAGGAGTACAGGGACGAGAAGTCGGGATGGGTCTTCGCCCCGGCCGGAACGCGCAACATGTTCGTCAACCGCGAGCCGCGCTTCTACGTCAACGTCTGCTTCAACGGCGCCTACTGGATCGGCGACCAGAAGACCCGCATCCAGCTCTACTACACCGGAGGTTCGGGCAAGAAGGGTACGTGGGACTTCCCCCGCACGGGCTACATCGCCATCAAGAACGTGAATCCGTCGTCGAACCCCAAGAACGGCAACTACATCAAGCGGCCGTTCGTGATGATGCGCTACGCGGAGATCCTGCTCAACTACATCGAGGCGCTCAACGAGTACGATCCGGGGAACCCCGACATCGAGAAGTACCTCAACATGATCCGCGAACGCGGCGGCCTGGGTCCCGTCCAGACGGGCCTGGGACAGGATGCCATGCGTGAGCAGATCCGCCTGGAGCGCCGTCTGGAGCTCTGCTTCGAGCAGCTGCGCTACTTCGACACGCGGCGGTGGCTCATCGCCGAGCAGACCGACGGAGGGCCGTTCTACGGCATGAACGTCGACGCCGGCAACAGCTTCACCGACGAGGCCTTCTACGAGCGTACGGTCTTCGAGACGCGCGTCTTCCGTCCGGAGTTCTACCTCTTCCCCATTCCGCAGACGGAGATCAACCGCGATCCGCAGATCGTGCAGAATCCCGGCTGGTAGCAGCAGCGTTCACCAAGGATGAAAAACAGTCACAAAACAAGTTTTGTCATGAAACATACCATAGCATACATGGCGGCTTTGGCAGGCACGCTGCTCTTCGCGGCCTGCGAGAATCCCGTCGACGACAACTACAACGTGGACAACCCCGACGCCTACACGCTCGTCTACACGATCAACGCCGTGAGCGACGCGTCGAAGAGTTCGCTGAGCTTCCCGCTCGAGCGCGACACGACCTTCAAGGTCTACGCCAACCTGAGCAGCCTGCTGCAGCCCGACAAGGATATTCACGTGAAGTTCCGCGTGGCCACGGAGTTGACCGACGCCTACAACACAACCAACCAGACCTCATATGTGGCGATGCCCGAGGCGTGCTACACGATCAACCGGCTGGATGCCGTGATAGCGAAGGGTTCGTACACCTCGACGCCCATCGAGATCACGTTCCACAGCCAGGCATTCGACGGCGTTGGAATCTTCCTGCTGCCGCTGCAGATCGAGAGCGTCACGCCCGAGATACCCGTGAGCCCGACGCTCAACACGGCCTACCTGCGCATCAACGGCACCTACACGACGAATCCCTTCCCGCTGCTCGACCGCAGCCAGTGGACCATCGCGGCCTTCTCGAGCCAGGAGCAGGAGTCCAAGGAGGACTTCGAGTACAATGGCGAGGCGATCTCGATTCTCGACGACAACAACGACACCTATTGGGGCACGCAGTGGCGCACGGCGAAGCCCGGACCTCCGCACTGGGTGACCGTCGACATGGGCAAGACGGAGCAGGTGCACGGGATCCGGATCCGCGGACGTGCCGACGCCTGGGGTTCCGACAAACCCAAAAGCAGCGGGAACCCGCGGATCTTCAACGTCGACCTGAGCGACGACAACGCGACGTGGCGGCGCGCCGGGACCTTCACCGTGGAGAACAAGATCGACACCGAAGTCTTCTTCGACCACATGACCTCGGGACGTTATCTGCGCCTGACCGTCACGGCGACACAGGCCGACATGTACCAGGCCTGCATGGCCGAACTCAAGGCGTTTTAACCCCGAATCGTAAATCACAGCCAATACACAGTCGAATATGAAAAGAATTCTGATACTCATGGCGGCGGCACTCGCCGTCGTGGCCTGCGACAAGGACTCTAACTACAACGACCGCTACGGCGACAAGGCCGTCATCCCGCCCGAGGGCAAGACGCTGCGCGTGATGACCTACAACATCTACGGCGCACGGGCCACGAGTCCCTCCAACGCTGCGGATCTCGACGCCATTGCCGAGGTGATCCGCCGTCAGGACCCCGACTTCGTGACGCTGAACGAGGTGGATGTCTTCACCGAGCGTTCGGGCAAGAACGTCCACCAGGCGCGGGATCTTGCCGAGAAACTCGGCATGGAGTGGCACTTCTCGAAGGCCATCGACCAGAGCGGCGGCGAGTACGGCGACGCCGTCCTGTCGAAATACCCGATTCTCGAGAAGCGCAGCTACTCGCTGCCCTGCGCGGCCGAGCAGCCGGGCGAGCAGCGGTCGCTGTGCGTGATCCGCGTGGAGATCGACGGCAAGAGCCTCTATGTGGCCTCGACGCATCTGGATCATCTTCAGGGCGACGCCAGCCGCATGGTGCAGGCCGCGGAGATCCGCACGATCTGCAGCACGGAGCTCACCGGGGACCTGATCCTCGGCGGAGACCTCAACGCCATTCCGAGTTCGAACGTCATCGCCACGATGACGGCCTTCCTCACCAGCGCCGGAAGCATCGAACAGTACACCTTCCCGTCGGACGAGCCGACGCGCAAGATCGACTACATCATGTACACGCCGATCAACCACTTCGGCGTGCAGAACTGCCAGGTGGTATCGCGTGCCGATCAGCAGGTCAACGGCGTGGATGCCTCGGACCACCGTCCGGTGGTTGCCGACATCCGCTTCCAGACCGAGGATGATACCGAGACGTCGCTCGGAGGCGACGAATGACACCCCTTCCGAAGGACGGCCCTGCGGGCCCGCGGCCGACTGACGGCCGCGGGCCGGGACCGTCCCGGGAGGCGCGTCGAGGAACCAACACACCAAAAACCGCATACGCATGAAAAAGATCCTTTCGGCCCTGCTGGGCATCGCCGCGCCCCTGCTGCTGACGGCGCAGATCAAAATCACGCACGGCCCCTGGCTGTGCGACATGACCTCCACGGGCGTGACGGTCGTCTGGGCGACCGACAAACCGGCCCTATCGTGGGTCGAGGTCACCGAAGACCACGGAAAGAGCTTCTACCAGACGGAGCACAAACGCCACTACGAAACCGTTGCCGGACGCCGGCAGGCCCACAAGACGCTGCACGCCATCCGGCTGGAGGGACTCACGCCCGGGACGAAGTACAGCTACCGGATCTTCTCGCGCGAGGTGGTGGAGTGGAAATACAACGATGCGGTGAAATACGGCAACGTGGCCTCGACGAATGTCTTTTCGCGGGCGCCGCTGCACTTCACGACCTTCCCCGCAACGGGTGACGAGGTGTCGTTTCTGGTGTTCAACGACGTTCACGGACGTGCGGATCTCATGAGCCGCCTGATAAAGGACGAGAATCTGCGTTCGTACGACTTCGTGGCCTTCAACGGCGACATGTCGAACAGCGTCGAGAGCCGCGAACAGCTCTTCAAGGACTACATCGACACGGCGGTGAAGTTCTTCGCGTCGGAGGTTCCGGTGATGTACAACCGCGGCAACCACGAGACCCGCGGGCGTCATGCCGATCTGCTCGGGGAGTACTTCCCGACGCATTCGGGGAACTTCTACCAGCTCTACAAGGTGGGCGACACGGCCTTTCTGGTGCTGGACTGCGGGGAGGACAAGCCCGATTCGGACATCGAGTACGGCGGGCTGGCCGACTACGACGCCTACCGTGAGGCGGAGAGCGAATGGCTTCGGGCGACGGTGTCGTCGGAGGCGTTCCGCAACGCCGCGGCGCGCATCGTCCTGCTCCACATTCCGCTCGGATGCGGCGACTGGCACGGGGACCTGCACCTCGACAAGCTGCTGCTGCCGATTCTCAACGAGGCCGATATCGACGTGATGTTCTCGGGACACACGCACCGCTACGCCTTCCACGAGGCCGGCGAGAAGGTTCGCTTCCCGATAGTGGTCAACGACAACGAGAGCTACGTCCGCTGCCGCGTGACAAAGGGGAAGATCCACATCGAGACCGTCGGAACCGGGGGTACGACGCATACCCACGAAATAACGATTCGCTGAGGGGGGTGATGACATGGCCCTCAAGCAGGGGTGACGGATGCTTTTCCACGGAGAGGCTCCGCCACCTCTTTTTTTTGGGGCAGATCCCGATGCCGGATGGCGGCCGCGGAAGCAGCGGATCCGCAGCGGCGGGGATAACCGCAGCGGCGGGGATAACCGCAGCGGCGGGGTTCAGAAAAAGAGGTTGAAGAATCCGCCGCGCAGCAGATGCAGCCGCAGCTTGGCCAGCACCAGGGCTATGTGCTTCTCGACGGTCTTGATGCTGATATTGAGCCGCTCGGCGATTTCGCGGTTCTTGAGCCCCGATTCGCGGCTGAGGAGAAAGATGCGCCGACTCTGCTCGGAGAGCTGCAGGATCCCTTCGTGAATGCCGTCACGCAGCTGCACGAGTTCGATCTCCTGCTCCAGGTCATCGGCAATCAGGTTGTGGAGGTATTCGTCGAGCTCGTCCTCCGCCCGCCGGTCGGCCGGGGCGCTGATTTTCGAGTGGCGGAGGTGGTCGATCGAGCGGTTCTTGACCGAGACGGTGAGCAGCGGGAGCAGCGAACGGCTGAAGTCGAGCTGCTGACGGTGCTCCCACAACGAAACAAAGACATCCTGAACGATGTCTTCGGCAATCTTGTTGTCGTGAACATACCCGAAGGCCCGGACACACAACATCACGTAATGCGTCCGGAACAACTCTTGAAACTCGTTTAAAAAGTCAAGATTCTCCATTGTCGGGTTTGACAGACTATGCTACATCATTTCAAAAGTACGAAAAAAAATCCCTACTACCAAATAGCGGGGATTACAAAGCCGTCACAAAGCTCTTTTGCCGTCCGGCAGGGGAAAAGCCACACGGGATCCATTCTCCGGAACCCGTCAAAAAGCCCTGTAAGGGGAGACGGCGGGGCCGATTCGCTCGACTCCGCCGTCCGTTATCTCCGGGTTCCGTGAACCCCTACTCCAGCCCCACGCGATAGGGCGAATAGGTCAGGATTCCCTGCTGATCGAGGCTCTGGCGGATCGCACGCCACTCCTTGAGCAGCGGATCCGCGGCCGTCCCGCGCGTGAAGACCCCCTGCATGCTGACGTTCAGCGCCGAGAGGACGGCCGCAATGCCCGTGGGCTGGTCGCGGACCTCGACGACGCGGTAGTTGTCGGCGATGCCCGCCTTGTCGATGGCCACGGCGAGGGCCGTCTTCAGGCCTCCGCAGGTATCTACGAGCCCGACGCCCAGGGCATCCTGCCCCGACCAGACGCGCCCTCCGGCGATCTCAAGCACCCGTTCGAGCGGCAGGTTGCGCCCCTGGGCCACGTGCGAGGTGAAGGTTCCGTAGACCTGGTCGACCCCGCGCATGATCATCGCACGCTGCACGGGCGTGAGAGGTCCCGTGGTGAGGAAGTCCGACGAAGCGTTGCTCGACACGCCGTCGAAGGTGATTCCCAGCTTGTTCTGCAGCGCCTCGCGCGGATCGAGGATCATGCCGAAGACGCCGATCGATCCCGTGAGGGTGAGGCGGTCGGCGACGATCACGTCGGCCGGGCAGGAGATGTAGTACCCGCCGCTGGCGGCATACGAACCCATCGACACGATGACGGGCTTCTCGGCGCGCAACAGCTCCATCTCGCGCCACACGACCTCCGAAGCCAGGGCGCTGCCACCCGGCGAGTTGACGCGCACGACAACGGCCTTCACGCGCTCATCCGCACGCAGGTCGGCGATCTTCGACGCCAGGGTGTTTCCGTAGATCTCCTCGCCGTATCCCTCGCCGTCGACGATCTGTCCCTGGGCGTAGAGCACCGCCACGCGGTCGGCCGAGAGGCTCTTCGCATCGGGGGCGATCATCGAGGCGTAGTCGCCCAGCGAGACGAAGTCGTACCCCTCGGAGAGTCCCAGCTCGGTGAAGATATCCTCCATCTGATCCTCGTAGAGGAGCCCGTCGACGAATCCGTTGTCGAGGGCCTCCCGGGCGAGCGACACCTCGAGGTTGTCGGTCAGACGGCGCATCTGCAGCGAATCGATGCCGCGCGAAGCGCAGACGTCGGATGAGATCACGCCCCACATGCCGTCGACCAGCGCCTGCATCTGTTCGCGGTTGGCCGGCGACATTCGGTCGAGGATGAAGGGCTCGACAGCGCTCTTGTACTTGCAGGCCGTGGGTCGGAAGACCTCGGCGCGCAGGTCAAGCTTGTCGAAGAGCCCCTTGAAGAACATCGTGTTCGACGAGAGCCCGTACCACGACACGCCCCCTTCGGGCTGGAGGTAGATGCGGTCGGCCACCGAGGCCAGGTAGTACTGCGCCTGGGAGTAGTTCTCGTTGTAGGCCACGACGAACTTGCCGCTGGCCTTGAACTCCTCGATGGCGGCGCGCAGCTCCTCGAGCAGCGCCGTGCCGGCGACATTCTCGTTGTAGCCCATGCGGAGGTAGATGCCGCGGATGCGGTCGTCGGCCGCGGCGGCTTCGAGCGTCTGGAGGACCTTGAGCAGGGGCAGCTGGCGCTGCGCCTGGAGCGTGCGCAGGTCGAAGCCCGCCAGGGGATCGGCCGAAGGTGCGTCGACGATCATGTCGGCGAGGTCGATCTTCAGCACCGCCTCCTCGGGCATGGAGACGCTGCGTTCCATCGTGGCGGCAAACCCTGCGAGGATCAGCACCCAGAGAAACAAAATCATCACGCCCCCCACGACAAAGGCGAGGAGAGCGGCCAGGAAGTTTTTCAGAAAATTCATAGTATGCGGGTTATAAAATTACGATCGGGTCCGACGAAGGGGGAGGCTTTTTGCCGCCGGCGTCCGCCGAATGTCGGCCGACACATTCCGCCGACATCCCGCCGACATCCCGCCGCCGGTTTTCCGGCACCCCTTCGGAGAACAAAGATACGCAATTATCACGAAAAACAAATAATATTTATTGTTTTTCGATAAAATACATGTTTTTTATATATGGAATCCATAAAATAAACGTTATCTTTGCGCCAATAACCGATACGAACGAACCATGGAGGAGAAGATCAGACAGCTGCTCGCCACGATCGTCCACCCCGAAACGGGCGAAAACATCGTCGCGAGCGGATTCATCGAACACCTGGCCGCAGCCGCCGGGAAGATCACCGTCGTGCTGCGCTTCGCCAAGCCGCGCGACCCGTTTGCCGTGAAGATCAAGAACCAGGCGGAGACGCTGCTGCGGGAGCACTTCCCCGACCGGCAGGTGCTGGTAGTCGTGAAGGAGGGGGGCGCGGCGCCGCGTCCGGAGCCGAAGCTCTCGACCACGACGGGCGGCATCGCCAAGGTGATCGCCGTCGCCTCGGGCAAGGGGGGCGTGGGGAAATCGACCGTCACGGCCAACCTTGCCATCGCTCTGCGCAACAAGGGTTTCCGCGTGGGGATTCTCGATGCCGACATCTACGGGCCTTCGCAGCCGAAGATGTTCGGCGTGGAGGGCTACGTCCCGGAGGCAATCGTCGAGGGGGAGACGGAGCGGATCGTTCCGGCCGAGTCGCTGGACGTGAAGCTCATGTCGATCGGCTTCTTCGTCAAACCCACCGACGCCCTGCTGTGGAGGGGCGCCATGGCCGTGAGCGCCCTCAAGCAGATGATCCACCAGACGCAGTGGGGGACGCTGGACTTCCTGCTGGCCGACCTGCCCCCCGGCACGGGTGACATCCACCTCTCGATCATCGGGGAGCTGAAGATCGACGCCGCGGTGATCGTCTCGACGCCGCAGCAGGTTGCCGTGGCCGATGTCGTGCGCGGGGTGGAGCTCTTCCGCAACGAGAATGTCAACATTCCGGTGGCGGGGATCATCGAGAACATGGCGTGGTTCACCCCTGCGGAGCTTCCCGAGAACCGCTACTACCTCTTCGGACGGGGCGGCGCACGCCGCTACGCCGAACAGAGCGGCGTGGAGTTCCTCGGCGAGATTCCTATCATACAGTCGATTATGGATGGCAGTGAGGAGGGACGTCCGGCTGCGGGGATCGATCCGCGGGTGGAGGAGTACTACCGTCCGATTGCGGACCGGCTTGTGAGCAAGGTGATGATAAACGGTTGACAAGGTGTCGAAAACCCCGTTGAAAAGCGATGATAAAAAGTCAAAAAAAGGATGACAAAAAATTTGCTTTTCCCGAAAAGGAGGGGTATAACCGGGTTTTCGGCAAAACAAAATTTTTTTATCAAAAGTTTTCATGCACGATATCCCCAGGCAAAGGGGAGCGGCTGTTGAAAATCCGAGGCTGTTGAAATGTGGAAAACGGTTTTCAGCAACTGTTCATTCCCGCGAGTTAACATTGAAAACCAACGCTTTTCAGTATCCCCGAAGCAACGCGATATGTTGAAAGGTGTCGAAAACTTTTTTTCCGCAAAACTTGTCCACACTGTCAACAGGCATATTATTTAATTCTTTTTCTTTTTAATTAAATTAAATTGAAAAAAAGAAAGGAAAAACGAAACGTTTAAACCGACAAACAACCATGAACGTGGAACACACCTCCGACCTGGCCGCGCGCATCGCAACGCTCAAGCGCGCGAAAAACGCCGTCATCCTGGCCCACTACTACACGACGCCCGAGGTGCAGGCCGTAGCCGACTTCCTGGGCGACTCGCTGGCCCTTTCGGTGCAGGCGCAGTCGACCGACGCACGCATCATCCTCTTTGCCGGGGTGCACTTCATGGCCGAGACGGCCAAGGTCCTCTGCCCCGAGAAGAAGGTGCTCATCCCCTGCCCCGAGGCGGGCTGCTCGCTGGCCGAGTCGTGCGACGCCGCCGATTTCGCGGCCTTCAAGGCGCGCTACCCGGGCTACAAGGTGGTCTCGTATGTCAACACGACGGTCGGCGTCAAGGCCCTCACGGACATCTGCTGCACGTCGTCCAACGCCCTGAAGGTGGTGGAGTCGCTGCCCGCGGATCAGCCGCTGATCTTCGGCCCGGACCGCAACCTGGGCTCCTATATCCAGAAACTCACCGGACGGCAGAACATGGTGCTGTGGAACGGCGCATGCCACGTGCATGAGGAGTTTTCGCTCGAAAAGCTCCTGGCCCTGAAGCGTGAGCACCCCGCGGCGAAGGTCGTGGCGCACCCCGAGTGCCGGGCCTATATCCTGGCTGTGGCCGACTACGTGGGCTCGACGGCCGGGATCCTCGACTATTGCGGAAAGAGTGACGCGCAGGAGTTCATCGTGGTGACCGAGGCGGGGATCCTCGCCGAGATGCGCAGGCGCTATCCCGCGAAGAGCTTTATCCCGGCGCCTCCGGAGGATGCGACGTGCGGATGCAATAACTGCAAATACATGAAGATGGTGACGCTCGAAAACATCTGCGCGGCGCTGGAGAACGAGGCCCCGGAGATCGTGATCGACGAAGAGGTGCGGCGGGCCGCCGAGCGGTCGATCCGCAACATGATCGCCATCCGCTAAGGGCCGCCCGACGATGAGGATTCCCTACGACAACGGCGCCGTGCGGCGTCAGGACCGCCTGCTGCCGCCTGAAGCTGCCGAGGCGCTGCTGCGCACGGGCGAATACGGCGTGCTCTCGATGCAGGCCGAGCAGGGGGGCGGCTACGGCATTCCGCTCAGCTACGTCTGGGACGGCGCCGGGTCGATCTACATCCATTGCGCCCCCGAGGGGCGGAAGCTGCGGGCGCTGGAGCGTTGTGCCGAGGCATCGTTCTGCGTGGTCGGGCGCACGGAGGTCCATCCGGCGTTGTTCACTACGGCCTACGAGAGCATCGTCGTGCGCTGCCGCGCCGTGCGGGGGCTTCCGCCCGAGGAGCGTATGCACGCCCTGGAGCTGTTGCTCGCGAAGTATTCGCCCGACGACCGCGAGGTGGGCATGCGCTATGCCGCGAAGTCGTTCCACCGCACGGAGATCGTGCGTCTGGAGATTCTCGCGGTGAGCGGCAAGTCGAAGGTCGTGCGCCGCTGAAAGGGGTGCGCCCGGGCCCGGAGAAGAAGAGTTGATTTTTAGTAATATTTATTTATAAACCGAAGCGAAACCAATCAGGAAAAACTTACCCATGAAGAAAATGCTGTTACTGCTGGCGGCGGCGTGCTTCACGCTGACCGCTTCGGCCGACGAAGGGATGTGGCTGCTGCCCTACCTTCAGAAGATGAACATCAAGAACATGAAGGAGCGCGGCTGCAAGCTCTCCGCCGAGGAGATCTACAGCGTCAACCACTCCTCGCTGAAGGATGCCGTGGTGATCTTCGGCGGCGGCTGCACGGGCGAGATCGTCTCGCCCGAGGGGCTGCTCTTTACAAACCACCACTGCGGATACGGATCGATCCAGCAGCTCTCGAGCGTCGAGCACGACTACCTGAAGTATGGCTTCTGGGCCATGTCGCAGCAGGAGGAGCTCCCGGCCCCGGGGCTGAAGGTGCGCTTCATCCGCAAGATCGCCGACGTGACGCCGGAGGTGCTGGGCAACGTGCCGTCGATCGCCTCGCAGGAGGAGTACGAGCGCATCACCGGGGAGAACATCCGCGCGCTGGAGAAGCGTCTTGCGGAGGAGAACCCCGGCATGGAGATCCTCGTGCGCGACTTCTTCGGAGGCAACCAGTTCTTCGCCTTCGTCATGGAGGTCTACACCGACGTGCGTCTGGTGGGTGCGCCCCCCTCGTCGATCGGCAAGTTCGGAGGCGATACCGACAACTGGATGTGGCCGCGTCATACGGGCGATTTCTCGATCTTCCGCGTCTATGCCGGCAAGGACAACCGTCCGGCCGACTATTCGCCCGAGAATGTCCCCTACAAGGCCGAGAAGTTTTTGAAAATATCGCTTGACGGCGTCGAGGAGAATGACTTTGCCATGATCATGGGCTTCCCCGGCTCCACGGAGCGCTTCGCCACGTCGTACGAGATCGACAACCTCCTCAAGGTCGAAAACCCCCAGCGGATCTTCATCCGCGGCGAGCGTCAGGAGATCCTCTGGAAGGACATGATCGCCGACGATGCCATCCGCATCCAGTACGCCTCGAAATACGCCGGCTCGTCGAACTACTGGAAGAATTCGATCGGCATGTCGCGGGGCATCGAGAAACTCGGCGTAAAGGCCCGCAAGGAGGCGCAGGAGGCATCGTTCCAGGCGTGGGCCGAGAAGAACACGCTGCCCGAGGAGGGCTACATCGAGGCGCTGTCGAAGATCCGCCGTGCGGTGGAGGAGCTCTCGCCGGTCAACGCCACGCGTCAGTATCTTTCCGAGGCGTTCCTTTCGGGCGTCGAGCTCCTGTTGCCGGCGCGTTCGTTCCTCGATATGCGGAGCATGGAGCCCCTCAAGGAGATCAAGCATCCCGACGCCGCGAAGGAGAAACTCTCGGCCTGGTACGAGGATTACAGCCCCTCGACCGACCGCAAGGTGGCCAAGCGCATGCTCACCATCGCGCGTGAGAACATGAAGGAGCTTCCGTCGTTCTACACCGAGGTGGTGGACAAGGAGTTCGGCGGCGACATCGACGCCTGTGTGGATTACCTCTACGACCATTCGATCTTCACCTCGAAGGAGAAGGTCATGGCGCTGCTCGACGACTATGCCCCGGAGAAGATCGCCGGGGATCCCGCCATGGTGCTGGCCGGGTCGGTGATGGAGCTCTACCTGAAGCTCTCGAAGGGACTCGACGAACCCGCGCGCCTCTACGACGAGGGACACCGCAAGTACATCGCGGGACTGATGCTCCAGAACCCCAAAAAGGCCTGGGCTTCGGATGCGAACTTCACGATCCGCCTTACCTACGGACGCGTGCTGCCCTATTCGCCGGCCGACGGCATCGAGTACAGCTACTACACGACGCTGAAGGGCGTCATGGAGAAGGAGGATCCCGAGAATCCGCAGGAGTTCTACGTTCCCGAGAAGCTGAAGGAGCTCTACGCGGCGAAGGATTTCGGACGTTATGCCAACGCGAAGGGCGAACTTCCGACCTGCTTCCTGGCCGACTGCGACATTACGGGCGGCAACTCCGGATCGCCGGTACTGAACGACCGCGGGGCGCTGATCGGCCTGGCGTTCGACGGCAACTGGGAGGCCATGTCGGGCGACATCGCCTTTGAGCCGGAGCTGCAGCGCACGATCGCCGTGGATATCCGCTACGTGCTGTTCGTGGTCGACAAGTTTGCCGGCGCCGGCTGGCTCCTCGACGAGCTGCAGTTCGAGTAGCCGGATGACGCCTTTCGGCGGCTGATACGGGGCGCTCCGATCCGCGGGGCGCCCTTTTTTGTCGCCGCGCCCCTGTGCAGAGGCCCGCGGCGGAAAATATGTGGGATAATTCGTTCGTCAATCGCACAAAAATTCGTACTTTTGACGGAAATTAGCATTCTTATATCGTTTATGGCAAAAGAGTTCAAACGTTACCTCGTCACTTCGGCGCTCCCCTATGCCAACGGTCCGGTGCACATCGGCCACCTGGCGGGAGTCTACATACCTTCGGACATCTACACGCGCTACCTGCGCCTCAGGGGCCGCGACGTGATTTCGGTGTGCGGATCCGACGAACACGGCGTGCCCATCACCATCAAGGCGCGCAAGGAGGGCGTCTCGCCCCAGCAGATCGTCGACCGTTACCACGCCATCATCAAGAAGTCGTTCGAGGGGCTCGGGATGTCGTTCGACATCTACTCGCGCACGTCGTCCGCAACCCACGCCAAGACCGCTTCGGACTTCTTCCGCAAGCTCTATGACGACGGGAAGTTCATCGAGAAGACCTCGATGCAGTATTACGACGAGGAGGCGCGGACGTTCCTTGCCGACCGTTATATCGTCGGGACGTGCCCCAAGTGCGGCTACGACCGTGCCTACGGCGACCAGTGCGAGAAGTGCGGATCGACGCTTTCGCCCGACGAGCTGATCGAACCCCACAGCGCCGTGTCGGGATCGGTTCCCGTGAAGCGCGAGACGAAGCACTGGTACCTGCCGCTGGACCAGTACGAGGATTTTCTGCGCAAGTGGATCCTCGAAGGACACAAGGAGTGGAAGTCGAACGTCTACGGACAGTGCAAGAGCTGGTTGGACGGGGGGCTTCAGCCGCGTGCCGTGAGCCGCGACCTGGACTGGGGCATTCCGGTTCCGGTCGAGGGGGCCGAGGGTAAGGTGCTTTATGTATGGTTCGACGCCCCGATCGGCTACATCTCCGCCACGAAGGATCTCACGCCCGGATGGGAGAAGTACTGGAAGTCGGAGGATACGAAGATGGTGCACTTCATCGGCAAGGACAATATCGTCTTCCACTGCATCGTCTTCCCGTCGATGCTCAAGGCCCACGGAGGCTACATTCTTCCGGAGAACGTTCCTGCGAACGAGTTCCTGAACCTCGAAGGCGAGAAGATCTCCACGTCGCGCAACTGGGCCGTCTGGCTGCACGAGTACCTCGAGGAGTTCCCGGGCAAGGAGGATGTGCTGCGCTATGTGCTGTGTGCCAACGCCCCCGAGACCAAGGACAACGACTTCACGTGGAAGGATTTCCAGGCGCGCAACAACAACGAGCTGGTGGCCGTGCTTGGCAACTTCGTCAACCGTGCGCTGGTGCTGACGCAGAAGTACTTCGGCGGCAAGGTTCCGGCCTGCGGCGAGCTGAACGACTACGACCGGCAGACGATCGCCGACGTTGCGGCGGTGAAGGAGTCGCTGGAGAACAACATCGAGAACTTCCGCTTCCGCGAGGCGCTGAAGGATGCCATGACGATCGCCCGCATCGGCAACAAGTACCTCGCCGACACCGAGCCGTGGAAGGTCATCAAGACCGATCCGGCGCGTGTGGAGACGATCCTCTACGTGGCGCTGCAGATCACGGCCAACACGGCCATTGCCATCGAGCCCTTCATGCCCTTCTCGGCAGCCAAGATGCTGCGGATGCTTGCCGTCGACAAGTTCTCGTGGGAGCGCCTGGGCGCCACGGACCTGCTGCCCGCAGGCCATACGATCGGCACCCCGGAGCTGCTCTTCGAGAAGATCGAGGACGACGTGATCCAGCGTCAGCTGGACAAACTCGCCGCGACAAAGGCTGCGAATGCTGCCGCGGAAGCCGCTCAACATGTTGAGGATCAGAAAGATATGATACAGTTTGACGATTTCCAGAAGATGGATATCCGCGTTTCGACAATCCTTGCGGCCGAGAAGGTCGCCAAGACGAAGAAGCTGCTGAAGCTGACCGTCGACACGGGTATCGACCAGCGGACGATCGTCTCGGGCATCGCCGAGCACTTCACTCCCGAGGAGTTGGTCGGCAAGCAGGTGCTCGTGCTGGTGAACCTCGCCCCGCGTGACCTGAAGGGCATCACCTCCAACGGCATGATCCTCATGGCCGAGGATGCATCGGGTAAGCTGCGGCTGCTGCAGCCCGACGAGAAGACGAACAACGGCGCCGTGGTCGGATAACGACCGGCGGGCGTTGTCGAAAAGAGACTTTACACTACTAAAATACGAAATACGATGGAAACGAATGGTACGGATTGGAGCTCGCTGGGCTTCGATTATCGAAAGACCGATTTCAATGTACGTTTCTCGTTCGTGGATGGGAAATGGAGCGAGATGACGGTGACCGACGACGAGTACATCCACATGCACATGTCGGCGTCGTGCCTGCACTACGGTGTGGAGTTGTTCGAGGGGCTGAAGGCCTTCCGGGGTGTTGACGGCAAGGTGCGGCTGTTCCGCGTTGCGGACAATGCCCGGCGCATGCAGTCTTCGGCACGCCGCCTCTGCCTGCCGGTTCCCACGGAGCAGATGATCGTCGATGCGTGTGTGGAGGTTGTGCGGCGCAACGAGCGGCACATTCCTCCCTACGGAACGGGAGCGTCGCTGTACCTTCGTCCGGTGATGTTCGGCACGACGGTCGGCCTGGGAGTGAAGCCTTCGAAGGATGCCCTGCTGATTGTCTACTGTTCGCCGGTGGGGGCCTACTTCAAGGAGGGCATCAAGCCCATCAAGGTTGCTATTGACCGAGAGCAGGACCGTGCTGCTCCACGTGGAACAGGCGACGTGAAGGTTGGCGGCAACTACGCGGCGAGCCTTCTTTCGGGCGAGAAGGGCCACGAACTGGGCTATTCGAACATTATGTATCTCGATGCTGCCGAGCATAAATATATCGAGGAGTGCGGAGCCGCGAACTTCTTCGGCATCAAGGATGGCAAGTACATCACGCCGAAGTCGCCTTCGGTGCTGCCGTCGATCACGAACATGAGCCTTCGCCAGCTGGCCCGCGACATGGGCCTCGAGGTTGAGGAGCGGCATATTCCGGTCGAGGAGTTGCCGACCTTCGAGGAGTGCGGCGCCTGCGGTACGGCAGCCGTCATCTCCCCCATCGGGTCGATCTACGACATGCAGACGGGTGCGAAGTATGAGTATGGCAACGAGGTTGGCAAGTACTGCCTTGCGCTCTATACGAAGCTTCAGGATATCCAGTACGGACGTGCCGAGGATAAATACGGTTGGTGTACGGTCGTTCTGTAGCCGTTAATTTTCCGTTAAATAAGAGAGGAGTCCCGCCCGGGCTCCTCTCTTTGTATATTATTTTCTTGTGTATTATCTTCTCACCCTCCTTCCCCCTCCTCATTTTTCTCATCCCGTTCCTTCTCATTTTTCTCATCTCGTCCCTCTCATCTCGCCCCGTCTCTCTCCTTCTCATCCCGTCCCTCTCATCTCGCCCTCTCTCATCTCACCCCGCCTATTGTTCCACGTGGAACATCTACCAGATTCCGCCTCTTATTCAGCTTCGTCCTTCGCGCTGCGGTCGAATCTTCTCTTCTTTTATATTCTGCGGCCGTCTTGCGCACGTTCTTTCTTGAATTTTCTTTTACTTTCGGCTTCTCTTGCTTGTCCCTTCCCGTCGTTCCCTATCCTTATTCTCCCCTCATTCTCCCCTCATTCTCCCCTCATTCTCCCCTCTATCCTTATTCTCATCCTCTTCCTCTTCCTCTTCCCTCTTTCCTCGTCTCCCCGTCTCCCCGTCTCCCCTCTCTCGTCTTCCTTCGCTCCCTCTCTTATCCTCCGATTTACTTTGTCGAGGTATATGTGCTCGGCTGACCTCGTGTGGAAATTATTGCATCTTTGACTATTCCTGGCTATAATAAAAAAAAAGGAATATCCCCGTGAGATATTCCTTTTCTGATTTCGTGAAGAGTGATGTTCCACGTGGAACATTGATATGCTCCTTGCCCCTTCCGAAAATATTATCGGCCGAACTTTATCAGCAGTACGTTGACGTCCGCCGGCGAGACGCCCGGGATGCGTGACGCCTGCCCGATCGTCGCAGGACGAATGCGCGAGAGCTTCTGCCGCGCCTCAATCGTCAGCGAGTTCATGCTGAAAAAGTCAAAATCGGCGGGAATGGCAATGTTTTCGAGCCGGTGCAGCTTCGCGGCGATGAATTTCTCCCGCTCGATGTAACCTTTGTACTTGATCTGGATCTCCGCCTCCTCGATCGCCTCGCGGTCGATACCCCGCTCCTCGATGAAGCGCCGCAGTCGCGGAAGCGCATCCTGCAGCGTCCCAAAGGTCACCTGATTGCGCATCAGCAGTTCGTACATCTTCTTCCCCTGCGTCAACGGGTCTGTTCCGACCGATTTCAGATAGTCGTTAATTTCGGATATTTTGACACTCTGCCCGTGCGCGTAGGCTACAAGCGATTCTACGAGCGAATTTTTTTTGACGAAATGGGCATATTGTTCCTCCGAAACCAACCCGATTTCATGCCCTTTCGGCGTCAGTCGCGCATCGGCATTGTCCTGCCGCAGCAGAATCCGGTACTCGGCCCGCGAGGTGAACATCCGGTAGGGTTCGTCGACCCCCTTGGTCACCAGGTCGTCGATCAGCACGCCGATGTAGGCTTCGTCGCGCTTCAGCACCACGGCCTCCTCCCCTTTCAGCTTCCGGTGGGCGTTGATCCCGGCCATCAGTCCCTGTGCCGCAGCCTCCTCGTAGCCGGTCGTGCCGTTGACCTGTCCGGCAAAGAAGAGCCCCGCGACGAGCTTCGTTTCGAGTGAATGGTGCAGCTGTGTGGGCGGAAAATAGTCGTATTCGATGGCGTAACCCGGTCGATAGATCTGCAAATGCTCAAAACCGCGGATTTTGTGCAGCGCCTCCCACTGGATTTCCCATGGCAGCGACGACGAAAATCCGTTCAGATAATATTCGTTTGTCGAGCGGCCTTCGGGCTCCAGGAAGAGCTGGTGCTGATCCTTGTCGGCAAACGTGCGCAGTTTGTCCTCGATCGAGGGGCAGTAGCGCGGGCCGATGCCGTGGATCGTGCCATTGAAGAGCGGCGAGCGGTCGAATCCCGACCGCAGAATGGCGTGCACCTCGGGGCTTGTGTAGACCAGGTAGCAGGGCATCTGGTCGCGGACGGGCTCCGTATCGGGGCTGAATGAGAATTTTCCGGGGTTTTCGTCGCCGAATTGCGGCTCCAGCAGGTCGAAACGGATCGAACGCGCATCGAGGCGCGCCGGGGTGCCGGTCTTCATGCGGCCCGTTTCGAAGCCCATCGTGCGCAGGCATTCGGTGATTCCGTGCGAGGCGGCATCCCCCGCCCTGCCCCCTTCGGCATGGGCTTCGCCGCAGTGCATGAGTCCGTCGAGAAAGGTTCCGGCGGTCAGCACCACGGCCCGGCATGTGAATTCGACCCCCATGCGGGTACGCAAGCCGCAGATGCGCGGCCGCCCCTCCGCCGGGGTGTCGAAGAGCAGCTGCGAGGCGGCATCCTGCCAGATCGAGAGGTTCGGAATGTTTTCGAGCACGCGGCGCCACTCCTCCGAAAAGCGGGTCTTGTCGCACTGTGCCCGGGGACTCCACATCGCCGCACCCTTCGACTTGTTGAGCATGCGGAACTGGACCGAGGTGCGGTCGGTGATGCGTCCCATCTCTCCGCCCAAAGCGTCTATCTCTCTGACTATCTGACCTTTGGCTACGCCTCCCACGGCCGGGTTGCACGACATCGAGGCCATCTTCGTCATGTCCATCGTCAGCAGCAGCGTGCGTGAGCCCAGGCGGGCCGCCGCGGCCGCAGCCTCGCATCCGGCGTGTCCCGCGCCGATGACGACAATATCGTAGTCGAGTGTCATGCTTCGGCGGTCTTTGTGTGGTCTTTCTCCCAGAATTTCAGGTACTTGTCCTCCTTGCGGTGCATCTGTGCGTTGGTGCGCGGCGTCTTGTCGCCCTGTCCGCAGAGGTGCAGCACCCCGTGGACCACCACGCGGCGCATCTCCTGGAGCGGCGCGGCGCCGTACTGCCGGGCGTTGTCGGCCACGGTCTCCACGTCGATGAAGATGTCGCCCGAGACGATGCGCGTCCCCTTGCGGTCGCTGTAGTCGAACGTGATGACGTCGGTGAAGTAGTCGTGTCCGAGGTATTGCCGGTTCATCTCCAGCAGCCGCTGCGATGAACAGAAGATATAGCTTACGTCGCCCAGCGTGTAACCCTCTTCGAGGGCCACCTCGCGGAGCCATTGCGCCGTCAGCCGCTTCTGCGGCAGGCGGTATGTACAGTCGTCGGTATAGTATCTTACAGCCATGATTCGGGCCTTGTGTTGTAGTGCCTAACGCTTGAAGCAGTCCGCGGCGCTCATCTTCTGCCGCGGATCGGGCGGGTAGATGCCGAAGACCAGCCGGTATTCGGGTTCCATCGTCGTGATGTCAACCGCCGAGCCGATGGTTCCCAAAGGCTGGTTTCTGGAGACTTTCTGGCCCTTCTGGACGCTGATCGTCCCCAGGTTGGCATAGGAGGTTATGTACTCGCCGTGGGCCACGAAAACGTCGTATTTGCCCGTTATGCGGTTCTGCTTCGTCTCCACGACCTTGCCGTCGTAGATCGAGATGATCGTGGCTCCCTTCTGCCCGGTGATTTCGGCCATGTTCTCCTTGTAGCGCTTCACGCGCCCCCCGACCACCGGAAGCCGCAGCCCCGAGGTCTTCGACGTGAACGACGCGCCCTCCTTGTTGCCCTTGGTGAGCTTGCGCAGCGCGGCAATCGCCGCATCGAGCTCCTGCTCCTGCGACACCTTGCGCTGAAGGGCGCGCTTCTCCTGCTGGGTCATCGTGCGGATACTCGCACGGGCGTTGCGCGAGTCGCGTTCGAGCTTCTCGCGCTGCGACGTCAGGCGCCGCATGACCGAATCGAGCGAACGCTGCCGGCTGTCGAGCGCCTCGCGTTCGGCACGCACCTGCACGTCGAGCGCCGCGATGTCGCGCAGCTTCTGCTCGCGCAGCGCCGCCACCTCGCGCAGCACGGTGATCTTCCGCGCCACGTCGGCAAAGCTCCGCGCCGAAAAGAGATAGGCTATGTAGTTGTTGTGACGGTAGTTGCGGTAGGCCTCGCGGACCATTTCGCCGTATTGCGCGCGGTAGAGTTCGAGTTTGGCCGAGAGGCTCCCGGCCACGCTGTCCGTGCGGGCGATCTCGTCGCGCAGCAGTCCCGCCTGCTTCTCGTTGGCGTCGATAAGCTGGCTGCGGGAGTCGATCTGCCGCGCCAGCGAACGCACGCGCGCCTCATTGGCCGCACGCCCCTTCTGGAGCTTGGCGATCTGCGCCTCCTCGTCGGCAATGCGTTTCTCGATCGTCGCGATGACGCGCTTCTGCTCCTCGATGCGCGGATCGCTCTGCGCCCGGGCGCCGGGCGTCAGCAGCAGAAGCAGTCCGGAGAATATCACTGTGCGGAGCGGTTTCATGCCGTCAGAAAGCTGCTTAGGGTTGCGTTGCGGATTGAGTCTGTGTCTGCGGCGTGCGGGCGGGCTGTGCGAAGCGGCTCTCGATCTGCCGGGTGTCGTAGCCCTTTTCGAGGGCCCGGCGCCAGTAGACCTCGGCCATGAACTGCTCGCCCAGGGCATGCAGCACGTCGCCGTAGTGGACCATCAGTTCGGGACTCTGCTGTGCATCGAGCGCCACGGCCTTCTGCAGCTGCTTGCGCGCCTCCTCCGTGCGCCCCATCTTGAAGAGCACCCAGCCGTAGGTGTCGAGGTACGTGGGGTTGTTGTCCGTGAGCGACACCACGAGGCTGGCCATGGCCAGGGCGCGTCCCAGGTCGCGCTCCTCGAGCGAGAGGAAGTAGGCGTAGTTGTTGAGCACCACGACGTTGTCATTCCACAGTTCGAGGCTGCGGTCGTAGGCCTTGTAGCACTGTTTCATCGCCTTGCGCGCGGCCGCCACGTCAAACGGCGTGTCGGTCGACAGCGAGTCGGCACGCTTCACGGCGAGCTCCTCGGCGACGGCCTTCTGGTGCCAGGCGTCGCCGATCAATCCCCAGATCACCCCGCGCAGCGAGTCCGTGTCGGCATATTCGAGGGCCTCCTTGTAGGCCTCGATCGAGCGGTCGTAGTGCTTCGAGTAGCCCAGGACGTTGCCCTTGGCCACGCGGAAGTCCACCCGGTCAGGGAAGAGCGCCAGGGCGCGGTTGACGTATTTGTCCACCGAGTCGGGGCGTTCGAGGTAGCTCTCGATGTCGATGACCGTGTGGTAGTACTTCTGGACGGGGGGCTGATCGTCGAGATGGATCTTGTAGAGGGCCAGGGCCTGCTCCAGCTCTCCGGAGGCGATCAGGTGCCCGGCATAGAGCTCGACGACCCGCTGGTCGTTGGGGTAGAGGATGGCCAGCGTCGAGGCCAGGGCGTTGATCTGGAAGTAGTATTCGCGGTAGAAGCGCAGGTCGGAGGTGAACTGCTCGAAGCGGCGGATCTTCGCCTCCACGGGGAAATCCTCCGAGGCAAAGAGCGTCCGCATGGTGGCCAGCAGTGCCAGGTAGTCGCGGCGTTCGGTGTAGAAGTCGGCCAGGGACACGAGCGTCTGGACATTCGTCGAGTCGATGCGCAGCGCTTCGCCGTATTCGGCGCGCGCCAGGGAGTCCTTGCCGTCGATGGCGTAGAGCCCCGCGAGCACGACGTGCGGCGAGGCCTCGTAGGGGGCCTCGGCAACGGCCGCGCGCGCCTCGTCGATGGCCCGTGCGGTCTGGTTCGTGGCCACCAGCAGGTGGCGTTTCATCTCGTCCAGCGGCTCGATCTTCCCGAAGCGCAGCTCCGCGGAGTCGAGCGTCACGAGCGCCATGATCGGGAGTCGTTTCTGCTCGTAGAGCGCCGCCACGACGCGGTAGTTGTCCGGATTCTTCGGATACTTCTCCATCAGGCCCCGGTAGAGGTTCAGCGCCTCGTCGTAGCGCTTGGCATAGATGAGGATCTGCCCCAGGAACTGCTGGTACCACTTGTTCGTCGAGTCGAGCCGGCAGGCCGTCTGCGCCAGCTCGACGGCCTCCTCGGCCGTGGCATAGAGGCCGTTTGCCGCCAGTTCGTAGTAGGCCGGGGCGTAGGTCGTGTCGCGGCGTATGGCTTCGTGGAGAAGCCGCCGCGCCTGCGCCGTGTCGCCGTGGATGGCCTGCTGCTTGATTCCCTCGGTGTAGAACCACACGCTGCGCAGCGAGTCGGGCCATGCGGGCTCCGGCGCGTCGGGAAGGCCCTTCCCGGTGACGAAGGCCGTCGAGAAGAGCAGGCTCAGAAGAGCGGTCGCTATCGCGGAGGTGTGTCTCATGGTCGGGCGGACTTGAAGGTTTGGGGCGCGGGGAACCGTCGCATCAGAGGGCTTCGTCGAACTGGTGCAGGAAGCGCACGTCGTTCTCGAAGTAGAGCCGCAGGTCCTTGACGCCGTATTTGAGCATGGCGATGCGTTCAACGCCCATGCCAAAAGCGAATCCGGAGTATTTTTCGGGGTCTATGTCGTTTGCTTTCAGGACGTTGGGGTCAACCATTCCGCAGCCCATGATTTCGAGCCATCCGGTGCCCTTGCAGACGGCGCAGCCCTTTCCGCCGCAGAGGTTGCACGAGACGTCGACTTCGGCCGAGGGCTCCGTGAAGGGGAAATACGACGGACGCATGCGGATGCGGGTCTGTTCGCCGAAGACCTCCTTGGCGAAGTAGAGCAGCGACTGCTTCATGTCGGCGAACGACACCCCCTCGTCGATGTAGAGCCCCTCGATCTGGTGGAAGATGCAGTGCGCGCGGTAGGAGATGGCCTCGTTGCGGAAGACGCGCCCGGGGCAGATCACGCGGATGGGCGGCTTCTGACGCTCCATCGTGCGCACCTGGATCGACGAGGTGTGCGTGCGCAGGAGGATGTCGGGGTTCTTCTCGATGAAGAAGGTGTCCTGCATGTCGCGGGCCGGGTGCTCGGGCGGGAAGTTCAGCGCCGAGAATACGTGCCAGTCATCCTCGATCTCGGGACCCTCGGCCACGGTATATCCCAGTCTGGAGAAGACCTCGACGATCTGGTTCTTCACCAGCGAGATCGGGTGGCGCGATCCGAGGTGCTCGGCCGAGCCGGGACGCGTGAGGTCCTCGTCGGCGGGGGCCTGTTCGTCGGCGGCGTTGCGCCACTCCTCGCGCAGGGCGTTGATGCGCGCCGTCGCCTCGTTCTTGAGGCGGTTGAGCTGCTGTCCGAGCTCGCGCTTGAGCTCCGGAGCCACTGTCTTGAACTCCTCCATCAGGGCATTGAGTTCGCCCTTCTTGCCGAGGATCCGGATGCGGAACTCCTCGATGTCTGACGCCGCTTTGGGCTTGAACTCTTCGACACGTCGAAGGAGTTCGTTGATTTTGTCGGTCATATTTTGATCGTGTTTCTTTTTTGCCTACTTTTGACGGATCCCGTTCCAAGGACCTTCGAGGTGCCTCACGGACACCAGGGACCCCTGCGAATTCTTAAGGCCCCCGTCCCTCGGACCCCCGGAGACCCCCGCGGATTCCTGCGGACCCCCGTCCCTCGGACCCCCGTTGCAGAGGTACTAACGTGCAAAGTTACAAAAAAATTGAGATATGTTGCGTAAAATCGCCCCATTTGTCCTCCTCCTTCTCCTTGCGCTGCCCGCCTCGGGGCAGAAGGTCGGGGTCGTCATGAGCGGCGGCGGTGCCAAAGGTCTCTACCACATCGGGGTGCTCGAGGCGCTCGAAACCTACGGCATCCCGATCGACTGCGTGGCCGGCACCTCCATGGGGTCGATCATCGCGGCGATGTATGCCGCGGGCTACTCCCCGGCCGAGATGCGGGCGATCGTCTCCTCGGGAGTGGTGCGGGAGTGGGTCTCCGGACGCATCGATCCCAATGTCTACATGCCCTACTACCGGCAGATGGCCGACAATCCGGCCTTCGTGAACCTGCGCGTCGACGTGGAGAACCCCTCGGGCGCGCGGTTCGTCGTCCCCACGAACCTCATCTCCTCGACGCAGATCGACATGGCCCTGACGGAGCTCTTCGCGGCGGCCTCGACGGCCGCGGGCGGGGATTTCGACCGCCTGATGGTCCCGTTTCTCTGCGTGGCCAGCGACATGAACTCCCGCGGACCGGCCGTCCTGCGGCACGGCGAGCTGAGCGAAGCCGTTCGTTCGTCGATGTCCATTCCGCTGGTCTTCAAGCCCGTGAAACTTGACTCGATGCTTCTCTACGACGGCGGCATCTACGACAACTTCCCCTGGCGGCCGCTCGACGAGGCCTTCTCTCCGGAGCTGCTCGTGGGGTCGATCTGCACGGCCGGGAACACACCCCCGAGCGAGGAGAACAGCCTTCTGGACCAGGCCTTCATGCTGGCCATGCACGATTCTGACTATACGCTGCCCGCGGATCGGGGCGTCACCATCCGCCGCGCCGTGGGGGTCAACATGCTCGACTTCGACCAGGCCGAGGCGATCATGGATGCCGGCTACGAGGATGCCATTGCCGCCATGCCGCAGCTGCTCGAACGCATTCCGGTCGCGGAGCGCCGCGACTCGACATGGTTCGCCGAACGCCGTGCGGCATTCCGCCGCCGCTGCCCGGCGCTGGTCTTCGACGACTATGACCTGCAGGGGCTCCGGCCCGTACAGCAGGAATACGTCCGCGATCTGCTGCAGGTCGATTCGCGCCTTTCGGGACGGCGCCAGGTGATGGACTTCGTGGAGCTGCGCCGGAACCTCTACCGGCTGCTCTCGGCGGGCGAATTCTCGATGGACTTCCCCCGGGCGCGCTACGACTCGCTGACGCACCGCTACACCTTCGAGGCGCACTTCGCCACGCGTCCGACCTTCAAGCTGACGATCGGCGGCAACGTCTCCTCGACAGCCTTCAACCAGGCCTATATCGGCGTGAGCCACAGCTGGATCGGGCGCGTTTCGCAACGCCTGGGGGCGGATCTCTACCTGGGACCGCTCTACACGTGGGGCACGCTGGGCGGACGCACGGACTTCTACATGTGGAAACCGCTCTTCATCGACTACTCGTACAACTTCTCGGTGTCGAACTTCCGCCACGGCTACTTCGGAAACGTGACCCGCGTGGCGAACGCCGAGCAGGTGAAGAGCAGCGAGAGCTTCCTCTCCTTCGGGGTGGGGATGCCCCTTACGCACCGCAGCGTCTTCGTGCTGCGGGCCAACGGCGGGCACGTCAACTACCGCTACGACTCGGAGGATCTCTTTGCCGACGACACGGATCTTTCGCGCTTCACGTTCTTCGGCCTGCGGGCCGCCATCGTGCGCAACACGCTCGACAAGTTCCTCTATCCGCGGCGGGGTTCGGACCTGCGGCTCTCGGCGATCTACGTCGTCGGACGCGACAAGTACCGTCCCTACGACGTGCGGACGTTCGTCTCGGCGGAGAGCCGCCAGTGGTTCGGCGGACGCTTCACGTGGACGAAGTACTTCGACCTGCCGGGTCTGAGCTGGTTTTCGTTCGGGCTGAACATCGACGCCGTCTACACGAACCAGCCGTCGTTCCAGACGCCGAGTTCCACGCTGATGTCAATGCCGGAGTACGCCCCGGTGTCGCACATGCGGATGATCTACATGCCCGACTACCGGGCCCCGCGGTTTGTGGGCGGGGGGCTGATGCCGACGTTCGACCTGCTGCCGAACTTCTTCTTCCGGGCGGGTTTCTATGCGCTGTGGCGTCCGAAACGGGAGTACAACCCCTTCGGGGAGACGGACCGTCCGTGGCACTGCATCGCCGAGACGTCGCTGGTCTACCATACGCCGATCGGTCCGGTGAGCCTTGCGCTGACGAAGTACGACGTGCGCGACTGGAAGAACATGTACCTGACGTTCAACTTCGGCTACGCGATCTTTGCTCCCAAGGGGACCTTCTATTGATGATCTGTTGGTGATCTCGGCGGGGGGGCATTTGCCCCGGGATGCGCATCCCCGGACACCCTCCCCGATGAGCCCCCCGCCTTGACAAGCCCCGCCTTGACAAGCCCCGCCCCGACGAGCCCCGCCCCGATGAGCCCCCGCCTTGACGAACCCCCGCCTTGACGAACCCCCGCCCGGGGTGCCTGCTCCTGCGATGCCCGACCCTGCGGCATTCCCTTTTTCACGGTGTCCGCCTCTTTATTTACCTTATCTGTCTGCTTGCCGGGCTGTCTGCTTGCCGGGCTGTCTGCTTGCCGGGCTGGCATAATTTCCGTCCGCTTGCTCTCCACGTATGATTTTTCGCTCGCGCTCGCGATATCCATCCGCACACGTTGCGGATTTTTTTATGCCTTCCCCGCCGCCTTTCCCGCCGCCTTTTCTGCCGCCTTTTCCGCGTCGATCCTTCCGTGTCCATCCCGGCGGCCTGCCTTCCTGTGCGCCGTGCGGCGGACAAATGTTGCGTACGGGCAAAAAAATCGTACAAAAAGCGCAAAAATCGTACATGAATGGGCCCCGTGTTGCTCCGCGGACGATTGTCCCGAGCCTTGGACGTAAATTCGTTTAACGACGTGCGGGTCCCGGAACCTCGCGACAGCCCGTCGTCCTACCTACCCATCAACCTATTTACTAACTTAAAAACTTCGTCGTGTATGAGTTTTTCTACCAACCGTTTTCTCAAGAAGATCCTCTTGACGGTGGCGGCAGCAGTTTCCGTGTCATTGCTATGGGCACAGAGTTCCGACCTCTCGGGAGTCGTGCTTGACGAAAAAGGAGCACCCGTAATCGGTGCTACGGTCATGATCAAAGGTACCACGATTGCGACGGCTACCAATGTCGACGGCCAGTTCACCCTCAAGAACGCAGGCCATAACGCCATTCTGGTCGTGTCGTACGTGGGTTACGAGACCCAGCAGGTGCCCTCGAAGGGCGAATCTTCGGTGACCATTACGCTCAATCCCGAGGCCATCGGCATGGAGAGCGTCGAGGTCGTGGCCGTGGGCTACGGAACCCAGAAGAAGGAGTCCGTCGTCGGGGCTATTTCGACGATCAAACCCACTGACCTGCAGGTTCCGGTGCGTTCGCTGAGCCAGGTGCTGGCCGGTAATCTGGCCGGTATCGTGGCACTCCAGACCTCCGGAGAGCCGGGCAAGGACGATGCACAGTTCTGGATCCGCGGTATCGCCACCTTCACCGGTGACCCCAACCCGCTGATCCTGGTCGACGGCGTCGAGCGTCCGCTCAATGATGTCGACCCGCTGGAGATCGAGTCGTTCAGCGTCCTGAAGGATGCCTCGGCAACGGCCGTCTACGGTGTGCGCGGCGCCAACGGCGTCATCCTGGTCAACACCCGGCGCGGATTCGACGGCCCGGCCCGCATCGACATGCGTTACGAGCAGGGTTTCTCGTTCGCCAGCAAGCGGCTGTCGTTCGTCGACGCCGCGACGCGTTCGCTGATGTTCAACGAGGCGATCGACGCCACCGACGGCGCTTCGCAGGCCATGAAGTACCGCGACGACGAGATCGAGGCCATGCGCACGCAGTCCGATCCGGAGCTCTATCCCGACGTCGACTGGCAGAAGCTGCTGATGAACAAGGTCTCCCTCTCGGAGAAGGTGAGCGCCAACATCTCGGGCGGCGGCAAGTTCGCCCGCTACTTCACGGCGCTGTCGTTCTACAACCAGGAGGGACAGTATGCCGTACATCCCGGGGAGTACTCGTGGGTGAGCGACAAGATCGGCAAGTTCGGTGAGAATGTCAACTACAAGCGCTACAACTTCCGTACGAACGTCGACATGGACATCACCAAGACGACGGTCGTGAACCTCGGTCTGCAGGGCAACGTGACCGAAAACACCGAGCCGGTCAACGGCTCGTCGGCCATCTACCGCGACATCATCAACGCCGCGCCGAACGCCTTCCCCGTGATGTTCAAGGATGGGGAGCTGGCCGGACGTGACGGTCTGAACAACCCCTACAACATGCTGACCCAGATGGGCTGGAGCAAGAACACCGGTAACACGCTTCGCGCCAACCTGTCGATCAACCAGGACTTCTCGTTCGTGACGCCGGGTCTGTCGGCAAAGATCACCTACGCCTACGATGCCGAGAACTTCACCAGCGAGGTGCGGCAGCGCGGCATCAACTTCTTCGAGGCCACGGGGCGTGACGAGAGCGGCAATCTGATCCGCACCGAGTGGCAGGCGGACCAGAAGCAGGACTACCTGGGATATTCGCAGTCGAGCAACGGCACGCGCACGCAGTACGTCGAGGCGTCGGTGACCTACAACCGCATCTTCAACGAGAAGCACGAAGTCGGCGGACTGGTGATGGGCTTCGCCAAGGACTACCGCACGCAGAGCAACGGACTTACCTACATCAATGCACTGCCTCGCCGGACGATCGGTCTGGCCGGCCGCGTGACCTACGGATATGACAAGCGTTACCTGCTTGAGGCGAACATCGGCTTCAACGGTTCGGAGAACTTCGCCAAGGGCAAGCGCATGGGTATCTTCCCGGCCGTGGCCCTGGGATGGGTTGCCTCCGAGGAGGCCTTCCTGCGCAACAGCGACGTGCTGACGTGGCTCAAGATCCGCGCCTCGGTGGGCCAGGTGGGTAACGACCAGATCCCCTACACGCGCTTCATCTACATGGCGACGATCAACGACTCCGCCAGCGGCGTCGGAAGCCTGGGTGTCAACTTCAACCAGAGCTATGCCGGTATCGGCGAGGGCCGTATGGCCAACGCGGATGTGACGTGGGAGGTTTCGACGAAGTACAACCTCGGTATCGAGACGGGCTTCTTCGACGCGCTGCGCATCAACGCCGACATCTTCTACGAGAAGCGTGAGAACATCTTCCTCTCGCCGCAGACCTCCGAGATCGCCGGTATCCCCTCGGGACAGACCCTCTACGCCAACATGGGTGTGATGGAGAACCACGGATTCGAGGTTACCGGAGAGTATGTCAAGCAGATCAACAAGGATCTCTACATCTCCGTTCGCGGAAACTTCACCTATGCGCGCAACAAGGTGCTCGACGACGGCAAGTACTACGCCTATCCGTGGCAGGACCAGCGCGGCGTGCGCTACGGCCTGACGCTGGGCTACAAGGCCATGCACCTCTTCTCGCAGGAGGAGCTGGACAACATGCCCGACTACTACACGCAGTTCGGTCTGGACAAGGAGCAGCTGCGCGCCGGTGACATCCGCTACGAGGACCTCAACGACGACGGCAAGATCACCGAGGCCGACATGACGTGGATCGGCAACCCCTCGATGCCGGAGATCGTCTACGGATTCGGCGCCTCGCTCAACTACAAGGGCTTCGACTTCTCGTTCCTCTTCCAGGGCGGCGCCAACCGTTCGTCGTACCTCAGCGGCGGCTGGTACTTCTATCCGTTCCAGGCCGAGCGCGGTCCGAAGTTCATGGGTAACGTGATGACGATGTTCCAGGACCGCTGGACGGTTGACAACCCCAATCCGCACGCCTTCTCGCCGCGCCTGACCTACGGCACCGACTCGAACAACTACAAGACGTCGACCTGGTGGCAGCGCGACAGCGACTACCTGCGTCTGAAGAACGTCGAGATCGGCTACACGCTTCCCGATGCCTGGGCCAACAAGCTGCGCTGCAGCTCCCTGCGCATCTACGCAACGGGCGTGAACCTCTTCACGGTCAGCAAATTCATCTCCGACTACTGGGATCCCGAGACCGGCGCCGACGCCTATCCCATGCAGCGTCAGGTCTTCGTAGGTGTGAATTTAACCTTCTAAACAAGTCCAAGATACACTATGAAAAAGAATATCATCTATTTTCTGCTTATGTCGTTGCTGCTGTTGCCCGGGTGTGCCGATTACCTGGACCAGGACCCCGAACAGCTCAACTCGATGGACAAGATCTTCTCCTCGGACATCGAAACGCGCAAGTGGTACAACCGCATCTACAGCAGCGATTTCATGGTCACGGAGATGCACTACAGCGGTCAGATTCCCTATTTCTGGTGCACCGACGAGTCGGCCTACACCATGGAGTCGTTCGTGCGCAACATCTCCGAGGGCAAGATGAGCCCCGACAACTACTACGGATATACGGGTTACAACCTCTACTTCTTCGTGCGCTACTACCAGGCGATCCGTCACTGCAACCTCTTCCTGGAGAACGTCGACCGCTGCATCGAGCTGGGTGAGGTCGAGCGTCGCTCGATGAAGGCCGAAGCACGGTTCATGCGGGCCTTCTACCACTTCCAGCTGCTGCGTCTCTACGGACCCATTCCCATTGTGGATCACAGCCGTTCGGCCTCGGAGATCAGCATGACCCAGGCCCGCAACACGCTCGAGGAGTGCGTGAAGTGGATCAACGACGAGATCGACTACGCCTGTGAGAACGGCATGCCCACCGAGCGCAACGAGTCGCTCCAACTGGGTCTTCCGACCGTGGGAGCCGCACGCGCCATCCAGTCGCGCATGGCGCTGATGGTTGCCAGCCCGCTGTTCAACGGCAACACCGTCTACAAGAACTGGACGAACAAGGACGGCACGGTGCTCATGCCGCAGACCTACGACAAGGAGCTGTGGAAGAAGGCCGCCGATGCCGCCAAGGTGGTCATCGCCATGCCGGAGTACGAGCTGCACCGCGCACCCGAAGGGGCGTCGTTCGACGAAATCGTCGACAACTTCCGCGAGGTGACCACGACCTGGGGAGCCGACAAGAACCGGGAGATCATCTGGGGCTATCCCAACTCCCAGCAGTGGTATGCGATGTGCGCGCTTCCGGCACGTTGGTACGGCTGGAACGGCCGCTATTCGCTGGCCATCGGCATGGTCAACGACTTCTTCATGGCCGACGGCAGCGTGAGCCGTCCGCTCGAGGAGTGGTTCGCCGACAAGAAGTTCTCGACCGAGGCCGGAAACGGCACCATCGCCAATACGTTCTGGATGTTCGTGGGCCGCGAGCCGCGGTTCTACGCCTCGATCCACTTCCCCAACCAGCGCATATCGTATGCCTATCCCAACGAGTCGGACAGCTACCAGGATGAGGACGGCTACGGCATCGTGGACTTCTGGTACTCGGGACTGAGCGGCAACGGGAATACGCCGGGCGACAAGAACACCTCGGGATTCTCCGTACGCAAGAACGTCTCGCTGGACTACTGCAGCAACAAGCAGCAGAGCACGGCGACCCGCATGCTGAACGTGCCCTTCCCGGTGATCCGTCTGGGCGAGGTCTACCTGAACTACGCCGAGGCGATGAACGAATACTACGGCGAGGCGGAGCAGGAGGAGGTTCTCTACTACCTCAACCAGATCCGCACGCGCGCCGGCATTCCGCCCTACGAAGGCAAATACACGCAGGACGAGATGCGTGAGATGATCCGCCACGAGCGCAAGATCGAGCTGGCCTGGGAGTGCAACCGTTACTTCGACGTACGGCGCTGGTTCATCGCCCACGGTCCCGAAGGGGAGTTCAACCACGACGAGTACGGTCTGGACATGTCGCGCGGCGAGAGCGCCACGGACCCGTCGTTCTTCACGCTGACGAAGGTGGCCAACAAGCGGTTCGACATCCAGCACTACTTCCTGCCGATCAAGTCGTCGGAGGTGATGCTCAACACGCAGCTGGTCCAGGCGCCGTTCTATTGATGCGTCCGGCATGCAGAACCCATGACGAATGTAGTATAATTCACAAATTTGACAAGATAGCATGAAACGACTGTATAAAATATTGATGATGATGGCGTTGCCGCTTGCCGTTGGCAGCTGCGACGTGGAGTACGATCCGATTGTCATCTACCCGGACGTCACGCTGGAGAACTCGGGACTGACGAACGTTCAGACGATCTCCATCTACCAGAACGACGCCTATACCGTGACGCTGGCCCGTACCGAGGGTCTGAGCCGCGAGGCAGCCTTCGACATTGTCCTCGACCAGACGATTCTGGACGAGTACAACGAACTCAACGGAGCCTCCTATACCATGATGCCCGAGTCGGGCTACACGATCGGGGTCTCGGAGATCGTCTTCCCCGAGAAGAGCAAGACGGCGAGCTTCACCGTGCAGTTCAAGCCCGAGGAGCTGATCCGCACGGCCGGCTCGATCGAGGCGGCGCAGAACTACGTCATTCCGATCGTCTGCGTGCCGCGCACGACGGTAAACTCCGGGGAGCAGTACCTGAACACCATCATCCGGGTGACGTTCGACACGCCGAAGGTGACCGTCGAGGCACCGGTGGCTCCCCAGGCGCTGACCTTCATCTCGGGGGTTCCCGTGTCGCGCACGCTGGCGCTGACCGGCACGTCGAACTTCACGACGCTGGATATCTCCGACCTCACGTTCGCCGCGACGCAGGAGATGGTCGACGCCTACAACGCCGAGCAGCAGACCGATTACGTGCTGCTTCCCACGTCGGCCTACACCATCGATCAGGGGAGCTTCGACTCCGAGGCGCTGAGCTTCCAGTTCAACATCACGGTCGAGGCTTCGGCGCTGGATCCCCAGCAGGTCTATCTGTTGCCGCTGCGGGTGATGAGCAACGCCTGCACGGTGGTGCAGGATGCCGTCTACTACGTGGTGGTTTCGGTACAGGAGATCCGTGTCACGCTTGAGAATACCGACCGTTACGAGGCTGCGACGAAACTTACGCACACCATCGACCTCACACTTTCGCTCAACGGCGCGCTCGACACGGACTTCCCGGTTGAGTTCAGCTACGATCCGTCGCTGATCGCCGCCTACAATGCACAGAAGGGCAAGGAGTACAAGGCGCTCGACGCCTCGCGTGTCAGCCTGGAGAACGCCACGATGGAGGCTGGCCGGATGAAGGTTTCGGCGACGGTGAGCGTCGACATGACCGACATCGGCTTCGACACGGGCGACGAATATGTGCTGCCGCTGGTTCTCGACAAGAGCAAGCTCCCGCAGGGATACATGATGCAGACCGACGACGTGGTCTACGTGCGCCTGAAGCGGACGTTCTACGGCACCTGGAGCAACCGCACCACGGACAACTACGTGACGGGCACCTCGGGCTGGACGAAGAACAACTACATGAAGGCGACGACGCAGCTCAGCGACACGAAGATCAACGGCGTGGCCTACCCCTACAAGAACTGCTACTACAGCTGGTCGACCGGTTACCACTGGTATGTCGGGGAGGAGTCCTACAACGGGGATGCGAAGAAGCGTGTGGTGCATGTCTTCTCGAAGGTGACCTCCGGGTACACCGAGCAGCAGCAGTTCGACAACACCATGAACAACGAAAGCTACTTCGACATGGAGACCGGTACCGTCTATTTCAGTTTCGAATATTATTGGAACGACAGCGACAAGCAGCAGGACAAGCGTCAGACGATCCACTGCTACCTGCAGAGTCCGTTGACACCCGATGAGTTCTGATCGGAATCCGTAATGCCGTTTGCCGGATCTTCCGGACGTGTTTCCGTCGTCCGGGAGGTTCCGGCAAACGTTTGTCAGAGGATCCGGTCCGGTGTGAATCCGAAAATGTGAAACAGTATGAAGAAAGAGAAAAGTATCCTTTTCAGAGCGATGCTCTGTTTCGGCATGGCGTTTCTGTGCGCCTGCGGCAGCGACGACAGCGGTGAGAACGGCGGAGGCGGCGGGAATCCCGATCCTCCGGAGGTGAATCCCAATGCCGTGGAGGTGGTCAACGCCTCGTTCGAGGAGGGCCTCGAGGGGTGGACGCGCGTCAATTTCTACAACGGCGACAAGGTGACCGTCGAGGTGGTCGACGGCGCCGGCGAGGAGGGCGGCCGCTGCATCAAGATCCAGCAGTTCCCCGAGAACGGGAAGTGCGGCGTGGGCGTCAAGCAGAAACTCACAGGCCTGGAGCCCGACCAGATGTACCGCATCTACGCCCGCGTGAAATACTCCGACATCCCGACGGACCAGGGCCGCGGGGCGGTGGTCTTCGACATGTCGACCAAGCAGTATTGGAACGCTTCGAAGTTCCTCTACGGCACGGAGCTGCGCTACTGGACCACGGTCTATGCCGATTTCCTGGCCCAGGACGACGGCACGGCGGAGATCGTCTGCTCGCTGGGATTCCGCCTCGGCGGGACGACCAACGGCGGATTCTCGACCGGTACGGCCTATTTCGACAACATCTCGGTGGTCAAGGTCACCGACGAACTCTACATGCAGGAGGGTGAGCACATCCGTCTGTTCATGGAACCCACGCAGGTCTCGGTATCTCCGGGATTGCTTGCCGAGTGGGTGGGCAACCTCGACCGGATGTACGAGTCGTATGTCGAGCTGATGGGCCAGGCTCCGCACGAAGGTCGCAAGCTGGCGATCCTCACCACGCGGGGCATCGAGAGCGGTTACTGGGCGCTGGCCGGCTATCCCATCCTGTGGAGTTCGAACTACTCGGCTGTGACCGATACGATGGACGAGCTTTATGAACACGGCACGTGGAGCTTCGGACTGCTGCACGAGCTGGGACATGTCTTCAACCTGGGGAATTCGAGCTGGAACTGGAACGACGAGATGTTCGCCAACTTCCGCATGCAGTACGGCCTGGAGCAGAACGACGGCAAGGTGTGGATGAACAACCGGGTCTACACCGGGCGGGAGATCCTCGACATGTACAAGGAGTCCTACGCCAATACGGTCTATGCGCAGGTCAACGACGACGGCATCCACTACATGCTGGGGCGGTTGACCGATCCCTCGTGCATCGGCTGGGAGCCCTTCAAGGCGGCGTTCCGCGAGCTGACGACCATGGGCGGCGGCGGATCGAGCAAGTTCGAGAAGTTCGAGTACCTGCTGTCGCTGCTGTCGAAGTACGCCAGTGAGGAGCAGGGGCGCGACATCGATGTCGAGGCCGAGTTCTTCACCCCCGAGGAGCTGGCGTCGATCCGCAAGCAGTTGCAATGATCCGTGCGGTTTGAGTCTATCATTAAATCACTTGAGACATCATGAAGAAGATTATCATAGCAATTGTCGTCGTGGTCGTGGTTTGCGGCGTCGGTTGGGGGGCGTTCAACCGCAAGGATGCGCTCTATGCGACCGGTTTCGACTCTTCGGGGCAGTTCTCCCGGGAGTGGCAGATTGACGAAGGGGTGCCCGGAACGGTGGAATACCTCTCTTCGGGAGGATTCGACGATTCGGGATGCGTGAAGATCTCCAGCACGGAGAAGACGTCGCTGGCCGTCAAGCACAAACTGACGGGACTCGATCAGGGCCGTCTGTACCGCTTCAGCGCCCGGATGAAGCGTGACAGTGTGAAGGATGGGCGCGGAGCGGTACTTTATCTCGAACCCCGCGAAGGCATGGAGCAGCCGTGGAACGCATCGGAGTTTGCCTACGGCTCCGGGGAGTGGAGCGAAGTCTACGTGGACTTTGTCCCCGACGCCGCGGGCGAAGCGGTGATCTGCTGCGGTCTGGGATTCCCCTGGGGGACCTACAACGGCGGGAAGGCCTCCGGAACGGTCTGGTACGACGACGTGCGCGTAACGCCTGCTCCCGAGGAGGCGATCTACGCGGCCGAAAGCAAATACATCACCCTGCGCCTCGACCGGGACAAGGTGACCGTCTCCGACGCGGAGATCGGGAAGTGGCTGTCGAACCTCGACCGGGTGTACGAGGCCTACTACGATCTGGTGGGCGGCGTGCCCTTCGGCGGCAAGCGGCTGATGCTTCTGACCACGCCGGGCATCGAGCCCGGCTACTGGGCGCTGGCCGGCAATCCGATTCTGTGGAACAGCCATGTCGCCGTGTCGAAGCTGCTGGAGCGCACCGTGGAGTTCGACGACTGGGGTTTCGGCATTCTGCACGAGATCGGCCACGTCTTCAATGTCGGCAACTCGGCGTGGAACTGGAACGACGAGATCTTCGCCAACTTCCGCATGTCGTATGCCCTGGAGGTGTGCGACGGGACCATGTCGCAGCGCGACATCTGCTACCGGGGCGCCGACGTGATCAACTACTACAAGATCTTCTACGACGAGACGCTCGGCGCCGGGATTCCGAAGATGAACGGCGACGCGCTGCACTATACGTTCCTGCGCATCAAGGACCGCTACGGATGGGGCATTTTCAAGCGCGTGTTCCGGGAGCTGAACACCATGGATCGCGCCGCGATGCCCGAGTTGCGCACGCCGTACGACAAGTTCCTCTATTTCCTCTCGCGGGTATCCGAGGCTGCGGGAGCCGATGTTCTGGAAGAGACCTACACCCCCGAGGAGCTGAAGCTCATCGAGCAGGCCTTTGCCGAGGCCTGAGTTCCGGGCCCGGCGGCAGGGTCGCATGACGCCTCCGCCGGGCTCCCTAACCCAGCTTGTCCTTTAGCCCCGCAGGTTCCCCTCCCAAACCCCCGGGCGCGAAATTTTTACGCCCGGAATGCCTCTGCGTTTGGGAAATTATTGCTAATTTGGCCCGAACTTTCAACACTAACCCATGATCAAACAACTCCTCCTGCCGACCCTTCTGTCGCTTGTCTGCGGCACGGTCACCGCCCAGCGCTGGGCGATTGCCCCTGAAGAACATCGTATTTACTGGACCCCCACGGCCGCGTCGCTGCCCCACAGCGACCACATCGAGATGAGCGGCGAACAGATGGCCTTTGTCCTCCGCTGGGGCATCAATGACGACGGTTCGTTCCGCGAGGAGCGCTCGCTGGTGTTCCCCATGCTGCGCACGGTGCCCAACGACACGCACGCAAGCCTGATGTACCGCATGGCCACGGACATACCGTCGCTGCTGGGCGTCAACGGACTGGTGCTGCAGGACGAATGCGTCGACTCGCTCTCGATCGACGGCGCACTGACGGTGCGCAGCCGCTGGGCCGTCGGACTGATGAACATCGGCGCGGCGCGCGACAGCCGTCCGACGCCGTGCCTCGAGATGACGCGGCGGATCTTCCCCTCGCGGACCCTTCCGCTGATGTGCGAACACTACACGCTGCGCAACATCGGCTCGTCGACGCTGAGCATCTCGATTCCCGAACTTTCGCAGGTCGTGACGACCGATCCCGCCAGAGGGGTCGACGGCTCCTATGTCATTCGCTGTGACCTCACGGGCGCCGGGACGCAGTATCTCAATCCGTCCGACTCGCTCACCTTCGGGGTGGTCTTCCAGGCCCTTCGGGCCGGGGAGGAGCCGCTGCATCCGGACGTTGCCGCGGAGTACGCCTCCCGCATGGAGTTCGTGCGGGGCGTCATCGACGCGAACCTCGTCCTCGAAACACCCGACGAGGTGATCGATACGGAGTTCCGCTACGCGAAGCTGCGCGCCTCGGAGAGCATCTTCAAGACGCGCGGCGGCTACATGCACGCCCCGGGCGGCGAATCCTACTACGCGGCGATGTGGGCCAACGACCAGGCCGAATACGTCAATCCCTTCTTCCCGTTCCTCGGCTACGACATCGGCAATGCGTCGGCGATCAACACCTACCGGCACTTCGCACGCTTCATGAACGACGCCTACAAGCCCATCCCCAGCTCGATCATCGCCGAAGGGCTCGATTTCTGGAGCTCGGCCGGGGACCGCGGCGATGCGGCGATGGTGGCCTACGGCGCGGCCCGCTACGCCCTGGCGCGGGGCGATGCGTCCGAGGCCCGGGAGCTGTGGCCGCTGATCGAGTGGTGCCTGGAGTACTGCCGGCGCCAGCTGACGCCCGAGGGCGTCGTGGCTTCGGACTCCGACGAGCTCGAAGGTCGCTTCCCGTCGGGTGACGCCAACCTCTGCACCTCGACGCTCTACTACGACGCGCTGCGTTCGGCCGCGCTGCTGGGCCGCGATCTCGGCATCGCTTCCTCGCGCACGCGCCGCTACACGCGTGATGCCGACGCCCTGGCGCGGGCCATCGACCGCTACTTCGCCGCCAATGTCAGCGGCTACAGGACCTACTGCTACTACGACGGCAACACAACCCTCCGCTCGTGGATCTGCATGCCGCTGATCGTGGGCCTTTACGACCGTGCCGAGGGGACCGTCGCCGCGCTGCTCGGCCCCGAGCTGCGCACCGAGGACGGACTGCTGACCGAGCAGGGCAGCACGACCTTCTGGGACCGTGCGACGCTCTACGCCCTGCGGGGTGTCTTCCAGGCCGGCTACACCGAGGAGGCGCTCCAATGGCTGCAGCACAACTCGTCGCGGCGCCTGCTGGGCGACCACGTGCCCTATCCGATCGAGGCGTGGCCCGAGGGGTCGCAGCGGCACCTTTCGGCCGAGAGCGGCCTCTACTGCCGCATCATCACCGAGGGCATGTTCGGCATCCGTCCCACGGGGCTGCGGTCGTTCGACATGACGCCGCGTCTTCCGGCCGAGTGGCCGCGGATGGCGCTGCGCCGCGTGCAGGCCTTCGGCACGACGTTCGACCTCGAGGTCGAACGGCTCGATGACGGACGCCTTTCGGTGACGGTCGACGCCGGCGGAACCCCCATGCGGCATGTGATCGCTCCCGGAGAGACGCTTCCGGTGAAGTTTTCGTAACCGGGTTTCCGGGTGATTCCCGGGGAGGGGAGCGGCCAGCACTCCCCTCTTCGGATATCCCCGGAACGGTCGCTCTCCCTTTTCCCCGAAGACGCTCTTTTTGAAGATGCTCTTTTCCCCGGAAGGCCCTCTTCCCGAAGACCTTCCCGATAAGTTGTTTACCTTTTCCTCTCCCCCGAAAACCCTTTTTTGAAACCCAACTTCTGAACCCGAACTTCTCATGAAAAGAATCCGAAACATGGTCGGAGCCCTCGTCGCAGCCTGTGCGATGATGGCGTGCGCCGCGGGCGAATCCGACAAAACCGTCTACCTGCAGGATTTCCTGACTCCCGGCGCCGCGGAGACCGACGCCGTTCCGGCGCTGCGTGCGGCGCTGGAGCAATGCGCGGCCGTCGGCGCCACGACGCTCGTGCTTCCGGGCGGGACGCTGCACATGCGTCCCGACCTGGCGGTGGAAAAGTACCAGTTCATCAGCAACAACAACGAAAGCCTCAAGCGCATCGCCTTCGATCTGTGCGGCCTGCACGACTTCACGATCGAGGGCAACGGCACCGAACTGCTCTTCACGGGCTTCATCTCGCCGTTCAACCTCGAAGGGTGCCGCAACGTGACGATCCGTGACCTGTCGGTGGACTTCACCCGCACGTTCAACTCCGAAGGCGTGGTGGTCGGCAAGGGCCCGGGGTGGCTCGACATCCGCTTTCCCGAGGCGTACCGCTACCGGATCGTCAACGGATGCCTGCAGTTCTACGACGAGCAGGGGACGGTCTATCCCTTCTCCAACCTGCTGGAGTTCGACGCCGTGAAGCGCGAGCCGGCGTTCCAGGCGCACGACTTCTGGCTCTCGGGCTCGACGATCCCCGCCGAGCTGCGGCCCGACGGCACCGTGCGCATCCTGCGCGAGGATCTCACGGCCACGATCGGCAACGTGATGGTCTTCGGGGCCGCCGCGCGCTACAATCCGTGCTTCACGCTGGCCGACTGCGCGGGAGTGACGCTCCGCGACGTGAACATCTACCACTGCGGCGGCATGGGCGTCATCGCGCAGCGCAGCCGCGACATCGAACTCAACGGCGTGTCGGTTGTCCCGGCCCCGGGCAAGGGACGCATGATCAGCATTACGGCCGATGCCACGCACTATGTCAACTGCGCGGGCTACATCCGCATGCTCGACTGCGTGTTCGAGAACCAGAAGGACGACGCGACGAATATCCACGGTCTCTACATGGTCGTCGACAGCGTGCTCTCTCCCGACCGGCTGCTGGTGCGCTGGCGCAACTCCGGGCAGTACGGCGTGGACTTCATCAAGCCGGGGATGACCCTGGAACTTGTCGACAACAAGAATATCGAGACCTATGCCCGCCGGGAGGTCCGTGCGGTGAAGCGTCTGAACAAGATCTACACCGAGGTGACCTTCGCCGAACCGCTGCCCGAAGAGGTTGAACGGCTGCACGTGGTAGCTGCCGACGACGAGTATCCCGACGTGCTGATCAAGGGGTGCCGCCTGCGCGGAAACCGCGCCCGGGGCCTGCTGCTGGGCTCCCGGGGCCGAACGGTCATCGAGGACAACTACTTCCATATCGCGGGAGCGGCGATTCTCTTCGAGGGCGACGCCAACTATTGGTACGAGCAGTCGGGTGTGCGGGACGTGCTGATCCGCAACAACGTCTTCGAGAACGGCAACTACGGCTGCAGCTCCTGGGGCTCGGCCTGCATCGCCGGCGGCAGCGGCATTCCCGAGCGAGGCGATAGCCGCTACCACCGCAACGTCCGCGTCGAGGGGAATACCTTCCGGGTTTTCGACCCGCGCATCATCAACGTCTATTGTGTGGACGGCTTCACCTTCACGGCCGACAACAAGGTGGAGTTCACCCGCGACTACCCCTACACGCGCGGGGAGACGCGTTGCATCATCACCGATGACTGCGACCACGTGACCATCGCGAAGGAGGTCGTTTACAAACCCTGAAATTGAGGAGAACGATTATGAAACGTCTGTTTCTGGCCGTTGTGGCGCTGATGGCTGCCGCACGGCTGTCGGCCGAAATCCGCCTCCCGGCGGTGCTGGGGAGCAACATGGTGCTGCAGCGCAACACCGAGGTGAACTTCTGGGGCGAGGCTTCGCCGCGCAGCAAGGTGCGCGTCACCACGTCGTGGAACGACCGCAGCTACGAGACCCGCTCCGACGCGGCGGGCAAATGGTCGCTGAAGATCGCCACGGGCGAGGCCGGCGGCCCCTACACGATCCGCGTGAGCGACGGCAGGGAGCTCGTTCTGGAGAATGTCCTGCTGGGCGAGGTGTGGATCTGCTCCGGGCAGTCGAACATGGAGATGCCCGTCTGCGGCTTCATGTACCAGCCCGTGGAGGGGAGCGTCGAGGCGATCACCGGGGCGTGCGACTACCCCGAAATCCGTCTGTTCACCGTCCCGAAGGTCTCCTCGGAGACGCCCCGCGAGGATTGCGAGGCCGCCTGGGAGTGCCCGACGCCGGCGACGGTCGGCGCCTTCAGCGCCGTGGGCTACTTCTTCGGGCAGACGCTCAACCGGATTCTCGACATCCCCATCGGCCTGATCACCCCGAACTGGGGCGGCTCGACGATCGAGAGCTGGATGACCGAGGCGTCGATCGACGCAACGCCCGGCATCGACTACGCGGTGGCGAAGTCGGGGACTTACGACAACAGCATTCCCCAGCGCCTCTACAACGGCATGATCCTTCCCGTATGCCGCTATACGGCCCGGGGCTTCATCTGGTACCAGGGCGAGTCGAACCGCAAGAACTGGTACGACTACTGCGCCCTTCAGGTTTCGCTCGTCAAGCTGTGGCGCGAGACGTGGGGCGACGACACCATGCCGTTCTACTTCACGCAGCTGGCCCCTTACCGCTACGAGGGCGACAACCTGCGCTCGCTGCCGCTGGTGATCGAGGCGCAGTACCGCGCCATGGCCCAAATCCCCCGTTCGGGCATCGCTGCGACGACCGACCTGGGCAACCCGACCTGCATCCATCCGCAGCGCAAGCGGGAGGTGGGCATGCGCCTGGCCTACCTTGCGCTGGCCAACGACTACGGCATCAAGGGGCTTCCGGCTCCTGCGCCGACCTACAAGTCGATGGTGCGCGACGGGAAGAAGCTGGTGCTGAGCTTCAACAACCTCTCGGAGCGCAACACGTGGAACGATCCGAACAGTCTGGTAGGGTATCTGCCCGACGACTACCTGCGCCCCGCGGGCTTCGAGATCGCCGGTGAGGACCGGGTGTTCCACCCGGCGAAGGCCAACCTCGTGTGGTGGGAGAACAAGATCGAGGTCTTCTGCGACGAGGTGCCCGAACCGGTTGCCGTGCGCTACGCATTCAGGAATTATTGCCCCGAGGCCAACGTGGTGACGACCATGGGGCAGCCGCTGGCGCCCTTCCGCACGGATTCGTGGCCCGTGGACGATATCGGCGAGATCCGGTAGACCGATGCCGGAGTGGCAACCTGCGCCGCACGAAACGCATGATCGCTTCGTGCGGCGCTTCGTTTGCGCGGCGGCCCGGGAAGCGCTGGCCCGGGAAGCGCTGGCCCGGGAAGCGGCGGTCCGGGGAGCGATGAACGGGGAGCGGCGGTCCGTTTGCGCGGCGGCCGGAGCTGTCGAGGTCCCGGGGTGTCGCGGGTGGCCGGGAACATCGTGACCCGTATGGAGAACCCGCCCCGTCTTCCGCGGAACCGGGCCCTTCGGAGTCCAAAATTTGCATTTCCGGACGAAAAATTTTATCTTTGATACTTGCTCCGGGGAGCGACGACATGTCGCCGCCGCTCCATCATCCTCCCGGAGCTGCGAATGACTGCTATGAAACTCGGATTCCTGCGTGCGATCTGGTTGTGCGGAGTGTTGCTGGCATGCCGCACAGGGTTGGGTATGGAGTACAAGTTCCGCTATTATACCGACAACGACGGACTCTCGTCGAACACGATCCACTGCTTCTATCAGGACGACAAGGGCTATGTCTGGGTGGGCACCTCCGACGGCCTCGACCGCTTCAACTCCTGCGACTTCACCAACTACCGCTCCGATTACCGGGTCCCCGACTGCCTGGGGACCAACTGCGTGTACAGCCTTTGCGGGGAGAACTTCATGAACAGCGACCGGATCTGGGTGGGCACCTCCGACGGGGTCTACGTCTACGACCCGAAGGACGAGTCGTTCACGCCGGTCCCGATCGAACGCAACGGGGAGGTGCTGCGCAACTTCCAAGCCTATACGCTCGTCTCGGACCGCGTGGGCAACATCTGGATCGGAACCATCGGCGACGGACTCTTTCGCTACAACCTGCGCACGGGGAGCGTCGAGCGCTACGACAGCGAGACATGCCCCGAGACCTTTTCGTCGAACGTGATCGTGAAGATCCTGCTCAGCGCCGGGAACCAGGTGTGGGTCGCCTCGGGCGGAGGCCCCATGCTGAGCCGCTACAACCCCGAGACCAACCGGTTCACCACCTTCCGCGTCGAGGACTCGCTCACGCACAAACCCATCGGGCGGATCTGCGCCCTTTGCCAGGACTCCTTCGGCGACCTCTGGATCGCCGGCGGCGAGGGCGAGCTCTACAAGTTCGAATTCTCGCGGCAGACCTTTACGGGGTATTATCCGGCGCCGGGGACGTCGTACGGCCGCGTGCGGGAGCTTCTCGAATATGTTCCGGGCAAGCTGCTGATGGGCACGGAGAACGGCCTGGTGGCCTTCGACGCCAAGGGCCGGAACTTCGTGCAGCTCGACGCCGGGACGAGCAACCGCAACGGACGTCTGAACGACAAGTTCATCCACTCGATGCTCAAGGACCGCGAGGGCGGCATCTGGATCGGAACCTACTTCGGCGGCATCAACTACATCTCGCCCCTGGGGTCGCTCTTCGAGACGATCGAGCCGGGTGCCGGGTGCGGCCATGTCATCAGCAAACTCTGCGAAGACCCCCAGGGCAACCTCTGGATCGGCAGCGACGACGGAGGCCTGAGCCTCTACGATCCCCGTACGGGGAGGTACGAGCCTGTGAACGTCGATGCGGAGCATCCGTCGCTGAACATCCATGCGCTGACGATCGACGGCGGATGGCTGTGGGTCGGGACCTTCGGCAACGGCCTCTACCGCATGGATCGCGGGAGCCGCGCCGTGAAGCACTTCGCGCGGGCCGACGTCGGGAGCGACAACCTGAATGTCTACTCCGCCCTGCGGGATTCGCGGGGCAGGCTGTGGTTCGGAACCAAGGAGGGCATCTGCCGTTATGACGATGCCGCGCAGCGGATCGAGAGCCTCCTCCCCCTGGGTCACAACAGCGACGTGGTCGACATCTGCGAGGATCCGCAGGGCAACGTGTGGTTTGCGTCGCTGAGCCGCGGACTGATCCGCTATTCGGTCTCTGAAGACGCCTTCTCCTTCTTCTCGGAGAAGCCCGAACTGGGGTTGTCGGATTTCGTGAGCTGTCTGGCCGTGGAGAACGAATACCTCTGGATCGGAACCCACGGCCGCGGACTCTGCCGCTACGATATCGCCGCGGACGAGGTGGTTAGGGTCTTCGACGACACGACCTACGGCAACTGCGCCATCTTCCAGATCATCCAGAACGGCAGCGAGCTGTGGCTGACGACCAACCGGGGCGTACTGAAGTTCAGCTACCGGGATTCGCAGAAGAAGATCTACAAATACACCTCCGAGGACGGGCTGCTGGCCAATATCTTCAACGCCAACTCCGGAATCAAGTCCTCCACGGGACACATCTACATCGGCAGCAACAACGGCATCAACCGCTTCTATCCCTACGACTTCACGCGCCGGGAGAACTCCGCGCGCCTGACGGTCGTCTTCCCCGATTTCAAGCTCTCGAACCAGCGGGTGCCGCTCGACGGACGGGTTCTCCGTGCGACGATCGACTGCCAGCGGAGCGTGCGTTTCCGCAGCCGCAAGGGGTCGTTCAGCCTCGATTTCATCGCCCTGAACTTCTCGTCGCCGCTGCGGACCGTCTACCGCTACCGGCTGGAGAATTTCGACGACGAGTGGCTGGTCACCGATCCCGAGGAGACCTCGGGCGTGCAGCACGTCTCCTATACGAACCTTCCGTCGGGCAGCTACCGCTTCGTGGTCAGCGCCTCGAACAACGGCGAGGAGTTCGGCGAGGAGGCCGAGGTGCGCATCGACATTCTGCCCCCGTGGTGGCTGGGAAAGGGCATGATCGCTCTCTACGTGCTGCTGGGGCTCGCGGCCGTCGGATTCGGGGGATACCTCCTGCGGCGGCGGATCCTCCGCACGCAGCGCGAACAGATCGCCTCGCTCGCCCGCAAGAACCGTCTCGACCTGCTGGAGGCCAAGGTCGAGTTCTTCGACGAGGTGGCCCGGGGGATCCAGACACCCGTTTCGCTGATCTCCGCACCGATCGAGGCGATCGCCCAGCAGGTGGAGCATCCGGAGCGGATCCGCGAGGATCTGGGCATCGTCCGCAAGAACTGCGAAAAGCTGCTGGAGATCTGCCGGAAGATCTCGAATCTGAAATACTCCGAGGCCGAGGGCGTGCGGAGCTCCGTGACGCGGAAGGAGCCTGCCCGGCCGGTCGATCTGCGGGACGTGCTGTACGGACTCGTCACGTCGATCCGCGAGGAGTTTCCGCAAGAGCCCCTGCCGGCGCCGGCGCCTGAAGAGCCGCAGGATGCCGCTCCGGCGCCGCAGTCGGCGTCCGGCGAGCGTTCGGAGGGTCGGGAATTCCCCCCCCCTCTGCGAGTGCTTCTTGTTGAAAATGACAGGGATAGTATTGACTTCCTGATGCGGCATCTCTCCGGAGCGTTTGCCGTCGAGTGTGTGAACCGGGCACGTGAGGCGCTCGATGCGCTGCGCACGCAGCGCTTCTCGGCCGTCATTGCCAACGTGCGCCTTGCCGGAGAGACGGACGGCTTTGCGTTGTGCGAGGCGATCCGCGCCGATTCGCGGCTGAACCACCTCCCGGTCATCCTGCTCGGAGTGGGCGGTTCGGAAAGCGACAAGATCCGCGGCATACGGGCCGGCGCCGACGTGTTCCTCGAGAAGCCCGAGTCGGCGAGCAGCCTCGCGGAGCAGATCCGGGCGCTCGTCGCGCTGCGCAACCAGCTGCGGCTGAAATACTCCCGCATGCCCTACCTGCCGCTCGAGGAGGACTCCCTGCCCGAAGGATCCCGCTTCATGGAGCAGGTGCACCGCTACATCACCGACAACATCTCCAATGCGGCGATGACCGTCGACGACATTGCCGATGCGGTGAACGTGAGCCGCACGCTGCTCTTCTCGCGGATCAAGGCGCTGACCGGTACGACGCCCAACGAACTGCTGCGTTCGATCCGGCTGAAGGTGGCCGCCGAGCTGCTCGCGGCGCCGAACAACCTCCGTGTGACGGAGATCTGCTACATGGTGGGCTTCACCTCGACCTCCTACTTTGCCAAGTGCTTCAAGGCGCAGTACGGCACGCTCCCGACCGAATGGATGGAGCGCTACCGCAAGGAGTAACCTTCCTCCTCCCGCCGGGTCTCGGGCCCGTAAAACACGACATAAAACACGAAAGCAGCGGAATCCATGGGAATTCCGCTGCTTCGGCGTTTGAGCCCTCCTTCGGAGCGAGAGCTACCAGATGATCACGCGCTCGGCCTCGGGAAGGAACATCGCCCCGTCCGTAATGCCGAAGGCATCGTAGAAGTCCTGCAGGTTGCGCAGCGTGGCGTTGACGCGCCATTTGCCCAGCGAGTGCACGTCGAGCTTCGTCAGGCGTGCGATCTCCTCGTCGCGGATGTTCTGCGCCCAGAGCGTGGCGTAGGCCAGGTAGAAGCGCTGGGCGTCGGTAAATCCGTCGATCGGCGCCGGAGCCTCCTTACCCTTCAGCGTGTTGCGATAGGCCGTGTAGGCGATCCGCAGGCCCCCCTGGTCGGCGATGTTCTCGCCCAGCGACAGCGCTCCGTTGGCGTGGAGCGCCGGCTCCCCGTCGCGTGCCGGAAGCACCTCGATGGCGTCGAACTGCCGCACCAGCACGTCGGTCTTGGCCTTGAACGCCGCGGCATCGGCGTCGGTCCACCAGTTGTTCATGTTGCCGTCCTTGTCGAACTGACGCCCCTGGTCGTCGAATCCGTGGGTCATCTCGTGGCCGATCACCACGCCGATGGCGCCGTAGTTCACCGCATCGTCGGCATCGGGGTTGTAGAACGGCGGCTGCAGGATGGCGGCCGGGAAGCAGATCTCGTTGGTCGTCGGGTTGTAGTAGGCGTTGACCGTCTGCGGCGTCATGCCCCATTCGGCGCGGTCGACCGGCTGTCCGTACTTCGAGAGGTTGTCCTTCGTGGCCCAGATGCTGGCCTCACGCAGGTTCTCGTAGTAGCTCTTCAGCGGATCGATCTCCAGCGTCGAGTAATCCTTCCACTTGTCGGGGTAGCCGATCTTCACGGTGAACGATGCCAGCTTCTCCCGGGCCTTGGCCTTCGTGGCCTCGGACATCCAGTCGAGGGCGTCGATGTGCTCTCCGAGCGACGCCTGGAGATTCTTGACCAGCTCCGTCATGCGCTGCTTGTCCTTCTCGGGGAAGTATTTGGCCACGTACATCTCGCCCACGGCCTCGCCCAGCAGCGTGTTGGGCACCGACATGGCGCGCTTCCAGCGGGGTTTCTGCTCCTGCTGGCCCGACATCGTGCGTCCGTAGAACTCGAACGAGGCGGTCTGGAAGTCGTCGCTCAGCGACGTGGCGCCGCCGTCGATGATCTGGGCCGTGAGGTAGTGGCGGATCTTTTCGAGCGGAAGGCTCTTGAGCAGCTCGTTGACGCGCTCCATCACGCGCTTCTGCTGCACGATCATGCGGTCGGCCCCTTCGAGGCCCATTCCCTTGAAATAGACGTCCCAGTCGATGGCGTCGTACGCCTTGGCGAACTCCTCGCGCGTCATGGGGTTGTACTGCGCGGGGATGTCGCGCTGCTCGACGTTCGAGAAGAAGACCTCGGCCAGCGAATCCTCCACCTCCAGGGCATCGGCTGCGGCCTGCGCAGCGGCCTCCGCGTCATATCCTGCGAGGGTGAAGAGCCGTACGAGGTAGTTCCTGTAGGCCTCCTTGATCGAGGCGTTCGCCGGGTCGACGTAGTAGTCGCGGTCGCCCATCGAGAGGCCCGACTGCGACACGTAGAGCGTGTTGACGTTGCTGTCCATGAGGTCGGCGGCCACGCCGATTCCGAAGAAGGGGTTGGCCAGGGCCATGTGGATCCGGGCCAGCACCTCGGGGAGCTGTGCCCGGTCGGTGAGCCCCTCGGCCAGCTGCAGGTCGGCGGCCAGCGGTGCGGCGCCCTCGGCGTTCAGGCGCACGGAGTCGAGACCCATCTTGTAGAGGTCGGCGATCTTCTGTTCGATGCTTCCCGGAGCGGTCTGGAGCCGGGTCATCTCCTGGAAGAGACCGTTGATGCGCTTTTCGTTGTTCTCGCGCAGGACGTCGAACGACCCGTATCGCGAGAATTCGGGCTTCAGCGGGTTGTTCTTCTGCCAGCCGCCCGTGGCGTACTGGTAGAAGTCGGCGTTCGGGGCCACCGAGAGGTCGAAGTTCTTCAGGTCGATGGCCGGGACCTTGTTCGAGGTGTTGTTCTGGCAGGCAGTCATACAGGCGACGGTTGCTGCAAAAAGAATGATGTGTTTCATGATGTTGTCGGTTCGGGTATCTGTCAAGAAAAACGGAGGCCCGGAGGATCTCCGGAGCGCTCCGTTTTCGATTTGGCGTTTCTTCGGCTCAGCCTATTCGCGGATGGCGTCCACGCCGGGCAGCGTTCCGAACTCGATGTACTCGAGCAGTGCGCCGCCGCCGGTCGAGATGTACGACACCTGGTCGGCCAGGCCGAACTTGTTGATGCAGGCTACCGAGTCGCCGCCGCCGATGAGCGAGTAGGCGCCCTTCTTCGTAGCCTCGGCGATGGCCAGGGCCACCTCCTTCGATCCGGTGGCGAACTTGTCGATCTCGAAGACGCCCACGGGGCCGTTCCAGAGGATGGTCTTGCAGCCGAGGATGTGCTCGCGGAAGATCTTCTTGCCCTCGTCGGCGATGTCGACACCCTCCCATCCGTCGGGAATGTCATTGGCCGGAGCGGTCGAGGTGTTGGCGTCGGCCGAGAATGCGTCGGCGATCAGGGCGTCGGGCGACATGACGAGCTGTACGCCCTTCTTCTTGGCCAGCTCGAGGATCTCCAGCGCCACGGGGAACATGTCGGGCTCGCAGATCGAGTTGCCGACCTTTCCGCCCTGTGCTGCGGCGAAGGTGTAGGTCATGCCGCCGCCGATGACGATCGAATCGACCTTCTCGATCAGGGCCTTGATGACGCCGATCTTGGTCGAGACCTTCGAACCGCCGATGATGGCGCAGAACGGATGCTGCGGGGCCTCCATGAGCGACGAGATGGCCTTGACCTCCTTCTCCATGAGGTATCCGAACATCTTGTCGTTGGGGAAGTGCTTGGCGATCAGATAGGTGGATGCGTGCTTGCGGTGAGCCGTTCCGAAGGCGTCGTTGATGTAGCAGTCGGCGTACGAGGCGAGTTTCTTGACGAATTCCTTCTGCGGACCCTCCTTGAGGGCCTTCTTGGCGGCATCCTTCTCCTCCTTGGTGGCGTCCTCCGCCAGACCGCGGGGTTTGCCCTCCTCCTCGGCGTAGAAGCGGAGGTTTTCGAGCAGGACGACCTCGCCGGGCTTGATGTTCCTGCACATCTCGGCGGCCTTCTCGCCCATGCAGTCACCGGCGAACTGGACCTTCGTGCCGAGGTTCTTCTCGATGGCCGGGATGATCTGCTCGAGCGAATATTTCGGATCGGGGTTCTTCTTCGGACGGCCCATGTGCGACATGAGGATCACGGCTCCGCCCTCGGCGAGCACCTTCTTGATGGTGGGCATGGCGGCGCGGATGCGCGTATCGTCAGTCACTTCGCCCTTCTCGTTGAGGGGCACGTTGAAATCCACGCGGATGATCGCGCGTTTGCCTTTGAAATCGTAATTGTCGATCGAGATCATAGCTGTGAGATTTTTTTGGATATTTTGTAAATCGTTCTTGCGGAAATCGAATCCGGGGCAAATTTAGGAAATAATTTCAAGAAATCTGTTATTCCTCTAACAGAAAAATGTGCCGCCGATCAGTATTTGTAGCGCACCCACTTGAGCAGCTCCTTCAGGGTGGGCTTCTTGCCGTACATGAAGATTCCCACGCGGTAGATCTTCGCGGCGAACCATACCATGGCCACGAACGAGGCGTAGAGCAGCACCAGGGAGAGGATGATCTCCCACAGGGGGATGTCGTAGGGGATGCGGGCCATCATCACCACGGGCGAGGTGAAGGGGATGATCGAGAACCAGAATGCGAGCTGCGAGTTGGGGTCCTTGATCACGGCGAGCATCATCAGCAGGGCGAGGATGATGGGCAGCGTGACGGGCATCTGGAGCTGCGAGGCGTCCTGGACGTTGTCGACGGCCGAGCCCACGGCGGCGAACATCGCCGAGTAGAGGAGGTATCCGCCGAATACGAAGAGCAGCAGGCAGACGAAGATCTTGAGGATGTACCCCAGGTCGGTCATGGCGGCCATGGCCTGGAGCATCTCGGGATCCATGCCGCTCATGGCCGCGGCGTCGGGGGCTCCCTGCCGCAGGGCCTCGACCCCTGCCATCGCCTCGGCGGGCATCAGCTGCGGCAGCACGAAGCTTCCGACGCCGACGATCAGCACGCCCCAGATGAGGATCTGCACCACGGCGACGGCGGCCACGCCGAGGATCTTGCCCATCATCAGGTCGAAGGGCCGCACGGACGAGACGATGACCTCCAGCACGCGGTTGTTCTTCTCCTCGATGACCGACTGCATGACCATCGATCCGTAGATCATCAGGAACATGTAGAGCACGAATCCGAGGATGTATCCGGCGGCCGTGGCGACGACCGACGACTGCGCCTGGGTGTCCTCCTCCTGGGACTTGTCGTTGCGGAAGGTCTGCAGCGTGACGGTGGTCTTCACCTCGTCGAGGATCTGCTGCAGGTTGTCGATGTCGTAGGCCTTGAGCTTCTCGGCCTCGAGGATCTTCTCGATCTGCGAGGTGATGTTGCTCTCGACGGCTATCGAGGAGGATGAGTTGGCGTAGAGGCGCACGTCGTTGGGGTTGCGGAGGATGTCGGCGCCGATGACCAGCACGCCGAATCGGTCGGTGAGCTGGCGGCGGGCCTCGTCGAGGCCGAGGTCGGTGGTCTCGAAGCGGAGCTCCTCGCCGCTTTCGAGGTGCGGGGCGACCAGACCGCTCGGGTCGATGACGGCGATGCTCTTCTGCTCGCCCTTCGAGTACTCCATGATGAGCGCCGGGGCGACCATCAGGGCGATCATCAGCACGGGCATGAGGATGGTGCTGATGATAAAGGACTTTTTGCGCACGCGTTCGTTGAACTCGCGCTGGATGATGAGGGTTATGCTGGACATGGTGTGTGGATGTTTGTCGGTTCTACAACTGCCCGTTCACGGCGCGGATGAAGATGTCGTTCATCGAGGGGATGATCTCGCGGAACGAGCGCAGCTCGACGGCCTCGTTCACCGCGGCGATCACCGCACGCACGGCGTCGTCGTCGGCGACGTGGAGCCGGAGGGTCTGGTAGACGGACTCCTCGGCATCCCCTTCGAGGATCTCGCAGCGCCCCTCGACGGCGCGCCGCAGGGCCTGTTCGTCGCCGCGGAAGGCCACCTCGAAGAGGTTGGTGCCGTGGCGGTGGCGGATGTCGTCGACACGTCCCGAGAGGATGTTGTGCGAGCGGTTGATCAGCGTGATGTGGTCGCAGATCTCCTCGACCGACGACATGTTGTGCGTCGAGAAGATCACCGTGGCGCCTGCGTCGCGCAGGGCGAGGATCTCCTCCTTGAGCAGGTTGGCGTTGATGGGGTCGAATCCCGAGAAGGGTTCGTCGAAGATGAGCAGCTGCGGGCGGTGGAGCACCGTGACGATGAACTGCACCTTCTGGGCCATGCCCTTCGAGAGCTCCTCGACCTTCTTGTTCCACCAGCTCTCGATGCCGAACTTCTCGAACCACTGCTTGAGGCGCAGCGTGGCGTCGCGGCGCGAGAGTCCCTTGAGGCGTGCGAAGAAGAGGGCCTGTTCGCCGACCTTCATCTTCTTGTAGAGTCCGCGCTCCTCGGGGAGGTAGCCGATGCGGTAGATGTCGTCGGGGGCGATCTCGTGTCCGTCGAAGAGCACGCGTCCCGAATCGGGGGCCGTGATGCGGTTTATGATGCGTATGAGGGTGGTTTTGCCCGCTCCGTTGGGTCCGAGGAGTCCGTATACGGAGCCCTGGGGGATGGCGAGCGACACGTCGTCGAGGGCCGTGTGGGCGGCGTATCGTTTCGAGACGTGTTCGACGGTAAGCAGATCCATGGTCGGAAAAAATTTAAGGATTTGGGATGTTTTGCATGCAAATATAGGCAGAAATTCCGAAAATCAAAAAATATTTATCGTTTTGCGATAAATTTAATCGTTTTGCATTCTTTGGCAGTCCCGGTGGGGAGCGCCTCGCGGCCCGGTTGCCCCTTCCCGCCCCGGTTGCCCCTTTGCAGCCCGGTTGTCCCTTCGCGGCCCGGACTGTCCCTTCCCGCCCCGGACTGTCCCTTCCCGCCCCGGACTGCCCCTTCGCGGCCCGGTTGCCCCTTCGCGGCCCGGTTGCCCCTTCCCGCCCCGGAGCACCTTCCCTTCGCGGCCCGGTTGCCCCTTCGCGCCCCGGACTGTCCCTTCGCGCCCCGGTTGCCCCTTCGCGGCCCGGAGCACCTTCCCTCCTCGCCCCCCCCTTCTCGCCGGGCCTTCCCTTCCCGCCCTTCCCGCCCTTCCTGCCCCGCCAGGCCTTTCCTTTCCGCCCGGCCCCTCTTCGCAACCCCCCCCCTTCTCGCCGGGCCTTCCCTTCCCGCCCTTCCCGCCCTTCCTGCCCCGCCGGGCCTTTCCTTCCCGCCCGGCCCCTCTTCGCAGCCCCGAGCCTCCCCCCCCCTCGCAGCCCCGACGGAGGCCCTTTCACACACCCCGGCGCTTTCTGCGCGAATTTTTCGTATCTTTGACCGCATGAAGGAGTCGAAATTCGTCCGTACCAAAATCGTCGCCGGCTATCTGCTGCTGATCGCCGTCTGCATCCTCTCGGTGGGGTACATCTACCGGGTGGTGGTCCGCTATGCGGCTCCGGATATCAACTACTCGCAGCTCCAGGGGCGCCGCAACGTCGTGAACCTCACGCTCTACCACCTCTACCAGGCCGAGAGCTACGGACAGTTCATGCTGGCCGGCTACCAGTCCTACGAGGCGCGTTACCGCGCCGAACTGCGCACCGTGCGCGACTGCATCGACTCGCTGCGCAGCCTCTCGTCGGGCGACGACTCGCTCCAGACGCTGCGCCTGGACAGCATCACGCGGCTGATTGCCGACAAGGAGCGTGGGACGGTGAGCCTCCGCCGGACGATCCGCTCGGGCTCGACGGCCGGACTCCTCGACCAGAACATCCGCGACCTGATCGGTCCTCAGGCGAACATCGTGGCCGACACGACGCCGTTTCGCCGCATCGTCTACCCCGATACCGTGGGCGGACGGGATCCGTGGTCGGCGCCGCCGCTGCTGCAGCGTCTGAAGGGGCCGGGTGCGGAGGATGCGGATTCGTTGCAGCGCGGCGGGCGCCGCAGCGGGCGGACGCTGCTTCCGGAGCGCGCCGTGAAGGATACGATCACGCTGGTGCTGCGGGCCCTGCAGGACAGCGTCACGAGCAAACGCCTCGGCATCTACGACCAGGCCTGGCAGGAGGGGCTGCGCCTGCGCTACAACAACGACCTGGTCAATACGAAGATCTACCAGCTGATCCTCGACTTCGAGGCCGAGGACATGGCCTTCTTCATGGAGCGCATCCGGCGCAACGAGGCGCTGCGGCTGCGGGCGTCGCACGTCCTGGGCGGCGTGTCGGCGGGTTCGGTGCTGCTCATGCTGCTCTTCGTGGGGATTCTGCTGCGCGACGTGAACCGCAGCAACCGCTACCGCCGGGCCCTGGAGCAGGCCAACCGCGACAAGGAGGCGCTGCTCGAGGCGCGCGAGAAGCTGATGCTGGCCATCACGCACGACATCAAGGCCCCGCTGGGGTCGGTGATGGGCTACATCGACCTGCTCGAACGCCTGACCACCGACCGGCGTCAGGAGCTCTACCTGCAGAACATGAAGGAGTCGTCGGAGCACCTGCTGGCGCTGGTCCACAGCCTGCTGGACTTCTACCGCCTGGACATCAACAAGATCGAGGTCAACCGCGTGGTTTTCCAGCCCGTGCAGCTCTTCGAGACGATCCGTGCGGGCTTTGCGACGCAGGCGGCGGCCAAGGGGCTCGATCTGCAGTTGATTGCCGAGCCGTCGGCCGCGGGGCACGTCACGGGCGACGCGTTCCACATCCGGCAGATTGCCGACAACCTGATCTCCAACGCCCTGAAGTTCACCGACCGGGGCAGCGTGACGATCCGCCTTTGCTGCATCGACGGAAGCCTCGTCTTCGCGGTGCGCGACACGGGGCGTGGAATGAGCCGCGAGGAGAAGACGCGCATCTTCGGGGAGTTCGTGCGGCTGCGCTCGGCACAGGGGGTCGACGGTTTCGGCCTCGGACTGTCGATCGTCGACCGGCTGGTGAAGCTCCTCGGCGGCACGATCTCGGTCGAGAGCCGTCCGGGCGCCGGCAGCCGCTTCATCGTCTCGGTTCCCGTCGCGGCGGCCGCGCCCCGCGGTCGCGCCGCCCGGGAGGCGGAGCCGCGGCCGGAGTCGCGGAGGCCCGTCGTGCCCTCGGGACTGCGCGTGTTGCTGGTCGACGACGACCCCCTGCAGCTCGAAATGACCACGGCGATGTGCCGCCACGCGGGGCTGGTTCCCGAGGCGTGCCAATATCCCGAATATGTGGCCAAACTGGTCGGCGAGGGAGGGTTCGACGTCGTGCTGACCGACATCCAGATGCCCGCGGCCGACGGATTCACGGTGCTGGATGCCGTGCGGCGCGCGGCCCCCGGGGTGAAGGTGCTGGCCGTCTCGGCGCGCGAGGAGCTCGGGACGGCGGATTTCGAGGCCCGGGGCTTCGACGGATGCCTGCGCAAACCCTTCTCCGAGAGCGAACTCCTGGCGGCCATCGCCCGTGCATGCGCCGCCTCCCGGGAGGGGCGTGCTCCGGCTGTTTCGGATGCTCGGGCTGTTTCGGATGATCCGGCCGCAGCCTCCCGTCCGGCAGACTCCGCCTCCGGGGCTTCGGAAGGGAGAACTCCGGTACCCACGGCTTCTCCGACGCCTCCGACAGGCCCGACGCCTCCGACAGGTCCGACGCCTCCGACAGGCCCGACACCCCCGACAAAGGCTCACCCGGAGCGCCCGACAAAGGCCCGCCCGGAGCCCCCGACCTCTCCGGCACACGCGGCGAAGGGTGCGGCGGGGAGAGGCTCTGCGGGTGCTGCAGGTCCCGTGAACGACGCGGGTCCCGTGAACGACGCGGGGCGTGCGGCTGCCGGCCTGTCGGCTGCGACTGCCGGGCCGGACCTCCCGACGCCGCGATCCGCCGGGCCGGACTTCTCGCCGCTGACGGCCTTTGCGGGCAGCGACTCCGAGGCGGCGCGGAGCATCCTGACCTCCTTTGTCGAACAGACCTCGGCCAACTGCACGGCCTTCGAACAGGCCCTTGCCGGGCGCGACGATGCGGCGGTGAAGGCGCTTTCGCACAAGATGCTGCCGATCTTCACGATGCTCAGGGCCGAGGCGCTGGCCGATACCCTGCGGCGGACCGAGACCTCCGAGACGCCCCTTCCCGAAACCCTTCGCGAGGCCCTGCAGGGGAACGTGGCAACGATCCGCGCCATTGTGGATGCCGCCCGCCGCCAGGTGGCGGAAAATCCGTCCGCTGAAGCGCCGCGGAGCCCCGAAACCCGTTGAGCCGCAGCCCGACCCGGCGGTCATGCGGCGGGCCCGCATTTTGCAATCCTGCGCATAATCATTATCTTTGCAGCATGAAGAAACGGATTCTGGTCGTCGATGACGACATCACATTTGCGCTGATGCTCCGCACGTGGCTCTCGAAGCACGGCTTCGAGGTCGAAACGGCCTCGACGGTGGCGGCGGCGCGCACGATTCTCGGCAACATGGACCTTGCACTTGTGTTGAGCGACATGCGTCTTCCCGACGAGGACGGCATCGCCCTTCTGCAGTGGATGTCGGGCCGGGGGATCGAGGTCCCGGTGATCGTGATGACGAGCTATGCCGAGATCCAGAATGCCGTGCTGTGCATGAAGCTCGGGGCGCGCGACTACGTGTCGAAACCCGTCAATCCCGACGAGCTGATGAAGAAGATCCGCGAGGCGCTCGAGGCGTCGGAGGGGTCGGACGGGGCGTCGGCCGCATCCGCTGCGGCGCCGGAGCCCCCGGCTGCGGGGCCCGGAAAACGGAGCGCCTCCGCCGGACAGACCTCCGGACAAACCTCCGCACAGACTGCCGGGCAGCCTTCAGCCTCCCCGTCGCTCAACTACATCGAGGGCCGCAGCGATCCGGCGCGCCAACTCTACGAATACATCCGCCTGGTGGCGCCGACGAACATGTCGGTGCTCATCAACGGCGCCAGCGGCACGGGCAAGGAGCACGTCGCACAGCTGATCCACCAGTGCAGCAAACGCGCCGGGAAACCCTTCGTGGCGGTGGACTGCGGGGCCATTCCGCGCGAACTGGCGGCCTCGGAGTTCTTCGGACACGTCAAGGGGTCGTTCACCGGGGCGCTCTCGGACAAGACCGGGGCCTTCAAGTCGGCCGACGGAGGAACGCTCTTCCTCGACGAGGTGGGGAACCTCTCCTACGAGACGCAGGTGCAGCTGCTGCGCGCCCTTCAGGAGCGGAAGATCCGCCCCGTGGGGAGCACGCGCGAGATTCCCGTCGACATTCGCCTGGTGGCGGCGACGAACGAGGACCTCGAGGCGGCCATCGCCCGCGGCACCTTCCGCGCCGACCTCTACCACCGCATCAACTCCTTCACGCTGCGGATGCCCGAGCTGCGCCAGATGCGCGAGGACATCCCCCTCTATGCGGACTTCTTCCTCGACCAGGCCAATGCCGAGCTGGACAAGCATATCGTGGGTTTCGAACCTGTGGCGCTTGCGGCGCTCACGTCGTACGACTGGCCGGGCAACCTCCGGCAGCTGAAGAACACCGTGATGTCGGCGACGCTGCTGGCCGGCGGGGAGTATGTCACGCTGTCGGACCTTCCGGGCGAGATCACGGGCCGCGGGGGGACGGTCGACAGCGGGGCGCCGCTGACGCTGCGCGACCCCGTCACCGAGGAGGAGCAGATCCGTCGGGCGCTGACCGTGGCCGGAGGCAACAAGTCGCAGGCGGCGCGTCTCCTGGGCATCGACCGCAAGACGCTCTACAACAAGATGCGTCTCTACGGCATCGAATGATCTGCCGGAGCAAGGTGGGGCGGTGTGGAATTTTTCTTCCCTGTGGGACGCTTTTCCACAACATCCACACCGCGGTGGATTCCGGCATTGATTCTATACGAGACTGATAATCAGCATGTATCTCTTTTTCGGGCCGTTGTGGTATGGCGGTTGACCGTTGAGAAGTCGGAAGCCGTTCCGCAGCGGGCGGGCGGCGAAGAACAGAGTATCAACCTTTAAAATGATCCATGCCATGAAAAAGAGAGTGGTGATGATGGCGGCCCTGATGCTGCTGATGGGAGGAGTGATGTATGCCCAGGAGCCCGAGAAGCAGGATTCGACGAAAAAGGAGACTCCGGTTCCGGTGCCCGACAAGACGCCGGTGCCCGACAAGACGCCGATTCCCGAGGAGCCGACCGATCCGGCCAACCCGGCCCAACCGGCCAACCCGACTGAGCCGACCACCCCGGTTCAGCCGACCGATCCGGCCCAACCGGCTCAGCCGACCAACCCGGCCGATCCGACCCCTGCGACTCCGGATAAGAAGAATCCGGCTCCGGCACCTGCCGGAAAGCAGGCACAGCGATCCGACACTCTGCAGTTCAACGTGCGTTGACCGTCTATGCGATGATTGATTGATTGAATGGAAAGATGGGACGCATGTCCGGCGCACTCCGATCCTCGGATCGGGGTGCGTTTTTTTGTGCGGCCCCGGCGGTCCTCCCCCTTTGCGGCCCCGGCGGGTCGCTTCCTTACTGCTTCGGCGGGTCGCCCCTTTGCTGCTCCGGCGGCTCGCTTCCTTACTGCTTCGGCGGGTCGCCCCTCTCCGGCATCCCTCCCCGCAGGTCTAATCTAAAGGCGGTGCTTCTTCTTGAGACCCAGGTGTTCGAGCAGCTGCTGGCTGAACTCCTCGCGGCGATGCTTGAGGTTTGCCTGCCACCCCTTCCAGCGGGTGTAGCGCTGCCGCTTCTCGGGGTAGATGTCGCGGATGGTCACCAGAATCCCCGTCTCCTCGACACCTCCGAAATCGGGATTCGACACCGTGTCGAAGACCCGCATCGTCGGCGAGAGGTTCATGTAGGCGTTGATCAGCGGCGGGACGTTCTCGTTGAACTCCCGGACCTTCTGGATCAGAATCCGGTAGTTCTCCATGTAGTTCGAGCCGCAGAAGAGCTGTTCGTAATAGGGGTCGTCGAGGTCCAGCGGGATGGGGTGGATCCCCTCGACCAGCCCTTCGCGGTCGGGAAAGTATCGTCGCAGGAACCAGATCAGCGCATTGCGCGCCACGGCCTTGTAGGTCGTGTACATGGTCACCTTCCCGAAGAGGTACTTCGCCCCGGGATTCAGCACGATGAGCGCTCCGAGGCCGTCCCAGAGGTTGTCCAGCGCATAGAGCGCCTTGCGGTTGCCACGGGCCTGGTAGGCGGGCTGTATGAACGAGCGGCCCAGCTCGATGGTCCGGGGGAGGTATTTCGTGCGGAATCGTTCGCTGAAGCGGAAGTAGTGCTCGGTGGAGAGGTGCCGCGGGTAGGGCGAGGTGCAGACGATGAAGCGGTATCCGCCGATGATCTCGCGCTCCGCGGGGTCCCAGACGATGAGCTGGTAGTAGCCGTCCGGGGCGAGGTCCTCGGCATCGATGTCCAGCTCCTCGCCCGTGCCGCCCCCGGCGCCGCGGAACGCCACCTCGCGCAGACGCCCCACCTCGCGCATCAGCGCCGGGCACTCGGCCGCCGCGAAGATGTAGATCTCGTTGCCGGCGCGCGTCGTGTCGCGGACCTTGCGCTGCGGGGTGAGTTCCGCCAGAAGCAGCTCCCGGTCTACCGGGTCGATGATGGGTTTGCGCTCTGTTTGCTGTTGCATGACGGAACAAAAATATCGATAATTAGCGGTTGTTGGCCTCCGCGGGGAGTAAATTTTTTAAAAAATAGGTCTTTTTGCGTACCTCCTCGACCTGTTCGCGCAGCGATTCGCAGTGCTGCAGCTCCGCCACGGCGATGGGGTCGCCCACGACGATGCGGAAGTGACGGCCCTTCTGGGAGAACATCTCGGCCGGCAGCCAGAGCATCTCGATGTTGAACTTCATGCCCAGGGCCTTGCGCAGGCGGTAGATGCTGTAGAAGCGGTTCGAGAGGCGTCCCTCGACGTAGATCGGCACGATCTGCCGCTGCGAGGCGTAGGCCTTCTTCAGGAAGCTCACCTTCCACTCCGGATCGGTGATCTGGCCGCCGATGGGGCGGGAGCAGAGTCCCGCGGGGAAGGTCAGCACGGGAAGCTCTCCGAAGAGCTCCTCGTCGAGCTTGCGGGCGTAGGCGGCGTTCTGCGAGCCGTGCTTGTTGACCGGGATCCAGAGCGGCCGCAGGGGATCGAGGTACATCAGCAGGTCGTTGACCACCACGCGCACGTCGCCGAAGCGGTCGATGAGCTTGTCGGCGAGCATCAGCCCGTCCATGCCTCCGAAGGGGTGGTTCGCGACGAAGAGGTAGCGTCCGTGGGGGTCGAGGCGTTCGAGTCCCTGGATCGAGTAGCTGACCTGCCACTCGCGGAAGCAGGCGCGGATGAACTCCTGGGGCGGCAACGACCAGTAGTTTTCGAGGATGTGGTTGATTTCGCGCTCGTGAACGATGCGGCGCAGGCGGTTGATGAGCGGCCGGGGGATCCAGCGTGCGAGTCGGGGGGCCTTTGCCCGGACCACGGCGCCGATGTCTATCTGAGGCATGGGGTGTTCGAAAATTATTGAGGCAAATATAGGAAATCTTTTTCGGAAAAACACTAACTTTACGCCCAAATCGTCTCATCCCGAAGAGCCATATGTCGGAATACCACACCCCCGTGCTGCTTGAGGAGTCGGTATCGCTTCTTTCGATCGATCCTGCAGGCACTTACGTCGATCTGACTTTCGGCGGAGGCGGCCATTCGCGCCGCATTCTCTCCGCCCTGGGGCCCGGCGGACGCCTCTATGCGTTCGACCAGGACCGCGATGCGCGCGGGAACTGCCCCGACGATGCGCGGTTCCACTTCGTGGAGAGCAATTTCCGATTCCTGCGCGGGGCGCTGCGGCTGCGCGGCGTCACATGCGTCGACGGCATTCTGGCCGACCTGGGGGTCTCGTCGCACCACTTCGACGCCCTCGAACGGGGCTTCTCGTTCCGCGGCGACGCTCCGCTGGACATGCGCATGAACCAGCGGGCGCGCCTCTCGGCGGCGCAGATCGTCAACGGATATCCGGCCGGGGAGCTGACGCGCATCTTCGGCGACTGGGGCGAGGTGGAGACGCCGTGGAAGGTGGCCAACTGCGTGGTGCGCGCGCGGGAGAAGGCCCCCGTGGAGACCACGGCGCAGCTGGTCGAGGCCGTGCGCCCGTGCACGCCGCGCCGGGATGAGTCGAAGTTCCTCACGAAGCTCTTCCAGGCGCTGCGCATCGAGGTCAACGGCGAGATGGAGGCGCTGCGCATGGCCCTCGAACAGAGCCTGAAGGTGCTCAGGCCCGGCGGGCGGCTGGTGGTGATCTCCTACCACTCGCTCGAAGACCGCCTGGTGAAGAACTTCCTGCGCAGCGGGAACTTCTCGGGAGAGGTCGCGACCGACCTCTTCGGACGCCGCGAGCTGCCCTTCGAGGTGCTTACGCGCAAGGCCGTGGTTCCCTCGCCCGAGGAGCTTGCGCGCAACCCCCGCTCCCGCTCGGCAAAGCTCCGTGCGGGCGTAAAACTGTAATTGTAGTTTCGAAACAACCGTCATTTCGGACCCATGTACCGCGATCACGAATTCGATCCCGTGACTCCCGACGAGGAGCAGCGCCGCCGCGAGGAGGCGGAGTTCGCGCGCCGCGTGCGGCGCGAGGTGCGGCGCATGGAGCGCGGCGAGGCCGACGAGGACATCCGCGCCGACGAGGAGGCCGAGGCCGCCGAGCGGGCCGAAGCCATCGCCCGCGAGCGTCGCGAGCGGCGGCGGCGATCGAGCATGCTCTGGCAGCTGATCTCGGGGTCGATCCTCGTGCGCGAGGGGGTCTCGAAATACTATCCCTACATGCTGACCATCGCCGGGATGTTCTTCCTGAGCATCGTGGTGATGTTCTGGTCGCTGCACCTCGACCGGCGCTTCTCGCGCCTCGACAGCGAGGTGCAGATGCTGCGCGAGCGGTCGATCCGCCTGCAGGAGCAGCGCTACCGGCGCACGACCCATTCGGCCATCGTCGAAGAGCTCCGGGCGCGCGGCATCGAGCTGCAGGACCCCGCGGGCCCGGGCGAGATCATCGAAAACTGACCGTTGAGAAGAAGCGTTGAGAAGAGATGAAGGAGGAACGATCGAAAATCAAAAGCGACATCCTGCTGCGCGTGCGGCTGCTCTATGCGTTGTTCATCCTCGCAGGGGCCGTCGTGCTGGGGCGCATCATCTGGGTGCAGCTCTTCAGCGCCGAGGTGGCCTTCAACGCCGACCGCCTGGCGCGGAGGATCTTCACCGAGGAGGTGATCCCGGCGCAGCGGGGCAGCATCCTCTCGCGCGACGGCGAGCCGCTGGCCACGTCGATCTTCCGCTACCAGGCGGCCTTCGACTTCGCCTCGCCGGGTCTCGACTCGGTGAAGACCTTCCACGAGCAGGCCGACTCGCTCTCGAAGCTCCTTGCGGCCTTCTTCAAGGACCGCTCCGCCGCGGAGTACGCGCGCTTCTTCCGCCGGGAGCACGCCCGCCGCTACCGGCTGGTGAATCCCCGCGACACCTCCTACGTGCGGTCCAGGGGATGGCTGGCGCGCATCATGGACCGGCTGCGCGGCGAGGAGTACATCCATAAACGCATCTACGACACGATCCGCGACCATACGCCGGTGAACATCTTTCCGCGCGAGGTGGACTATGCCGAGTGGGAGACGCTGCGGCGCTACCCGCTGCTGAACTGGAACATGGGCATGGTCTACCGCCTGGTTGAGCGCGACGAGCGCATCTATCCGCAGGGGGAGCTGGCGCGCCGCACGATCGGACTGATCGGCGACCGCGGCAACTACGGCATCGAGGAGGCCTACCGCGAGGAGCTGGCCGGGCGTGACGGACGCGTGACGCGCCAGCGCATCGCCCGGGGCTTCTACGGATGGGTGGCCGGGGCCGAGCACGAGGATCCGGAGGACGGGTGCGACATCGTCACCACGCTGGACCTCGACCTGCAGGACGTGGCCGACAAGGCGCTGCGGCGTCAGCTGGAGGCGCAGAACGCCCTGTGGGGCACGACGATCGTCATGGAGGTCCACACGGGCGAGATTCTGGCGATGGTCAACCTCGGACGCAATGCCGACGGGACGTACGCCGAGCGCGAGAACTACGCCCTGAGCCGCTCGATGGAGCCCGGTTCGACCTTCAAGCTGGCGACGATGCTCACGCTGCTCGACGACGCGCGGATGCCCGCCTCGACGCTCTATGACACGCACAACGGCGATCCGGTGACGGTTGGCCCGGCGAAGAATATCCGCGACTCGCACCGCGGCGACCATGAGATCGACTTCCGCCGGGCGGTGGCCTCGTCGTCGAACGTCTACTTCGCCCGGGCGGTGTGGGACCGCTACGGCATCACGGGCAAGAAACAGGCGTACAGCGACTACCTGCATAACGAACTCCACCTGGGCGAGACGGTGGGTCTCGAACGCCTCGGGGAGCGGAAGCCGTCGATCACCACCGACTGGAAGGTTCCCGACCCGGGGGTGATGCTGGTGAAGATGGCCTACGGCTACCGCGTGCAGCTGGCGCCGATCCAGATGATCACCTTCTACAACGCCATCGCCAACGGCGGGCGGATGATCTCCCCGGTGCTGGTGCGCGAGATGCGCCGCAACGGACGCACCGAGGAGCGCTTCGAGAGCCGCACGATCGCCTCGTCGATCGCTTCGCGGGCGGCGCTTCAGGAGGTGAGCCGCTGCCTGCAGGCCGTCTGCACCGAAGGCACGGCGAGCAGCTTCTTCCGCGACACGACGCACGTGCGCGTTGCGGCGAAGACCGGCACGGCGCAGATCACCGACGCGCGGAGCCGCGAGGGACGCTACTACCTGGGGTCGATGATCGCCTACTTCCCGGCCGACGCCCCGCGCTACACGGTGCTGACGACCATCGAGACGCGTGCGCAGGCGGGCAAGGCCTACTACGGAGGGCCGCTGGCCGGTCCGGTCGTCAAGCGCATGGTCGACTACATCTACAACCGCGGACAGGACTGGTACAGCCGCCTGGAGACCGGCGGACGGCACTGCTATCCGGAGCGGGTCAAGGGGGGCGACATTACGCGGATCCGCCGCGTGACGGACCGTTTGTCGCCGCGCACGTCGTTCGACCACCGCACGGGGTGGGGGCGTGCGCAGGTCGACAGCCTCTCGCGCGTGACGATCTCGTCGCTCGACGAGTCGCTGGACCGCATGCCCGACGTGCGCGGCATGGGGCTGAAGGATGCGCTTTTCCTGCTCGAAAGCCGCGGCCTGCGGGTGCGCTTCTCGGGACAGGGGGCCGTCGTGCAGCAGTCGCCGGCGCCCGGGGCACGGGTCTCGGCCGGGATGGCGGCCTCGGTCACGTTGAAATGAGTGTAATTTAGGAGAACAATATGAAAGAACTCAGCGAATTGCTCCGCGAGACGCCCGTCGAGGCGTTGCACGGCGACGCGCGGACGCCTGTCGGCGGCCTGACGTACGACTCCCGGACGGTGCAGCCCGGGGACTGCTTCTTTGCCATCGTCGGCACGCAGGCCGACGGACACCGCTACATCGATGCCGCCGTCGGACGCGGCGCCGCGGCGGTTGTTTGCCAACAGCTCCCCGGGGAGCTGCACGACGGGGTGGCGTATGTCGTGGTGCGGGATTCGGCCGGAGCGATGGCCGACCTTGCCGCGGCCTTCTACGGACATCCGAGCCGGGAGCTGAAGCTCGTGGGCATCACCGGGACCAACGGCAAGACCACGACCGTGACGCTTCTCTACGACCTGGTGCGGGCCCTGGGCTGCCGCGCGGGGCTGATCTCCACGGTGGTCTACCGCATCGACGGACGCGAGATCGAGGCGACGCACACCACGCCGGACCCGATCCGCCTGAACGCCATGATGCGCGAGATGGTCGACGCCGGGTGCGGCTACTGCTTCATGGAGTGCTCGTCGCACGCCATCGTGCAGGAGCGGATCCGGGGTCTCGACTTCGCCGGGGGCATCTTCTCGAACATCACCCACGACCACCTCGACTACCACAAGACCTTTGCCGAGTACATCCGTGCCAAGAAGCTCTTCTTCGACCATCTGCCCAAGGGGGCCTTCGCGCTGACGAACGCCGACGACCGCAACGGCATGGTCATGGTGCAGAACACCGCCGCGTCGGTGAGCACCTACTCGCTGCGCGCGATGGCCGACTTCCGCGGACGGATCGTCGAGCTGCATCCCGACGGCATGCTGCTGCGCATCGACGGGCAGGAGGTGTGGGTCTCGCTGCTCGGGCGCTTCAACGCCTACAATCTCCTGGCGGTCTACGGCGCGGCGTGCCTGCTGGGCTTCGACCGCGGGGAGGTGCTGCGCGTGGTGTCGACGCTGCACGCCGTTGCGGGGCGTTTCGAGGTGGTGCGCGCGGCGAACGGCACCGTGGCCATCGTCGACTACGCCCATACGCCCGATGCGCTGGAGAACGTGCTGCAGACGGTCGGGGAGCTTCGCCGGCCCGGGCAGCAGCTTCTGGTGGTGTGCGGATGCGGCGGCGACCGCGACCGCACGAAGCGCCCCGAGATGGCGGCCATCGCCGTGAAGTACGCCTCGACGGCGATCTTCACCTCGGACAACCCGCGCCACGAATCCCCGGAGGCGATTCTCGACGAGATGACCGCGGGGCTCGACACCGCGACGCGCTGGCTGCGCATCACGGACCGCGCCGAGGCGATCCGCACGGCGGTGCTGATGTCGCACCCGGGCGACCTGATCCTCATTGCCGGCAAGGGACACGAGACCTACCAGATCGTGGGCGACGTAAAACACCATTTCGACGACCGTGAGGAGGTTCGCCGGGCCTTTGAAACGCTGCTGAAATGAGACGCCGTCCGATGTTGCTCCTTGCGGCGGCATGCGTCGCCGCGGCGGCCGTAGGGTTGCTTTGCGCACGTCCCGGCGCGGCCTCCGATCCGGCGGCTTCTGCGGCTGCGGCTTCCGATCCGGAGGCCTTTGCGGTTTCCGATCCGGCGTTCTCTGCGACGGCCTCCGACCCGGCGGTCTCCGATGCCGCCTCCGGAGATGAGCCGGCCGGCCCGTCGGCGCTGCTCTTTGACCGCACGACGGCCGACCTGGGCACCATCTCCGAGGATGACGCCCCCGTCGCCGTGGAGTTCCCGTTCCGCAACGGCGGGACGTCGCCGGTCGTCGTCACACAGGTCCGCACCACCTGCGGATGCACGATCCCCGAGTACCCCCGGGAGCCGATCCGCCCCGGGGCCGGCGGCACGATCCGCGTGACGTTCCACCCCAAGGGACACCCGGGCGCCCTGCACCGCAGCGTGCGGGTCTGCACGGCGGAGGCGGCTGCAGGCGCCGAGACGGTGCTCACGCTCGTCGGCACCGTCACGCCGACGTCCGATCCCTATCCCCATTTCGCCCACCGCATGGGGGCCCTGCGGCTGATGCAGCGTCAGGTGAAGTTCGGCAAGGTCTCCGCGCAACGTCCCTCCGCCGTGCGGATCCATGTGGTCAACGGCGGAACCCGCACGCTCGATCTTGCGGTCCAGGGGCTTCCGCCGACGGTGACCTTCCGCTGCGAACCGGCGCAGCTCGCCCCGGGCGAGGAGGGTGATCTCTGCTTCCGGATCGATCCCGTGGACACGATGGCCAAGGGGGATTTCTCGGCGCTGGTCCTGCTGCTGGGCACCGGCGAACCCCGTCCGACGGAGTGTTCGATACGCCTCTCGGCAACGGTTTTTTAGCCGGTTGTGCGGCGGCGGATGCGCGCGGCGTAAAATCCCTCGCCCGCGTGGTGAACGCATGAAAAAAGGGGGCGTCCGTTCGTCGGACGCCCCCTTTGTCGCTTGCGGGAGTCGCTGCGTCTACTCGAAGTACTCGATCTGACGCTCCAGCGGATATTGCTCCTCCGTGTTGAGGTAAGTGCGCAGGGCGCCGGTCCAGTTGCCGTGGGCGTCGAACTCCTGGAAGTCATCCTGATACTGCTCGACGAAGAATCCCGCAGCCTCGCTGTCGGGGCACCAGACCTTGGCCAGGTCGCCCTTGTCCGAATAGAGATACTCGATCCTGGTGAGCAGTGCGCCGTCCTCTCCGGGCTGATAGCTCTCCTCCAGAACGGGGTAGCCCGGGACGTTGGTGCTGAAGGTCGTCACGCTGCGCTGCTCGTCGCTGCTCTCCTCGATGCGCAGGGGCGAACCGTCCTCATTCCACGTGTAGAGGGTCGTCGATGCCACGAGGCCCGTCGTTGCGGCGCTCTTGGGGTAGCCGTTCTCGAAGGTGATCTCCGTACGGCTCGTTCCCGTGAAGCTCTTCGTCGTGAGAATGGCCTTGTCGTTCTCCCAGGTCAGCAGCTCCTGGCCATCGGCGCTTGCGACCTTCACCAGGCCGCGCACGAGGAAGATCCGCAGATCGCCCATCGACAGCGGCAGCGGCACGTAGTTGTCGTGGTCGCCGTAGGTGAGCGTGTACTCGGTCTCGGCGCCGAAATCTACCGCCTTGATCGAGCTCAGGCGTCCCTCGGCGTCGTAGGAGTATTCGCTGACCGTCGTCGGGATGTTGTACTCGAAGGTGCCCGACAGCCCGATGGGATCGTATTTGACGAGTCGTCCCTGGGCGTCAAACTCCTTGCTGTTGAGGAAAAAGTAGCCCGTCTCCTCTTCGGTGGGACCCTGCATGACCACTTGCGTCGTAGCGCTGCGGACCGGGCCGGACAGAGACATCATTTCGCGTGCGGAGGTCTCCCAGAAGACCGGGTTCGGGGTCTTGCCGCCTCCGTTTCCATTCTCATCATCTTTCCCACAGGAGGTGCATGCTGCCGCCAGCAGCAGGGCCGGGATAAACCAGCGCACGGATTTTTCGAAAAGCATTTTCTTGGTGTTTGGTTAAAAAATCGGGTTGAACGTAAATTGCGGATTGTCCGTTATCTCGAGAAGGTCTCGGAGAACGTCACGCCGGGCGAGCCGATGCGGCATACGCGGACGTAGTCGAAGGTCGGGATCTCGGCGCGGGTCTGGGTCCCGACCGTCGCGGGAAGGTTGCCGTCGGCCAGCCGCTTGATCTCCTCGATCGGGCCCCACGAAGCGGGCGTTGTCCACTTCAGCTGCGGGCACTCCTGCACGAAGAGGGCGCTGAAGGCTGCGGGTTTTCCGCTCTCGTCCGCCGCGAATCCGAAGTCGTCGGGTAGCGACACGAGGCTCTGGCAGCCGGCCATCGAGAGCTTCGAGAGCTTGGTGTTGGCCGAGAAGTCGATTGCAGAAATCGTCGTGAAGGCGTTTTCGTCGAGCTGCAGGCTCAGCAGCTCGGGGCAGCCGCTCACGTCGGGCATCTGCGTGAGTCCGCAGCGCGAGAGGTCGATATGGATCAGCTTGTCGTGGGCAATGGCCGGGGCGCTGCCGAGGGGGTTGCCCGAGGCCATGAGCTGTTCGAGGCGCGGCATCTGCGCAAGCTGCCCGGCGGGCAGCGACGTGAAGGCGTTGTCGTCGAGCGACAGCCCCACCATCTGCGCCTCGCACACGGCCTGGGGAATCTCCGTCAGCCCGCAGTCGCGGAGCATGAGCGTCGTCAGCGAGGGGTTCTCCTTGATCGACGAGGGGAACTGTGCCAGGTGCAGTCCGTCGAGACGGGCCTCGCGCAGAACGGTGTTGCCTGCGAAGAAGTCGTCGGGCAGCTCGGTGATCGGGTTGTAGCCCAGATCGAGCTTCGCGAGCGACGGCATGTCGGCGAGCTTGAAGCCGAGGGAGCCTATCTGCGTGTTGTTCAGCGTGAGCGAGTACATCTTCGACAGGCGGCCGAAGCTCTCGGGGAGCGCCTTGACCGGCGTGTCGACGATCGTCAGCTCCGAAAGCAGCGGGCAATCGCCCAGATCCTCCGGAAGGCTCTCGAGGCTGCCGCAGTTCGAGATGAGCATGTGCTCGAGGTAGCGCAGTTCGGGAATACCCTCGGGCAGGCTCTTGAGGTTCGGGAGGTTGATGAGCGTGATCTGCGAGAGCGTCACGATGCGGTTGATGCACTCCGGGAGGTGGTCCATTTCGAGGAACGGCGAGGGTTTCATCTCTACCAGGATGCCGTTTTCGTCATAGACGGGCAGTGATCCCGAGAAGTTGAGTCCGATCAGTGCGAGTTTGTTGCCGTAGTCGTCCTCCTCGAACTCGAGGTAATCCCAGTCGGCGATGTTGGCGTTCATGTCCCAGGGCCAGAGCTCGGGGTTATCGCCCCAGACCTCGATGCAGAACCCCTTGAAGATGTTCATCAGGTAGTTGCTCGGGTAGTAGACGATCTTGACGTTGAGCGGCACGGGCATGTGTGTGAGTTCGTCGGCGCGCACCTCGAAGGTGTTGTTCTCGAGGACGTCGACCTGCAGCAGCAGCGACGCGTTGGCGGCGTAGGCCTCGTAGGAGACGATCTCGTACTCTCCCGGATCGAGCGCATAGGGCTCGCTGGTGACGATGTCGGCATTTCCCGAGACGCGGATGGTCGGAAGGACGATCTTCTCCCCGTTCTTGCGCAGGGTGATCTTCACGGCGGCAATGTCATCCATCTCTTCGATGGCGTTCTGGTAGACCTTGTGCCGCGAGAATTCGAAGACGACGCCCTGGTCGACGGTCGCAGGACCCTCGGTCTCCTCCTTGCTGCAGCCCGTGAAGGCTGCGGCGAGGAACGAGAGGGTCAGCAATGCGATGATTCGTGTGATATTGAGATTTTTCATGATGGATTCGGAAATTTATCAGTAGGGAACGTTGTCGAAGACGCAGACTTTGCCGTCGGAGTCCTTGCCCTCCTGGCTGAAGACATAGGTGTAGGGATCCCACGACATGAGGTTCGGGTGCTTGAGCAGCCACTCCGGGAGCATTCCCGAGAGGCGGTTCCCGTTGATGGAGAACTGCTTGGCGTTGGGCAGGATCTTCGGCGTGCCCTGCAGTTCGGGGTGCTCCTTGAGGATCTCCGCGTCGGCGGGGTCGTCGCCGTACTTCGGAATCCCGGGCTCGTCGAGCGCGGGGATCTCACCCTCGAAGTAGTTGTGCGAGAGAACCAGCGTCTCGAGGTTCGACCACAGCAGCAGGTTGCGGCAGACGGTGGCCAGTTCGCCGTGCAGGCCGATCTGCGTGAGGTTGGCGTTGCTCAGGTCCAGCACCTGTTCGTGGCGGTTCTCGATGAAGCACAGCTCGCGCAGCTCGGGGAGGTTCTCCTGGTTGAGCCAGTCGGGAATCGTGCTCATGGTGTTGCCCGTGAAGGTGAGCACGCGGAGCTTCTTGAACTCCTTCAGGCACTCGTTGATGGTCGAGAATCCGTAGGCCGTGAAGTGCAGTTCGCGCAGGTTGCCGGCCAGGGGAGCGATCTCGTCGCCCATCTCGATGAACTTGTAGACGTTGTTGCCGTTGCTGAAGAACTCGATGCGCTTGGCGGCGGTGAGGAAGCCCACCTCGTAGGGGAGCGACTTGTCGGTCTTGAAGAAGGAGAAGTAGGCGGTCTTCACGCGGCCGATCTTCTCGGGAGCGAAATCCTCGTCGTCGGCATCCTTGGCCGTCCAGAGGGTGATGTCCTCCCACTGATCCATGGGTTTGTCCTCGGGGAAGGGCCAGTACATGCCCAGGTCGCGGGCGATGCATACCAGGGCGATCGAGTCGCCGCGGCGGTCGGGGGTGATCTCCGGGGCGGCATTCTGGCTGACGAGGAACTCGCCGGCCTGTACGTCGACGGGCTCGGTGGGCTCGAAGCGCAGCCGGGCCTTCTTGGCCTCGGTGACGATGTTGTTCGTCCAGTTGATGCGCACGCGCGTCGTGCGCGGGCGGTTCTTGTAGGTGAGATCCTGCGTGAACTCGTCGACCGTGAGCCAGTCGGGCGTCACCGCGCCGTTGTCGGGATCCTCGACGATGACCTGGAAGGGAACGTTGGCCGTGACGTTGAGGTCGAAATAGGTCGTGCCGAACTTTCCGTAGTCGGGGAGCTCGATGCTCGAGTTTCCGTCCTGATCCGTGGGGGTGATGGCCAGCGGATATCCCTGCTGCGAGACGTGCAGCACGAAGGGCTCTCCGTCGATGGAGAAGTTCACGTTGCCCGAGCGCTCCTCGCTCAGGTAGGTCGAGTCCACACGGATCGTGCAGAGGGTCGACGCCGTGCCGTTGGTCGGGGTGACCAGGATCCACTCATCCTCGGTGTAGGCCGACCAGTCGCCGCGTCCCGAGAGGTTGAACTCCCGGGAGCCGCCGTCGGGGCCTATCGAGAAGTCGGAGAGGTCGATGCCGGGTTTTGCCCCCTCGTCGGCAGTCTCCTCCGAGCAGGCCGCGGCGAAGATCCCCAGGCTGATGGCGGCCAAAATCCATATTGTGCGTTTCATGTTCGATGCTTTCGGTTAAAGGGTTATTCTCCGATTCCCAGGGCCGCGCAGCCGGTGATGCCGGTCTGGTCCTGGTCGTAGATGAAGGTGAAGGTGCCGTTGACGATGTCGTTGCAGATATCCTCGGGGATGGCCAGACTCACGTTCGGGTTGTCGGCGATGTCGAGGTAGTAGAGCGTCGTGGGGAAGGAGCCGATTTCGCGGATGTCGTTGCCGCTGATGTCGAGCTGCTTGAGCCCGGGGTAGTAGGCCTCCATGCCCTCGGGCCACTGCGTCAGACACTTTTCGGCGGTCTCGGGATCGCGCTGGTCGCTGATCAGGAAGGTCATGATGCCGAAACCGTTGAAGAAGAACGACGGCCACGACGAGAAGCAGTTGTTGCTGACGTTCACACCCGTCAGATAGGGCATGTAGCTGCCCAGGGGGATGTTCGGGAGTTTCGAGAGCTTGTTCATCGACAGATCGAGCGCCTGCGTATGCGGGAGGCCCTTGAGGCTTTCGCCGCGCAGGCTGTCAAGTTGGTTGGCGCTGATGTTGAGCTGCTGGATGTACGACTCGGTGGCGCCGAACTCCGGGGGAAGATCCGTGAGGCGGTTGTATGCGAGGTTGAGCGTCTGGCAGAGGACTCCCTTGAAGTTGGGGCCCATCGAGGCGATGTGGTTGCCCTCGAGGTTCACGGTGCCGCCGATGTAGCCCTCGCCGCCGGCAAAGAAGCCGGGGAAGGTGGTGAGCTTGTTGTAGTTGATCGAGATCTCCTCGAAATCCCCGATGCCGATGAAGTCGTCGGGCAGCGACGTGAGGTCGTTGTAGTCGAGGTAGAGGAGGACCATGCGGATGTCGCTGCCCATGCCCTGCGGGAACTCCTGCAGACCGCATCCCGTGGCTTCGAGCAGACCCAGGGCCTTGAGGTTCGAGGCGTTCGAGGGGAAGGTGTGCAGGCGGCAGTGGTCGATGTAGAGGATCTGGATCTTCTCGCGCGAGGGACCGTCGAAGAGTTCGGTCAACCCCTGACGCATGTCCTCGGGATCCCACTGGTAGTTCTGGCCCAGGTTGATCGAGATGAGATTCTTCATCCGGGCGATCTCGCGCGGGAACTTCGTCATCGCCGGGCAGTTGTAGATCTCCAGGTCGGTGACGTTCTCGAGCTTCGACACCGAGGCGGGAATGCCCTCGATCGTGCTGTTGGCGATGTAGATGTACTCGAGTTTGGTGAGGTTGCCGATCGACTCGGGCAGCGAGGTGATGTGGTTCATGATGATACCGTAGTCGACGCTCGCATAGGGTTTGACGTCGGTCTGTTTCCAGGTCTGGCCCAGCTTGAGGGCCTTCATGCGTCCGAAGAGCTCGTTCTCGGGACGGGCGTGGCGGGCCCTGACCTCGGCCTTGGCGCGCTCCATGCGGGATGCGCCGGGCTGTTGGCCCTGCAGGGTCTCTTCCCACGGGTCGAACTCCGCGCGATAACCCGTGTAGTGGCTTACGTGTGCGGCTCCGTACTCCGTGGGTCCGGGGTATTCGGGACGCATCGTGCCGTCCATGGCGTCGCTGTGTGCGCCGATGTAGAGCGAGTTGAGCTCGGTGAGTTCGCCCAGCTCCTCGGGAACGGCTCCCGAGGGGTTGAATCCTCCGAGGTTGAGCTGTGCGACACGTCCGTTGGCGTAGAGTCCTACGCCGGGCTGGTTGCCCCAGAGGTCGATGTCGCGGTTGAAGTCCCAGTTGGCGCCTGCGGGGAAGTTGGAGTCGCCGCGCCAGGACCACTCCTCGCCGTTCATCTTGTCCCAGATCTTTTTCAGGGCGATGTAGTCGCGGATGTGGGGCTGGGTGCAGTCGACCTGCACCGGGACAACGGCCTTGGTCTCGACGTTGTCCTCCACGGTGAAGAGGGCGGGCTGCTCCAGCTGATCGAGCTCCTCGAGGTATTCGAGGATGTTCTCGTCGGCATCCTGCAGTTCGAGTGTCGTGACGACCCATTCGCCGGCCTCGAGCGGATACTCCTCGTTCGTAACGACGTATCCCTGCAGGGGCGAGGGATCCTCCTCCGCGAAGCCCGACGCATAGGAGCACTCCATGTCGGAGAAGCGGCGCGTTTCGGAGGTTGCGCGGTTCTTGAGGGTGATGGTTGCCGAGGCGATTTCGCTGAAGAGGTACGAGTCGCGCTGCTGGCCCGCACGCGTGGGGACGTTGACGAAGTCCTTGACGAACTTGAACGAGATGCGTCCCCGGGGTTGCGTAGGCAGGGGCAGCTCGGGGCGCGTCAGCCCTCCGGCGATGATCGAGAAGCGGATTGCCTCGTCGGGTTCTCCGTAGAGGAGCACGTCGTCGGTTTCGTTGTAGACGGTGTACTCCTGCAGGTCGTATTCGCCGACGCGGAGCTGTCCGATTTCGGTGTTCATGCCGTACTCGGCGATCTCGTCGCTTGCCGCGCGGTCGACCAGCAGGCTGAGGTTGAGCTGTTCGTTGCCCTGGGCGAGGCGGACCTTGATCTTGTAGGCGTCGCGCAGGTAGTCGAGCTGCTCGGCGCGGGTCGCCTTGACCAGGCGGAACTGGATGTTGCCGTATCCGCCGCCGGAGGCCGAGTCGGTGTCGGATTCCGAGCAGCCGGCGGCGAAGAGGATCGCCGCGGCTGTCAGAAAGCAGGTTATGAATTGATGAAGGATTTTCATGGATGTTTGAATCTATTCAGTGAGCCGTTCTCAGAAATCTTCCCGGCGCCGATCAGATGCCCGGCTGCTTGACGATGATCGTGCCGGCATCTACCCAACTGTAGCTACTTGCGTCCTGGTATTTGAGAACCAGCCGGTACTCGCGGTCCTCGCCTTCGTTCTTCGTTACGGAGATTTTGGTCTGGTACTCTGTGCCGCTGCCCATGAGCGTGGCCGTTACCCAGTCGCACTCATACTCCTTGCGGTCGCCGGCCTGGTTGGTGAATACGAAGGGACCGGTGAAGCCCGAGGACCAGTTCGTGGCGTAGTAGTATTTGAACGTACGGTAGTTCCAGCTTTCGGGGAGCACGATCGTGCACATCACGTACGAAGCGCTGCTGCGTTTCATCTGGATGGTGTAGGTGCCGTCGTCATTCTTGGTGCAGGTGTGGCCCATGCCGTAGTCGAGCATCGTAACGGTGAAGTTCTGCGAAGTCTCGGCCTTGCCGCCCTCCTGGGTGATCTCCAGGTTCTGGAAGGCGCTGCATACCTCGGTGTTGATCGTGCACTCCGTGCCGCTGACCGTCCGCTGTCCGGGAGCGAAGTATCCCTGCAGGTCATCCTTGGCCTGGGCGTATACGTCGCCCGGGATGATGTAGAGTACCGCCTGACGCTCCACGTCCTCGTTGACGTCGGCCGAGATCACCCACGTAACCTTGTTGTCCTCGAGCGTGGCGCGGGTCTCCTGCTTCGAGATGTTGAGCCAGGCCCCCTCCAGGTTGTAGGGGTTCTGATCGTCGAGGTTGCCGACGATGTCACCCGTCATCGTGGAGCTGAGCTTTGCGTTCCGGTAGATGACCAGCAGGTGCGGCATGTTGTCGGGATCGGCGGCCGAGAGCGAGATGGTGTAGCTCTTCAGTCCCTCGGTGTTCTGAAGGTGTCCGCCGGTGAGCAGGCCGTCCGCCGTGAAGTTGCGGCCGATGTTGATCGTGTTGCGGTCGATCTCCGTGGTGAAGTAGCCGTTGCTGAATCCCTCGAGTTCGACGGGCAGCGTGGTGGTCCACTCCGGGGTGTTGACATCCACGATCGTCAGGTTGACCGTCGAGGCCTCGACCGGAACCTCGTTGCGCGAGGTGTTGAAGGAGATCGTTACGGCCTCGTCGGCGCTTCCCGAGAAGGTCTCGCCGCCCTCGTTGTGGAGCCATTCGGGCTGCTCCTTGATGCTCCAGTCGAAGTTGGCCTTGATGGTGCCCGAGATGAAGATCGTCGACATGATCTCATCCTCGAGCTGCGCGGTGGTGACCGTCAGTGCGGAGATCTCCGTGCCCTCCTCGTCGCAGAGCGTGAGCACGCGGCTGCGGGCGGCGCGGATCACCTCGAACGTGGTCGTGGCGGTGTTGCTGCCCGATCCGAAGGTGATCGTCACCTCGGCCGTGTCCTCGACGTCGAATGCGTTGGCCTCCTCGATCGTGTAGGGGATGGTCTGCTCGCCCTCCTCACCGCTCATGTACTGCGATTCGATCTTGCACCACGTGCTGCCCTTCGTCACGCGCAGGGTCCAGGCGGCCGGAGCCGTGAAGGTGAATTCGCCGCTTTGTCCCCCTTCGACGTTGATCGACGAGATGACCGGGGCCTCGATCGGTTCGGGAGCCTCCTCGCTGTCGTCGGTTCCGCACGAGGCGAGGGTCAGCGTGCAGGCTGCAAGCAGGGTCCATATTCTGTGGATGTACATACGTTTCATAGTGGTTTGGTTTTAATGGTTGTTATTTTTGTGGGGAGAATTGCCGTTGTTCCGGCGGATCAATAGTCGGGGAATCCGAAATTCTTGTAGTATTCCGCCTCGCGGGCCGAGATCCACTGCAGGGCGTAGTAGTAGGTGCCGAACGTCCCGACCCGGTCGGAGGAGAAGAGCAGGTAGAACGACAGCACGCGGTCGCACGAGTAGAAGTAGTTGGGATACCCCTCGGCCGTCTCGCAGAGCACGATGCCGTAGTCCGAGGTGATGAAGGCCTCCTGCTCGGACACCTTCAGCACGGGGTTGAGCGGCTCGCCCTGGATGAACTGGATCGTGATGGGCATGGTGTCGTCGAAGAGCGGGCTGAACTGCAGTCTTTCGTCGTCGATCTTCGTGGCCTTGACCAGCGTGCGCTGCACCTGGTAGTCCGAGAAGGGGAACTGGGCGTAGAAGATGAAGTTGCCGCCGTCCTCGAGGAAGTTGTCCACGTTCTGGGGGCACTGTTTGGTGAAGATCACCTTCGTGTTGAGGAATCCGTCGTAGAGGTCCCACTCGGCCTCGCGCGGCACGATGAGCCGCAGCTCCACGCCGATCGAGTCGCTGCTCTCCATGCTGTCGTACTTGCCCAGCACTTCGATCTTGCCGGTGCGCTGCCCGGCGGGTATGACGATGTTGTCCGACGAGAGGGTGAAGTTCACGCCCTCGATGGCCGTCGAGCGGCTGGAGACGATCTCCACGCCGTACGTACGGTCGTAGTCGCGTGTCGACGAGGCGGCGATCTCGATCGGGAATCCCTTCTCGTCGATCTCCACCGGGTAGTAGGCCATCGTGTCGAGGAAGGCTACGTAGTCGCCCTCGGCGAAGGTCTTGTTGATCTTCTCGCAGCTGTTGAGCAGCGGCAGGAGCAGCGCCGCAGCCACGAGAAGCGACAGAGTCATTCGTATTCTTTTCATAGACCGGAGGTATTATTTTTTGTTGCTGTCGTTGGGTTGCAGATCGGGATAGGCCTCCAGTTCGTGCTGCGGGATGGGCCATACGAAGAGGTCGTCGTCAGCCTCGACCTTCAGTTCGTTGGCCGTCGAGCCGGAGATGGTGGCCTCCTGGGGCGTGCGGGCGAATCCCTCGTGCCAGCGCTTGAGGTCCTGCAGGCGGAAACCCTCCATGCAGAGCTCCTTGACGCGCTCGGTGCGGATCTCGTCCATCAGCTCCTCGCCCGTGCCGTGATACTCCGTGTATCCCTGGATGCGCGCCTGGCGGAGCGTCGTGAGGTCTGCCGCGGCCAGTTCGTCCTCGCCCAGCTCGGCATAGGCCTCGGCGCGGATGAGGTACTGCTCCGAGAGGCGGAAGACCTTCGGTTCGTTGAGGAACGACTCGCTCGTGGTGGCGTTGAGCGTGGGGTTGCTCCAGTACTTGCCGATGAACAGCGGCCAGGAGAGTCCGTGCGAATAGCCGGTCGTCTGCTGGTTGAAGAAGGTCGAGTAGCGGGCGTCGGTGGTCGTGTCGTAGAGATCGAGCAGCCACTGGGCCGGCACGTAGTCGGGCATGTAGGGCATCGAGGTGTAGTTGTAGTGGTGGAAGATCGAGCTCAGGGAGCCTCCGGCGCTCGTGGCGGTGAAGGCCACCTTCCAGATGATCTCGCTCGAGGTGTCGTAGTACCACATGTACTGATACTGCGACATGCTCGAACTGCCGTCCGAGGCCACGAAGCTGCTGGCCAGCGAGTAGTTCGAGTTGTCGATCACCTTCGAGGCGTACTCCACGGCCTTCTCCCAATCCTGCATGTAGAGATACGTGCGGGCGTAGAGGGCGTTGAGCGTTCCGATGGTGAAGTAGATCGAGTTGCTCACGTCACGCGTGACATACTCCTCGGCGCGCTTCAGATCCTCGAGGACGATCTCGTAGGAGCGCTGGAGCGACGAGCGGGGCTCCTCCATGGCCGATTCGTCGTAGGTGAGGATCATCGACATGCCGAGCTCCTTGTCGGCCGTCTCGGGGTCGTAGGCCTTGCAGTAGATCTTCAGCAGCTCGGAGTAGGCCAGGGCGCGGGCCAGGTAGCAGTCGCCCTTGCACTTGTCGATGAGCGTCTTCTGGTCGTCGGTGAGCGGCTGCGCCTCGAGCTGCGGCACGCGGTCGAGGAAGAAGTTGGCACGCGAGATCACCAGGTAGAGTCCCGAGTATACGGAGGCGATCTCGGAGGTGGTGCTGTTGATGTTCCAGCGCCAGATGTCGCCGTACTGGTTCGAGTATCCGTTGACGGCATACATCAGGTCGGCCTGGATGTCGGGGGCGAGGGTCATGACGCCGCTGTAGAGGGCGCTGTTCTTGAAGGCGCTGTACACGCCCATGATGTAGGGCTCCACGTCGTCGGGAGTCTTGAGGACCTCGTCCTTCGGAATGGCGCCGTCGGGATCCTTTTCGAGGAATCCTTCGCACGAGACGGTGCACGCACCGAGCAGAAGCAGGGTCATGTATCTGTAAATCTTTTTCATCGCTTAAGCCGTTAGAAAGTTATTTCGAGTCCGAATGTGAACTGTCGCGACATGGGGTACTTGGCCCGGTAGACGTTCATGTCCGATTCGGGGTCGAGGCCCGTGAACTCGGTAAAAGTCAGGAGATTCTGTGCCTGGAAGTAGATCTGCAGTTCGGAGATGAAGCGGGTCTTCTGCAGCAGCGACTTCGGGAAGCGGTAGGCCACGTTGAGGTTCTTCCAGCGCAGGAACGACGCATCCTCGAGGAATCGGTCGTCCATCTGCGCGACGACGCCGTGACGCGGGATGTCGGCGATGTCGCCGGGCTTCTTCCAGCGGTTGTAGAGCAGGCGCTTCGACTGGTTGTACTGCTGATAGGTGCCGTTGCTCTCGTCGAACCAGCGGTCGTTGTTGATCATCCAGCGGTCGGCGACCCACGTGAAGAGCGTGCTGACCGAGATGCCCTTCCACGAGACGCTCGTGCCGAAGCCTCCGCTCCAGGGAGCGAAGCGGCTCTTGCCCAGGAAGACCTTGTCCGCATCGCGGTATTCGGTGGTGACGTTGCCATCCTTGTCGTACCAGAGCGCGTCGCCGTTGATGGGGTTCACGCCGGCGAAGCGGTTGAGGTAGAACTCGCCGTATTCGCGGCCGACGACCAGCTTGAGGCCCGTTTCGGCGAACTCGTACTGATCCTTGCCGGCATAGAGTTCGTCGATGCGGTTGTAGTTGTAGCCGGCGTTTGCCGAGACGTTCCACACGAAGTCGCCGGTATGGATGACGTCGGCGTCGAGGTTGAACTCGAAACCGCGGTTGGTCATCGCGCCGATGTTGTCCCACTTGAATCCCTGTCCGGTGGCGAAGCGCACGGGAACCTGCATGAGCATGTCGCTCGTGCGCTTGTTGTAGAGCTCCAGGTCGAGGTTCACGCGGTTGAAGAATCCCAGGTGCAGGGCGAGGTTCGTGGTCCAGATCTCCTCCCAGGTGAGGTCTTCGTTGCCGAGGCTCGAGAGGACCATGGCGGCGTTGACGTCATACTGCGCGCCTCCGGATACCAGGGCGAGGTGTTCGTAGTTGGGGATCGAGGAGTTGCCCGAGGTACCGGTGCTCAGGGCGATCTGTGCGGTGGTGAGCCACTCGGCGCGATCCTTCATGAAGGCCTCGTTGCGCAGGTCCCACATCAGTCCCAGCGACCAGAAGGTTGCCCAGCGGTTGTCGCGGCCGAAGCGTGACGAGGCGTCGCCGCGCACCGAGAGATCGACGTAGTAGCGATGTTCGTAGTTGTACTCGGCGCGTCCGAAGAACGAGAGGTAGGAGCTTGCGCTGAGCGAATTGCTCCAGGCGGTGGTCGTCGTGGCCGAGGAGATGTTGAGCAGCTTGTCGCTGGTCTGTCCCTGGGTGGTGAAGGTGTTCGAGAGATCCTGGTTGTCGACCATCTCGTGCCCCAGCAGGATGTTGAAGTTGTGCGAGTTGTCGATGTCGAAGAGGTAGGTGAGCGTGTTGGTCCACGAGAGGTTTACGCCGTGGGCGTCCTGCTTGGCGTAGTATCCCACGCCGTTGTTGGGCATGTAGCTCGGGTTGGAGCTCGACGAGGCGGGCGAGTAGTAGAAGTTCAGGCCGCCCTGCGAGCGGAACGTGAGTCCGTCGAGGATGCGGAAGTCGGCGAAGACGTTCGAGATCACCTTGTAGCTCTTGGTGTCCATCTTGTTGTTCATCAGCCACTCGAGGGGGTTTTCGCCCTCGCCGAGCCACGATCCGTCGCTCACCGAGGCGATGCTGCCGTCGGCGCGGTAGGGATTCCAGTAGGGGAGCATGAACCGCGAGGCCGAGATGGGGGTCTGGAGCGTGTAGTCACCGTCGATCGAGGTGTGGTAGTTCTCGTAGCTGAAGGTGGAGTTTGTCCCGAGCTTGAGCCATTTGGTCACCGTGGTCTCGAAGTTGCTGCGGAAGGTGTATCGCTCGAAGTCCGAGTCGAGGGAGATACCCTTCTGGCGGTAGTAGCCACCCGAGACGAAGTAGTTGATGTTGGGGGTTGCGCCGCTGACCGAGACCTCGTAGTTGCGCAGCGGGGCGTTGTCCTGGTAGATGATCTTGTGCCAGTCGACGTCGATGTTGCGCAGCATTTCGTAGTTCTTGTTGGCGTCGAGGCCGATCTCCTGTTCGTACTGGATACGTTCGGCGGTGTTCATCTGGTCCCAGTTTCCGTAGGCGATGTCGGAGAATCCGAGCTGCATGCGGAACTGCACCTTTCCGTTTTCGGCGATGCTGCCCCGTTTGGTGGTGATGACCACCACGCCGTTTGCGGCGCGGGCGCCGTAGATCGAGGTCGAGGAGGCGTCCTTGAGGACCGACACCGACTCGATGTCATTGGGGTTGAGGGCCGAGAAGTCGCCGCTGGAGATCTGCATTCCGTCGAGGATGAAGAGCGGCTCGGTGCCGGAGTTGATCGAGTTGACGCCGCGGATGCGGAACGATGCGGCGACGCCGGGTTCTCCGGTGTCGGTCATGACCGAGAGTCCGGGGGCCTTTCCCTGGAGAGCCTGGTCGAAGCTTGCCGCGGGGACGTCGTTGATCTCCTTGGCCTTGACCGTGGAGACGGAACCCGAGATGGTTCCCTTTTTGCGGACGCCGTATGCGACGACGACCACTTCGTCAACGGCCTGGGCGTCGCTCTGCATGGCCAGGTTGTAGGTCACCTGGCTCTGGCCGGCGGGCACGGTGTATTCGACGCTTTTGTAGCCGAGGTACTGGAACCGCAGGACGGTTCCCGGGGCTGTCCGGATCGAATACTGACCGTCGGAGAGGGAGGAGACTCCTGCCGAGGGTCCGGCGACGATTGAGACGCCGACCAGGGGCAGTCCGTCGTCAGCGGAGGTTACGATACCGCTGACGGTCACTGAATTACCCCCCCCCTGGGCCCATCCGGCGCTGGGCAGGATGCTTAGGAGGAGAGCAAAAACAAGAAGCTTTGGGTAGTGTAGAAGTTTTTGCATAAGCTGTTAGACATTCATTGCACAACAGCGCGCAAATTAATGAAATTAAAATTTAACTTCCAAATCGTAACCTTGCTGCGAAACGTTATGCGGAGCGGATATTTTGTCCCATTTTTTGAATCATTTGAGTTGAAAATCTTGCCTAACTTGTTTATTTGATAAACGTTGCACGGATGCTTGTACGGACATTCTTCCGCGTTCGGGGAGGGGCGAAAAAAATTCTAAAAAAATGTCCAGACCCCGTTTTTACCGCCTGCCAAGCGGGTTTTTTGACCTTTCTGCGGGCAAATACCCGGATAAAACCCGTGCCGGGTGCAGCCCAACGCTCCTTGGACGCTCGGCAGCAGGGGGTTTGCCCGATGCGTTGTTATGTGTCTTTTGCATCCAGTTACGATCTGTTATATTATATAAAAGGTATATAATCATGCGATTGGATGGCTTTCATGGAGGATTTTCCGACTTTTGACCCCTTCGCGGTACCTGATTCGTAGAGCTTTTTTCCTTTCATTTTGTTCTGTTTCCCTGCTCGATTCTCGCAAAACAGGAACTGTCCGGATGGACAATCAAGCTGAAAGCCTTATTCGATTACGATTCGTAACTTGAACTGTCGCTTTTATCCATTCAATTGCTTTCAGATTTTGAATCGCTCAATGAGTTGCCCGATGAACCGACCGCAGCTCTCCCCGTGCCGAAGCGCTGCCCGAACTCCTCGCCGGGTTCTCTCCGGATCCTCGCCGGGCTCCTGTTCAGCCTCGCCGGACCCTCTCCGCCGAGGCGTGGAAGCTCCGAAAAAACCCTTTGCTTTATCGAAAGGATTTCTCTATCTTTGTCCCGCGGGTCCGGACGAATCATTCGAAACGGTTGTCACTCTGGTTGTCAGTCGTTTAGCGTTGCCGGAACCGGCCCGCGACGCCCGGATGCCGCTCCGGGCCTTTTGCCGAATATGTAAACAGTCAGAGAAAATATGCTCTACCACCTTTTCCAGTACCTCGACCGGGCGTACGACTTTCCCGGTTCGGGCATGTTCCAGTACATCTCCTTCCGCGCCTCGGTGGCCGTGATCCTCTCGCTGCTGATCGTCATCATCTTCGGCCGGCGTGTGATCGACTTCCTGCGGCGCAAGCAGATCGGCGAGGATATCCGCGACCTCGGCCTCGAAGGGCAGCTCCAGAAGAAGGGCACCCCGACGATGGGCGGCGTGATCATCCTCATGGCCATTCTGGTGCCGATGCTGCTCGTCGGACGCCTCGACAATGTCTACATACAGCTGCTGCTCGTCTCGACGGTGTGGCTGGGGCTCATCGGCGGGCTGGACGACTACATCAAGGTCTTCCGCCACCACAAGGAGGGCCTCAAGGGACGCTTCAAGATCATCGGACAGGTGGGACTGGGCATCATCGTCGGGACGACGATGTGGCTCTCGCCCGAGATCGTCGTGCGCGACAAGGTGACGCAGCCCGTGCAGACGGTCTACATGGACGGGCAGGGCGAGGTGCTCGAAACCGTGCAGCGCAACGTCGTGCTGAGCTCCGAGAGCCTCAAGACCACGCAGACGACCATCCCGTTCGTCAAGGACAACGAGTTCGACTACGGATGGCTCACCGGCGGCAACGAGACGGCCACATGGCTGTTGTACGTGCTGGTGGCGATCTTCGTCGTGACGGCGGTGTCGAACGGCGCGAACCTCACCGACGGTCTCGACGGCCTGGCCACGGGCGTCTCGGTGCCGATCGTCGCCGTGCTGGGCATCCTGGCCTACCTCTCGGGACACATCGTCTACGCCGACTACCTCAACATCATGTACATCCCCGACAGCGGCGAGCTGGTGGTCTTCGCCGCGGCGCTGGTCGGCGCGCTGGTGGGATTCCTCTGGTACAACTCCTTCCCGGCGCAGATCTTCATGGGCGACACGGGGTCGCTCTCCATCGGCGGCATCATCGCCGTCTTCGCCCTCTGCATCCGCAAGGAGCTGCTGCTGCCGCTGCTGTGCGGCATCTTCCTGGTCGAGAGCTTCTCGGTGATGCTGCAGGTGGGGTGGTTCAAGTACACCAAACACAAGTATGGCGAGGGGCGCCGGCTGCTGCTCATGTCGCCGATCCACCACCACTACCAGAAGAAGGGGCTCTTCGAGACGAAGATCGTCACGCGCTTCTGGATCATCTCGCTGCTGCTGGCAGCCATCACGCTGGTTACGTTGAAGATTCGATAAATCCGCTATCATGAAAAACATCGTCGTGCTGGGCGGGGGCATCAGCGGCTACGGCTCCGCGATACTCGCCAAAAAGAGGGGCTTCGGGGTCTTTCTCTCCGACTCCGGGAAGATCGCCGAACGCTTCAGGTCGAAACTCGACGAGTGGGGGGTTCCCTACGAGGAGGGCGGCCACACGGAGGCGCGCATCCTGGCCGCCACGGAGGTGGTGAAGTCGCCGGGGATCCCCGAGACGGCGCCCATCGTGCGGAAGGTCCGCGAGGCGGGCATTCCGGTGATCTCGGAGATCGAGTTCGCGGGCCGCTACATGGGCCGCGCGAAGTGCATCTGCATCACGGGCTCGAACGGCAAGACCACCACCACGTCGATCATCTACAAGATCCTGCGCGACGCGGGCTACAACGTCGCCCTGGGGGGTAACATCGGCGAGAGCTTCGCCTACTCCGTGGCGACGGGTTCGTACGACTGGTACGTGCTGGAGCTCAGCTCGTTTCAGCTCGACGGCATGTACCGCTTCCGCGCCCACATCGGCGTGCTCACGAACATCACGCCCGACCACCTGGACCGCTACGACCACTGCTTCCAGAACTACATCGACGCCAAGATGCGCATCACGCAGAACATGACCTCGCGCGACTGGTTCATCTATTCGGGCGACGATGCGGTGATCCGCGAGCAGTTGCCCAAATACGACCTGCGGATGCGCCAGCTGCCCTTCATGGCCCACAGCGCCGTGGCGAGCGGCGCGGGCGACGCCTTCCTCTGCGACGGGGTGTTCACCGCCACGGCGGGCAAGGCGTCGGTCGAGATCGACACCTCGAAGCTGCAGATCAAGGGGCTTCACAACGCCTACAACGCCATGGCCGCGGCGCTTGCGGCGCTGGCCGCCGGGGTCGATCCCGCGCAGATCCGCCGCTCGCTCTACGACTTTGCCCCGGTGGAGCACCGCCTCGAACCGGTCGTGGAGAGGAACGGCGTGCTGTGGATCAACGACTCGAAGGCCACGAACGTCGACTCGGTCTACTACGCCCTCGAAAGCATGACGCGCCCGGTGGTGTGGATCGCCGGCGGCACGGACAAGGGCAACGACTACGGGCCGCTGAAGGACTTTGCGCGCGCGAAGGTGCACACGCTGGTCTGCATGGGCGTGGACAACGCCAAGCTGGTGCGCGAATTTACGGGCGTGGTTCCGCAGGTCATCTCGACGGCGTCGCTCGACGAGGCGCTGACGGCCTGCAAGCGTGCGGCGCGTGCGGGGGATGTGGTGTTGCTGTCGCCGGCCTGCGCGAGCTTCGACCTGTTCAAGAATTACGAAAACCGCGGAGAGCTCTTCAAGGAGTGGGTCCGCGCCAACGCCTGATCGGAGGGAGCGATGAAGCGCGGGGAGCAGGAATACGACGAGCGTGCGGCGGCGGAGCTGGCCCGCGACGCCTTCCGCATCGACGACACGCCGCGCGAGGCGTCCCGCAGCGATGCGTCGCGTGCGGATGCTCCGTGGGACGACGGCCGGCCGCGCCGGGATGCGGGGCCGGATGCCTCACGCCGCGGGGCCTCCGCGGCGGACTCCGCCACGGCGCAGCGCGCCGCGGAGCCGGGTGCCTCAAATAGCTCCCCGAATCCGGGTGCCGCAAAGAACACCTCGAACCCGGGCGCCGCAAAGAGCTCCTCGAAGCCGGGTGCCGCCGCGGGCTCCTCAAAACCGGGTGCCGCGGGGGAGAGCGCCCCGGCGGGGGACCCTCCCAAATTCCGCCTCTTTACGGGCGACCGCGTGCTGTGGATCATCATCGCGGCACTGGCCGTGATCTCCGTGCTGGTGGTCTACTCGTCGACGGCCAAGATGGCCTACGACGCACATACGGCCCGCACGACGGCCCACTTCCTGCGTCAGCAGGTGATGATCCTCGTCGTGAGTCTCGGGGTCATGATCGCCGTGCAGAAGATCGACTGCCGCATCTACAACCTCTTCTCCCGTCCGTTCTACTACCTCTCGGTGGCCCTGACCGTGGCCGTCTACTTCATCGGCGCCACGACCAACGGCGCCGCCCGCTGGTTCCCCATCGGACCCTTCCAGTTCCAGCCCTCCGAGGCGCTGAAGGTCGCCACGGTGCTCTTCATGGCGCGGCAGCTGGCCGGACGTCAGTCGAAGATCGACCGCATACGCATCGTTCCGAGCTGGAAGTTCTGGACCTGGCGCACGTCGCCCGCGCAGCGCAGAATCTGGCGCGAGGGGACGTGGCCCATTCTGATGCCCGTCTTCGTGTCGTGCGCGGTGATCTTCCCGGCGCACACCTCCTCGGCCGTGCTGGTCTTCATGGCGTCGTGGGTGATGATGCTCATCGGCCGCGTGCGCTTCGGCGAACTGATGAAGCTCGTCGGGTGGGCCGGCGCGGGGGTGGTGCTCATCATGGTGCTCAACCTGGGGCGCAGCGAGACCGCCGAAGGGCGCGTCTCGACGTGGATACACCTCTGGACGCAGTCGCAGACCGAGAAACCCATCGAACACCTCTCCGACACGGAGCGCTCGATGATCGCCATCCACAACGGCGGCATCCTGGGCGAAGGGGCCGGGCAGAGCGCCATGCGCGTGGAGATGATCCACCCGGAGAGCGACTATGCCTATGCGTTCTTTGTCGAGGAGTACGGCATCATCCTCGCGGTGGTGCTGCTGATGCTCTATCTGTGGATCTTCTTCCGGGCGATCGAGATCTTCCGACGGTGCGGCACGGCCTTTCCGGGGCTGCTGGTGTTGGGCCTCGCGCTGCTCATCACGTGCCAGGCGCTGCTGCACATCATGGTGACGGTCAATCTGATTCCCGAGACGGGTCAGACGCTTCCGCTCATCTCGCGCGGCGGTTCGTCGGTGCTCTTCACGACCATTGCCCTGGGGATGATCCTGAGCGTGAGCCGTCAGAACGACGAGCAGTCGCACGACCGTCCGAAGAGCGAGACGTTGTACGAGAAGGGTTGACAGCGACCCCGAAGCCACCGGATCGTTCCTCTCAAAGTCCCCTCCGAGGAGGGGATTTAGGGGAGGGTCAGATTTGCAAACGCGGCCGCAGGCCGCGAGTAACGGCCACAGAATGCATTTCGGCGGTCAGTACGCAAACAACGGCTACTGGAAGTGCTCCGTAACGTAAGGCGTTCTGACCCGTACGGACCCGCCTTTTTCGTGGCGTGCGAGCCCATAAAGTCCCCTCCGAGGAGGGGATTTAGGGGAGGGTCAGGATTGAATACGCGGCCGCGGGCCGCGAACAACGGCCTCCGGATACGATGAGCCGTCGAAAGAAAGAAGAAGAGAAATAAAGTGTTACTGTGTTACTATGGAAGATATTCGTCTGGACAAATACCTGTGGGCCGTGCGGATCTTCAAGACCCGCAGCGATGCCGCCGATGCCATCCGCACGAACAAGGTCACGGTAAACGGCTCCTACGCCAAGCCGTCGCGCGAGGTGAAACTCGGCGACGTGATTGCCGTGCGCAAGCAGCAGGTGACCTATTCGTACAAGGTGCTCGACCTGGTGTCGAGCCGCCAGCCGGCCAAGAACGTCCCGCAGTTCTGCCTCGACATCACCCCGCAGGAGGAGCGCGACAAGCTCAACGTCCCGCGGGAGACGATCTTCGTCTTCCGCGAGCGCGGGACGGGGCGCCCCACGAAGAAGGAGCGGCGCGAGCTGGACACGCTGATGGACGATCTCTATTACGACGACGAGGAGTAGCCGGGGCCGGGCAGCGGGGAGCAAATGGCCGGGGAGCCAATGGCCGGAGGCTGCGCGGTCGGGGGCCGGAAGCCGCCGGAAGCCGCCGGAGCCCGAGTGACCGTAGCCATCCGGTGCGCGGCGGGAAAAAGAGCCCCGAAAATTTGGTTGTGCGGCCCGAACGTCGTACCTTTGCCTCCACGAAAGGAAGTTTTGTAATCCTCATCGGAGGGCAAACGCTTGCCGGATAAGATGACTGGGTAAAACCATGCCGCTTGTCCGGCTTTTTTCATGTTCGCCGCACTATGGATAGAGATGCACTCGATTGGGGCTCGCTGCGTGTCGGGAGCCTGTTCTGGAAACTCTTCGTCCCCACGCTGCTGGGAATGGTCAGCGTGTCGGCCGTGACGGTCGTCGACGGAGTCTTCGTCGGCCACGGCGTCGGCAGCGACGGAATCGCCGCCGTCAACATCTGCATTCCGCTGCTGATGCTCTTTACGGGTGTGGGGCTCATGGCCGGCGTCGGCAGCTCGGTCGTCGCCTCGATCCACTTCTCCCGCGGAAAGATCAGGGCCGCACGCATCAACGTCACGCAGGCGCTGCTCTTCGTGACGCTCCTCACGCTGCTGCCCGTCGCCGCGATCGTCGCCTTTCCCCGCCCCGTGGCGCTGTGGCTCGGCGCCTCGGAGCACCTCCTGCCCCTGGTGGTCGACTACCTCGTGTGGTTCGTCCCGGGGCTCGTCCCGCAGCTGTGGATCGCCGTGGGGCTCTTCGTCGTGCGCCTCGACGGCGCCCCGCGGCTGGCCATGTGGTGCAGCGTCCTCTCGGCGCTGATCAACGTCCTGCTCGACTGGCTCTTCATCTTCCCGCTCGGGTGGGGCGTCATGGGCGCGGCCTTTGCCTCGACGATCAGCATCGCCGTCGGCGGTGCGATCGTCATCCGCTACCTCGCGCACGACGCCCGCACGCTGCGCCTCTACCCGCTCAAGTGGAGCCGCACGAGCCTCCGCCTCACGGTGCGCAACATCGGCTATCAGTGCCGCATCGGTTCGTCGGCGCTGCTGGGCGAGATGACGATGGCCGTGCTGATGTTCACCGGCAACCAGATCTTCATGCGCTACCTGGGCGACGCCGGCGTCGGGGCCTTCGGCATCACGTGCTACTACATGCCCTTCATCTTCATGATCGGAAACGCCGTGGCGCAGTCGGCGCAGCCCATCCTCAGCTACAACTTCGGCCGCATGGAGTGGCCGCGGGTCGTGGCGACGCGGCGCATCGCCCTGCTCACGGCCCTGGGATGCGGGACCCTGGCGGCGGCGTGCTTCGCCGGCGTGCCGCGGCTGCTCGTGGCGCTCTTCGTCGATACGGCGGACCCCGCGGCGCAGCTTGCCGTCGAGGGATTTCCGCTCTATGCCCCCGGGTGTATCTTCTTTGTGGTCAATCTGGCCGTCATCGGCTATTTCCAGAGCCTCGAACGGCTCGTCCCGGCGACCGCCTTCGCCCTGCTGCGCGGTGCCGTGCTGCTCGTGCCGTGCTTTGTCCTGCTGCCCCGCTGGATCGGCACGCCGGGAATCTGGCTCGCCATGCCGCTCTCCGAGTGTCTGACCTTCGTCATGATCGTGGCATATGCCGCCGTGCGGCGCCGGCGCAGGGTGTGGGGACGGCGGGCGTGATGCCCTTCCGGCAGGTGTGATGCCCTTCCGGCAGGCGTGATGGACCTTTCCCTGTGTGTCCTGCAACCAAAAAAGAGCCGCTCCCCGATCCGGGGGCGGCTCTTTCGTACGGAGGGTCGGCGGTGGGAGGCCGGGCGAATGCGGATGCAGAGGCCGGCTGCCGCTGCCAGCGGGGAATTACTCCTCGATGAAGTCGATGTTCACCTCACGCTGGAAAACCTCCTGCAGCGAGATGTTCGTCTCGGTGGTGGCGATGCCCTGGATGCGCAGGATTCCGTCGAAGATCGTGTGCATGAGGTGCTCGTTGTCCACGCAGTAGAGTTTGACGAGAATGTTGCCCTTGCCGGTGATGTAGTGGCACTCGACAATCTCGCTAACCTTCTTGAGCTCTTCGACCGTATGGGCCTGCAGCTGCGGGTCCTTGAGCAGGATGCTGATGTAGGCGCAGACGTCGAAACCCATCACTTTGGGATCGACGATCAGACGGCTTCCCAGAATGACTCCCGCCTCGTCGAGCTTGTGGATGCGCTGGTGAATGGCGGCTCCCGAGATGCCGCATTCGCGGGCGATCTCCAGGAACGGCATGCGGGCGTTCTTGATCAGGAACTTGAGTATCTTGCGGTCGATGGCGTCCAATGCGGTCTTGGCCATGGTGAAAACAGCTGTTTATTTGATGATGTTCAACTCCTTGCCGATCTTCGTGAAGGCGGCGATGCAGCGGTCGAGCTGCTCGGTGGTGTGTCCGGCCGATACCTGTACGCGGATGCGGGCCTGGCCCTTCGGCACGACGGGGTAGTAGAATCCCGTGACGAAGATTCCCTCGTCCTGCAGCTTCGCGGCGAACTCCTGCGAGAGTTTGGCGTCGTAGAGCATCACGGCGCAGATGGCCGACTGCGTGGGCTTGATGTCGAAGCCGGCAGCCATCATGCCCTTGCGGAAGTGCTCGACGTTGGCAACCAGCCGGTCATGGAGCTCGTTGCTCTCGGCGAGCATCTTGAACATCTCGATGCCGGCGCCCACGACGGCGGGGGGCAGCGAGTTGGAGAAGAGGTACGGACGCGAGCGCTGGCGGAGGATGTCGATGATCTCCTTGCGGCCGGTGGTGAATCCGCCGACGGCGCCGCCGAATGCCTTGCCGAGCGTACCGGTGAGGATGTCGACCTGCCCGCGCAGGTTGTAGAGTTCGGTGATGCCGCGGCCGGTCTTGCCGAGCACGCCGGCCGAGTGGCACTCGTCGACCATCACCAGGGCGTCGTACTTCTCGGCCAGGGCGCAGATCTTGTCCAGCGGGGCGGCGTTGCCGTCCATGGAGAATACGCCGTCGGTGCAGATGATGCGGAAGCGCTGGGCCTGGGCCTTCTTGAGGCACTCTTCGAGGTCGGCCATGTCGGCGTTGGCGTAGCGGTAGCGCACGGCCTTGCAGAGACGCACGCCGTCGATGATGGAGGCGTGGTTGAGCGAGTCGGAGATGATGGCGTCCTGATCGGTGAAGAGGGGTTCGAAGACACCGCCGTTGGCGTCGAAGCAGGCGGCGTAGAGGATGGTGTCCTCGGTTCCGAAGAAGTCGGAGATGGCCTTTTCGAGCTCCTTGTGGATGTCCTGGCATCCGCAGATGAAGCGTACGGACGACATGCCGTATCCGCGGGCGTCCATGGCGCGTTTGGCGGCGTCGATCAGGCGCTGGTTGTCCGAAAGTCCGAGGTAGTTGTTGGCGCAGAAGTTCAGCACCTTCTTACCTGCAACCTCGATCTCGGCCCGTTGGGGCGAGCAGATGATTCGTTCGTGCTTGTAAAGCCCTGCGGCCTCGATTTCGGCGAGTTCATGCTGCAGGTGCTCCTTGATTTTCCCGTACATGGCAGTTAAATTTTTTATATGGAAACGTGTTTTGAGTATCAAATTGTTACAAATATACGACATTTTTCCGGAAACCGCCACGCGGCGGCACATATTTTTTACGTCTGCGGTTACAGTCTGTCGCCCGGGCCCCGGCGGAGGGAGTTCGAGGCCCCGGCGGAGGCTCGGGTTTTCGGATTTTTCCGCTTCCCACTGCACAATACCGAAAAAAATCATATATTTGTAGTTCAAACGAATAAACAAATCGCAGTCTTATGAAAAAATCGTGCGTTTTGGTCAGCGGCGGCGCCGGATACATCGGCTCGCACACGACCGTGGAACTTATCAATGCCGGTTATGACGTGGTGATCGTCGACAACTTCTCGAACAGCGACATGGGCGCCGTCGAGGGCGTTCGCAAGATCACCGGCGTCGACATCCCCTTCGTCGAGGTCGACTGCTGCGACCGTGAGGCCTTCCGCAAGGTCTTCGAGCAGTACGAGTTCGACTCGGTCATCCACTTCGCCGCCTCGAAGGCCGTCGGCGAATCGGTGCAGAAACCCCTCGAATACTACCGCAACAACCTCACGTCGTTCATGAACGTCATCTCGCTGATGCGCGAGTTCGGACGTCGGAACATCGTCTTCTCGTCGTCGTGCACCGTCTACGGGGAGCCGGAGAAGCAGCCCGTCACGGAGCAGACGCCCCGCAAGCCGGCCACCTCGCCCTACGGCAACACGAAGCAGATGTGCGAGGACATCCTGCGTGATTCGGTGGCGGCCTACGCCGGACTGCAGGGCATCGCCCTGCGCTACTTCAACCCCATCGGCGCCCATCCGTCGGCGCTGTTCGGCGAACTTCCGCGCGGCGTTCCGCAGAACCTCGTGCCCTACATCACGCAGACGGCCGCCGGCATCCGCGAGTGCCTTTCGGTCTTCGGCGACGACTACCCGACGCCCGACGGATCGTGCATCCGCGACTACATCGACGTGGTGGACCTTGCCAAGGCGCATGTGGCCGCCATTGCGCGCATGATCGATGGCAAGAGCAAGTCCTCCTACGAGATCTTCAACATCGGCACGGGCCGCGGGGTTTCGGTGCTGGAGCTGGTGCACAAGTTCGAGGAGGTCAACCACTTGAAGCTCAACTACAAGATCGCGCCGCGCCGCGAGGGCGACATCATCGCCATCTGGGCCGACCCGACGCTGGCCAACACCGAGCTGGGCTGGAAGGCCGAGCGGACGCTCGACGAGACGCTGGCTTCGGCCTGGGCCTGGGAGAAGCACCTGCGCGGGCTGAAATAACCGTCCGGGGCCGGGCGGGGCGTCCGTGTGTGGAGGCTGCCCGGAGGGAGAAGGCTGCCCGCATGGGCTGAAATGCCGCCCGGGGCCGGGAGAGGCGACCGTGCGTGTGGAGGCTGCCCGGCGTGGATAAGCGCCGCGGAAGCTGAAGCAGCCGCCCGGGGACCGACTGTACAGGGGTGGAGAGCATCGTGCCTCCACCCCTTTCTGCTGCCCGGAGGCCTGCCCGACGTTCCGCCTGCTGCCCTGCCCGAGGTCCTGCCCGAAATCTTGCCCGAAGTCCTGCCCGAGGTCCTGCACGCAGTCCGGCCCGTTCTGCCGCGAAGGGCTGACTGCAAAGGATTTTGGGACAAAAAGTTTCTTTTTTTGAAAGCTTTTGCCTATCTTTGCAGCCCAAAACAGGCGGAAGTGGGATGCGGCCCCTGGAGACCGTGTTGAGAACCGCCGAAGGTAACACATCAAAAAACTTTTTTACTTTTATGAAAACCATTCCCGTAAAGGCCGTGAAGCGTGATGCTTTCGGCAAAAAGGCTGCCAAGGATGTCCGCCGCGGGGGGCTGATCCCCTGCGTATTGTGCGGCAACGGCGAGACCGAGACCTTCTCGGTGGATCCCCGCGAGATCAAACCCCTGATCTACACCCCCAACTCCTATATCGTCGAGTTCGACTTCGACGGCAAGAAGGAGCTGGCCGTGCTGCGTGAGGCACAGTTCCACCCCGTTCGCGAGGAGATTCTCCACATGGACTTCTTCCGCATTGCCGACGGCAAACCCGTTTCGATCGCCATCCCGGTACGCCTGACCGGTAACGCCGAGGGTGTGAAGGTCGGTGGTAAGCTGACCCTTTCGGCCCGCAAGCTGACGGTGAGCGCCCTGGTGGAGAACCTTCCCGACGAGATCGTTGTCGACGTGACGAACCTCGGCGTGGGCAAGACCATCTTCGTCGGCGACCTGAAGTTCGAGAACCTGAAGTTCGTGACTCCCGCCACGACGGCTGTCTGCGCCGTTCGCGTGACGCGTGCTTCGCGTGGCGCCGATGCTGCCGCTGCGAAATAATCGCTGAACGAACGCTGCTATTATGAAATATCTCATTGTTGGGCTCGGGAACATCGGCGCCGAGTACGCCGGGACCCGCCACAACATCGGATTCAAAGTGTTGGACGCCCTTGCGGAGGCGTCCAACGCTGTTTTTACCACGGCACGCTACGGCGATGTGGCCGAGGTGCGCTACAAGGGGCGCACGCTGCTGCTGCTGAAGCCCTCGACCTACATGAACCTTTCGGGTAAGGCCGTCCGCTACTGGATGGATGCGGAGAAGATTCCGCTCGAGAACCTGCTCGTCATCTCGGACGACATCGCCCTGCCGTTCGGGACGCTGCGGCTGCGCCCGAAGGGGAGCGCCGGGGGACACAACGGCCTGAAGAACATCGCCGAACTGCTGGGTACGGAGGAGTATGCGCGGATGCGTTTCGGCGTGGGGGGCGACTTTCCCCGCGGCCACCAGGTGGACTACGTGCTGGGCGAATGGACCGAGGAGGAGCGCCAGGCGATGCCCGAGCGGCTGAAGGTTTTCGTCGACGCCGTCCGCTCGTTCGCCACGCAGGGGTGCGCCCTGACGATGAACTTCTTCAACCGCAAGTAGCGGCCGGCGTGCGGTGTTGTCCGGCGTGCGACCGGCGTGTGGTATCCGACACGATTCCGGTGTGTGCGGATGGCGGCGCTATAAGGCTGATTGGCTGCGGTTTTGCGGCTCTGCGATTTCTGCGGCCCTTTCACCCTCTGTGGTTTTTTATCCTCTTCGGGCTTCAGTTGCTCCTTTCGGCCGGCCTTGTTCGTCTGCGGCTCGACGCAGGTTCAAAAATTTGTTTTTTTGCGCCGTGCCGTTTGGCCACGATTGCGTTTTGTTATCGTATATGATACGCCCTGAAAGAATATTATTGCGCCAAATTTAAACATCTGATAACCAGAATGTTGAGGGGGGGGGATTTTTGCTTTCCAAAATTTGGTTCTTAATATCTTTTTAGCTATTTTTGTCATGCTTGTACTTCTCTTGTTTAAAATGTTTAAACAGGCAAACAGGCAAAACATGCTGTGGGACGTAATGGTGGCGGAGATGTAATTAGTTGGTATTCTTGCTGTTGAAAGAGTTCCGACGTCCCCGTGGAATATCCATATCCGAGAGGCTGCCGCTGAAGGAGGCACTTCCGGAAACGTAAGGAAAACACTATGTTGGATGATCGGGCCGTTGCGTGGTATGTGCTGCGCGTTACATATCAGCGGGAATTCCAGGCTAAAGCCTCCCTGGAGCACCTAGGTATCGAGACGTTCGTCCCCGAGCGGCTGGTTCGGCGCCGCGACCGTCTGGGCCGTTACAGCTGCTGCCGTGAAGCCGCCATCCACAACTACCTCTTCGTACGCTCCTCCAAAGCGGTTATCAACGAACTGAAACTCTATCGACTGCCGATCCTGCGCTACGTGATGCACGTCGAGAACGGCGCCAAGGTTCCCATGACGGTTCCCGATGCGCAGATGCGCAGCTTCATCACCGTTGCCGGCAACCTCGAAGCCCGCATCCTCTACCTCTCTCCCGAGGACCCGGATCTGACAAAAGGCGATCACGTCCGCATCACGGGCGGACCGTTCGCCGGCGTCGAGGGCACCTTCGTGAAACTCCACAAGGCCCGGGAGTGGCGTGTGGTGGTCACGATCGAGGGTGTGGCCGCCGTTGCCACGACGACGCTGCCGGCCTCGCAGGTCGAAAGGATCCCGTAACCCGCCACGAAATTAACCCTATTGCTCCGATGATTCCGGAAACCCTGCAACAGTTGCTGCCGCTTCTGCCGGAAGTCCCTGCCACCTCCGTTTCCGAGGTGCGCCTTTCGGCCCTGAGCCGTATCTATATCTCGATCTACAAGTTGATCGTGGTCAACGGCCTGGATGACGAGCTGGGCGATCGTATCCGTTACGAACGGATGATCGACGCCCTTTTTGAGCGGGGCTGGGCGTGCTATTCCCGTCTGAAGCACTTCGAAATCCGCGGACGGTTGCTGCATACGCTCTTTTCGCTGACCTTCGAGCCGGGGGCTGTGGCCGACGAACATCGTGCGGCCGCCTGCATCCGTGCAGCCGATGCCCTGGTGCGGGAGTACCTCGCCACGCTGCGCACGACCAGAAAGGGTACGGATCCCGAAGGGCAGGCCGACGTCATGCGGTGCGCGGCGGATCTGGCCTTCCCGGGGCGCAACGACCGCCCGGCATACCGGATTCTCTACCGCGAGCGGCTGACGGCCTGGGCCGCGGCGCTGCGGTCGGATGGTTCGTGGCCCGGATTGTCGCGCAACGACGCCCTGCGGCGCATCGGGCTTATGAACCGCGATTCGTACATGTTCCCCGAAGGGGGTTACGAACCCGAGGCGCGCAGGGCCTTTGCCCATTATGTGGAGGGGTTCGAATTCCCCGGAAGTTCCGAATCTTGCGGGTGGCCGGAGATTTTCGACCTGGGACTTCTCTACGAGATCCTCGTGCAGGGGAATCTCTGGCGGGTGGATGAGGCGCTGGTCGGGCGGATTGTGTCCGAAGTGCGGAATTTTGCCACACGGCATGCCGGGACGGATGCCGACGAGTGGGTCTATTGCCTGTCGATTCTCGTGCAGCATGCCTGCGAGAAGTACGGCGAGGCGCTGCAGCCCGGGATTGTTTAGAAATCCCGGCCGCGGCAGAAAAAACGGTATAATATTGGGTCATTTATCATACGGCTCGGATGCCTGGAGAAGTTCCGTCGGATCTTCGGGGTTGAAGAGCGAAATGTGAGTGCGGATATGGAACTTTACAAGATCATTCAGACTGTAGGCGTTCCCTTCTTTATCGCCTTGCTGTGCGTTGCCCTTGTCCATCCGACAATGGTGCGCATTGCCCAACTGAAGGGAATCGTCGATGAACCGAACGCGCGCAAGCTGCAGCGTGTCCCCATTCCGATTCTGGGTGGGGTGTGTGTCTTCCTGGGCATTGTCGTCAGCCTGGGCTTCACGAGCGTTTTCGAGGATTGCACCGACCTGTTCACGGTCGTCATGGCCATGACCGTCATGCTGTACATCGGCACGGGCGACGACATTCTGGGGCTCTCGCCCCGGACGCGGTTCGTGGTGGAGATCCTCACGGTGCTTTGCCTGATCGGCATCGGCGGCTACACGCTGAATGATTTTCACGGACTCTGGGGTTTGGATCGTATTCCGACATGGATGGCCGTTCCGCTGACGATCTTCGCCTCGGTGGGAATCATCAACGCCATCAATCTGATCGACGGGGTGGACGGACTCTCCTCGGGATTCGGAATCATGGCCTGCATCATGTTCGGGACGCTGTTCTACCTCTCGGGCGATACCTCGATGACGATTCTGGCGGCGGTGTCGGCCGGAGCGCTGGTTCCCTTCTTTTTCCACAACGTCTACGGAAAAAATTCCAAGATGTTCATCGGCGATGGCGGAACACTCATGTTGGGCATCATCATCTCGGTCTTCGTGATCCGCATCCTGCAGCACAATACGCCGTGCGGGGAGTATGTAAAGTCGGGAATGGGGCTGATACCCTTTACGCTGGCGGTGCTGGCGGTGCCGGTTTTCGATACGCTGCGCGTCATGACGGCCCGGATTCTGGGCGGACATTCTCCGTTTCTGCCCGACAAGACGCACCTGCACCACCTGTTTATCTCGTACGGATTCTCGCATGCCGGCACGACGGTGGTCATTCTGATGCTGAATACGTTCGTCGTGCTGGCCTGGTGGGCGATGTATGCCGCCGGGGCCTCCATCGACCTTCAGCTGTACGGGGTGGTGATTCTGGGCGTGTTGATCACTGCGGGTATCTATTATCCGTTGCGGCGGCTCGACCCTTCGAGCCGTCTGCACCATATGCTGCACCGTGTGGGGCATTGGACGCATGTCGAACGTACGGGATCCGTCCTGTGGCTCCAGAAACTGATGGATAGGATGTAACCGTCTTAATATGAAAAAATATACAATCGAATAATTACATGCGAAAGATTTTAGGATTCTCGGCGCTGCTGCTGTTTCTCGTGGCTGGCAGCGTTCCCGCACAGGCCCAGATGAGCGATGAGGCCGTCGTGCGTTATGCATTGGAGGCCAGGCAGGCCGGCAAGAGCGATCAGCAGATCGGCAAGGAGCTGCTGGCCAAGGGCGTTACTCCCGAGCAGGCGGAGCGTCTGAAGAACAGGTACGAAGCCAGCCAGGGCAGCGAGACCGCCGTGGCGGACCAGAGTATCTCGGGACAGCGCCGCGAGCGGCAGCGGTCTTCGCAGGATACCCTGACGGCCGGAAGCATGGACGTCGTGAGCTCGACGGTGAGCGATCCGACCGAAGGGGCGACAGATCCCCGTACGGTCTTCGGCCGCAACATCTTCCGGGGCTCGTCGCTGACGTTCGAACCCAACGAGAACCAGGCCACGCCCGAAAACTACCGCCTGGGACCCGGGGACGAGATCATCATCGACATCTGGGGCGAGAATGAGCGGAGCCTGCGCGAGGAGATCTCGCCCGAGGGCAACATCATGATCGAACAGGTCGGACCGGTCTATCTGAACGGGCTGACGATCCGTGAGGCCAACGAGAAGCTCCGCGGGGTCTTCAGCCAGATCTATGCCGGCGTATCGGGCGAGGAGCCCTCGTCGGATGTCCGCGTGACGTTGGGACGCCTGCGCACCATTCAGGTCAATGTGCTGGGCGAGGTCGCCACGCCGGGAACCTACCGTTTGTCCTCCTTTGCCACGGTGTTTCATGCGCTGTACCGCGCCGGGGGCGTGACGCCCATCGGCGGACTGCGCGACATCCGCGTTATGCGTGGAGGCCAGGAGGTGGCCCGTGTGGATGTCTACGACCTGCTCATGAACGGCAAAATGAGTGATGACGTCCGCCTCGAGGAGGGGGATGTCATCATCGTACCGCCCTACGAGCAGCTGGTCGAGATCTCCGGCAACGTCAAGCGTCCGATGTACTATGAGATGAAGCCCGGGGAGAGCCTGGGCAAGCTGGTCGAGTATGCCGGCGGCTTCACGGGCGACGCCTACCGCGACGAGGTGCGTCTGATCCGCGAGGCGGGCCGGGAGTACCAGATCTACAGCATCCGCGAGCCGAACTACGCCTCCTGGACGTTGGAGGACGGCGATGCCGTTACGGTGGGCGCCGTGCTCGACCGCTTTGCCAATCGCGTGGAGGTGCGCGGCGCCGTCTACCGCGAAGGCATGTACGAACTGGGCGACGAGGTGCACACCGTGCGGGGGCTGATCGACCGTGCCGAGGGGCTCAAGGGCGATGCCTTCCCGGGCCGCGCCCTGCTGCTGCGCGAGCGGGAGGACCTGACTCTTGAGATGCTTGCCGTGGATCTGGAGGGTCTGATGGCGGGACGCGTGCCCGACATCGAGCTGCAGCGCAACGACGTGCTGATCATCCCGAGCATCCATGAACTCGAAGAGCGCGGAGCCCTCACGATCAGCGGCGAGGTGGCGCGTCCGGGCGAATATCCCTACGCCGAGCACATGACCATCGAGGATCTGGTCGTACAGGCCGGGGGGCTGCTCGACGGTGCCTCGACGGCCCGTATCGACGTCTCGCGGCGCATCAAGGATCCCAAGAGCCTGACCCCCTCGAGTGAATTGGGCGAGATCTACACCTTTTCGCTCAAGGATGGACTGATTGTCGACGGAGAGGTGGGCTTCGAACTGATGCCCTACGACATCGTGGAGGTGCGCCGCAGCCCGGCCTATCGGGAGCAGCAGCGAGTGATGCTGGATGGCGAGGTGGTCTTCGCGGGCGGCTATACGCTTGTCAGGAAGAACGAGCGCCTCTCGGACCTCATAAATCGCGCCGGAGGCCTTACCTCCGATGCCTATGCCCACGGGGCTCGCCTGATCCGACAGATGAACGACGAGGAGCGTGCCGTGCGGGAGGCGACGCTGCGCGTGGCGCTTCAAAATCAGCGGAGCAGTGGCGACTCCCTCTCGATGGACAAGCTTCAGTTGAGCGACTACTACACGGTAGGTATCGAGCTTGACAAGGCATTGGAGAAGCCCGGGTCGGATTATGACATGGTGCTGCGCGAGGGGGACCGGCTGGTCATTCCGCAGTACGTCTCCACGGTGAGCATCTCGGGCGAGGTGATGTACCCCAATACGGTGCTCTACCTCCAGAACAAGAATCTGAAGTATTATGTCGGTCAGGCCGGCGGCTATGGGCTTCGGGCCAAGAAGAATCGTGCCTACATTGTCTACATGAACGGTACGGTCTCCCGCGTGCGGGGACTTAAGAAGGCCCGGATCGAACCGGGGTGCCAGATCATCATACCTTCGAAACGCGAACGCAAGGGTATAAGTCTTCCGGCGATCATGAGCCTGGCCACCTCGGCCGCCTCGATCGGCACGATGGCCGCTTCGATAGCCAACCTTACCAAATAGCATCTAAACGTACGCATATGGAAAACAACACGATACAGCCGACGCCCGAAAGCGGGGAACAGGAGATTGATCTCGTGGAACTGCTGCAGGAACTGTGGGCCGAGCGGCGCCTGATTCTCAAATGGTGTGCGGTGGGCGCCGTTGTCGGGCTTGTCATCGCCTTCAGCATTCCCAAGGAGTACACCACGACGGTCAAACTGGCCCCGGAGATCCAGGGAAATAAATCGGGTCTGGGAGGTTTGGGTTCTCTGGCCTCCATGGCCGGCATCAATATGGGGAGCATGAACTCCACGGATGCCGTCTATCCGGAACTTTACCCCGATATCGTTCAGTCGGTACCCTTTATGACAGCCCTGTTTGATGTGGAAGTTACGGATGCCAAGGGCGAACAGAGCTGGCCCGTCTCGGAGTATGTCTCCGAAGAGTTGCGTTCGCCCTGGTGGAGTACCGTGCTGGGATTCCCGTTCAAGGTGCTGGGATGGGTCAAAGGGCTTTTCTCGAAAGAAGACGAATCTTCAGAATCCGAAACGATTAATCCGTTCCGTCTGACCAAGGAGGAAGATGAGATCGTAAAATCACTTCAGGAGCGTATTGCCGTCAGTGTGGATAAAAAGACGTCGGTTGTTTCTCTTTCGGTTACGATGCAGGATCCATTGATTTCCGCGACATTGACAGATACGGTCATGCGGAACCTCCAAGACTACATTACGGAGTATCGTACAAACAAGGCCCGCAATGATCTCGCGTTTACGCAGCGCCTTTTCGATGAAGCCCAAAAGAAGTACTACGAAGCCCAGCAGCGTTACGCACAATACGTGGACCAGAACCAGGGCATCGTCCGCCGCAGCTTCCGTACCGAGCAGGAACGGCTGCAGAACGAGATGAATCTTGCATTTGATGTTTACAATCAGACGGCGCAGCAGCTTCAGATGGCCAAGGCGAAGGTTCAGGAATCGACTCCGGTCTATGCTGTTGTGCAACCGGCGACAGTGCCGTTGAAGGCCTCAAAACCATCAAAAATGGTGACTCTTATCGGTTTTATCTTCCTCGCTGGAGTCCTGTCTGCCGGATGGGTCCTTTTCGGCAAAACGGCAATTGACCTTTTCAAAAAGACAAACACACAACCTTTATCCTGATATGAAAGGCATCGTTTTAGCCGGAGGTAGTGGCACACGCCTCTATCCCATTACCAAGGGGGTCAGCAAACAGCTGATTCCGATCTATGATAAACCGATGGTCTACTATCCTATTTCGGTGCTGATGCTCGCGGGCATCCGGGAGATCCTCATCATCTCCACGCCGCAGGATCTGCCGGGATTCAAACGCCTGCTGGGGGATGGCTCGGACTTCGGCGTACGGTTCGAATATGCCGAGCAACCCTCGCCCGACGGTTTGGCACAGGCATTCCTGATCGGCGAGCAGTTCATCGGCAGCGACTCCGTGTGCCTGGTCCTCGGTGACAATATCTTCCATGGAGCCGGGCTCTCCGGAATGCTCCACGAAGCCGTACGTATGGCCGAGGAGGAGCAGAAGGCTACGGTCTTCGGCTACTGGGTTAGCGACCCGGAGCGTTACGGAGTTGCCGAGTTCGATGATGCGGGCAACTGCCTCTCAATCGAGGAGAAACCCGCGCATCCGAAATCGAACTACGCCGTCGTGGGGCTCTACTTCTACCCCAACAAGGTGGTGGAGGTGGCCAAACACATCAAGCCTTCGGCGCGCGGTGAGCTGGAGATCACCACGGTGAACCAGCAGTTCCTTCGGGACCGGGAGCTGAAGGTGCAGACCCTCGGCCGCGGCTTTGCCTGGCTTGATACGGGAACGCACGACTCGCTGAGCGAGGCCTCGACCTTTATCGAGGTGATCGAGAAACGCCAGGGGCTGAAGATCGCCTGCCTGGAGGGTATTGCCTTCCGCCAGGGGTGGATCGACGCCGCAAAGATGCGGCAGCTGGCGCAGCCCATGCTGAAAAACCAATACGGACAATATCTGATTCAGGTCATCGAGGAGCTCGAACGCACCGGAAAGGCCAATCTATAGGAATACGATACATCATGGAAGTCATAAAAACCGCTATCGAGGGCGTGGTGATCATCGAGCCGCGTCTGTTCAAGGATGCCCGCGGATACTTTTTCGAATCCTTTTCGCAACGGGAGTTCGATGAGAAGGTCGCCCGCATACAGTTTGTTCAGGACAACGAAAGCATGTCTTCGTACGGTGTGATGCGCGGGCTGCATTTCCAACGTCCGCCCTTTACGCAGTCGAAACTTGTGCGTTGTGTCAAGGGTGCGGTGCTCGACGTGGCCGTGGACATCCGCAAGGGGAGTCCGACCTATGGACAGCATGTGGCCGTGGAACTCACCGAGGAGAATCACCGTCAGTTCTTCGTTCCCCGGGGCTTTGCCCACGGATTCGCCGTGCTGAGCGACGTTGCCGTGTTCCAGTACAAGTGCGACAACTTCTACCATCCCGAGGCGGACGGAGGCATCAGCATCCTCGACACCTCGCTGGGTATCGACTGGCGCATCCCGACCGACAAGGCCATCCTCAGCGAGAAGGATACCAAACATCCGCTGCTGAAGGATTTCGACTCTCCGTTTGACATTCACGTGCCGCTTTATTGATTCTGCCAAAGAGTTTACAACCATGAATATACTGGTTACAGGCGCCAACGGCCAGCTGGGCCGCGAAATGCGCATCATCAGCCAGGGGAGCCGCCACCGGTTCCTCTTTACCGACGTCGTTGAGGCCGAGGGGGTCGAGACGACCCTTCTCGACATGACGGACACCACGGCCGTCCGGACCGCCGTCCATGCAAACGACATTCAGTGTATCGTGAACTGCGCGGCCTACACCAACGTGGATAAGGCCGAGAGTGACGGGGCCCTCTGCCGCAAGCTTAACGCCGAAGCTCCGAAGATTCTTGCCGAGGCCATGCAGGCAGTCGGCGGATTGCTTATCCATATCTCGACCGACTACGTTTTCGGAGGCGATCCCTACAACACGCCCTGCCGCGAGGACCAGAAGGGAACTCCCACCGGTGTCTACGGCCGCACCAAACTCGAAGGCGAGCAGCATATCGAGGCCGTCGGAGGCAAATACGTCATTCTCCGCACGGCATGGCTCTACAGCGAATTCGGCCGCAACTTCGTAAAGACGATGCTCAACCTCACCGCCACAAAACCCTCCCTGAAGGTGGTCTTCGACCAGGCCGGAACGCCGACCTATGCCTATGACCTGGCGCGGGCGATCGAGACTGTTCTCGAAGACTACACCGCCGAGTGCCCGACGGAACGTTACTCCAAAACGGGCATCTACCACTTTTCGAACGAGGGGGTCTGCTCGTGGTACGACTTCACGAAGAAGATCGCCGAGATCGCCAGCCATACGTCGTGCGACATCCAGCCCTGCCACAGCAACGAGTTTCCGAGTCCTGTCGTGCGTCCGGCCTACTCCGTGCTGGACAAGACCAAGATCAAGGAGACCTTCGGTATCCGCATCCCCTACTGGACCGATTCGCTGAAGATATGCATGAACAACCTGAAAAACAACTGACCATGAACACATTCAAACGCAATATCATCATTACCGGCGGCGCCGGATTCATCGGTTCGCACGTCGTGCGGCTCTTCGTGAACAAATACCCCGACTACCGGATTATCAACCTCGACAAGCTGACCTATGCCGGGAATCTGGCCAATCTGAAGGACATCGAGCAGAAGCCCAACTACACCTTCATCAAGGCCGACATCTGCGACTTCGACAAGATGCTCGACGTCATGCGCCAGTATCACGTGGACGGCATCATCCACCTGGCCGCCGAGAGCCACGTCGACCGGTCGATCCGCGACCCCTTCACCTTTGCGCGGACGAACGTCATGGGCACCCTCTCGCTGCTGCAGGCCGCCAGAATCTGCTGGGAGGAGCAGCCCGAAGGCTATGAGGGCAAGCGCTTCTACCACATCTCCACAGACGAGGTCTACGGCGCCCTGGAGCTGACCGATCCCGAGGGCGTCGAATCACCCTTCACGACAAAGGCCTCCTCGGAGCACCACCACGCCTACGGGCGCGAGTTCTTCATGGAGACGACCAAATACAATCCGCACAGCCCCTATTCGGCCTCGAAGGCATCGAGCGACCACTTCGTGCGGGCTTTCCACGATACGTACGGCATGCCGACGATCGTGACGAACTGCTCGAACAACTACGGACCCTACCAGTTCCCCGAGAAGCTGATTCCGCTCTTCATCAACAACATCCGCCACCGCAAGCCGCTGCCCGTCTACGGCCGGGGCGAGAATGTCCGCGACTGGCTCTACGTCGAGGACCACGCCCGGGCCATCGACCTCATCTTCCACAAGGGGCGGATTGCCGACACCTACAACATCGGCGGCTTCAACGAGTGGAAGAATATCGACATCATCCGGGTGGTGATCGCCACGGTGGACCGGCTGCTGGGCCGCAAGGAGGGTGAGGATCTGAATCTGATTACCTACGTGACCGACCGCAAGGGGCACGACATGCGCTACGCCATCGATTCGCGGAAGCTGCAGCGCGAACTGGGCTGGGAGCCGTCGCTTCAGTTCGAAGAGGGTATCGAGCGGACGGTCCGCTGGTACCTGGACAATCAGGAGTGGATGGACAACGTCACCTCGGGCAACTACCAGAAGTACTACGAGGAGATGTACGGGACAAAATAAAGAGGTATTGACAGAAAGATGACGGCACAATCCCGGACCGCAAAGAGTATCAAGAACAGCTCGGTCGCATTGATATTTTATTTTATCAATCTGGTCCTGCAGTTCTTCTCCCGCAAGATATTTTTGGATCATCTTGGAGCCGATGTATTGGGCCTCAATACGACGGCGACGAATCTGTTGCAGTTTCTTAACCTTGCGGAACTGGGAATTGGATCTGCCATAGCCTGTACGCTATACAAACCGCTGCTTGAACGCGATACAACGGCGGTCAATGAGATTGTTTCGTTGCAAGGGTGGATGTACCGCCGGATTGCCTGGGTGGTAATAGGAGGAAGTGCAGTTCTGATGTGCTTCTTCCCGTGGATCTTTGCCAAGATGACACTGCCGATGTGGTATGCCTATGCCTCATTTGGCGTGTTGCTGGTAAGTGCATTGCTGAGTTATTTTGTCAATTACAAGCAGATTGTACTGTCGGCTGATCAGAAAGATTATAAGATTCAGTACAGTTACAAGGCTTCCATGTTGGTGAAAACCCTATGTCAGATATTTGCGATCAAATACTTTGATAATGGATATGTCTGGTGGCTTGTGCTGGAGGTTGTATTTGCGATAGTGGCTTCGGCCGCATTGAGCATCATGGTTCGCAGGACCTATCCGGCATTAAAAACGGATTTATCTCAAGGGAAACAGTTAAGTCGTAAATATCCTGAAATTATCACGAAAATCAAACAACTATTCTTTCATAGGATTGGCGGCTTTGCTCTATCACAAACAAGTCCAATAATTATATATGCTTATGCTTCATTGAGTCTTGTGGCCCTGTATGGAAATTATATGCTTATTATTACGGGCATAATATCTTTAATAGGTGCAATTTTTAATAGCATGAATGCCGGTGTAGGAAATTTAGTCGCTGAGGGTAATACTGCTCGAATTATGTCTGTTTTTGAAGAACTATTTTCTATACGCTTTTTGATGAGTTGCACGGTTTGTTTTGGTGTATATATGTTTACGCCAGAATTTATCACTTTATGGATCGGCTCGGAATATGTTATGGATAGCACAACTTTAGGATTAATGGTTGCAATATTATATATTAATCTTACTAGGTTAACCGTAGACGCTTATATAAATGCTTATGGGTTGTTTAATGATGTTTGGGCTCCTGTTATTGAAGCCTTGATTAATATTTGTTTGTCTATATTATTAGGATACTTCTTTAACTTACATGGAATCCTTGTAGGAGTCCTATTAAGTCTTATCATAATTGTTTTTCTTTGGAAACCGTATTTCTTATTTAAAGTAGGATTTAAAAAAAACATACGGATATATATTCGATTATATCTAAAGCATTTTCTTGCGTTTCTTTTTGCATTGTTATTAACCTTATTATTTATACATTATATCAATCTTTCATCCTCTATATCTGTTACTAATTTTATATTAACAGGTTTATTATATATTATTATTTTTGCTTTATTTCTCTTCGTTGGATTGTATCTGATTTCCGCTAGTATGAGAAACTGTTTTTCTAGATTTCTGAAGCTATATTAATAAAATGGTTATGCGAATCCTGTTTGATCATCAAGCGTTTACTCAACAATATGGTGGAGTTCCTAAATATTTTATTGAGATACTGAAATATTTTCCTCGCGAGAGTTTTGAGATATCTGCTTTTTTATCAGATAATCATTATTTGATAGATTCCGGTTTAGCTTCTACCTGGCATATTTGCTATAATCGTCGATTCAAAGGTAAGGATAGACTATATTCGTCACTGGGACAAGTCTATTCAATATATAAAATAATACAAGGAAAATATAACATATATCATCCAACATTATATCGAACTTATGGATTGAAGTTCCTTCCCAAGAATAAGAAACTAGTCGTAACAATTCATGATTTGAATTATTCTAAAATATCTAATTTATATCCAACAGTACCAATAGAATACTTAACGCAAAAAGAAATCACTCTGCGGGCAGATCATATTATAGCTATTAGTGAGAACACAAAAAAAGATTTAATAGAACAATGGAATATACCTGATAATAAAATAACAACTATCTATCACGGGATATCAAAGAAATTAGATAATTTATCAGAAAATCGTATCCACTTACGGCGATATGTTTTATTTGTAGGATATCGAGCTCTGTATAAAAACTTTGAGAATTGTTTAATAGCATTTAGCCGCCTCGCATCGAAATATTCTGATTTAGATTTGATATGTACAGGCTCGTTGTTTAATAAAGAAGAGAAAATACGAATTGCAAAATTAGGATTAAATAACAGGGTCTTCGCCATAAAAGCTACAGAGCAAGAAATGGCCAGATTATATCGAGACGCTGAATTGTTTGTATATCCATCTTTCTATGAAGGTTTTGGTATGCCGATATTAGAAGCAATGCTTTATGGCTGTCCTGTTGTTTTGTCTAATACTAGTTGTTTTCCGGAAATTGCGGGGGACGCGGGAGCATATTTTAATCCATATGAAGTAGAGGATATGCAAGAATGTATGATGAAAGTTCTAGACAATCTACACTATAGACAAGAATTGGTACGGAAAGGGATTGATCGCGTAAAATTATTCTCATGGGAAAGATGCGCTAAACAGCATTGGGACTTATATGAGTCTTTACTATAATATATTATAAAATATAGGTTACAATGATTACTATTCGTGATAGATATTATAAACATCTAAAAACTATTGTTTATATATATATATTAGCTGCTGTTGTTAGCTGCGGATATGTAATTGTAACAGGAACATATAATGGAGATTTTTCAGGATACCCTGCGACGCTACAACCGTGTGTATTAGGCTGTATATTACTTTTTACTTTGTCTCCATTTGTATATTTATGGAAGAGGTATACTTGCTATAAGAAAAAGAATTGTGAACCTTCTATTCCAGTTCCTATTTCTTTTATTAAAGCAATGGCACTCGGATTAATGGTCATTAGGCTTTTTATATTTGGAATATGTGCTCAAAATGGCGGACGAGTTTTTGATTTGGGCTGGATTCTCACGATTCTTGAGAGCCTTAATCCTATAATCTTTATTTATATATATTTTGTAAGTTCCCAAAAGAAAGAAAAGTTTCTTGTTATTGTATTATTGCTAATAGATGCATTCTTTAAGCAATCTTTAAATATTGTATTTTCGATAGTATGTCTTATTTTATTTTGTTATTTTAAAGAAATCAAGGGCTTCATAAGGAAACATGTCATATTATGTTTTTTTCTGGTTTTAAGCTTACCGACTGTGATCGCTCAATTATACATTCTTCGAAGTGACTTGAGAGATAATAATTCTGTAGATTATTCAGGGAAAGCAGGATATGAAATTATGTGTGATATTGTTGCAGGTCGTCTTTCTTCTTATGCAAATGCTTGTTTTTTAATAGAAGATGCTGTAAATTCGTACATATACGCCCAAAGTCTGCCTTCAGCATTCTTTCAAGCAAGAATATGTGATAACTATGGACTGCATTTCGTTTCTTGGCCAGATTTTTTCCCTGAAAAATATTTGCATGTGCGTTATCAAGGAGGAAGTAGTGATGCATTGGAATCTTCTACATCTTTAATGTTAGGTATTCCCGGAGTGCTTATTCTTTCTTTCTTGAAGTCTCCTTGGATTTTTCTAATGAATTTATGTACAATATTATTGATCATTGAAATCTGCTTTCGCCTAACATCCTCATTAAATATTCCTTTTGCAAATGAACTACCCGTTCTTTTACTGCTATATCCAATGTTATCAGGTGTGAGTGTTGAGTTATTCTTTGTTATTATTCAGTTGTTATTTTTACGTATTTCTCTGTTTCTAAATCAAAAAATATATATTAAAAAATAGAGCAGTTTATGGATGTTTCAATTATTATTGTTACTTATAATACTGTATCTTTAACAAGAAGTTGTATAGAAAGTATATTCCGCTATACGCAGGGCATTAGATTTGAAGTTATTCTTGTGGATAATGCATCTACTGATGGTAGCAAGGAATTATTTACGGCTGATGCTCGTATTATTTATATATATAATAAGGAGAATGTGGGGTTTGGTAGGGCAAATAATATAGGTTTAAAGTACGCCTCGGGGAAATACATTCTTTTATTAAACTCAGATACATATTTGATAAATAATGCTATAAATATTTTTAAAGAAAACATGGATGTACAACCGTCTAATATTGCTTGTATAGGAGCGCTCTTAGAAGACCCTTTTGGTGTGGAGGTACGTTCATTCGGTCCTTTTTTGTCATTTAAGCAATTCTTTAAGGGTGTAAAATTAGAAATTCCTCGCCCTATTCCAGTCTCAGGTGTTTGTGTCCCAGTTGTTCTCGGAGCCGATTTATTTATCCGCCGTTCCGTAATTGAAAAAGAAGGCTTTTTTGACCCTGCCTTTTTTATGTATCATGAGGAAAATGATTTACAAAGAAGATATGCGCAAGTTGGCTATTATAGTAAAATAATACCAGGTCCCCGTATTGTCCATCTTGAAGGGAAGAGTAATGCCTCGCATATTAATATTCTAGCTATCCAAGGCGGCTATATTTATATGAAGAAATGGAATAACCGATTTATATACATAATATATAGAATTTTATATGCCATAACTCGTATGCCAAAGTTATTTATGATAAGAGCTCCATACAATCAGAAAATTAAATTTCTTAAGGCCTTGTTTTGTTATAGAGTGCCATCTATTCATCATCAATTATGATTCCTAAGATTATTCATTTTTGTTGGATAAGCGGAGATCCATATCCTCCTTTAATAGACCATTGTATTAGATCATGGCATACGATAATGCCTGATTATCAGTTTATGCTATGGGATAAACGTAAAGTTGAAGAATTGGCCTCAGGGTGGGTAAACCAAGCATGCCAACATAAAAAATACGCTTTTGTTGCAGATTATGTGCGATGTTATGCTTTATCCCATTTTGGCGGAATCTACCTTGATGCGGATGTAGAGGTCTTGAAGCGATTTGATGATCTTTTGACGCAACAATCTTTTATCGGTTATGATTCAACAGGGGCAATAGAGGCAGCTATTATTGGGGCAGAACCGCATTGTACATGGGTACAAAAAGCGTTGGAATACTATAATGATCGAGAATTTGTTAAATCGGATGGAAGTTTTGATATGAGTCCGATTCCTCGAATGATTTCAACAACATTACACCAATGTTTTAATTTTCAAGATCAACCGAGCCATATTCAATCTTTGTCAGAACTAACATTATATCCAGCGGATTATTTCTCCCCTAAGAATTATCAAACATTACGTGTTCAAATATCCCCCGATACGTATACCATTCACCATTTTGATGGCCAATGGATCGACCAAACATTTAAAAATAAAGCAAAAAGAATGTTTCATCAGATAATATACAAAACATTGGGAGAGCAAGTTCATAACAAAACGATTCGAATGATTCGGGTTTTGAAAAAAAAGATTAGATAAAATGTATAAATTTTCAGTCCTGATCTCTATATATTATAAGGAATCTCCGCAATATTTTCGTGAAGCCCTTGATAGTATCTTCGCCCAAACTCTTTTACCGACAGAGATTGTTTTAGTAAAAGATGGCCCGTTAACGCCAGAGTTGGATGCCGTTATATCCGAATATTCTGCCCGTTATCCGATTTTTAAGATTGTGGTGAATGAAACTAACCAAGGGCTCGGTTTGGCTTTAGCCAAAGGTTTGTTGGCTTGTTCGAATGAGTACATAGCTCGGATGGATACAGATGATTTGATGCCCCCAACGCGTTTCGAAAAGGAGATTAAGAAACTGGATGAAGGTTATGATGTGGTAAGTTGTTGGACGGGTATGTTTGAAACAACCCCGAATCAATTGATTGCAATAAAACACCGACCAGAATATCACGAAGCCATTGTCGCTTTGGCTCATAAACGATCTCCAATGTCGCATCCGGGATGTGTATTTAGAAAACAAGCTATAATCAACGCTGGGAATTATCAATCTTGTTATCTTTATGAGGATTATCATTTGTGGGTAAGATTGATAATGAATGGCGCCAAGTTTTATAATCTTCAAGAGGTCCTTTGTTATGTTAGGACATCGCCTGCCATGATTGCTCGCAGAGGAGGGTGGAAATACATGTGTAATGAGATAAAGACTTTTACTTTCTTCAGGCGCATTGGCTTTTATTCAATAAAAGATGTTGTATTAAATATTATAAAGCGAGCTCCAGTTCGTATTATGCCGAACAAGATTCGGCAATATATATTACTGAAAGTTTGGAAGCATTAAATCATTAGGCTATGGCCAAATTGAGCTTTTCGTATCGGCTACTACGCGCTTTGGGATTCAATTATCCAGAGGATGAATATGGGAATGTAAGTATATTACGAATCATCGGTCAATTCTTTATAAACATGTATCATGCTTTATTACTAAGCATGATGAACTGGTGGATTTTGGAACCTATTAATCCTCGTGGCCTTCGTCCTTTTTTATTGAAGTGCATGGGAGCAAAAGTCGGTAAAGATTGTTTCATCGGTTATGATGTGTATTTTGATATGAATCATGCTGATATGATAACAATTGCAGATAAAGTACATATCGATAACAGATGTTTTTTACTATGTCATAAACGTAATCTTGATAATTATTGTATTAATGATGATTATTCAAAGTTAGGCTATAAGGTAAAGCCAATAGTTATCCATAAAGGAAGTTCTATTGGTTCATGTAGTGTGCTAATGCCCGGAGTGACTATTGGTGAAGGGGCGATTGTGGGAGCCGGATCTCTTGTAACGAAAGATATTCCTGCTTGGACAATAGCTACGGGACGTCCTGCCAGGGTCGTCAAACAAATTCCAGCGAAACCTTTATAAAATATGAACATATTGACATTCGATGTTGAGGAGTGGTTTCATCTCCTTGACAATGATTCAACGCGATCAGAGGCTGAATGGGTGCGTTATCCGGTGCGTATTTATGAGAATATGGACCGTATCTTCCGGATTCTTGAAGATACGAATACCCATGCGACCTTTTTTATTATTGGTTGGATTGCCCGGACCTATCCGGATCTGGTGCGTCGCATTGCGGACAAATATGAGATTGGCAGTCACACGATGAATCACCAACTTGTGTGGCAACAGGATCGTGCGACTTTCAAAGAGGATGTAAGTTCTTCGATCAAATTGCTTGAAGATATAACCGGGAACCCGGTGAAATATTTTAGAGCTCCCGGGTTTTCAATTCGCGAAAGCGAAGCATGGGCCTTTGAAGTGATTAAGGAGTGCGGTATTGAGATAGATTGTTCCGTATTCCCGGCACACCACGCCCATGGCGGCATTCCCTCTTATGGCAAGGGAGTTCCAAGCATCATCAAACACGGTACTGCGGAGATCAAAGAGTTCCCCATTACGACGAAAGAGTTGTTCGGGCACCATATTATTTTCTCCGGTGGCGGATATTTCCGCCTGTTTCCCTATGCATTAATCAAAAAATGGGCAAAGGAGAATAGTGAATACATGTTGACATACATTCATCCAAGAGATCTGGATGCAGGACAGCCCATGATTAAAGAGCTGCCGATAACCCGTAAATTCAAATCATATGTGGGGCTGAAAGGTGCAGAGAATAAATTGCGACGACTGCTTTCAGATTTCTCATTTACGGATATGGGACATGCTGATAAATTAATTGAATGGGACAAAGTTCCGGTAATTCAGTTATAAAAGGATGGGTAAATTGCAAAACGAAGCCCACGGCCAATTATTGGTCGTGGGCTTCTTGATTTCACCTTGACGCAACGAGGGTCGAGGGGGTTACGCCCATGGAGTTGCGGGCCCAGTCGCCGCGGGCGCGCAGCACCTGCTCGATGATGTCACGAACGGCGCCCGCCCCGCCCCGGAACTCCGAGACGTAGCGCGACGCCTCGATCACCTCCGGAGCCGAATCGGCCGGGCACACCGGAATCCCCACCTCGCGCATGCACTCCAGGTCCGGAATATCGTCGCCCATGTAGATCGTATCCTGCGCGTCGAGACCCTCCCGGGCGAGGTATTCACGCATGGTCGTGAGCTTGTCCATGCAGTCGAGGTAGTAATCCTTGACGCCAAGCATCTTGAGCCGGTATTCGAGCGTGCGCCCGCGTCCTCCCGAGATGATGCATACCTTGTACCCCATCTTGATGGCATAGGCCAGGGCATAGCCGTCCTTGGCGTCGTAGCGGCGGATGAAATCCCCGTCAACCGTGGGGACAATGCCCCCGTCGGTCATCACGCCGTCGACGTCGAATATGAACGAGTGGCAGCGTGCTATATCTTCCTTGAAGTTTCCCATATGTTTTTGCTGATTTGCTGATAGAGTTCCTGTAATTCGGGGTCGTCGGACAGCAGCGACATGTGGCGTTCCAGCGTCGCGGCGTCGTGCCGTGCGGCAGGGCCCGTCTGTACGTCGGCCGGCGAGGCGGCGTCGCACGCCTTGGCCGCGGTCTCGGCCACGAGCGGCTTCAGGATGTCGAAATCCAGCCCTGCCGTGCGCACGATCCGCTCGCCGAGGGCGTACATGCGGTTGGCGAAGTTGCAGGCGAAGACGGCCGCCAGATGCACCTTGGCGCGGCGGGCCGAGTCGGCCTGCAGCACATGGCGCGAGAGGAGCCCGGCAAAGGCCTCCACGTCGGCCTGCAGCGCAGCGTCCGCGGCCTCGACGAAGATCGGGATCTCGCGGAAATCCACCGCGCGTCCCTTGGTGAAGGTCTGCATCGGGTAGAAGACCACTCGGGCGAATCGCTCCGGAAGCACCTCAAGGGGCACGCTTCCGGCGGTGTGGGCGACAACGGCCCCTGTGGGGATCGGCAGCGTGCGGGCCACCTCGCCGACGGCCGAGTCGCTGACGGCGATCAGATAGATGTCGGCCGTCGTCGAAAGTTCCTCGGGCTGCGAGACGGCCTCCGTGCCGGTCAGTGCGGCAATGGCGCGGCCGCGCGCCTCGTTGCGGGCGTAGATCTGCCGCAGCTCCGCGGGGCTTGCAGCCAGGGCGCGGGCCAGGGCCTCGGCGAGGTTCCCGCTGCCGATGATGACGGCGCTTTTCAGACTCTTCATGCTTTTTTCGATGCTTTACGGCGGCTGTCCGCGGGGAGGTCGCCGTCGTTCTTTTCCGGCGGGACGTCCGTTCCCAGCAGATCGGCCAGCGGCACGTTCTCGGGAGACTCCCGCACGGTGGTTTTCAGTTGTTCCAGCTCCCGGTCGATGCGCGCCAGATCGGGCGTCGCCTGCAGGTCGATGGTTGTCTGTCCGGTCCGCTCGACGGCCTCCAGAATGCCGTAGAGGGTGATTGTCGAGGTGTCGTGCGCCGGGGCGAAGGCCACCTCACGCTCGCCGTCGCCGCTGCGCACGGCAATGAGTTGCCGGGCGGTGACCAGCTGGAAGAGGATGTCGTTGACGATGCGCGTGGGGAGGTCCAGCTGCTCCCGGATGGCTTCGGAGGGCATGGCGCCGCCGCGCTCGCGGAACCACCTCACGACGATGAGCATGGCCGTGAGCAGCACCTTGCGGCGCTGGTCGTAGCTGATACGCAGCGATTCGCGCTCCTCGTCGAAGCGCGAGATGTTCTGGTAGGCGAACGAGAGCTCTCCGCCGAAGAGGAGGATCTCCCAGGAGGTCTGCATCCAGATGAGGAAGAGCGGCAGGGCGGCGAAGCTTCCGTAGATGGCGTTGTAGGAGGTCATCCACCGCTGCACGTAGATGTATCCCCACTGGAAGAGGATGAAGATCGTTCCGGCGACGATGCCGGCCATCAGGGCGCTGCCCAGGCGTACCCGGGCGTTGGGGATGATCAGGTAGAGGAGCGTGAACATGATCCAGATGATGACCATCGAGGCCAGGCCGGAGAGGAGCTCGAAGTACCAGCTGCCGTCGAATCCCAGCAGCGTTTCGATGTAGTTGCCCACGGTGCTGGCGGCGGTCCAGAGGATGGGGACGATCATCACCACGGCGATGTAGTCGGTCCACTGGCGGGTGATGCTGCGCTCGACCTTGACCTCCCAGATGTTGTTGAAGGCGTTCTCGATCGACCCGAAGACGCGGATCACGGCCCAGAAGAGCATCACCAGGGCGACGATGGCCACGACGCCTCCGCGGGTTCGGGCCAGGGCGTTTTCGGCGAAGCTGACCAGGTAGTCGATCACCTGGGGGGCCTGGGGGAAGAGGTCGTGGAGGTTCTGGATGAGTCCGTCGGCGAGTCCGAAACCCTTGACCACGGCGAAAACCACGGCGGCGATGGGCACCAGGGACATGAGCGTGTAGAAGGTCAGGGCCGCCGAGCGGATGAGTGTGCCGTGCTCCTTGAGGCCGCGGGCCGTGTAGAAGAGCAGCTTGTACTGCTGCACGAGCCACCGCACGACGGGGTTGTGCCATTCGTGCTTGTCACGCTGGAAGATCGTGTCGGTGAAGTAGGTAAGAATTTCGCTGAATTTCATGGGCGCGCCTCGGGCATTCAGACAAAGGTAGTCATTTTAGGCGGATAACCCAAAAATCGTTCCCGATTTTCGTGAAGGCCAGTCGCCGGTCGGCCCCGGCGTGGAGGCCCAGACGGCGCATCAGCTCCTCGACGGCGAGCGGGAAGTCGCGCTTCAACACCTCGACGCCGCATCCGTGCAGTTCGCGCTTGAGACGCCGCGGGTCGTAGGGTTCGATCGACGCGATGGGAAGCACGCGCCCGATGACTCCGTGCGGCTCTTCGGCGGCGAATCCGAAGCCATTGTCGCTCCAGCAGTCGGCCACGCCGCGGAGGTGACGGCGCGTGAGGCGCGCCTTGCGCAGGGCGACGTCGGGAATCACCAGCCAGCGGTAGCGCGTGGGGTCGAATACCGGGGGTGCCGGAGGCCCCGCGCCCGGGGCGACCTCGGGCGCGACATCGGCTGACGCCTCCCCCGCGCCCTCGCCCGCCGCCTCGAACGACCCGCGCCCGAGGGCCGTGGCGATAAGGCGGGGTCCCGACGCGTCGTCGTAAATCATCACCTCCTTGCACTCGTCACCCAGCGAGACGACCTCCACACTGCTGCGAGGAAAGAGCCGCAGCGCCTCGTCGACGTCGAAGAGCGGGGAGTTCTTGAGGCACAGCCGCTCCGCGGCGCGCCGTATGAGGGGTCGCAGGGCGAGGATGTCGGGCGAGCAGGCTTCGAGGCGCAGCTGCTTGAGCCCCTTTTCGGAGCGACGGTCGGGATCGGCGTAGATCCAGTCGAAGTGCAGCCCCTCGCGGCGGAGATACTCCTCGGCCGAAGTGTTCACCACCTCGATATTCGCAACGCCCATTCTCGAAAAGTTCTCCGCGGTGATGCGGGCCAGCACCGGGTTGCGCTCCAGGGCCACCACGCGGCGGAACCGGCGGCTCAGCGCCAGGGCGTCGACCCCCAGCCCGCAGGTGAGGTCCAGCACCGTGTCGCCGCAGATGCGCTTGTGCGCGGCGCACGCCTCGCTCGACGCCTGCTCGAAGGCCCGGGGCGGTAGGATGCACTCCGCGGCGGCGTAGGTCGGGAGCTTCTCCGCGGCGCGCGCGAGGTACTTGACCTGCGTGGCCACGAGGCGTGCATGCGGCACGCGGCGGTCCATCGCCACACGGAGCGGGTCACACCCGCGGAAGGCGTGAATCGCCTCCCGCACCTCGGGAAGACACAACAGTTCGTATTCTTCGGCGGTCATCACGTCGACAAAGGTACGCTTTTTTTTGCTTCGCGGCTCCATGCCGCGAGGGTCGCCACGAGGTAGAGCGCGTAGAGGGCAGTCGTCTGCGGGGTCGAAAGGGTGTATTCGACGGCTCCGCCGGGCAGCGCCGCCGTCGTGCGGGCCAGTGCGGTGATCGCCTCGGCGGCGTGCCCCGTGACGAATGCGAAGGCGGGCGCCAGCGGCCCCAGGGGAAGGAGCATCCAGAGCGTTGCGCCGAATACGACGACGCCCGCCAGCGCAATGGCCAGCGGGTTGATGATCATCCCGGCGAGGGGCGTGCTTCCGAAGGTGTGGGCGATGAGCGGAGCCGTGGCCACGCTGGCCACCAGCCCGATGAGGTAGGCGTCGATGAGGGCGTTGAGCCACCTGCGGCGGGTGCGGCAGCGGCGGCAGAGGGGCACGCCCCAGGCGAGGATTCCGGCCACGGCGACGAACGACAGCTGGAAGCTGATGTCGGCGAGCCAGTTCGGATTCCACAGCAGCATCAGCAGCGCGGCCGTGGCCAGGGCGTTCATCCCGACATACTCCGACCCCGAGGCCAGGGCCGTCTGGAGCACCGTGCACATGACGGCGGCGCGGATGGCGCTGGGCGGGAATCCGGCGGCCGCGACGAAGAGCCACACGGCGCCGATGGCCAGGAGGTTCTTTGCCAGATGCCCGCGGCGCAGCAGGGGCAGCCACCACAGCAGGGCGTTGATGAGCACGAAGACAATGCCGGTGTGGAGTCCCGAGACGGCCAGCAGATGGGCCAGTCCGCTGCGCGAGTAGGCCTCCCGCACGGAGGTCGTGAGGCCGCGCCGCTCGCCCGCGGCCATCGCCTCGACGACCGCCGCCGCTTCGGGCTCCATCTTCAGCCGCGAGAGGCGCTCGACGGCCCCTCGGTGCAGATCCGACGGCGCACGCTCCAGACGCTCCAGCAGCGAGCTTTCGCCGACCCACAGCGTCCCGGCATACCCGCGGCGCTGCATGAGCCGCCGGTAGCTCTCCGCCCCGCCGCGAAACGGACGTATCGTGCCGCGGCAGCGGATCCGCTCGCCGGGCTGCAGCGCCGTGAGCGAGTCGGCGTAGAGCCTCAGTCGGGCGTCGGAGGCGTGCCACCGTCCGTTCGCGGGGTTGCGCCACGCCGCCACCGAGGCGTCGGCCACCGTGTACCGTCCGCGATCCGCAGGGTATCCCTCGACGGTGATCTCGTAGTCGGTCGGCACGTTGCGCGGGACCGACACCTCGGGCATGCGGAGTTGCGCGGCGGCGAATCCCGCCGTGAGGAGCATCCCGAGGGTCGCTGCCGACGAGTGCATCAGCAGCGCCACGACCCCCGTCCACACGAATGCCGCTGCGAGCAACCACAGCGGCAGTTCGTAGGCTCCGGCCAGCGCAATGCCCGCCGCAAAGGGCGCGAGGAGCTTGAGCATCGGCATGCGGTCGAGGCGTTGCGTGAGTCGGGAGAGACGGAAGGCGTTCATGCGGGCGGAGTGCGGAGGTTTCGGAAGCTAAAGGTAGCAAATTCCGCCTATCCGACAAAGAGATCCCACCCTTTTGTCACCTCGCGCAGGTCGGCCGCCGTGCCGTTCTCCACGCGCGAGATGGCCGCCGCCACGGGAATCATCGTCGCGGCGTCGCGCGTGTCGAGCGGCTTGTCGGGGTCGATCCCCGTGTCGGAGGCCACGGCGCGGATGTAGTTGTCGGTGTGGTTCTCCACGGGCGGGGCCCAACGGGCGATCATGCCGCGCAGCGTGTCGAGTCCGTAGCGCCGCCGGTAGGTGTCCAGCAGCACGAAGATGGCGCGGTATCCCCAGACGAGGCTCTCGAACTGCTTGAAGTCCGGGTCGCGCGACGGCCGCACCTCGCCGCGGTAGCGGACCTTCGACTGGCGGATGTTGCCCGGGTTGTTGTTCGCAAGGCCCCTACTCATCGCCCACCTCCTTTCGGATGCGGCGGCGGGCGAACTGGCGCAGCCAGCGGAAGAGCGGGGCGTCGGAGAGCTGCGCGGCGTTCTCGAGGAACGACCACAGCTCCACGCCGCAGGTGAATCCGGCGAGCATGCGCGCGAGGTTGAGGTGCATGAAGTCGAGCACGCAGCTGTCGAGGAGCCACGCCATGGCGATGGCCGTCACCGCCAGTGCGAGTTTGAGGACCGTGCGCCAGGCCTCGCAGCTCTCGAAGTACCACGTGCGCCCTTCGCGATGCGCGACGGCGCGGTCGGCGGCGACCCCCGAGACGAAGTCGACGGCAATGAAGAGCACGGTGGTGACCACGAGGGGCCCGATGGGTGCGAAGAGCGCGGCGATACCCGCCGCGGCTCCGCTAACGAATCTGTACAAAGCCTCCATCGGTCGTGCAGCGGTTGAGGATGTCGCGTGAGGGGTTGTATTCCGGGAACTCGTCGGCGTGCGTGCGCAGGTGGAGGGCCGCCCGGCGCAGCATGGCCCGGGCCTCGGTGCGCAGCGTGCGCAGCAGGGCGCGGCGGGCCTCTTCGTCGGCCGGCTGTCCCGTATCGGATTTCGGCGCCGAGGTGCCGCACTGCCCCGTGCGGACGTCGAGCCGCGGCTGGAGCGTGAGGCGGGTGAAGAGTGCGGCGGGTGCCGCGAGGTAGTCGGCCCGGAAGTCGGCATAGGCTCCGTCGAGGAGCCGTTCGTAGAGCGCCGGACCGATCACCGGCACGATGTATCGGTGCTCGGCGGCGGCGATATCGGCTTCGGTGACGGTCGCCGGCGGAAGGCAGGCGCCTTCGGCGAAGGCGAGTTTGAGAACCTGAAGGGGTGTGACAAGGGTTTTCATGGTTGCGGGTGTTTGGATGCGGAGGGCGCGGGAGCGAGCCGTGGGCCGGGAGGGCCCGGCGGCATGCGCCCCCGGTTATCCGATGCTTTGGACGTTGTATTTGGTGATTTCCGAGAGGAACGCCTGCTGGCGCGGATCCTCCGGGTCGTAGTCGAGTCCGTCGGCCTTGCGGGCCTCCCAGACCTTCATGTAGATGGGTTTCGAACGCGTCGGCGGGCGATTGACGATCTGCAGCGACGAGGCGTCGAGCCCCAGCACCGCCGAGATGACGCTGCGGATGGGCTCCGTGAGCTCGGCCTGCTCGGCAAGGATCACCGTGTTGAGCGCCACCTCGTATTCGTGGAGGATGCGCTCGGCGCTGAAGCCTCCGGAGTACTCCAGGCCGCTCAGGGTCCGGAACCAGGAGTGCGCCACGACGATGTCGCTCACGGCCTGTTCGTGGAGCGTGTGCCAGTCGCCCTCGTTCTTCGCCTCGATGGGGATGAACCGCGAGTTGTCGTCGTCGGCGCCGTCGCGGATGACGAACATCACCTGCCCGGGGCTTCCGGCGAACTTCTGCTCGGCGAGCCGCGCGATGCGTTCGGCGTCGGCCTCGTTGTCGACCGACGAGTCGAGCATCATCACCCCGGAGGGCTGGAACGAGTTGTCGAGTCGGGAGATGTTCCACCGGTCGGTCTTGTAGGCGATGGCCGAGACGCCGAATCCGGCGATGTAGGGCGGCACGCCGTAGTGTTCGAACATCGGTTCGTAGTCCTTGTAGTGGATTATCGCGCGCAGGGTCCCGTCGGGCTGCTCCTCGAAGAGCGGGTAGAGGGGCAGCGTGAGGGCTTCGTCGCCGCGGAATGCCGCCCAGTCGTGGTGGAGGAGGATGTGCTGCCCGTCGCGGCCCACGCGGCAGCGCGAGGCGTCCTGGTGGAAGAGCGAGAGAAAGGCGTGGTCGGGGGAGGTGACGACCTCGAGGAATGCGTTTCCGAAGAGCGCCTTGTCGAGGGCCAGCTTGTTGAGCACCTGCCGCAGACTCTCCCCGGCGCCGTTCACGCGGCGCACGAAGGCCCCCAGGGCGGGCTGCCGGGCCTCGTCGCAGACGAATCCCTTGCCCGAAATGTAGTCGGCCTTGTCGTTGATGATGCGGCGGTGGGTGGTCGAGCGGCGTGCCATGAGCGCCAGGGCTGCGGGGAAGAGGTTGTCGTCGCCCCATCGCCAGAACCGGTCGTCGTCGACGCGTCGGGAGCCGAGCGTGATGTAGGGGTCCGTGCGGTCGGAGACCCTCACGGCAGGTTTGAATTTCGGATGGTTGTCCATGTTGTTTTCGGGGTTTTCGGAGGTTGCGGGAGACCGCAGCCCTCCGTGCGGCGGGTGCGGTCTCCCGGGTTTGTGGAGCCGTTAGGCGAATTTGTAGGCGTAGGTGACCATCGTGGGGTCGAGCAGTTCGCAGCCGGCCATGAAGACGGCGCGCTGGCGGTTCTCCATCTCGTCGGGGTTGTACCACATGCGCACCTCGTTGCCGGGCATGTCGGCGGTGTTGACCGCCAGGATGAGGTTGCGGCGGTCGGTGAGCATGCAGAACGACTTGGGATAGGAGGTGGTGCCGAGGTACTCCTCGAGGTGTACGTCGATGATCGGAATGCCGTGGTAGGCGAGCTGCTGGCGGCCGTTCAGCGCGTCGATGTAGGCCGAATCCACGCCCTTCGCGTCGAGGTACTTCTCGTAGAGACGGTAGATGTCCGAGGTGACGAAGTAGGCCAGCTGTCCCTGCGCCTTGGAGTCGTGGATGCGGGCGTTGGCATTCTCCCAGAGCGTGTCGAAGAGCTCGACGGCGTAGGCCGGATCGCTCAGCTCGTCGGCCGAGTAGGAGACGTTGAAGAACCGCTCGCCGTCGGCGCCCTCCGTGACGGCCTTCATGAATCCGTTGAAGGTGTTGTATCCCGATTCGGCGGAGGTGTCTCCGAGCCACATCGTGACGCGGATGTTTTCGGCCAGGGTCTGGCGGAAGAGCGACGTCTCGGCCTCTTCGAGCTGCGTGCCCGTGAGGTCGTCCATGTTGGCGTTGACCAGTGCGGCGACCTTCTCGTAGACCATCGAGAAGTAGTCGGCTGCGGCGAATCCGATTTCGGCCTTCACGCGGCTGAGCTGAATGGCCTTTTCGGTTTTGGTTGCGGCCTTGGTTCCGGACCATCCGGTCGAGGTGTACTTCTGGAGCAGGTTGCGGTTTCCGTCCCAGAGCTGTACGTAGGTGGGCTGCGGCATGTTGTAGAGCACGCGCACGCCCAGATCGCGGGCCGACTCACCCGTGAGGATGGGGCGGAAGAAGACGTTCTCCAGTTCGGAACCGGTGTACTGTTTGGCTTGTTCGATGTAGTTCATGGTGTTTTGGGTGTTTGAAAAGGTGAATGGATGTGAAAAGGTGAATGGATGGATGAATGGCGGACCTTCGGAAGCCTCTCCCGGAGGCCCTGTGTGTTACTCGTTTTTGCGCAGGCGCCGCACGTCCTCGGCATAGGCGTGTTCGTTGGCCGAGCGGATGGTGTCGCCGTAGGAGGGGTCCTCGCAGGGCTTCGTACGCGAGGGGGCAGCCTTGCTGCGGGCCTCCTCGACGGCTATCGACGAGCGCTGCAGCGATTGCGGAGCGATGTTTCCGGATCCTCCGACGCTTCCCGGGGCTCCGACGCTTCCCGGGGTGTCGAAGTGCAGGATGTTGCGGTCGACCTCCCCGGGAGCTGTCTTTTTCAGCCCCATGCGTGCGAGGAGCATCTCCCAACCCCGGGCGAGGTTCCGGGCCAGGGATTCGTTGCGCGGTGCGGCGGGGTCGATGATGCGGTCGGCCAGCCCTGCGGAGAGCGCCTCCTCGGGCGAGAGCCACCGGCCGTTCCCGTTGTTCTCGGCCATCAGGGCCTCGAACTCCCCGACGGGACGTCCCGAGCGTGCGGCGTAGACCCCGGCGATGCGGGCGTCGGTCTGCCGCAGGAGCTCGATCTTCCCGGCCATCTCCGCGGCATTTCCCTCGGCCGAGCAGATGGCCGTGTGGATCAGGTAGAGGGCGTTTTCGGAGATCTCGCGGCACCCTTCGGAGGCGGCCTGGGCGATGATCGTGGCGGCCGAGGCGGTGTATCCGTAGCAGCGGGTGGTGATGCGCCCGGGCAGCTGCCGCAGGGCGTCGTGGATCAGCAGGGCGTCGTTGACGTCGCCGCCCGTCGAGCGGATGTTGACGACGACCTCCGGGGCATCGATCGCGGCGATGCGCTGCAGCGTTTCGCGGAAGCGCTCATAGGTCGCCACGCGCGCCTCGGGCTCCTCGAACTGCCACTCCTCGGGCACGCCGATCGTGCCCTCGATGTCGATCTGGCAGAGGTCGGACGAATGGTTGATGAGAATGTCTGATTTCATGATAACAGGGGTTGTTTGTGGATTTATATCGATTTGTCGTAGAATGCGTTGCGGGCCTTTTCGTAGGAGCAGCAGAACTCCTGGGCCGCGACTTCGAAGGCTTCGCAGCGGGGGACTCCGCGACGTTGCAGAAGCTCCACCTCGCGGCGTATGGCGAGACGTTCGCAGCGGCGGCGGTCGATGAGCCCCGAGGTGAAGAGTTTGCGCAGGGCCTCCCGGAGCGACAATCCGTCGATCTCCCCGAGGGCGACCTCTTCGAGTCGTTCATCGAGACGTGTCATGTTTTTTCTGATTTTTTCGTGTGGGCGGGGTCAGTCTTCGATCCGGCGGAGGAACGTGCAGCGCACCGTGCCCTTCTGCGGGTCGTAGGAGCCGATCTCCTGGAGCATGGCGCGCACCGTGCCGGCGCCGGTGTCGATGCGGAACAGGGAGCGGATCTCCGGAGCGCCTGTTCCGGGCGTGAAGAGCGCGGCGAACTCATGGGGTGCGATCCGCAGCGAGAGGGTGATGCGCTGCCGGGTGGCGTCGCGCCGGGCGTCGCTGTCGTGGAAGCGGTGCAGCCCCTGCGCGCCGTCGCGGTCCTCGAAGCAGAGCGTGAAGGGCTCCGCATCGGCATCCCCCGCGAAGTGGAACGCCACGAGCGGATAGGCCGCCTCGCCCGAGGGATAACCCCATCGCTCGCCGTCGGGCAGGGGGTGCATGCCCGCGAAGCGGACGATGCGGGGCGTGAAGTTGGTGCCGTCCTCCTCGGCGTTGTCGCGGTCTCCGACCTGGGGAATCCAGGCCGTCGGGGCGTTGAGGTAGCGCCCCTGCGCATTGAGCGTCGGACGGAAGAGCGGGTTGCGGAGCACCTCCTCGCCCTGGAGCGTGGCGTACGAGGCGGCCGTGTAGCTCCACGCCCCGAACGGCGTGTCGGCATCGGCATCGAGCCGCGCCACGGGGCCGTCGCCCTCCTGGTAGCACCACGTGCGCACCTCGTGGGTGTCTACGTCGCACTCCTCGTACTCGATCGGCTGCGTGCGGTCGGTTCGGTCGCTCCAGTTGGCCTCGGGCCCGGCGCCGAAGAAGGTGTCGGCGGGTTCGATCCATACGGTGCGGGTCGCCTCCTCGGTGAAGATGCGGAGGTTGAAGAGGTGAACCAGGGCCTCCAGCACCTCGGACTGCCGGATGGCGTGACGGGCGACATCCCCGAAGGCGATGTTCGAACCGAATCCCGGACCCGCGAGGAAGCGCGGGCGCAGCGAACACTCCTTGTGGAGGGTCAGCGACATGCCGGCCTCGGCTCCTGCGAAGTAGATGAGGTTGAAGTATTTGGGGCTCGTGGGCGTGATGCGCTCGGCCACCGTGCGCAGCCTTACCTCGACGGTTGTCTCGCCCGTCTCCTCGATGTAGCCGTTGTAGAGGGCCCAGTCCCCGGCGTAGTCCACCCACTGCCCGCCGCTGTAGAGCTGCAGCTGCGGATCGGCCACCGTTCCGTCGGCGGGGGTCGTCACCTGGGCCGTGCGTGCCGCGAAGGAGCTCCAGAGGGTGCCGGCCACGCCGTTGCGGGTGTATAGAAGCCGGTACTGCGCGCCGTCGACGTGGTCGAAGACCACCGCACGGTAGGTGAACGACGGAGAGATCGACGTCCGCAGATCGACGTAGCGGTTCGCCAACTCGAAACGGAACTCCGACCCCGGGCCGAGGTAGATCGTGTCGAATCCCCGCAGACGCGTCCGCGAGAGGATGCGGTGCTGCGTGGTGTACTTCAGGTAGTACTCGAATCCGACGTTCACCTCGCCCGGCGGCGTGTAGACGATCTTGTTGCCCTCCATGCCGAAGCAGTTCCCGTTGTTGTAGAGCCCGCTGACGGCCACGCCGTCCGTGTCGACGCTCCCGGGCGTGGCCGTGTCGACGATGTTCCCCACGGTGTTGGCCACGGCGTTGGGGTTTGCCGAGACGCGCCCCAGGGCGTTTGCCACGGCCGTGGCGGGGGCGAGGCGCCGTGCGGAGAATCCCATGCGGTTGACCGCCGCCGTGGTGTCGCTCGAGGCGTAGGCGCCGCTCATGTAGAGCGAGCGGAAGAACTCCGACTGCAGGAAATTGCTTCTGACGCGGTATCCGGCCTCGTCGAAGATCGTTTCGACCAGCGTGGCGAGGTGCAGGAAGGGGTGGTAGTCGTCCACCGAGAGGAGCCTTTCGACCGGCAGGAGGTCCGACGAACTGTTCTGCTGGAGGTACTCGTCGCGCACGATGGGGAAGAACTTCACCGGAGCGTCGTTCGTCCAGCTTGCGACGATCTCGGTCGGGGTCAGCGTCCCGGACCACGCCACGCCGAGCGTGTTGAGCATCCTGCGTGCGGCATTCTCGGCCCATTGGGCTCCGCCGTCGCGGATTTCGAGCCGATACCCCTTGTCCGACCTTCCCAGCAGCCGCACGCTTCCGCCGATGAGCAGCGACCCTTCGTCCGACAGCGCTGCCGTGTGGCGGGCGTCGTTGAAGCGCACGGCGGCGTGCGGGTCGGCGTTATCATTGAGAACCTGGTCGTTGCGCGCCGTGCAGGGGATGGTGAGCTGCAGCGACCGCCCCTCGCGGCAGGCATTGGGGTCGGAGAGCTTCGCGGTGTCGTATCCCGGCACGGCGCAGCCTCCCGTGCCGAGGTCGCACGTGCGACCGTCGATCGTCAGCTCCATGACACACTGCTTTTGCGGGTGGAACGAATCGTGACCTCCAGACAGTGCATGGCTCCGTGCTGCCGGATCGTCACGGAGTCGGTCGCCACGTCAACGGGCTCATACCCCTCCTTGCCGACGCGCCACACCTGCGGAGCCTCGATCAGCCCGGCCAGGGCCTCCAGCACGGCCGCCTGCTCGAATGCCGAGGCCAGCCGCATCTCGCGGACCGACTCCACGGCTGCGACAATGGCCCCGTCGGGACCTTCGGCGCGGGTTTTGTCGACGCCGAGTGCCGTTTCGCGCACGATCGGGAAGGAGTAGTGCTCGATCGACCCGGCACTGGTGCGCCAGGCGAGCCGCACGGCCTCCTCGCACCCCGGGACGAGGGTGTAGAGGATGCTTCCGCATGCTCCGGCGTCGACCGTGATGGTTTCGGCGCCCGCAAATTCCCGCGTGTCGAGGCGGAAGGGCTGTAGGCCGTTGCCGGCGGACTGGTAGTGCTGGGCCGTGACCGAGTCGGGGGCTGTGGCCGTGACGGTCACCGCGCAGGGGGTTGCGGCGAAGAGCGTCAGCTCGTCGGCGGCCCCTTCGGGAATCAGCCGTTCGAGGGGCATCGTGGTGCGGATCCCCGACTGGTCGGGTGCGGCGACTCCGGGGAGGAAGGCCCGGAGGGCGGAGATGACGGCCTCCTCTTCGTGACCGGTCACGAAGGCCATGACCCGGGCGTCGACGCTTCGCCCCGTGGGGTCGATGAACCCCGTTCCGCCGGCCTCCGGAGCGAAGCGCAGCGAGCGCCGCAGGGCGGGAGCGACGTCGAACTCGGCCTCGGAGACCGCCGCGAAGCGCTTGGCGGCCAGCACGGATTCGTCGTCGCGCGCGAGGATGCGGATGTCGATGTCGGCCGCGGCGTCGTGCTTCACGGCGTAGCGCACGGGCAGGCCGAGGGGAGCAAACTGTTGTGGAATCTGGGTGAACTGCATGATGAAAGGATTTTGGAAGGAAGAAAATACGAAGGGAGGAGGAAGGGGAGAAGGGAGGGGAGAAGAGGCGAAAGGGGCGGAAGACCGAAGAAGAGCGGACGGAACGGGATGCCGAATCCCGGATGGCGGATGGTGAATCCCTGATGTCGGCTTTTCGGGCGTCGGCTTCCCGGACGCCGGCTTCTCGGGCGTCGGCTTTTCGGGCATCGGCTTCCCGGACGCCGCCGTCTCCCGGATGCCGGATCGACTTTTTCATGCGGCCTTTTGCCGAAACGGTCTCCCGGATGCGGATGCTCCGGGACTGTTCATAAAAATGATGAAAAGCTGTTGATAAGCGTTGATAACAATCCGCAAATTCCTGAGGCAGAAATCCTCCCAAGTGTTGATAACCCGTGTGGCAGGAGCCGCTCCGCGGTGGATTGCACGACAAATATACATCCTCCGCACCCCCCCTTGTCAAGAGGTCGGCGCACTTTTTCCGAAAATTGTGGAAAAACTTCGGGATTTTTCGTACCTTTGTTCCGCAAACCAACAGTTATACCCTATATGGATGATGGTCATAGTTCCGCGTATAGCCGTCGTGTCGTGCCTCAGCACGACGCCATTCATTTATGGTATCCGGCAGGAAGGTAACTTCCCTGCCGAACTCTCCTTGTTGGATCCCCAAGAGACCGTCCGAGCCTTCGCCGAACGCCGCGCCGACATCGCCCTGGTGCCGGCCGGAGCCGTACCGTCGCTGAGCGGTGCGCGCATCGTCACGGAGTATTGCGTCGGAGGGGTTCCCGCCGAGCTGGCGATGCTTGCCGAGAGCCGCGATCCGCTCGTCGAGGCGTGGAAACCCTACGGACAACTGCCGTGCGCCTTCGCCCTGTGGGTGGCGCATCCCGAGGTCTCGCCCGAGACCGTCGAGTCGCTGCGCACGGCGCTGATCTGGGGCCTCGAACGCCCCTACGAAGCCCTGCTCGACTCTCCGTGGAGCGCCGACCCGGGTGCAGCCTATGCGGAGCTGGCGTGCTTCGACTACATTTTCGACGGTCAGAAAGACAAAGCGCTCAAGAAGTTCTGGGATTCGGGACTCAAGGTGGCCCCGAGGACCAATCCCGGCTGAAGGAATTAGCGGGCTGCGGGCCCGCCTCTCTTCGGACGATTCACGGATTCAACGAACTTTCAGAGAGCGACTTATGATTACAATTTACCTCAAGCAGTACAACAAGATCATCCGGAATGCCGACACGAAGCTCTTCGACGAACTGGGCTACGACGACATTCTGTGGATCGACATGCTGCTTCCGACGATCAAGGAGCAGAAGGCTGTCGAGAACTTCATGGAGATCAGCCTCCAGACGAAGCAGCAGGTCGAGGAGATCGAGTCGACGTCGAAGTACTCCGAGAACGAGAACGCCATCATCTCGAACGCCAACTTCTTCGTGCCGACGGGCGATTCGTTCATCGTCGAGCCGGTGTCGTTCATCATCTCGAACGAGGGCGTGCTGGTTTCGGTGCGCAACACCGAGTTCCGGACCTTCCGCGAGACGGAGAAGCGCCTTCAGATGAACTACCGCAGCTACTCGACGGGCTACCACCTCTTCATTTCGCTGCTCGAGGTGCGCATCGACTTCGATGCCGACCTCGTGGAGCTGATCGCCAAGCAGGTCGGGGCGCTTTCGCGGGCGATCAACTCGGAGGATTCGATCGACAAGGAGGTGCTGCACCGCATCAGCGCCCTGCAGGAGAGCACGATGTCGCTGCGCGAGAACATCTTCGACCGCCAGCGCGTGCTGTCGGGCATCCTGCGCTCGGAGCGTTTTCCGAACGATATCTACCCGCGCCTGCAGCTGATGATCAAGGACGTCAACTCGCTGATCAACCACGCGGACTTCAGCTTCCAGCGACTGGACTACATCCAGGACGCGGCGCTGGGTCTGATCAACATCGAGCAGAACGGCATCGTGAAGATCTTTTCGGTGGCGGCGGTGATCTTCATGCCCGCGACGCTCATCGCGTCGATCTACGGCATGAACTTCAAGTCGATGCCCGAGCTGGAGTGGACGTGGACGCTGGCCAGCGGGCGTGTGATTCCGCTGGGCTATCTCTTCGCCATTGTGCTGATGATCGTCTGCTCGATCCTGACGATCTGGTTCTTCCGCTACAAGAAGTGGCTGTGACGGTGGGCTGCGCGGACAGCCTCCTGCCGCACGTTCAACAACAGGGGCCTCCGCCGCACGGCGGAGGCTTCTTTCTTTAGAAAGAAGCGCCCGAATCCGCGGCAAATTCCGGCGAAATTTGTATCTTTGTCCCCTATAAACCCGTGTCATGCTCGAAAAACTGGCCAAACAAACCGCCGTCTACGGCATCAGCACCATCGTGGTGCGGTTTCTGAGCTACCTGCTCACGCCCTACTACACGCGTGTGTTCGGCCAGGAGACCTACGGCATCGTGACGGATGTCTACGCGCTGATTCCCCTGGCGCTCACGCTGCTGACCATGGGCATGGAGTCGAGCTACTTCCGCTTTTCGGCCAAGGCCGAGGAGGCCGGGGGCGACGTTGCGGCCGCCAAGCGGCGGCTCTTTGCCACGACGTGGGGCATCACGTCGCTCGCCGCGGCGGTGTTCTTCGTGCTGATGCTTCTCTTCCGCCACGGCGTCGCCCGGGCCATGGGTCCGGCCTATGTCGCTCACCCCGAATACATCGTCTGGGTGGGGCTGATCATCCTCTTCGACGTCTGGGCGTGCATCCCCTTCTCGCGGCTGCGCGAACAGGGGCGTGCGATGACCTTCGTGGCGTTGAAGGCCGTGAACGTGGTGCTCAACGTGGCCCTGGCCTTCGGCTTCGGCGCCGCGGGGCTCTTTTCCACGGAGTTCGGCGTGGGGTGGGTCTTCGTCGCCAACCTCGCGGCGAGCGTCGTGACGTGGGGACTTATCCTGACGACCGCCGACCGCACCGTCCCGCGCATCGACTGGGTGCTTCTTGCGGCGATCTTCGCCTATTCGCTGCCGCTGCTCGTGGGCGGGCTCACCGGCACGGCCAACGAGTTCATCGACCGGCAGCTGATCAAATACCTCGTTCCCGAGGGGGCGATGGCGCAGCTGGGCGTCTACGGCGCCATCACGAAGATCGCCGTGGTGATGATGCTCTTCTACCAGATGTACCGCCTGGCCGCCGAGCCCTTCTTCCTGTCGAACTTCAAGAAGTCGGAGTTCGTGGCGATGAACGCCGCGGCGCTGAAATACTACGTCATGGCCTCGATGCTCATCTTCCTGGGCATCGCGCTGTTCCGCGACCTCTTCGCGCTGATCGTCGGGCGCGACTTCCGCGAGGGGATCTTCATCCTTCCGGTGGTGCTGGGGGCCAACGTGCTGACGGGCGTGTGGCTGAACCTCTCGTTCTGGTACAAGCGCGAGGAGCGCACGTCGCTGGCCATCGTCGTCACGGGTACGGGACTCGTCGCCATGCTGCTCTTCGGCTTCTGGCTCATCCCCGTGTGGGGCTACTACGGCGCGGCGTGGGCGCGCCTGGCGAGCGAATCGGCCATGGTTGCCGTGAGCTGGTGGCTCAACCGGCGCTTCTACCCGACGCCCTACGCCTGGCGGCGCATCGGCGAATACGTCGCCGCGGCGCTGGCCGTTTTTGCGCTTTGCGAAGGCGTCATGCGGTGGACGGACAATATGTGGATCAGCTATGCGTTTAATATAGTGGCCTTTGCGTTGTATGCGCTCTACCTGGTCCGCCGCGAGCGGATCGACGTGGGGGCGATGCTTCGCGCGGTCCTCAAACGGGGATGACGATGCGACGGACGACGAACGACAAACTGTGGACGCTGGCCGTTGCCGCGGGCTTCTTTGCCGCGGGGGTGGTGGCCGTGTCGCTGGAGCACGGGCCGCTGCGCTCGACGCTTCTGACGCTGGCCTTCGCCGGACTGCTGGCCATCGCCCTGCGGCAGACGCTGCGGCGGATGCGCGCCAGCGAGGGGTGTGACAACGAGGGGTGCGACAACAAGGTGCCCGGAAACGATAATATCCGCGGGGCCGGAGCCTGTGAAAAGGGGGAGCCCGAAACCGCGGGGCCCGAAACCGGGGAGCCCGCAGACGACCCCCGGGACAAAACGAGATAACGAGATGCGATTTGCCGACATAACGGGACAGGAGGATCTGAAACGACACCTCGTGCATTCGGTTGACGCCGGACGCGTGAGCCATGCCCAGTTGTTTACGGGGCGCGCCGGCTACGAAACCCTGGCGCTGGCCGTAGCCTATGTGCAGTACCTCTGCTGCCGCCACCGCCACGACGGGGATTCGTGCGGCGAGTGTCCCGACTGCCGGCAGATCGCGGCGCTGACGCACCCCGACCTGCACCTGGTCTTCCCGGTGAACAAGCAGGGGAAGAAGTCGGGCGAGGCGGTCCGCAGCGATGAGTTTCTGCCGCAGTTCCGCGCGCTGTTCGCCGAACGCCGGGGGTGCTTCTCGTCGCAGGAGTGGTACGACCGGCTCGACCTGGGCAAGACGCTCAAGGGGATGATCTCGGCGCGCGAGGCCGACGAGATGATCCGCAAGTTGTCGTTCAAGAGCTTCGAGGCCGACTACAAGACGATGCTCGTCTGGCTGCCGGAGACGATGAACGAGGAGGCGTCGAACAAGATACTGAAGATTCTCGAGGAGCCGTGGCCGCGGACGCTGTTCATTCTGGTCTCGGAGCATCCCGAGCGGCTGCTTCCGACGATTCTCTCGCGCACGCAGGAGGTGACGGTGCCGCGCCTGACGCTCGCGACGCTCGAACGAGTGGCCGTGGAGCGGGGCGTCGTCGATCCCGTGCAGGCGCGCAACATGGCCCGCCTGGCCGACGGCGACCTGCTCGAACTGGAGCGCCTGCTGGCCGGGGAGAGCGACGCCCTGCGTCATGAGGATTTCGAGCTGTTCTGCCGCCTGATGCGGTTGAGCTACAACGACAAGCACCTCGAACTGATCGGCTGGGCCGAGGATGCCGCGCAGCTGACACGCGAGCAGCAGCGGGGCTTTCTGCGCGATGCGGCGCGTCTTTTGCGGGAGAGCTACGTGCTGCATGCGGGCATCCGGGAGATCAGCTACCTCTGGGGCGAGGAGTTGTCGTTCTGCACGAAGTTCGCGCCGTTTGTCGATTCGCGCAACATCGAGCCGCTGATCGATCAGATCGAGCAGGCCTCGGCGCAGCTGGCGCAGAACGGGAATCCGACCATCGTATTCACACATTTTGCTTTGAGTGTGAGCAAAATGATAAAACATTTGTAGCTTTGTGACAATATGGCACGTGTGGCATTGTTGTTAGGAGGAAATCAGGGGGACGTGAAACGCACCCTGCAGACGGCGCAGCAGCTGATCAATGCGCGCGTCGGGGCGGTCTTGCGCTGCTCGCACCGCTACGAGAGTGAGGCGTGGGGCTTTTCGGCCGTCGAGCGCTTCTCGAACCAGGCGCTGGAGGTCACGACGGACCTCACGCCGCAGGAGGTGCTGGACCGCTGTCAGGCCATCGAGCGCGAACTGGGGCGCAACCGTGCGGCGGAGGCCGTTGCCAAGGCGTCGTCGGGCATGCCCTACACGTCGCGTCCGATCGACATCGACATCATCTTCTACGACGACCTGGTGCTCGACAGCGCGGATCTGAAGATTCCGCATCCGCTGCTTGCCGAACGGGAGTTTGCGCTGGTTCCGTTGAACGAGATCATGCGCCAGCGGCGCCATCCGGTGACGGGGCAGAGCGTGGGGGAGATGCTCGAAGCGTTGCGTGCCAAGAATAGCTGAACGTCATGAAACGACTGCGGATTCTTTGTGCCCTGGCGGCCGCGGGGCTGCTTGCGGGATGCTTCAAGAAGGTCTCCTATGAGACGGACTATGTCCTCAAGCCGCTGGTTCAGACGCTGTCGGGCAATCCGACGGAGCCCGTTGCGGGGCTGAAGGCCTATGCGTTCAACGTCGATACGTCGCTCTATACGGTGGCCTCGTACGAGGATGCGCTGAACGGGGTTGTGAGCCTTCGCTCGAACCCTTCGGAGAAGCTCTCGACGCCGGCGGCCACGGGCGAGCCCTACGAACAGGAGGGTACCTCGGGGTGGGTGCGGCTGGCGCTTTCGCAGCCCACGCAGATGGTCGTGGCGGTGGATCCCGAGCACCGTCTCTATGCCTATACGCAGCAGACGCTCTCGCAGGGGCTTCCCAGTCTCTACGTGTCGCTGGTCTTCAAGCCGTGGAAGGAGGGCACCTCTTATGAGGAGGGGAAGTGGCGGTTCTGCAACGAGTTCTACGCGCCTCCCGCGACGCTCGACTGCTACATTGACCCGAAGGTGCAGCTGAGCGAGGGTGCCGAAGGGAGCACGATCGAGACGGTGAAGATCTACGCCTATGTGGTCGACACGACGTCGTGGTACCTTGCGTCGTACGACGATGCCGTCTCGGGGGTTATCACCTCGAAGGCCGACACGACCGTCACGCGGTCGAATCCCAATTTCCAGGCCTACTCCGACTCGGCGACGGGCCTCTACAAGATGTCGGTTACGGCCTCGCCGCTGATGCTCGTGGTGGCGGACCGCACGAACCGTCTCTACGCCTACACGCAGCGGGAGGTAGACCTGGCGGGGTCGTCGCCGACCTATTCGCTGCTGTTCCGTCCGTGGCGCCAGCTGTGGATCGAGCACGATACGGCCGACGACTGGGTGCTTGTCAATCCGGCGTATGCGCCCAGCGATACCCAATAAAAGACTCTTCAGGCGATGAATACCACACAACGACATACGCTCCGGCTGCTGCGTTTTCTTGCGGCGCTGCTCTTCGTTCCGGGATTCTTGAGCCGGTGCGCGAGCATGATGACCCCTACGGGCGGACCTCGGGACTCGCTGCCGCCGGTCATCGTGGCGATGACGCCCGACAACTACGCGACGAATGCCCCGACGACCAACCTCGGGAAGATCTACATCGAGTTTGACGAGTTCGTGCAGCTGAAGGACCAGCAGAAGGAGTTCTTCACCTCACCGCAGATGAAGAAGAAGCCGACGCTGCTGATCCGCGGCCGGGGTGTCGTGGTCCAGATCCGCGACACGCTGCTTCCGAATACGACCTATGCGCTCAATTTCGGGAGCGCGATCTGCGACAACAACGAGGGCAACCCGCTGCACTCGATGCGCTACGTCTTCTCGACGGGTCCGACGATCGACTCGATGTTCATGTCGGGCTATACGGCCGACAGCTACAAGGCCGACTCGGCGTCGAAGAGCTTCATCTGGTTCTACCCGGTGGATTCGGTCGAGGAGGTGGGCGACTACGACTCCACGCTCTTCAAGTACAAGCCGGCGGTCATTGCGCGTGCGGAGAACAACGGCATCTTCCTTGCGCAGAACCTCAAGCCGATTCCCTACCGGATCTACGCCGTGCAGGACAAGAACGACAACCAGATGTACGAACCGGGCACGGACCAGGTGGGCTTCCTCTCCGAGACCTACAATCCTGCCGAGATGCCGGACTTTGCCCTGTGGTACGACTCGCTGCGGCGCTACGTGACGGCGGAGCCGCAGCTCTACTTCCGGATGTTCACCGACCGGGCGTTCCGGCGACAGATGCTGTCGGAGACCGCGCGACCGGAGCAGCACAAGGCGATGCTCTATTTCGGGGCTCCGCATCCGCAGATCACGCGGCTGCAGTTCGACAGCATTCCTGCGGAGCGTGTGATCGTCGATCCGCAGACCATCGGGCGCGACACGATCGCGCTGTGGTTCGACGTTCCCTCGGAGCAGCTTCCCGACACGATCAAGGGGGAGATCACCTACTTCAAGCACGATACGGTCCGACGTCTCCAGGAGGTTACCGAGCCGTTGAAGCTGTCGTGGAAGTTTGTCGAGACGAAGGAGCAGGAGCGCGAGCGGGAGAAGCTCGAACGCGAGCGTCGCAAGGCCGAGGCTGCGGGCGAGGAGTGGCAGGAACCGGAGCCCGAGAATCCGTTCCGGTACAAGATGGAGAGCTCCGGGGAGGTGAATCCCGAGCGGCACCTGACGATCGATTTCGACTACCCGCTGACGCGCCTCGACTCGGCGCAGCTGCTGCTGACGCGCACGCTCGAGGACCAGACGATCGTGGATGTCCCGGTGCACATGGTGCGCGACACGGGAGAGCTGCGGCGGTGGTACGTGCAGGCCGACTGGCAGCTGGGCGGAGAGTACACGCTGACCATCCCCGAGGGTGCGATCACCGATGTGGCGGGCTTCACCAACGACTCGATCGTGGGGAAATATACGGTCAGCGACCCGGAGAAGTTCGCCACGGTGCTGATCCACGTCCGGGGGCGCGACGCGCAGACGAAATACATCGTCCAGCAGCTCGACGGCAGCGGCAAGCTGGTGCAGGAGAAGCGCGACGTGACGACGGGCGACATCCGTTTCAACTACGTGCCGGCCGGGGAGATCCGCTTCCGCGTGATCGAGGATCTGAACGGCAACGGACGCTGGGACACGGGGGATCTGGTGGCCCGGCGGCAGCCGGAGCGCACGGAGGTGTTCGTCAACGACACGGGAGAGGATGTCTTCTCGACGAAGGCCAACTGGGAGATCGAATTCACGATGGACATGTCGCGGATCTTCGCTCCGGTGACGATGCAGACGCTGATCCGGCAGCTGGAGGAGCAGGAGCGTCAGCGCGTGCAGCGGGAGCTGGAGAAGCGCGCCAAGGAGCGCCCGGATCAGAAGCGCGCCGCCCAGACGCAGCAGAATGCGGGCAGCATGTTCAACTCGGCGGGCGACATGTTCAACACGTTCAGATAAGCATTTATGAGATTGAGACGACATATCACGCTTCTCGGGCTGCTTCTGGCCGCGGCCGGGACATTTCCGGCGGCCGCGCAGCACACGCTGGGCTTCACGGCCGGCTACGGCATGGGCACGGGGCGTTTCCAGCCCCAGCAGGAGATGCGTGCGCAATGGGGCCTTTACAGCGGGGGTCTCACGTGGCGCTACTACGGGAAGCAGCGGATCGTCGGGGCCTTCGGTCTCGATCTGGAGTTCCTTCAGCAGGGCTTTTCGTTTGCCATGAACGCCTCGCAGGTCGAGGAGAAGAAGGACTACATCTACTATACGCGCCACATCAACACGGTGATGCTTCCGGTGGTCTGGGCGCCGCACTTCTACATGATCCGGAACCACGTGCGGGTCTACCTGGAGGCTGCCGCGACCTTCTCCTACAACCTCTCGTCGACCTACGAGAACGCGCAGGCGCAGGCCTCGGGGGATCCGGACTGGAAGGGAACCTATCCGTTCAAGCTGCCGCGCGACAACCGCTGGGGCTACGGACTGGCCGGCGGCGGGGGCATCGCCTTTCTGATCGGCCGCATGGAGCTGAACTTCCGGGCGCGCTACTACTTCGGGTATTCGGACATCGTACGCAACCGCAACCGGTATGCCGACAATGCGGACGACGGCCCCGAGAACCCCTTCTGGTCGACGCCCACGCGGTCGCCGCTTGACAACCTCATGATCTCCGTAGGGTTGAGCTACCGCTTCAACAAGGAGGGTTTCGAGGCGTGGAAGCCGCGGCCGAAACGCGAGAAGCGGAGCAAAGAGTTTAAATTCGGATTGTAAAACGTACAGCTATGGAAACTACCCGTCAACAGAAAATCGCCAAACAGATTCAGAAGGATGTCTCGGAGATCTTTCAGAAGGAGGGTGCGGCCCTTGTGAGGGGGACGCTCGTCACGGTGACGGCCGTGCGTGTCTCTCCGGACTTCAGCTATGCGAAGATCTACGTGAGCGTCTTTCCGTTCGACCAGAGCGGCGCGGTGATGGAGCGCCTGGAGCACCAGAACCGCTTCGTGCGCGGGGCTCTGGGCCATCGGCTGCGCAACCAGCTGAAGAACATTCCCGAGATCCAGTTCTTCCTCGACGATTCGCTCGAATACATCGAGCACATCGAGAAGGCCCTCAAGGAGTAACGCCATCCGTCATCCGCCCGCCGATCCCAACCCCAAATCCCGAACGCCGTGCTTGCTCGCTACTTTGCCCGCCGCTACCTGTTCTCCCCGCAATCGAAATCGGTCGTGAATCTGATTTCGGGGCTGAGCGTTGCGGCCGTGGCGATGCCCGTTGCGGCGATGATCATCCTGCTGTCGGTCTTCAACGGCTTCGAGACGCTCGTCAAGTCGATGTACTCGGCCTTCGATGCCGATCTGACGATTACGCCGCGCCAGGGCCAGACGTTCGAGACGTCGCGTATCGACACGGCGGCCCTTCGCCGCGTGGAGGGCGTCGCGGCCCTCTCGGGGGTGCTTGAACAGAGCGTGCTTCTCGAACGCGACGACCGCCAGGCCACGGCCACGATCCGCGGCGTCGACGACGCCTACGGGGAGGTCTTTCCGCTCGACGGGGCCATCACCTCGGGGCGGTGGGGCGTGCGTGTGGGAGACCTCGAACGACTGGTCCTCGGGCAGGCCATGGCGTGGTCGCTCAACATCCGCACGCTGGCCGATGCCGACGTGACGCTCTATGCCGTGCGTCGGGGCTCGTTCTCGACGCTGCTGCCGCTCGACAACTATACGCGGCGCACGGCGCGCGTGGGCGGGGTCTACACGCTCGACCTCGACACGGAGCGCACCTACGTCCTCGCCTCGCTGCGCCTGGCGCAGGATCTTTTCGACTACCCCGGCCGGATCTCGTCGCTCGTGCTGCGCCTCTCGCCCGGCGCCGATGCCGCGCAGGTGCGCCAGGCGGTCGCCGCACAGGTCGGGGAGGAGTTCACGGTCCGTACGCGCGACGAACTGCGCGCCTCCTACTACCGGATCATGACCTACGAGAAGTGGGGCATCTTCTTCATCGCGCTGCTGGTGCTGCTCGTCGCATCGTTCTCGGTGGTGGGGGCTCTGTCGATGCTGATCGTCGAGAAGCGCGACGATATCCGCACGCTGCGGGCGCTGGGTGCCGACGCCGGCTTCATCCGCGCGGTGTTCCGCACGGAGGGATACCTGATCTGCGCGCTGGGCGGGGTGATCGGGCTGCTGCTCGGCGTTGTCCTGTGCCTCGTGCAGCAGCACTTCGGCGTGATCCAGATCCCCGCGGAGACATTCCTCACGAAGAGCTACCCCGTAGAGTTCCGCTTTGCGGATCTGCTGGCCGTCGTTGCGGCCTTCGGGGCGGTCTCCGTGTTCCTCTCGCACCTCACCGTGCGGAGTATGATTAAAAACCGATCGTGACCATGAAAAAGAGTCTTTTGGCGGCGGCCTCCTGCCTGCTGCTGTCGATACTGTTTGCGGGCTCGTGCTCGCGGCACAAGATCATCCCCGACGGGGAGCTTGCGCAGATCTTCCACGATGCCTTTCTGACGAACGCCTACCTCAATGCGGAGCGTGTTTCGTCCGACTCGCTGCGGCTTTACGAACCGATCTTCGCGCGCTACGGCTATACGACGGAGGATGTGTACAACACGATCGGGAACTTCTCGAAGCGCAAGAGCGCCCGCCTGGGCGACGTTGTCGAGCGTGCGATCGACATGCTCGAAGAGGAGGGGAAGGTCTATGACCGGGAGGTTGCGATTCTCGACACGATCGACCATGTGGCGCAGCGCACCTTCACGCGCGCGGTGGTGAGCGATTCGCTGATCCGCGTGACGTCGCTCCGCGACACGTCGCGGCTGAATCTCACCGTCGACCTTTCGCCGGGCGAATACCGCCTGTCGCTGGAGTACCGGATCGACTCGCTGGACCGGAATACGTCGCACGAGATCCGCGGGATCATGTGGGTCGAGCGCAGCAACGGCGTCCGGGACAACCTCTATTCGATTCCGCTGCGCCGGAACCGTACGGAGCGCCTTTCGCGGCGCTTCACGGTCGACACGATGCACCGGAAGCTGCGCATCTCGCTGCTGAACTTCTCCGGGGCCCCGCAGCGGCCGTCGATCACGGTCTCCGACCTGAAGGTCGAATATATTCCCCGCAAGGAGGAGGCAGTCGAACAACTCTACGAGCAGCAGCTCGCCATCCGTATCTTTGCCGATGAATTCTTCGGAGCAGCCCTTGCGAAGGATAGCCTCCAATAGGCTCTGGACGTCGGGGGGGATTGTCCGCTGGCCGCTGGTGACGCTCTCGGCCGAGGGGCGTGTGCTGCGTATCGAGCGGTGCCCGGACCCGGACCGACGTGCCGGGACGGAGTTCTATGCGGGGCTGCTTGTCGGGGATTTCCCGGCCGATTACCGCCGGGCCTTCGACGCTCTGCTGACGCGGCTCTCCGAACCGCTGACCGAAACGCTTCCGCCGCTGCTGCGGCCGGGCGAAGGGGTGTGGGTGGTTCTTTCGGGCCTCGACTACGCGACGCTGCGCCTCACGCCGCAATCGCGGATCCTCCGTCTCTGAACGGCCGGCCCGTCCCCATTCTCCAGCCGTCCCAGCCGTCCTAACTGTCCGAGCGTCCCGTCCCGTTTTGTCCCCGTCTCTGCTCCCTTTCCCGTCTTTGCTCCCGTCCCCGACCTGCTTCTGTCCCCCGTTTTCTTCCTCGCCCTGAACTTCGAGCGCCGCCTCTCCACCTTACCCCCCCCCTCCCGAAAAGAATACCGCGCCCCGGAACCGATTCCGGGGCGCGGCTGTTGCTGCGGAGTTCTGACCGACTACTTCTCGACCGAGAACTTGAAGGTGCAGTGACTCGTGTACTTCTCGCCGGGGCGCAGTACGACCGACGGCCACTGGGGTTTGTTGGGCGAGTCGGGGTAGTGCTGGGTCTCCAGGCAGATCGATGCCCGATGCGGATAGGCGATGCCGCCCTTTCCGACGACGGTTCCGTCGAGGAAGTTTCCGGTGTAGCACTGTACGCCCGGCTCACTGGTGTAGACCTCGAGGACGATGCCCGAGGCGGGCGAGAGGAGGCGTGCGGCGCATTTCGAGCTGTCGCCGGCGGTGTTGAGCACCCAGTTGTGGTCGTATCCGTGACCGTTGGCCAGCTGCTCGAAGGGCTCGTCGATACGCTCACCCACGACGGTCGGGGTGCGGAAATCCATCGGCGTACCCTCGACGGGGACGATCTCTCCGGTGGTCATGAAGGTCGAATCCACGGGGGTGTAGTTGTCGGCGTCGATCCAGAGCACATCCTGCATCGAGCCCTTGGCGGGATCTCCCGAGAGGCAGAAGTAGGAGTGGTTGGTCATGTTGATGATCGTCGGGGCGTCGGTTTCGGCCTCGTAGTCGATCTTCAGGGCGTTGTCGTCGGTGAGCGTGTAGGTCACCGTTGCCGTGACGTTGCCGGGGAAGTTCATGTCTCCGTCGGGCGATAGGAGCTTGAGGCGGAGGCTGTTGGGCGTCACCTGCTCCACGTCGTAGACCTTGTACTGCCACCCTTCGGGACCTCCGTGGAGGCAGTGGCCGTAGTTGTTTTTCGGGAGGTCGATGACCTTTCCGTCGAGTTCGAAGCGGCCCTGGCCGATACGGTTGGCATAGCGGCCGATCGTGGCGCCGAAGTCGGAGGGGACGTTTCGGTAGTCGTTGATGTTGTCGAATCCGAGTACGACGTCACGCATCTTGCCGTCGCGGTCGGGGACCATCATCGAGACCAGACGGCCTCCGAAATTGGTGATGCAGGCCTCGGCTCCGGCGTTGTTCTTCAGTACGTAGAGGGCGGTCTGTTTGCCGTCGACCGAGGCGTTGAAGGCCTCGGGATCGAGCCCCGAGAGGGTTTTCTGCGGGGCTGTGGTGCAGGCGCCCATCAGGAGCGCTGCGGCCAGAATCGGGAAACGTTTCATGAGTTTTTATTTTGTACCGTTACTTGTCGTTGAGCGAATTGCAGATGCGGATGTTGGCCTCGCGGATGCGCTCGGGCTCGACCTTCACCACCTTTCGGTCGTAGGTCATCAGGCCGTTCACCTCGATCTCCACGTCGGTGGTCTGGGTGTAGACGGCCGCGGCGAATCCCTTCTTGATGAGCTCCTCGAGCATTCCGGCATACTTCACGTATTCGTCGGTAACCTCCTTGGCGGAGTTGAAGCGCACGTAACCCCAGTTGCGGTCGGGCTCCCAGAGGTGCTCCTTGATGACGAATCCGATGCCGCCGTACTCTCCGAGCACCGTTGCGCGGTTGGCGTCGAAGAGGGCCATCGTGGGCTGGGGGTAGTGGTGCAGGTCGAGCATGTCGCCGGTGAGGTAGTGGTTTCCGCCGCTGGCGGGGTTGACCAGTCGCGAGGGATCGTAGGCCTTCGTCCACTCGACGATTTCGGGAGTTTTGAACTGACCCCATGCCTCATTGAAGGGCACCCATACGCCGACCGAGGGCGACGAGTAGAGGTAGTCGATGATCTCCTTCCACTCCTTGCGGTAGTTGTTCTCGGAGATGGCCGAGCGCTGCTTCTCCTCTCCGGTGAAGTATTTCTCCATCTGCCACTGAGGACCGTTGTCGCCGTTGGGCATGTCCTGCCAAACGATCATTCCCAGCCGGTCGCAGTGGTAGTACCAGCGCGCGGGCTCAACCTTCACGTGCTTGCGGATCATATTGAATCCCCACTCCTTGGTCATCTCGATGTCGTAACGCAGCGCTTCGTCCGTGGGGGCGGTGTAGAGACCGTCGGGCCACCATCCCTGATCCAGCGGACCGAACTGGAAGAGCGGTTTGTTGTTGAGCATCAGGCGGACGATTCCATCCTTGTCGCGTCCGGTGGAGAACTTGCGCATGGCGGTGTAGCTCTTCACCTCGTCGGTTTTCTTGCCGTTGCGGAGCAGCGCGACCTTCATGTCATAGAGGAAGGGCGAGGCGGGGCTCCAGAGTTTGGGGTTCTCGACCACGATCTCCACGGGGGCGCCGACCAGGGCGCGACCCGTTGCGACGAGCTGCGTTCCGTCGTAGAGTGCGACCTCGACGAGTTCGTCGCCGGCGGCTCCGCATACCTCTACCTCGGTGCGGAAGGTGTTTCGGTCGAGGTCGGGGGTGATCTTCACGTTGCGGATGTAGCGCTGGGGCACGGCCTCGAGCCACACGGTCTGCCAGATGCCGCTGACGGGCGTATACCAGATTCCCTCGGGGTTGTTGACCTGCTTGCCGCGGGGCTGATAGCTCGAATCGGTGGGGTCCCACACGCGTACGCGGAGGGTGTTTTCACCCTTCTTCAGAGCGTTGGTGATGTCGAATTCGAAGGGGGTGTAGCCTCCCGAGTGACCGCCGACGGCCACGCCGTTGACCCATACGTCGGCCTTCCAGTCTACGGCTCCGAAGTGGAGCAGCACGCGCTGTCCGTTCCACTTTGCGGGGACGGAGAAGGTGCGTTCGTACCAGAGTTCATTCTGCTCTCCGAGGCGTTTTCCGACGCCCGAGAGCGACGACTCCACGGCGAACGGCACAAGGATCTCTCCGTCGAACTTCTCGGGGGCCTCGCCCAGCGGACGGATGGCGTAGTTCCAGAGACCGTTGAGGTTTTGCCACTCTGCGCGGACCATCTGCGGACGGGGGTATTCGGGCAGGACGTTTTGGGGATCGAGTTGCTTGCTCCACTCCGTGCGGATTCGATTCCCGGCGGGAGCCCATTGAGCGAAGGCGCCCGTTGTGAGGGTCAGGGCAGCCAGGGCCAGTAAAGTTTTTTTCATTTGTTTTAATTAAAGGTTAGGACATTTGCCGACAAAGATAAGAAAATTTACGGGTTTCGGACAAATGCGGGAGTGAAATTTGGCTCTGAAAGGCGTTCCGGGAGCGCAGGCGAGCTTCCGTGTGCGACGGCTCAGAGGGGCAGATGCTCCTCGACGGTGCGGCGCAGATGGCTGCTGTCGAGATGGGTGTAGATCTCGGTGGTGAGGATGCTCTCGTGGCCGAGCATCTCCTGCACCTGGCGGATCGACGCACCGCCTTCGAGCAGATGCGTGGCGAAGGAGTGGCGGAAGGTGTGGGGGCTGATGTGCTTGTCGATGCCGGCCTGCCGGGCGGCGTTCTTGAGGATCGTGAAGACCATCACGCGGGTGAGCTGCCTTCCGCGGTTGTTCAGAAAGAGGATCTCCTCGCCGGCGCGGTCGCTGCGGCGCACCTCGAGGTATCGTTGAATGCGGTCGCGGGCCGTGGTGCTGATGGGCACCAGCCGCTGCTTGTCGCCCTTTCCGATCACGCGGATGTACCCTTCGCCGAAGAAGAGATCCTGCAGCCGCAGGGATGTGAGCTCCGAGACGCGCAGGCCGCACGAATAGAGCACTTCGAGCATGGCGCTGTCGCGCAGCCCCTTCGGCGAGGAGGTGTCGACGGCGGCGATGATGCGGTCGATCTCTGCGGTGGTGAGGACGTCGGGCAGGTGCCGCCCGAACTTGGGCATCTGGATGAACTCCGCGGGTGAAGCCTCGATGCGGTCGTTGAGGACCAGAAAGGCGAAGAAGCTCTTCACGCCGCTCAGATTCCGGGCCTGGGAGCTCTTTTCGCGTCCGCGGTCGTAGAGCCATTCGAGGTATCGCTGGATCATTTCGGGCTCGACACGTGTCGGGGCGACGTCGTACCGGCGGAGGATGAAGTGCGCGAACTGCCTCAGGTCGCGCATGTACGAGGTGACGGTATTCTGCGCGAGGCGTTTTTCGAGGCGTATGTAGGTTTGGTACCTGCGCCCCGCGTCCTCCCATTTTTTGGTGTTTTCTGCCATGCCCTCGTCCTCCTATTCGAAAGAAAGTCGTACCTTTGCGGAGGCGAAGATACGAAAAATTTCACGCTCTTATGGATTATATCGAGCTCAATGTCTCCGTGGCGGACGATCTGCAGGCGGAGATCCTCACGGCCGAACTCTCCGACTATCCGTTCGAGAGCTTCGAGACCGAGCGGGGCCTGCTCAAGGCCTACATTCCCCACGACCGGCTGGCGGACTGCAAGCCGGAGGTCGATGCGCTGCTGACCCGCTACGGGGTTGAGGGACGCTACGTGGCGATCGAGACGCAGAACTGGAATGCACTGTGGGAGAGTAATTTTCCGCAGGTCGACGTCGAGGGGCGCCTGCGCATCCGCGCGCCGTTCCACCCGGCGGCACCCGCCGGGGAGCTGGAGGTGGTGGTCATGCCGCGCATGTCCTTCGGTACGGGGCACCACGCCACGACATGGCTCGTCTCGCGGGCGCTTCTGGACCTCGATGTCCGCGGGCGCCGGGGTCTCGACATGGGCAGCGGCACGGGCATTCTCTCGATCGTGGCGGTGAAGTGCGGGGCGTCGCACGTCGACGCGATCGACATCGACGACTGGGCCGACGCCAACTGCCGGGAGAACATCGCCGCCAACGGCGTGGCCGACCGGATCACGCCGCAGCTGGGCGATGCGCGCCTGCTTGCCGGACGGCACTACGACTTCATCGTGGCCAACATCAACCGCAATACGCTTCTGGCCGATCTTCCGGCCTATGCCGCGACGCTCTCCGCGGGCGGGGATCTGCTGATGAGCGGTTTTCTGGAGTCCGACGTCCCGGGCATCGTGGCTGAGGCTGCGGCGCAGGGGCTCTCTCCCGTCGCCACGGCCTCGCGCGAGGGGTGGTGCCTGGTGCATCTGCGCAAATCGTAATACGCGAGGGTGAAGAACTACAAGGGGCGCGGCGTGGTGCTGCACACGCTCAAATACGGCGACACATCGATGGTCGCATGGCTGCTGACCGACGTCGGGGGACGCCGCAGCTACATGGTGCAGGGGGTCCGGAGCCGCCGGGGCCACGGGTCGAAGCTGGCGCTGTTCCAGCCGATGTTTCCCGTGGAGTTCGAGGGGCTGGAGTCTTCGCACCGGCAGATGGACCGCTTCCGGGAGGTCCGTGCGGGCTTCACGCTGCAAAGCCTGCCCTTCGACGTGCGCAAGTCGACCATGGCGCTCTTCATGGCCGAGACGCTCTACCGGCTGGTTCGGGAGAGCGAACCCAACGCGTCGCTGTTCGACTTTGCGTGGAATGCTACGGCGGCGCTCGACGCCCTCGACGAGGGGGTTTCGAATTTCCACCTGTGGTTTCTGGCGCAGCTGAGCTGCCTGCTGGGTTTCCGCCCGGGCAACGAATACCGCCCCGGGGCGTGGTTCGACATCCGCGAAGGGCTCTACACGCTGGAGCAGCCGCTGCATCCGGGCGTCATGACGCAGGAGTGCTCCGAGCTGCTGGCGCGCCTGCTGGGCTGCACGGTGGAGCAGCTGGGGACGATCCGTCTCAACCGCACGCAGCGCGGGGATTTTCTCAACGCCATGCTGAGCTACTTCGGCTACCACCTCGACGCGATGAGCACCGTTCAGTCGGTGCATATCCTGCGAGAGGTCTTCTGATACGGAAGGTTTCTTGATGCCATCCGCCCCGATCCGGAACGCGGATGCCGCGGAGCCGTGACGTGCCCCGATGCTGCGGGCCGGAACTACTCCTTCCGCCTGCCGATCCCCCGTCCGATCTCTTTGGACGACCTCTTGCCGCCCTCCATGCTGCCCGACTTCCCGATCCCCGTTTCTGCCACGCTTTTTCCGGCCACACGCTTTCGTCCGGTATCCTTTCCGATCCCCTTTTCGACGCGGATGCGCTTCCCGACGCCTTCCGTCCCTTTGAGGCCTTCGTGCTTGTCGGGACGACCGCTGCCCGGCGCCTCTCCCGGCCTGCGGAAGAAATAGCTCTTCTGCCGACGCTTCTCCTCCTGCGTGCGGGCGACATAGACCGCCTCGTGCGTATAGGGATTCTCTCCCGTGCAGAACATCACCGACGAAAGGGTCATCGGCGTGGGGGTGAGATCCTGCACCTGTTCGAGCGTGAAGTGCAGCTTTCCCAACACCTTTCCGGCCAGGGCCTTCATGTCCTGCTCCGTGCAACCGGGGTGCGACGAGATGAAGTAGGGAATCAGCTGATAGGGCAGCTGCTCGCGGCGGCAGATGCGGTGGAAGTCGTCGTTGAGGCGTTCGAAGAGTTCGAACGGCGGCTTGCGCATGAGCCGCAGCACCCGCTCTTCGGTGTGCTCCGGAGCGACCTTCAGCCGTCCCGAGGTGTGGTGGCGGATGACGGTTTCGAGATAGGGCGAGTCGTCGAACAGATCGTAACGGATACCGCTGCCGATAAAGGCCTTCTTGACCCCCTTCACGGCGCGGATCTTCTCGTAGAGGGCCAGCAGCGGACGGTGGTCGTTGTCGAGGTTCGGGCAGCGCTTCGGGTGGAGGCACGACGCCCGGCGGCACTTCGCGCAGAGCGCCCTGTCGCGGCCTCCCATGCGGTACATGTTGGCCGACGGCGCCCCGATGTCCGACAGATAACCCTTGAACCCGGGCATCTGCACCACGCGCTTCACCTCTTCGAGGATCGAGCGCTCGCTGCGCGAATGGATGAATTTCCCCTGATGGGCCGAGATGGTGCAGAACGAGCATCCTCCGAAACATCCGCGGTGGATGTTCACCGAGAACCTGATCATCTCCCAGGCGGGGATGTCGCCCTTGCCGCGGTAGCGCGGATGGGGCGCCCGCTCGTAGGGGAGGTCGAACGAATGGTCGAGCTCCTCGGTCGTGAGGGTGGCGTGGGGCGGCGTCACGACGACATAGCGGTCGCCCACGGCCTCGACCAGCGTCGCGACGGGCTCCATGAGGTTGCTTTGGGTCTCGATGACGGTGAAGTTCTCGCCGAAGGCCCGCCTGTCGCGCACGCACTCCTCGTAGGGGTGCAGGCGGATGGTTCGGGCGGGGTCGAGGCGCTCGACATAGTGTCGGTCGGCGAGGAACGCCACCTGGCGGATCTTGCGCAGCAGTTTGGCGTTGTATCCGTTGCGCATGGCGCGCGCCACCTCCTGCACGACCCCTTCGCCCATTCCGTAGATGAGCAGGTCGGCCCCCGCGTCCGCGAGTACCGAGGGCATGATGCTGTTGCTCCAGTAGTCGTAGTGGGTCAGCCGCCGCAGCGACGCCTCGATGCCCCCGACGACCACCGGGACGTGGGGATACAACCGTTTGAGGATCTGCGTGTAGACGGTCACCGCCCGGTCGGGGCGGAATCCCGCCTTGCCGCCGGGCGTGTAGGCGTCGTCGTGGCGCAGGCGGAGGTTGGCCGTGTAGTGGTTGACCATCGAGTCCATGGCTCCGGCCGTGACGCCGAAGAAGAGGCGCGGGGCGCCCAATTTGGTAAAGTCGCGCAGATCGTCCCTCCAGTTGGGCTGCGGAACGATGGCCACGCGATAGCCTTCGGCTTCGAGCAGACGCCCCACCACCGCGGCGCCGAAGGCCGGGTGGTCGATGTAGGCGTCGCCCGAGAAGAGGATGACATCCAGCTGGTCCCATCCGCGTTCGCGGACCTCCCTGACGGTCGTAGGCAGAAACATGGAGAAGCTATTTTGCAGGGTTTGCGGATGCTTCGGCCGATCCGGCGCCCTTCTCCGTTGCAGCCACGGCGTCGCGCAGCCGGCCGAGGGCTTCGCGGATTACCGACCGCGGTTCGGCGACGTTCAGACGCATGAATCCCTCGCCGCCGGGTCCGAACATGGCCCCGTCGTTGAGCCCCAGACGGGCCTTGTCGACGAAGAGCCGTACAAGCTCCTCGTGCGGGAGCCCCAGGGCGCGGCAGTCGAGCCACACGAGGAACGAGGCCTGCGGACGCAGGGGGCGTATGGCGGGAATCTCCCGGGCGCAGTATTCGATCACCTCCTCGACGTTGCCCTCGATGTAGCGCAGCATCTGCTGCCGCCATGGCTCGCCGTGGCGGAAGGCCGCGATGGTGGCGATCGGCGCGAAGAGGTTCGGGGCGTCGAGCTCGCTGGCTTCGAGCCATGCGAAGAATCGCTCGCGCAACGCCTTGTCGGGGACGATGGCGTAGGAGCTGACGATTCCGGCGATGTTGAAGGTCTTGGTCGGGGCTCCGAAGGTGATGCTGCAACGTGCGGCGGCCTCCGATACCGAGGCGAAGGGGATGTGGCGGTTTCCCCACAGCGCCATGTCGCAGTGGATCTCGTCGGCGATGACGATCATGCCGCGCCGGGCGCAGAAGTCGGCCAGCCGGCAGAGCGTCTCACGATCCCAGACGATGCCTCCGGGGTTGTGGGGATTCGAGAGGATGAGCATGCGGCACTTGGCGTCGACGATGCGTTCGAGATTTTCGAAATCCATCTCGTACGATCCGTCGGGCCGCTCGCGCAGGGGGTTGAAGACCACCTGACGGTGATTTCCCTCGGGCACGAGCCGGAAGGGGTGGTAGACCGGCGGCTGGATGACAACCTTCTCATCCTCGGCGACCAGGGCGTTGACGGCCATTCCGATCCCCTTGACGATGCCCGGGATGTAGGCGATCCATTCGGGGCGCACCTCCCATCCGTGGTGCGAGCGGATCCAGTCGATGATGGCCGGACGGTACTCCTCCGGCTCGATGCCGTATCCCAGGACCGGGTGCTCGAGCCTGCGGCGCAGGGCCTCGATGATGAACGGCGGGGTTTCGAAATCCATGTCGGCGACCCACAGGGGCATCACGTCCGTGCGGCCGAAGGGTTCCTGCAGGGCGTCGTACTTGACGCAGTCGGTGCCGCGGCGTTCGACGATGCGGTCGAAGTCGTAGCGGATCGGATCACTCGCTGCGGAGGCCTCTTCGCAGCGTGCGGCGGGGATAGTCTTTTCCATGGCGGTATGTGGTTGCAGTAAGCGTATCAGCAGTATAGCGGTCTCGGCGTATGTATCGCCTCGTCTTGTCCCGGTTCGTCTTGTCCCGGTTCGTGTCGGCCCGATTTACCCCCCCCCGGCCTCCCGGTTTCTATTGCTCTTCGTGGATGACGTAGTTGTCCCACTTGGCCAGCAGGGCCTTGAAGTCGTCGGGCAGGTCGCTCTCGAAGAGCATCTGCCGGTGCGTGACGGGGTGTTCGAACCCCAGCAGCCGGGCGTGCAGCGCGTGGCGGGGCATCACGGCGAAGCAGTTCTCGATGAACTGACGGTACTTGGCGAAGGTCGTACCCTTGAGGATGCGGTCGCCGCCGTAACGCTCGTCGTTGAAGAGCGGATGGCCGATCCAGGCCATGTGGACGCGGATCTGATGCGTGCGTCCCGTTTCGAGGCGGCACTCCACGAGGGTCACGTAGCCGTAGCGTCGCAGCACCTTCCAGTGTGTCACGGCGTGCTTGCCGTCCGAACCGTCGGCGAAGACGTACATCTTCTGCCGCTCGCGGGGGCTGCGGCCGATGTTTCCGGTGATGGTTCCCTCGTCCTGGTCGAAGTTGCCCCACACGAGGGCCACGTAGCGGCGCTGGATGGTGTGGTCGAAGAACTGCTTGGCCAGACGCGCATGGGTCACCTCGTCCTTGGCGATCACGAGCAGTCCCGAGGTGTTTTTGTCGATGCGGTGGACGAGCCCCGCGCGGTTCTGCTCCTCGGTGGGGATACCCTGCCGGTTGAGGTAGAAGGCCAGGGCGTTGACCAGCGTCCCGGAGTAGTTGCCCACGCCGGGGTGCACGACCATTCCGGCGGGTTTGTCGACGATGAGCAGATGTTCGTCCTCGTAGGGGATCACCAGCGGAATATCCTCGGGGATGATCTCCGTCTCGCGCCGCGGATAGGGCAGCACGATCTGGATGCGGTCGAGGGGTTTGACCTTGTAGCTCGATTTCGAGGCCTTTCCGTTGACGAGGATGTTGCCGCTGTCGGCCGCCGCCTGGATGCGGTTGCGCGAGCAGTGCTCCATCCTCACGGTCAGGAACTTGTCCAGCCGCATGGGGGTTTGTCCCTTGTCGGCCGTCACGGCGAAGTGCTCGTAGAGCCCGGCCTCCTCCTCATCCTCCTCTTCGGAGCCGATCTGCCCGATGTCGGGATCCGTCACGGGCTCCGCGTCGCGCGGATCGCTGTGTTGCAGTTCGTCCATCAGTCGAAAAATTCATCGGTTCGCGGCCGGGGTCTCTCGGCCGGCTGTTCGTCTGTCGGCTGTGCGGCGGGAGCCGCCAGCGCCTCGTCGAACGAGACCTCGGCGAGCGAGTCGGCGCGCTGCTGCTCCTCAAGCCGCCGCTCTTCGGCGGCTGCAGCCGCCTGCTTCTGGGCCTCGGCGCGGCGTTTGGCGAGCTTCTCTTCGTCGAGCGTGAGCCTCAGGGATACCTTCGATCCCAGGGCGGCGCTGCGCTCGGCACCCGGCGTCTGGAGGTAGACGCGGGCATCCTTCTGGTTGAGGAGGTTGATCCCCTCGTCGAAGTCGATGCGTCCGATGTTGAGTCCCAGCTCCCAGAGACGGCTCTTGGCCTGGGCCAGGGGGTATCCCACGACCTGGGGCACGATGGTCGTTCCGGCGCCCTCCTCCACGCCGACGTAGAGCGTGACCCCGGAGCCCATTTCGGCTTCGAGACGGCTGTTCGGCGTGACGGGTTTTCCCTCGAAATACTCTTCGAGGACGTAGTTCGTGGCCATGTCGGGGCGGTAGACGAGTTCGCTGATTTCGAGGCCTCCGATTTCGAGCATGTTCTTGGCCTGGCGCAGCGAGCGTCCCGCGACGTAGGGCACGGGGACGATCTTCTGCCGGAAGGAGTTGATCGTGACGTAGATCTTGCGTCCGGGCTTCACCTCCACGCCGCCCTCGGGCAACTGGTCGAGGATGATGCCGCCTTCGTAGGCGGGTACGAAGAGCGAGTCGTTGATCTGGATGTTCAGGTCGTACTTGCGGGCGATCTCGCAGGCCTTGTCGATGGGGAATCCCGAGAAGTCGGGGACCGTACGCCGGGCGCCGTGGCGGGTTCCGATCTGCATGAGCAGGTGGGCGGCGACGGCCATGGCGAGGATGATGGCGACGATCAGCGAGATGTTCCAGAGCAGGGGTCGCTGGCGGAGCTTCTGGATGAAGTTTTCACTCTTTTTCTTCATGGCGGGAATGTTATTTCGGGGCCTTCCGGTAGAGGTAGACGGCGATTCCGAGGTAGATGATGTTTGGCAGCCAGACGGCGAGTCCGGGCGGCAGCGATCCGCTCTTGGCGAACTCCTCGAAGAAGCGGTTGAAGAGGATGTAGGAGAAGCAGAGCGCCGTTCCGATGCCGATGTGGAGACCTGTTCCGCCGCGGACCTTGCGTGAGGAGAGCGAGACGCCGATCAGCGTGAGGATGAAGGTCGAGAGGGGGTATGCGTAGCGGGCGTGCTGTTCGACCTTGATGATGTTGATCGAGTCGGAGCCCTTTGCCTCCTGCTGGTGGAGGAACTCCCCGAGCTCGGAGATGTTCATGGTCTGTATGAGGTCGTTGATCTCGCCGAGCTCCGTGACGTCGAGGTTGATGAGCGTGTCGAGGTTGCGGTACTGCTCAAAGGTCTCCACGCCCAGGGAGTCGAAGTCGCGCTTGACGTACCGCGGGGCGGTCCAGCGGCGGGTTTCGGGGTTGAACGTCACGTCGGAGGCTTCGAGCGAATGGGTCATCGTGCCGCTGTCGTAGCTTTCGAGGGCGAAGAACGAGGCGCGGTGTCCGCCGTCGCTGTATCCGCGGATGTAGGCGAAGACGCCGGGTTCGATCTGCCGGTATATGTGGTAGTTGTACTTGGTGTTCTGCTTGCGTTTGATGTACTGCTGCTCGAAGGCGACGATGTGCCGCTGCGAGCGGGGTATGAGCCAGAGGTTGAGCGTCAGCGAGAGCGATCCGATGATCAGCGCCCCGAGGAAGTAGGGCCACATCAGACGGCGGAACGACATGCCGCCCGACAACATGGCGACGATCTCGGTCTGATAGGCCATCTTCGAGGTGAAGAAGATGCAGGCGATGAAGGTGAAGAGGCCGCTGAACTGGTTGATGAAGAAGGGGATGAAGTTGAGGTAGTACTCGAAGATCACCTCCTTGAAGGGGGCGTGGAGTTCGGTGAAGTCGTCGACCTTTTCGACATAGTCGAAGACCACCACGATGACGATGATCATCGAGATGGCGAAGAAGTAGGTCATCAGGAACTTGCCCAGTATGTATCGGTCCAGGATCTTGAATCCGGGGAATTTCAGTCTCATAGCCCACAAATGTACGACATTTCGCGCGAAAAACGTACGTTTTTCCCAAATAATGAACTTCGTCGAGGCGTGCGGCGGGTTCTTGCGGCCGGTGTGCGGCCGATGTGCGGGGTCAGAGCCTGCGGGTGAGGCGTGTGACCATCTGCTCCTTCCACGCCTTGAAGTCTCCGGCGAGGATGTGCTCGCGGGCCATCGTTACCAGCCGCAGGTAGAAGGCGATGTTGTGCAGCGAGGCGATCTGCGCGGCGAGCATTTCGCCGCACGTGCAGAGGTGGTGCAGGTATGCCTTCGAGTAGAGCGTGTCGACGAAGGCCGTGCCTTCGGGGTCGATGGGCGAGAAGTCGTCCTCCCACTTCTTGTTGCGGATGTTGATGACCCCCTGCGCGGTGAACAACTGTCCGTTCCGGCCGTTCCGCGTGGGCATCACGCAGTCGAACATGTCCACGCCGCGCTCGATGGCCTCGAGGATGTTGACCGGAGTGCCGACGCCCATCAGGTAGCGGGGGCGGTCTTCGGGCAGGATGGCGTTCACCACCTCGATCATCTCGTACATCACCTCGGTGGGTTCGCCGACGGCCAACCCGCCGATGGCATATCCGTCGGCGTCGTACTGGCGGACGTTTTCGGCGGCATGGGCCCTGAGGTCGGGGTATGTGCACCCCTGCACGATGGGGAACAGCGCCTGGTAGTGGCCGTATTTGGGCGCGGTCTGGTGGTATCGGTTGAAACATCTGTCGAGCCACCGCTCGGTGAGCGCCAGCGACTTGGCGGCGTATTCGCGCGGGGCGTCTCCCGGGGGGCACTCGTCGAAGGCCATCATGATGTCGGCGCCGATCGTGCGCTCGGTGTCGATCACGCTCTCGGGGGTGAAGAGGTGCTTCGAACCGTCGATGTGCGAGCGGAAATGGCACCCCTCTTCGGTGAGCTTGCGGCAGGCCGCCAGGGAAAACACCTGGAATCCGCCGCTGTCGGTGAGCATCGGGCCCTCCCAGGTCGAGAAGCGGTGCACGCCTCCGGCCCGTTCGAGAATCTCCATTCCCGGGCGCAGGTAGAGGTGGTAGGTGTTCGCGAGGATGATCTGCGCCCGGGCCTCGTCGCGCACGTCGCGGTGGAAGATCCCCTTGACGGTCGCCGCGGTGCCCACGGGCATGAAGATCGGCGTCAGAATGGTGCCGTGGTCGGTCTGCAGCGCACCGGCTCTGGCACGGGTCGCCGCGTCTTTGTGTTGAAGGGTGAATTTCATAGTCAAATGTTGGGCAAAAATACGCAAAATATTTATCTTTGCACATATTTTGTCAATATGCAACTGGTCGATTCATTCCTGACGTGTTACGGCTGGCCGGGCGTGGTGCTCGGCGGAGCGATGCTTGTGATGTTCGGCGTGCAGCTCTACTACTATGTTTTCGTCTACGGCCGCATCCCGGGTTACAGGAACAACCGTCGGGAACCGACCCTTGACGAGGCGCCTCCGGTGTCGGTCATCATCCCGATGTTCTCCGAGGACTACTCGTTCGTCGAGGAGCGTCTGCCGCTGATTCTGGCCCAGAGCTACCCCGATTTCGAGGTGGTGATCGTCTACGTGGGGCAGGATGGCGACTTCTACGAGGACCTCGCGCAGCTGAAGGCCTCCTTTCCGCAGATCGTGACGACGAAGATCCTGCTCGATCCGCGCTTCCCGATCTCGCGGAAGATGGCGCTCAACGTGGGCATCAAGTCGGCGCACTACGAACACCTGATCTTCACGTCGACCGATGCCGTGGCGCAGACCGACCGGTGGCTGTCGCTCATGGCCAAGGGGTTCATGCGCGGAGAGATCGTCGTGGGATACTGCGGGGTGGAGCGCGCGAAGGGTTTCACGAACTACCTCATGCGCACGTGGCGGATGATGCATTCGGTCGACTGGATCGCCCGGGCCGTGCGTCATCGTCCCTACCGGGGCACGCTGCACAACTTCGGCTTCACCAAACGCCTCTATTTCGGGGTCAACGGCTTCAGCCACCTGAACATGAACATCGGCGAGGACGACCTCTTCATGCAGCGGGTCATGACGCGCGACAACGTGAGCGTGATCCTCTCGCCGCGGGCGCTGCTGCGCGAGAAGACGTGGGGCGGAATGAAGTGGTGGATCTCCCAGTTGCGCTATTACGGATCGTCGTTCCGCTTCTACCCGCGCGGCGTGAAGCGCTACATCCGCGGGGAGCTCTTTTCACGGGCGCTCTTTTTCCTGGCGGTGCTCGGGGCGCTGGTGCTCATGCCGCTGGAGTACAAACTCACGGCCGCCGGGGTGCTGGCGGTACGCTACGCGATCGTAGCCGTCGAGGTTCGCCGCATCGCCCGCCGTCTGGGCGAGGAGGGAATCGTGCTGCGCTACTTCCTGTATGACCTGCTGAGTCCGCTGTGGGCGGCAGCGCTGGGCGTGCTGCTGCTGCGCCGCGACGACCGCGTATGGAGATAGCCGACTATATCGTAGCCGACGACCGGGAGCTGGTCCGCCGGGCGCTCGACGGGGACGATACCGCCTTCGAGTACCTCTTCAACCGCTACCGGGATGCCATCCACACGCTCTTCGTGCAGCGGCTCGGGGGGACGAACGATGCCGACGACCTGCTGCAGGAGACCTTCATCAAGGTCTACATCAACCTCCACCGCTACAGCGCGGAGTATACCTTCGGACAGTGGGTCTACACCATCGCGCGCAACACGTTCATCGACTACGTGCGCCGGCGTCAGGAGGATCTTCCGATCGACGAACGCTTCACGGCTCCGGCGTCGAACGCCCCGACCCCCGAGGAGAGCTTCATCAACCTCCAGCAGCGGACGCAGATCGAGCACTATCTCGAGCGGCTGACGCCGCGCTACCGGCAGCTGATCGTCATGCGCTTCTTCGAGGAGTACTCCTACGAGGAGATTGCCTCGAAACTCTCACTGCCGCTGGGGACCGTGAAGACACAGATCCACCGGGCGCGGGAGCAGATGTGCCGGATGATCACCGAGGGCGAGCAGCATTGACCGGGGAGCGCCGAAAGACCCGCCTGCGCCTCCGCGCGCCCCATCCTGGTTTATGGAAACTCCGCAACGAACGAGCCTATGGAACTTATCGAGAAATATTTTCCCGACCTGACGGATCTCCAGCGCGAACGCTTTGCCGCGCTGTGGGATCTCTATGCCGACTGGAACGCGAAGATCAACGTCGTTTCGCGCAAGGACTTCGACCAGCTCTACCTGCGCCACGTGCTGCACTCGCTGGCCATCGCCCGGGTGTGCCGCTTCGACGCCGGGGCGCGGGTGCTCGACGTGGGCTGCGGCGGGGGCTTCCCGTCCATCCCCCTGGCCATCCTCTTCCCGCAGACGCACTTTACGGCCGCCGACTCGATCCGCAAGAAGATCACCGTGGTCGAAGGGGTCTCGTCGAGCCTCGGGCTGACGAACCTCACGCCGCGGTGCGTGCGTGTCGAGACGCTCGCGGATCGTTACGACTACGTGGTTTCGCGGGCCGTTACGGCGATGCCGGAATTTGTCAAATGGGTGTGGGGAAAGCTCGACCGCGGACAGCACGGCTCGCTGCCCAACGGCATTCTCTACCTCAAGGGCGGGGATCTGGCCGAGGAGCTGGCCCGCACGGGCCTTCGGTGGGACGTGTATGACATCCCGGCCTTCTTCGACGAGCCGTTCTTCGAGACGAAGAAGGTGGTCTATACGCCTAAAAAGTGATTTTGCGAAGAGGCGGTTTTGTGAATAATTAAGGCGATTTTGCGGATCCGGCCTTGTCACGGCTCCTTTTTGGCGTGGTCGAGAATCCGCTGCAGATTCGCCATCAGTGTCTCGGCGTCGGTGGCCCCGGTGATGCGCCCGAGGAGCTCCCCGTCGGGCGAAAAGATCAGATAGAGAGGAATCGATCCGCTGCCGTAGCGCTCCATGAGCTTGCGCCCCGTGGATTTGTCGACATTGTATTTGGCGGCGATGAAGCGCTGCTCCATGAATGCTCCGACCTCGCGCTTCGAGAATACCTCGCGCTCCATCCTTCGGCAGGGCGGGCACCAGTCGGCATAGAGGTCGATGAATACGGGCTTTCCGCTGTGCAGGGCCTTTTCGTGCAGGGCGTCGGTCGATCCGGTTTCGAATCGCACCTGGGCGCGGGGCGCTGCGGCTCCGAGGAGCAGGAGGCCGAGGAGAAGTATTGATTTTTTCAACAACGGGGTCATCATGAACAATTTTTAAAGGTTTTGTACTTCCGTCTGTCCGGAATCTACCCGGGCACGGAGAGGGATGCAAAATGCCTGCCAGCTCCCCGTCGCCCTTTATTTTCGGGCTTAGCCGAGGCGGGGCGCGCAAGGCTTTCCTATTCGAGCCGAAGCTCTTTGTCGCCTTCTAAATCCCGGCTCCTAGCCGGGCGGGGCGCGCAAGGCTTTCCTATTCGAGCCGAAGCTCTCTGTCGCCTTCTAAATCCCGGCTTCTAGCCGGGCGGGCGCAGAAGAGCTTCTGATCTCGGAAGAAGCTCCCTCCCGCCCTCTAAATCCCGCTTCTTAAGCGGGTGCTGAGCAAGCCGCAGGCGGCCTGAATATCCTCGCCGCGCGAGGCGCGTATGGTGGTCTGAATGCCGCGTGCGGTGAGAGCGTCGCGGAAACGGATCATCGCTTCGTCGTCGGGTGAGAAGTAGGGCGAGTCGGGAATGCGGTGGAACCGGATGAGGTTGATGCGGCACTTGATGCCGTTGAGCAGCCGCGACAACTCGCGGATGTGCCGCGGGGAGTCGTTGAGCCCGCTCATGACGATGTACTCGAACGATACCCTCCGCTGATGGGTGAAGTCGTGACGGCGGAGGATGCGGATAACCTCGGCAATGGGCCACGCCTTCTCGACGGGCATGATCTCGGCGCGCTCGTCGTGAAAGGGGTTGTGGAGACTGACGGCCAGATGGACCTTCGAGTCTGCGAGGAATCGTTCGAGCTGGGGGACGACGCCTGCCGTCGAGAGGGTGATGCGCGTCGGGGACCATGCGAAGCCCCAGGGCGCAGTGAGAATATCGAGTGCCTGCAGGACGTTGTCGATGTTGTCCAGCGGTTCGCCCATTCCCATGAACACGAGATTCGTGAGCCGGTCGCGCTCGGGCAGCGAGACGATCTGGTTGAGGATCTCGGCCGTGGAGAGCGACTGCTGAAGCCCCTGGCGACCCGTTGCGCAGAACCGGCATCCCATGCGGCACCCGGCCTGGGACGATATGCAGAGCGTGGCGCGCCCGGCGTCGGGAATGAATGCCGACTCGATGAAGTGCCCCTGAAGGGTCCTGAAGAGGTACTTTTTCGTTCCGTCGGCCGATACGGAGACCTTTTCGGGCTCCGAGAGCGCGGGTTCGAAGCGCTCGGCAAGACGCTGCCGGGCCGCAGCCGCGAGGTCGGTCATGCGGAGCGGATCCTCGACGTGGCGGACGTAGAGCCACCGAGCGATCTGCCGTGCGGCGAATCCGGGCAGACGGAACTCCTCGCAGAGCGCGACGAGCTGCGGGAGGCTCTTTCCGTAGAGGTATTCCTTGTTTTCGGAGGGGTTCATGGCACGCGGTTTTCGAGAGACAAAAATAGGTAAAATTTGAAGATTTTTGCTTCGGGAGGTTCATTTTTGGAAATTTATCCATATATTTGTGGTGCATAGGCACCCCATGCGCAGCAGGCCGTCGGGAGAGCCTGCCGGAATAATTAACCGAACAATTTAAAACTCAAATAGATGGAAATCAAAAAGACCCCCAAAGCGGACCTTCAGAACAAGCGCGGACTGCTGCTTGAAATCGGTCTCGTCGTGTCGCTGGCACTTGTGATCGTGGCGTTCTGGTATACGCCGAAGGAGCGCAAGATCGAGAAGCTCGACCTCCAGACGGCGGTTGTCGAGGAGCAGATCGTGGAGATTACTCGTCAGGACCAGAAGCCTGTCGAGCAGCCCAAAAAGGTAGAGGTGAAGGTTATTGCCGACCTGCTGCAGGTCGTGACCAATGACACGAAGATTACTACGGACGTAAGCTTCGCCGAGTTTGACGACAATACGGACTTCATCCAGTCGGTGGGTGTTGCCGAGGAGGAGGTTGTCGAGGATGACCAGCCGTTCCTCATCGCCGAGACGATGCCGTCGTTCCAGGGCGGAGACCTCAATACGTTCCGTGCATGGGTGCAGCAGAACGTTCGTTTCCCGCAGATAGCCCTTGAGAACGGCATCCAGGGACGTGTTGTCGTATCGTTCGTTATCGAGAAGGACGGTCGTCTGACGAACATCCAGGTGCTGCAGACTCCGGACCGTTCGCTCTCCGAGGAGACGATCCGCGTGCTGAACAAGTCTCCGAAATGGAGCCCGGGCAAGCAGCGTAACCAGGTTGTACGTGTCAAGTATACCCTTCCGGTAGACTTCCGTGTACAGAACTGATCGGCGCAAATAGACGTATGGAGGGTATCCGGCTTTCGGGCGGGATACCCTTTTTGTCTCCAAAGAGATTTGCCCTGCGGAATCCGCAGAAGGGTGCGGCAGGGCAGACGAGAAGTATGAAAAAACAGACAGATTTGGAAGAGAACAAGAGCAACCGGCAGGAGGATAAGAGAAGCCGGCAGGAGGATACCCGGAAGAGGGACGATTCCCGCCGGAGCGGCGTGCAGACCCCGACGCCTGGGGAGGATCCGCGCGAACGTGCGGTGCTGATCTCCGTTGTCCGCGACAATCAGGAGCCGCGGCAGGCCGAGGAGTACCTCGACGAACTGGAGTTTCTGGCCGAGACGGCCGACATCCGGGCCGTGAAACGCTTCACGCAGCGGCTTGCGCAGCCGTCGTCACGCATCTATGTCGGTCCGGGAAAGCTGCAGGAGATCGTGGAGTACTGCCGGGAGGAGGAGATCGACGTGGCGATCTTCGACGACGAACTGACGCCGTCGCAGACGCGCAACATCGAGAAGGAGATGCCGTGCCGGGTGCTGGACCGCACGCGGCTGATTCTCGACATCTTCCTGTCGCGGGCGCAGACGGCCTACGCCAAGACGCAGGTGCAGCTGGCCAACTACGAATACATGCTTCCGCGGCTGTCGGGCCTGTGGACGCACCTCGAACGACAGCGCGGCGGCACGGGCACGCGTGGCGGAGCGGGCGAGCGTGAGATCGAGACCGACCGACGCATCATCCGCGACCGCATCGCGAAGCTGAAGGAGGATCTGAAGAAGATCGACCGGCAGATGGCCGTGCAGCGGTCGAACCGCGGGTCGCTGGTGCGTGTGGCGCTGGTGGGGTATACGAACGTGGGGAAGTCCACGCTGATGAACCTCATCTCGAAGAGCGAGGTCTTTGCCGAGAACAAGCTCTTCGCGACGCTCGACACGACGGTGCGCAAGGTGGTCTTCGACAACCTGCCGTTTCTGCTGTCCGACACGGTGGGCTTCATCCGCAAGTTGCCCACGGAGCTGATCGAGTCGTTCAAGTCGACGCTCGACGAGGTCCGGGAGGCTGATCTGCTGATCCACGTGGTCGACATTTCGCACCCGCAGTTCGAGGATCAGATCGCCGTTGTGAAGCAGACGCTTCAGGAGATCGGTGCGGGTGACAAACCCGTCTACCTGGTTTTCAACAAGGTGGATGCCTACCGCTGGGTGGAGAAGGATGCCGACGACCTGACGCCTGCGACGCGTGAGAACCGCACGCTCGACGAGCTGAAGCGGAGCTGGATCGCGCAGGCCAATACGCCGTGCATCTTTCTTTCGGCGCTCAAGCGGCTCAACCTGGAAAAATTTCGCTCGGATCTGTACGGGATGGTGCGGGAGATTCACGCCGGGCGTTACCCGTTCAACAACTTTCTTTATTGACACCAACCATCCGACGCAGATATGACAGTTCACGTATTATCCGAGCAGAATACCATTCTGAACAAGTTTCTGTCGCAGATTCGCGACAAACGCATCCAGCAGGACTCGATGCGCTTCCGACGCAACATGGAGCGCATCGGCGAGATCACGGCCTACGAGATCTCGAAGACGCTGCATTATGAGCCGCAGACGGTCGAGACGCCGCTCGGCGAGGCCACGGTGGCTGTGATCGACGACCAGATCGTGCTGGCCACGGTGCTCCGGGCGGGTCTTCCCTACCACCAGGGCTTTCTGAACTTCTTCGACGATGCGCAGAACGCCTTTGTCTCGGCCTACCGCAAGAGCACGAAGGACGGGAAATTCACCGTGAAGGTGGAGTACATTTCGTGCGGGAGCCTCGAAGGGAAGACGCTGCTGCTGGTCGATCCGATGCTTGCCACGGGGTCGTCGCTGGTGCTGACCTACGAGGCGCTGTGCCAGAAGGGCGGCACGCCGCTCCACACGCACGTGGCGTCGGTCATTGCGAGCGAACAGGGCCTTGAGTACGCGATGAACCACATGCCGCGCCAGGAGACGACGATCTGGGTGGCGGCCGTCGACGAGGAGCTGACCTCGCGGGCCTATATCGTTCCGGGCATCGGCGATGCCGGCGACCTTGCTTACGGAGAGAAGATCTGAGATGAAGCGCAGAGTGGCCTTTCTGGCGGCGGTGTTTGCCGCGACGACCGTGCTGATGGCATTGCAGAAGCCGGTCTTCATGGCCTGGTACGCGGCGGATGCCGCGGGACAGGGCTTCGGGGCGTGGCTGGCCGTGGTGGGACACGGGCTGTCGCTCGACATGACCGTGGCGGGCTACGTCACGGTCATTCCGTTGCTGGCGGCGCTCGTGTCGGTGTGGGTACGCCTCCCGGAACGCTTCTGGAGGGGGCTACTTACCACCTATTTCGTCCTCATCTCCGTGGTGACGGCGTTGATCTTCGCCGTCGACGTGGCGCTCTACGAACACTGGGGCTTCCGCCTCGACGCGACGATCCTGATCTACCTCGCCGATCCGAAGGATGCCATGGCGAGCGTCGACGCATGGACGGCCGTGCGGCAGCTCGCCCTGGCTGCGCTCTACGCCGCGCTGATGATCTGGAGCTACCGGCGCATCGTGCGGCTCTTCGACGCACGCCCCCTGCGCTGGGGCGCCGCCTCGCTCGGCACGCTGGCGCTGCTGCTGCTCGGGGGCTTCGACTTCCTGGCCATCCGCGGCGGAACGGGAGCCTCGGTGGCCAACGTCTCGAAGGTCTACTTCAGCTCGGAGATGTTTCTGAACCATGCCGCCACGAATCCCGTCTTCTCGTTTCTCTCGACGCTGGGCAAGCAGGAGGACTATGCGTCGGCCTACCCCTTCTTCGACGAGGCGACGCGCGAGGCGAAGTTTGCCGGACTGCGCGGCGACCGCTCTGCGGCGCCGACCCAACGGGTGCTGCGCGAGGGGGTGGAGCGCCCCAACGTGGTGGTGGTGATCCTCGAGAGCTTCGCCCGCACGGTGATGGACGAGAGGGTCGACGGCGAGCCGGTCATGCCGTGGATGCAGCGCCTCAAGACGGAAGGCGTCTGGTTCGAGAACTTCTTCGCCAACTCGTTCCGCACGGACCGGGGCGAGGTCTCCATTCTGAGCGGCTTCCCGGCGCAGACGCGCATGTCGGTTATGAAACTTCCGAACAAGAGCCGCAACCTGCCTTCGATAGCCCGCTCGCTGGCCCGCGCGGGCTACGCCACGAGCTTCGCCTACGGCGGGGACCTGAACTTTACGAACCAGGCGTCGTACATGTACGCCACGGGATGGCAGGAGCTCATCTGGCAGAAGGATCTGAAGTTCGACACACCGCCGGCCGACTGGGGCTACGACGATGCCGTGATGTGCGACTGGTTCGCCGATCGGGTCATCTCGCTGAGCGGGGGCGGGGAGCCCTTTCTGGCGGGACTGCTGACGTTGAGCAGCCATACGCCGTTCGATGTTCCCTACGCGAAGTTCGCCGACCGGGAGCTCAACGCCATGGCCTTTTCGGATGAATGCGTCGGGCGGATGATCGAGCGGCTGAAGGACTCCCCGGCGTGGGACAACCTGCTGGTGGTGCTGGTTGCCGACCACGGTTTCCCCTACCCGAAGACACTTTCGTACAACGAACCGCTGCGCCACCGCATTCCGATGATCTGGACGGGCGGAGCGGTTGCCGGACCGCGTAGCATCGACACCTATGCGTCGCAGATCGACCTGGCGGCGACGCTTCTCGGACAGCTGGGGCTTGCACACGACGATTACGCCTTCAGCAAGGATCTCTTCGCTCCGGCACCGCCGCGGAAGTTTGCCTACTATGCCTTCAACGACGGCTTCGGCGTGGTCGATTCGCTCGGGGCCGCGGTGTGGGATGCCACGGGCGACCGGGTCGTCACGGCGACGAATCCCGAGTTGCTCGACGTCGGGCGGACGATGCTCCAGACAACCTATACGGAGATCGCGGATCTCTGAGAAAATCCCCTTTGTTAGGTATTGCCGGATTGCGCGGGGAGCGTTACCTTTGCGCATTGAACCATTGGAGGCGTTTTATATGAACAAAACCGGAGGATACTCGGGCGAGGACCGTATGTGCGACCTGGTGTGCGACCGCTACCCGGTGCTTCAGATCATGAGCCGGTTCGGCATTGCGCTGGGCTTCGGCGACAAGACGATCGCCGAGGTCTGCGAGGAGAGCCGTGTCGATACGTCGACGTTTCTGGCCGTTGTCAACCTGCAGATGGGGCTGGGCGGCGGCAGGGAGGCTGCCGGCACGGTCTCGGTGCGTTCGCTGACCGACTACCTGCACACCTCGCACGGTTATTTTCTCGATTTCCGCCTTCCGGCTATCCGCCGCAAACTGATCGAGGCGATCGACTGCTCGCAGAGCGACGTGTCGTTTGCCATCCTGCGCTTCTTCGACGAATACGTGGCCGAGGTGCAGCGCCACATGTCCTATGAGGAGCGGACGGTCTTTCCCTACGTGGAGTCGCTGCTCGCCGGGGAGAAGAGCGCAACCTACTCGATCGAGGAGTTCCGCCGGCACCACGACCAGGTGGAGACGAAGCTCCGGGAGTTGAAGAACATCATCATCAAATACTACCCCTCGGGGAGCACGAACGAGCTGAACGGCGTGCTGTTCGACATCTTTGCCTGCGAGCAGGAGCTGGCCTCGCACAATGCCGTCGAGGATGAGCTCTTCATCCCGGCCGTCGAGCGCCTGGCCTCGGAATCCCCGCAGTCGACGCGTCCCGAGCCGCTGAGCGCCCGGGAGAAGGAGATCATCACCTGCGTGGTGAAGGGTCTGACCAACAAACAGATTGCCGACGTGCTGTGCATCTCGACCCACACGGTGATCACGCACCGGCGCAACATCGCCTCGAAACTGCAGATCCACTCGGCGGCCGGACTGACGATCTACGCCATTGTCAACAAGCTGGTCGATCTGTCCGAGATCCGCGAAACGATCAACGACCCGCAGCCGTAGCCCTCCTTGTGACCGTTTTACGGTACTGGATCGTAGCCGCTGCCGCCCCAGGGGTGGCAGCGTGCCAGACGCTTCAGGGTGAGCCACAACCCCTTCAGAGGACCGTACTTCCGCAACGCCTCGAGCGCATACTGGGAGCAGGTGGGGGTGAAGCGGCACGACGGGGGCGTGAGGGGAGAGATGCAGAGCTGGTAGAAGCGCACCAGTAGGATGAACGGCAGGGCGCAGATTCTTTTAAAGAGCTGCAGCCACCGTTTGGAGGATTTTTCGGACGGCATGAGCTACGGTTTTGTACGGAAGGACCTCCTTCGAGGAGTAGATCAGCGCGAGGTCGAGGTTTACCGGCACTTCGGCGCCGAGGATCTCCTTCTGCAACCTGTAGGCCTCCCGGGTGCGTCGGCGCAGGAGGTTGCGGCGGTTTGCCCGCTTGTGGAACTTCTTCGGAACGGAGCACAGCACCTCGACCGAGCGTTCGGTATCGGGCTCGGCAAACCATACGTAGCGGAAGGGGAAAATGAATCCGCTTTCGCCGTTTTCGAACAGACGGCGAATGGCTCCCATCGAGCGGAGCCGTTCGGTTCGGGGCAGCGAGTGCTGGGCCATATTGTTCTGCGGGCGGGAGTCTCCTCGGGGGGTCGTCACTTCGACTCCGAGGCCGGACGCCGGGGTCTGCTTTTCTTTGCGAGTTTGTGCTGCTGGCTGCGGATGAACTCCTCCTTCTGGGAGTCCACGGAGAGCTCCACGGGGTGTATCTCCTCGCCGTTGAGGACCTTCTGGAGGAAGATGTCGAGGGCCTTGACCATCGAGGGAGCCTCGGGGGTCGGGGCGTTGGCCGAGACGGGGATGCCGGCCTCGATGGCGGCGCGGAGTGTTCCTTCGCCGAAGACCGCCACGGCGGGCAGCTCCTTCGTTCCGAACTTCTCGACGAGGGTCTTGACGTCGGTCGGGGAGTAGAGCGCCAGCAGGTCGTAGTCGGGCAGGTGCATGTGTTCGAGGTCCGCGGCGACGGTGCGTGCCAGAATGACGGGATCGAACGCGAGTTTGAGCTTTGCGAGCGTCTCGGGGAGCTCGGGCTTGTGGGGTTCGCTCAGGGCGAGGAGGAACTTCTCCTCCTTGTGCTTGATGATAAGCTCGATGAGCGAGGTAAAGGATCCGTCGGCGAACGAAATCTTGCGCTTCCGGTAGACGATGTACTTCTGCAGGTAGAGAGCTACGGCCTCGGTCTGGCAGATGTACTTCATGGTCTCGGGAATGGTGATGCGGGCCTCTTCGCAGACGTGGAAGAAGCTGTCGACAGTCGTGCGCGAGGTGAAGATGACGGCCGTGTGGTTGAGGACTTCGACGCGTTGGGCCCGGAACTCCTTCAACGATACGCCGACGACCCGGATAAAGGGTTGGAAGGTGATTTCCACGTCGTACTTGCGCGACAACTCGAAGAATGGGGATTTCTCGATAATTGCGGGCTTCGGCTGTGAAACCAGAACACTCTTTACTTTCAAAATGCGGACAATTTAGGTTATTGAATGGATGCCTCGCCCCTTGTCAACAGCAGCCATAAAAGACTGATAGGGAAGAGTTCCACGGTGCAAAGGTACAAAAACCAAAGTAAAATTGAAAAATTTTTAGAAAGAAACAGCCCCAGGGACTCTTTGAGATACAGAATGGCCGCAACGGCCGATTCGGCGAGGAGGGCGTAGAGCCAGATACTGCCGGAGTCGGGCGGGCAGAGGATGTAGAGCAGCAGCACGGGGGCCGCGCAGACGACGATCAGGGCGAAATAGGTTCTGCGCAGCTGCAGGAGCTGGAGAATGAAGGGCCGGGAGACGGTAATGGCTCCCGCACCCTGCAGCATGAGGTACTGGTACAGCAGGACGAGGGCTCCGGCGAGCGAGGTTGCCAGCGAGAGTCCCGGCATGGCGATTTGCTCAAGGTCGTCGGGGATGAGTCCTTCGAGACGTTCGCCGCCGAACTTGACGGCGAGCAGACCCGCGAAGAGGAGTCCGAGCGTGACGGTCACGTTGAGGAAGTGCGAGAACCCGCTGCTTCCGGTCTCTTCGGAGAGGCGTTTGCGGGCGGGAGCGTCGTGAAACGTTCGGTTGAGCAGGGTGCGGATGTCCCCGAGGTTACGGTAGAGGAGCACGGCATAGATGACGGCCAGCAGGAGCACCAACCCCTGGAAGGGGATGTTGTCTGTCGGGATGCTGCGCGTCGGTTGGAGTTCGCCGCCCGGAGCCACGCGCATCGAGGAGGCTCCGAAGACGGCTCTGGCGGTGGTGTCGCGCCAGACAACCTGCCCTTCGGCGGCGCCGGCTTCCCTGACGGGAAGGATATATCCGAGGCTGTTCCACGCCGTCGAGTCCGTGCGCTGAGATTCCGGAAGGGAGTCCGTCGCGGAGACAGCGGCGAGCGAATCCGCCGGCTGCTTGCCGTGGGTGCTTCCGGTTGTGTCCGAGCGCCGTGCGACTCCGGCTCCCCGGATCGAATCCGCCGGCTGCGTGCCGTGGGTGCTTCCGGTCGTGTCCGTGCGCCGTGCGCCGCCGGCTTTCCGGATCGAATCCGCCCGCTGGATGCTTCCGGCCCCCGGGATCGAATCGTTGCGGGTCCCCTCCTGCATATGGATCCCACACTCGACCATCAGGCAAAGATGCGTTTGAGGGTGACGCGGATGGTCGTTCCCTTGCCTATTTCCGAATCCACCACGGCGATCTTGCCCTGGTGGTACTCCTCGACGATGCGCCGCGAGAGGGAGAGCCCCAGCCCCCATCCGCGGGTTTTGGTCGTGAAGCCGGGCTCAAAGATGCGCTTCCAGTTGCTTTTGGGAATTCCCTTGCCGGTATCCTTCACATCGATCATCACGTTCTTGTCGTCCGAGGAGATGCGCACGTCGATGGCTCCGTGTCCCTGGAGCGCATCGAGGGAGTTCTTCATGAGATTCTCGACGACCCATTCGAAGAGCGCCGCATTGATGTTGGCCTGCACGGGGGCGATGGCCAGTCCGTTGTAGTCGAGGGTGACGTTGCGCGGGATTCGTTTGCGGAAGTACATCACCGACTCGCCGACCACTTCGTTGATGTTTGCCGGAGCGAGGGGTGTTTCGGATCCGATCTTCGAGAACCTGTCGACGATCTTCATCAGATGGGTGAGATCCTTGTTCATCTCGTCGACGGCCGTCTGGTCGATATCCTGCGAACGGAGGTACTCGATCCATCCGAGCAGCGACGAGGTGGGTGTTCCCAGCTGGTGGGCGGTCTCCTTGGCCAGTCCGATCCACACGCGGTTCTGCTCGTCGTGCTTCGACGAGCGGAAGGCCACGAATCCCAGGGCGATGAACGCCGTGATGACGAGGATCTGGATGTAGGGGAAGTAGTAGAGCGACTTCAGGAGGGCCGATTTTCCATAGAAGATGATGTGGTAGTGCTCGTTGGTCCACCAGAAGTGTACCGGACGGGGGATGTTCTCCTCGGTGAACTTCTCGATCTGACGGCGCAGACGCCCCGGATGGTTGATGATCTTTTCGGGGATGAGGTGGGAGTTGATGACCTCGAGGTTCTCGTTGGTGATGATGAAGGGGATGTTGTTGTTGTTCGACATGATGTCGGCGATCAGGGGGTCCTCCATGGCTCCGCCCATCACGTCGCGGTTCACGCGCTCCATGGTGTGTGCCCAGAGGGCCACGTCGTGCTGCTCCTTCTCCTTGAGGCGCCGGGCCATGTTGTTGGTGTAGAGCAGCGAGATGGTGCCGAGGGCGATACCCACGACGATGACCACCACGCGGTTGCGGAACGAGAATCTGTCGAGACGCAGCTTCATGCCGTCTGTTTTTTACTTTTTGTCCGTATCCTGTTCGGTGACGATGCGCACATACTCCCCGGGGGTGGAGAGGAGCTCCACGGCCCGTTTCACATCGCCGTCCGAGGTCAGCGAATGTTCGATCACGCCGGCCTGATAGGCGTGCCGCAGGACGATGTCGTTGTTGATCGTCTCGATGACCTGTTCGCGGTAGGTTTCGAGGTTGGTCTGCGTGTCGTCCTTGAGGTCGGCCTCCATCTTGTCGAAGGTCTCCTTGAGCTCGGCGAAGCGGTCGTCTTCGGCGGCCTTCTTCAGGGTCTTGAGCGCCCGGCGCGTGTCGGATTCGTAGGGCACCTTCTTGTCCTTGAGGAACTCCGCGAAGTCGGCATAATCCTCGTCGGTGATCGAGAAGGTGCGGATGTCGATCTGCTGCCCGGGGTGGCGTCGTGTGTATTCGTCGCCGAAGTCCTCGATGAATCCCAGGGCGTAGAGCGTCAGCGCGAAACGCGAGATGTACTCCGGTTCGGTGCGGATGTCGGGCATGATGCCTCCGCCGTCATAGACCTTGCGGCCGGTGCTCGTCGTGAATTCGGAGATCAGCGAGTCGGGAACGCTCCTCACGTCGCCCTGCTGCGAATGGGAGTAGTCGATGGCCTGGATGCAGCGTCCCGAGGGGATGTAGTATTTGGCCGTTGTGAGCTTGAGCATGGTGTTGTACCCGAGGGGGCGGGTCGACTGCACGAGACCCTTTCCGAAGCTCCGCTGGCCGATCAGCACGGCGCGGTCGAGGTCCTGGAGGGCTCCGGCGACGATCTCGGCGGCCGAGGCGGAGTTTCCGTTGATGAGCACGACGAGGGGGATGTCGGGAAGCACGGGCTCCGACTGCGTGCGGAACACCTGTTTCGAATCCTCCGTGCGGCCCTTCGTGCTGAGCACCTCGGTGCCCTTGGGCACGAACATGCCGAGGATCTTGATCGCCTCCTGCATGATGCCACCGCCGTTCGAGCGGTAGTCGAGGACGAGGGCCTTCATGCGGCCTTCGGCGCGGAGCCGTTCGATGGCGGCACGCATCTCCTCGTAGCACCCTTCGGTGAAGTCGTTGTGGCGGATGTAGGCGATGCTGTCGGCAATCCATCCGGCGTAGGGCACCCCGGGTATCGAGATCCGCTCGCGGCGCATGGTGACGGTCTCCTGCGACCCGTCGAGGTGCTCGACCGTGACGCGGACCTTGCTGCCCGGCTCACCCTTCAGACGGTTGGATACCTGCTCCGTGGTGAAACCCTTGGCCTCCTTTCCGTCGATGGCGAGGATGCGGTCGCCGATCTTCAGTCCGCCCCTGTCGGCCGGGGAACCCTCGTAGGGCTGTGCGATGCGCACGTAGTCCTCCTTCTGACGGATGAGCGATCCGATGCCGCCGTATTTCCCGGTGGTGAGGATTTCGAAGTCCTGCATTCCCTTTTCGGGGATGTACTCCGTGTAGGGGTCGAGGTCGCTGACCATGCCTGCGGCGGCCCCCTCCATGAGTTTGTCGGGATCGATGGGATCCACGTAGTTGAGCATGAGTTCGCGCATCATGTTGACGGTGATCTCCATGTTGCGTCCCAGCCCGAAGTCGTCCTTGGCCGCGAAGATGAGGGTTCCTGCGGCGGCGCACAGCGCGACGGCGGTGCAGATTCGGCGAGAGAGTCTATTCATTGTATCGTTTGTTTCTTAAATACGAGTCCAACTGGTAGTATATGCGGGCCACGGCGCGGCGTATGCCCGCTATTTCGATCCACTGCCCGTACTGTTCGACGCGGATCTCGTCCTCCCAGAGGAGGGTCAGCTTGCGCAGGGGGCTGTCGGCGCGGAATGTCATCACGCCGTCGACCTCGGAGCGCAGGGAGAATCCCGCCGCACGGAAGGCGTTGACGATCTGCTCGCGATCCCGGACGATGTCACCCTCTATGCGTCGCGCGACGAAGCCGAAACGGGGGTATGCGGCGGCCAGCAGGACGATGACCACGGGCAGCAGCATGCCCCGGGGGGTGTGGAACATCACGTAAAAGGTCTCCCTGATGGTCAGGGTGGAGGGTCCGGCGAGCCGGTTCAGGAGCATGATCACCAGACAAAGAACGCAGAGAGCGCAAAAATATTTCAGTGCGCGGATGAAGTATTTCATAACAGACGACAGGTTGGTTGTTCCGATTTCGATTTTTCTTGTTGTTTATGCCTGCTCCGGAGCCTGTTGCACCTGCTCCGGGGCGGTTCCGCCTGCTCCGAGGCGCCTTGCGGCCTCGGCGACCTGCTGCATGAGCCAGCGGGGCGTCGAGGTAGCTCCGCAGATGCCGAGACTTCCGGCTCCGGCGATCCATGCCGGGTCGATCTCCGCGGCCTCCTCGATGACGTGCGTCCGGGGGTTGGCCCTGCGGCAGACGTCCGAGAGGACCTTTCCGTTCGACGACTTGCGGCCGCAGACGAACAGCACGACGTCGAACCGGCGGGCGAAGGCTTCGAGATGCTGCTCGCGGCCCGATACCTGGCGGCAGATCGTATCTTCGATGTGCACCTGCTGCGGATCGGCGGCCCGGCGGCGCATCTCTTCGCCCAACGCCTCGAAGAGCTCGATGCTCTGGGTGGTCTGCGCGAGGAAGTGGATCGGACGCGAGAAGTCGATCAGTGCGAGATCGTCGCGCCCCTCGATGACGAGGGCCTGTCCGCCGACCTGCCCCGTGAGCCCCACCACTTCGGCATGCCCCCGCTTGCCGAGGATCACCACCTGCCCGCCGACTTGCTGCATGCGCTCGAAGGCCTCCACGACGCGCCGCTGGAGGCGCGCCACGACCGGACAGGTGGCATCGATGACCGCAATGCCCAGCCTGCGGGCCTCGTCATAGGTGGCGGGGGGCTCCCCGTGGGCGCGGATGAAGAGCCGCTGTCCGGCGAGCTTCGGCATGTCGGCGTGCGTCACGGTCCGCAGGCCGAGCCTTTCGAGCCGCTGCACCTCGATGCGGTTGTGGACGATGTCGCCCAGCGAATAGACCGTACCGCCCCCTTCGAGGGCCTCCTCGGCCTTCGTGATGGCGCGCATGACGCCGAAGCAGCAGCCCGATTTGTCGTCAATCTCGATGTCCATGCTCTTTCAGGCGTTGGTTCGCTGTTCGTAAAGCTTCATAAACCAGGCCATCTGTTCGTCGACGCTCATGTGGCTGTTGTCGAGCACCACGGCGTCGTCGGCCTGGCGCAGGGGCGACACGGCGCGCGTCATGTCGATGCGGTCGCGTTCGCGGACGTTGCGTTCGATCTCCTCGAGGGTCACGTGGTCCCCCTTTTCGAGGAGCTCCTTGTAGCGTCTTTGTGCGCGGACGGCGGGGTCGGCCGTCATGAAGAGTTTCAGCTCGGCGTCGGGGAATACCACCGTGCCGATGTCGCGGCCGTCCATCACCACCCCCTTTCGGCGGCCCATCTCCTGCTGCATGGCCACGAGCTTGCGGCGCACCTCGGGGATGGCGCTCACGCGGCTCACGCAGTTCGAGACCTCGATGGTACGGATCTTTCCCTCGACCAGATCGCCGTTGACGTAGATGTCGCTGGCGCCGCGTTCGGGGTTGAAGCGGAAGGTGATCGAGATCTGGTTGAGGAGGCGGACGACGGCCTCTTCGTCGACGATTCCCGAGCGGATGGCGCCGTGTTCGAGGGCATAGAGCGTCACGGCGCGGTACATGGCGCCGGTGTCGATGAAGATGTATCCGAGCCGTGCGGCGATGGCCTTGGCGAAGGTGCTTTTGCCGCACGAGGAGAATCCGTCGACGGCGATGATGATCTTATTCTTAGTGTCCGACATTGGGGAAGATGGCAAAGAAGGTCGATAATATGGTGTAAATTCCTAGGATTCCGATGATTAGTCCAGCGACGTGGTTGATGGTGAGCATGTGGCGGGGCCGGAACCGGCGGCGGAAGAGGCTGATGACGCAGGCCAGGAAGGTCCACCAGCAGACGGCGCCGCCGAAGAATCCCGCGATGACGAACAGTGCGCGGAAGAATCCGCCGACGGAGTGCTCCGTGACGTCTCCCGAGGAGATCTTGAAGACGGCGAAGAAGGCTAGGATGTAGGGGACGACCATGATGAAGTTGGCGATGGTGAGTCCGAATATCGAGGCGAAGTCCTGCCAGAGGGAGGTTTTTCCGGCGCGGTTGCGGCGGATCTGCGGCACGGGGTTCTGGGTGAAGATGAAGACGCCGACGATGACGACGAGTATGCCGCCGATGATTCGCAGCAGGGTGTTGTACTGTTCGATCTGGTGCTGGAGCACGGAGTAGCAGAACAGGGCGACGATGGCCATGAAGGTATCGGCGCAGGCCACGCCGATCCCGGAGACGATTCCCGACCGGCGGCTTTTCGAGAGTGTACGCTGGATGCAGAGTACGGCAACGGGTCCGACGGTGATCGAGGCTGCGATTCCGACGCAGATGCCGCGAAAGAGTATCTCGATGATTTCCAGGGCCATTTGAGTGCTGTTTAGAAGCGTAATCCGGACGGTCGGGGCGGAGTTTTCGGGGTGCGTCCACGCGCTGGCGGGGAAGCTCTCCGGGGAGATGCCTCGCGCCGGGCCGTCACGTGGGCAAAGATACGAAAAAGGCGCGATATCCGCTTACGAAAAGCGCAAAAAAGGGTCGCGGGAGATTTCTGCGGCATGCGATGTGTTGATAAATTATCAAAAACTTTGCCTTCGGCGGGGTACACGGAGGGCCGGGAATGTATAAATTTGCATAACATAAACCATTGGACCTATGGCAGAGATGAAACAATTCGGGATAGACGTGGAGTTGGACGAAGCTGTTGCACAGGGGAACTATTCGAACCTGGCGATCATATCCCATTCGTCCTCGGAGTTCATCATAGACTTTGCGACGGTGCTTCCGGGCGTTCAGAAGGCGCGTGTGAAGAGCCGGATCATCCTCACTCCGGAGCATGCCAAGCGGTTGTTGCGGTCGTTGCAGGACAATATCGTGCGTTACGAGAACAGCATGGGGAAGATCGAGATTCCCACGCCGCAGGTAGTTCCCGAGTCGGGGCCCAAGATGGGTCAGGCCTGACGCCCCGGGGCGTGTCCGGGAGTGCTTGCAGGGGGCCGTTTGCAAGGGGACCGTTTGCAGGGGGCTGTTTGCCGTGTTGCCGCCGTTGCAGGTCTGACGTTCCCGAAGGCGTCTTGTGTCAGATAGAGAAAGCCGGCTGAATCGGAAGATTCGGCCGGCTTTCTGTTTTTTCGGGATTCAGATTCTGCAACTTCGGGATCCAGACCCTACAGCGCCTCGGCGACGACATACGTGCTGCCGCCGATGAAGATCATGTCCTCGGGGGCGGCGAGTTCCCGGGCCCGGGCAATGGCGGCCTGCACCTCGGCGACGGCTTCGCCCTGCAATCCGTAGATGGCGGCCTTTGCCGTCAGCTCCTCGGCGGGCAGCGCCCGTTCGGAGTGCGCCTGGGTGAAGATGTAGTGCGCTTCATGGGGCAGCAGCGGGAGGATGTGCGCGAGGTCCTTGTCGCGGACGAATCCCATCACGCAGTATAGCTCCTTGTGGGGTGTGACCTTGAGCTGTTCGGCGACATAGGCGATGCCGTGGGCGTTGTGCCCGGTGTCGCAGATGACGAGGGGCTCCTCGTCGAGCTTCTGCCAGCGGCCCATGAGCGACGTGTTGGCTGCCGCGCAGCGCAGCCCCTCGATGTAGGCGCGGCGCGAGATGGTCAGCGGCGTCTCCTCGTGGAGGAAATCCACGGCGGCCGAGGCCGTCACGATGTTGCGGCTCTGGTAGTTTCCCTGCAGGTCGAGTTGCACGTCGAACTCCTTGTCGTCGCGCGTGCGGCGCATGCGGAAGAACTGTGAGGAGCCTTCGAGCCGCTGCTCCTCGCACTTGAAGACCTCCTGGGCGTAGATGACCTTCGACTTGTTGGCGGCGGCTGCCTGTTCGATAACCTCGTTGTAGCGGCTGTCGGCCTCTCCGACCAGCACCGGGATGCTCTTTTTGATGATGCCGGCCTTCTCGGCGGCGATCTTCTGCAGCGTATCGCCGAGCAGGGCGGTGTGTTCGAGCCCGATGTTGGTGATGATGCTCAGGATCGGGACGATGATGTTCGTGGCGTCGAGTCTTCCTCCGAGGCCGGTTTCGATCACGGCCACCTCGACGTCGCTCTGTGCGAAGTAGTCGAAGGCCATGGCGGCGGTCATCTCGAAGAACGAGAGTCCCAGTTCGACCATCTTGTCGTGGTGTTTGTCGACGAAGTTCACGACCTTCTGTTTGGGGATCATCTCGCCGTCGACGCGGATGCGCTCGCGGAAGTCCTGGAGGTGCGGCGAGGTGAAGAGTCCGGTCCGGTATCCGGCCTGCTGGAGGACCGAGGCGATGATGTGCGATACGGAGCCTTTGCCGTTGGTGCCGGCCACATGAATGGTGAAGAAGTTCCGCTGGGGATTTCCGATGTGGCGGCAGAAAGCGGTGATCCGCTCCAGTCCCGGCTTGTATCCCGAGGCGCCCTGTGTCTCGAAGGCCGGGAGTGACTGAAAGAGGAATTCAAGAGTCTGGTTGTAATTCATAACGGCAAAAGCGGGTTTATTTGACGAGGTAATTCTTGCGTTTGACGCGGTAGGCGATGAAGTAGAGCACCGAGAGCAGCAGGACGTATTGCGCCGTGCGGGCCAGGTAGTCTCCGTAGCGGGTGTAGAAGGTCTCTTCCGAGACGAGCGGCACGCGGGCGGTGATGACGCCGCGCTCCTCCCATCCGAGGGTTTCGCCCACGTCGCCGCGGGGCGAGATGAATCCCGACTGGCCGGTGTTTGCCGAGCGGGCGATGGCGCGGCGGTGTTCGATGGCCCTGAGCCGTGATATCGAGAAGAGGTGCCGGTATCCGGGGGTGTCGCCCCACCATCCGTCGTTCGAGATGATGGCCATGAACTGGGCTCCGCGGCGCACGAAGTCGCCGTAGAAGTCGCCGTAGAGGCCTTCGTAACAGATGGCCGGGCCGACCCTGACGCCGTTGTGCTCGAATGCCGAACCGTGCACTCCGCGTCCGATCTGCCCGAGGGTTCCTCCGAGGTCGATGACCAGGAAGCGCATCACGTCGAATACCCACGTCGGGGTGTTCTCCACGCCGATGACGAGGCGTCCCTTGTGGTGTATCTGCGCACGCCCCGCGGAGTCGAGCCCCACGGCGGAGTTGAAGATGTCGTAGTATCCTGCGCCGAACGACTCCCTGCGGGCCGTTTCGGTCTGCGCGCCGGCCGCATAGTGCCGCAGGGTGTTGGCTCCGGTGATGAGCAGCGCCTCGGGGTGGCGGCTGCGGAGCGAATCGGCGAGCTCCATCCAGAAGTCGCCCGCACGGTCGGGGCTTCCGGTCCACATGTCGCTGAGTGCGGGTTCGTCGTAGTATCCCGGCACGGCGGTCTCGGGCAGCAGGATGAACTGCGCCCCGGCGGGCACCTGGTCGAGCAGATCAATGATGTTGCGCTCCTGCCGAGCGTCGTCTCCGTGGAACTTGTCGTAGCAGTCGACGTTGGGCTGGATGATGCTCACCGTGACCGACCCTTCGTCGGGCATCCGCCACGCGGCGCGGATGATGAGCGAGGCGCCGACGGGCAGCACGATGCACAGGGCCGTTGCGACGCCCTTGCGGAGGCTTCTGCTGCGCAGCGCCTCGAACAGGAGGATGTTGCAGACGAGGACCCAGAGCGAACCTCCGAAGACGCCCGTGTATTCGTACCACTGTACGGCCCACACTTCGTGGGAGAAGGCGTTTCCGAGGATGAGCCACGGCCAGGAGAAGTCGCCGACGGTGTACCAGTATTCGGTGGTGATCCATGCCGCGACGAGCGTGACGTAGGCCAGGGCCTTGTGGGCCTTTTTCGACACGGTGTGGAAGAGCATGAAGGCGATCATGTTCATGGTTGTCGAGGCGAGGGTCGCGGCAACGGGTCCGACGGGCGTGGCGTTCCAGATCCACCAGATCGTTGCGATGTTCCAGAGTGCGAAGGTGAGGGCGGCCCACCCGGCCATGTGCCACCAGGCGCGGCGGGAGTCGTCGTAGGAGCTGCTGATCCACAGCAGGGGTACGAACCCTGCGAGCAGGGTGAATCCCGACACTCCGAGCCATCCGGGAGCGAGGAGGATGACCGAAAGAATGACCGCCGCGAATCTACGAAGCATGAAAATGAGAGTTTTGTGCGGACAAAAGTAGTCAAAGCCGGGCATATTTCAAAATATTTCGTATATTTGTAAGACGGGAGTCCGAAGGTTTCGGACCGGCTTCCGGGCGTGTCGCATCAACCAACCAAACCACATAAACGTATGAGAAAAATCCTGTTCATTCTGTGTGCCGTGACGGGCGCTCTGCTGTTTTCGGGCTGCGAGTCTCCGAAGGGGTGGAAGACCGTCGACGGGGTCATTGTCTTCGATACTCCCGAGCGGGCTCCGGGGCAGCAGTCCGTGCTGGGACTTCGGACGGCTCCCATGGAGACGGTTCGTGTAGGCTTCATCGGTCTGGGCATGCGCGGCCCGGGCGCCGTGTCGCGGTTTACGCACCTGGAGGGTGTGGAGATCAAGGCGCTGTGCGACCTCTATCCCGAGCGGGTCGAGGGGGCGCAGAAGATCCTTGCCGACCGGGGGCTTCCGGCCGCCGAGTCGTACAGCGGCGAGGAGGGCTGGAAAGAGCTCTGCGAGCGGGACGACATCGACCTGGTCTACATCGCCACGCCGTGGCAGAAGCACGTTCCGATGGCCGTCTACGCCATGGAGCACGGCAAACATGTGGCCGTGGAGGTGCCTGCGGCCACGTCGCTCGACGAGTGCTGGCAGCTGGTCAACACGGCCGAGCGCACGCAGCGCCACTGCATGATGCTGGAGAACTGCGTCTACGACTTCTTCGAGCTGACGACGCTCAACATGGCTCAGCAGGGGCTTTTCGGCGACATCCTGCATGTCGAGGGTTCGTATATCCACGATCTTGCGGAGTTCTGGGACTACTACCAGGGCAACTGGCGCCTGGACTTCAACCAGAAACACCGCGGCGACGTCTACGCCACCCACGGTCTGGGTCCTGCCTGCCAGCTGCTCAACATTCACCGCGGCGACCGGATGAAGACCCTCGTGGCGATGGATACCAAATCGATCAACGGACGGAAGCTTGCCGAGGCGAAGATGAACACCTCGGAGTTTGCCAACGCGGACCTTACGATGACGATGATCTCGACGGAAAACGGCCGTACGATTCTTCTGGAGCATGACGTCTATACGCCGCGCCCCTACAGCCGCATGTACCAGGTGACGGGCACCGACGGCTTTGCCAACAAATACCCGATCGAGGGGTACGCATTCCGCCCGACGCAGCTTTCGGACGAAGTTCCCGACCATGAGAATCTGAGCGCCCACAGCTTTGTTCCCGAGGAGGTGAAGGCGCAGCTGATGGAGCGTTACAAGGATCCGATCGTTGCCGACATCGAGGAGAAGGCCCGCGAGGTGGGCGGTCACGGCGGCATGGACTTCATCATGGACTACCGGCTGATCTACTGCCTGCGCAACGGACTTCCGCTGGACCAGGACGTATACGATGCCGCCGAGTGGTCGTGCATCGGGTCGCTGTCGGCCATGTCGCTCGAGCACAACAACGCTCCGGTGGCCGTTCCCGACTTCACGCGCGGGGACTGGCAGAAGATCGACGGCTACGAACACGCCATGGTCGGGGATTGATCCAGCCGACGGCTGCGCGATCTTCCGCGTCCCGGGCCCGGATCTGCACAAAAGCAAAAAGACGGTTTGCCCTGCACAAGGAACGGTCAGATCTGCATAAAAAGGCGGTTTGCCCTGCACAAAAGGCGGACGGAACAATTCCGTCCGCCTTTTTTCTGTTCGGCATTGTCGGGGCGCTACCGTTCCAGAATCTCCCGGAACCGTCGGGGCAAATACACGTTCTGCAGCTCTTCGGCCCGGGCGAACAGCGGGGCGATCTGCGCAGGGGAGAATCCCGCAATGCCGCATCCGATCTCCGTGACGAGGAATTTCCACTCCGGATGACGGCGTGCGAAGGCGAGGAACTCGTCGACGTAGGGACGGATGGTCTCGACGCCGCCCTGCATGGTGGGTATGGCGTAACTCTGCCCCTGCAGCCCGACGCCCTGCCCCCAGCGGGCGCCGAATTTCCGATAGGCGAGGCGTGCGGCGCCTCCGGCATGGAACCCGTCGAGGTTGCTGCCGAATACGAAGATCTCGTCTTTCCGGAGCTCGGTGATCAGGTCGGGAGCGGTTTGCATGACTTATATTCTGTGGTTTTGATTGGGGTTCGATCCGTTGATTGCGACTCCGCCCCTTAATTGCGGATCTCTCCCGGACCAGTCCCTTTGGCGGGGATCCGGTCCTCGGGTGCGACGATACAAAACAAAAGGTGGAGTCACAAAACAAAAAGAGGCGGTAAAACAAAAAGAGGCGGCCTCTTTCGTTGCCACCTCTTTTTCGAGCCGAATCCGAGATTTGAACTCGGGACCCCTTCATTACGAGTGAAGTGCTCTACCGCTGAGCTAATTCGGCCTGCAGGGTTTTCGGGAAACTTTCCGGGCTTTTCGACTGCCGGACCACTTATTCAGTCGCCTCGGATTTTTCGACTACCGGACCACTCTTTCGTCGCCTCGGTTTTTTCAACCGCTGGGCCACTCTTTCAGTCGCCGCAGCCCTTTCGACTGCCGGGATCGCTACCCCCCCCCTCTCCGTCCGAGGCCGGGATCGGTGATTCCGTTCTCTTCGGGACTGCAAATATCTGAAAAAAATTCTTTTCTCGCAACAATTTTGTGAAAAATCTCTCTTTTCTTGTTATCTTCGTGGCGTCGCTGACCCATACATCCGATTGTAATGATAACATTCCTTGTGTGTTTGGCTCTGTTGGTGGGGGCCTATTTTACCTACGGACGCTACCTGGAACGCCTGGTGCGGATCGATCCTCAGGCCCCGACTCCCTGCCAACGCCTGTATGACGGGGTGGACTACGTTCCGCTTCCGCGCTGGCGGATCTTTCTGATCCAGCTGCTCAACATCGCTGGTCTGGGCCCCATCTTCGGGGCGGTGCTCGGCGCGGCCTACGGCCCCGTTGCCTTCCTGTGGATCACCCTCGGAGGCATCTTCATGGGTGCCATGCACGACTTTGTCGCCGGAGTCATCTCGCTGCGGCGCAACGGCGAGAGCCTTCCCGAGACGGTCGGCCACTACTTGGGACGGGGTCCCCAGCTGTTCATGCGCCTCTTCTCGGTGGGACTGATGGTCCTCGTCGGCGCGGTGTTCCTGTCGCAGCCCGCCGAACTGATCGTCAACCGACTCCATGTCCCCTCGCTCGAAGGGGTGGCCTTCGGCAACTTCTCGTGGCTGATGCTCCTCGTGCTGGGCATAATTCTTCTTTATTATATTGCCGCGACGCTGCTCCCCGTGGACAAGATCATCGGACGCATCTACCCGATTTTCGGCCTTGCGCTGCTGTTCATGGCCCTGGGCATCCTCTGCGTGCTGCTCTTCAGCGGCCGCTATACCATCCCGGAGCTCACCTCCCTGCGCAACTGCATTGCCGACGCCCGGGACTTCCCGATCGTCCCGATGCTCTTCACGACCATCGCCTGCGGCGCAATCTCGGGATTCCACGCCACGCAGTCGCCGCTCATGGCGCGCTGCATGCGCAACGAACGGGAGAGCCGTTCGGTGTTCTACGGCGCCATGATCTCCGAGTCGATCGTCGCACTGATCTGGGCCGCCATCGGCATGTCGTTCTGGGGCGATGTCGCGGGGCTGAACGCCGCCATTGCCGAATACGGCGGATCGGCGGCGGTGATGATCGACGTCATCGCGCGTGAGACGCTGGGACCCGTACTGGCGGGCTTCGTCATCTTCGGGGTCGTGGCGTGCGCCATCACCTCGGGCGATACGGCCTTCCGCTCGGCGCGTCTGATCGTCTCCGACTTCCTGGGCCTCGAGCAGCGGTCGCTGCGCAAGCGGATCTACATCAGCATCCCGCTCTTCGGCCTCGGGCTTCTGATCATCTTCGGACTTCAGTTCCAGGTCATGTGGAGCTACTTCGCATGGATGAACCAGACGCTTGCCGCCGTGACGCTGTGGGTGATCGTAGTCTACTTCTACCGCCAGCGGCGCGGCCTGATGGTGGGGCTTCTCCCCGCCCTGATCATGACATACGTATGTGCCAGCTATGTCTTCGTATCGCCGCTGATGTTCGGTATGGAACATCGCACGGCGGCCTACCTGCTGGGAGGCGCCGTGACCCTTCTGATTCTGCTGGCCATGATTTTCAAACTTCGACGCGACCATGCGCAAAGCCTCTCTTAACCCCACCCCCGACCAGACGTACGAACTCGTCGGCGAGGGACCGTACGATTTTGTCAAAGTGCTCCGCCACAGCCACGACCTGCAGGTCGCGGGTGATGTCGAAGGGGCGTGCAACGAACGTTACCAGGCCTTCCAGCGCCTTGAGGAGCTTCTCCCCGAGGACGAGGAGATCAACCTGGAGTGGAACCACCGCAATTCGCGCGCGGCGCTGGAGCTGATCCGCGCATCGGCGATCGACCACTTCCTGATCAACGATTTCGAACTCTCGGCAGCACTTCTGGAGCTGCTTCTGGAGCTGGATCCCGAGGATCATCTGGAGGCGAGCCAGCAGCTGGCGTTCGATTACCTGGCCATGGACGAGCAGGAGCTCTTCGACGAGGTGATCAACGACGTGTCGGACAAGAATCCCGGGCGGGAGGTGCTGCTGCTGTGGGCGGCCTACCGGCGTGACGGGCAGCTTCCGGAGGGGGAGCTGAAGCGCTTCCGGACGCGTTTTGCCCCCTACTTTGCGGAGTTCACGGCCGACGAACATCCGGCCGACGCGGCCTACCTGGCGGATATCGAGAGCGAGCACCCTTCGCACGGGGCGATGGCGCGCGAGCTGTGGCTTCAGACGGAGAATCTCTGGCTGCTGTGGCCGGGTTTCATCGAGGCGCTGCGCGCGGCCCGTTGACGGACGAGTTTCCCGACAAAAGATGCGGGGACGGCTGTTTTCAGCCGTCCCCGCTTGTCATTCGTCCCTCCGGGAGACTGTCACTCCTCCCTGCGGTCGCGCACCAGCTCCTTGAAGCAGTGGCGGCAGATGGGTTCGTAGGAGTCTCCGGCTCCGAGCATCACCTGCTTGTCGTCGGCCGTCAGACGGTGGGAGTGGTGGGCGAGGTTGCCGCACCGCACGCAGATGGCGTGTACCTTCGTCACGTATTCGGCCGTGGCCATCAGTGCGGGCATCGGGCCGAATGGTTTTCCGGTGTAGTCCATGTCGAGTCCCGCGACGATGACGCGCACGCCGCTGTCGGCCAGCTGCCGGCAGACGTCGACGATGCTCTCGTCGAAGAACTGGGCCTCGTCGATGCCCACCACATCGACATCGGAGGTCATGAGCAGGATGTTCTGCGGCGACTCGACGGGTGTCGAGCGGATGGCGTTGGCGTCGTGCGAGACGACCTCCTCCTCGGAGTAGCGGACGTCGATGCGGGGTTTGAATATCTCGACACGCTGATGGGCGAACTGGGCCCGTTTCAGCCGGCGGATGAGCTCCTCGGTCTTCCCGGAGAACATCGATCCGCAGATGACTTCGATCCAGCCCTTGCGGCTGGCATTTTCCAGAAACATGGCAGTTGAATGGTGTTTGTGTGGGGCCGGTTCCGCGAGCGGCCCTGTTTAGGGGGCTCTGTGCGTCGGACTGCGGGGGAGGTTTGTTCCCGCGGCCCCGGTGTGCCGGCGGACGACAAAGATACGAATTTAATTGCGATTCGTCAAGGTGCGCCGCGGAGGAATCCTGTACGACCGTCCTTTACTGGCCTCTGCCGCCTGCCGCGCCGTCCCGTCGGCAAAACGAATCCGGACATCCCGACAAGGGGTGCCCGGATTGTTGAAACCGCTGCGGAAGCTATTTCCAGAGCTCCTGCTGCTCAAGGTTCTTGTTGAGCAGGATCTCACCCGAAGGAATGGGGTAGAGGTAGTATTTCTCCAGCCAGCCCTTTCCGGCCGATACCGGATCCTGATAGTAGTAGAGGTGTCCGCCTCCGCCCTGCGCGGCGAGTTCCGCATCGCTGGCTTCGGTCGTGCCTCCGGCCTTCAGAATACCCGTTGCGCCGAGCGATATGGAGTTGATGCCCTGCGTGGCGGCATTCTCGACGTATGCTCCGTAGTGCTGCTTGTTGACATACCATTCGCCCTTCTTCCAGCGGCGGATGTCCTCGAAGGAGAAGCTCTCGCCCATGAGCTCGATCAGACGCTCGCGGCGGATCTCCCACAGCACGGGATCGACACTCTGGTCGCGGTCGGGATCGAAGTCGGCCCCGATCTCGGCGACATTCATCCGTCCGACCTCGGCGCGGTCGCGCAGCAGGTTGATGCTCTCGTCGGCCACGGTCTGGCTGAAGGCGCCCAGTTCATACTGAGCCTCGGCGTAATTGAGCAGCACCTCCTCGATCTTGAAGAGCGGTTTGTCGGAGATCTCCTTGGCGACGTTCTGGTCCTGACGGTCCCAGGCGGCGTGGTGCTTCCAGACGAAGTATCCGCTCTTTCCCAGCTGATAGGTCTTGCCCGAGTTGAAGGGTGTCAGCCCGGCGGCAATGGCCCCCGCTGCAGCGCCGCTGGTTCCGAGCGACGTGTTGGGAACGTTGGGCTGGATGTTGCCGGCCCAGTTGCCCGACGGAAGAGCCTTGTGTGCATTGATCTGGTAGTAGGCGGCGTTGGCGGCGGGCAGGCGATAGGCCTCCTTGCCTCCGTCCGTGAGTCCCGTGGCGACGCCGCGTGCCGGGAACTTGCGCAGGTACTCCATGTACTTGCCGTCGGCCGATTCGTCGTACGTGTAGTCGTTGCCGCCGGTGGATGCGCTGTTGACGTGGTAGGGCGGCATGACCGTCTGCCACAGACGCGGGTCGCGGTTGCGGAAGGTCTTGTAGATGTCGCAGTTGGCGTAGTCGTAGGGTGCGCCCTCCGAGTAGGAGTCGTTCACGCCGTCATAGTCGTAGTACTTGACGTTGGCGTTGTGGATCGGCAGGCCCTCCTTGGTCAGGTAGAGGTCGACGGTCGACTGCGGCATTTCGAGGCTTGCGGAACCGATGTGCTCGAAGTGCCCCAGACGATGCATCTTGTAATCCTCGGTGTACTTCATGTAGAGGATCACGCCCGGGGTGCCCTCCAGGTCGTCGGTCGTCCAGAGCTGTCCCCAGCCCTTGCCGGGATAGTTGTCGCCGCCCGCGGAGTTGCCGGTGTAGAGCGTGGGGTAGAGCCCCATGAGGGTCTTCGAATACTTCACGCACTCCTCGAGGAGCTTCTGTCCGGTGACGTAGTTGTTGGTGGCGCACTCCGACTCGTCGACCTGATGGTACTTGCGCCAGGTACCCTCGAAGAGGGCGAAGCGCGTCAGGAATGCCATGGCCACATGCGAATTGATGGTGTTGACCTCGGCGATGTCGTCCTGCAGGTTGTTGATGCACCATACCAGCTCGTTGTAGATCTGGTCGGCCACGTAGAGACGCGAATCGCGCTTGGCGTAGAGCTCCTCCGAGGCATCTGTCAGCTCGTGGTCCACGTAGATCACGTCGCCGTAGGTCATCAGGAGCGCGTAGTGGTTGTAGGCTCTGAAGAAGCGTGCGACGGCTTCGAGATGGGTTCGTTGAGCATCCGTGCAGTCGGGGTCGTTGATGTGCTTGAGCATCAGGTTGGCATACCGGATGAAGTAGTAGGGGTTGGTGTAGGTTCCGTCCGAGGTGGGGATGGAGATGTTCTGCGAAGCGTAGGCTCCGGTGACGGTTCCGGCCCCGTATCCGTAGTTTGTCAGGATGCCCGAATAGGTGTCGCGGGTCGAGGTTCCCATGGCGCCGCTGACGGGAATCGGTCCCGAGTACTGCGTGTAGCCGTTGAAGCATTCATAGAGATACAGCAGGTACGCCATGCTGGTGTCGTAGGTCACGAAGGCCGTGGCTTCGGTGGCCGTTCCTTGCGGATATCGCTCCAGGAACTCGTCGTTGCAGGAGGTGGCTCCGAAGGCGAGCGCCCAGGCAGTGAGGATATATACTATTTTTTTCATACGAGTGGTTCTCCAAAGATTTTACAAAGTGAAATTCAGACCGAACGATACCGTGCGATAGAGCGGGTAGCTCCACGAGAGGGTTTCGGGATCGATGCCCTTGGGCAGCGAGGTGAACGTTGCGAGGTTCTCGACGCTGACGAACAGACGCAGGTTCGAGACGTGGATCTTGCTCATCCAGCGCTTCGGGAAGGTGTATGCCAGCGTGAGGTTCTTGATGCGCAGGTAGGATGCGTCGCTGAGCATGTGGTCGTTGTTGCGACGGTTCGACCCGGCGTTGGAGATCGACCCGCTGTCGGATCCGTAGATACGCGGCAGCTTGGCGTTGGGGTTCACGGGCTGCATGTAGTCGGGGCTCGAGGGATCGGTGCTGATGGGTTTCCAGTAGTCGGTTGTTCCGTCGAATACGGGATACCACTTGGCGTCGCCCGAGGCGAAGGTGTAGAGCAGCTCGCCGGTGTACATCCAGTCGCGTTTGCCGACGCCCTGGAGCATGACGCTGAGGTCGAATCCTGCGTAGCTGATTCCGAAGTTGAGACCGTACTGGAAGCGGGGGGTCGTGTTTCCGATCACCACGCGGTCGCCGGGTTCGGCATAGGTGCCGCGGCCGCCGTTGATGTCGTTCACGTCGTTGTCGGAGTACTGGTTGTCGGCGAGGTTCTTGAACTTGTAGTCACCCGGACGGGGGCTGTAACCCTGGAGGGTGGGAACGCCCTCGCGCAGGGCCCACGAGTCGGTATCGACGAAGTCGTCGAGGGTGTAGAATCCGTCGTAGAGGTATCCCCAGATTTCGCCGACCTCTTTTCCTTCATAGAGGTAGTCGAGGCTCTTCTCCGAGTTGAAGTTGAGCTTCTTGATCGTCGACTTGTAGTCCCAGAGGTTGAATCCGACGTTGTAGGAGACCTTTTCGCCGATGTTGCCGCGCCAGCCCAGCTGGAGTTCCCAGCCGCGGGTCTGCATGGCGCCGACATTCTGGTTCGGGGCCGCGGCGCCCAGTACGCCGGGCAGGTCGACGCCCTCGGTCAGGATGTCCTTCGTGTCACGCTGGAACCACTCGAACATACCGGTCAGACGGTTGTTGAAGAGCGAGAAGTCGAGACCGACGTTTGTCGTGGTGATGGTCTCCCAGGTGAAGTCGGCGCTGACGAGTCCCGGAGGGGTGATGACCGTGGCGTAGTTGGCGTCGTCGTTGCCGTTGAGCCAGACGGTCGACTGGGTCGAGATGCCCATCGAGGCGATGTAGTCGTAGTATCCTGCGGAGCTCTGGTTACCGATCGAGCCGTAGGAGAATCGGGGCTTGAGCTGGTTGAGCCACTTGCGGGTGCCGCTGAGGAAGGACTCTTCGGCGGCGTTCCAGGCCACGGAGAACGAGGGGAAGAACGAGAAGCGGCTCTCCTTGGGGAATTTCGACGAACCGTCATAGCGGCCGCTGACCTCGAGGATGTACTTGCCCTTGTAGTCGTAGTTGAAGCGGAAGAAACCGCTGCGGATGGCGTAGTCGGCATAGGAGTCCGTGGTGACGACCTTGCCTCCGGCGTTGCTCATCGACGGGATGTCGATGATAGCCTGCTCGTAGGCCGTGGTGTTGAAGTACTTGTAGTCGTAGTCCTCCTGGGAGAATCCGGCCATGAGCGAGAAGTGGTGGTCCTGCGCCACGTCGATCTTGTAGGTGGCGTAGGCGTTGAAGGCGTTTCGCACGTCATAGAAGTGGCGGGCGACGTAGTAGTCCTGCGAGGGGCGCAGCGCCACGGCCTCCTGGATGTCGGAGGCGGCCCACTGTCCCGAATAGTAGGTGAAGTCGGTCGACTGCTTCTGATAGGTGTACTCGAAGATCGCCTCGAGGCCCTTGACGGGACGGAACGTCGAGCGGAAGAGGAAACGCGGGGTATCGATGGTCGTGTAGCGGCTGTTGCTGTTGTCGATGATCGCGCGCGGGGTGAGGATGATGTTTCCGTCGGGGTCGGTTCCGTCGGGGAGGAAGTTCATCAGACGCGTGGAGTAGAGCCATCCGGCCTCGTCGTTGAGGTACCGGCGCTCCTGCTGCGAGTAGTTGATGTCGACCTCCTGGGTGAACCACTTGGTGACGTCGGCGGCGATGTTTCCGGCAAACGACATGCGGGTGTAGTTGTCCTTGTTGCCGACGAAGGGGCCGTTCTCGCTGTAGCTGTTTCCGGAGATGCGGAAGCGTATGCGGTCGGTAGCGCCGCTGACCGAGAGGTTGTGGTCCTGGGAGAATCCGCCCTCGAACATGCGGTCGTAGATATCCTTCTGCTGGAGGTAGTAACGCTTTCCGTCGGCGTTGGCCACGAAGATTCCGTTGTCGTAGAGCGTACCCTGGGATGCGAGCTCCGAGCGGTTGGTGTTGTAGAGGTCGAGGTATCCGAGCCAAGCGTCGATGCTCTGTCCGGCGGCGGCGTAGAGGTCCGAGTTGAAGGTGTCCTTGTAGATGGGCAGATAGGTTTCGAGTCCCACCTGTTTGGGGGTTCCGATGGCGTTGATGACGCCGAAGTTGTTGGAGTAGTTGACGTGGATCTGCTCTCCCTTTTCGGGTCGCTTGGTGGTGATGAGGATCACACCGGCAGCGGCGCGGGCGCCGTAGATGGCCGACGAGGAGGCGTCCTTCAGCACGGTCACCGACTCGATGTCGTTGGGGTTGAGGGCGTCGATGTCACCCTCGACGTTGTCGATGAGGATCAGCGGCGAGAGTGCGGAGGTTCCTGTGGTGCTTCCCGAGAAGGTGGCGGTTCCGCGGATCTGGATCGACTTTCCGGTCTGTCCGGGGGTGTTTCCGCTCGACGAGGAGATCATCAGACCGGGGACGGCACCCTGCAGGGCGGCGGCGACGTTGGGCTGCGGGCGGTCGCCGAGGACATCGTCCATCTTGACCGTGGCGACGGATCCCGAGAGGTTTGCCTTTTTCTGCACGCCGTAACCCACGACCACGACGGCATCGATGTCGAGCGCCTCTTCGAGGGTCACGACCATGCCTTGTGCGGCGGGAAGCGTTTGGGGTTTGTAGCCCACGTAGGAGAATTCGAGCGTGGCCCGTTCGGGAACGGTGAGCGTGAAGCTGCCGTCGAGGTTGGTGGTCATGCCGTTCGTGGTTCCGCTTTCGAAGACCGTGGCGCCGATGATCGGTTCGCCCTTGGCATCTACTACTTTTCCCGAGATTTCGATCGTCCCGGGATCCTGGGACTCTGTCGAGGGGGTCGGTGCTTCAGCAGCGCGAGCCGGAATTCCCCCCCCCTGTCCCGCGAACACGAACAGTGCGGATAATAGGTAGAGAAAGGTTCGTCTCATAGACATTAGGTTTTGGTTGAGAGTTTTTGAAGCCTGGATTCAATAATTTAATAAATTTATTAATCATTGAGTCTTATGGGCTGTCATGAGAACAAATGTAATAAATTATGGCAACTTTTAAAAAATAAAGTCGAGTTTTTTTGCCAAAACTGCTTTTTGCTTTTTCATTGGCTGCCAATAAACAATAATTGTACGTCCCGGAACAAAAGATGATCCGGTTGAAGTTTTTTCTGAACAGACCCTGCCCGAGCCGGATTTCTCCGGATTTGATCTGCCTGAACCTCCCGTTGAACTTGCTGAACGTGCAGTCCGCGTGCCCGGGGCCGGAATCCGGAACGCAAAAAGGGCCGTACGGGAATCCGTACGGCCACTGTGTCGGTTGCGACGCGCGGTTGTCGAGTTGTCGTTGGCGCGGGTTATCGGGCGTCGTCGATGCGTGTGATCCGGGCGCCGAGGGCGTTGAGGCGTCCGTCGATGTCCTTGTATCCGCGGTCGATCTGGTCGATGTTCTGGATGGTGGAGACTCCGTCGGCCGACATGGCGGCGATCAGCAGGGCGACTCCGGCGCGGATGTCGGGCGAGGTCATGCGCGTGGCGCGCAGGTTGATGCGGTGGTCGTGTCCGATCACCGTCGCCCGGTGCGGGTCGCAAAGGATGATCTGAGCCCCCATGTCGATGAGCTTGTCGACGAAGAAGAGGCGGCTTTCGAACATCTTCTGGTGGATCAGCACGGCGCCCTTGGCCTGCGTGGCCACGACGAGGAAGATCGACAACAGGTCGGGCGTCAGCCCGGGCCAAGGGGCATCGGCAATGGTCATGATCGAGCCGTCGAGGAAGGTTTCGATGCTGTAATGGTCCTGCTGGGGGATGTAGATGTCGTCGCCGCGCTGTTCGAACTGAATACCCATGCGGGCGAACTGGGCGGGGATGATTCCGAGGTTTTCATACGAGACGTCGCGGATGGTGAGCTCCGAGCGGTTCATGGCGGCCATTCCGATGAAGCTTCCCACCTCGATCATGTCGGGGAGCAGTGCGTGTTCGGTGCCTCCGAGCGAGTCGACGCCCTCGATGGTGAGGAGGTTCGAGGCGATTCCCGAGATCCGGGCGCCCATACGGTTGAGCATGCGGCAGAGCTGCTGCACGTAGGGTTCGCAGGCGGCGTTGTAGATGGTCGTGATGCCCCGGGCCATGACGGCGGCCATGATGATGTTGGCCGTTCCGGTGACCGAGGCTTCGTCGAGGAGCATGTAGGTGCCGCGCAGGTCGTGGCCTTCGACCATGAAGAATTCGTCGGCGATGTCGAAGTTGAATTTTGCGCCGAGTTTCTGGAATCCGATGAAGTGGGTGTCGAGGCGCCGGCGGCCGATCTTGTCGCCTCCGGGTTTGGGGATGTATCCCACGCCGAAGCGCGCCAGCATCGGGCCGATGAGCATCACCGACCCGCGCAGGCGGGCACAGCGCTGCCGGTAGTCGTCCGTTCGCAGGTAGTCGAAGTCGATGTCGCGGGCGCGGAAGGCGTAGGTGTCGTCGGCGAGCTGCTCGACCTCGACGCCCATACGTCGCAGCAGCTCGATGAGCTGCATGACGTCGATAATCTGGGGAATGTTTCTCACGACGACCCTTTCGGGGGTGAGGAGAGTGGCGCAGAGGATCTGCAGGGCTTCGTTCTTGGCCCCCTGGGGGGTGATTGATCCGTGGAGGCGGTGACCTCCTTCGACTTTGAAAATGGCCATTGCGCGGTGCGTTTTTACAGGTGTCGGAGCTCCGCAGCCCGGTGCCGGGGGCCGCACGGAGGGTGTGCGACGGTTGCCGGGAGGGGATCTCTCCGTAGGACAAAGTTAATAGGAAACGGGACTTTTTCGGGGTATTTTGAAATATTTTCGTGAAAAATTTTTGCGTATCACAATTTTGTTGTACTTTTGCAAACCGTAAAAATGTCTGAAACAACAAAAATTAGATAGCTATGGCAATGAAGAGAACTTACCAGCCTTCGCGTCGCAAGCGTATCAACAAGCACGGATTCCGTGCACGCATGGCTACGGCCAACGGTCGCAAGGTGCTGGCTGCGCGCCGCGCAAAGGGACGCAAGAAACTGACCGTATCGGACGAGTCGACGTTCAAGTACGCTTAGTTTTTGTTGCGAGACAACAGGAGACAGGCCGGTCCCTCGGGGAGCCGGCCTTTTTTCATTTCCGGGATTTTCATATCCGGGGTTTCCGGCCGCTCTCTCCGGGATTCCGGCCGCTTTCTCCGGGGTTCCGGCCGCTCTCTCCGCGGGCGGGACTCCGCCATACGTAATACGACATACGACCTCTGAAACCAAACAAACCGAACCGATGAATGGGAAATTGACTACCGAACGTCTTGAGCTGCGTCCGTGGCGGGCCGCGGATGCTGCCGATTTGTATGCTTTGGCCCGGGATCCGCTCGTGGGGCCGGCTGCCGGATGGGCGCCGCATCGCAGCGAGGCGGAGAGCGCCGAGGTGATCCGCACGATCTTCTCGGCCCCGGAGACCTACGCCGTGACGCTGCGCGACGGAGGCGGGCTCGTGGGATGCGCGGGCCTGCTCTTTGCCGGGGCGGCGCACCTTGCGCTCGGAGCCTCGGAGGCCGAGGCGGGCTATTGGCTCGGCACGCCGTGGCGGGGTCGGGGGCTGATTCCCGAGGCGGTGGACGCCCTGGCGCGCCATGCGTTCGACGACCTGGGGCTCACGGCGCTGTGGGCCTGCTGCTTTCCGGAGAATGGTGCCTCGCGCCGCGTGCTGGAGAAGTGCCGCTTCCGCCACGTGCGCAGCGAGACGTCGCTGCCCCGGTGCCCCGACGGAACGCTTCACGGCGGAGAGCTCTTTCGCCTGTCGCGCGAGGCGTGGCGCGTCGGTCGGGGTGTTGCGCTGCACCGGGCCGCGGAGCAGGCGATTCCGCTCATCCGCGCCCTGGCGTCGGAGGCCTTTCCGGCAACCTACCGGGAGATTCTGACACCTTCACAGCTGGACTACATGATGGAGTGGATGTACTCCGAGGAGAGCCTTCGCGAGCAGTTCCGTACGGGTCACGTCTGGTTTATCGTCACGGCCGGCGGCGAGGCGGCGGGGTATGTCTCCGTCGAGCGCCAGGACGAGCGGCTCTTCCACCTGCAGAAGATCTACCTGCTGCCCCGGTACCAGGGCTTCGGACTGGGCGAACGGCTCTTCCGCCAGGCGGTCTCCTACGTTCGGGCGATGGGTCCGACGCCCTGCCGCATGGAGCTCAACGTCAACCGTTACAACCGGGCCCTGCACTTCTACGAACACATGGGCATGCGACGCCTCCGCGAGGGGGATTTTCCGATCGGCGGGGGCTTCTATATGAATGATTACATCATGGGGCTGGATATCGAGTAACGGGCCCCTCTCCTTTGATCAGGCCTTGGTCCCCTTCGATCAGGCCTTGGGGTCCGACTTGTAGAGATCGATCTCGCCCCGCTCGACCTTTCCGTACAGGTCCGACAACTCGGCAATGACCGGTGAGATGAACTCCAGCGTATCGGTCACCGCCGACTTGTCCCCCTCGCCCTTGATGCGGTAGAGCATGGCGGCGTACAGGGCGCGGAAACAGAGCTCCGTGTCGCTCATCCCGGGATTTCCCAACACGGCCCTCAGCCGTGGCAGTTCGGGCTCCAGACGGGCGTAGGTCCGGCGGTAGTGCTCCCCGACGGGGAGCTTCATCAGCTGCAGGTGCAGGTCGTGAAGGTCCTGGATCAGATGCAGCGTGTGTTCGAGATGTCCCTTCTCCTCCTTGCCCTCCTGCTGCAGGAGGTTTGCCAGATCGAGGTACCACATCAGGAAAATGCTCTTCTGCTCCTCGGCAATGTCCTTGCGCGGGGCGATGAGCGTCGAGTAGATGGCCTCGGGGCTGAACTGCAGGGCTCGCAGCAGATCCTCCAGCTGCCAGAGGTAAAGAATGTATTCGGCGATGTTCTCGCGCCGTTTGGCTTTTGCTATATCCATGATTTCGGACTATTTGCTCCAGCTCTTTGCGCCGGGGCGGTGCTTGAGGAAGTATTGCTGCGACTTGAGCAGGTTCCGCGACTGGAGCACCATGTTCTTCGTCTCGTTGAGAATCGTCAGATAGAGCATCGAGGCCTTGGTGTTCGACCGGGCTTCGTTGATGCGCGTGAGCTCCGACTTGATGGCGTCGGCGATCGATTCGAACAGCTGGTCGCGCATCGTCAGCACGGTCTCGATCTCCGAGAAGTCCCCTTCGCGCAGCATGAAGTTGATGCGGCGGTAGATCGACTCCACGTCGTCGTTGATCGACATCAGGTCGCGGGTCTGCTCCATCGAGAGACCTTCGTGGTTGTTGTCGATGTGTTCGAAGGCCGGGCGGGTGATGTGCATCAGGGCCTTCGTCATCTCGTTGAGGTAGTCGACCACCTGCACGTAGTAGTGGGCCGTGTTGACGTCGCTGCCCTGGAGCTTCTTGAGGGTGGGCAGCAGGGTGTATTTGTGTTCGCGCGAGCGGTAGAAGAGGTCGTTCGACTCCTTGACCATGTCGCGCAGGACCTTGCGGTTCTCCTTGAATACGGCGATCAGCGTGCGGTCGTAGATGCGCGTGGCGGACTCCATCGTGGTGCAGACCTCGTCGCGCAGCGAGGCGATGATGTCGGCATCGGTCTCGGCCTGCTGCCGGGCCACGACGCTCTCCTTGTCCTTCTTGCGGAAGTTGCTGTGGATGAGCATCCACCCGCAGAGTATGGTGATGATGATGAATGCCGGGGTACCGCCGTAGATCAGGGCGAGCCCCACGATGAAGGCGATGAGGAAACCTCCGAGGGCCGTTACGAACCACCCGGCGACGACGGTCATGACGCCCGAGATGCGGTATACGGCGCTTTCACGGCCCCAGGCGCGGTCGGCGAGCGACGATCCCATGGCGACCATGAAGCTTACGTAGGTGGTCGAGAGGGGGAGTTTCAGCGACGTGGCCATGGCGATGAGCAGCGCCGAGGTGGTGAGGTTGACCGTGGCGCGGATCATGTCGTAGGGGGCTCCGCTGTGCTCGACATCCTCGAATTCGAAGCGGCGGGAGATGGCCGTGCGCACCCGTTCGGGAATGACGCGCTCGATGCCGGCGTTGATGTTCAGCGCGGCGCGTACGATCGTGCGGGAGAAGAGCGACGATCCGTACTGCTGCTGGGCGTCGTCGTCCTGCATCGAGAGGGATATTTCGGTGTCGGAGACGTGCATGGCCTTTTTCGAGGTCCAGAGCGTGAGGATCATCACGGCGCCTGCGGCGAGGAGGATGAGGAAGTTTGCCGGGACATTCTCGTTGAGTCCCTCCATGAGGATCTCGGTGCTTCCGGCGTGGCGGGCGATGGAGAATGCGTCGAATCCCGCGACGGGGACGCCGATGAAGTTCACCAGGTCGTTGCCGGCGAAGGCCAGGGCCAGGGCGAATGTTCCCGAGAGGATGGTGATGCGCAGGATGTTGATCTTGAAGCGCTGGATGAAGAGCAGCGCCAGGGAGCATATGATCCAGCAGATGAGCAGTGCGAGGATCAGGTGTGCGTCGACCCAGTTTACGAAGGCATGCCCGGCGAGCACCGACTTGAGCCCCTTGAAGATGGCGAAATAGATGATGGCCGTGAGCGAGGCCCCGCACCAGACGGATCCGTATCGGCGGAATGGCACCGTGTAGCGGAACGAGAAGATCAGGCGCGAGATGTACATGATGACGGTTCCGCAGGTGAAGGCGATGACTACCGAGAGGAGGATCGCCGAGACGATGCCCATGGCTCGCGAGGTGTTGATGTACTGCCCGATGGAGGCGACCCCCTGTGCGGGGTCGTTCGAGATCTTGAAGATCGAGACGGCGATGGCGGATCCCAGCAGACAGAAGATGAGCGACACGGTGGTGGAGGTCGGGAGACCCCAGGAGTTGTAGAGGTCGAGGAGGATGACGTTTGCGAACATGACGCCCAGATAGAGCATCATCACCTCGTGGAAGGTGAAGAGTCCGGGGTTGAACATGCCGCTGCGGGCGACCTCCATCATGCCGCTGGAGGTGACGACGCCGATGAGTATTCCGAACGAAGCGACGGCGAGGATGACCTTCATCGAGGCGACCTTGGAACCGATGGCGGAGTTCAGGAAGTTTACGGCATCGTTGGTGACGCCGACGAAGAGGCCCGAGATGGCGAGAATTCCCAGGATTCCGATAATGACGGTGTAAAATTCGCTCATATGGCGTGTCGGTGCAAATTCTGAACAAAATTACGTCTTTTTCCGGGATGAATCCTTTGCGGGGGTTATTGTTAACGTTAATTTAACATTCGAAACGGCTGGGTTTCTGCTTTCTGGAGGGGTTGAAAACAGCGCGTGCGAACCCTCCCAAAGGGTTCGCACGCGGCATTGCGGTGGTGGGGTCTTCGGAGCCGTCGGACCGTGGGTTCGATTCCCGCCCCGGCTCCCGCTCCGATTTCCTTTCACTTACCCCCCCCCTCCTCCGGCTCCGGCGGCTATTCGTCGTCGGTGTCGGTGTAGGCCTTGAGGAGCTTCTCCTGCACGTCGGAGGGTACCTGCTCGTACGACGAGAACTTCATCGTGTAGGTGGCCGATCCGGAGGTGAGCGACGAGAGCGCCGTGGAGTAGCGGTAGAGCTCGGCCAGCGGCACGAGGGCGTTCAGACGGTCAAAGCCCTTGTCGGACTCCATGCCGGCGATCATGGCGCGGCGGTTCTGCAGGTCGCTCATCACGGCGCCCATATACTCGCTCGGCACGAGGACCTCGACATTGTAGATCGGCTCCATGATCTTGGGCCCTGCATTGCGGAAGGCCTCCTTGAAGGCGTTGCGCGCGGCGAGCTTGAAGGAGATTTCGTTCGAATCCACGGGGTGCATCTTTCCGTCGTAGATGATGACGCGGATGTCGCGGGCGTAGGATCCCGTCAGCGGGCCCTCGTCCATCTTCTCCATGATGCCCTTCAGGATGGCGGGCATGAAGCGTGCGTCGATGGCGCCTCCGACGATGGCCGAATAGAACTGCAGCTTGCCGCCCCACGGAAGGTCGTACTCCTCCTTGGTCTTGACGTTGACGGTCATGTCGCCCTTGCCGGGGATCTTGTAGTTTTTCGGTTCGGGGATTCCCTCGTAGTAGGGTTCGATGATCATGTGCACCTCTCCGAACTGTCCGGCGCCGCCCGACTGTTTCTTGTGGCGGTAGTCGGCCTGTGCGACCTTCGTGATGGTCTCGCGGTAGGGGATCTTCGGGGCGATGTAGTCGTAGGCGATCTTGTTCTCCTTCTCGATGCGCGAGCGCAGGATGTTCAGATGGTGCTCTCCCTGGCCCTGGATGATGGTTTGCTTGAGCTCCTTGGAGTATTCCACCAGGATGGTCGGGTCTTCGAACCGTGCGTCGTTGAGCAGCTTTCCGAGCTTCTCCTCGTCGCTCTGCTCCTTGCACTTGATGGCGGCGCGGTAGCGCGGTTCGGGGAAGACGATCGGCTCGATGGTCACGGGTGCTGCGGGGGCCGCGAGGGTGTCGTTCGTGCGCGTGCCCTTGAGCTTGACCGTGCATCCGATGTCTCCGGCCGAGAGCTCCGTCACCTTGATGCGGTTCTTGCCGGCCACGGCGAACAGCTGCGAGAGCTTCTCCTTGTTGCCCGTGCGGGTGTTTACCAGCTCGGAGCCTTCGGTGATCTTGCCGCGGATGACGCGGAAGTAGGAGATCTCGCCGATGTGCTGCTCGACCTGGCTCTTGAAGACGAACGCCACGGCGGGCGCCGATTCGTCGGCCGTGATCTCCTCACCCTCGGTCGAGAGGAATGCCGGAGCCTTGAGCGGTCCGGGCGCCACGTTGATGATGAACTCCATCAGACGCTTCGTACCGATGTCCCACTTGCCGCTGGCGCAGAAGATGGGCATCACCTCGCGACGCGCGACGCCGATCTTCAGTCCGGCGCGGATGTCGTCCTGCGTGAGGGTTCCCTTGTCGAAGTAGAGCTCCATGAGGGCCTCGTCGTGCTCGGCGGCCATCTCGACGAGCTCCTTGTTGAGCTGCGTGGCGCGCTCCATCTCCTCGGCGGGGATGTCGAGCTCCTCGCGGTGTCCGTCGTGGTCCTTGAAGCGGTACATCTTCATCAGCAGCACGTCGATGAAAGCGTCGAATCCGGCGCCCTGGTTGACGGGATACTGCACGATGACGGGCTTCACGCGCGAGGCGGCCTTGATCGACTCGAAGGCGGCCTCGAAGTTCGCCTTTTCGGCGTCGAGCTGGTTGATGACGCCGATGACGGGTTTCTTGAGCAGCCGGGCGTAGCGAGCCTGGATTTCGCTGCCGACCTCCCAGCCGTTCTGGGCGTTGAACAGGAATACGCCGACGTCACCCACCTTGAATGCCGAGAAGAGGCTTCCGCAGAAGTCGTCGGACCCCGGACAGTCTATGATGTTGAGCTTGCGGTCCATGAATTCGGTGAAGAGGATCGTCGAATAGATCGAGCGTTTGTATTCATGCTCGATATCCGTGTTGTCCGAGAGCGTGTTGTTGGTCTCGATACTACCCCTGCGGTCGATGACCTTCCCTTCATAGGCCATCGCTTCGGCAAGGGTAGTTTTCCCCGTGCCGGGCGCGCCGATGAGTACGATGTTCTTGATCTCTTTGGCTGAATAGTTTTTCATATTCCCGATAGTTTTAGGTTTTGGTTCGGTTCAGGTGGCGCAACGGGAGCTGCGGCTGCGGGGCCGCTTTTTTTGCGCGACTATAAATATACGAAATAATCGGGAAAAACAACCCCCGAGACGAAAAAATCGCCCCGCAAAGGGCGATTTTTTCGATCTGTGAGGTGTCGTATAAACCGTCGAAAGGCTACTTTCCGACGACGGCTTCGAGCTCGTCGACCGTGATGGGGATCTTGCGGTCTCCGAGGATGCGGCAGCCGCTCTCGGTCACGAGCAGGTCGTCCTCGATGCGGATGCCTCCGAAGTCGCGGTATGCGTCGAGCCGGTCGTAGTCGACGATTCCCTTGTAGAGACCTTCGGCGCGGCACTTGTCGATCAGCGCGGGGATGAAGTAGAGTCCCGGTTCGTCGCTCATCACCGTACCGGGCTCAACCCTCCAGGCTGCGCGGTAGACGCAGGTGGCCGAACGCGCCGCGCGCTCGCGGATCGACGAGAAGTCGAACGATCGCTCGCCCATGGCCTCGCAGTCGTGGACGTCCATTCCGAGTCCGTGCCCGAGTCCGTGGGGCATGAGCATCGTCATGGCTCCGGAGGCCACGGCGTCGGCCGGCGACCCCTTGAGCAGGCCGATGGCGACGAGACCTTCGGCCAGGGTCAGGTAGGCGGCGTTGTGGATCTCGGTGTACATCATGTGGGGTTTGACGATGCGGGCCACGTGGTCGTGCGCCGCGAGGACGATTTCGTAGATCTCCCGCTGGCGGGCGTCGAACTTTCCGCTGACGGGGTAGGTGCGCGTATGGTCCGAGCAGTACCCTTCGAGGCTTTCGGCGCCGGCGTCGCAGAGCAGCAGGCGACCCTCCTCCAGCACGCCGTCGGCGTTGAGGTTGTGGAGCGTCTCGCCGTGCTGCGAGACGATCGAGGGGAACGAGACGCCCTGTCCGCGCGATTTGGCGATGCCCTCGATGGCTCCGGCGATCTCGCGTTCGATGACACCCGGGCGGCACATCTTCATGGCCGTCAGATGCATGTCGTAGCCCAGGGGGAAGGCGCGTTCAAGGGCTTCGATCTCCTCGGCACTCTTCTTCTCGCGCATCTCCGCCACGGCGAACATCAGGTCTACCGACTTGTAGTCGTGCAGCAGTTCGGGCTTGATGCCGAGCAGGGCCGAGAGCTGCAGCTTCGTCTCTCCGCGATAGGGGGGCAGGTAGTGGATCTTGCGGCCCAGGGCGATGGCCCGGCGCAGGCGTCCCTGGAGTTCGGCCAGGGGGAAGGTCGCATGCACGCCGACCTCGGCGGCCATGTCGTGCAGCGAGGGCTGGGGCCCGGTCCAGATGATGTCCTCGACGGTGAGGTCATCGCCGTAGAGGGCCTCTTCGCCCGAATCGGCGTCGATCAGACCCACCAGATCCGGGGTGTTGAGCCCGAAGTAGTAGCGGAAGGAGGAGTCCTGCCGGAAGTAGTAGGCGTTGTTGGGATAATTGTTCGGCGAGAGGGGATTCCCGGGCAGCAGGATGATGCCGCTGCCGATCTTCGTGCGCAGGGTTTCGCGCCGTGCGGTATAGGTTTTTGCGGAAAACATGGTTGTAAGTGGTTTTCCACAAAAATAGTAAAAAATACGTGCCTCCCGCTCCCGCGGGCGGTTATTTTGCAAAAAACCTTCCTCAAAACCGCACGCAGGCCCCCTGTCCGTCGACCTCGACGGTGACCTCGCGCCCCATGTAGAGGGATCGGTTCGGTGCGGCGTGCCCGGCGGGGAATCCGTAGACGACGGGTATCCCCAGCGGCCGCAGATAGGGGTCGAGAACCTCGTAGGGATCCGTGACGCCGAAGCGCTCCAGCCCCTGCATGTCGGAGAAGTGCCCCACGATGACGGCCCGCAGGTTGCGGAGCTTTCCGCTGCGCAGCAGACTCTGCATCATGCGGTCGATGCGGTAGACGAACTCGCCGACCTCTTCGATGAAGAGCACCGTCGGGGTGTCGACCTCCAGCTCTTCGGGAGTTCCCATCGCGGCGAGGAGCTGGACCATGTTGCCTCCGGCGAGACGTCCGGAGGCGGTTCCCGGACAGTTGAGCGGATGGGGCGGTGTGGCGATGGTGTCCCGGAGCCCGAAGAGGGCCTCGCGCAGCGATTCGGCCGAAGGGTCCTCCTCGTCGAAGACGAACGACCCGGGCATGGCTCCGTGAATGCTCTCGACACCCAGCCTCCGGAGCACGAGGTGAAGCAGGGTGATGTCGCTGAAGCCCACGATCCATTTGGGATGCTCGCGCAGCCCCTCCAACCGGAGCAGGGGCAGCAGCCGTACCGATCCGTAGCCTCCGCGGTAGGCGATGACGGCCTTCACCGAGGGGTCGTCGATCATCTGCTGCAGGTCGGCGGCGCGCTGTGCGTCCGTTCCGGCGAAGTAGGGCTGCTCCCGGTCGGCGTAGTGTGCGCCGAACTTCACGTGGAGTCCCCACGACTCGATGCGTTCGCGGACCTTTGCCGTATCGGATCTCTTCGGCATGCGCCCGGCGGGCGAGACGATGCCCACCGTGTCGCCCACCTGGAGATAGGGCGGGCGGATGAAGGGGCGCAGGCGGATCGTTGTGCTGTCGGCCGGGCGGCGGACCGGAATGGAGTCGGGGCGGTATCCCGAGATGGTCAGGGTGTCGGGACGTTCGGGAAGATCCCGAAGATGGGGGATCCGTCCGGCGGCCTGCGCCGCCGTTGCAGCCAGCAGCACTGGAAGGAGCTGCATGAAGAGCGAGGTTCTTGTCATTTCGAGGTGTTGGGTCGGGAGTCTTTTCTGCGGTGCGTGAGCCCCTCGGGCAGCGGCAGCGAGAGTCTTGAGAAGCTGACGATGGCGGCTGCCAGGGCAAACCCTCCGGCCATCATCAGGGCCGTGTGGGTGCTGTTCCGCGGGACGAGGTGGAAGAGCAGGGCCATCAGAGCGGCGCCGGTGGTCTGGCCGACGAGGCGTGCCGTGGCCAGCATGCCGCTTGCCGAGGCGCTGCGCTCGGGGGGAGCCGAGGCGATGAGGATGCTGTTGTTGGGCGACTGGAAGAGCCCGAATCCGGCTCCGCAGAGCACCAGCCGCCATACGATGTCGAAATCCCGCGGATGCGGGGGGAGCCAGGCGAGCAGGAAGAGCCCTGCGGCCATGGTGAAGAGTCCGATGCCGCCGAGCAGTCCTGCGTGTACGCGCTCGACGAGCATTCCGGCGACGGGGGCCACGATCATGATGATGGCGGGCCATGCGGTGAGCAGCAGTCCTGTGCTCACGTCGTCGTATCCGCAGACCTGCTGCAGGTAGAAGGGCAGGGCGACCATGGCGAGCATCTGCCCGAGGAAGGAGCAGATCGACGTGAGGACCGACATCGAGAAGATCGGGATGCGCAGCAGGTCGAAGGGCAGGATGGGGTAATCCTCCCGGAGTTGCGAGCGGATGAAGAAGAACCCCACGATGAGCAGTGCGGCGACGCCGAGCGAGAGGATGCGTGGGTCGAGTCCGTGGGAGAATCCTTCGACGGAGGCCATGAGCAGTCCGAACGTGAGGGCGTTCATCACGGCGTCGTGCCAGTCGAAGCGGTGGTTGCTCACGCGCACGGGGTTTGCGGGGAGAAAGCGGCCGCCGAGCATTATGGCGATGATTCCCACGGGGATGTTCACGGCGAAGAGCCAGGGCCAGTCGGCCACGGAGAGGATTCCGGCGGCGATGGTGGGTCCGGCGACCGACGAGACGGCGACCACCGTGGCGTTGAGACCCATTCCTCGTCCGAGCCGGGCCCGGGGGTAGATGAACCGTACGAGCGTGGTGTTCACCGAGGTGATGGCCGCGGCGCCGAATCCCTGCAGGACGCGTGTGAGGACCAGGGCCTGGAACGAGCGCGAGAGGGCGCATCCGACCGATGCGGCGGTGAAGAGGGCGAGGCCTCCGATGTAGATCTTGCGGCATCCGATGACGTCACCCAGCGCGGAGAACGAGAGCAGCGAGACCATGATGGCCAGCTGATAGGCGTTGACGATCCAGATGGAGTCGGCCGAGGAGATTTCGAGGTGGGTGCTGATGGTGGGCAGGGCGACGTTGGCGATTGAGGCGTCGAGAACCGAGAGCGAGACGCCGAACGATACGGCGAGGATGGCGCCGATGCGTTGGGGCATGGGAATCCCGTCGACGGGGCGCAGGGGTGTGTGGGGAGTGTCAAACATCGGGGCAAAGGTACGAAAAAACACCTTCCCTTGTACGCGGGAAGGTGCCGTATTGTGGATCGTGTGCTGTCGGACGCGTTGATACTCAGACCTTGAGATAGATCTTCTGCCGGTGGAGGAACCACAGCAGCAGCCAGCAGAGGGCGACATATCCGGCCGAGAGGATCACGGCGCCGACTTCGGGCGAACACTTTTCGGCCAGACCTCCGAGGAAGAAGTTTGCCGTGTAATTGAACCGAATGAACTTCTGAGCCAGGTAGATGGTGATCGAATTGACCCCGATCACCTGGAAGAAGAAGGTCCAGCGGCGCCATTGGAGGACGTCGATCAGGTAGTAGAAGAGGGCGAACATGCCGAGCGAGTAGGCTCCGGCGGCGAAGACGAAGGCCGGGGTCCAGAGCTTCTTGTTGATCGGTTGGAAGGGGTCCACGACGAGCGCCAGCACGAGCAGTACAATGGCGCCGAGGGCCATGTACGCCGCCTTGCGGCCTGCGGAGATCTGCTCCTCCGGGCGACGCACGAACTCTCCGGTGAACATGCCCAGCATGGCGGTGACGATGGCCGGGAGGGTGCTCAGCAGCCCTTCGGGGTCGAATCCCAGGCCGCGGGTGTAATAGAGGTGTGCGGGCATGATGCTGCGGTCGACGTACCCCACGATGTTGCCTTCGAAGGTCAGGGGGCCGGCTCCTGCGGCATCGGGTGCCGGGACGAACTGCAGCACGAGTCCGTATGCGACGAGCAGGGCGGCGGCGATCACGATCCTTGTGCGGACGCCGCACGCGAGGTAGAGCATGGCGGCGAACATCCATGCCAACCCGATGCGTCCCAGTACGCTCGGCAGCCGCAGCGTGCCGAGGTTTAGATCGAAGAGTCCGTTGTAGACGAATCCCAGGACGACGAGTGTCACGCCCCGGCGCACGACCTTTGCCCAGATTTTACGGCTGGAGTGCCCCAGACTGCGCTGTTTGGCCAGCGAGAAGGGGAATGAGATGCCGGCGATGAAGAGGAAGAGCGGGAAGATGGTGTCGTGGTGGAAGAATCCGTTCCAGTCGGCGTGTCCCATCTGTGCCGAAATCCAGTCGGAGAGGCTTCCGGGCCAGAGTTTGCAGAGGGCGGTGACGAGTCCGGCAAACCCCATGATGAAGAGCATGTCGAATCCGCGCAGGGCGTCGAGCGACAACAGACGTTTCGACGGGCCGGGTTGAGAGGGTTGAGGTTTCATAGGTATAATGGGTTTTGGTGTGGTTTTCGGGTCGGGAGGAGCCTTTTCCCGGAGGATTCGGGCCGAATATCCGGATGCTCCGTCTTCCTTTCGCATCATCCGGACACCGCTTGGCGGATCCCTGATCCCGGCGGGCCCTGAGGCGTCAGGCCGTTTTCTCGAACTTGTAGAGCTTGTCGCCGCGGCGGATCACTCCGGGAGTGCGGATGGCGCACAACTCTCCCTGGACCACCGTTTCGCACGGCTGCCCGTCGGGGCCGTGAAGTTCGTCGAGCCGCTGCTCGGCGACGCCCGTCGTGGCTCCGAGGAAGAAGATCTCCTCGCCCCGGGAGAGCGGAGCGGCCTCGACAAGCACCTCCGCGACGGAGAGCTTGCGGTAGAAGTTCACCACCTTGCCCACATAGACCTTGCGGCGCGTGGCCGACGAGCCGTAGGCGGGGCTGTGCTCCACGACGGGGCGTCCGGCGTAATACCCCTCCCAGAATCCGCGGTTGAAGACCGTCCGCAGGCGTTCCTTGAGCCGGGCGGCCAGCTCCGGGGTGTATTCGCCGGCTTCGAGGGCGCGGAGCGCCGTGTCGTAGCACTCCACCACGCGCTTGACATACTCCGCGCCGCGGGCCCTTCCCTCGATCTTCAGCACACGGACCCCGGCGCCGATCATCCGGTCGAGGAAGTCGATCGTGCAGAGATCCTTCGGCGAGAGGACATACTGTCCGTCGACGTCGAGCTGTGCACCGGTTTCGGTGTCGGTGAGGGTGTATTTGCGGCGGCACAGCTGGCGGCAGGCGCCGCGGTTTGCCGAGCAGCCCGTTTCGAAGAGCGAGAGGTAGCACTTCCCGGAGATCGACATGCAGAGGGCTCCGTGGGCGAACATCTCGATGGCGATCGGCCGCCCCTTCGGACCGAGGATCGGCTCCTCTTCGATGCGGCGGTGGATCGCGGCGACCTGTTCGAGCGAGAGTTCGCGGGCCAGGACCACCGTGTCGGCCCACTGTGCATAGAAGCGCACGGCCTCGGAGTTGGAGATGTTGCACTGCGTGGAGATGTGCACCTCCTGCCCGATCTCGCGGGCGTAGAGGATGGCGGCCATGTCGGAGGCGATGATGGCGTCGACCCCTTCGGCATGGGCGCGGTCGATGACCCTGCGCACCTCGTCGAGCTCCTCCTCGTAGACGACGGTGTTGACCGTCAGGTAGCTCTTCACTCCGGCGCGGCGGGCCGTCGCGACGATGCGCGCGAGATCGTCGAGCGAGAAGTTCGCGGCCGAGGCCGAACGCATGTTGAGCTTCCCGACGCCGAAGTAGACGGCGTCGGCGCCGGCCTGGATCGCCGCGGCGAGGGATTCGTACGACCCCACGGGGGCCATTATTTCGATTTCGGAACGTTTCATGCGTCAGTTTTTGCGTCCCATGAGGCTTTGGGCGAATTCCCGCATGCGCAGGGTTCGTTCTGTGGCTGCGGAGAGCGAGTCGAGGATGGCGAGCGCGCGGTCGAATCGCAGATCGATCTGCTGCTCCGTCAGACGCGGGATGTCGAGCCGGTCGTAGACGGCCTTTACGGCGGCGATCTTCTGCGCGTTGTCCAACTGCGGGTTGCGGTAGGTCGTGCGGAGGATCTCGCGCGTGGGTTCGTCGGCATGGCTCATGGCCGTAATCATCAGGTAGGTCTTTTTGCCTTCGAGAATGTCTCCGCCGATTGCCTTTCCGAGGCGTTCGTCTCCGTAGCTGTCGAGCAGGTCGTCCTGCAGCTGGAAGGCGAGTCCCAGCTCGGTGGCGAAGCGCCGCAGCTTGCGGCAGTCGGCGTCGGAGGCTCCGCCCATCAGGGCGCCGATGGCCACCGCTCCGGCGAGCAGCGCCGAGGTCTTCAGCTCGATCATGTGCATGTATTCGACCACGGAGACCTTGGCCTTGTGTTCGAAGTCCATGTCGTACTGCTGTCCCTCGCACACCTCGAGGGCCATGGCATTGAACGTGGTGAGGACCTGCGGAAGGAGCTCCCGGGGTATGAGTTCGAGCAGACGGTAGGCCTGGATCAGCATGGCGTCACCGGAGAGTATGGCGACGTTCTGACCCCATTTGGCATAGACGGAGGGCTTCCCGCGGCGCACGGCGGCGTTGTCCATGATGTCGTCGTGCAGGAGCGTGAAGTTGTGGAACACCTCGACGGCCGCGGCGGCGGGGAGAGCCGGCTGCAGGTCGTCGCGGAAGATTCCGCAGGCGAGCATCAGCAGCATGGGCCTCAGCCGTTTGCCTCCGCCCGCCAGGGAGTACCCGATGGGCGCATATAGGAGTTGGGGCTCGGCCGGGAGGTCGGTCTGTGCGAGGTAGTTTTCAATGGTGGAGAGCAGTTGCTCGTTTGTTTGCTGCATGGCACGAAGTTGCTTTAGAGGTCGGAAACTGAGCCAAAAGTAAAAAAAAAGTTTGGAGTAGCCGAATTTTAAGCTAACTTTGTTCAGACGAAGAGAACCGAAAAAACCAACAATAAACGAGAACAGCGATTATGAAAAAACTTGCTATCGGAGTGGACATCGGCGGCATCAATACCGCCTTTGGCCTCGTCGACGAGAATGGCGATCTGTATGCCGAGTCGGTCATTTCGACCAAGAAATATCCCTACGTGGATGACTATCCCGCCTATGTGGAGGACCTGTGCGATTCGCTCAAGGCGCTGGCGCGGAGTCTGTCGTTCGACTACGAGCTGACGGGTATCGGCATCGGAGCACCCAACGCCAACTACCATAAGGGGACGATCGAGACCCCTGCCAATCTGTGGAAGTTCCGCGAGAACGACCCGGACCGGAATCCCGAGCGGCGCATCTTCCACCTTGCTGAGGACATCATGAAGCGCTTCAACGGGGTGAAGACGCTGGTGACGAACGATGCCAATGCCGCGACGATCGGCGAGATGATCTACGGTAACGCCAAGGGGATGAAGGATTTCATCATGATCACGCTGGGCACGGGCCTCGGCTCGGGGTTTGTCTCCAACGGCGAGATGATCTACGGACACGACGGCTTTGCCGGCGAGTTCGGCCATGTGGTGGTCGAGCGCAACGGCCGCGAGTGCGGCTGCGGCCGCCACGGATGCCTGGAGACCTACGTTTCGGCCACGGGTATCAAGCGTACGGCCTTTGAGCTGATGTCCAAGATGAATGCCCCGAGCAAGCTGCGCGACATAGCCTTCAGCGACCTCGACGCCTCGATGATCTCGGCGGCGGCCGAGCAGGGAGATCCCATTGCCAAGGAGGCCTTCCGCTTCACGGGCGAGATGCTGGGCCGCGCGCTGGCCGATGTAGTGACGGTGACCTCTCCGGAGGCGATCTTCCTCTTCGGCGGGTTGTCGAAGGCCGGGAAGCTGATCTTCGAGCCCACGCAGTGGTACATGGAGGAGAACATGCTCTTTGTCTTCAAGAACAAGGTGAAGCTTCTTCCGAGCGGCATTCAGGGCAAGAACGCCGCGATTCTCGGCGCCTCGGCGCTGATCTGGCAGGAGGAGTCGAAATAGGCCCAGACTGTCGAAGAACTGCAGGCGGAGTCCTTCGGGGCTCCGCCTTTTTCGAATACCGCTTTTTTCTGCAACCTCAAGACTTAATTTTACCTGAAACCGAAACGATGAAACGAATTCTCATCTTCTGCCTTGCGCTGCTGATGGCCTGGCCCGCCGCGGCGCAGGTCCGCTTCGTGGACGCCACGGAGCTGACGCTCATCGGCCAGGCGCTTCCCACGACGCACCCCTACCACCGTATCGACACCACGCGCTACAAGGGCTTCACGCGCAGCGAGAACCAGCAGGTGCGCTGCTCGGCGGGCCTTGCCGTGGTGTTCCGCACGAACTCCACCTGCCTGGAGGTGCTTCCCGTCTATGCCTCGTACGTCTACAACGGCGTCAATACCCCGCGGATCGCCACGGACGGCTTCGATCTCTACATCCGCCGCGACGGAGAGTGGGTCTATGCGGCGTCGCAGGCCCCGAAGAAGCGAGGCGAGGCATTCCGGCTCATCTCCAACATGGACTCCTCGGAGAAGGAGTGCCTGCTGTACCTTCCCAACTACAGCGAGCTGCTGTCGCTGCAGGTGGGCGTGGACAAGGGTGCGGATCTCACGCCGCTGGCAAACCCCTTCCGGCACAAGATCGTGATCTTCGGGTCGAGCTTCACCCACGGAATCAGCACCAGCCGTGCGGGGATGAGCTACCCGATGCAGATCGAGCGCAATACGGGGCTCTACTTCTGCAGCATCGCCTGCAGCGGCAACTGCAAGCTGCAGCCCTACTTTGCCGACTACCTGGCCGACGTGAAGGATGCCGATGCGATGGTTTTCGACGCCTTTTCGAACCCTTCGGCCCAGATGATCGAGGAGCGGCTGATCCCCTTCATCGCGCGGATCCGGGAGTCGCTTCCCACGACGCCGCTGATCTTCGTGCAGACGATCTACCGCGAACGTTCGAACTTCGACCTGAAGACGCGCAAGACCGAGGAGGCGAAGCGCGAGATGGCCCGCAAGATGATGAAACAGGCGATGAAGCAGTTCGACGGGGTCTATTTTCTCGATGTCCCGAACCTCACGGGGACGGATCATGTGACGTCGGTCGACGGCACGCATCCGTCGGATCTGGGGTACTGGCGCTGGGCGCAGACGCTGCAGCCCGAGTTGCTGAAGGTGCTGCGGCAGTGCGGCATCCGCTGATACGGCCGATCCCCGATGCAGCGCCGGTGTTGGGATCCGGGAACCGGCCATTTGCCAGGGAGCTTCCCCCATGCGGGGAAGCTCCTCTCTTTTTCGGCAGTGTCTACTGCCGGCCGCCGCAGGCGACCATCTCGCGCAGCGCGGTGTTGAAGGCTTCGTTGCGCAACAGCTCCTCGAGAGTGAGGTGCATGCGGTAACGCCAGTAGTAGCGGGGAATGGCGGGGACGTTGATCCGTTCGGCAAAGGGATCGGCGCGGCGCACCGATTCGTCGATGGCCATCCAGTCCTGCAGGGGCAGGATGGCAAGCATCGAGGGGGCGTTGAGGTGCATGCCGACAATCCGGCGGGCGATCCAGGGCTCGCAGCGGGCCGGCGCCTCGCCTTCGCATCCGAGCACCTCGCGGTAGAAGCGTGCGGTGGTCTCGGGATCCTCCTCCCACCACGCCCGGAGGGGCGCCATGTCGTGGGTCGAGGTGGCGCAGACCGATAGATAGGGGTAACGGGAGGTGTCGGCAAAGGCTTCGCCGGCGATCTTGGGCATGCGCTGGATCTCGAGCGAGAGCACCTGCAGTTCACGCATCGTTTCGGGTACGCAGTCGGGAATCATTCCGAGGTCCTCGCCGCAGGGCAGCATCTGCGTGGCCCCCAGCAGCGCGGGGAGCTTGTGCAGGGCGGAGTCTTTCCAGAAGCGGTTGTGGCGCCGGAAGAAGAAGTCGTCGTAGAGGCGGTCGAAGGTCCGCTGAAGAGGCTCGTCGAGCGCCTTGTATGCAAAGGTGGCGTGGGCGGCGATCCGGGGATGGAAATACCCCTTGCGCCGCGGATCCTCGACGAAGAGCACGTCGTCGAGCAGCGTGAAGAGCCCTTCGCGCAGACGCTTCTGCTCGTCGTTCTCCTTAGGAACGAGTGCGGCGATGCGCCGCTGCGTGGCGTATTCGGGACGCAGGCGGCCGTTGACCAGGCAGGTGTCACGCACCTTCGGCGCCAGTTCACCGAACAGCTCGTCGAGCATCCGGTCGTCGATCTGCGGGGTGACGTAACGTCCCTTTGCGAGGTCGAATCCCTGCTCGCGCAGCTCCTCGGCCGAATAGGGCAGCGCGGGGTTGAAGTGCCCCAGCACGCCGTGTACGGCGTGCGCCGGAATCTCCCAGATGCGGAAGAATCCGAGGATGTGGTCGATGCGGAAGGCGTCGAAGTAGCGGGCCATTGCCGTAAGCCGTGCGCGCCACCACGCATAGTCGTCTCGGGCCATGCGCTCCCAGTCGTAGGTCGGGAATCCCCAGTTCTGCCCCGTGGCCGAGAAGGCGTCGGGCGGAGCGCCGGCCTGTGCGTCGAGGTGGAAGAGTTCCGGATGGACCCAGGCGTCGGCACTCGTGCGGCTGACGCCGATCGGCAGGTCGCCCTTGAGGATGACCCCCTGCGAACGGGCGTAGCGTGCGGCCTCCGCGAGTTGGCGGTGAAGGTGGTACTGCACGTAGCAGTGGAAGGCGATGTCGCGGCGGTTGCTGCGGCAGTAGGCATCGATCAGCGCCTTGTCGTACCGGGCGTACTCGCCCCAGTGGGAGCTGTCGGCCGTGCCGAATGCGTCGCGCAGCGAGCGGAAGGCCGCATAGGGGATGAGCCAGTGCGCATTTTCGGCCACGAAGAGCCGGTATTCTCTCCGTCGGGCGGTGTGCCCGCCATCGAGCTCGAAGGCCCTTCGCAGGAGCCGCTGCTTGGCCTCGTTGACACGTACGTAGTCGACCTCCGGCAGGGCGTTCAGCTCCTCGCGAAGCTGCCGGTACTCCTCGTCGTCGGCGATGCCGAGCTCCGTAAGGCGCATGAACTGCGGATGCAGGGCGAATGACGAGTTGGCGTTGTAGGGGTAGGAGTCCTCCCAGGTTCCGGTCATCGTGGTGTCGTTGACCGGCAGGAGCTGGATCACGCGCAGCCGGGTCGCAACGGCCCAGTCGACGAGCAGCCTGAGGTCGGGGAACTCCCCGACGCCGAGGCTCTCCTCCGAGCGGAGCGCGAAGAGCGGAACGGCGACTCCGGCTCCGCGCCAGCGTCGGGCGGCCAGGCGGGGGACGACCGACGCCTCGACGCGGAGTTCACCCTCGGCGGGCTCCTCCTGCCAGACGCGGTTTCCACCCTCCTCCCAGCGCAGCGGGGTGAGGCTCTTTCGGTCGGCGACCAGCAGCTTGTATTCGCTTCCTGCGGGGAGGTGCAGCGAGAGACTCCACTCCGGGAAGCGGCTGTCGTCCATCGGTACGATCCGTTGCCAGTGGTCCAGCGCGTCGGCGGCCAGGGCCAGCGTTTCGTCGGGATGCAGCGAGGGCATCAGGATGCGGAATGTCACGTTGTCCGGAACCTCCTGCTTCATCCGGCGTCGAGACCCGCGCCCGACGGATGCCGTCTGCCGGGCAAAGATGCCGCGGGTGAATGCCGAGGCATAGAGCGGGGCATCGGAGGGTGTTTCGAGCCAGCGATCCCGGATCCGGACGACGCGCAGGGATTCGTCGTCGGGCGTCAGGAAGGTATGGGCGCGCCATTCGGAGCGGATGCATCTTCCGTCGCGCTCGACGGCGTAGCGGTAGACGACGGGCGTGCGGTCGGTATGGTGTTCGACGACGCCGTTCCAGATGCCGCCGTCAGTGTATTGCAGGGCGATTCTGCGTCTTCCGAAGAGCAGTACGAGTTCTTCGCCCCATTGGGTTCGGTATTCGATGTCGAAGATGAGTTTCATGCGGGGAGCGGGTTCTGACGATACAAAAATAAAAAATCCCCGGAGATTCCCTTCCGCGGGGGCGAAAAAACTTTGCTTCGGGGCGGTTCCGGATACGGAAAAGCCGGAGGGAGCGGTCTCCATCCGGCTTTTGCAGGCTTTTCGTGAGAGGGAGGAACGTTGACTGCGGCCTGGTTTCAGCTGCGGCCCCGGTTTCGGTTTCAGCACTCCGGCATCCGGCACCCTGGTCCCTGGCACCCTGGTCCTTGACCCTTGGCCCCTGCTCCTTGGCCCCTGCTCCTTGGCCCCTGGTCCCTGGTCCCCTCCCGGCGCACTCTCACCCGCCCGGGCGCTACTTCATCATGATGTCCGTCTGTCCGATCAGACGACCGTCGCAGTAGAGCTGGATCTTGTAGGTCCCGGCGGCGAATCCCTTCGAGTTGTAGTAGATGCCCACCTCGAGATCCTGACTCGGGTCGTAGTCGACCTCACGCATGGCCGAATAGCTGAGCCGTTCGCCCTCGAATTCGAAGGTCGGCATGGCCTCGGTGGTCAGGACATATCCGTCGGGCGAGGAGATACGGACATAGATGGCCTTGTTGCCGGGTGCCGCGAGCTCGTTGGCCGAGAGGACGAAGTCCACCCGCAGGCGCGAGGCGTTCTTGATTCTCGAAACGGGGTTGCTGCGGTCGTTGAGGGCCGCAAGACGGATGTCGCGGGCGCGGAGCACGGCACCGATCTTGACCTTGTTGTCGAGTTCCGCGGCCTTCTCTTCGGCCATCTCTGCGCGCAGCTTGGCCGAGGAGATCTCCTTGCGGTATCCGACGTTCTCCTTGATGAGCTTCTTGTTGAGTGTGTTGAGCGAGTCTATCTGCCGCACGTATCCCTTCATGATCGTGCGCAGGGTGCCGACCTCCTTTTCGTACTGCTTGATCTTGGCATAGTTCCAGCGGCGCTCCTGCTTGAGCTGCTCCATCACCTCGTTGGCCTTTTCGAGACTCGCGGCGATGCTGTCGTTCTGGAAGCGGAGGCTGTCGTAGTCGATCATCAGCTGCCCGAGTTCGGTCTGGATCGAATCCCGGTCGGCCTGAAGCATCTGGTTGTCGTACATCTGCTGCCGGTGGATGCTGAAGTAGAGGACCGAGAGCGCGACGAGGATCACCGAGAGGATGATGATGACGATGCGGTATCCGCGAATCGACTTGTCGGACTGCGGGGTGTTGTAGGCGTCGTCTTCGTCTTCGAATTCCGAAGGATCGTATCCGTATTTGTTTTCTTCCATGATCGGGGATATTTTTTACAAAGATAGCAAAATTTTACTTTATCCGGCTGTCAAGGGGATATTTGAGACCCTTGTACCCCGCGATGTAGGCGTTGATGCTTCCGATCTTCACCGGAGACTCGATGTAGAGGGGTATTTTGTTCTCGTCGTTGGAGATCCAGATGGTGAAGATCGAGCCGTCGGTGAACGAGTATCCCTCGGTGGTTCCCAGCTGGCATTCGAACTTCAGGGTGCGGAACCGTCCGATGTTGCGGATCTTCTTGTTCTCCTCGCCCAGGTAGCGGTAGCGCAGCACGCGGATGGTGTCCTGGAGGACCATCTGCAGGGTTCCGGGCTCTCCGACCTGGAAATCCTCGGCGCGCGCTGAGCGCAGGGTGAAGAAGAGCGAGATGGCATCCATGCTCTCCCTGGTCAGCGTCATCTGCTTCTCCTGGAAGGGGCGTTTGCGGCTGCTCCAGCGGGTGTGGACGATGTTGTTGTCCCAGTCGTAGCTGTAGAGACTTTCGAAGGTGTAGTCGCCTTCGTGGATGTCGCTCTCGAAGCGCACGGGGCGCAGCTCCTCGGGGTCGATCCACACGGTGTAGATGTCCTCGAGGTTGAAGAACCACCGGTAGGTGGGCAGTGTGCGGCCGATTCCCTCGACCTTGTATCGATGTTCGCCGTTGAGGTATACTTCGGAGGTTTTGATCTCGACGGCGCCGACCTCGGTGTTGGGGAACATCTTGGCCTTGTAGCTGACGCGGTAGTCGAGCTCCTCGCCCGGATGGTAAAGCTGCGCGAAGAGGGGCGAAGCCGTTGCGAGCAGAAGCAAGACGAAGAGGAGACGTTTCATGAAATTCGTGTTTTTGTGATATGTTCCGGGGGCGAATATATGAAAATATTACGAAATGCGGGAAAAATCGATCTCATCTTTGCCCGAATAACGCTTGCGCAACGCTTCGAGACCGCGGTTTTCGGGGCTTTTGAGTGCGGGATCGGCGGCGAGGACCTCCGCTGCGGCCTCGCGCGAGAGGGTGAGGATCTGGATGTCGGCCGTGGGGCTTGCGATCTTCAGGTCGAAGGCCATGCCGCTCTGCAGCGTTCCGTTGATGTCTCCGGCGCCGCGCAGCTTGAGGTCGAGCTCCGCGAGGCGGAATCCGTCGTTGGTCTCGCACATGGCGTCGAGCCGCGCGCGCGACTCGCGCGAGAGTTTTTCGCCCGACATGAGGATGCAGTACGACTGCTCGCCGCCGCGCCCGACCCTTCCGCGCAGCTGGTGGAGCTGCGAGAGGCCGAATCGCTCGGCCGATTCGATGACCATGACCGTGGCGTTCGGGACGTCGACGCCCACCTCGATGACCGACGTGGCGACGAGGATCTGCGCCTCTCCCTCCTTGAACTGACGCATGGACTCCTCCTTGTCGGCGGGCTTCATGCGTCCGTGGCAGATGGCCGTGACGTATTCCGGAAGCGGGAAGTCGCGCGAGATGGCCTCGTATCCGTCGGTGAGGTCCTTGTAGTCCATTGCCTCGGACTCCTCGATGAGCGGATAGACGACATAGACCTGGCGGCCCTTCTTGATCTCCTGGCGCATGAATCCGAAGAGCTTGAGCCGTGCGGCGTCGGTGTAGTGGTAGGTTTTGATCGGGCGGCGTCCGGGGGGCAGTTCGTCGATCACCGAGACGTCGAGGTCTCCGTAGAGGGTCATGGCCAGCGTGCGGGGGATCGGCGTGGCGGTCATCACGAGGATGTGGGGCGGCCGGGCGTTCTTGGTCCAGAGGCGGGCGCGCTGCTCGACGCCGAAACGGTGCTGTTCGTCGATGACCACGAACCCGAGGTTGGCGAACTGCACGCGGTCCTCGATCAGCGCATGGGTTCCGATCAGGATGTCGACCTCTCCCGAGGCGATTCCTTCGAGGGCTACGCGCCGCTCGCGGCTTTTCGAGGCGCCGGTGAGGATGGCCACCCTGACGGGCAGTCCGTTCAGCATCCTGCAGATGGTCGCGAAGTGCTGGCGGGCGAGGATCTCGGTGGGGGCCATCATGCAGGCCTGGAATCCGTTGTCGACGGCCAGCAGCATCGACATCAGCGCCACGAGGGTTTTGCCGCTGCCGACGTCGCCCTGCAGCAGGCGGTTCATCTGGAACCCCGAGATGGTGTCCTGACGGATCTCGCGGATCACGCGCTTCTGGGCTCCTGTGAGCGGAAAGGGGAGCTTCTCGCGGTAGAAGGTGTTGAAGACGCCGCCGACCCTCGGGAAGAGGAATCCGTCGCTCTTCGAGAGGCGTGCCGCGCGCCGCTGCTGGATGTTGAGCTGCACGCCGAGCAGTTCGTCGAACTTCAGCCGGTACTGGGCCTGTCGCAGCCCCTCCTGGGTTTGCGGAAAGTGGATGTTGTAGTAGGCGTCGTGGAGCGGTATGAGTCCGTAGCGGGTCCGCATGGCCTCGGACAGCGGGTCGTCGATGTGGTCGGCGACGAGTTTCCAGGTGTTGCAGACGATCTGGTAGAGACCCTTTGTCCCGAGCAGCCTTCCGAGCTTCTCGGTCGAGGGGTAGATGCCCTGCATGCCGCTTTCGGCCTTGCGCGAGAGCGCCTGTTCGATGGTCTCCAGCTCGGGGTGGGCGATCGAGAGCGCTCCGCGGTAGAAGGTCGGGCGGCCGAAGACGAGGTATTCGCGCCCCACCTCGATGCGCTTCTCGATCCACTTGATGCCTTGGAACCAGATGAGTTCGGCCACGCCCGAGGCGTCGCTCACCGAGGCGGAGAATCGCTGGCGGCGTCCCGTTCCGGCGTAGAAGACCCCCGTCACGCGGGCGCGGAACTGCACGTAGCTGAGCCCCGCGGCCTCGGTGATCTCCGCGATGGGGTAGATGCGCGTGCGGTCGATGTATCGGAAGGGGTAGTGGCGGAGCATGTCGCCGAGCGTGCGGATTCCGAGCTCCTTTTCGAGGAGTCGGGCCCGGGCTTCGCCGACTCCCGCGACGAATTTGATATCGTTGTCCAGCCTGTCCACCCGACAAATATAGGAAAATTTGTGCTATCTTTGCTGAAAACTCCTCAGAAATGGAACTGACGAAATTCCGACGCCGTCCGACGTGCGAGGTGCATATCGGGCGGACGACGATCGGCGGCACGCACCCCATCGCCGTGCAGTCGATGACCAATACCGACACGAACGACACGGCGGCGAGCGTTGTGCAGATCGAGCGCATAGCCCGGGCCGGGGCTCCGATCGTGCGCCTCACGGCGCAGGGGCGCCGCGAGGGCGAGAACCTGGCGAATATCGTGCGGCAGCTGCGTGCCGACGGCTTCGACACGGCCGTCGTCGCCGACATCCACTTCGTTCCGGAGGTGGCGTCGATCGCTGCGCGCTACGTCGACAAGGTGCGCATCAACCCGGGCAACTACCGCACCGACCACGGGGAGCTGGAGGCGCTGATCGAGCAGTGCCGCGAGCGGGGCGTCGCCCTGCGCATCGGCGTGAACCACGGCTCGCTGTCGAAACGCATCTTCGACCGCTGGGGCGACACGCCCGAGGGGATGGTCGCCGCGGCGATGGAGTTTCTGCGCGTCTGCCGCGAGCGGTCGTTCGACCAGGTGGTGGTCTCCATGAAGTCGAGCAACACACGCGTGATGGTCGCCGCCTACCGGCTGCTGGTCGAGGCGATGGACGCCGAGGGGATGCACTACCCGATCCATCTGGGGGTGACCGAGGCGGGCAACGGCCTCGAAGGACGCGTGAAGAGCGCCGTGGGCATCGGCGCGCTGCTGGCCGACGGCATCGGCGACACGATCCGCGTGTCGCTCACCGAGGCTCCGGAGAACGAGGTTCCCGTGGCGCAGCTGCTCGTCGACCACTTTGCCTCGCGCCCGGGCGAGTTCGAGGTGCTGCACCCCGAGCGCTACTCGCCGACCGCCTACCGCCGGCGGTCGCACGTCACCGTGCCGGTCGTCCATTCGGAGCCTCACGAGGGGTTCCGCATCCTGGAGGCCACCTCGGGTAACCCCACGGCCGAGCTGCGGGCCGCCATTCTCAGCCTCGACGATGCCGAGGCCGACGTTCCGGTGCTCATCCGGCGCCGCTATGAGGAGCCGACGCTCGAACATCTTGCGGTAAAGGCCGCCGCGGACCTGGGGCCGCTGCTGCTCGACGGACTTGCCGACGGACTCTGGATCGACGCCCCGGGCTACTCCGAGGAGACGATCCGCGACGTGGAGCTGATGATCCTCCAGGCCGCCCGCGTACGCTTCTCTCGCACCGAATATATCGCCTGCCCGTCGTGCGGCCGCACGCTCTACGATATCGAAAAGACCCTTGAGCGGATCAAGTCACGCACCGGACACCTGAAAAACCTCCGCATCGGCGTCATGGGGTGCATCGTCAACGGTCCGGGCGAGATGGCCGACGCCGACTACGGCTACGTGGGAGCCGGTCCCGGACGCATCACCCTCTACAAGGGGCGCGAGGTCGTCGAGCGCAACATTCCGCAGGAGGAGGCCCTCGACCGGCTCATCGAGCTGATCAAGGCCCACGGCGACTGGATCGATCCTCCGGCCGACGTCCGGTGAGTGCAACCCCCGTATTCGTTTCCGCCATGACCATCCTTCCCCTTGCCTACCTCCCTTCGGTGGAGTATTTCACGCTGCTGCGCGCGGGCGACTGCGTCGTCGACCTGGGCGAACACTTCGTCAAACGTTCCATGCGCAACCGTACGCGGATTCTGGCCACCGACGGCGTGATGGAGCTCACGGCCCACGTCGCCCACGCCAACCGCCCGCGGCAGGCGATGCGCGACGTGCGCCTCGACTACTCGAAACGCTGGCAGCACCAGCACTGGGGGGCGCTGGTGGCCTCCTACGCCTCGTCGCCCTACTTCGAGCACTACGCCCCGCACTTCGAACCCTTCTACCGCCGGGAGTATACGTTTCTGGCCGATTACGACCTGCAATTGCTCGAAACGCTCTGCACCCTGGCGCGAATTCCCTTTCCGCGCCTCTCCGAGCACTACGTCGAGGCATCGCCCGGAGATCTGGACCTGCGGCCCCGACATGCCGAAGGCCCGGCGTTCGTCGCCGAGCCTTACGTACAGGTCTTCTCCGACCGGGAGCCTTTCCGGGCTAATTTGTCTTTTGCGGATCTGCTTTTTGCGGAAGGCCCGGATAGCTCTTCGATCTTAGCACGTTGCCGACACGAATCGTCATGCTGTCGGTAAGCTCTCCGACGCTCGCCTTCACTCCGACAACTCCTCCCTTCATCTCCACCGAATCCGAACGGTACTGACATGCGGCGTACTCGGTCACGGCCACCGTGTCGGTTCCGACGATCAGCTGCGGCATGCCCTCCGAGGAGTATATGCTGAAGCACTGTTTCCCTTCGGCGCGTAACGTGCGACGCTTCCCGGCGAGGTACAGCGTGGGCTCCTCGCGGTTCCACATCGCCTTGTAGAGGTAGTAGGCATCCTTGAAGTCCCGGCGGTTGAGCGTCACGAGCCCCTCGCCGTTGACTCCGTACGGGCGCCGAGCCGATCCGTAGTCAAACATGTTGTCGATCCACACGCCCCAGAAGAGCGAATCGTTCTGCAGGTTGCGGGCATACTCCTCGTGGAAACGCGTCTGCTTCTCCTCGGGCATCCAGTTTCTGCGCGGATCGGACTGCACCGAATAGCTTTTGTGTCCGATGAATCCCGGACCTCCATAGGCGATTGCCGAACGCAGGTGAGACCAGTTTTTCCACATCTGTCTCTGCCATATGGCCAGGTCGTCGGTCGATCCGCGGCTCCATCCCACGGTCTGCAGCCAGACGATCAGATCGGTGACGAAGTTGATCGATCCGTCCTGGTTGCTGCACGCCACCGTCGGACGCGAAGGATCCATTTCGTGCGCCGCATCGTTGAGCCGCCGGATGTAGGGGGTGACGTCGTCGCCGCGCGTGGGGAGGCACGAGAAGATGCCCCACATCAGCACCGAGGGGTGGTTGATGTTCTGGGCGATGATCTCCCGCAGTTGCGTGAGTCCGTTCTCCTCGAACTCCGGCGTGGCGTAGTAGGCCATGTCGCCGAAGAATTCGGAGTGGTGCATCGGGATGTCGACCCATACGAGCATGCCCAGCTCGTCGCAGCGGTCATAGAGGTGCTGTCCGTGGGGCATGACGGCCGAACGCAGGGCATTGGCCCCGAGGGTGCGGATCTGCGCCAGATCGGCGTCATAGTCCTCGTCGGTGAGCGTGCCTCCCGAGAGGGCGTTGTCGTGGTAGAGCGTGACGCCGTGGACGGGCGTGTGCGTGTTGTTGATCATCATGCCTCCCGAGGTGCTTACGGCCAGGTTGCGGAATCCCGTGCGGACGGTTACCCGGTCGCAGATGCTGTCTTCGCCGATCGAGGCCGTCACGCTGTAGAGCGACGGATGTTCGGAGGCCCAGAGTTCGGGATTCTCGATGGCGAAGGGTACCATGACGGGCTCGTCCTCGATGTGTACCTTCTGCCGTCGTGCGAAGACCGTTCTTCCTTCGGAGTTTTCGATCTGAATGTTGAGCATGCAGTTGCTCTCCTGCTTTGAGGTGATGTGCACCTCGATTTCGCCTTCGGCACGCTCTCCGTCGACCGAACGGGGGTGTACGAGTACGCCGTCCGATCCGAAATAGAGGGGTGAGATAGCCGTGGGTTCGGTGGCGATGAGCTCCACGTCGCGGAAAATGCCTCCGTAGAGGTTCATGTCGGTCGACGTGGGGAGCACGTCGTCGCGGTAGCTGTTGCTCACGACGACAAGCAGTCCGTTGTCGGCGCCGAAGCGCACCTTGTCGGTGATTTCGAAGGTGAAGGCCGTTGCGGCTCCGCGGTGCGATCCCACGTAGGAGCCGTTGACAAAGAGATCGGCAACGCTTTGCACGCCGTAGAACTTCAGGAAGATGCGTTTCGAGGCCCATTCGAGCGGAAGGAATATCGTATTCTGATAGTTTCCGGTCGTTTCGAGCCAGTATCCGAGGGCTCTGGGGTCTGTATTCCAACTGTGGGGCAGGGTGACGTTCCGGGCGTTGTCGGAGGTTCTTTCGGTCTTGAAGAAGAACCTCCATCCTTCGTTAAGCGGAAAAACCTCGCGGGCCCGTCCGCTCGTGACGAGGCCGCAGAGCAGCAGAAGCACAAATAGACGTTTCATGGCGAATGAAGTTAAGTCCACGTGCAAATATACAACAAGCGTGTGGAAAATCAAATCTCTGAGGGCCGGAACGCGACGTCTGTCCCTTCTGCGGCATGTATTGCAGACGTACGCGACCGTATGACGAACAGCGATCCCGCGCCGTCGAAAAACGGCGCGGGATCGCTGTGACAAAAAAAAGGCGGACCGCGCCTTTCGGTCCGCCAGAAGCAGGAGTTCGGATCTGGAACTAGTTAACTAAAAACAACTCGTTGGGTGTGCCTCCTGCGTGAGGGATTCTCTTCCGGGGGCTCCGGTCCGCAGCCGCGGACCGGAGTCGGGAGAGGTGAGATGCTACTGTGCGTTCTTGAATATTACCGTGATGTCCTTGGTGAACTTAACCGGCTCGTACTTCTGCGTCGTGCTGTTGTAGGTCACTGCGTACTTGTACGTGAAGGTTACCGTAACCGTTGCAGTTACTTCGCCGGCCAGCGGGGCGTTGTTGGCCGAATAGGTGATCACGCCGTCAGCGAAGCTGAAGTTGTCGAAGGTCTCGGCACCGTTCGTGCTCTTGTATACGGGAGCTGCGAACGAGCACTTCAGACCGTAAACCTCATCCTTAACATAGGTAGCCTCAAGAGCGGTATCTGTCATCAGGTTGTTTCCAAAGATATCGAGGGCAACGTTCTTCTTGTTTGCATCCTTGGTGTTCATCACAGCGTAGAGGTTAACCTCAGCCTTGGTATTGGTGGTCACCGTCTGCGTCTTGGTTACGAATGCTACCCACGAGTCGAAGTCGATGGGCTTCTCGAGTACAACCTCGAATACCTTCGTGTCGATCGTTACACCGTCGACGGTCAGAGCTGCCTCGACCTCAACCTTGTCAAGCTGGCAACCGTTCCAGTCGAATACGCCGGTCGTTCCCGAGATACCGCCGTCAATCGTCGGCATCGGGCCAGTGTAGCCCTTGGGAGCCGTCGTCTTCAGCGTGTAGGTGACAACTGCGGTTCCGGTAGCTCCGGCCTCTGCAGCCTTCGAGTAGCCGCTGGTCAGGTCAACGTTTGCGATCTTGAACTCTTTGTCATCCGTTCCTTCAATCTTGCCCTGAGCGATCATGTAGGGAACTTCGATACCCTCGCCCTGGAAGAGGTTTGCACCCGATTTCAGCGAGTATCCGCTCTTGTTCTTGATCGTAATGGTACCGGTCAGGTTGATCTTGAAGATAGGATCCGTTCCGGGAACAGCGTAGTGTGCGTCTACGGCGGGCTCCTTCGTGTAGAAGGCCGTGTAGGAGTACGAATCAGCTACGCTGAAGTCTACGTCGTTGGACTTGAAGAATGCGCGCAGTTTCACATCCGTGCCGTTTGCATCCGACTTGAGACCGGCCTCGGCGATGTTCTTGGTCGCATCAGCAGCCTGACGGCCCATGTTCAGTACGGAGTTGCCCATGAATTCCTTGAACTGGTCAACGCTTGCGAAATACTTCTGTCCCTCGGGCAGTTTGCCGTACATCGTGTTGAAGAAGGTGTTGTCGATGGTTACGAACATGTTGGCACCGTCGATTACGAATTCGGCCTCGGGGTTGGTGATATCGTAGCTGAGATCTGCCAGACCGTTGAAGGTAATCGTACCCTTCAAGGTAACCATTGCATCCTTGGCTACGGCAATCTCCTTCGAGATGTTGATCGTACCGTTGCCATTCTTGTAGTTCGTTACGGTGAACTTGATGGCCTTGGAGTCGCCTTCGATGTACGGATCGCTGTCTCCGAATGCGATAACCTCAATGCCATCCTTGAAGTCCTTGTCACCCTCAACGGTCCACTTCGGGTCGGAGAGGAGAGCCGACTTAAGCTGCTCGAAACGCTCCTTGGTCAGGAAGTCATAGGCGTTGTCGATAATTACGTATCCCGTCGTATAGGCGTTGCCCTTGTAACCACCGAACTGCTTGTCATCGGTCGACTTGGCCTGGTCGTATGCCCAGTTGATGGTAGCGTTCAGGTTCTCGATCGTACCCAGGTTCTTGCGGGTGATCTTCAGCGTAGCAGCATAGATCATCTCGGTGTCAACCTTTTTCTCGCCAACCTTGACATACATGGCGGCAGCGTCGACAACCTTCTTGTCAATGTTCGTTACCTCGGCTTTCTTGAGGCCAACCTTGACCAGCTGAGCCTTGGCGGCGTCATCCTTCATGGGGTCTTCCGGATCCAGAGCAAGCTCCGTAGCGGTGCCGTCGGAGAAGGCCGTACGTGCAATAACCGGAGTTGCCTCGGGCGTAACGTCCCAGTGATATTTGGCAGCAGCCTCATCGAGCGTCAGGTAGGTCTTCTCGTCAACCTTGTAAGCGTAGAAGTACTCGCCCATAAGGGTGTGCTGAACCGTGGTGTTGTCGTATTCAAGCTCGTAAACGGCGCCCTTGGCGGTGTCGTACGGTACGTATTCGCCCTCTTTTTCTCCGGCTTTAACCAGAGCGATCTTGTCCAGTACCAAATCCTCAATGCAGAAGGTAGGAACATATGCCGAAGTGAACTCGACGCCGGTGTCAATCGTCTCGTCAGCTTGTGCCTCGATCTCGCCGCCCATGGACGGTTTCGTAACCGACGACTTGCTGATTACCTGAAGAGCGATCGAATAGGTCTCGGTAGCGGTATATTCGTAGGTCGAATTTACCAGCATGGTGATCTTGCCGTCCTCCGCCGTAACCTCACCTTCAATCTCGAAAGCGGGCTCGGCATCAGCACGCGTTACCTTCTCGGGCAGGATAGCCAGCTGAACGGTACCCTTCTTATATCCGTCAGCGATTGCCTGAGCGAGGCTGGCCGGCGATACGCGGAACGACATCGTAGCCTTCTGACCCAGAATCAACTTCTCGGAACCGAGGCTTGCCGTCTTGAAATAGGCAACGCCGTCTTGAGTGGTCGGAACATAAACAAGCGACTGGATGCGGGAAGCAAGGTTGCCAACAGCGCTCCACAAGCTTTCGATCTGCTTCCGATAAGTTGCAAAAACCGTGGAGAGGTCATTCTCTGCCAGCCAAGCGCTGTTGCCGCCGTTTTCACCGTCAAGCGAAGCATTGATCAACTCAATGATCGAGGCCTTCAGTTCACTGTTCTCCTCTGCAAGTTTGTTGGCAACGCTGCTGTCCAGGTCGTCGATTGTTACATAGTCATTGAGGACCTCGCCGTATTCCTCACCCAGCATCTTTTTGATGGCCTCTTTGATGTCCTTAACTTCGGGGTCATCGTAGATCTGTTTAACGATAGCTTCGGTGATGGCGTTGATATCTACCTGCGGAATGTCCAGAGCGTCGAGAGCTGTCTGGATTTCAGTCTTGACATCGGACTGAATCGAGCCCCAGATATCCAGCGACTCCATCTGAGCCTTAACGGCATCGATTACCGCGGTGCTGAATTCTACAGAGCTCAGCAGAGTCTGCAGATCGCTGGTTTTAACGTATCCCAGATCTCCGACCTTAGTGTCAAGCTCTGCTTCCTTTACATACTTGGCCAACTCCTCGGTCAGTTGCGTGTTCGTGACAAACGCCGAGAAGTCAACGCCCTCGAGCTTCTGCTGCAGCGCGCTTACAGCCGAGGCGTCGGCCTTGAGCTCGATTTTGCCGCTCAGGTCGTCGATCCGGTTGCTCAGATCCTTGATGTCATCATCATAGTCCTTGCAACCGACACCAATCAGCGTAGTTCCAGTCAGGAACACCGCCAAAAGCTTAATTAACAAGTTGTTTTTCATAGTAAATAGAATTGAATTGAAAGATGTTTTTTGGAGTATACTATTCAGTTCATATTTAAGTCTGTTTGCACAATACTGGTATCATATATGATACGCATGGTGCAAATATATATATAAAAATTTGCATGACAAAATTTTTATTGCAAATTTTAGAATGAGCATGGACTACCAAGATGAGATCCAATACATCTCATCGAGAATCAAGGAGTTGAGGACGGAGAGGAAGTTAACGGTTCAGGAGTTGGCCTATCGCTGTGACATGGAACGATCGAACATGAGCCGTATCGAGGCGGGCCGGACCAATTTGACCATCAAAACCATTTGCACGATCTGTAATGCCCTTGGAGTGACGTTGCGCGACGTGATAAGGTGACTACCTATTATTAATAAGCATTATTAGATACTTGTTAGTTATTGGACGTCTGTTGGAGAGGGGGTATTCACCCTCTCTTTTTTGGGCCATATCGGTAAAATGCTTATCTTTACCGATCGAAACACCCGCACGACGTTGAACGTAATCGACCTTATCGTATGTCTGGTGCTGGCGTTGGCCGTATGGAGCGGCTGGCGCCAGGGCTTCATCGTGCAGGTGTGCTCGCTGGCGGCCATTGTGGCCGGCATTTGGCTGGCGTCGCGTTTCGGGCCGCAGCTCGGCGCGTGGCTGCATCTCGACGACGAGGTGGCCGGTGTGGGCGGGTTCATTGCCGTGTTCGTCGTGACGATCCTCGTGGTCGCCATTGCCGGGCGGGCGATACGCAAACTCTTCCATTTTGCCGGCTTCGGCGTTGCCGATATCGTGCTGGGTATCATTGTCTCGGCGGTGAAGTACCTGCTCGTGCTGAGCGTGCTCTTCTCGGCCTTCGATGCCCTGAATGTCGACTACAGCCTCGTGGGGCCGCGGACGCTCGAGCAGTCGAAGAGTTACAAACCCGTCATGCGGCTTTCGGCGTCGGTGCTGCCCTTCCTGGAGTGGGTGGGCGAGCAGGTGCCGCAGCGTGGCGACGAAAAGATCGGCATGCCCGAATAGTTGTAGAAAATGGGGAAAAATTTCACGGCAACCGTAGTCCGCGCCACGGGGAGTTGGTACGACGTGCTGCATGACGGCACGACGCTTCGCTGCCGTATCCGCGGACGTCTGCGTCTGAAGGGTGTCCGCACAACCAATCCGGTGGTTGTGGGCGACTGCGTGACATGCGAGACCGACGACAACGGCGACACTACAATCATCGACATCGCGCCGCGGCGCAACTATGTGATCCGCCGGGCATCGAATCTTTCGAAGGAGTCGCACATCATCGCGGCGAACATCGACCAGGCGTTGCTGATGGTCTCGCTGCAGTCTCCCGAGACTCCGCTGGAGTTTGTCGACCGTTTTCTGGTGACCTGCGAGGCCTACAAGATTCCCGTGACGATTCTGCTTTCGAAGCTCGATCTGCAGGATGCCGGGGCCGTTGCGGAGTTTCGCCGTATCTACGAAGGGGCCGGTTACCGGGTGCTGGAGGTTTCGGCGACTGCGGGAGCCGGTCTTGAAGAGGTCCGGGCGTTGCTGGCCGGGCGGTGTACGCTCGTGTCGGGCAACTCGGGGGTCGGGAAGTCGACGCTCATCCGGACCATCGATCCGACGCTGGACATCCGTACGGGCGAAATCTCCGAGAGCCACCACAAGGGGCGCCATACGACGACCTTCTCGACGATGTATCCGCTGGCCGGCGGGGGAGCGGTGATCGACACGCCAGGGATCAAGGGCTTCGGACTGATCGACATCGACGATGCGGAGCTGTGGCACTATTTCCCGGAGCTGCTGCGTACGGCCCCCGGGTGCCGGTTCTACAACTGCACGCATACCCACGAACCGGGCTGTGCGGTTGTCGAGGCGGTGAAGCGGGGCGAGATCGCCCTGCCGCGCTACGAGAGTTACCTGAAAATGCTCGACGACGATGAAAAATACCGCAAGTGACGCGTCCTTACGGGATTCCGGGTGTGTCGAAATCCCTGTGGCGGATTTCGGCGCGGCCTGCGTGGCGGCGTGCGGCGGGGATCCCGCGGCGCTGTCGGAGCGTATTGCCTGCCTCTCGGGATTCATGACCGCCGAGCGTTACGGCGTGCTGTGCGACGCGGTTTCCATGCGCACGCGCTACATGACGGTGTTGGCCGAAAACATGTACCACGGACAGAATGCCGCGGCGCTGATCCGCCACTGCGACGCCTTCGGCCTACAGCAGATGCACACCGTCGAGACGGTGTGCCGCTTCGAGCCCAATCCGGTCATAGCCCGGGGCTCGGAACGCTGGGTCGATCTGCGGCGACACCGCTCGACCGCGGAGGCCGTTTCGTGGCTGAAAGCCGCCGGATACCGCATCGTGGCGACGACGCCGCACCGCGAGGATACGACTCCCGAGACGTTCGATGTCGCCCGGGGGCCGTTCGCCCTGGTTTTCGGCACCGAGCACGCGGGCATCTCCGACGAGGTGATCGCTGCGGCGGACGAGTTCCTGCGCATTCCGATGTGCGGACTGGTCGAGAGCCTCAATGTCTCGGCGTCGGCGGCGATCCTGATCTACATGCTCTCCGAACGGATGCGGCAGCAGGTCGAAGGGTGGCGCCTGGCGCCCGTCGAGCACGACGAGCTGCTGCTGCGATGGCTGTGCCGGAGCGTGAAGGATGCCGAAGGGATCCTGACGCGGCACTTCGGGCCGATCGACATATGATGAATGCACCCGGCACCCGCCGGCCGACACGCGCCGGACGCGGTGCCCGCAACAAGCTATACTTCATTCATGAACACGAACATTCTACGCAAACAGTTTCTGGCCCACGTTGCCCAGACGTCACCTTCGCCGATGCTGGTCGAGGTGGCGCGGGCCGAGGGAACGTTTTTCTACACGCCCGAAGGAAAACGCTATTTCGATCTGGTGGCGGGCGTCTCGGTGAGCAACGTCGGACATGCGAATCCGGCGGTTGTCCGCGCCGTGCAGGAGCAGGCGGCGCGCTACATGCACGTGATGGTCTACGGCGAGCTGGTCGAGACGCCGCAGGTGGCCTATGCGACGAAGATCGCCTCGCTGCTGCCCGCGCCGCTCGAAAGCGTCTACTTCGTCAACTCGGGGGCCGAGGCGGTCGAGGGGGCGCTGAAGCTTGCCAAACGCTTCACCCGCCGTACGGAGATGATCTCCATGCGTCGCGCCTACCACGGTTCGACCCACGGGGTGATGAGCATGATGGGGGCTCCCGAGGGCGAGGAGTGGAAGAGTGCCTTCCGGCCGCTGCTGCCCGACGTGCAGGCGATCGAATTCAACGACTTCACGCAACTGGAACGCATTACGACACGCACGGCGTGTGTGCTGACCGAGCCGGTGCAGGGCGAAGCGGGGGTGCGGCCTCCGCAGGCGGGCTACCTCGAAGCGCTGCGCCGGCGGTGCGACGAGGTGGGGGCGCTGCTCATCTTCGACGAGATCCAGACCGGCCTGGGACGCACGGGCGAGCTCTTCGCCATGCAGAAATACGGCGTGGTGCCCGACATCGTCTGCCTGGCCAAGGCCTTCGGCGGGGGTATGCCCCTCGGGGCGTTCATTGCGCGGCATGAGGTGATGGACACCCTGCAGCACGACCCTGTGCTGGGACACATCACCACCTTCGGCGGACACCCGGTGTGCTGTGCCGCGGGCCTGGCGGCGTTGGACTACCTGCTGGAAAATCACGTGGTCGAGACGGTCGAGGCAAAGGGGGCTCTCTATGAGGAGCTGCTCCGCGACCATCCGGCCGTTCACGAAATCCGCCGCAGCGGATTGCTGCTGGCCGTTGAACTGGGCTCCTCGGAGCGCCTCTACCGCATCATGGAGCTCTTCAAGGAGGCGGGAATCCTGAGCGACTGGTTCCTCTTCTGCGACACGGCCTTCCGCATCTCCCCGCCGCTGACGATCTCCGAGGAGGAGGTGCGCGAGAGTTCGGCCCTCATCCGCCGCTGCCTCGACCGGCTCTGACGTCGCTGCAGCCAGCCCTATGAAACATCCGGAGGCCTCTCCCGCACGCGGGGAAGGGCCTCCGGATGTTTCTTGTCGGCCGGCATTCCGCCGGCATGCGCTGTCAAGCATCCTCGGCAAATGCCTTGAGGCGCGCGATCTCCTCGGGCCAGCGGCTCTCGTCGGGGGTTTCGAGAATCAGCGGAATGCCCTCGAACCGCGGGTCGCGGGCGATGTATCGGAAACACTCGATGCCGATCATTCCGTCGCCGAGGGGCGTGTGACGGTCCACGCGGCTTCCGAGAATCTTCATCGCATCGTTCAGATGCATGCCCTTGAGGTAGCGGAACCCCACGACGCGCTCGAACTCCGCAAAGGTGGCCTCGCACGCCTCGGCGGTGCGCAGGTCGTATCCCGCGGCAAAGGCGTGACAGGTGTCGATGCAGACCCCCACGCGTGACTTGTCCTCCACGCGGTCGATCAGATAGCGCAGGTGCTCGAAGCGGAATCCGAGGTTGGATCCCTGCCCGGCGGTGTTTTCGATGACGGCCATAACGCCGTGCGTACGGTCGAGTGCGAGGTTGATCGACTCGGCGATGCGGTCGAGGCTCTCCTCTTCGGATATCAGCTTCAGATGGCTTCCGGGATGGAAGTTGAGCCGGTCGAGGCCGAGTTGTTCGCACCGCTGCATCTCGTCGAGAAACGCCGCACGCGACTTTTCGAGCGCCTCCTGCTCGGGATGCCCGAGGTTGATCAGGTAGGAGTCGTGCGGAAGGATCTGCGCGGCGGAGTATCCGAGTTCCTCGCAGGTGTTGCGGAAAGCCGCGATCTCGGCCTCCGAGAGGGGCTTTGCCATCCATTGGCGCTGATTCTTGGTGAAGAGCGCGAAGGCGGTGGCTCCTATGGCGTGGGCGTTGCGGGGCGCGTTCTCGACGCCTCCCGACGCACTGACGTGTGCTCCGAAGTATTTCATGATGACTGGTTTGAGGCGTCCGTGACGCATTACTTTCGGACAAAGTTAACGAATCTGTAAATAAATTCATACATTTGTGGACGTAAAAACCGATGCAAACGCCGCTATGAAACAGATCCAGCTGCTTTTCGTTCTGCTGCCGACGTTGTTGGCCTGCGGAGCGGCCCGAGCCCAGATCTCGATCGACGAGGTCAAGGCGGAGCCGAGCCGAGTACGTTTTCAGGACCGGCTGAAGTCGACTTCGGTCGATGCCACCTATTTTAATCTGGCGCGGTATCGGGCCGAGCGGGCCGCCATCCGCAAGGAGCGCAACTACCTGGAGATCGGCACCAACCTTCAGGGAACCATTACCTCCTACAACGATTCGTGGATTGCCGTGTCGGGCGGAGACAACTCCATAGCGCTGACGGCGTCGCTCAACCTGCGCCACGTCTTCACGAAGAACCTCTTCACGATCGAGACGCGCTTCAACGCCAACATCGGCTACAACCGGATCAAGGTGGAGACGACCAACGACGAGGGTGTGACGACGAGCGACGGGGTGTGGTTCAAGACGCAGGACGAACTCTTCTTCTCGACGGCTCCGGGCTTCAAGCTGGCCAAGAACTGGACCTACGGATCGACGATACAGTTCCGCAGCCAGTTTGTCAACGGCTACAAGTCGCGTACGGAGCAGACGCAGGAGGGTCTGAAGAGCCGGTTCATGGCTCCGGGTTACCTGGATGTCTCGCTGGGTCTCACCTATACGAGCCCACATCCGAAGTTTCCCATCTCGGTGAACATCTCCCCGATAGCCATGAGCGCCGTTTTTGTCGAGAGCAAGCGCGTCCGCGACAATTCGTGGGACGGGAAGATGGGGTGGCAGGCCTACGGTCTGGCATCGGAGGTCGAGACGTCGAAGTACGAAGGGGGATCGTCGATCCAGATCAACTTCGACCGCACGTTCGGCAAGTCGGGCTACCTGCGCTACAACACCTCGATCTACTCCTTCTACGGCTGGATCACGGACATCAGCCAGGACAACCGCATCAGCGGCTATACCGACTACAAGAATGCCTACGACAAGTGGGTCGAGGCGGGGAGCGACCCGAAGACGAAGCCCTTCCTGCAGATCCATCCTACGGTTCGCTGGGAGAATACGATCAACATCCGGGCGACGAAGTTCATCTCCACGACGCTGAGCTTCAAACTCTACTACAACCGGGCCCAGAACGTGGCCGTGCAGACGCAGACGCTGCTGCAGGTCGGGCTCTCCTATACGTTCAAGAACAAATAGCGTAGCTACAAACCATGTATAAGAATTCGAAACACACGGTGCTGTTTCCCCTGTTGCTGGCCGTGGGGGTGGTCCTGGGGCTGCTGCTGGGGAACTACCTGGGCCGCAACTCGACGGCTTCGCAGCTCAAGGGCATGCTGAGCCACCTGTCGGTGCCGACCAACAAACTCACCTATACGCTGTCGCTCATCGAGAACGAATATGTCGACTCGGTGTCGATGGATTCGCTTTCGGAGCATGTCATTCCGCTGCTGGTCCGGGAGCTTGATCCCCACTCGGTCTACATTCCGGCGTCGGAGATGCAGGCGCTGAACGAACCGCTCGAAGGGGAGTTCGACGGAATCGGCGTGGTCTTCAACATGGCCACCGATACGGTTATCGTGCTGAATGTCGTTCCGCAGGGTCCGAGCGACAAGGCGGGCATCAAGGCGGGCGACCGCATTGTGGAGATCGGCGACTCGCTGGTGGCCGGTCAAAACATTCCGCAGAATCAGATCGTGCACATGCTGCGCGGACCGCGCGGCACGACGGTGCGCCTGGGTCTCGAACGCCTCGGGATCTCCGACATCGTGCATGTCGACGTCGTGCGTGACGTCATCCCCTACAAGAGCCTTGAATCGGCCTTCCGGATTTGCGGGGATATCGGCTACGTGAAACTGGGGCAGTTTGCCCGCACGACCTATGAGGAGGTGCATGCCGCCATCGACACGCTGCGGCGCCAGGGTGTAAAGAAGCTGATCTTCGACCTGCGCGGCAATTCGGGCGGTTACCTCGACCAGGCGATTCTGGTGGCCAACGAGTTTCTGCACAACGGTCAGCTGATCGTCTATACCGAGGACCGGCACCACGAACAGGTGCGCGAGTATGCCGACGGCACGGGCAGTGCGCAGGATCTTGCCGTGGCGGTGCTTATCGACGAGTGGAGTGCCTCGTCGAGCGAAATTCTCGCCGGAGCGCTTCAGGACAACGACCGCGGGACGATCATCGGACGCCGTTCGTTCGGCAAGGGCCTCGTGCAGCGTCAGATTCCCTACAGCGACGGTTCGGCGCTTCGGCTGACTACGGCCCGCTACTACACGCCTACGGGACGGTCGATCCAGAAACCCTATACGATCGGTGACGAGGAGAGCTACGAGGCGGACCTCTGGAACCGTTACCGGAACAATGAATTCTTCTCGGCCGACAGCATCCACTTTGCCGACTCGCTCAAGCGCGTGACGCCGGGCGGAAAGGTGGTCTATGGCGGCGGCGGCATCATGCCCGACATCTTCGTCCCGGCCGACACGACCGACGTGACGAAGTACTTCCTCGAGGTCTCGGGGCGCAACATCCTCTACCGCTATACGATCGAGTATGCGGACCGTCACCGCGAGGCGCTCAACGCCGTGCGGAGTCTCGAAGATCTTCGTGCGTTGCTCGACAGCGACCGCACGCTGGTGGATGACTTTGTGCGCTATGCGGCGCGTCATGGCGTGGCCCCGCGTCCGGCGGACATTGCGCGGTCGCGCAAGCTCATCGAGGCGCAGCTGCGGGCCTACATCGGACGCAACACGTCGCTGGAGGACAACGGCTTCTATGCCAACATCTATCCCGTGGACAACGTGATCGTCCGCGCCATCGAGGAGCTGTCGAAGAGCACCCCGGCGCAGCCCGTACAGCCGGCCGGGTCGCAGTCCCAGTCGCAGCAGTAGTCTGCGGCCGGATGCCGTAGCAACGTTCCGGCACGGCACCCCGCTGCGGTTTCCCTGCTCCGCCTGCGGTTTCCCTGCTCCGCCTGCGGTTTTCCTGCTCCGCCGCGGGTCCTCTGACCGGCCCGCGGGTTCCCAGCCCTCCCTCGGTTTCCCTTATGTTGACGGGATGACTCACGGCCGGAACAGACAAATTGCCCGCAAGAGGCTGCCGCGACAAATAAATTATCCCCGAAAGACATCGTCTTTCGGGGATATTTCTTTCGATCCTCTCTTCGCGGAGCCCCCTCCGTCAATAATACTTGACCGGAAATCCCTCGATGGCCGTCAGAAGATTGTTCGCCGCCGAGGAGGCTCCAATGCGGAACAGGTCGGTCGTCAGCCACTCCTTGCCGAGGATCTCCTCGACGATCGTGTAGTAGAGAGCCGCCTCTTCGGGGGTGCGGACACCTCCTGCAGCCTTGAATCCCACCTTGCGTCCCGTCTTCCCGTAGTAGTCCTTGATGGCCTGGCACATGACGACGGCAGCCTCGGGCGTGGCGGCCACGTCGATCTTGCCCGTCGAGGTCTTCACGAAGTCGGCTCCGGCAAACATCGACAGCAGCGACGCCTTGCGGATGAGCTCGGGCGTCTTCAGCGCTCCCGATTCGATGATGACCTTCAGTACGATGTCCGAATCCATCTCGGCGCGGATCACCTCCACCTCGTTGGCGGCCTCGTCGTACTCGCCGGTGAGCATCCGCCCGACGTTGAGCACGATGTCGATCTCGTCGGCGCCGTTCTCCACGGCCATGGCCACCTCAAGAGCCTTTACCTCAAGGAAGGTCTGCGACGCGGGAAATCCTCCGGCAACGCTCGTAATCCGCATCGGCGTACCGTCCACGGCTACCCCCACGACGTCGACAAACGCCGGATAGACGCAGATCGAGGCGACGTTCGGGATGTGCGGAAACTTCTCGTAGAAGGCTGCCGCCTTCCGTGCGAACTCCGTGACCGACGTCACCGAATCATTACACGAGAGGGTCGTGAGGTCGATGGCCGAGTAGCAGAACTTGTATACCTCGGTATTGTGATTCCGCTCAGCGGCGAGTTGCTTCATGCGGGCGACCGTTTCGTCGACCTGTGCCTGGCTCCATGCCGGGGCGTATTCGTTCAGATGATTGGCGTATTCCATAATGCGAAATTGGCTATTTTCAGCAAAAATAGAAAAATTATCCATATCGGACGAATCCTTGCGGATAAATTCTTCCTCCGGGGGTGCGATCTCTGCCTTTCGTACATAAAAAACGCCCTGCCTCCCTTGGGGGAAGCAGGGCGCTGTCGCGAAATATCCGGCGTTCCGGAATTATTTCTTCAGCTCCTTGAGCAGAACGTCCTTGTCAGCCTTGGCAGCCAGCTTGGGGTTCTTCGATACGGCGCTCTTGAGCTGAGCCTCGGCGGTCTTCAGGTCGCCTTCCTTCACGGCGATCACGGCACGCAGGTAGTCAGCCTCTGCGGAGTTGTCCTTTGCAATGGCCTTCTTGGCACCTGCGAGGTCGTTCGACTGAACCATGGCGATGGCGGCGTTGTAGCCGGTCAGGCCGTTTGCAGCGGTCTTGTAGTCGCCCTCGGCGGCAGCCATGGCAGCCTTGGTCTCCTTGTCGGCGGCAGCAGCGTACTTCTTGGCCTCGGCGGTGTTGCAGTTGGCGAGGTTAGCCAGCAGGAGGTTCTTGTTGAGCTCCTTCGAGGAGTCGAGCTTGGCAGCCTTCTCGAACGACTTCAGGGCCTCGGCCTTCTCGCCGACCTTCGTCTGAGCGACACCGAGGTTGTTCCATACGGCGGCGTTGTTGCCGTACTTCTTCGATGCGGCGGTCAGGATCTCCACCTGCTCGGCGGGGGTGTCAACCAGCTCCTGGGCAGCATAGAGGTACTGCTCGGCGGTCAGCTCGCCACCGTTGCGGTAAGCGGCCATGATCTCGGCATCGGTGAGGTTCTGCAGGTCGGTGCTGTTGACGATCTGCGAACGGCGGAGTTCGGGAAGGATCTCCTTCTTCAGCTCCTCGAATACGGTCGACATGTTCTTGATCTCGCTCTCACGCTCGGCAGGCGAGTTGTAGAGGCTCAGGACCTGGAGAATGAGGTTCTTGTCCTTGATGTTGGACTTCTCGACGAGCTCCTTGAAACCGTCCCAGTCCTCACCGTAGGCAGCGGCGTCGATCTCGAGACCCGACTCCTTGAGGAGTTTGGCTACGACCTTCTCGCTGGACTCGCTACGAGCCTTGGAGAGTTTGTCGTTGAACTTCTCGGGACCATCGGGCGAAGCATAACCCTTCACGGCGATGTTCTGCGTAGCGCGGTCGTTCTGGAGGTTCTTGTCGACGTTGGCCTTGAAGGCGTCGAGGTTGGCGTTCTGCTCGTTCTTCTTGGTCACAACCGACGAGTTGATGGCGTAGAGCAGATCGGTCTTGTCGACAACGGTGGTGATCTTCTTGTAGTTGTTGTCCATCTCGTCCATCAGGTCACCATACTTGAGGTCCTTCTGGAGGGTGTTCAGACCGTATGCCACGGTCAGACCGAACGACTTGGCGAGCTCGGCCTTGGCAGCGGCGTCGTTACCTGCGAGAACGGCAGCCTCCTCCTTGGTGGGGATGGCACCGGTGTTGAGGTTCACGAGCGTGAACTCCTTGCACTTGCCCGAGGGGCACTTGATCTCGGCGCGGAGCTGCAGGGCGCAGGCATCCATGCGGGGATCGTAGGGGAACTCCACGTGCTGGGAGATTTTGCCACCGGCCTTTGCGTCAACGACGGTGTAGTTGTCATCGACCTTCGTGCCCTGGTAGTATTTGGGGGTTCCGGCCACTTCGCCACCCTCGAATACGATAACGGGCGTAACCTTGATTACGGCCTTCTTGTTAAAGTACTTCTCGGGGAAGGTCACATTGATGTCGGCAGCGACGATCCCGTTGTTGAGCGTCAGAATTTCCGGCGTAACGGTCAGGTTGACCTCCTCACGGTTCTTGGCCATCTTCTTGAAGCAGTTGCAGCTCGAGAACGTCAGAGAGACGGCTACGAGCACAACGCCCAATTTCATTAAGTTTTTCATAGTTTAAGAGTTAAGTTTATTGTGTTGTTTATCGCTTTTGCACATACCTTAATGCCGCTCTTCCGAATCTTCGGAATGGCGGAGTTCCATATTCTGCGGGACGAAACCTTTCGACCTTCAGCTCCTGATCGCTTCCAGTCTCCCTGATCGCTCCCAGCCTCCCCGGTCTCCCCGGTCGCTCCCAGTCACCCCCCCCCTGGAAGGGCCCCGGAGGCGTTGTGGCGGCTCCGTCCCACTCTCGTGGAACATCGCAAATATAGAAAACTCTTGCAAATTGTGCAATATTCCGGCCGGAATAATTTATTTCCCGAACCGGAATATTGCCAAATGACCAAAATTTATCCTTTTCGGCCTACTCCTTGCGCTCGTGACGCTCGCGACGCTCACCACGCTCGCCGCGCGGACGACGCTCCCGCTCCACATAGCCTTCGGGCTTGGGCAGCAGCGCCTTGCGCGAGAGTTTGAGCTTGCCGGTCTTGGGGTCGATGCCGATGAGTTTGACGTCGATCTCGTCACCCTCCTTCAGTCCGGTCTCCTCCATCGTCTCGAAACGCTTGTAGTCGATCTCGGAGATGTGCAGCAGGGCGTCCTTGCCGGGCATGATCTCGACGAATGCTCCGAATGCAACGATCGAGCGGATCTTTCCGTGATAGGTCTCGCCCACCTCCGGAATGGCAACGATGGCCTTGATGCGGGCCAGGGCTCCGTCGAGTGCGGCCTTGTCGATGCCGAAGATGTCGACGATACCCTTGTTGTCGGCCTCCGTGATGGTGATGGTGGTGTTGGTGGTCTTCTGAATATCCTGGATAACCTTGCCGCCGGGGCCGATAACCGAACCGATCATGTCCTGCGGAATGGTGATCTGCACGATACGCGGCACGAAGGGCTTGTAGTCGGCACGCGGCTCGGCGATGCACTCGGTGATCTTGTCGAGGATGTAGAGACGTCCCTTGCGGGCCTGCTCGAGGGCCGCGGCGAGGACTTCGTACGAAAGTCCGTCGACCTTGATATCCATCTGCGTGGCGGTGATTCCGTCGCGCGTACCGGTCACCTTGAAGTCCATGTCTCCGAGGTGGTCCTCATCGCCGAGGATGTCGGAGAGCACGGCCCACTTGCCCGTTGCGGAGTCGGTGATCAGACCCATGGCGATACCCGACACGGGTTTCTTGATCTTCACGCCGGCGTCCATCAGCGCGAGGGTTCCGGCGCATACCGTAGCCATCGACGACGAGCCGTTGGACTCGAGAATATCCGAAACGACACGCACGGCGTAGGGGTTCTCCTCGCCCAGCGGCACCATCGGCTTGAGGGCGCGCCATGCGAGGTGTCCGTGTCCGATCTCACGACGCGACAGACCGCGTGCGGCCTTGGCCTCGCCGGTCGAGAAGGGCGGGAAGTTGTAGTGGAGCACGAACTGCTCGGTACCCTGCACGAGCACTTCGTCCTTGACCTTTTCGTCGAGCTTCGTTCCGAGCGTTACGGTGGCCAGGGCCTGGGTCTCGCCGCGGGTGAAGATGGCCGATCCGTGTGCGGCGGGCAGGTATCCCACCTCGCACCAGATGGGGCGGATTTCGTCCGTGCGGCGGCCGTCGAGACGCTTGCCCTCGTCGAGGATCATGTTGCGCATGGCCTTCTTCAGCACGTCGTCGTGGAAATACTTGTGGATCAGCGGGGCCTTCTCGACGAGCTCCTCCTCGGTGTAGCGCGAGGCGAACTCGGCCTCCAGGGCGTTGAACAGATCCTCACGCTCGTGCTTCATCGTGCCGCTCGTGGCAATGGCGTATGCCTTGTCGTAGAGCTCGCTGATGATGGTCTGACGCAGCTCCTCGTCGTTGACTTCGTGGCAGTAGGTGCGTTTGACATCCTTGCCCAACTCCTTCGAGAGTTCGATCTGTACGGCGCAGTGCTTCTTGATCTCCTCGTGAGCGAACTTGATGGCTCCGAGCATGACCTCCTCCGAAACCTCCTTCATCTCGCCCTCGACCATCAGGATGTTGTCGATCGTACCGGCGACCATGATGTCGAGGTCGCACTCGGGCATCTCCGAGAAGT
>CALUMQ010000027.1 GCA_944321765.1 uncultured Alistipes sp.
CAAGCAGACGCACGACCTCGTTGTTCCCGGCACGTGCTGCCATGAGCAGGGGCGTCTCGCCCACCCCGTTGCGGGCGTCGATCGACGCTCCGGCCCCGAGCAGCGCCTCCACAAGATAGCGGTTGCCCGCCTGTGCTGCCCAATGCAGCGGCGTTGTCCCGTCGGGCAGCGGACGGTTGGCATCGGCTCCGGCGTCAAGGAGCATCCGGGCAATGTGCAGATTCCCGCGTCCGCACGCCACCAGCAACGGCGTTTCGCCCGCATCGTTCGGCGCGTCGAGTTGCGCCTTCGAGGCCGCGAGCAGCGTACGCACAACCTCGGCCCGATCGTTGTAGACCGCCTGGTGCAGCGGCGTGTTGCCTTCGGCATCACGGCTGTCCGTCGCGTCGGATCCGTTTTGGCTCAGCCGTGCCACCACCTCCGTCAGCCCGTGTGCCGTGGCATAATCCAGTGCACGGTGTCCCGACTGATCCGTGGCCTCGGTATCGGCACCACGGTCGATCAGCCACAGAGCGGCATCCGTGCGGCGGTTCTCTACGAGCCGCATCAGCGACGTGCAGCCCTCCCGGTCGGAAGCATCCGGATCGGCTCCGGCATCGAGAAGTCGGGCCAGAATCTCGCGGTTGCCCTTTCGGGCGGCGGCGTGGAGCGGCGTTTCACCCCGGTTGTTTACGGACGAGGCATCGGCTCCCTTTTCCAGCAGCAGCACGACCAGATCGCGGTATCCTTCGCGGCAAACGTAATGGAGGGGCGTATTGCCCTCGGCATCGCGCCGGTTGAGGTCGATGCCGCCCCGTTCGAGGAGGATCTTCACGATGTTTTTCTGCCCGTTGCGGCAGGCGTTCAGAAAGGTCTGGAAGATATCCATAGTGTTGATTTCAGACGTGTTTCAGCAAAAATTTCACGAGCGACTCGTTGTTGCTGCGCATGGCGATGTCTATCGGCGTGCGACCCTCATTGTCGGCGGCCGAGACATCGGGCCGCCCGAAGTCGAGGAGCAGTTCGGCCGCCTGCCGTGCCGCCGCATGCGTGTAGCCCTCGGCCGCATAGTGCAGCACGGTACGTCCTTCGTTGTCCGTGGCACAGGGGTCGGCGCCGGCCTCCAGCAGCCGTTCCAGCATCTCCGGCTGATACGGCCCGGCGCTGTGCGGGCCCAGCAGATGCATCAAGGCCGTGCGGCCCATCGCATCGCGGGCATTTACCTCTACCCGCCGCTCAAGCAGTCGCGACAATGTCCAGCGTGCCAGTTCGTAGTCATCGTGCCGGCACGCCAGCATAAGGGCCCGTTCGTCTTTCCCTGTCTGTGGGGCATCGGGGAGCCATCCCCGCTGCTCGAAGAGTTCCAGGAGCGGGGCAAATCGCTCCATGCCGTCCGAGACACGGCATCCCTGCCCGATCCAGACGGCAAACGGAGCCATTCCCTTTGCCGTTCGTCGGTTGGGGTCAGCACCGGCCCGGAGCAGCATTGCCGCGATTTCGACTTCGCCCCACTCCAGCGCACAGACTAGCGGCGTCTTGCCCGTCCAGTCGTTCATCTCGCGGTCGTCGCACTCCGCATCAAGATCGGCACCCGCCTGCAGCAGGGCTTCCAACGCTTTCCGATCTCTTTGGCGCAACGCCTGGAAGAGGTCCATCCCGCCGGTCTCCATCGTGAGTTCGTCAAACGGATCTTTGCCCGAAAGCAGGGCGCCCACCCATTGGGCACCGCCCTCCATGGCGAGGTCGAACGCACTCCGACCGGCCGAGTTCTTCTCGTCGGGGTCGATCTGCCCGCTGTGGAGCAGCAGCGCTGCCGTTGCATAGCAGCGCATCTGTTCCGCTTGGAGCTCCTCCAATTCTTCACGGGCCTCCCGCTGCTGCTTTTCCGAAACCCATCGTTCGTCGAAGCTGGCGATGAAACGCTCCTTACCGACGATCTCCCGGGCGGTATCGGCGGCGCGCCGGCAGAGGATGTGCAGGGCATTGTCGCCGTAGCTGTTCGCGGTGTCGAGCCGCTGCCCGGAGTCGATCAGCACGGCGGCCATCGCGTGGTGACGGTTCTGTATGGCTTCGATCAGCGCCGTTGTGCCACGGGCCGAACGCGGAAGGTTCGCACCGCGTTCCAGCAGCAGCCGGGCCGCCGAGGCAATCGGTTCTTCCAGAGCAGAGACCCTGTTGCGGCGCGAGGCCAGGCGGAAGAGCGGCGTGTGCCCCTCTTCGTCGCGGTCGTTCACCCCGGCTCCGCGGTCGAGCAGCGAAGCGATCGCCTCGCAGTCGGCAAACTCCGCTGCAATATGCAGCGATGTGCGGCCGTAGTTGTCCTCGTCGCGTGCGTCGGTCGGAATCTCGGTAAGGAGTTGCCGCCGGCGCTCCTCCTTTGCAGGGTTCGGATAGTAATAAAGGTCGTAGAGTTCCCGGAGCGGTGTCATCAGTCGATCGTTTTGAGCAGGTTTTCAAGATGTTCGTATCGGTGTCCGAGGCGGGCGGCAATCGTCCGTACCTCCTCGCAGCGTCCCAGATGGAAGGCGACCTCGGCCCGCAGGCGGAGGATCAGCGTGAGGGCATCGTCGCGCGGCGTCTCGGGCAGCAGCGGACAACGGGGCAATTCGCTCGCGGCATCCCAGCGACGGAAGGCCTCGGGAGGCTGCAGTCGCGGCATAGACGGGATGCCCAGGCCGGAGCCTTTGCCCGGCTTGTCGTTCAGCAGCCGTTCGGCCTCTGCGAGCAGCCGGTAGCTCTCTTCGTGCCACCCTACATGGAAGCAGCACAGAGCCAGATTGTAGCGCGTTGGAGCATCCTCTCGTGTACTTCGGGTAAAGCAGTCGTAGGCCAAAGGCCACGCTCCGCAACAGATGTAGGTGACTCCAGCCGCAAAGAGTCGTCCGGAGTCCGCTCCCGCAGTCGACGGAGCGCCGCCCATTAATCCCATATCGTCTTTGCTAATTGTCTATTTCGACTTCGCCCGCGGCATTGGCCGTGAAAGCGACAGTATAGTAGTTAGTCACGGTGAAGCGGCCTTGATATTCGGGCGACTCGCTCTCGTCGATGTAGTTCAGTTCGAACTGCACCTGCAGCTGCTGCGACTCCTCGCGGTACTTCTCGCTGCGGTTCCAGCGGTCGACGTTGCTCAGCGACACCGGCCACATCCGGAAACGGAACATCCCGGCCGACTTCAGTGTCAGGTGTTTGCCCTCCTCATCGGACATAACCAGAGAGTCTGCCTTTTCACCGATTTTCTGGAGATAGTCAAAGTCGATGGCCGCGAGGTCGAGCGGTGTCGAACATGCATAGGAGTTGATCTGGCGGTCGTCCCGCTCCGGACCGTCGGTCGTGAACTTCCCGTTGGCAAGTTGGAACGCGAGGTGGTAGTTGTTGTTGTCGGCGTCGATGTAGTAGACGTCGATATACGTGAGGATGTTCTCCAGTTGGCGGTCGCGGTTGTCCTCGCGCCACTCCACCGTGTAAATCTTATATTTCGAAGTGTCTACATGCTCCGCAACGAGCTCCTTGATTTTGGAAAGTCCCTCGTCGGAGGCCATCGGGAAGGTTTCGCCCGAGCCGCAGGCCGTTAGCATAAAGGCGGCGACAGCAGCCGCCACGGCAATTTTCATAAGTCTGGTAATCATGTCCGTATGTTTTTATGTTATTATCCCAGAAGTGCGCGGAAGGCTTCGAACTCCTCCTCGGAGTCGAAATAGCGAGTCTCGAAGATGATGTAGTTGTCCGGCGTCTTGACCTTGCACTGGTGCTCCTCCTCGTCGTCCTTCACATACTCGATATCGGTGGTGAGGAACGAGCGGTATTCGACCTTTCCCTTCTCTACTTCGGGATAGGTGACGCGCGTACCGTCTACGGTGATCTTTCCTCCGGAGGCTTTCAAGGCCCGGGCATTTCGCATGCTCCGCCAGGTGAAAAAGAGCAGCAGTACGCCGCCTACAATCAGAATGGTCGAGAAGACTGCCGGCGAGAGAATCCGCAGGTGGCGGATACGAAGGCCGAAAGGAAAGATGGCGGGAATGACGATCATTCCCATACCAAAGGCCAGGTTCGTCCATTGGTTCGTGAAAATGCTCTCAGGAGTGTAGTTGAAGCTCCTTTGGATGCGTTCGTAAGGTTTGTTTTCCATAAAAGTTACCGGTTGGTCAGTTTTTCATGGAGGCAAAGATAGCATAAAAAAGCAAAAATATGACCGCCCGGTCATATTTTTGCTTCAAATCGTGAAAAAAGCTGCTGAAAGCCTGCTCAGCGCTTCAGCAGCCCATATATGTAGAGGAAACGCCGGCGGAGAATCTCGACATCGAGACCATCGGAGAATGACATCTGGTATGAGAGTCCGATAAAAACCTGCCGGAACAGAGCGGCAGCCTCCTCAATATCTGTATCGGCCCGCAGTTCGCCC
>CALUMQ010000028.1 GCA_944321765.1 uncultured Alistipes sp.
ATCCATTTGGGTCTGACCTTTTTTATTGTATTTATATCTGTCTCGGACTCTCCCCGGCGCCCCTTGTTCCGGCTTGTGGAGCCATCAGAGACTCTCTCCCGCTCGCGGAATCTTTCCCGGCAATTCTCCCGGCCTGCCGTTCCGACACGGCACGGCCTCGATTCCTCTTGCTGTTGCCACTCGGCATCTGAAGCGGACGACAACTGTTGCAACCAGTCGCTCAATACGAAGTACGAACGGGTGCTCATTGTAGTTTTGGAAAGGATGTTGGATGCTCTCCGTTGGCATTTGCTCTGCTAAATTAGTCAAGAAATGTCCTGCGTGCGGTTGCTTGTCAATCGTCGTTTTTAGTGTAAAAAACGCCTCTCTGCATGCGCAGAGAGGCGTCGTTGTTAATGTGTACCTAGACGACTTATTTGCCCATGTAACTCTTGATGTAGTGGTGGTGCGATCCCCAGCGCTCGAAGGCTGCACGGTCGAGCTCTTCACGGGCCGACGGATGCGCGATTGAAATTAGAAGGCGTGCGCGCTCCTGCATCGACTTGCCGTAGAGATCCACGGCTCCGTACTCCGTAACTACCCAGTGTACGTGGAAGCGTGTCGTAACGACACCTGCACCGTCCAGCAGCGTCGGGCAGATCTTCGAAACACCTTTGTTCGTGATCGAAGGCATGGCGATGATGGCCTTGCCGCCTTTCGACAGCGATGCTCCGTAGACGAAGTCAATCTGACCGCCCGCTCCCGACCAGAACTTGGTACCCAGCGAGTCGGCGCTGACCTGACCGGTGAGGTCGATCTGCAGGGCCGAGTTGATGGCCACGAAGTTGTCGTTCTGCGAGATGATGTAGGGATCGTTCGTGTAGCCTACGTCCATCATCAGAACGCCGGGGTTGTCGTCGATGAAGTCGTAAACGGCCTGCGAACCCATCAGGAATGTCGAAACCATCTTTCCCGGATCGGTCTTTTTTGCCTCACCGTTGATGACACCCTTCTCGACGAGCGGAAGCACGCCGTCGGCGAACATCTCGGTGTGGATACCCAGGTTTTTGTGGCCTCCGAGCTGGCTCAGCACGGCGTTCGGAATGGCTCCGATACCCATCTGCAGCGTAGCGCCATCCACGATGAGCTCTGCGCAGTGGCGTCCGATGGCCTTCTCCACCTCGTTGGGTTCGGAGAACTTTGCCTCGATCAGCGGCGAGTCATCCTCGACGAAGGTGTCGATCTTCGACATCGGGATCATGGCCTGTCCGAAGGCGCGGGGAACATGCTTGTTGACCACGGCAATGACGTGATCGGCGCACTCCACGGCGGCAAGCGTTGCGTCGACCGAGGTTCCCAGCGAAACATATCCGTGCTTGTCGGGCGGGCAGACCTGGATCATGGCCACGTTGCACGGTACGGCGCCGCAGCGGTAGAGCTTCTGCGTTTCGCTCAGGAAGACGGGGATGTAGTCGGCATCACCGCTCTGGGTAACCTTGCGGACGTTGGACCCGACGAAGAACGAATCGAGCTGGAAGATCCCCTCGAATTTCGGATCTGCGTAGGGAGCCGGACCTTCGGTGTGCAGGTGGTGGATGTGGACATCCTTCAACTCTCCGGCCTCGCCGCGTTTGCACATGGCCTTGATCAGGCACTGGGGGGCCGAAGCCACGGAACTCAGATGCACGTGGTCACCCGACTTGATGACCTTGACGGCCTCTTCGGGCGTCGTAAAATGAATGGGTGCGTACATTACTTTTGTTAAGTTTGGTTAACTATATGGTTATTTGCGTTTCACTTCCACTTGTTCGTATCCCTCGACGATATCTCCTATACGGATATCGTTGAACGATTCGATATTCAGACCGCAGTCCTGGCCTACGTTGACCTCCTTGACGTCGTCCTTGAAGCGCTTGAGCGATCCGAGTTTTCCGGTGTAGATCACGATACCGTCGCGGATGACACGGATCGGGGTGTTGCGTTGCAGTTTGCCTTCGCGGACGACGCAGCCGGCCACGGTGCCGACCTTCGAGATCTTGAAGATCTCCAGCACCTCGACCGAAGCGACGATCTCCTCCTTCATGACCGGCTCCAGCATACCCTCGATGGCATCCTTGATGTCGTTGATGGCGTCGTAGATGATCGAGTAGAGGCGGATTTCGATCTCCTCCTTTTCGGCCAGTTTGCGGGCCGAGGCCGAGGGGCGCACCTGGAATCCCACGATGATGGCATTCGACGCGGCGGCCAGCAGGACATCCGATTCCGAGATCTGTCCCACGGCAGCGTGGATGACATTGACTTGTACGGACTCCTTCGACAGCTTGATGAGTGATCCGGACATGGCCTCCACCGATCCGTCGACATCGCCCTTGACGATGATATTCAGCTCCTTGAACGATCCGATGGCGATGCGTCGTCCGATCTCGTCGAGCGTCACGTGCTTCTGGGTCATGATGCCCTGCATGCGTTGGAGCTGCTCGCGCTTGTTGGCAATCTCGCGGGCCGAGCGGTCGTCGTCCATCACGTTGAACTTGTCTCCGGCCTGGGGCGCTCCGTTCAGACCGAGCACCTGCACGGGGGTCGAGGGACCGGCCTCGGTCACCTTCTTGCCGTTTTCGTTGAACATCGCCTTGACACGTCCGGTATAGGTTCCCGACAGCACGACATCGCCGATGTGCAGCGTACCGTTCTGTACGAGCACCGTCGAGACGTATCCGCGGCCCTTGTCCAGCGTCGACTCGATCACCGTACCGACGGCTTTCTTGTTCGGATTGGCCTTCAGATCGAGCATTTCGGCCTCGAGGAGCACCTTCTCCAGGAGTTTGTCCAGGTTGATGCCCTTCTTTGCCGAGATCTCCTGATCCTGGTATTTTCCGCCCCACGACTCCACCAGGTAGTTCATCTGCGAGAGCTGCTCCTTGATGTGGTCGGGGTTGGCATTGGGCTTATCGATCTTGTTGATGGCAAATACCATCGGCACACCGGCAGCCTGTGCGTGGTTGATCGCCTCGACGGTCTGGGGCATGACGTTGTCGTCGGCCGCCACGATGATGATCGCCACGTCGGTGATCTTCGCTCCGCGGGCGCGCATGGCGGTGAAGGCCTCGTGACCCGGCGTATCGAGGAAGGTGATCTTCTGTCCGTTGAGCTCGACGCTGTAGGCACCGATGTGCTGCGTGATGCCTCCGGCCTCACCCTCGATGACGTTCGTCTTGCGGATATTGTCCAGCAGCGACGTCTTACCGTGGTCGACGTGACCCATGACGGTAACGATCGGGGGACGCGGAACGAGATCCTCCTCCTTGTCTTCGTGGTCGTCGGCAATGGCCTCCTGAATCTCCACCGAGACGAACTCGATCTTGAATCCGAACTCCTCGGCGACGACGACCAACGCTTCGGCATCGAGCCGCTGGTTGATCGAAACCATCAATCCGAGATTCATGCAGGCCATGATAACCTCCGTCGGCGGGACATTCATCATGGTAGCCAGCTCGCTGACCGTAACGAACTCCGTTACCTTGAGGATCTTGCGTTCCTGTTCTTCGCGTTCGAACTCTTCGTTCATACGCTCGGCAACGGCCTCGCGTTTATCCTTGCGGTATTTTGCACTCTTGCTCTTGGCTCCCTTGGCCGTCAGACGCGCCAGGGTGTCCTTGATCTGCTTCGAAACCTCCTCGTCGCTCACTTCGGGGCGCAAAATGGGTTTCGGAGCCTTGTTCTTGTTCTTGTTGCGACGTCCCTCGTTGTTCTGCCGCTGGGCGTTCTGGCTTCCGCCCGGACGGTTGTTCTGACCTCCCTGGGCATTCTGGCCTCCACCCTGTTTGCCGCCGTTCTGCGAGGCGTTTTTCTGGGCCTTCGAGACGTCGACCTTCTCCTTCTGCAGCCGCTTACGCTTGTGCTTGCCTCCGGGAACGAATCCCGAGACATCCATCGTCCCCAGCACCTGCGGGCCCGTAAGTGTTGCCACGGTGGGGCGGAAGATGTTGTCCTTCACCTCGGCCTGAGGCTCTTTCTCGGCAGCCTTCTCCTCGGTCTGAGGAGCCGGCGTTGCAGGCGTGACAGAAGCGGCAGATGTCTGCGGCGTGGCGGCCGGCACAACTTCCGGTGCAGGCTGCGTCCGGGGCGCTTCAACAGGCCCGGCGGCTTGCGGTGCTACCGGGCTGGCCGGTTGTGCCTCCTCCTGCGAGGGCCTCTCCGCCGGGACTGTCTGGTGAACCGTCTCCGGCTGTTGCGGAGCCTCCGGCTGCGGTGCAGGTTTCACGGCTGCCGGTTGTGCTGCGGCCTCTGCCTTCGGTGCCGGCGCGGACGTGTGCCTGGGTTTGGGCGAAAGGTCGATCTTGCCGAGAATCTTCGGCTGCGGAATTTCGTCCTTCACGCTGATGACATTGCTTTTGATGACCACCTCTTTTTCCTCCTCGCGCTCCTGCTTCTTGGCTTCTTCGAGGGTGATGGTCGTCTGCTTCTGGGAGATCTTTTCCCGGATCGTGTCCCGGGCGCTGGCGGCGCTGCGGTTCGCCCCGAACTCCTTCTCCAGAACGGCATAGGTTTCGGCGTCGACCAGCGTGTTGGGCGACCCGTCACTCTTGATGCCCTTCTTTTGCAGGAAGTCCGTGATGGTGTTGAGCCCCACCTTGAACTCCTTGGCAACCTGAATGAGCCTTAATTTTCTTTCGTTCCCCATATGATGATTTTATGTTCTTTCAAACGGTTTTCAGTCTATTCGAATTCGGCCTTCAGGATCTCGACGATCTTCTGGGCCTGCTCCAGCTCAAGATCGGCACGTGCGGCGATCTCCTCGACGGGGAGCTCCAGCACGCTCTTGGCCGTATCGCAGCCGGCGGCCTTCAGAGCGTCGATCACCCATCCGTCGATTTCGTCGGCGAACTCCGTCAGGGCGACATCCTCCTCCTCGACCTCGCGGTAGACGTCGATGTCGTACCCCGTCAGCATCTTCGAGAGGCGGATGTTCAGACCTCCCTTTCCGATGGCCAGCGACACCTGGTCGGGCTTCAGATAGACCGAAGCGGTCTTCTTCTCCTCGTCGATGGTGATCGAGGAGATCTTGGCGGGGTTCAGCGCACGCTGGATCATCAGCTGCGGGTTGGCCGTGTAGTTCACCACGTCGATGTTCTCGTTGCGCAGCTCCTTGACGATCGAGTAGATGCGCGAGCCCTTCATGCCGACGCATGCGCCGACGGGATCGATACGTTCGTCGTAGGACTCCACGGCGACCTTGGCGCGCTCGCCGGGGATGCGGACGATCTTCTTGATGGTGATCAGACCGTCGAAGATCTCCGGCACCTCCTGCTCGAAGAGCCGCTCGAGGAACTGGTTGGCCGTACGCGAGAGAATGATGCGGGGCTGGTTGTTGTTCATCTCCACCGACTTGACGATGGCCTTGATCGTGTCGCCCTTGCGGTAGAAGTCGTTGGGGATCTGTTCGGCTTTCGGGAGGATGAGCTCGTTCTCCTCGTCGTCGAGGATGAGCACCTCCTTTTTCCATACCTGATAGACCTCGCCGGTGACGATTTCGCCGACCTTCTCCGAATACTTCTCGTAGAGGTTGGCCTTTTCGAGGTCAAGGATGCGCGAGGCGAGGTTCTGACGCAGCGACAGCACCGTGCGACGGCCGAACGACGAGAGTTTGATCTCATCGGCATATTCGTCTCCGATTTCGTACGTCGGGTCGATGGCCTTGACCTCCGATACGGCGATCTGCATGTTGGGATTCTCCACGGCGCCATCCTCCACGACCGTACGGTTGCGCCAGATTTCGAGGTCGCCCTTCTCGGGGTTGATGATGACGTCGAAATTCTCGTCCGTTTCGTACTGTTTCTGCAGGGCGTGGCGGAAGACGTCCTCCAGCACGCCGATCATCGTCGATTTGTCGATGTTCTTCAGCTCTTTGAACTCGGCAAAGTTGCTGATCAGGTTCAGATTGTCCATTTTTGTCGTTTATCTTTTTTTCAGTTTTCGTTGTCTCTATTTGAAGTCGAGCCACTCGCGTGTGGACTTGATCTCCTCGAAGGGGTACGAGCGCGTAACCTTGACGAGTTGTTTGCGCTTTTTGCCCTCGACGGACTGTTTCTCCTCGTAGGAGAGGGTGATTCCCTGCTCGTCGGCCGCGTCGAGTTTGGCGAGGAGCTTCACGCCATTGGAGAGCAGCACCTCCACGGAGTTGCCGATGAGTTTGCGGTATTGCCGCAGCGTGCGGAGTTCCGAGCCGATTCCAGCCGACATGACCGTCAGCGAAAAGTCCTCCTCATCGCGGTCGAGGACCTCCTCGATGGCGCGGCTCAAGGTCACGCAGGCGTCGATGGCGACCGACGTATCGCTGTCGATCGTCAGTTCGATCTCGTTGGCGGGCGAGCAGGTGCAGTCCACCACGAAGAGGTCCGTACCTTCGAGGTTCTGTTCGGCGAGAAGCGTTATTTTCCGGGTGTCGATCATAAACGGGTGGTATTCGGGGTGTGTACAACTATGAAATAAGGGGACTCCCGTCCCCTTACTGTCGCTCATATGTCTTTCGACACCGCAAATATACGAAAAAAATCCGAGAAACCAAGTTTTTTCTCGATTTCCGCAAACCTGGAGCGAGAAATTATGCCGTTGCCGGTCTTGCCCCGCCCCTTCTTTTTCCCTTCTGATTGAAGGACCGCTCCGTGAAAGGTATTTGCCGCTCCTCGCTTGAAGGCTCTTCCTTGATGTCCCTCTCCGGCGCCCTCCACTGGCCTTCACTGGCCTTCACTGGCCTCCACTGGCCCCTCTCCACTGGCCTCTCTCCACTGGCCCCTTCCTCTGGGAGTCTATTCGTCGGCCCGCTTCGATTCGTAGGGCTTGATGATGCCCCGCTTCGAGGTGCGGATGAACTCCACGAGCAGATCGCGTTCGCGGCTCTGCGGAACCAGCCGCTCCACTTCGTCACACCCGTTCAGGTAGTTGAGTCCGCTCTGGAAGAGGATGCGGCAGGCCTCGTGAATTTCGGCGATGCGTTCGGGAGAGAATCCCCGGCGCGAAAGCCCCACCTTGTTGATGCCGGCGAAACGCAGCGATTCGTTGCGCACGATGACATAGGGCGGGAGATCCTGGCTGAGGAGCGCGCCGCCCTGCACCATCGAGTGTTCGCCGATGTGGACCCACTGGTGTACGGCGGCATGGCCACCGATAACCACCCAGTCTCCGACATGCACTTCTCCGGCCAGCGAGACGCGGTTGGCGATGACGCAGCGGTCTCCCACGATACAGTCGTGAGCCACGTGCACGTAAGCCATCAGCAGGTTGTGCGATCCCACGCGGGTAGTTCCCGTCGAGGCGGTACCGCGGCTGATGGTGACATATTCGCGGATGTCGTTGTCGTCGCCGATTTCACAAGTGGTCTTTTCGCCCGCGAACTTCAGGTCCTGGGGCAGGCAGGAGATCGATGCTGCGGTGTGGATCTTGCATCGTTTGCCGATGCGGGCTCCGTCGTGGATGACGGCTCCGGGGCCGATCCAGCAACCGTCGCCGATCACCACGTCTGCGGCGATGTAGGCAAAGGGATCTATCGTGACATCGTTTCCGATTTTTGCATCGGGATGAACATAGGCGAGAGGACTGATCATTTCTTCGTATGTTTAGAGACCTGGGCCATCATGATGGCCTCACAGGCGAGTGTTTCTCCGACAAAAGCCTTTCCTTCGACGACGGCCACGCCGCGGCGGATGGGCTCCAGCAGATGGATTTCGAATTGCAGCGTGTCTCCGGGGACGACCTTGCGCTTGAACTTCACGCTGTCGATCTTCATGAAGTAGGTCGAGTAGTCTTCGGGGTCTTTTATCGTGCTGAGCACCAGGATGCCGCTGCACTGGGCCATGGCCTCGACGATCAGTACGCCGGGCATGATGGGCTCATTGGGGAAGTGTCCCACGAAGAAGGGCTCGTTCATCGTGACGTTCTTGATGCCGGCCACGTCGGTGCCGTCGCAGTAGAAGATACGGTCGACGAGCAGGAAAGGCGGACGGTGGGGCAGCATGCGGCGGATGTCGTTGATGTCGTAGAGCGCCGGTTTGCGGCAGTCGTAGGTGAAGCGGGGCTTCTCGCCGGCCTTGCGGATGGCGTGCTTGAGCTGCTTCATGAACTCCGTGTTGGCGAAGTGCCCGGGGCGGGTGGCCCACACGCGGCCCCTGATGCGCACGCCCAACAGGGCGAAATCGCCGAGCAGGTCGAGGAGCTTGTGGCGCGCCAGTTCGTTGTTGCAGCGCAGCTCGAGGTTGTTCAGATAGCCTGCCTTGATTTCGATATCGGGTTTGTTGAAGATCTTTTTCAGATGCTCGATCTGCTCTTCGGGCACGGGGTTCTCGACCACGACGATGGCGTTGTCCAGATCGCCGCCCTTGATGAGGTTCATCTTGATGAGCGGTTCGAGTTCGTGCAGGAAGACGAACGTACGGCACGGAGCGATCTTGTCGGCATAGTTGTCGCCGGGGTTGAACGTGGCGTACTGGTTCCCGATGACCTTCGAGTTGTAGTCGACGTGTACCGAGACGGAGAACTCGTCGTCGGGGTAGAGGATGATCGCCACGCCCTTTTCGGGAATCGTGTAGACCATTTTTTCGGTGACGTGGTAGAAGGCGCGCTCGGCCGGCTGGTCGACGAGCCCCGTGGCTGTGATCGCTTCGGCATAGGCGCGGGCCGACCCGTCCATGATGGGGGTTTCGGGGCCGTCGATGTCGATGATTGCGTTGTCCACGCCGAGGGTCCAGAGAGCCGACATGACGTGTTCGATGGTCGAGACGCGGTGTCCTCCGACCTCGATGGTTGTTCCGCGCGAGGTGTCTACGACGTTGTCACACAGGGCGGGAATGAGCGGATGTCCTTCGATGTCGATGCGTCGGAAGATGATTCCTGTATTGGGGTCGGCCGGATTTACGGTCATGGTCACGTGGACGCCCGTATGAAGACCCTTACCCGAAAAGGAGATCGGGGCCTTGAGCGTTTGTTGTTTCGTAAACATTGGCGAAAGTGTCATATATTTCGTGCAAAGGTATTAAATTTTCGCTAAAAAATGCTACCTTTGCTCAAAATTCTGAACGTCGATCATGACCGAGAACCATAGCGACAAGGAGCCTCGTCCGGTGCGGCGGCCGCGTATCCGCCTGCCTTTCGAAAATCGCAGGGAGGATGCCGGAAGCTGGGCTTACGACCATCGTATCGGGCTGTGTGTGACTTTGATAGCCTATCTTGTCCTGATGATCGTCTTTGTTTCGTCGAAGATTGTCATCGGACGTCGAGCGAGCCAGCAGGGAATGTATATCGACCTGCAGGAGCTGGCCGATCTGGAGCAGACGCGCGACCGTCTGCAGGAGGAGTTGCAGCGCAGCCGCCAGGAGGAGATCGACTGGCGGAGCATCCGCAACCGGGCGTCGAACGAGAATGCCTCCGACGAGCGCCTGCGCGACGACCGGGGAACGAATACCGCGGCGTTGAACGATGCGGCGCAGCAGGCACGGGCGCAGATGCAGGCCAACCGCGAGGCTTACGAACAGGGCCTTGCCGAGGAGCGGGCGATACTTCAGCGGCGGGGAACGGCCGACGGCGAGGAACGCCGGGACGTCAAGGTCAAGGGCCGTGTGACGGTCTCCTTCTCGTTGACCAATCCCGTGCGGACGTCGCGCTATCTCGAAGTCCCGGCCTACCTGTGCGAGGGTGGCGGCGAGGTGGTCGTGTCGATCACCGTCAACCGGGCGGGAGAGGTGACCGGTGCCCGTGTTGCGGAGGGAGGCGACGACTGCATGCGCGAATCGGCGCTGCGGGCCGCGCGCAACTCGGTGTTCAACATCGACGAATCGGCTCCGGCCAAACAGTCCGGAACGATCACCTACATCTTCATCCCGCAGTAGCGCCTCTGTCCGGAGACGGTTCGGCGCTTCCGGATCGCCGGGTCTCTTTCCGACGAGGTCGATGGGTGCGTGTGATCGGGGCGGAGCGTTGCGGGAAAAAGGCGGGATGGCACATGATGCGAAGACGCTGCATTGGCGTGAAATTTGAAACGGAGATTGGAAAATGTTTGATATCACGGGTGAAAATGTCGTATTGGTAGGAGCGCTGCTGCTCTTCGTGGCGGTGATGGCCGGCAAGGTGGCCTATCGTTTCGGAGCTCCGGCCCTGTTGCTGTTTCTTGGCGTGGGCATGCTCTTCGGCCTGGATTTCATCTCCTTCCGGTCGGTCGACCTGACGCAGTTCGTGGGCATGGTGGCCCTGTGCATCATCCTCTTTACGGGAGGTATGGACACCTCGTTCGACGAGATCCGGCCCGTCCTGGGACCGGGTATCGTGCTGGCGACGGCCGGCGTGTTGCTGACGGCCGTGATCCTGGCCGGCTTCGTATGGCTTGTGGCTCCATGGGTGGGGCTCGGAATCTCCTTCCCCATGGCGCTGCTGCTGGCCGCCACGATGTCCTCGACCGACTCGGCATCGGTCTTCTCGATTCTCCGCAGCAAAAAACAGGGGCTCAAGCAGCATCTGCGTCCGCTGCTGGAGCTCGAAAGCGGTTCGAACGACCCGATGGCCTACATGCTGACGGTGCTGATGGTCAGCCTGCTGTCCAACACCTCGGGCGATACCGGTCTGGGCATGTCGCTGCTCTATTTCATCGTGCAGATGACCGTCGGCGCCCTGTCTGGCTATCTGATCGGCCGCCTTGCCGTGTGGACGATCAACAAGATCAATCTCGAAAACCATTCGCTCTACTCGGTTCTCCTGCTGGCGTTCATCTTCTTTGCCTTTTCGTTCACCGACCTGGTCAAGGGTAACGGTTACCTGGCCGTGTACATCGCAGGACTGGTTGTCGGGAACCGCAGACTGGCCCAGAAACGGCCGCTGACGGTCTTCTTCGACGGTTTCACATGGCTCATGCAGATCGTCATGTTCCTCATGCTGGGACTCTTTGTCAACAGCGACGAGCTGCTGCAGCCCGAGGTGTTGATTCTGGGGGGAGCCGTGGGCGCTTTCCTGATCCTGGTGGCGCGTCCCGTGGCGGTTTTCTCCTGTCTGGCGCCGTTCCGGAATTTCTCGACCAAGGCGCGTCTCTACATCTCGTGGGTGGGATTGCGCGGAGCTGTTCCGATCCTGTTCGCCCTCTATCCGATCATGCACGGCGTGGAGCACGCCGAGACGTTGTTCAACGTGGTGTTTCTCTCCACGATCATTTCGCTGCTGGTGCAGGGTACGACGGTGAGCGGCATGGCCAACCTGCTGGGATTGGCCTATGAGGAGCGGGAGTCGGCCTTCAACGTGGCCATGCACGAGAACATGACCTCGGCGTTGACGGAGGTTGAGGTCAACGAGTCGATGCTCGAAAGCGGACGGACGCTCAAGGAGATCAACCTTCCGGAGAATACGCTGGTGATGATGGTTTGCCGCGACGGAAAGTATTTTGTGCCGCGGGGGAAGACCGAGTTGAAGCTGGGCGACAAACTGCTGGTGATCACCGACCGCAGCGACGAACTCGAATCGACCTACAAGAACATGGGCATCGACGATGTCATGAAGCTGGATTGAGCCCGTGCCGGCGAAGACGAAATCGCCCCGGAATCCGTATCGAAGGATTCCGGGGCGATTTTTTGCACTGTTGCGGATGTCGGACTGCGCGGCGTCGGCTCTTGCCCGGTTTCCGGTCAGAGATCTTCGAGACGCGCCACGGGCGAGACGTCGAGGGACGCGAACTCGCCCTGACGATAGTGGTAGTAGCCGGCCATGGCGATCATGGCGGCGTTGTCCGTCGTGAACTTGAACTCGGGCAGGAAGGTGCGCCATCCGCGGCGGCGGCCCGTCTCGACAATGCCGTTGCGCAGCCCGGAGTTTGCCGAGACGCCTCCGGCGATGGCGATGTCGCGGATGCCGGTATCCTTCGAGGCGCGGATGAGCTTGTCGAGGAGGATCTCGACGACGGTCTTCTGCAGCGAAGCGCAGAGATCGGCCTTGTGCTGCTCGATGAAGTCGGGATCCTGCGCCACGGCGTCGCGCAGCGTGTAGAGGAACGAGGTCTTGAGCCCCGAGAACGAGTAGTCGTAACCGTCGACACGGGGATGCGCGAAGCGGAAGGCTTCGGGGTTGCCCTCCTTGGCCAGCCGGTCGATCACCGGACCGCCCGGATAGGGGAGTCCCATCACCTTGGCGCACTTGTCGAAGGCTTCACCCGCGGCGTCGTCGATCGTCGTTCCGATGATGCTCATTTCGAGCGGTGCGTCGACGCGTACGATCTGCGTGTGTCCTCCGCTGACCAGCAGGCAGAGGAACGGAAAATCGGGGTGCGGGAGCTGCCGGTCGGGCAGGTCGATGAAGTGCGAAAGGATGTGTCCCTGGAGGTGGTTGACCTCGACCATCGGGATGTTCCGGGCGATCGAGAGCCCCTTGGTGAACGACACGCCGACGAGCAGCGATCCCACCAGTCCGGGGCCGCGCGTGAAGGCTATGGCGTCGATGTCGTCGATCGAGAGTCCGGCCTCCTTGAGCGCCGTGTCGACCACGGGAATGATGTTCTGCTGGTGGGCACGCGAGGCCAGCTCGGGGATGACTCCGCCGTATTTAACGTGCACGGCCTGCGAAGCGATGACGTTCGACAGCAGGACCTGATTGCGCAGTACGGCGGCCGAGGTGTCGTCGCAGGAGGATTCGATGCCGAGAATTGTGATATCCATTCGGTTTTCGCTGTTTGTTTGCTAAATTTTCGTTATCTTTGCCCGTTATAACGGGGTCCCGATGCGCAAAGGTATAAAAATATTGGGAAAGGTGTTCTCGGCGGTGGTTTTGTTGCTGCTGATTCTTCCCGTAATTTTCTCGCTGCTGCTCGAAATTCCGCGTGTGCAGAACTTCGTCGTGGATGCTGCCACGTCGGTCGTTTCGCGCAAACTCGGGACCACCGTGTCGATCGGCCGCGTCGACCTGGGGCTCTTCACGAAGGTCCGTGTCGAGGGGTTTTACGTCGAGGACTACGGGCGCGACACGCTGCTTTACGTGGGATGCCTCGATGCCTACGTGACGGGCCTCGGACTCTTCGGCGGAGGCATTTCGCTGAGCCACGGGGAGATTGCCGACGCCAAGCTTTACCTGCGTCAGATGCCCGACGGGGAGATGAACATCAAGCAGATCGTCTCGCGGATCTCGGATCCCGACAAACCTCGCAAGGGAAAGTTCCTCTTCTCGCTGCACAAGGCCTCGATCGAGGGTATGGACCTCTGCCTCGAACGGCTCGACCGCCGCGATCCGGAATACGGCATCGACTTCTCCCACATGCACCTCTACGACATCCGGGCGGATGTCGATGACTTCACGATCGACGGTCAGGCCATCTATACGACCATCGGCGACTTCTCGGCGCGCGAGCGGAGCGGCTTCACGCTCGACCGGCTTTCGGGACGCTTCTACATGACGCAGGGCTGCCTGGGCTTCTCCGACGCGACGATCGTCACCGCACGTTCGAATATCCGCATACCCTACATTTCGCTGGTGGGCAACTCGTGGGCCGACTACAAGGATTTTCTGGGCGAGGTGCGCCTCGATGCGGCCCTGCGCCGCTCGACCGTCTCGACCGACGACATCGCCTACTTCGCGCCGCGGCTTCGCGACTGGCATGTGGTGTTCAGTGACCTCGATACGGAGGTTGCGGGCGTGGTTTCGGATTTTCAGGGAACGATCCGCAGCCTGCGCATCGGCGACGGCACGACGCTGACGGCCGAAGCTACGGTGCAGGGGTTGCCGGACATCCGCCGGACGCGTTTCGACGTGTCGCTCTCTTCGTTGCGGACTTCGGCCCGGGCCGTCGACGCCCTGTCGCGCAGTGTGCGCTCAAAGGCGCTGCCGGCGCAGACCCTCGACATTCTGGACCGTGCGGGACGAGTCGATCTGCGTGCCACGTTCCGCGGACTCCTTTCGTCGTTCACGCTGCAGGCGAAGGCCGCAACGCGGGCGGGTGACATCTCATGGCACATGAAGTTCTCGCCGCTCAAGGGCGGACTGCATGGGGTGAGCGGGGAGCTCCGCAGCCGGGATCTGCGTCTGGGCTACCTGCTCGGCGAGGAGGAGCTGGTGGGCAACGCCTCGGTTTCGGCGCGTGTCGACGGCATGCTTGGGCGGGGTGTTGCCGACGGCAATGTCGTGGGTGAGGTGACGTCTCTCGAACTGAACGGATACCGTTACGACTCGCTGCGCTTCGACGGGCGCATGCGCAACCGCGAATTCGACGGCCGCATTCTGTCGCGCGACGAGAACCTCGATTTCGACTTCTCCGGCACGGTCGATCTGAACGACACCGTGCCGCGCTACGACTTTACGATGGACCTTCGCCATGCCGACCTTGCGCGACTGCACGTCAACCGCCGTGATTCGGTCTCGCAGCTCTCGGCACACGTGATTGCCAAGGCGGGCGGTCGGTCGCTCGACGACCTGAACGGCGTGATCCGGATCTTCGATGCCCGCTACCGTTACAACGACAAACAGATCGAGGCGTCGGAACTGCTCGTGCGCGGCGAAAACTCCGCATCGAGCAAGTTTGTCGAACTCCGCTCGGACTTTGCCGATGCCACCTTCCGTTCGAAGACCAGCTACCGCACGATCTTCGAATACCTGCGCCAGAGTGCATGGCGTTACCTCCCGATTCCGGGCGAGGGACCCCGCAATCCGATCTCCGCCGAGCGGAAGCGCGCCGTAGCCAATGACTATTCGCTGCTGTCGGTCAAGATCCGCGATTTCAATCCCATTGCCGATGCCGTGTCGACGGGGCTGCAGATTGCCGACGGTTCGTCGCTGCAGCTGCTGTTCAATCCGGCGAGCGACCAGCTGTCGCTGCAGGTCAACTCGGAGTATGTCGAGCGGCGGCGGATGCTTGCCACACGACTGATGGTCAACGCCTCGAACGTGGGGGATTCGCTGACCGTCTACGCCTCGGCCGAGGATCTCTATGCCGGCATGCTGCATTTGCCGCACCTGGCGCTGTCGGGCGGCGCGAAGCAGGGACAGCTCCAGTTGTCGGCGGGATTCAGCGACACGACGAGCCGTGCGTCGGGACTTTTGAGCCTCCATGCGGGGCTGGCCGGGGGAAGTACTCCGGAGCGCCGAGTCATGGAGCTGCAGATCCTTCCTTCGCACATCACGCGGGGCGACAAGACGTGGCAGATCCACGCCCGGCGCATCCTGCTCGATACGGCACGTGTGGAGATCGACCGCTTCATGGTGATGAACCGCGAGCAGGAGCTGCGCATCAACGGCGTGGCGTCGCGAAGCCGGGAGGATTCGGTGACGCTGCTGCTTCACAACTTCGACGTGACGCCCCTGACGCAGGTCGTCGAACGCATGGGATACTACATCGAGGGACGCACGAACGGCTCGGCGACGATGAAGTCGGTGCTGCGGGGCGCCGAGGTGACGGCCGATATCCGCATGGACAGCATCGAGGTAAACGGCATTGCCGCGCCGCCCATGCGCCTGACGTCGCTGTGGGACTTTGCCCGCAACCGGGCGGGTGTGACGATCACCAACCGGGTCAAGTGCGATACGCTTGTGCGCGGTTTCTACGCTCCGGAACAGGTGCGCTATTACGCGCGGCTTACGGTCGACAGTCTCGATCTGGGTCTGCTCGATCCGCTGCTTTCGGGAGTGATCTCCTCGACCGAGGGGCTTGTGAAGGCCGATCTGGTGCTCCAGGGACAGCATCGCCAGGCGGATCTCGGAGGTGAGATCCGCGTGCGCGGGGCCAAGACGACCGTGGACTTTACGCGGGTGAGCTATACGATGCCCGAAGCCGTGCTTGCGGTGCGCAACAACCGTTTCACGGCCTCGGACGTTCCGGTCTTCGATCCCGAGGGCAACCGGGGACTCTTCCAGTTCGACATGAGCCTGCAGCACCTCTCGAACATCACCTACGACGTGCAGGTCACGCCTCAGCAGATGCTTGTGCTCGACACCTCGTCCGACGACAACGATACCTTCTACGGCCGGGTCTACGGCTCGGGCAATGCGCGGATCTCAGGCCGCAAGGGGGCGGTGAACATGGAGATCACGGCCTCGACGGACGGGAATTCGACTTTCGTGATGCCTCTTTCGAGCAAGTCGAACATCTCGAATGCCGACTTCGTGGTGTTCCGCAGGCCGCGTCCGACGGATACGCTCGACCACGTGGCGCTGAAGAAGCTCTCGTTCGAACGCCGGCACCGTCCGCGTGCGGAGGCTGGCAGCCGGATGAACATCTCGATGGCCCTTGACGTGCGTCCGAACATCGAGGTGGAGCTCGACGTGGCGGGCAACACGGTGAAGGGTCGTGGCGAAGGGGCGCTGAACCTGCAGATCAACCCCTCGTCGAATGTCTTCGAACTCTACGGTGACTATACGATTTCGGAAGGAAGCTTCATGCTCTCGCTGCAGCAGATCATCAACAAGCGCTTTACGATCGAGAACGGCTCGTCGATCCAGTGGACGGGATCACCGATGAACGCCATGCTCGATATCGACGCGGTCTACAAGCTGAAGGCATCGCTCCAGCCGCTGCTGCAGGGTACGGCCGATATTGCCGGCGACCGCTCGGTTCCCGTGGAGTGCGTCATTCATCTGGGTGACCGGCTGTCGAGTCCGGCCATTTCGTTCGACGTGCGCGTTCCGGGCACCGATCCCGAGACGCAGACCGTCGTGTCGAATGCCCTTTCGACCCCCGAGACCGTCGATACGCAGTTCCTCTACCTGTTGCTGTTCAACAGTTTCATGTCCGAGAATTCGGCGCAGTCTACCTCCAATATGGGCAGTTCGGTGTCGGCGGCCACGGGCTTCGAATTTCTGTCGAACATGGTCAGCAACTGGCTTTCGTCGTCGGACTACAACGTGGTGATCCGCTACCGCCCGAAGTCGGAACTGACGAGCGATGAGGTGGATTTCGGACTTTCGAAGAGTCTGATCAACAATCGGCTGTTCGTGGAGCTGGAGGGCAACTACCTGATCGACAACAAGCAGGCTGTGAGCAACTCGATGTCGAACTTCATGGGCGAGGCCTATGTCACCTACCTGATCGACCGGGCGGGGACGCTGAAACTCAAGGCCTTCACGCAGACCATCGACCGCTTTGACGAGAACCAGGGTCTGCAGGAGACCGGCATCGGCATCTATTTCAAGGAGGATTTCGACAACTTCCGCGACCTGCGGCAGCGCATTCACGACCGCTTTACGAACAAGAAGCGCAAGGCACGGCGCGCAGAGCGCCGTGCGGCGCGTGCAGCAGCCCGTGCATCCGATGCGGAGCCCCAGCCCGAGGGGGATCCTCCGACGCTGGAGGGGGTTGCCGCATCGCTCGAGGATCGGGAGGTGGAGTGAGCCGCCGCCTGTTGCCGGCCCGGGCGAAGGACCTGGCAGGAAGGCAACGAATAAATAAAACTTTTGCGAGATACGAAAAAAGCACATAACAAAACATAACAAATTAAACTCAACGCATTATGATTACATTTCTGCAGGCTGCCGAAGCGGTGGCCGTAAGTGAGGAGACCCGTATGGGCTTGTGGACGCTCTTTACCAAGGGAGGCTGGCTGATGTGGCCGCTGCTGGCATTGGGTGGCGTGATGATCTTCATCTTCGTCGAGCGGTTCCTGGCGATTCGCCGCGCCTCGGTGCTGGACATGAACTTCATGAACCGCATCCGCGACTACATCTCCGACGGCAAGATCGCTGCGGCGGTTCATCTGTGCAAGAAGACCGATACGCCCATTGCGCGGATGATCGAGAAGGGCATCGAGCGCATCGGACGTCCGATGAGCGACGTGCAGACGGCCATCGAGAATGTGGCGAACCTCGAGGTCTCGAAGCTGGAGAATGGACTGCCGTTCCTGGCGACGATCGCCGGCGGCGCCCCGATGATCGGATTTCTCGGAACGGTGCTCGGCATGGTGCAGACCTTCATGGACATGTCCGCTGCGGGCGGTACGGTCGATCTGGGACTGCTGGCCAGCGGTATGTACGTGGCGATGGTGACCACGGTGATGGGACTTATCGTCGGCATCCCGGCCTACTTCGGCTACAACTATCTGGTGGCGCGTATCGAGAAGCTGGTCTTCCAGATGGAGGCCAACTCGATCGCCTTCATGGACATTCTGAATCAACCCGTTCAAAAATAGTGCGCTATGGCTATCAAACACGGCTCGAAAGTCGACAAATCGTTTTCGGCATCGTCGATGACCGACCTGATGTTTCTGCTGCTGCTGTTTCTGCTCATCGCCACGACGCTGATTAACCCCAATGCCCTGAAGCTGATGCTCCCCAAGAGTTCGAACCAGCTGAAGGACAAGGCGATGACCACGGTCTCGATCCAGCAGAACGGATCGTCGTACAACTACTACGTCGAGCTGCAGAAGGTGCAGGGTATCGAGGGCGTCGAGCAGGCGCTGAAGGCGCGCCTCGAGGGACAGAAGGACGCCACCGTGTCGCTTCACTGCGACAAGACCGTGGCGGTCGACGAGGTGGTCAAGGTGATGAACATCGCCAAGGACAACAACTACAAGTTGATCCTGGCCACGACACCCCAGTGATGCGTGCGGGGTGCAGCATCCCGCACGCCTGCTGCAGCGGTGCTGCCGCTGCGGACCCCGTCAGCGACGGGGCCAATGTGTCGTTTTTGCGGCAAAGCATGATTTCGGTCATTGAAGAAAGAGAAATTTTATGTATTATTACGATCCCGATAACAGAACTCCGCGTCGGTGGGCGGTGATCGCCCTAGCAGCCTATGTCGTGCTGCTCGTCGGGTCGTTCGCCCTGGTGTCGTTCGACTTCACGCCGGCGTTGGAGAAGCCCGGGGACACGATCCTTGTGGACTTTACCGAACCGCCGGTTCCGGTGCCACCGCGCCGTCCGGTGCGTGTGGCCAACGAGCCGCGCGTGCACGATGTCGAGGCCCCCGAGGAGCAGACGGCCCAGGTCTCGGGCAAGGACGAGGCGACGCAGACGCCCAATCCCAAGGCGTTGTTCAAGATGTCGAAGAGCGGCGCCGACGAACCCGAGAATGCCGGGAATCCCCGGGCTCCGGAGGGTGAGGAGAAGAATGCCGGCACGGGTCCGGGGCTCAATCCCGACGGACTGGACCAGCTGGACCAGGGGCTGAAGGGGCGCGGACTGGTAGGCAACCTTCCCAAGCCCGACTACCCGGGTAACAAAACGGGCAAGATCGTCATCCGTGTGACGGTCGACGCATCGGGACGGGTCACCGGGGCGTCGTTCGAGCCCAAGGGCTCCACGGAGAGTGATTCCCAACTGGTGGCTGCCGCGCTTGAGGCGGCGCGCAAGGCGCGTTTCACCGAGAGCCGTGCGGCGGTGCAGGGCGGAACGATAACCTATGTCTTCCGGATGGAATAACCGGATGGAATAAAACGATGTTTGGAACCATGAAAAACCTTTTGATCGCCGCGTTTCTCGGTATTTTGACCGTGCTTCCCGTTGCGGCGCAGACGCCCGAGGGTCCTCATCTGCATTTCGAGGATGCCTCCCACAACTTCGGAGACGTGCCGCGCAAGGGTGGCGCCCTGACCCGGGAGTTCCGCTTTGTGAACGACGGAACGAAGCCGCTGGTCATTCTGCGCGTCATCACGTCGTGCTCGTGCCTGAAGGCGTCGTTCTCGAAGCGCCCCGTGGCTCCGGCCGATTCGGGCGTCATCCGCATCATCTACGAACCGCTCAAGAGTGAACCGGGGACCTTCAACAAGGTGATCCAGGTCTACTCCAACTCGACGGACGGCCGCGATGTGCTCACCGTGCAGGGCAACTCGATCGAGGGCAAACCGCGCAAGACGCATACCGCGCTGCCGACGTGCGAATAACCGACTCCGCGAGCCGGGCCGCGGGAAGACGCCTCTCCTGCCGCCACACTCCCGGAGCACGATATTGACACTATGACGACACTTTTTTCCCAAGCGACGGTCCTCCCGATGACGGCCGTCGGCGACGCACCCCGCACCTTTACGGGCTGGGTCGGCGTCACGAATCGACGTATCACCCTGGTGACGGAATCCGCCGCGGATGCCGAAGCATTCCGTGCGGAGCATCCCGACGTGCGGGAGATCGACTGCCGGGGCCGGCTTCTCATGCCCGGACTGGTGAATACCCATTGCCATGCGGCGATGACCCTCCAGCGAAGCTATGCCGACGACATTTCGCTCATGGCGTGGCTCAACGACTATATCTGGCCCTTCGAGTCGAAACAGACGCCCGACGAAGTGGTGCTGGGTCTGACGCTCGGCGTGGTCGAGATGCTGCTGGGCGGCATCACGTCGTTCGTCGACATGTATTATTTCGAGGACCGCTGCGTCGCTCCCGTCGAGCAGCTGGGTATCCGGGCCGTATTGGGCTGCAACTTCTTCGATTCGAACATCGATGAGGTCTTTCCGCAGATCGAACGTGCCGTGGAGCAGGCGTCGGCCGGGAGCGGCCGGGTGCGGATCGCCGTGGCGCCGCACTCGCCCTATACGGTATCGCCCGAGAATCTGCTTCGCGGCAAGGCGCTTGCCGACCGCTTCGACCTTCCGTTGATGACCCATATTGCCGAGACGCGCGACGAGATGCGTATCGTGCGTGAACGCTACGGCTGCACGCCTGTCGAGCACCTCGACCGGCTGGGATTGCTCGACAGCCGCTGCATCGGGGCTCACTGCGTCCATGTGACCGACTCCGACATTGCGACGCTGGCTGCCCGCGGGGTGACGGTGTCGCACAATCCGCAGAGCAACATGAAGATTTCGAGCGGCGTGGCTCCCGTTGAGAAATTTCGCGCGGCGGGAGCCGTGGTGACGCTGGGCACCGACGGCACCTGTTCGAACAACGACCTTGATCTGTTTGAGGAGTTGCGTACGGCGACCTTCCTGCAGAAATCCGCCACGGGTGATCCCACGGCGCTGCCGGCCTGCGAGGCGCTGCGCATGGCCACGGCCAACGGCGCCCGGGCCATGGGATATGCCGACGGCGAGCTGGGTGTGATCCGCGAGGGGGCATTGGCCGATCTGATCGTCGTGGACCTTCAGAAACCCCACCTGCAGCCGATTCATAACCTCGTTTCGAACATCGTCTATTGCGGCAAGGCTGCGGATGTCGACACGGTGATGGTCGACGGGCGGATCCTTGTCGAGAACCGCCGCCTCGCAGGGGTGGATCTTCCGGCGCTCTACGACGCCGTGGGGCGTGCCGTTCGGCGGATTACGACGGGGAAGTGACGCCTGCGGCACCGGAATTGCAGCAGCTGCAGCATCAAACAAAAACCATTTCGCTATGAAGTATGAGGTAATATTCGGCGGCAAGCCCGTCGCATTGGAGGGAACCCGCTGCTCGGTGGGCGAGCAGGCTCCCGCATTCACGGTCGTCGACAGCGCACTGCAGGAGGTTTCGTCGGACCGCTTCCGCGGCAAGGTCCGCATCTACAGTGTCTTTCCGTCGGTCGACACTCCGGTCTGCTCACTGCAGAACATCCGTTTCAACCGCGAGGCGACGACGTTGAGCGACCAGGTGGTCATTCTGGCCCTTTCGGTCGATCTGCCCTTTGCGCAGAAACGCTACTGCGCCGCCGAGGGTATTGACCGTGTGCATCTTTTTTCGGATTATCGGACGCTGGATTTCGGCCATAAGTACGGCTTCGTCATGGAGGGACTCCGCCTGCTGGCGCGCGGTGTGGTGGTGGTCGACCGTGACGATACGGTGCGTTACGTGGAGTATGTTCACGAGGTGTCGCACGAACCCGACTATGCCCGGGCGCTTGCCGTCGTGCGCGAACTTGTCGAAGCGTAGTCCTTTCCCGCCGTTAAAGACAATGCGACGGCCTCTCATCCATATGAGAGGCCGTCGCTGTTTTCGGCGTCTCCGGCCGGCAATCGGCCTATCGCTTGCGCAGGTAGACGGTTGCCGTGCGAGAGGTGTTGTAGATGCGGATGCGCGGGTACTTCTTGCCGTCGTCGCCCGGGACGTCGAACGAGAAGTGCTCCGAATCCATGGCCTGACGCTCCTGCCCGCCGAACCGCCGCTCGTCGGTCGAGAGGATCGGCACATATTTGCCCGGACCCTGCACCGGGAGCTCGTAGTCGGGAATCGAGGCCGTGGGGTGCCAGTTGAAGACAAAGAGCAGACGTCCGTGCGAGAAGACCATCGTCTTGTTCCGCTCGTCCATGAGCAGGTTCCACGGATAGCCGTCCTCCAGCACCTTGTACCTCTTCACCAGCCTAATCATCGCACGGTCGAAATCTCCGAGCCAGACGTATCGCAGCAGTTTGTTGCGCGAAAGGGACCACTGCCGCCGCGCATGGGCGTAGCTCCATCCGTTTCCTTCGCGCGGGAAGTCGATCCATTCGGGATGTCCGAACTCGTTGCCCATGAAGTTGAGGTAGGCCTGGCCTCCGGTCGAGATGGTCATCAGGCGGATCATCTTGTGCAGGGCCATGCCGCGGTCGATGATGAGATTCTCCGACGCGCGGTCCATGTGATAGTACATCTCCTTGTCCATCAGCCGGAAGGCAATGGTCTTGTCGCCCACGAGAGCCTGGTCGTGCGACTCGGCGTAGGCTACGGTCTTTACGTCGGGCAGGCGGTCGGTCATCACCGACCACATCTCCCAGATGTTCCACTCCTCGTCGGGGATATCCTTCAGCATCTTGATCCAGAAGTCGGGGATGGCCATGCCGAGGCGGTAGTCGAATCCGATGCCGCCGTCGTCGATCGGGATGCACATGCCCGGCATGCCGCTTACGTCCTCGGCAATCGTTACGGCCGAGGGGCGGAATTCGTGCACGAGACGGTTGGCCAGCGTGAGGTAGGTGATGGCATCCTCGTTGACTCCGGCGTCGAAGTATCGGTCGCGAGAATCGAACGTGACGTATCCGTGGTGGTGGTAGATCATCGACGTGACACCGTCGAACCGGAAGCCGTCGAAGTGGAATTCGTCGAGCCAGTACTTGACGTTCGAGAGCAGGAAGTGCTGCACCTCGCGCTTGCCGTAGTCGAAGAGCTTCGAGTCCCAATAGGGCTGATTCCCTGCCTCACCCGGCAGCGAGTAGAGATGATCGGTGCCGTCGAGTTCGTTGATTCCCTCGTTGAGGTTCTTGACGTAGTGGGCGTGCACGAGGTCCATGATTACGACCAGTCCCAGTTCGTGGGCGCGGCGTATGAGCTCCTTCAACTCCTCGGGGGTGCCGCAGCGCGACGTCGGGGCGAAGAAGCTCGACACATGATACCCGAACGATCCGTAATAGGGGTGTTCGGCGATGGCCATGAGCTGTACGGCGTTGTATCCGTCGCGGCGGATGATCGGGAGGATCTTCTCGGTGAATTCGCGGTAGGTGCCGACCCCTTCCCTCTCCTGGGCCATTCCCACGTGTGCCTCGTAGATCAGCAGGCTGCCGAGCGTCGAGGCGTCGAAGGCGTCGCCGCGCCAGTCGAACGGCTCGGCGGGCTGCCAGAACTGGGCGGTGAAGTTCTTCGTGGCATCATCCTGGACTACGCGCCGGGCATAGGCCGGGATACGGTCTCTCCAGCCGTTGTCTCCGTGGACGTGCAGCTTGTAGAGCGAGCCGTGCGTCAACCGGTCGCGGTACATCGCCGCGGGAAAGAAGGCGCTCCAGACTCCGGCGGCATCCTTGTGCATGCGGATTTCGGTGCGCTGCCAGTTGTTGAAGTCTCCGAAGACATAGACGTCGTAGGCTCCGGGCAACCACTCCCGCAGCCACCATCCGTCGAGCGTTTCATCCCACTGCCACCCGAAATAGCGGTATCCGTTGGCGTAGTCGACGATTGATCCGGCGCCGCGGCGAATCTCCTCGAGTTTCTCCTCGAAACGTTCGTGACGACGGTTCATCTGCTCCTCGACGGGTTGGAGCCAGGGGTCCCGTTCGACGATCGGAAGTTTGTGTTTTGCAGGTTCCATAGAAAGCGGTAGAGATAGGTGCTTGCAGAACAAATATAACGAAATATTTTCAAACTCCCGAGAAAAAACGGCGCTTTCTCCGTGGCGATACCTCTGAAAACGACGGGGACGGCCCCGAAGGCCCGTCCCCGTCGACGTCGGACGACGCTCCTGTCAACGGAGGTATTTGCGGAAGAATGCCTCGATGCGGTCGAAGGGGATCGCCTGGCGGTTGTCGTAGAGATCCGTATGATTGGCGCCGGGGATGATGACGAGCTCCTTGTTGTCGCCCTGCAGACGCTTGTAGGCATCTTCGCTGAAGTAGCGCGAATGGGCCTTCTCTCCGTGGACAAGCATTACGGCGCTGCGGATCTCGCCGATGTAGGCGAGCAGCGGCATATTGAGGAACGACAGTGCCGAGGTGACGTTCCACCCGTCGTTGGAGTTGAGCGACCGCGGGTGGTAGCCGCGCGGGGTCTTGTAGTAGGCGTAGTAGTCCTTGACGAACTGCGGAGCGTCGTCGGGCAGCGGATCGACGACGCCGCCTGCCCGGGCATAAGAGCCGTTGCGGGCATCTTCGGTGCGCTGGGCGTTGAGCTGCCGGCGCAGGGCATCGCGGGCCTCGGCGTTGTCGGCCTGGTCGAAGTACCCGTTGGCCGTCACGCGGCTCATGTCATACATCGTGGCCGCAACGGTGGCCTTGATGCGCGTGTCGATGGCTGCGGCGTTGAGGGCCATGCCGCCCCAGCCGCAGATGCCGAGGATGCCGATGCGCTGGGGATCGGCCTCTTCGCAGGTGGCGAGAAAATCGACTGCGGCGCAGAAATCCTCGGTATTGATGTCCGGCGACGCCACATAGCGGGGCTCGCCGCCGCTCTCACCCGTGTAGGAGGGGTCGAAGGCGATGGTGAGGAATCCGCGGGCGGCGAGCTCCTGGGCGTAGAGTCCCGACGACTGCTCCTTGACGGCACCGAAGGGGCCGCTCACGGCGATGGCTGGCAGCGGACCCTCGGCCCCGACCGGGGCATAGAGATCGGCAACGAGCGTGATGCCGTATCGGTTGCGGAAGGTTACCTTGCGATGATTCACCCGGTCATCCTTGGCGAAGACCTTGTCCCAGGTGTCGGTAATGTTCAACGGTTGGTTCATGGCTGAAACAGATGTTTGACGGTTTGACGTGTCGTTCGGAAGCGCCGGTCGGCTGGCCGATGCGGGGCCGGCAGCGTGAAGGCTCTCCATAAGTCCTGCGGTCAGCAACGCTGCTGCCCCGAGAAAGATGCGGATCGGACGTTTCATACTTTGTTCGTTTTACATGCGGGCGACGTTCGGGGGCCTGCCCGATGCAAAGGTAGTCAAAATGTTCCGGACGGGATTTTCTCTGCGGCTCAAAAGTCGTTTCTCAGCGGCTCATCGTGCCGCGCACGGCGCCGCAGGACCTCGCTGTAGGCCGAACCGTTGCCGACCCCGATATTTATCGGGCTCGTGACGATACGGCCGTAGGGGAGATGCCGAACTGCCGTTTGAAGGCCGTCGCGAAGTGCGAAGGGTTCTTGAACCCCACCTCGGCACATACTTCCGCGACCTTCGACTGCCCCGTTTCGAGCCGGGCATAGGCGGCATCGAGCCTGCGGCGGATGAGCCACTTCTCGGGCGTCAGATCGCTCACCTTGCGGAAATCGCGTTTGAAGGAGGCCAGACTCCGTCCCGTGTAACGGGCCAGTTCGTCGAGCGAAAATTCGTACATGTAGTTCTGCTCCATGAACTCGAGGATGTCGATTTTCCAGGGTTCGTTGAAGTCGAAGAGTGCCTGTTCGAAGCGTGTGTCGACGTGGAGCAGGGCGAGCACACCCTCTTCGAGCTTGAGCTGCATGAGGTCTTTGGAGGGTTTTGCCTCCGGATCGAGATAGGGGGTCATCGAGGCGAAGAGACTCTCAATCTCGGGTGTTCGGGGAAGTTTGACAGCTCCGGGCCGGAATCCGGACTGCGGATGTTGAAGTCCGGAATGCTCTCTGCGTGCGAAGACCCTGCGCAGAAACTGCCGTGTGAAACGCATGAAGATACCGCAGTAACGCTCTCCGTCGGCGGGGCGCTTGTAGAGGGTGAGCAGGTGATCGCGGGGAATGAAGAGGCATTCACCCTTGCCAGCGCGGATCTGCTCCCGACCGTTGTCGAGAAGCATCTCTCCGGAGACGACGTAGTTCAGCGCGTAGTCGGGTGAACGGTGGAAACAGCCACGTTCGTCGTCATAGAAGAAACTGAAGAAGACGTCGTCGTAGTTGAAGAGCATCTCGAGGGGCTTTTTCTGTGGGGTATTGTCGCGGCTCATGATGGAGGAGTTTTCAGTCGTAATCCTCGACAAAGATACGAAAACACTCCGTATGCGGCACATTCTGAGGTCGTTTTTTGTTTTCCGCGGCGCGAGCCCGATTGTTGTGTGATCGTTTTCGGAATATTTCCGATGCGCCGAGGGGCAAAACTTGTGTAAAAAAGGAGGGATTTTCCAAAATTTTGTTAACTTTGTCTCCCAAACCCCAAACCATCTAATACCAACGCTATGTTTAAAGGACAACCAAAAGGTTTGTATGCCCTTTCGCTGGCCAATACGGGCGAGCGGTTCGGCTACTATACCATGTTAGCGATCTTTACGCTGTTCCTGCAGGCGAAGTTCGGTTATACCGAAGCCGTCACCACCCAGATTTACGGCATCTTCCTTGCCGCGGTCTATTTCATGCCCTTCTTCGGCGGCATTCTCGCCGACAAGTTCGGCTTCGGAAAGATGGTGACGCTGGGCATCTTCGTGATGTTCGCAGGATATGCGTTGCTCTCCATTCCGACAGATGCGGGATTTGCGGGACAGGCGCTCATGTTCGGCGCCCTGGCGCTGATTGCCTGCGGAACGGGCCTCTTCAAGGGCAACCTGCAGGTGCTGGTCGGCAATCTCTATGACGACCCGGCCTACCAGTCGAAGCGTGACAACGCCTTCTCGATCTTCTATATGGCTATCAACATCGGTGCGATGTTCGCTCCGGCCATGGCCAAATGGATTACGAACCACTTCCTGGCACAGGACGGGCTGGTCTACAACGGTCAGATCCCGGCTCTTGCGCACCAGTATCTGGAGCTGGGCGACCAGATGCCTGCCGAGCCGCTGGCCAAACTTCAGGAGCTGGCCGCTTCGATGAGCACGTCGATCAGCGACCTGGGCGAGTTCTCGAGCCACTATATCGAGAAGCTCTCCACGGCCTACAACATGGGCTTCGGCGTGGCGTGCATTTCGCTGGTTGTCTCCTATCTGATCTACATCGGCTTCCGCCGGACCTTCAAGCATGCCGACGTGACGGCCAAGCAGCAGGCTGCGGCAGCCACGGCATCGGGCGTGAAACCTGTTGAACTGACTCCTGCCCAGACCAAGTCGCGTATCACGGCGCTGATGCTCGTTTTTGCCGTTGTGATCTTCTTCTGGATGGCCTTCCACCAGAACGGCTCCACGATGACCTTCTTTGCGCGTGACTATACGACCTCCGAAGCGACGGGTGTTACCCGCATGGGCTTCGACATCTTCAATCTGGTGCTGGTACTTGTCGGCGTCTACGGCATCGTAGGCTTCTTCCAGTCGGAGAAGGGTCGGGGCAAACTCATCAGTGCCGTGGTTTTCCTTGCCGCGCTCGGCGTGTTGATCTATCGCTATACCATTACGCCGGATCCGGTGCATATCCTGCCGCAGGAGTTCCAGCAGTTCAATCCCTTCTATGTCGTGGGCCTCACACCCATCTCTGTGGCAATCTTCACCGCCCTGGCCCGCAAGGGCAAGGAGCCGTCGGCGCCGCGCAAGATCGGTATGGGTATGATCATCGCCGCCCTGGGCTTCCTGATTCTGACCATTGGTTCGATGGGACTGATGTCTCCCGCCGAGGTGAAGGCTGCGGGTGCGAGTGACACGTTCGTTTCGCAGAACTGGCTGATCTCGACCTACCTGGTGCTGACCTTTGCCGAGCTGCTCCTCTCGCCGATGGGTATCTCGTTCGTTTCGAAGGTGGCGCCTCCCAAGTACAAGGGTATGATGATGGGATGCTGGTTCGCGGCAACGGCCATCGGCAACTACGCCACGTCGCTCATCGGCTACCTCTGGGGCAGCGGTATGGCACTGTGGATGGTCTGGAGTGTGCTGATTGTGCTGTGCCTGCTCTCGGCGCTGTTCATCTTCTCGATCATGCGCAAGCTCGAGAACGCAACGGCTTGATCCGACGTTGCATACATGCGACACACGGCCCGGGTGGATTGACACCCGGGCTTTTTTTGTGCCGGCGGAGGCTCTGAGGGATATAAACTCGAAAACTTTTTTGGTTTTTCGGGTTTTCTTTCCTATATTTGTTTTCAACAAGATTTCTCTTCGCCATGACCACCTCTACTTTGACACAGAAGGAGCGCATTGTCGAGCAGGCCATGCAGATGTTCGTATCGCAGGGTATCCGGGCCGTGCGCATGGACGACATTGCCCAACAGCTCGGGGTGTCGAAACGCACGCTCTACGAGTTGTTCGGCGACAAGGAGCGTCTGCTCTATCTGGCTGTCGACTGCTATTTCGAGCAGATGCGCCGACAGCGAACCGAAGCATGTGCCGGAGCACGCAACGTGGTGGAGGCGATGTTCATGGTGCTGGGCTGCGTGATGGATCATGCCGACCATTCGCGCCGCCTGATGGAGAGTCTTCGCAAATTCTACCCGGCGGTCTACGAGAAGGCGCTGCGGGAGAGTTCGGCGCGCGGGCGCGACGATCTGCGCCACATGCTCGAAACGGGCATTTCCCAGGGGCTTTTCATCGATACGTTCAACCTCGACCTGGCCATCTCGGTGCTTTATTATACGGCTTCGGCCATCTCCGAGCGGCATGAGTTGCTGCTGCCAGCGGGCATGTCCGTCCGCGAAGCCTTCGTGCAGATCATCAGCAACACGTTCCGGGGTCTTTCCACGCCAAAGGGCATGCAACTGATCGACGAGTGCCTGCAGCGATACGAGTTCTCATTCCGGAAGAAGAGATAATACCGCTTATAACCCGTATATGAAAAAAGGTGTTTTGATGACGTTCCTCGCCCTGGCGGTGTGCACACTCTGCGGAGGGATCCCCACGGCCGGAGCCCAGATGCGGCTGTCGCTCGACGAGGCACTGGAACTTGCGCTGAGCGAGAACCCCACGATCCGGATCGCCGAACTCGAGGTCGAGCGTTACGACTACGTGAAGCGTCAGACGTGGGGGGCGCTGTTGCCGCAGGTGTCGGCCGGGGGCAGCTACACGCGTTCGATCGTGAAGTCGGAGATGCGCGGCGGTCTGTCGTTCGGCGCCGACAATACGTTTGCCCTGCAGGGCGATCTGTCGCTGCCGCTCTTTGCGCCGACGGTTTACCGCACGCTGCGCATGAACGACACGCAGATGGCTGCGGCGGTCGAGTCGGCCCGGGCGTCGCGCATTGCGCTGGTTGCCGAGGTGAAGAAGGCCTTCTACAACATTCTGCTGGCCGAACAGTCGCTCGCGGTGCTGCGCGAGTCGGAGGCAACGGTGCAGCGCACGGTCGACGACACGCAGGTGCAGTACGATCACGGTCTGGCCTCGGAATATGACCTGCTGACGGCCCAGGTGCAGCTGAGCAACCTGCGGCCGACGATTCTGCAGACCGAGAATTCGATCAAACTCGCGAAGCTGCAGCTCAAGATGTACCTGTCGATTCCCGAGAACGTGGAGATCGAGGTCGAGGGGGCACTGGACGCCATGCGTGACGAGGTGCTGGCCGGGACCGACGGTCTGTCGCTCGACCTTTCGGAGAACAGCGACCTGCGGTCGCTCGAACTGCAGGAGGAGCTGTTGCGACGCTCGCTGCGCGCCGCCAATGCCGGGCGGTTGCCGACGCTGGCGGCCTTCGGCACGGCCTCCTACACGGGCAACGACATGGAACCCTTCATGGGCATGGGCGCCGGGGACGATGCGCGCTATTTCTGGACGCATCCCATCTCGATCGGCCTGCAGCTGTCGGTTCCCATCTTCTCGGGCCTGACGAAGATGAACAAGTCGCGGGAGTTGAAGAACCAGATTACACAGATTGCCCTGCAGCGCGATTATGCGCGACAACAGGTCGACGTGCAGGTGCGAGCGGCGCTGAACGATCTGCTGACGGCCCGGGAGACGATGTTCGCCCAGGAGAAGACCGTCGAGCAGGCGCGCCAGGCCTACCGGATCTCCGATGCCCGCTACCGGGCCGGTGCGGGAACGATCCTCGAGTTGAACAGTGCGCAACTGGCGCAGACGCAGGCGCAGCTGAACTTCTCGCAGGCGATCTACGACTACCTTTCGGCCAAGGCCGAGTACGACCGTATCGCCGGGCGCGAGCGGTAGGAGGAACCCTGCCCGGATGGTGCCGTGCGGGAGAGAGACTATTTTCATGCAATCAAAAACAGAAGAAATCGATATGAGAAAAATCGTCATGCTGGCTGCCGGAGCCATGCTTTTGACCGGATGCGGCGGCCGAAGGAACGCTCCTGCCGAGGAGCGCGATCTTCGGGTGCTGACGCGCAGCAGCGTTGCCGAGGCGGCGACGGTGCGTCTTACGGAGGAGTTCACCTCGGAGATCGAACCGTTCCGCGAGAACGACATCACGCCCGCCGCATCGGGGGTTCACATCGACCGGATTCTGGTCGACGTGGGTGACGAGGTGCGTGAGGGCCAGCTGCTCGTGCGGCTCGATCCCACGCAGTACAACCAGCAGCTCGTGCAGTTGAAGACCGTTGAGGATGACTACAACCGCCTGCGCCCGGTCTATGAGGTCGGAGGCATCTCGGCGCAGCAGATCGACCAGGCCAAGGCGCAGCTGGATATCCAGCGTGAGGTGGTTGCCAACCTGAAGAAAAACATCGAGGTGCTTTCGCCCATCACGGGAGTCGTCACGGCGCGCAACTACGAGTCGGGCGACCTGTTTGCGCAGCAGCCGATCCTGCACCTCATGCAGATCGACCCGCTGAAGGTCATCGTCAACATTTCGGAGCAGTTCTTTCCCAACGTGACGGTCGGCATGCCCGTTACGCTGCACGTCGACATCTTCCCCGAGCGGGAGTTTCCGGGACGCGTCTCGCTGATCTATCCGGCGCTCGATGCCACGACGCGCACCTTCAAGGTGGAGGTCACGGTTCCCAACCGCGAGCGTACGCTGCGCCCGGGGATGTATGCCCGGACGCTCTTCGACATGGGCAGCAAGCCCGGGGTGATGGTTCCCGACGTGGCCGTGCAGAAGCAGGTAGGCTCGTCCGAACGTTACCTTTATGTCATCGTGGGCGACACGGTGGCCGAACGCCGCAGGGTGGAGGTCGGGCGTCAGGTCGGTGACCGGGTGGATATTCTCCAGGGCGTCTCTGCGGGTGAGCAGGTGGCGGTGACGGCACTCTCGAAGCTCTTCGACGGGGCGCCGGTAGAGGTCAAACAGGAGTAAACACGACAACCGATGAAAATCTACGAAAGTGCGGTTCGCAAACCGATCTCCACGGTGCTGATCTTTGTCGGCGTGATGGTCATGGGCCTCTTCTCGCTGATGAACCTTGCCGTGGACCAGTATCCGGAGATCGAGATTCCGCAGATCTCGGTCATCACGATGTATCCGGGAGCGAATGCCGCGGAGATCGAGACCAACATCACGCGCGTGCTGGAGGACAACCTCAATACGGTGAGCAACCTCAAGAAACTGACCTCCAAGTCGCAGGACAACGTCTCGATGATCACCGTGGAGTTCGAGTACGGCTCGGACCTTGACGAGGGGGCCAACGAGATCCGCGATGCGGTTTCGCGCGTGCAGTCGATGCTGCCCGACGGCATCGAATACCCGACGATCTTCAAGTTCTCGTCGTCGATGATGCCGATCATGATGCTGGCGGTGACGGCCGAGGAGAGCTATCCGGCGTTGAACAAGATTCTCGACGACAAGCTGGTCAACGTGCTGAACCGTGTCGACGGCGTGGGAGCCGTCTCGGTGATCGGCGCTCCGGAGCGCGAGGTGCAGGTGAACGTCGACCCGGCGCGTCTGGAGGCCTACAATCTCACGGTCGAGCAGCTGGGGGCAATCATCGCCGCCGAGAATGTCAACATTCCGAGCGGCACGATCGACATCGGCAACAACACGTTCAATATCAAGGCCGACGGGGAGTTCAAACTCTCCGACGAACTGCGCAAGGTGGTGGTTTCGAACGCCGGGGGGCGCACGGTGATGCTCTCGGACGTGGCCGAGATCCGCGATACGCTCGAGAAGGCGACGATGGACGAACGTGTCAACGGGCAGCGGGGTGTGCGCGTGATGTTCCAGAAACAGTCCGGAGCCAACACCGTGAATATCGTCCACGAGATCCAGTCGCGCCTGCCCGAGATTCAGAAGACGCTTCCGCGCGACGTGAAGATGGAGCTGATCTTCGAGGGGTCGCAGGAGATCACCGATGCCATCGGATCGCTGTCCGAAACGATTCTCTTCGCCTTTATCTTCGTGGTGCTCGTGGTGATGATCTTCCTCGGGCGGTGGCGCGCGACGCTGATCATCTGCATGACCATCCCCGTGTCGCTGATCTGTTCGTTCATCTACCTCTTCGCCACGGGCTCGACGATCAACATCATCTCGCTCTCGTCGCTGTCGATCGCCATCGGCATGGTGGTCGACGACGCCATCGTGGTGCTGGAGAACATCACCACGCATATCGAGCGGGGTTCAAACCCCAAGGAGGCGGCCATCTATGCCACCAACGAGGTGTGGCTGTCGGTTATCGCCACGACGCTGGTGGTCGTTGCGGTGTTCCTTCCGCTGACGATGGTCCCCGGCATGGCGGGTATTCTGTTCCGCGAATTGGGATGGATCGTGACGATCGTGGTGTGCGTTTCGACGACGGCAGCCATCACCCTGACACCGATGATGTCGGCCTATATGCTCAAACTCGAAGGCGGTGTGCACGACTACCGGGGGCTGGGCGTTGTCTACAAGCCCATCGACCGGGCCCTTGCCTGGCTCGACGATGCCTATGCCCGGTCGCTGAACTGGGTGGTGCATCATCGCCGGCTGACGGTCTTCTCGATGATGGGACTCTTCGTGCTGTCGCTGGGGCTGCTGACGCAGGTGCCCACGGAGTTCTTCCCGCCGTCGGACAACAGCCGCATCTCGGCTACCGTCGAGTTGGAGCAGAACATCTCCGTAGAGTACACTTCGCGCATCGCGCGGCAGATCGACAGCATCATCTATGCGAAATATCCCGAGATCGTGCTTGTCTCGGCCTCGGCCGGCGCCAACTCGTCGGACAACGCCTTTGCGGCGATGCAGACCACCGGCTCGCACATCATCAACTACAACCTGCGCCTGACCGATGTCGGGGAGCGCGAACGGTCGATCTACGTCATTTCGGACCTGCTGCGCAAGGACCTCGACGGGATTCCCGAAATCCGGCAATATACGCTTACGCCGGGCGGCTCGATGGGCAGCATGGGCGGAGCGGCGACGGCCGACATCAAGGTCTTCGGCTACGACATGGACGTGACGAATGCCGTGGCCAATGACCTCAAGGAGCGGATGAGGACCCTGCCGGGCGTGCGTGACGTGAAACTCTCGCGTGATGACCTGCGTCCCGAATACAACGTGGTCTTCGACCGCGACCGCCTGTCGTACTACGGCATGAACAGCTCTACGGCGTCGCAGGCCGTGCGCAACCGCATCGACGGACTCGTGGCCTCGAAATACCGTGAGGACGGAGACGAATACGACATCGTGGTGCGCTATGCCGAACCTTTCCGCACGCGTGTGGAGGATGTCGAGAACATCACGCTCTACAACGCCCAGGGACGCCCCGTGAAGCTCAAGGAGGTGGGGCAGGTCGTCGAGGAGTACGCCGCGCCGATGATCGAGCGCGAGAACCGCCAGCGCGTCATCTCCGTGAAGTCTACGCTCGGCGCGGGCGTTGCTCTGGGCGACGTGGTGGCTGAGCTCAACCGGCTGATCGCCGAATATCCGACGCCCGACGGCGTGGACCTTGAGGTGGGCGGCACGGTCGAGGATCAGGGCGACGCCTTCTCCGATCTGCTGACGTTGTTCGTACTGATCGTCATCCTGGTCTACATCGTTATGGCGACGCAGTTCGAGTCGCTGAAATTCCCGTTCATCATCATGTTCACCATCCCGTTCGCCTTTACGGGGGTCTTCCTGGCCCTGTGGATCACCTCCACACCGCTGTCGCTCATCGCACTGATCGGCGCCATTATGCTCGTGGGCATCGTGACGAAGAACGGCATCGTGATGGTCGACTACATGAACCTGCTGATCGAGCGCGGTTCGGGCGTCTTCGACGCGGTGATTGCCGGCGGCAAGAGCCGTCTGCGTCCGGTGCTGATGACCTCGTTCACCACGGTTCTCGGCATGCTGCCACTGGCCATCGGCACGGGCGCCGGGTCGGAGACGTGGCAGCCGATGGGTATCGCCGTAATCGGCGGTCTGACCTTCTCGACGATCCTCACGCTCTTCATCGTGCCGGTGCTCTACTCGATTCTCGTACACCGCGCGCAACGCAAGGAGCGCGAGCGACTGGCGCGCCTGGCCGCAGCGCACCAGGCGGGCCGCCATTGAGCAACATGTGAATCCGAAACGACCGAACAACCATGAAAGCAGTATTCATCTCCTATAATCAGGCCCTGACGGATCGCGTGCACGCCATTCTCGACGAGCAGGGCATCCGGGGCTTCACGAAGTGGGCGCTGACCCAGGGTCGGGGCTCCGTGGACGGCGAACCCCACTACGGCACGCATGCATGGCCGTCGATGAACGCCTCGATTCTGGCCATTGTCGACGATGCACAGGTCGCTCCGCTGCTGGAGGCGCTGCGGGCCATGGATGCCGCAACGAAGATGCAGGGCTCGCGGGCCTTCGTGTGGAACATCGAGGCGATGTCGTAGAACCGGTGCCGGACGAGTGCGGAGTTTTGACGCCCGCATGCGGGTTTTCGGCATAAAATTTCTACCTTTGCAACGATGAAACTCACATTTCTGGGAACCGGAACCTCGCAGGGCGTGCCCGTCATCGGGTGCCGTTGCGCCGTGTGCACCTCCGCCGACCGGCGCGACCATCGCCTGCGCTCCTCGGCCATGGTCGAGACGCGCGGCGTGCGGCTGGTGATCGACGCCGGGCCGGACTTCCGCTATCAGATGCTCCGCACGGGCGTGCGTCATCTCGACGGCATTCTCCTTACCCACGAACACAAGGATCATATCGGAGGGCTGGACGACGTGCGGGCGTTCAATTTCGTCGACTATCCTCCGATCGTCCACCGGGTCGACATCTACGCGGCGCCGCGTACGGCGGCCTGCGTGCGCAAGGATTTCGACTACGCCTTTGCGCAGGACAAGTACCGCGGCGTTCCCGAAATCGCGCTCCACGAGATCGACACCGACCATCCGTTCTCGGTCTGCGGCGTGGAGATCATTCCCGTGTCGGGACACCACTCCGAACGCTTCACCGTGACGGGTTACCGCATCGGCCGTATGGCCTACCTCACCGACTTCAAGACCATCGACGAGCGGGAGATCGAAAAACTTGCCGGGGTCGAGCTGCTGGTGGTCAACGCCCTGCGCTTCAAGGAGCACTATTCGCATTTCAACGTGGCCGAGGCCCTGGAGCTGATCCGACGCGTCGGACCGCGCGCGGCCTACCTCACACACATGTCTCACGATATCGGACTGCATGCCGAGACCGAGCCGACGCTTCCCCCGGGTGTCCGCATGGCCTACGATACGCTGACGGTAGACTGGGAGGATTGAAAAAACTGGAAAATATTCGAATAACGATATGAAAACACTCAAGGATCAGGTAATTGTCATCACGGGCGCTTCGTCGGGTATCGGCGAGGCGATGGCCAGGGTCTATGCGGCTCAGGGGGCGCGTGTGGTGCTCGGGGCGCGCAGCGTGCAGAAACTTCAGCACCTTGTGGATGAGATTCGCTCGCACGGCGGACAGGCGGCCTGTTGCGGGGTCGACGTCACGAAGCCCGAGGAGTGCCGGGCACTGATCGAGACGGCCGTGCGTGAGTTCGGACGCCTCGACATTCTGATCTGCAACGCCGGCATCTCGATGCGTGCGCTGTTTGACGACGTGGACCTCGAGGTACTTCACCGGCTGATGGACGTGAACTTCTGGGGAACGGTCAACTGCTGCAAATATGCCCTTCCCTACCTGCAGCAGAGCCGCGGGTCGATCGTGGGTATCTCGTCGGTGGCCGGTCTGCACGGACTGCCCGGACGTACGGGCTATTCGGCCTCGAAATATGCCATGACGGGATTCCTTGAAACGCTGCGCATCGAGAACCTCAAGAAGGGACTTCACGTGATGATTGCCTGCCCGGGCTTCACGGCCTCGAACGTGCGCTTCTCGGCCCTGACTGCCCACGGAGCGCAGCAGGGTGAGACGCCGCGCGACGAATCGAAGATGATGACCGCCGAGCAGGTGGCGCGCATTGTCGTCAGGGGTATCCTGCGCCGCAAGCGCCTTTGTCTGATGGAGATCGAGGGGCGTGCCACGCACTTCGTGAAGAAGTTCGCCCCGGCCTTCCTCGACCGGATGTTCTATCTGGTGATGTCGCGCGAGCCTGATTCGCCGCTCAAATAATCCGTGCGTTCTGCTGTTGCGGAGTCCGTCTCCCGCAACAAAGAGAGCCTCGTCGTTTCCGACGAGGCTCTCTTTTGTCTTGCCCTTCGGGCGTCTCTTTGCATTGTGCCGCTACTTGAAGAAGATGGAGGAGATCTCCTTGTAGTTGTGTACGCGCTCGATGACGTCGGCAAAGATGTCGGCCACCGACAGCACGGTGAACTTGTGCAGGTCCTTGTTGGGGTTGAGCGGAATGGTATCCGTTACGATCACCTCCTCCAGCGCACTGTCGTTGATGCGCTCGTAGGCGGGACCCGACAGCACGGGGTGGGTGATGGCGGCGCGTACGCTCTTCGCACCGCGCGACATAAGCATGTCGGCGGCCATGCAGATCGTTCCGGCAGTGTCGATCATGTCATCGACGATCAGGATGTTGCGGCCCTCGACTTCGCCGATGGCGGTCATCTTACCCACGACATTGGCCTTTGCACGCTCCTTGTGGGAGATGATGATCGGTGTTCCGAGGTGTTTGGCGTAGGTGTTGGCACGCTTGGCACCGCCCATGTCGGGGGCAGCGATCGAGAGGTCCTCGATGTTGAGGCTGCGGATGTAGGGCACGAAGATGCCGCTGGCGTAGAGGGCATCGACGGGAATGTCGAAGAATCCCTGAATCTGGTCGGCGTGCAGGTCCATGGTCATCACGCGGTCGACTCCTGCGGCCATCAGCAGGTTGGCTACCAGTTTGGCGCCGATCGGCACGCGGGGGCGGTCCTTGCGGTCCTGGCGGGCCCAGCCGAAGTAGGGCATTACGGCGACGACCTTGTATGCCGAGGCGCGGCGTGCGGCGTCGATCATCATGAGCAGCTCCATGAGGTTGTCCGAGGGCGGGAAGGTCGACTGGATGATGAAGACCGTGCAACCGCGGATCGACTCGTTGTAGCAGGGCTGGAACTCTCCGTCGCTGAAACGCAGCACTTCGGATTGACCGAGCGTTGTTCCGAAGCTTGCGGCGATTTTCTGTGCCAGGTATTCGGAACCGCGGCCGGTAAAGATCTTGATTTTGTGGATAGCCATAGGTTACGGGGATTATGATGGTGCAAATATACGGCAATAAGGCGAAAAAACACGCTGTGCGGGGTTCGTTTTTTCAACAAAAGGTTAAACTTTCAGACAATCCTCGATTGTTGCGAGGATTTCCTCACGTCCGAGGCCTCGTTCCGACGAACTGACAATCATCGGCGGCAGCTCCTCCCACTGCTCGGCGAGCGTTGCGCGGAACCGCTCGATGCTCTTTTCGCGCTGGGTTTTCGAGAGTTTGTCGGCCTTAGTGAAGATGATGCCGAAGGGCACGCCGTTTTCGCCGAGCATCTCGATGAAGCGCAGATCGATCTTCTGGGGTTCGAGGCGGATGTCGACCAGTACGAAGAGGTAGTGGAGCTTTTCGCAGCGCAGGACGTAATCGGTGATCAGCCGCGAGAACTCCCCGCGGACGCTCTTCGACGTGCGGGCGTACCCGTATCCGGGCAGGTCGACCAGATACCAGGCGTCGTTGATCCGGAAGTGGTTGATCAGCCGGGTCTTGCCGGGGGTTCCGGAGACTTTGGCCAGCCCCTGCCGTCCGGTGAGCATGTTGATGAGCGAGGATTTCCCCACGTTGCTGCGCCCGATGAAGGCGATATCCTTCAGGTCGTCCTTCGGGACCTGGGAGATCCGCTCCGAGGAGCATTTGAATTCGGCTTTGGCGATGTTCATCGGTCTGAGACGTTTGGTTGCGGCATTCGCGTGCAAAGATAATGCAAAGCCGGGGTATTGCCAAATCTCCCGTTGCCGTTGGCAAGGCCGCTCCGGCGTTCCGTCAGCGCTGCCGGGGGGTACGGTTGTTGAAGCGGTACCCGACGCCGAGCATCAGGAAGTTCGGGAGGTGGAAGTCGCGCAGGCTGTATCCGATGTGCAGGTACGAGCTGTGGGTCATGGCGAGCTTGAGGGTGAGCATCTGATAGAAGGCCTTCAGTTCGCCGCCTTTGTGCAGGACGTTCCCGCCGAGCCCGATTCCCACCGAGAAGTGGGGCATGACGAATTCCGCCCGGGCCGAGAGTCCCAGGGCGATCTGGCGGTCGAATCCGGGGTTCTCGACGATGATCTCGGGCGAGTCGCCTACGCCGACGATCTGGTCGGCCAACACGACGTTCGTGCTGCCGTCATAGACGCCGTCCAGCGAGACGCCCGCGCGGAACTTGTATCCGAAGTTGTACATCGGGGCGAAGCTGATTCCCACGACCGGGAACGCATCGGCTACGGCATACTGCCCTCCGTCGATCTCGATGCCGCGCCTGCGCCACGAGCCGAAGAGTGTGAGGTCGTAGCTCACGTGACGCGGAAAGGCGGGGCAGATCTCCTCCCGAAGCTCCTTCTTGACCCGGGAGTTGAAGTCATAGGTCACCCCGGCCCGCAGGCCCAGCGAGTTGAGTCCTGCGTTGGGGAATTTGGTGTTCCCGTTCGAGAAGTGGGTCAGTGCAATGCCGGCCGTAAGGTGGACGCTGCGGTGCAGCTGCCAGTTGAGGAGGAGGTCTATATTGACCAGGGCATTGAGCCGCGATCCTGTCATGACGTTCTCCGGATTGTGCAACTCGTCATAGGGCTTCCAACCGAACGAGAGCCCGAGATTCCATTCGTAGTCGAGCGACAGCCGGGGTGCGAGCCGGGCGATGCGTGCCCCTTGAAAGAGATATACGGCGACGGGACTTCCCAACTCGCGGGTATTCCCGAAGTCGTACCAGGCGATGCCCACTCCCTGATAGGCGCCTCCGTAGATCCGGTCGGCGGACGATCCGGGACGGTATCGGAACGAGTAGCGCAGATGTCCCGACAGCGAGCGATTGATGGGGCGTGCCGCGGCGTTGGCGCCCTTGAGAAAGGGGTTGGTCGGGAAGATGTATTCCGGGCGGAACTCCGCTCCGAGACTGTGCAGATAGCGCGACGCCCGCGACTCCTGCGCCTTGTTTTGCGACATTGACGCGGCCTCCGACCTTGCAGTCCATTGTGTAGAGGAGTCCTTCGCAAATGTTTGGGCAGCCCGGTATCCGGCCTTGAATCCGTCGTCATATCCGGCCCGGTACCCCTCCGTGTAGCTGTCGGACTGCTCCCGTGACAGCGAATCGGCGAGTTGTGCGGGCGGAGCTGCGACGATGCTTCCGAACCATAAAAGTCCTGCTGCGGCGGAAAAATATCGTATGATGAGTCGATGCATCATCTCGAAGAGGCTTTCATTTTGACGTCGAAGATATGAAAATTTTTCCGAAGAGCCATCATTCTTCATGGGAAAAAGAGCCTGAAAACGGTACCTTCACAACTCTTCACGATTGTCCGGGCTATGCCCGGATCGGTCCCCGGAGGATGAATTTTTGCCCGTTGGCTTTCCGAATCCGAAAATAATTTCTACCTTTGCGGCCGATTACGGTTTCCGCCGACGTGCTGCACACGTCCGGATGAAAAGGGAATCGGGTGCAAATCCCGAACAGTCCCGCTGCTGTGAAGCTCCGCAACCACCTTTCGAATTCCATCGGTCACTGACTCCGGTCGGGAAGGCCTCGGAAGGGGAGCAAGTCAGAAGACCTGCCGCAATCGTTTTGAATGTTTAATCATCCTCTGGGGTTAGGGTGCTTAATGCGATGAAAAGATTTCAGCACAATACACTGCACTCCGTGTGAGTGACGCTCCGCAGCACTGCTGCCGGATGTGTTTCTGCGTGTTTCCGTGGCTCCGCACGTCGGGGAACGGCACATTCGGAATTTGCTTTCCGGAGGCGTATATGCTGTTATGCTGTCGGCCGTTCTTTGTGATGGTCGTAGTGAACCCGGACGATGACAAACAAAAGCAAACCGATATGAAACGAACCATGAACGAATTCTCGAAGATGTGCCTTCTGGTACTTCTCGGCACGGGCCTGGGCGCCTGCAACAAAAACGAAACCATCCCCGCTCCTGAAGGCAATGATCCGACACCCTATGTAACCGCAGTGCTGGACTACCGTCCGGCCGTGGGTCAGTTCACCAACCTGCTGCCGCGCTACGAGGCGGGCGATACGCAGCAGACGATGAATGCCAAGGCGCTCGCGCTGCTTGCGGCCCAGAGCCCGGTGACGCTGGGCGGCTACGGCGGCTATATCGTCGTGGGCTTCGACCACCGTATCGAGAACAAGGCGGGGCTGTGCGACTTCCGGGTGCTGGGCAACAGTTTCTATTCGAACAGCAATCCGGCCGCCGGTGCCCCTGCCGGAGGGAGCAGCGAGCCGGGTATCATCCAGGTGGCCTGCGATCTCAACGGCAACGGACTTCCCGACGATGACGAGTGGTACGAGATAGCGGGCAGCGCCCATCGCCATCCGGACTCCGAGGCGTGGTACGGCCGGGCCGCGGCAGCCGGTAACGACGTAGCGCTTTATACGGATTACACCATTACTTACCATCGGCCCTCGGCCGAACCCGATGCCGCCACCGAGGAGTATATCCGTTGGGAGGACAACCAGGGCAATTCGGGCTACAAGGCCAAGAACAGTTTCCATCTGCAGTCCTACTATCCGCAGTGGATCGATGCCGGGGAGCTGACCTTCCGCGGGACGCGGCTTCCGCAGAACGGCGTCTACGAACAGGGTGAAACCATGAGCCTGTACGTGCTCTACAAGTTCCGCTTCGGCTATGCCGACAATGCCCTCAATACGGAGCAGGATTCGGCCATAGATATCGACTGGGCGGTTGATGCCGAAGGCCGGGCCGTATCGCTGCCGGGCGTTGACTTCATCCGTATCTATACGGGTGTCAATCAGGAGAACGGTCCCATAGGCGAGTGCTCGACGGAGATCGTCCAGGTCGAGGACCTGCACCTGATGGGCGAAACCATCGCCTCCCGCGATCCCGAACAGACCGAATAGACGTCTGTTGCGGGCATTCACGCCGATCCAATTATTAATCATATTTTTTTGAAGTACATGAAACGAATTTTACGCTTCGCCGCCGTAGTAGCGGTGATCGGTCTGCTGGCCACGTCGTGCAGCAAGAAAGGAGAAGAGGGACCGTCGCCCCAGGCGGGATCGCTGGAACTGACCCGGAACGAGGGGAGCGCCCCTTATCTGGTGGTGGTAGGCCAACAACTCGAAATTCCCTATGCCGCGGAGCATGTCGGACAGCTGACGTGTTCGACGGCCGAAGGGTGGACGATCGCCCTCTCCGAGACGGACGGCAAGGTGACACTGACGCCGTCGCTCGACGCCGAACAGCTTGCCTCGGCCTTTACGCTGACGCTCTCGGGTGTGGACGAGAAGGGTGAGAAAGTCTCCTCGTCGGTAGAGGTTCACCTGCTGGATTTCGCCGACCCGAAGGGAGTCTTCGTCCTCAACGAGGGCAACATGACCACCGAGAACGGTTCGCTGACCTACATTTCGGCCAACGGCGATATCGTGGCCGATGCCTACAAGCTGGTCAACGGCACCGAACTGGGCAACGTCTGCCAGGACCTCTATATCCACGACGGGAAGATCTACATCATCTCGCAGAACGGCGGGACGAATGCCACGGGATCGAGCTTCCGGAACGACGGCATGCTGGTCATTGCCGATGCCCGGACGCTGAAGCTCGAGAAGGGCTTCACGGCCGAGGATCTTTCGGCGTTGTCGTGGCCCACACATATTGCCGTACTCGACGAGCAGCACGTCTACATCCGTACCGACAGCGATAACGGCGGAACGACGCAGCAGGGCGTCTGGCGGCTCGACACGACGACCGGATCGCTGACCTTCGTGGAGAACACTGCGGGAGCTCCGAAGAACCGCATGGCCGTGATGGGCAACAAGGTCTATACGACGCGCGGCAGCGGCATTGTCTATATTGTGGAGATCTCGGCCGATTCGGATACGGGCCGAAAGATCAGTCTTCCGTTCCGTTCGCAGATCCTCAACGTCAACAGCGGAGACAATGCCGGAGGTATTCAGGCTTCGGACGACGGACAACTCTGGATCATGGGTTCCGGCTCCGGCAAGAACTACATTCACAAATACAATCTCTCCGACGGATCGTATGTCGAGAAGGCATTGGCTGCTACGCCGAAGGTAGCTTACAACTGTCCTTTTGCCGCTTCGGGCAACAAGATCTATTATGCCAGCAATACGGCCGTTCGTTGTTTCGATTTCGATGCCGCGACAACCGAGGAGGCTGATCGGCAGCTCTTCGACGTGTACGATTTCGATGCCGTTTCGGGCAATACGCTCTACAACGGCCTGGGCCTGCATCCCGTAACGGGTGATCTTTACGTCAATTCGATCGGAGATTATACGAACTACGCCACCGACAACATGATCTGGGTGTTTTCTCCCTCCTCGACGTCGCAGCCTCAGGCCCGCTACAAGGGCTATACGCGTTTCCCGGCGGGTTTCTATTTCCCGGCGGCCTTCTGATAAACCGATAAATGATGAAAGAGATGAAAAAATACGGTTTCAAGTTCATGCTTTTGTCGACGCTGTGCCTTGCGGCATGCTCCACCGACAAGGGCGAGGATACGCCGGGTCCCGGAGCCGGGGACGGCAAAACCGGCTATGCCGATCCGCAAGGGGTGTTCATCGTCAACGAGGGGCCGGATGTCTATGCCTGCGGTTCGCTGGTCTACCTGGCACCCGACGGTACGGCTTCGGAATCGGATCCCTACGAGGCGGTCAACCATTCGCGCATGGGCTACATGGCGCAGGACATGTACCTCTATGGCGGCAACTATTACCTGCTGTGCCAGAACGAAGTGTATAAAGACGGGACGTCGGAGGGCGACGGGCAGCTGATTGTCGTGAATGCCGAGACGCTGACGAAGGTCGCCGCATATGATGCCGACGTGTTGCGGACCGACATGTCGCAGACTGATGAGGATGAGAATATTCTGGGCGATCCAACGAACGTCGTGGTGCTCGACGAGCACAATGTCTTCATCCGCGACAACCGCGGCATGGTGCGCTTCGACTGTTCGACGAAGCAGATGATCCGTCTCGAGGGGACCTACCGCTGGGCCAACAACGGGGGCAACCTCGCCGGATGCCTCCATCCGCAGGGAATGGTTGTCGTGAATGACCGGGTTTACGTAGCCGCCGGCGGCTGGTCGATGGCCACCCCCGAAGCCCGTTTTGGCATCTACGAATTCACCCGTGGGGCCACGGGGATCAACCGGCAGCTGAGTATCAGCAACAGCAGCAAGATCAGCGGGCTGTGCGCCGATGGCGGCTACCTGTGGGTTGCCACGACGATCTATGAAGATCTGATCGGCGGCACGACGCGCGGTGAGAATGCCATCTACAAGGTCGATCCCGAAACGCTGACCATTGTCGATACCTATCCGATCCGCAAGGGGGATCTGTCGTTGACCGATCGCACCTCGGCGATCACCGTGCTGGGAGACAATATCTACTATACGGGTGGCACGACGAGCATCTATCGTTTCAATACGGCCGATAATACCACGACGCTGCTGGGTGATGCCTCGACGTTTGATCCCGATGCCCGGGTGCTCTACAACAATATTGTGGTGAATCCTGCGAACGGTTACATCTACATGACGACTATTGGCGAATACAGTTCCACGGGCTATACGACGAACAACATCCTGGTGTTCGATGTCAGCGGTGATCAGTTGCAGCTGGTAGCCAACTACAAGGGGCTGACCTGTTTCCCTGCGGGGATTGTCTGCGTGTCGCGATTCGAGTGATGCGCATTCCCTGTCGGGAAGCCTAAAAGGAAGCGGGAGAACCTCGGAGGTTCTCCCGCTTCCTTTTATTCCCAATGCCGGGACGTAACCGCCCGTTCCTTCGCTGATGGCTAATACCCGAGGATGCGCAGCATCGAACGGTAGGACTGCTCCTTGGCGAACAACCTTGTATAGTATTCGTTGTTCGACTTGTCGCGGTCGATGACGATATGCTTCGGCGCGGGGATCAGACAATGCTGGATGCCTCCGAAACCTCCGAGTGACTCCTGATAGGCTCCCGTGTGGAAGAATCCGATGTATTGGGTGTTTCCGGCCTCGAGTTTCGGGAGGAAGATGGCGTTGGAGTGGCACTCCGAGTTGTAGAAGTCCTCGCTGTCGCAGGTGAGGCCTCCGAGCAGCACGCGCTGATACTCCTTGTCCCAGTTGTTGATGGCCAGCATGATGTAGCGCTGGTTGATGCCCCACGTGTCGGGCAGGGTAGTGATAAACGACGAGTCGATCATGTACCAGTTCTCGCGGTCGTTCTGCTGCTTCTGGTTGACGATCGAGTAGAGTGCGGCGCCGCTTTCGCCCACGGTGAAGGATCCGAATTCGGTGAAGATGTTGGGTTCCTCGATGCCGTTTCTCTGGCAGATGTTCTTGATCTGTGCGACGATCTCCTCGGTCAGGTATTCGTAGTCGTACTCGAAGTTCAGGGAGTTCTTGATGGGAAATCCTCCGCCGATGTTGAGGCTGTCGAGCTCGGGACAGATGGCCTTCAGCTCGCAGTAGACGTTCATGCACTTCGACAGCTCGTTCCAGTAGTAGGCCGTGTCCTTGATGCCGGTATTGATGAAGAAGTGGAGCATTTTGAGCTGAAACTTCTTGCTGTTCTTGATCTTGGCCTTGTAGAAGTCCACGATGTCGTTATAGCGGATGCCCAGGCGCGAGGTGTAGAAGTCGAACTTCGGCTCCTCCTCGCAGGCGATGCGTATTCCGACCTTGCACTTCTTGGTGAAGGCATCCTCGAAGAGGTCGATCTCCTCCTTGTTGTCGAGCACCGGAATCGTGTTGGTGAATCCGTCATTGACGAGCTGGGCGATGTTTTCGACGTACTGCGGACGTTTGAAACCGTTGCAGATGATGTATCGGTCCTTGTCGATGATGCCACCGTCATAGAGTGCATTGATGATGTGGATGTCGTATGCCGACGACGTTTCGAGGTGGATATCGTTCTTCATGGCCTCCTCGAGCACGAAGGAGAAGTGGCTCGACTTGGTGCAGTAGCAGTAGTTGTACGACCCCTTGTAGTCGACCTTCGCCATGGCCACATTGAACATCCGCTTGGCGCGGTTGATCTGCTGGGAGATCTTGGGCAGGTAGGTGATCTTGAGCGGCGTTCCGTATTGCTTGATCAACTCCATGAGGGGGATGTCGTGGAAATTCAGCTCATTGTCCTCGACGGAGAATTCATCCTGAGGGAAGTCGAACGACTGTTCGATCAGATCGATGTACTTGTCTTTCATGGCTCGTTGGCGAAGTTTTCTGCAATCCGGCTCGGCTACATGACGGAAATTTGATCGAAGTAGCTCGATCGGATTGTCTGGATTTTCGGAATGCAAAGCAAGTGAATATTTTTCGTATAACCAACATTTTGCTTCGATATTTTGAAAAACCGGGACATCTTTTGTTTTTTTATGCGAAAAAAGGTAATTTTGGAGCCGTATTTTAAAGCATAACGACCGTGCTGACTCAATCCATCGCGCAATATCTGACGTCGCACAAGCGGCTTGTCATTCCCCAACTCGGAACATTCATCGTCAAGGAACCGGGACGGAGCATACTGTTTTCGGAGTTGCTCAAACGCGACGACGGCGTATTGCGGGGTGTGCTCCGCGAGACGGGGCTGAGCGAGCTCGAGGCGGCCGGCGAGATCGACCGTTTCGTCTTCGAGGTGCGCCACGCCATTCAGAGCGGTGCGACCTGCCCGCTGCCGGGACTCGGGGAGTTGAGGCCCGGAGCCAACGGCACTATCGCTTTCCATTACGATCCTACGACGGCATCCTCCGCAGCAACCCCCGCCGGGAGTCCCGAGTCCGCAGCTCCTGCTGTGAATCCGGTTGAGGCCTCCGCCGATCGGACGTCGGCCCGGACCGCTGCCATACCTCCGGCGGAGAGTCCGATGTCCTCCGCGATGCCTCATGCCGCAACCTCCCGACGCCATCCTGATGTCTCCGAGGCCCCCGAAGCCTCCGAAGCGCCCGCATCCGCTGCATGGGCCGGAGCATCCGAACCTGCCGCAACGTCTGACGCATCTGAGACTTCCCGTCCGCAGTCCCGTCGGGAAACGGCCGATCGGGTGGCACGTTCTGTCGAGCATGCTTTCACCGATCCCTATGTGTCGCCCTCGGCGAAGATGAATCCCGACCCGTCGGTCCGGGGACTGCGCTACGGCAAGGCGCCGAAGAACACCAGCGGCTATACGTTCGTCGACCGTCCGACGCGCCGACGCGCCGACCGTTTTCTGTGGATAGCCATTGCTGCGGCCGTCATTGCGCTTGCGGCCATCGGCTTCGGTTACTGGCGCGAGCGCCACGATCAGGAGATTGCCGAACAGGAGTACCTGGAGTACCGCCATATGATCGATTCCTCGACGAATCAGTCCGATGCGGCAGCCGACGAATCCCAAACAGCACAACCTGCACAAAACTGAATAGATGACAGATCTTACGACCGTAAAACAACGTTTCGGCATCATCGGCGTCTCTCCGCTGCTGGACAGAGCGCTGGAGGTTGCCTTGCGTGTGGCGCCGACCGACTTGTCGGTGCTTGTTACGGGCGAGAGCGGAGTGGGCAAGGAGTTTTTCCCGCAGGTGATTCACGCTTTTTCGTCCCGTAAGCACAACAAATACATTGCCGTGAACTGCGCGGCGATTCCCGAAGGGACGATCGATTCCGAACTTTTCGGACACGAGAAGGGGGCCTTTACCGGAGCGCTGGAGGCCCGGAAGGGCTACTTCGAGGAGGCGGACGGCGGCACGATCTTTCTCGACGAGGTTGCCGAGCTGCCCCATTCGACACAGGCGCGCCTGCTGCGCGTGCTGCAGACGGGCGAGTTCATCCGCGTGGGCTCGTCAAAGGTCCAGAAGACCAACGTCCGCGTAGTGGCCGCCACGAACACCGATCTGCAGGAGGCCATCGCGCAAGGCCGTTTCCGCGAGGACCTCTACTACCGCCTGGGGACGGTGCCCATCACGGTTCCGGCCCTGCGCGAACGCAAGGAGGATATTCCGCTGCTGTTCCGCAAATTTGCGGCGGATGTGGCCGTGCAGTACCGCATGCCGGCCGTGACGCTCGACGATGCGGCGCGCGAGATGTTGAAGAATTACTATTGGAGGGGCAATATCCGCCAGTTGAAGAACGTTGCTGAGCAGATCTCGGCCATCGAACAGGAGCGGGTCATCACGGTTCCCATCCTTTCGAAATACCTTCCCGAGGAGAGCGGCGGAACACCGGTCCGCACGGCTGCACCGCGCGCGGATGCCGATATGTCGACCGAACGAGAACTGCTCTACAAGGTGCTTTTCGACATGCGAGCCGACATCAACGATCTCAAGCGGATGATGACGGAGCTGATGCGCAATGCCTCGTCGTACCACGAGGCGCCGCGCGACATCCGCGGGCTGCTGCCCTCCTCCACGCAGAGCAGCTATGTTCCGGTGGCTGCGGCAACAACGCCCTGCCCTCCGGCCGGGGATGTGAGCCGCAGGCCGGAGGTTCCTGAGGCCCCGGTGTACGCCGAGAGCGAGGAGGTGACCGATGAGCCGCCTCGCGAGAAGACCAAAGCCGACATGCAGCGCGAGCAGATCATCCGGGCGCTGAAACGCAACAACGGCCGACGGCGGGAGGCTGCCGCGGAGTTGTTCATGTCGGAGCGAACGCTTTACCGGAAGATCAAGGAGCTGGGTATCGAGGATCTTTGAGCCCCGTTCCGTCAAACAGAAGTGACGAATGCTGAAACGTTTCAGAAACTTGAATTTGAATTTTAGGATGCTTGTCGCCACGGTGGGGCTGTGCCTGCTGACGGGTTGCGGCGTTGCGATCAAGTATTCGTTTTCGGGCGCTTCGATTCCGCCCGACGCCAAGACCTTCTCGGTGGCCTATTTCCCCAACAATGCCACGATGGTTTCGCCGATTCTGAGCTCGACGCTGACGGACGCACTGGTCGACATGTTCACGCGGCGAACGCGCCTGACGCAGGTCGACGAGGGGGGAGACTTCGCCTTCGAGGGCGAGATCACGAACTACACCTCGACGACGGCCTCGGTGTCGAGCGACGACAACGCGCTGTTGAACCGTCTGACGATCACCGTCCGGGTGCGCTTCACGAATGCCCTCGACGAGAAGATGTCGTTCAACAAGACCTTCTCGGCCTACGAGGACTACGAATCGACGCAGCTGCTGACCGAGGTCGAGGGAACCCTGATTCCGGAGATTGTCGACAAGCTGGTGACCGACATTTTCCAGGCTTCGGCCTCCAACTGGTAATCCGTGCGGACGATGAAGGAGATGACAGAAGATATGAGTTCCTCCGTTATGCTGCGGGGTATCGGTTCGACGGCGGATGCCGAGGCGCTCACGGCGCGTTATCCGTGGTTTCTGCCGGCTCGTGTCGTGCGGGCGAACCTCTCGGGTGAATCCGATCCGCGGTTGTCGGTCATGGCTCCGTGGCGGGCGGAGAGTTCGCTGAGCCGTCCTGCGATCGATGCCGGCGAGCTCACGCGCCTTACCTCGGAGGAGATCATCGACCGCTTTCTCTGCGAGGAGGATCTGCGTATCGTGGCCGAGGAGGGGGAACCCGAGGAGGAGGTGACCACCGAGGCGGCTCTCGACGAAGACGACGAACTGGTGAGCGAGGATCTTGCCGGGATCTATCTTGCCCAGGGGCTTCGGGACCGAGCCATAGCGATTTATCGCAAATTAAGTTTGCTAAATCCCGAAAAAAGTGTTTACTTTGCCGAGCTTATCGACAAAATAGAAAACAATATTAAAATTTAAGGATATGTTATACACGATTTGCATTGCTCTGATACTGGTAGCGAGCGTTCTGGTGATCCTCGCCGTGCTGGTTCAGAACCCCAAGAGCGGCATGGCCGCCAATTTCGGTGCTTCGAACCAGGTGATGGGCGTACGTGAGACCACGAACTTTCTGGAGAAATTCACCTGGGCAATGGCCATCGCCATTGTTGTGCTGAGTCTCGTGGCAACGCTGGCCATGGACAGCTCGAAGGTCGCTCAGAGCAACGCGGAGATTTCGCGCGATGCCAAGGCTCTTCAGGAGCGCCTGATTGAGGACGAGGCTTCGGCCATGCCGCAGGCTGAGATTCCGGCCGCTACGGAGCAGCCTTCGGAGGCACCGGCCGCCACGGAGCAGTCGTCGGAGACGCCGGCTGCCGGAGCATCCCAGGCCGAGTAGGCGGTCCCTTTTCCGCCGGGTGGTACCGGGCGCTTGCCGATCGAATCGCCCGTCGGTTGATTCCCGCAAATGGGGGACCTCACAGGCGAATGCCGATCGAGCGCTCCGGAAATGTTTCCGGAGAGAGGCCCGGACGGGAGACGTAAAAAGAGCCTTCCATGAAAACACCCCTTCGAAAAAACACTGCAACAGACATGTTGCAGTGTTTTTTCGTTCGCTGGAGCCTCCCGCAAGCCCGCTTTATACCGACTTCGGACAGAACTTCTCGTTGACAAACGAATAAACAATCTCTGTTTTTTGTAACTTTACACCGCCGGCTTCTCGTTGCCGGCGGGACCTTCCGCGATCCGGCGGCTTCGCACTCCCGACTGTGCGATTCCGTACAACCGCCTTTCCCCCCCCCTTTGCGGATTACAGACAAGCAAACCTAAATCATAAACTCAAATGAAACGTGATTTTCTGTACCATCGAATCCCGATGTTGCTGACGTTCGCTGCGCTGCTGGGCAGTTGCGGACGTACCTCGGGACCGAAAGTTGCCCCTTATCTGGATGAAAACGCCCCGCTTGAAACGCGTATCGAGGATGCCTTGTCGCGCATGACCCTCGAAGAGAAGGTTGCCGTTCTCCATGCCCAGTCGAAGTTCTCCTCGGCGGGCGTTCCGCGCCTGGGCATTCCCGAGGTGTGGTGCACGGACGGCCCTCACGGTATCCGCCCCGAGGTGCTGTGGGACGAATGGGACCAGGCCGGCTGGACGAACGACTCCTGTACGGCTTTTCCGGCCTTGACGTGCCTGGCCGCGACGTGGAACCCCGAGATGTCGGCCCTCTACGGACGGTCGATCGGCGAGGAGGCCCGCTACCGGGAGAAGGATGTGCTGCTGGGCCCGGGAGTGAACATCTACCGCCTGCCGCTCAACGGACGAAACTTCGAGTACATGGGCGAGGATCCCTATCTCTCGTCGCGCATGGTGGTGCCCTATGTCCAGGGGGTGCAGACAAACGGCGTGGCGGCCTGTGTCAAACACTTTGCGCTCAACAACCAGGAGGTGAACCGCACCCGGGTGAATGTGGTGGTCGACGACCGTGCACTGCATGAGATCTATCTTCCGGCGTTCCGGGCTGCCGTCAAGGAGGGCGGTGCCTGGGCCATCATGGGGGCGTACAACCGTTACAAGGGCGAACATTGCTGTCACAACAGCTATCTGCTCAACGACATTCTCAAGAAGGAGTGGGGCTTCGACGGTGTAGTCATCTCCGACTGGGGCGGAGTGCACGATACGAAGCAGGCCATCGAGAACGGACTCGACATGGAGTTCGGATCGTGGACCAACGGCCTCTCGTGGGGAGCGAGCAACGCATACGACAACTACTATCTGGCGCGGCCGTACCTCGAACTGCTGCGCCGGGGCGAGGCCTCCGAGGCGACGCTTGACGACAAGGTGCGTCGGGTGCTGCGTCTGATCTTCCGCACGGCAATGAACACGCACAAACCCTTCGGATCGTTGAACTCCCCGGAGCACCTTGCTGCGGCACGACGCATTGCCGGTGAAGGCATGGTGCTGTTGAAGAACGACGGCAGTGTGCTGCCGTTCGATCCCGGCACGATGAAGCGCCTGCTGGTCGTGGGGGAGAATGCCGTGAAGATGATGACCGTCGGCGGCGGCTCGTCGTCGCTGAAGGTGCGCCACGAGTGCACGCCTCTCGAAGGACTCCGCAAGGCGGCAGGTGACGGCGTGGAGGTGCTTTACGAACGCGGGTATGTGGGCGACGTCTCGACCGACTACAACGGAGTTGACAGCGGTCAGGATCTCACCGAGACCCGTACGGCCGGGGAGTTGCTCGCCGATGCGGTTGCTGCGGCCAGAGAGGCCGATGCCGTGTTGTTCGTCGGCGGACTCAACAAGAGCGGACATCAGGATTGCGAAGGGGCCGACCGTCTCTCCTACGGGCTTCCCTATGGACAGGATACGGTGATCGAGGCTCTTGCTGCAGCGAATCCACGCCTGGCGGTGGTGCTCGTTTCGGGCAATGCCGTGGCGATGCCGTGGATCGATCGGGTGCCGGCCGTTCTCGAGGCCTGGTTCTCGGGGTCGGAGGCCGGCAATGCCTTGGCTGATGTCGTGTTCGGTGCGGTGAATCCTTCGGGCAAGCTGCCCTTCTCGTTCCCGGTTCGGCTGGAGGACAACGGTGCCATCGCGCTGGGTGAATATCCCGGAGGGGATTCTGTAACCTACCGTGAGGGGTTGTTTGTCGGCTACCGGTGGTTGGAGTCCAAGGGAATTGTTCCTCTGTTTGCCTTCGGACACGGTCTGAGCTATACGACCTTCTCCATCTCCGATGTGCGCAGCGACCGGACGTCGCTGGGATCCGACGGACGGATCCGTGTCTCTGCCGATGTGACCAATACGGGCGATCGAGCCGGTGCGGAGGTCGTACAACTCTATATCGGTGATGAGGAGTCGTCGCTGCCGCGTCCCGTGAAGGAGCTGAAGGGCTTCCAGAAGGTCAGCCTTGCCCCGGGTGAGACCCGGACGGTAACCTTCGACATCACTCCCGAACAGTTGCAGTACTACGACGACCGACAGGGAGCCTGGGGTGCCGAGGCAGGACGCTTTACGGCCTTCGTAGGGGCTGCTTCGGACGATATCCGCGGAACGGTTACCTTCGAACTGAAGTGATCTGTTTTCGGGGATTCCGACCCGGATCCAGATTGCGAATCCGTGCATACGAGAAAGTCCGCCGCTTGCATAAGCGGCGGACTTTTCATATGTTGGCCATCTGCCGGCCGACGAAAGAGAGAAGCTCGGTCGGGCGTTGTTCTGGCGGACGATTCCGGTCCGCGTGCGTTTGCTGTCTTTTGTGTGTGGAAGACCCGAACGGCACGGCGTGCTGCCCGATTTTTATTCGGCGACCTCTTTTTTTGCCCGGGAACGTTTGCGCGAATTGATCGTCAGGTAACGTTGCAGGGTTTGTTGCAGCCGCACGGGGTCGAGATGCTGCCGGATCTCCCCGCCCTGGGCGATGGAGATCTCTCCGGTCTCCTCCGAGACAACGATAATGATGGCATCGGAGATCTCGCTCATGCCGATGGCTGCGCGGTGGCGCGTGCCGAACGATTTGGGCACGTCACTCTGCGTGACGGGGAGGATGCACTTGGCTGCCACGATGCGGTCGCCCTCGATCAGTACGGCGCCGTCGTGCAGCGGAGCGTTCTTGAAGAAGATGTTTTTCAACAGCGGAGTCGAGACCTTGGCGTCGAGGGCGATGCCGCCTTCGGCGATCAGCCGCAGGTCGCTCTGCTGCCCGATGACGATCAGGGCGCCGGTTTTTGTCTCGGCCATTTCGCGACAGGCCGTGACGATGGGTGAGACGTTGGTCTCGATGGAGTCATCCCCGGCCGAGAAGATGCGGGTGATGAAGTTGAAGTGCTTCTGCCTCATTCCGATCATCTGGAGGAATCGCCGCAGCTCGGGCTGGAAAACGATGATCAGCGCGATGGCGCCCACGGAGATCAGCTGTCCGAGGATGGTGGAGAGCAGCTCCATGTTGAGGGCCTTCACGACGACCCAGAGCAGGTATACGGCGATGATGCCCGAAAGGATGTAGGGGGCATTGGTGCCTTTGGTCATGCGGTAGATCCAATACATGATCAGCGCCACCAGGACGATGTCGATCAGGTCGATGAATGTGAAAGGAACGAATCCCATCGCGAAGCGGAATAAATTAGGTCGGTTTACTTACGTGCAAATGTATAAAAAAATACCGACTTCACCCCACAGGTGAAGCCGGATTTTGTTGATGCCGGGGTGTTACTTCTTGGCGTTTTTCTGGTCCAGAGCGTAGAGTTCGTTGACCTTTGCCAGCACGGCGGAGGTGATATTGAGCGTCGTATCGGCATCGATGAGAGCCGAGGCATTGACGATCATCTTGTATTTTTTGTCGGCATTGATCTCCTGTACGGCGCGCTGCAGAAGGTCCTGGGCACGGTTCGTGAAGACATAGTTCTCTTCGTCGAGGGTCTGGGCCTCCTTCTGGGCGTTGGCCTGGTAGGAGGCGACCTTCTTCTGGATGCTCTCCTGCTGAGCCTGGGCGTCACGCGTGGTGATCAATCCCTTCTCATACTTCTCCTGCAGTTGGGCGGCTTCGGCCTGAAGGCTCTGTTCGCGCTGAGCCCATCCTTTCTGAGCCTTTTCGGTCTTGGCCTGCAGGGCCGTACCCTCGTTCTTGTAGAGGTCGCACTGGGCGAGCACGACATCGACCTGCACATAGGCGATGTCACCCGAGCCGATCTCCTGAGCAGGGGTTTCGGAAGCTGTTGCGGTCTGCTCGGCGGTTTTTGTTCCGCAGGCCGAGAGCAGAAGCGCAGCTGCCAGCATGGGGAAAATAGTTTTTTTCATATACCTTCGTTTTTGGTTAATTATTCTGTTTTGAAACACAAAGATAAAAAAAAATCTTTACTTTTGTCCAACGTGTAGGAAATTTTGGAATCCATGTACGAATACATCCAGGGCAGAGTGGCCGAAGTTGCTCCGGCATACGCAGTTATCGACGTCGGAGGGGTAGGCTACTACCTGCATATTTCGCTTGAAACCTTTGCGGCGATCGAGCATGCCGGGGAGGCGAAACTCTACGTGCATTATATTGTTCGTGAGGATGCGCAGCTGCTCTACGGTTTTGCAACGAAGGTCGAACGGGAGTTGTTCCGGCTGTTGATCGGCGTGTCGGGAGTCGGGGGCAATACGGCGCGCATGATACTGTCGACCTATTCGCCCCGGGAGCTGCAGGGAATCATCACCTCGGGCAACGCCGTGCTGCTGAAGAACGTCAAGGGTCTCGGGCTGAAGACGGCGCAGAAGATCCTGGTGGATCTCAACGGCAAGCTCACGGCGCTGGGGGCGCTCGATCCCGCGGAGCCTGCGCTCCCGGGCAGCGGAGGCGAGATCGACGAGGCGCTCGAGGCGCTCGTCATGCTGGGCTTCGCACGGAGTGCTGCCGAGAAGGTCCTGCGGGCCGTTGTCCGGGAAACACCCGGCGCGACGGTCGAGGAACTGGTGCGCATGGCGCTCAAACGTCTCTGAGCACCGCCCGGTCCTCTTCATGCCTCGATGACACAATGATCGAGGCTTTTTTTGCGTTCCATGCTCGGAAATCGGATTGTTTTTGTACATTTGCACAATTGTATGCCCATGAAACGACTGTTCATATCCCTGTTGCTGGTCTGCCCGCTGGCATTCGGCGGCTGTTCCGAGGAGGAGGATACCCTCACCGAGCAGCGCCAGCGACTCGTCTCCTACCTGGAGTCGACACATTCGCCGCAGCTGATCCCCGAATCGGAGGTCGGCGCCGACGAACAGTTGGCATTCTATACGGCGCTGGGGGGCAATACGGTCTACCGTTACATCGACGGATACTACGATCCGGAACGACCCTCGCGTCCGGAGGTCACGGCGACATCGCGCGTGACGATCGTCTTCCGGGCCTACGTGTTCGAATTCTCGAACATCACCGATTCGACCTTCCCGTTCTACTCGAACGATGCGACACTGAAGTCTGCGTACGAGGAGCTCGGACTGACGGTCGACGGCGGCGTGTGGAATTTCGAACCGTTGACCGTAGAAATGAACGGCGGCATACTAAAAGGCATCTACCATGCGTTACTTGGATGTCGTGAGAAGGACTATGTCGAGGCCTACATGACCTACGATGCAGCCTTCGGAGACAAATATTTCGGAACCATTCCCCGGGAGAGTCCCATAGCCTTCTTTTTCACCATAGAGTCGGTGGAGTGAGGGCGCGGTGACGGAGCCTCGGGAGTAATCCGGCCACAAACTAAAAAGAGAACATAGCGAGAATCTACGACCAAAATTCGATATGAAGTTCAACATTCGATTTTTCTACCTCTGGACAGCCGTCCTGTTGCTGATGACCTCCTGTGCCAAGGAGGAGCCCGTGTCCTCCGATAAGTTCGAGAATCAGGCGCTCGAAGCCTGGATCACGCAGCATCGCCCCGACCTGCTGGAGAACTACCAGCCCGACGGAGGATACTATGTCGATGTCCTCGAAGCCGGAGATGAGGAGGCCAAGCCGGTAAACGATACGATCTATTGGCTGCGCCTCGACATGTCGGGCCGGGACCTGAGCGGCAATATCATCCTGACCCGTACGGAGAAGGAGGCGATCCAGGCCGGAACCTATACGAAATACACGCACTATGTTCCCTTCTATAACTATTGCGGAGAGTCGAACACGAGCCTGATGGAGGGCACCTACCTGGCTCTTCGCAACACGCTGACGCTGGGTGATACCTACGCGCAAAGCCACGGCCTGGATCGGGAGTTTCTCATGCGCAAGGGGTCGAAGGTGACGCTCTACCTTCCGTCGCGGATCGTGGGGTCCGGCGGTGTGGAGGTCGACGGCGGTTACGAAGGTCAGTATACGCTGGAGTCGGGGCGCCCCTTTGTGGTTACGCTGACGGTGATCGATCAGGTGAAGAACCCGCTAGAGGACGAAGGCGATGCGGTCGATGCCTATTGCGAGGAGTATGGAGGGCTGAAGATTTTCAGCAAAAACGACGATTCCAAAGAGTCCGAAAATACGGATATCCCCACGGATGTCGAGAGTCCGGACCACCCCTATAATTGTGCCGAACGCTGGGTGAGCGCCTGCGACACCATTGCCCAGGTGTATGTCAATTACCGTTTCGACCCGAAGACCGACCGGCTCTCCTTCCCGCGGCGTTACGAATCGATGTTGCCTCCCTATAACAACGCATTGCTGGAGGATAGTATTGCCAAGGTGCTTGTCAAGCGGTTCCATCCCGACGAGGAGGATGCCTACAAGGGTGTTTCGGAACTCGATGCCGACTCCGTGAAACTCGATGGTACGGCGAAGATCTGGTACATCGGACGCTTCCTCGACGGATTCATCTTCGATACGAACATCGACGAGGTGAAGGAGATCATCTACGGGAAGGTAGAGTCCGAGGGCCAGGCATTGGAATATACCCCTCAGGAAGGCGGTATGATCACGGCTTTCTACTACACGGTTCCGAATCTGAAGTTCGGACAGTGGGCGGCGCTGATGACCATTTCGACCTATGCCTATGGTTCGACTGGACAGAGCGGTGGCACGACGTCTATTTCGGGCTATTCGTCGAGTTACTACGATTATCTGAACTACCTTTATTATATGCAGTCCTACTACGGGAATGGCGGCTACTATGGAGGTTATTACGACAGTTACCTGGGCAGCTACCTCGGCGGCTATTACGGCAGCTATTACGGGGGGTACTACGGCGGTGACACGTCGACGGAGACCACCACGACGATCAATACGGAGATTCTGCCCTTCTCGCCGTTGATTTTCGAGTTCTATATTGAGCCGGAGGATAACTGACGAAGCACTGCGGCGCCGCGTTGAAACAAAATACCGGGAAGCCCCTGCCACGCAAGGCGGGGGCTTCCCGTTTCGGTATCTTCAGGGAATCGTTTTTGTGAAGGTTTGATGACGTTTTTTAGGTCTGAAATTTTGCAGTTCGGCAAAAAAGTATTATTTTAGATGTGCGAGAGTGTTGTGGCTCGAAAAGTGGAGCCCGCATGGAATAAACCAACCGAAAAGCCAACTATCAACCAAAAATTCAAGGATATGATTATCACATTTAACGAGTTGCGCCGTATCAAGGACAAGCTGCCCAGCGGCAGCTCGCAGCGTATTGCAGATGAACTGGGAATCGATGTGGAGACTGTTCGCAACTATTTCGGCGGCAACCACGTGGCCAAGGAGTGTGTCGGCGTACATTTTGAGCCGGGACCGGACGGAGGCGTGGTGACGCTTGACGACACAACGATTCTCGACGTCGCGATGCGTATCCTGAGCGAGCTGCAGCACTGATATCCATACACGGATTCGACGTATGTCCCGGCACGGCGCCGGATAAGTCTCTCAGCGATGAGAGACTTTTTTTTTGCCCGAATTCCGGCGCCCGAATTGCGATGTCCCAACCCCGGTACCCTTGGCCGTGCTAGCTGACACTATATGTCAGAACGCAGATTCTGCCAAAATGCCCGACCCGGTCTGTTGGAGTGAAAATCTTTCTGCCAAACGTCTGCCAAATTGTCAGAGATCGTCGTTTGGTACAACCTTTGTTTTGTTTGGGGACGTAACCGCCGCGCGGAGCGATGCCGGGCGACGGGAGCGCAACGAAAAAATTAGAACAATTAAAACATATTACGATTATGGCAAAGATTATTGGTATCGACTTGGGCACTACGAACTCCTGCGTAGCAGTGATGGAGGGCAACGAACCGGTTGTGATCCCCAACTCCGAGGGACACCGCACGACCCCTTCGGTCGTGGCATTTACGGCGGAGGGCGAGCGTAAGGTGGGTGATCCCGCCAAGCGTCAGGCGATCACCAACCCGAAGCGTACGGTCTTTTCGATCAAGCGTTTCATGGGTGAGACCTATGACAAGGTGACTGCCGATATCGCCCGTGCGCCCTATACGATCGTGCGTGGAGACAACAATACGCCGCGTGTCGACATCGACGGACGTCAGTATACGCCTCAGGAGATTTCGGCCATCATCCTGCAGAAGATGAAGAAGACGGCCGAGGATTATCTGGGTCAGGAGGTCACGGAGGCCGTGATCACGGTTCCTGCCTACTTCTCCGACTCGCAGCGTCAGGCTACGAAGGAGGCGGGCGAGATTGCCGGACTGAAGGTTCGTCGAATCATCAACGAGCCTACGGCAGCGGCGCTGGCCTACGGTCTTGACAAGAAGAACAACGATATGAAGATCGCCGTATACGACCTGGGAGGCGGAACGTTCGATATCTCCATCCTGGAGCTCGGTGACGGTGTCTTCGAAGTGAAATCCACGAACGGCGATACGCACCTGGGAGGCGATGATTTCGACCACGTGCTGATCGACTACATGGCCGAGGCATTCAAGGCCGAGCACGGAGTAGACCTTCGTGAGGACCCGATGGCGCTTCAGCGTCTGAAGGAGGCTGCCGAGAAGGCGAAGATCGAGCTGTCGTCCTCGACGACCACGGAGATCAACCTTCCGTACATCATGCCGGTGAACGGCATTCCGCAGCACCTGGTCATGACGCTGACGCGTGCGAAATTCGAGCAGTTGTGCGATCATCTGATCCGCAAGACGGTGGAGCCGTGCAAGCTGGCGCTGCGTGATGCGGGTCTGGAGGCTTCGCAGATCGACGAAGTGATCCTCGTGGGTGGTTCGACGCGTATTCCTGCGATCCAGAAGATCGTCGAGGATTTCTTCGGCAAGACGCCCAACAAGTCGGTCAACCCCGACGAGGTCGTAGCCATCGGTGCCGCCATCCAGGGTGGTGTGCTGACAGGCGAAGTGAAGGATGTGCTGCTGCTGGATGTTACGCCGCTGTCGCTGGGTATCGAGACGCTGGGCGGCGTGATGACCAAGCTGATCGACGCCAACACGACGATCCCGACGCGCAAGTCGGAGGTCTTCTCGACGGCTGCCGACAACCAGCCTTCGGTCGAGATCAACGTATGCCAGGGTGAGCGTCCGCTGGCCCGCGACAACAAGTCGATCGGTCGGTTCCACCTCGACGGCATTCCGGCCGCACCGCGTGGTGTGCCGCAGATCGAGGTAACGTTCGATATCGATGCCAACGGTATTCTGAACGTATCGGCCAAGGACAAGGGCACGGGCAAGGAGCAGAAGATCCGTATCGAGGCATCGTCGGGCCTTACCGAGCAGGAGATCCAGCGGATGCGTGACGAGGCCAAGGCCAACGAAGCGAAGGACAAGGCCGAGAAGGAGCGTATCGACAAGATCAACGCCGCCGACTCGAACATCTTCTCGACGGAGAAGCAGCTCAAGGAGTATGGAGACAAGCTTCCTGCCGACAAGAAGGCTGCTATCGAGGGCGCCCTTGCCAAGCTGAAGGAGGCTCACAAGAATGCCGACGTAGCCGCCATCGACACGGCGATGAACGAGCTGAATGCCGCATGGCAGGCCGCCTCGCAGGACATCTACTCGGCACAGCAGTCGCAGCAGGGCGGAGCCCAGTCGGGAGCCGGCCAGCAGCAGTCGCAGCAGAGCACGGGATCTCAGTCGAACAACGGCCAGCCTGAGGACGTTGAGTTCGAGGAGGTCAAATAAGGACCGCAGGACCGCTTCTTCTGAAGCGGAAGCCATATAATCGCGAAGAGCGCGTTCCGGAAACGGAGCGCGCTCTTTTTTTGTCGACATTTCCGCCTGTTTCGGGTGGGCGGAGGTCATATCCATGTATTTTTGTATTTTTGCCCCGTCTTTTTAATGACGGTTTAATGACGGTTGCGCCATGGCATGGATGTATCTGTTTTTTGCGGGGCTGTTCGAGATAGGGTGGCCGCTGGGTTTCAAACTGGCCGCGCTGAACCCTCGGCACCATCTCCTTTATCTGGTTTTGTCCATTATTTCGATGGGCTTGAGCGGACTGCTGCTCTATTGGGCGCAGCGAGACATCCCGATGGGCACGGCCTACCTCGTTTGGACGGGGATCGGCGGCATCGGCACCGTTTTGATCGGCATCATCTTCTTCCATGATGCCGTGACCTTCTGGCGGATGTTTTTCCTTTCGCTGGTTTTTATCGGCATCGTGGGGCTGAAGCTGGCCCACTGAGCGGTTCCCGTCACTCCTTCACTGTGAGTACGACGATGTGGTCGGGAGCTGCGGGTTGCGTACCCAATTGAAGCAGCACTCCTTCGTCATCCTGCCGGAATGCGACCTTGCTGCCGTCTGCATGGGTCACGGCTTCACGTACGCGCATGCCTTTCAGCGGCACGAAAAGCTCCGTATCCGGCCAGTCGAGAATGTGTACGAAGACCCGGTCCCCGCGGCGCGTCGTCACGCCCCACGCGCGCGGCGTTACGGGCCCGGCCTGCGTGCCGTAGATGGTTTCGCCGTTCATGCGGAGCCACTCGCCGATCGCTCCGAGCCGTTCGAGTGCCGCTTCGGGCAGTGCTCCGTCGGGCTGCGGGCCGATGTTGAGCAGCAGATTTCCGCCGCGTCCGGCCGCTCCTGCCAGGTAACGGATCAGCTCTTCGGCCGATTTGTAGTTGCGATCGGTGAGGCTGTATCCCCACGAACCGTTCATCGTCTGACAGGTTTCGAGCGGCAGGCTGCTGACCTCCTGTCCCGATAGTCCGGCGGTATTTTCACCCGGGAGGTCGCGTTCGAAGGTCTGGGCATCCTCACCCTCGAAGGGGACGAGATGGTGGTTGTTGATTATCAGACAGGCGGGCTGCAGCCGATGAATCAGCGTGTAGAGCTCTCCGAGCCGCCAGTCGAATCCGGGATTCTGGTCCTGATCCCACACGCCGTCGAACCAGATGGCTCCGACCTTGCCGTATTGCGTGAGCAGTTCGGTGAGCTGTGCCTTCATGAAGTCGAAATAGGCGTCGGCGTTCTCCTTGCCGGGATCACGTCCCGTTCCGAGTCCCGTACGGCCGCGCGGGGCATCTTCGCGCCACCAGTCGATGAGCGAGTAGTAGAAGTGAAGTCCGAGCCCCTGCCGGTGACACTCTTCGGCAAGCTCCTTCACCACGTCGCGGCCGAAGGAAGTGGCATCCACGACGTTGTAGGGCGATTGCGCGGTGTGGAACATCGAGAAGCCGTCGTGATGGCGGGTGGTGAAGCAGATGTAGCGGGCTCCGGCCTTGCGGAACGCCTCGACCCAGGCCCGGGCGTCGAACTTCGACGGGTAGAAGCCTCCGGCAAGAAGCGCGTATTCGTCGCGGTTGATGCTGCGGTTGTTCATGACCCATTCGCCCTGTCCGGGCAGGGCGTAGAGCCCCCAGTGGAGGAAGATGCCGAATCGGCTGTCGGCGAATTGCTGACGGGCTACAAGGTTTTCGGGTGCCGGAACGTATCCGGGCTGCGCGGTGGCGCTCAGGGCGAGCAGGGCTGCGCAGCAACAGAGGAGGAGTCGTTTCATCGTATATTCGGGTTAGTTTTTCCAAATATACGAAAAAAACCGGGTTTTCGCTGGTTCAGCGAGGTTTTTATGCCTGTTCCCCGGGTCTCTCGGCGTGCCACATGCCGTAGAGGATCAGTGCGGCGCCGAGAAGTGCCACGAGGGTGATGCGTTCGTTGATGAACGCCGCGGCGGTGAGGATCGTCACCAGCGGGTTGATGTAGATGTAGTTGGTCGTGCGCACGGCGCCGAGGCGGTGCATGGCGGCATTCCAGAGCAGGTAGCAGAGCATCGAGGCGATGACCCCGAGGAAGAGGAGGTTGCCCCACACGGCGGGTTGTGCGAGGGTCTGCCACGAGACGTCGAAGGGTCGGAATGCGAACCAGGGGAGAATGGTGAGCAGTCCGTAGAAAAAGACCTTGCGGGTGATGAAGAGGGCGGGGTATCGGTCTCCGAGCTTCTTGATCAGCAGCGAGTAGAGCATCCAGAGCCATGCGGCGCAGAAAGCCAGCAGGTCGCCGCGGGGGGAGAGCCGCAGGACGAAGTGACCGTTGAGCACCACGAGGACCATCCCGACGAATGCCAGGGCGGATCCCAGGGCCTGACGCCGGGACATGCGCTCGTTGCGGTCGATGATGCTCAACACGAGGGCGGTCCAAACGGGTGCCGTGCAGACGATCAGCGAGACGTTTGACGCCGGAGCGTATTCGAGGGCGATGTTTTCGGTCAGGAAGTAGATCGAGCCGCCGCAGATTCCGGCCGCGAGGAGCAGGGCTTCGTCGCGCAGGGATTGGGCCCACATTCGCCCCCGCGCAAAGGGGAGGATGCAGAGATATGCCAGGACGAACCGCATGAAGAAGATCTCGGCGGGTGTCAGCGAATGGGCGATGAGGATCTTCGTGGAGACGAACGTGGCGCCCCACACGGCCACGGTGAAGAGGGCCGCGAGGTGATATTTGGAGTCGGAATGGTTCGGCATGGGCAGCGGGGAACGATAAATCGGGATCAAAAATAGGCAAATTTTCGGATCGTGCGTCTTTCGGAGGCGCAGAAAGCGCGAAAGATTCGCCGCGCGGCGATAAATTTTCCGAAGGAGCCATTTTCTGGGATGGAAAAGGCGTTATTTCATACTTTTTTTCTATCTTTGCGTGCTATTGTGCGTAATGACAATTACAACAACAAATAATAAATTTTTTTCATTCCAATGCAAAGTAAAGGTTTCATTAAACTCGTCGCGGTGCTTCTGGCGCTCGCGTGTGTTTATCAGCTCTCCTTCACGTTCAAGACGCGAAGCGTAGAGAAGAAGGCGGCGGAGTATGCCGCACAGTTCCCGCTCGAGAGCCAGGGCGAGGCCGAGCAGCACTACCTTGACTCGGTACAGAATCTCCCGGTCTACAACCTCGGGATCCGCAAGTTCACCTACAAGGAGTGCAAGGAGAAGGAGTTGAACCTGGGTCTGGACCTCAAGGGCGGTATGAACGTGAGGCTGGAGGCTCAGGTCGAGGATGTCGTGCAGGCGCTTGCCGGCGACAGCCAGAACGATCCTGCCTTCGTGGAGGCGATTGCCGAGGCCAATGAGGCGATGAAGCAGGGCTCGTCGTCGGACTATATCGGCGACTTTGTCAAGGCCTACTCGCGGCTGTCGAACGGACGTCCCATCGCGGAGATCTTCGTAAGCCCCGACCGCAAGGACATCACCCTGGAGAGCTCGGATGCCGACGTGGAGCGTTTCCTCAAGAAGGAGACCGAGGCCGCCATTGGCGCGTCGTTCAACGTGCTTCGCAGTCGTATCGACCACTTCGGCGTGACGCAGCCCAACATCATGCGCCTTCCGAACTCGCACCGTATTCTGGTGGAGCTTCCGGGTGTGAAGGAGCCGCAGCGAGTCCGCGACCTGTTGCAGGGAACCGCATCGCTGGAGTTCTGGCTGACGTACGACGCCAATGAGGTGCTTCCGGCCCTGGTTTCGGCCGACAAGCAGCTTCGCGAGATCCTTTCGCAGCAGGCAACGACGACGCCCGAGACGAGCGCCGTGACGACGGCTGCCGATACGACGGCTTCCGCCGCAACGATCGACACGGCCGAGGGCCTGATCGCCGAGGTGGGTGCCGATTCGACGGAGGTGGCCCAGAATGTTGCCGCTTCCGACCGTTACGACCGGGAGCAGAACCCGCTCTTCTCGGTGCTTGATCCGCGTTATGCCGGAGGTGCCGCCATCGGTGCTGCCTACAAGGCCGATATCGCAGCGGTCAACGAGTACCTTTCCATGCCGGCGGTTCGGGAGCTCTTCCCGGCCGACATCGAGTTCAAGTGGGGTGTCAAGGGCGATGACCGCATCGACGGACGCTACTACCTGTATGCCATCAAGGTGACGACGCCCGACGGCAAGGCTCCGCTCGACGGATCGGTCGTAACGGACGCCACGGAGCAGTACGCACAGCGCGGTGCCACGGCCGAGGTATCGATGACCATGAACGCCGAGGGAACGCGCGAGTGGGCGCGTCTGACGGGCGAGAACATCGGCAAATGCATCGCCATCGTGCTCGACGGATACGTATATTCCGCTCCGCGTGTGAACACGAAGATCGACAAGGGCTCGTCGCAGATTACGGGCGACTTCACGATCCAGGAGGCGCAGGACCTTGCCAACGTGCTCAACTCGGGTAAGGTTCCGGCACCTGCCAAGATCATCCAGGATACGGTCGTAGGACCTTCGCTGGGTCAGGAGTCGATCAACGCCGGTATGATCTCGTTCGTGCTGGCCTTCATCCTGGTGCTCCTCTACATGGGTCTCTTCTACAAGACGGCAGGCTGGATGGCCGACGTCGCCCTGTTGACGAACGTCTTCCTGCTGATGGGCGTTCTGGTATCGTTCGGTGCGGTGCTGACCCTCCCGGGTATCGCCGGTATCGTGCTGACGATGGGTATGGCTGTCGACGCCAACGTGATTATCTACGAGCGTATCAAGGAGGAGCTTCGCGGCGGCAAGGGCCTGTCGCTGGCCATCAAGGACGGCTTCTCGAAAGCCTACTCGGCCATCATCGACGGACAGCTGACGACGATCATCACGGGTATCGTGCTCTTCGTCTTCGGTACGGGTCCCGTCCAGGGCTTCGCCACGACGCTGATCATCGGTATCATCACCTCGGTCTTCTGCGCCATCTTCATCACGCGTCTGCTGATCGAGTGGATCGTTGCCAAGTGGGGCACGATCTCCTTCTCGCACAAGTGGTCGGAGAACTTCCTCAACAATACGCACGTTGACTTCCTCAGCAAGCGCAAGGTTGCCTACATCATCTCCGCGGCTCTGATCGTGCTGTCGGTTCTGTCGTTCTTCGTGCGCGGCCTGAACCTCGGTGCCGAGTTCACGGGCGGACGTGCCTACGTGATCCGTTTCGACCAGGCTGTTTCGGCCGAGGAGGTTCGTGCGAACCTTGAGCGCGAGTTCTCGCAGATCGAGGGTGCCGACGCATCGTCGATCAGCTTCGAGGTAAAGCAGTACGGCAACGAGAACCAGATGCGCGTGGTGACGCAGTACCGTTACGACGATACGTCGGACGAGGCTACGGCCGAGGTCGAGCAGATTATCTACGACGCATTGAAGCCGCTCTATTCGTACGACATCACCTTTGACCAGTTCCGCAACACGCAGACCGATGCGAACGGTATCCTGACGGCCGACAAGATCGGACCTTCGATTGCTCAGGACATGACGTGGAACGCCATCTATTCGGTGCTCTTCTCGCTGATCGCCATCGGTTTGTATATCACCTTCCGCTTCAAGCGCTGGCAGTGGGCAACGGGAGCAACGCTTGCCCTGGCGTTCAACGCCCTGCTGATCATCGGAATCTTCTCGATGTTCTACGGCATCCTGCCGTTCAACCTTGAGGTGAACCAGGCCTTCATCGCCGCGATCCTGACGATCATCGGTTACGCGATCAACGATACGGTGGTTGTCTTCGACCGAATCCGCGAGTACCTGGGACTCTATCCGAAGCGTGCGCTCAGCGAGAACGTGAACAATGCCATCAACTCGACGCTGTCGCGTACGATCAACACCTCGGGAACGACGCTCGTAACGCTGCTTGCGATCTTCTTCTTCGGCGGCGAGACGATTCGCGGCTTCATCTTCGCGCTGATCATTGGTGTTGTGGTAGGTACCGCCGCCACGATCTTCATCGCTACGCCCATGGCCTACGACCTGATGCTCAAGCGCAACAAGGAGCTCAAGAAGTAGCCGGCAGGCGCAGCGGCTTTGCCGCCGACGCTTCACAAGAAAAAAGGATTGCTCAGGTTTTGAGCAGTCCTTTTTATTTTTTACCTTTGTCGAAACGGCGGGTCCGAAAGCGGGACGGGACGAGCAGTTCGTTGCCGCCCGTATGTTGCGGAACGCCCGATCGTGAAGAGCCGTAAGTTGCTATGGAAACATTGCTCAAGTGGATGCATCGCTATGTGTCGCCGGTTTTTCTGGTGCTGCTGCTGGCATCCTTCATCCTTTGGTACATCGCCAAACTGAACTATACCTACACGACGGAGCAGACCGTTCGTGTCAGCATTGCCGACCAGCCTCTCGAGATTCCCTGCGTGGTTGAGGGCATGGGAACCAACCTTTTCGGATATCAGGTCTACATGCACAAGACGCTGCGCATTCCGCTCGAGGAGATCAAGATGCATCCTTCGACGGAGGAGGGACATACGGGGAAGTATGTCATCGATCCACAATCACTTCAGAAGGCCCTTGCCACGCGGTTCAGTGATATCAAGATCATCTCGCTGGGGGAGATCCCCGAGATCGAAATGCCCGTACAACCATGATGAAGGTGGGGATTACGGGCGGTATCGGCAGCGGCAAGAGCACCGTGTGCCGGCTTTTTGCCGAGCGCGGTATTGCCGTGTACGACAGTGATACGGAGGCCAAGCGGCTGATGCGCGACGATGCGTCGCTGCGAGCCCGCATCGCGGAGCGTTTCGGTGCGGCGGCCTACCGCAACGGGGAGCTCGACCGCGGCTACCTGGCCGGTGCGGTCTTCGGGCATCCCGAGGCGCTGGCGGATCTGAATGCCATTGTGCATCCGGCAGTCATTGCCGATTTCGAGGCGTGGGCGAAACGCCAGTCGGGTCCATACGTGGTGCTGGAGAGCGCCATTCTGTTCGAGGCGGGTCTTGAACGGCATGTGGATCGTACGGTCGCCGTCGTGGCGCCGCTCGAACTGCGCATCGAACGCACGTGCCGGCGTGACGGCTGCTCGGCCGACGCCGTGCGGCGGCGCATTGCGGCCCAACTCGACGACGATACGCTGCACGCGCGGGCCGACTATACCCTGGTAAATATTCACGAATCGGATCTCGCACCCACCGTCGAGCTCCTTGACCGCCGTTTTCGCCATGAAGCCCGCATGCCTCGTGCCTGACCTTTCGGAGCCGCGTGTGATGGCGATTCTCAACGTCACACCGGACTCTTTTTATGCCGACAGCCGCACGTCGGATGCTTCGGCGATCGAGCACCGCGTGCGCGAAGCCGTGGAGGAGGGTGCCGACCTGATCGACGTCGGCGGTTACTCGTCGCGCCCCGGCGCCGCCGAGGTGAGCGAAGAGGAGGAGTGGCGGCGTGTCGCGGCCGGTATCGGAGCGGTGCGTCGAGTGACTTCCGACCTGCCGGTATCTGTTGATACGTTCCGCAGCGGGGTGGTGGCGCGTGTCGTCGAGTGTTTCGGCGCGGTGATTGTCAACGATATCTCGGCCGGAGAGCTGGATCCCCGGATGTTAGATGTCGTGGCTTCGTATGATCTGCCTTATGTGGCGATGCACATGCGCGGAACTCCGCAGACCATGCAGCAACAGACCGACTATCGACGTGACATCACGACCGAGGTGATTGACTACTTCCGGACGCGAGTGGCGGCGATGCTTGCTGCGGGAATCCGCCGCGAGCGGATCATTCTTGACCCGGGTTTCGGCTTTGCCAAGACCGTCGAGCAGAATTATGCGCTGCTGGCGGGTCTGCACCGATTGTGCGCCGAGGGCTTTCCAGTGCTGGCGGGGCTGTCACGCAAGTCGATGATCTACAAACCCCTGGGATGTACGCCTGCCGAATCGCTGGCCGGGACCGTGGCTCTGGACTGGGAGTGCCTGCGCCAGGGAGCCGTGATCCTGCGGGTGCACGATGTCCGCGAGGCGGTCGATACCGTCCGATTGTATAAACTCTTCCGATCATGATACGTGTTACCGACATACACAAGAGCTTCGGCACGCTGGAGGTGCTCAAGGGCGTGTCGCTTGAGGTTTCGAAGGGTGAGGTGGTCTCGATTGTCGGGGCCAGCGGAGCCGGAAAGACCACACTGTTGCAGATCATGGGCACGTTGTCGCGTCCCGATGCTGGCCGCGTGAAGATTGCCGGCGAGGATCCCTTTGCATTGGGTGACAAGGCGCTGTCGCGCTTCCGCAACGAGAAGATCGGCTTTGTCTTCCAGTTCCACCACCTGCTGGCCGAATTTACGGCGCTGGAGAATGTCTGCATCCCCGGATTGATCGGCCGCCGGCCGCGCGCCGAGGTGGAACGCCGGGCCGTCGAACTGCTCGACATGATGGGCCTCGCGGCGCGGCGCGATCATAAGCCCGGCCAGTTGTCGGGCGGAGAACAGCAGCGTGTGGCCATTGCCCGTGCACTGATCAACCGCCCCGCGGTGCTGCTGGCCGACGAACCTTCGGGCAACCTCGATTCGCACAACCGGGACGAGATCCACCGGCTGTTTTTCGAACTGCGCGACCGGCTGGGGCAGACGGTGGTCATCGTGACGCACGATGAACACCTGGCGGAGATGGCCGACCGGAAGATCACGATGTGCGATGGAACGATTCGCTGACCGGGATCTTCGCGACCTGCTCGAGGAGTTGTACGACCGCTATAACCGTCCGGAATTTATCCCCGATGACCCCATTGCCGTACCGCACCGCTTTACGGAGACTGCCGACCGGGAGATTGCGGGATTTCTTGCGGCGACGATCGCCTGGGGCAACCGCCGCACGATCGTGCGCAACGGCCACCGCATGATGCACTTCCTGGATGATGCCCCGGCAGACTTCGTGCGCCACGCCTCGGATCGCGAGCTGACGCATCTTTCCGCCTTCTGCCACCGGACTTTCAACGGCGAAGATCTCCGCGACTTTATCCTTGCCCTGCGGGGTATCCTGACGCGCTTCGGCGGCCTTGGAGCCTTCTTCGAGACGACCTACGAAGCGACGCAGTCTATTCCTCAGACCCTGGCTGTTTTCCGGCGCGAGTTCTTTGCCGCGGAGCACGCTCCGCACTGCGAGAAGCACCTCTCGTCCATCGAGCGGGGCGCGGCGTGCAAGCGGCTCTGCATGTACCTGCGCTGGATGGTGCGCCGCGACGACCGGGGTGTGGATTTCGGATTGTGGCAACGCATTCCGATGTCGGCGCTGCACCTGCCGCTCGACGTGCATGTGGGCGAGGTGGGGCGTGCCCTGGGACTGCTTACCCGCCGTCAGAACGACTGGCGGGCCGTCGAGGAGCTCACCGCGTCGCTGCGGAGGTTCGATGCCGCGGATCCGGCCCGTTACGACTATGCTCTTTTCGGTGCCGGCATCGACGGCCGCACCCCGAACTCCTGACCGCCATGTTCCGCTTCAAACAGTTCACCATCCGCCAGGACCGTTGCCCGATGAAGGTCGGGACCGACGGCGTGCTGCTCGGGGCCTGGACCGGTGTCCGGACGACGGACCGGCGCCTGCTCGATATCGGCACCGGTACGGGTGTGATCGCACTGATGCTGGCGCAACGGGCTCCCGGAGCACAGATCACGGGAATCGACATTGCCGATACCTCGCAGGCGCGCGAGAATGCCGACGCTTCGCCATGGGGCGACCGGCTGACCTTCATGACCTGCCCCGTGCAGCAGTTTCCGGCACGGGAACCGTTCGATCTGATTGTCTCGAATCCGCCGTTTTTCGACGACTCGCTGCTCTGTCCCGATGCCGGACGCACCGCGGCGCGACATACCGTGACTCTTCCGTTCTCCGAGTTGTGCGAAGCTGTCGTGCGGCTGCTGGCTCCCGCGGGCCGCTTTGCCGTCGTGCTGCCGTGCAGCGAGGTTCCGCGACTGATGCGGGCCGCGGGCGGACGCCTCGCCGTCGTGCGGCGTACCGAGGTGCATACGACGCCCCGCCGTGCGGCGCACCGTACGCTGCTGGAGCTGATGCCCGTGGCAGCCGCTGCCGACGTTGTTCCCGTATACGACGAACTGGTCATCGGCACGGGGATTCCGGAGAGCTATACGGCCGAGTATCGGGCCCTGACGCGTGAATTTTACCTGAAATTTTGACGTCCCGGGAAAAAATCCTACATTTGTAAATAGGTAACGGCATAAAACTTACGCTTATGAAATATGGATTTTTGGCGCTTGCCCTCTTCCTGACGTGCGGCGCCGTGGCGCAGAATCCCTACATCTCCCTTCAGGGAGCGAACGAGAGTGCTGCGGGAGTGGTAGTATCGGATCCCCGGACGATCCTGGCCGTCGACATTACCGTCGAGCGGGATTATGTTCTCAGCGGGCCCTATGCGCGCTATGCGCAGAAGTTCCTCGGCGTGCGCGCGGCGCTGACCGACAAGACGACGTGGAGCATCCGGGGAGCCAGCGTCGCGCTGCTCGACAGTGAGAACTGCCTGCGTGCCGAGCCGGTGGCTCCCGCATCGCAGCGTGTGCAGAGCTACGCGGCATCGGATACGGAATTTGCGCGCCTGCAGCCCGACAAGACGGATCTGACGACCCCTTCGCTCGAGGACGCTGCGCGGGCAGCCGCCGAGCGCATCTATTCGCTGCGACGTCACCGTCTGGAGCTCATCACGGGTGAAGCGGGTGAGAATGTTTTCGGAGAAGGCCTTGCAGCGGCTCTTGCGGAGATCGACCGTCAGGAACAGAGCTATCTGGAGCTGTTCCTCGGCAAACAGGTCCTCACGACCCAGACGCACCGCTATGTGGTCTATCCGCAGTCGGACAAGAAACAGTATATCGTCTGCCGCTTCAGCCCGGCCACGGGGCTTCTTCCCGACAGCGACCTTTCGGGTGATATCGTGCTGCTGCAGATCGAGCCTTCGGGCTCGGCCCGGAGCAATATCGAGGCCTCGCCCAAGGAGCAGAACGTCGTACAGTGCCGCGTGGCGGATCCCGCGACGTGCACCGTTGTCTCGAACGGCACGGAGTATGCGCGGGCGGTGCTTCCGGTCTTTGAATTCGGACGTACGATCCGCGTGGCGCTCCCGCGACGCAAATAACTTCCCGCTATGACGGACTTCACCTCCCGCATGGCGTCGCTGCTCGGGGCCATGCGCCGCGAACGCAACGGGGCCGTGGCAGATGCCATGCGTTTCTATGGCCGTCCCTACGGTCTGAACTACGGCGTGAGCCTTCCGACGCTTCGCAAGCTGGCGCGCGCCGAGGGCCACGACCATGCCTATGCCCGGTACCTCTATCTTCAGGAGGTGCGGGAGTTGCGTCTCGCAGCGTTTCATATTGCGGAACCCGTGTGCGTGACACCCGAAGAGTTCCCGTTTTGGGCCGAGGGGCTGCTCAACTCGGAGATGGCCGAGGAGGGGGCCTTTGCCCTGTTGAGTCATATCGACTGCTTTGCAGCGCTGTTCGACGCATGGACATCGCCCGAGGCTGATCCGCTGTTGCGCTATGCCGCCCTGATGGGCGCCTGCCGAACCTCCCGCGCCTCTGCCGAATGGGCGGACCGGGCCGTTGATGTCGTGTCGCAGGCTGCTGCCGCCGAAAGTCCGGCTGCCATGCTGCTGGCGCGCGGCGCTGCGGCCATGCTCTCGTCTCTGGCCGCGCGTGACGCTGCGACACACCACGCTGTGGTGCAGGCGCTGGAGTCGCTTGGCACACGTCCTGCCGAGGCCTACGTGCGTGATGAACTGGCCTGGCAACTTGAGGCTTGATTTACACGTGTTACTTGTTAATTGGTAAAAGCTGCGTTCACTCCGACGCAGAATATGCAAAAACTCCCGCGAACATCGTATCGCGGGAGTTTCTCTTTGTCAACAGTCCTCATGCGGATCTGCGTGCCCGACCGGCGGGGATCACTCGACGAAGAGGGCCCGGGGCAGCTGATCGACACTGTTGATCGGTACGATCTCGATTCCCTTCGGACGTTTGGATCCTTTGGCGAGATACCCCGAGACGATGATGCGCTTGAATCCCAGACGCGCTGCTTCACTGATGCGCTGCTCGGTGCGTGGCGCAGGCCTCACTTCGCCCGAAAGCCCCACTTCTCCGGCGCAGCAGACGCCCTCGGCCACGGGACGGTCGTAATAGGATGAGATCACTGCGGCCACGACTGCGAGGTCCAACCCGGGATCGGCGACCTTGAACCCTCCCGCGAAGTTCAGAAAGACATCCTTCTGGAACATCTTCATTCCGACGCGCTTCTCCAACACGGCCAGCAGCATGTTCATGCGCCGGGCGTCGTATCCTGTCGTCGATCGCTGCGGAGTTCCATAGGCAGCGCCGCTCACCAGAGCCTGTACTTCGATCAGATAGGGGCGGATTCCGTCGGCCGAAGCGCCCACGGCAATGCCCGACAGAGGCTCTTCGTAGTGAGTCAGCAGAATCTCCGAGGGGTTGTCCACGCCGCGCAGTCCGTTGTCGAGCATCTCGAAGACCCCGATCTCGAACGTTGCGCCGAAACGGTTCTTGATGCCGCGCAGGATGCGGTAGATGTTGTTGCTGTCGCCCTCGAACTGCAGCACCACATCGACTATGTGTTCGAGAATCTTGGGTCCGGCAATGGTGCCGTCCTTGGTGATGTGTCCGATGATGATGATCGACGTGCCGGTCGACTTGGCGTAGCGCAGCAGCGTGGCGGCGCATTCGCGGATTTGCGACACGCTGCCGGCCGACGAGTCGATCAGATCGGTGTAGATGGTCTGAATGGAGTCGATGACCACCAGATCGGGACGCTGCTCGTCGATCTGTGCGACGATGTTTTCCAGCAGCGTCTCGGGATAGACCAGACACTCCTCGTTGCCGATACCGATGCGTTGTGCACGCATTTTGATCTGTTCGGCCGACTCTTCACCCGAGACATAGAGGGTTTTCAGCCCGTTTGCGGCGAGAGCGATCTGCAGCGAGAGGGTCGATTTCCCGATGCCCGGTTCACCGCCGAGGAGGACGAGCGATCCGGGGACCATGCCGCCCCCGAGCACCCGGTTGACCTCGGGGGATCCGAGGTCGATGCGTCGGTGCTCGCTTTCGCGGATCTCGCCGACACGCTGCGGCTTCGTTGCGGGCAGCGACCCGGCGACGACTGCAGGCACCGATCCGCTTTCGCGAGCGACGATCTCCTCGGTGAAGGTGTTCCATTCGCCGCACGCGGGACATTTCCCCAACCATTTCGGGGCCTCGAATCCGCAGTTTTTGCAGAAGTAAGCCTTTTTGACCTTTGCCATGTTCAGCGATTCTTTATTCGGTTCGGATGTTGAGACAGCGTGTCTTGCACCTGTTGTTTGACAACATCAATAGGGCGTCGAAGTGTATTCGCGCCGCACGACCCGGGTGATGCCTGCCTCGGGGTAGAGACTCTTGTAGTGCTCCGTGAGGTCGATCGTGAAGAGCATCAGACTGCGCCCGCCTTCTGAGTAGGAAGAGCACTCGCACGTATAGTCCTGTTCAAGGTAGTAAAAACGGATGCTAGAGGCTCCGGGCTCCTTGAAAAAGAGTCCGTCAGCCGCCCCTGCGTCGGAGGTCGTTTTGACCTGGAGACGCCCCAGATTGTGCTTTGTGAAGTGGAGCGCGTAGCTGCCGCCGGCCTGCACGGGGGCCTGGGCGATAACCTCGGCCTCGATCTGTGTATATACCGGATTTTCGGGCTCCTCTCCGGAGCCGTCACCCGTCCCGGAGCCGTCACCCGTCCCGGAACCGTCATCGGTTCCGGTTCCTTCGCCGGAACCTTCACCCGTCGCTCCGTCGGAGCTGCCCGTTGTCGTGTCCGTCGTTCCATCCGAACCTCCGGGTTCGTTGGTCCCGGCGTCGGATCCCGTCACCTCGCCCTCGATCTTCACGATGGGGTAGGAGATCGAATAAAAAACGTCGGAATCGTCTCCACATCCCGTCAGAAGGAGTGCAAGAGCTCCCAGCAGCATGTATCCGTATTGTCTCATTGTATATTGTGTGCGTTTTTTGTCTCGCAGTTTTCAGAGCCCCAGTTCCTGGTCGATGAGTATCACGCGGATTCTTCCGGCGGGGTAGCAGCGCAGCATCTCCATGCGGGTGTTGCAGATGCGGTCGGGCGAGTTGCAGTCCATGCAGACGCCGGTCTTGGCACACGGGGTGCGGAATCCCGGATGACGTGCAATGTTCTGCGGCGCGGCGATGCGGCGGATCCGCTCTTCTGCCTCGTCGCGGTTAGCGACGATCTTGTTGCGTCCGGCCACGAGGATCACCTTCCGGGGCCCGAATGCCACCGGTGCAATGCGGTTCCCGACCATGTCGAGCCAGTGGAGTGTCCCCTCCTCGGTCACGGCGTTGATTCCCGTGATGAAGAGGTCCGACATCAGGGCCTGACGGCGTATTTCGAGACGTTCGGGACGTGACATCGAGGCATCGAATCCGTCGAGCAGCGTCCAGTCGCCATTCTCGCGCAGCCAGTCGATGATTCCGGTTTTGCGCATGGTTTTCGAATCTCCGAACGAGACGATCTTCGGGGCTTCAGCCTCGATGATCTCCCGGATGATGGCAAAAGCTTCTGCGGTGTCGTGTACGGTGTCGACCTCGAAGTGATGGCGGCGCAACGTGGCGGCGCAGGCAAGGAGTTTTTCCATAAGTCCAGCGTTGTGTTGTTTATCCGTTGAGTTTTCGTTTGACGACAGCGGGGTTTCCGGCAGCAAGCGAGTCGTCGGGAATGTCGTGCACGACGACGCTTCCGGCGGCAATGATGCAGCGGTTGCCGATCGTGACTCCCGGGCATACCGTCACGCCTCCACCCAGCCAGCAGTCATCGCCGATGCGGATCGGACGTCCCGTTTCCACGGGCTTGCGGCGTTCGAGGTAGTCGATCGGGTGGTGGGGCGTGAGCAGCTGGCAGTTGGGGCCGATGAGCGTATGGTTGCCGATCGTGATGCCGCCGCCGTCGAGGAACGTGCAGTTGTAGTTGATGACGACGTGCTCACCGATCTGCATGCGGAATCCGAAGTCGCAGTAGAAGGGGGCGATCACGAAGCTCGTGTCGGGAAATCCGGGGATGAGTTCGCGCAATGCTTCCCGGTATGCCTCCTGCTGCCGGTATGGAGTCTTGTTGAGCCGCTCGATGCGTTCATGGGCCCGGATGTTGAGCTCCAGGGCTTCGGGATCGCTGTAGTCGTAGAGTTCTCCGGCGATCATCTTTTCCACTTCGGTCATGGCGTGTCGTTATTTGATGAAGAAGCGGTAAATGTCGTTTCCGTTGGCGTAGAGCAGCAGGAAGAGGATGATGATCAGTCCGACGTACTGGGCCCGTTCGAGAACCTTGTCGCTCACCTTGCGACGGGTGATCATCTCCCAGAAGGTGAAGATGGCGTGGCCGCCGTCAAGCCCCGGGATGGGAAGGATGTTCATCACGGCGAGGATGATCGACAGGAAGGCGGTCTTCATCCAGAAGTCCTGCCAGTCCCACGTTGAGGGGAATATGCTGCCGATGGCGATGAATCCCCCCAGCTCTTCGTACATCTTGGTCTTGGGTTGCACGATCATCTTGAGCTGCTCCCAGTAGGAGGAGATCACCTCGCCGGTCTTGCGGATGCCGGCGGGAATCGACTCCCAGAAGGTGTACTCCCGGGTACGGTAGGTGTAGGGTGACCCTACGGTGAGTATTCCGAGAAGCCCCTCGTCGGAGACGGGACGCACGACGGCGAGCAGGCTGTCGACGCCCTCACGCTTGACGTGCAGGGTAACCTGCTTCCCGGCGTGCGCCTTCAGATACTCCGTGTAGGCGGGACGGTCGACGCCATGGAGCGAGTCGATGCCGACGATTTCGTCGGCGGGCTGCAGCTCGGCGACTTGCTGGTTGTCGGCCACGATGAAGGGCTGGGGCAGTGAAAGAAACTCTTCGTAGCCCTTTGCGCGGCGCATGGCAATCAACTCCTCGAGGGGCAGCGTAAGGGTCACCTGCCGTCCGTCGCGCTCGACGACCACCGTGCGGTCGCTTTCGGTGATGATCAGGGCGTTGAGGATCTCGGAGATGTTGTCCACCGGGGCTCCGTCGATCGATACGAACCGGTCTCCGTCCTCGAATCCGAGACGGTGTGCCGCCTCGTTGAAGTTGTAGCCCCATTTGGCGTCCTGGTTCGAGAAGTAGGCGTCGCCCCAGGTGTAGCAGATCCCGATGTAGATTCCCACGGCCAGCACGACGTTCATCACCACGCCGGCGATCATCACCAGGAATCGCTGCCAGGCGGGTTTCGACCGGAACTCCCAGGGCTGGGGCTCGCGGTTCTGATACTCCTTGTCCATCGACTCGTCGATCATTCCGGCGATTTTGCAGTATCCGCCCAGGGGGAGCCATCCCAGGCCGTACTCGGTGTCTCCGCGCCGGAACTTGAATATCGAGAACCAGGGGTCGAAGAAGATGTAGAACTTTTCGACGCGGATCCGGAAGATGCGCGCCATGATGAAGTGTCCGAGTTCGTGAATGCCCACGAGAATGGTGAAGCAGAGGAAGAACTGGCAGATTTTGATCAGAATATCCATTTCAGCGAAGTCGTTTCGGTATGTTGATCCGTATTATGAAGAAAGTATTAAAAAGCGCTTTGACATTTCAGGAACTCGGCCGCCAGGCGCCGTGCCTCGGCATCGGCCTCGGCATAGTCGTCGAGCGAGGGCCGTGCGACGAACGTGGCCTTTTCGAGTGCATGCCGGATGGTGCGGACAATGTCGAGCCATGCACAGCGTCCGCCGAGGAATGCGGCGACGGCCACTTCGTTGGCGCCGTTCATCGTGCAGGCGGCCGTACCGCCGCGGCGCAGACAGTCGTAGGCGATGTCCAGCGCGGGGTATTTTGCACGGTCCACCTCGGCGAAGGTCAGTTGGGGATGCTCCGCGAAGCTGAATCGCTCGGTGGGGCGGTGTGCCCGTCGGGGGTACATCAGGGCAAAGCTGATCGGCATGCGCATGTCGGGAGTTCCCAGCTGGGCCTTGATGGCGCCGTCCTCGAATTCGACCATCGAGTGGACGATCGACTGGGGGTGCATGATGACCGAGATCCGCTCGGCGGGGGTCCCGAAGAGCCAGTGTGCCTCGATGACCTCGAACCCCTTGTTGACAAGTGTCGAGGAGTCGATGGTAATCTTTGCGCCCATGTGCCACTGGGGATGGTGGAGCGCCTGTTCGACGGTGACTTCGGAGAGCTTCTCGGCCGGGAGGTCGCGGAACGCTCCGCCGCTGCAGGTGATGATCAGCCGCCGCAGGGGGGACTGCTCTCCGATCAGACACTGGAAGATGGCCGAATGCTCCGAGTCGATCGGCACGATCGGCACGCGACGCTCCAGGGCCAGGGGCATGACGTAGGCGCCGCCCACGACGAGCGACTCCTTGTTTGCCAGCGCGAGCTTCTTGCCCGCCTCGATGGCAGCCACCGTGGGCGCAAGCCCGGCATATCCGACCAGGGCATTGACCACCACGTCGATGTCGCGGCCCGCGGCGGCCTGGGCGACGGACTCCTCGCCGGCGAAGATCTTCGTGTCGGTATCGGCAAGGGCCTCGCACAGCGGGGCATAATATTGTTTGTCGGCGATGACGACCGTTGCGGCGTCAAACTCCCGGGCCTGACGGGCGAGGCGCTCCCAGTTTCGGTGAGCGGTGAGGAGCCGGACCTCGAAACGGTCGGGATTTTCGCGGACGATGTCGAGGGTCTGTTCTCCGATCGAACCAGTCGAACCCAGAATGGCGAGTCGTTGTATCATGGCAGGGAGGGATCAGAAAACGATGTACTCTTCGGGATTGACGGGCTTTCCGTTGTTCCAGAGCTGGAATTCGAGCAGCCGGACCTCCCCGTTTTCGACCTCGGCATTGTAACCGATCAACTCTCCGGTGCGTATGGTCTGCCCGGGGGCGACGAGGGCCTGGGAGAGGTTTTTGTAGACCGAGAGAAGGTTTGCGGCGTGTTGGATGATGATGGTGTAGCCGTTTTCGGGGGTCCAGAGGCTCTGCACGACGGTTCCGTTGTCAACGGCGGCCACGGGATCCGCAGCCGTCGCGGCGATCTTCACGCCGAGGCATCCCTGCTTGATGTCGAATCGCTCGGTGATGATCCCGTCGATAGGCTTTGCGAGCTCGATGGCCTCACGGACCTTTTTGCGCGAGGCATTCGAGGGGTTGACGACCGAGTAGATTCCGTCGCCCTCCATCTGTGCCCTGAGCAGGGAGTCCTCGTGCGACGGCACGACCAGGATCTTGCTGCTGCGGGCCGAGTCGGCCGGGGAGAGCACGCGGGCCACAGGGGTGCGGCCCTCCATGATCTGCGCGATGTTTTCGTTGTAGGTCATCATGTCGTTCATCATTCGTTCCATCGAGTCGAGACGGATGATGTTCTGTATGAGGCTTTCGCGCGAGCGGTCCGCTTCAGTTCGGTATCCGGGGAGGAACTCCAGCACGGGGGTGTATGCCACCAGCGAAAGGGTGATGATGAACAGCAGGAGGACGAATGCCACGAGACCTGCGAAGATGCTTGCCGGAGAGAGGTGCATGTGCCACTCTTCGGAGTTGTCCGTGGCGTTGAGCATGCTGAAGCGGCGCTTCCGGAAGGCTTCGTGCCACCAGCTCCGTAGTGATTTGAGAAACTTCATCGTAAAGTCGGAGGCTTTTAACAAAAAGTTACGTTCGGACAAAGATAGCCAATTTTGCAGAAAACTTTTGCGGTTCCGGGTTAATTTTTTACCTTTGTGGGAAGATCGAGAACCCTTGAATTAGATGTAATATGGTAAAACCCACTTTATTGGTACTCGCAGCGGGTATGGGATCCCGTTACGGGTCGCTCAAGCAGATGGACGGCGTAGGCCCCAACAACGAAGCAATTATCGACTATTCGGTCTATGACGCCATCCGGGCCGGATTCGGCAAGGTAGTCTTTGTCATCCGGCACTCGTTCGGCAACGAATTCCGCGAGGTATTCTCCGCGGAGCGTTTCGGCGGACGCATTGCCGTAGATTACGTATATCAGGAGCTGGATTACCTGCCTGCGGGCCTGACGGTTCCCGCGGAGCGTGTGAAACCGTGGGGTACGAACCATGCGGTGATGATGGCCGCCGATGCCATTCACGAGCCCTTTGCGGTGATCAACGCCGATGACTTCTACGGGACCGAAGCCTACCAGACGATCGGATCCTACCTTTCGCAGCTGGGCGATTCGAAGAACCGCTACTGCATGGTGGCCTATGACCTGAACAAGACGCTTTCGGAGAACGGCACCGTTTCGCGCGGCGTCTGCGGCGTGGATGCCGAAGGAAACCTCACGTCGATGGTCGAGCGCACGCAGATCGAGCGTATGCCGAACGGACAGATCGTGTTCCACGACGGAGGCGCTGACGAGCCTCTGGCCGAGGACACGCCGGTGTCGATGAACCTCTTCGGCTTCACGCCCGACTTCTTCACCTACTCGAAGGAGTACTTCCCGACGTGGTTCGAGGCCAACAAGGAGAACATCAAGGCGGAGTTCTACATCCCGACGATGGTCAACAAGCTGATCAACGACGGCGAAGCGACGCTTCGCGTGCTGCGTTCTGCGGCCCAGTGGCACGGTGTCACCTACAAGGAGGACAAACCGGCGCTGATGGCGGCCATCGAAGGCATGATTGCCGAGGGGCGCTATCCGCGGGATCTGTGGAAATAGCACTGAACAAACGATGAAAAAGCGGGGCGAGGCCTCGCTTTTTCATTCTGCAGCCATTCGTAACCACCCCGTTTCTTCCATTTGCGGGGCGCTCGGGCTTGCTGCGAGGCCGGGTTTTCCGCACGTAGCTCTCTTCGTGCCCTCCCCGACAAACACCCGACCCAACATATTGTAAATGAGATTCCGAATCTGAGAAACCGATGATGAACTCACATCCTGCCTGGAGTTACCAGGCTGTACTCTACGAAATGAATGTCCGGCAGCTGACGCCTGAAGGAACCTTGCGGGCGGCTGCCGCGCGTCTGCCTTTCCTCCGGACGCTGGGCGTCGACGCCGTGTGGCTGATGCCCGTCTATCCGATCGGCGTGGAGGGGCGCAAGGGAACGCTCGGCTCCTACTATTCGATCCGCGACTACTGCACCATCAATCCCGAATTCGGGACGATGGAGGATTTCGACGCCTTTGTCACGGAGGCACACCGCCTGGGGCTGAAGGTGCTGCTCGACTGGGTGGCCAACCATACGTCGCGCGATGCGCGGTGGATTGCCGAGCGGCCGGCCTCGTGGTACGAACGCGACGCTTCGGGAGCACCGGCCGTTCCATGGGACTGGACCGACACGGCGAAGCTCAACTACGCCAACCATGAGGTGTGGGAGGCCCAGGCCGAGGCGATGGCCTTCTGGGTAACGAAGCATGCCGTCGACGGATTTCGCTGCGACATGGCGATGCTTGTTCCCGTGGAGTTCTGGAACGAGACGGCGCGTCGTCTGCGGACATTGAAGCCCGATCTGTTTCTGCTGGCCGAGGCCGAGGCGCAGAACCTCTTCGAAGCGGGAGCCTTCGACGCCTGCTATGCGTGGGAGCTGTTCCATCTGCTGGAGGATGTGGCGCGGCAGCGCGTGCGCATTACCTCGGTACGCGATTACCTCTATGCCGACCGGAAACGCTACCCTTCGTCGGCCATGCGGCTGATCTTCACGTCAAACCACGACGAGAACTCGTGGAGCGGGAGCGAATTCACGCGTCTGGGCGCCGCCCGCGAGATCATGACGGTCTTCACCTTTGTCGTGCCGCGGGGCCTGCCGTTGATCTACACCGGGCAGGAGTACGGATACGACCATTCGTTTGCGTTTTTCGACCGCGACCCGATGCCGCATTTCGCGCCCAATGTCACGACGGATCTCTATCGACGGCTGACGGCCTTGCGACATGCGAATCCGGCGCTTGCCGCCGGGGAGCGCGGGGGCGATCTTGTCGAGATCCGCAACAACGCCGAGGACTGCCTGATGATCCTCGTTCGCGAGGTCGACGGCAACCGGGTCGTCGCCGTGATGAACCTTTCGCCCTATACGATTCACGCCGAGTACTATACGGGTATCTATGCCGGCATGTACACCGATGCCATGAGCGGCGGGGCGTACGAACTTCGCGGACGTGTCGAGGAGGATATGGCTCCGTGGAGCTACCGGATTCTTTGCCGATAAAAAAGTGAAAAAAGGAGACGGAAAAATTACTATTTTTGCCTCTTGAACGGATCTGGAACCCAACTTGTGTCTGACAGTGAGTGGCTGCGAGTGGAGAGAATGCGTACGGAGCGAGTCGGGAAAGTTCCTGATCATGATGTTGCGGACAGAACTCCCGGAAACCAAGAACCCCAAAAATCATAATTTATGAAGAAAATTTGCTACATTGTCATTGCGGCGGCCCTGTTTCTGACAACGGGGGCGCGGGCTCAGGAACAGGACGAGACGGCGCGGCAGCTGGATTCGCTGCAGCAGGTTGTGGCGCGGCTGTCGTCGAACGTCGAGACGCTCGAACAGACGGACGAGGATCAGGCGATCTGGAAGGACCGTGCGAAGTATTTCAACCTGGGATATGTGAACCAGACCCTTACCGACAAGGTGAGTGGCTGGGAGCTCAAGAGTGACTTCGGCGTATCGTTGAGCAACGGTAAGACCTACTACCTGCACAAGAAACCGCTGGCCCGGATGATCAAGTTCGGTCTCGATTTCACGTGGATGGATATCAACTATGCGAAGTCGACGTTGCACGACGTAGACCTTGAGACGGGCGAGGATTACACTTCGGCGATGCACCAGGCTGAAATCGGCATGCAGGTGGGTCCCTCGGTGACGATCAATCCGGTTCACCAGCTCAAGGTGAGCGGCTACTTCCGGGTGACGCCCTCCTACTCGATGCTCTATATGGACGAGACGGTTCATCACCACTATATTACCATGTGCAATGCGGGCTTTACGGTGGCGTGGAAGGTCATTTCGCTGGGAGCCGAGTGGCGCTGGGGCACGGCGAAATACGACGGACTGACGTTCGACGAGTCGGTTTTCGAGGACGAAGGGGACGAGGATACCTCGTTTGACGATGTGCTGGATCAGTTCTCGGCTCCGAAGCGCAAGTTCAAGACGAGCTCCGTCCGCTTCTATATCGGCTTCCGCTTCTGACGGGACCGGAACCTCTCCATACAGGAATTCCTGCGGACGGCTGCTTGTGCGGGCGTCCGTTTTTTTGCCTTCCGGCTGTGCCGAGACGGCTCCTGAATGTTGGTGTCAAGCAAATATTTCGTATCTTTGCCGGAAATGTATCCCCGAAGATTGATCATGAAACGGCTTTTTCTCTCCGGAGTGCTGCTCCTTGCGACGTTCTGCGCCGTGACGGCCGCCACCTACCGCGTGGAGGATGTGCCGAACGTTCAGCGGACGGATGCCCGGCGGTATGTGTCGAATCCCGATGGAATCCTCTCCGCCAGGACCACTGCGCGCCTCGATTCGCTTTGCGGGGCACTGCGGGCCCGGGGCTTTGCCGAGGTCGCCATCGTGGCGGTTGACGACATTGCCGGGGACGATGTTTTCGACTTTGCCGTCGAGCTGTTCCGCAGCTGGGGTGTCGGGAACTCCGGGAGCGACAACGGTCTGGGAGTCCTGCTGGTGAAAGACCGGCACGAGATCCGCTTCCTCACGGGTTACGGACTCGAAGGAACGCTTCCCGATGCACTGTGCCGCCGCATCCAGGAGACCTACATGCTTCCGGCTTTCCGCGTCGACGACTACGATGCGGGCATGCTTGCGGGCATGCAGGCTGCGGCCACGGTGCTCCAGGGCGGGGAGGTGACCCTGGATACCTCCCGCGGGGACGGTGTCACGTGGGGAGATATCCTGCTGATCTTTGTCGTGATCTTCGTGGTGTTTCCCGTGGGTTCCTACCTGATCCGCCGCTACTCCCGTCTGAAGTGCCCCTACTGCGGAAAGCGGAAACTCAAGATGCTCTTCTGCACGGAACTGTACGCCACCGCGGAGTATCGGATGGAGGAGTGTGAATACCTTTGCCAGCATTGCGGAAAGCGGTTCCGGCGACAGTTCCGCTCCTATCGCGATGATCATTTCGGCGGTCCGGGCAGCGGCCCGATCATCGGCGGAGGGTTCGGCGGCTTCGGAGGCGGAGGATCATTCGGCGGCGGCAGCTTCGGCGGGGGATCGTTCGGCGGCGGAGGAGCCGGCTCGCGCTGGTAGCGAATTGCCTGAAGAAAGGAAGAATTACCCAACAAACAACATAACGGAAAAACGGAAAGCTATGAAAAAATGGATCTGGATCGGCGTCATCGCCGTGGTTGCCATCTTCTTTTATGTAAAATACAACGGGCTGGTGAGCAAGGAGGAGGGGCTGAACAATGCCTGGGCCAATGTTGAGACGCAGTACCAGCGTCGTGCGGACCTGATTCCCAATCTGGTCAGTACGGTAAAGGGGTACGCGGCGCATGAGTCGCAGACGCTCGAAGCGGTAACCGATGCCCGCACACGAGCCACGTCGATCAATCTCACGGCCGAGGATCTGACGCCCGAACGTCTGATGGAGTTCCAGCGGGCGCAGGAGCAGGTTCGTTCGGCCCTGAGCCGGCTGATTGCCGTGTCGGAGAACTACCCCGATCTGAAGGCGAACCAGAACTTCCTCGAACTGCAGACGCAGCTCGAAGGGACGGAGAATCGCATCGCCGTGGCGCGTCGGGATTTCAACGAGAAGGCGCAGCTCTTCAATACGGCCGTCCGGAGTTTCCCGGCCAATATCGTGGCCGGACTCTTCGGCTTCACGACGAAGCCCTACTTCGTGGCCGACGAGGGTACGGACAAGGCTCCGCAGGTGAACTTCTGACACCGTCGGGAGGGGAACATCATTGGCGGGGCTCTTCCCGGGCGGCATGACGGCGCCCCGCATCTTTTGACAGACAGAAAACGCCGCGGACGAATCTCAACGTCCGCGGCGTTTTTCTTTGGCCGTGTGTATGGGTTACTTCTCCATGCGGCTCTTGTCTTCGGCCGAGGCCGCCTCGACCGACTTCTTGCTGAAGGCCTTTCCGCTCTTGAAGTTCCACGTCACACCGAATCGGTACTGGATGTTGCTCCACGGCTGGCGGACCTTGACCGTACGGACGAATCCGTCGCCGTTGGCTCCGACCTCCTGACCCTGGTCGAGGATGTTGCGGACGGAGAAGGAGAGGAGAAACCGGTCTCCGAAGCGCTTCTTGATGCCGGACTGCAGCATGTGGTTGGGCATAACCCACACGTTGCCAAGATCGATACGCCCCTGGTAGGCGTAGGAGAGGTCGATGAAGAAGTTGGCCGGCAGCGAGAAGGTGTTCGAAACGTTGAGGAAGAACCAGTTGAAATTCTGCTGGGCACCGTGCTGTTCGACGCGTTGACCGCGGCGCATGTAGGTGGCGTTGGCGTTCAGCTGCCACCATTTGGCGGGCTGGAAGGGGAGGTTTGCCGAGACGTAGTAGTTCGACGTGGCGTCGAAGTTGACCCATTGGATGCTCAGCATGTCGGGGTTGTCGGGATCGGCGAGCATCGTCTGCTGGATCTCGTCGTTGACGATCTGCATGCCGGCCGTGAGGGTGTATTTGTGTGCCAGGACGAAGGTCAGGCTCAGGTCGTTCTGATACGAAGGGTCAAGCCTCGGATTACCGGTCTGATAGGTGTAGTCGGATATCTGCGACCGCTGGGGGTTGAGCGCCCAGAATCGGGGCCGCTGGATCGTCCGGGCATACTGGAGGATGAGCGAATGTCCCTTCTCGGGCGCGAGGGCGAAGGAGACGTTGGCGTTGGGGAAGAGCGAGAAGTAGTTCTGACGCACGTCGCTGCCCTTGCCGTGGGTGAAGGTGTACTCGCCGCGGAGTCCTGCCACGAGACTCCAGCGTCCGAGTTGTGCCGATGCCGTGGCGTATGCCGCCGCAATGTTTTCGGTGTAGTTGACCGTGTAGCTCTGGTCGTCGTTGCGCAGCCATGCGTCGGCCTTCCGGTATTCGTAGAGGGCGTTGTTGCGCATGTCGTTGAAGGTGTACTTGGCTCCGGTCTTCAGGATCCATCGGGGCGAGAAGTGCTTTTCGCAGGCGAGTGTGGCGGATGCGACGTCGTAGATGCTCGTGGCGTTGTCGCGGTAGAGCGAGTCGACGAAGGCCGTTCCTGTGGTGATGCGGCTCGAATTGTCGTTTCCCGAACTGGAGTTGCTGCGGGTGTAGTCGGCCAGCAGCTTGAGGGTCGACCCGAGGGTATCGAGTTTGTGGATGTAGTTGAATGTGACGGTATAGTTTCTGTTGAGGCTGTGGCTGTCGAAGATGCTTCGGGTGTTGACCGTTTCGTTGTCATTGCCCAGATCGGTCGAGGTCTCATTCGGACCCCACGACTTGCCGCGCCAGAGGGAGAATTCGGCGCCGATGCTGTTCTTCGGGTCGATCTCGAACACACTTCCGGCGTTGAATCCGAAGTTGTTGTCCCGGTTGTTGTTTGTCGAATGGGCGGTCAGACTCTTCTTCGAGGCGTTGTAGACGGTCTTTTCATTGGAGATGGTCTTGGAATCTCCGCCGGGCGAGGCCCACAGCGAGGCGTAGAGGTCGACCCGTCCGGAGTGGAGGTTGATATTTGCCGAGGGATCGTAGGAGTGGATGTATTCACTCAACGTGGTATTGAAGGCGACGGATCCGTTCATGCCGTTCTCGCGGCGTTTGCGCAGGGTGATCTTGATGACTCCGGCCGACGAGTCGGCATCGTAATCGGCTCCTGTCACGGGCACGACCTCGATCTTCTGAATCTCCTCGGCACGCAGCGATCGCAGGTAGACGAGCAGCTGCTCGTTGCTCATACGCAGTTCGCGGTCGTTGACGTAGACCTTCGATCCGCTTTTGCCGTTGATCGAGATCTTCTCGCCGTCGATCCAAACGCCCGGGGCGTGTTCGAGCAGCTCGATGCCATCCTTTCCGATGGCTGCGGGGGCGTTTGCCACGTCGACGACGAAGCGGTCGGCCTCACGGCGCACGAGCCGGGCCGATACGACGACACCTTCGATCTGCGTGGCGGAGGTGTGCAGGACGATCTCCCCGAGGTCGTTCTGCTCTTCGACGCGGATCGGACGCTTGACGGGGTCGTATCCGAGGTATTGGATCTGCAGGGTGTATTCGCCGGGAGCGACCTTCAACTCGAAGCGTCCGTCAGCATCGGTGGCCATTCCCGCGACCTGCTGCTCATTCTTGAGCAGTACGACGGTGGCATATTCGACGGCTTTTCCCTGTTGGTCAACGACGCGGCCGACTGCGGGGCAGATACGAGCGGCCAGCAGGTCGGAGGTCGCCGAGAGGATGACGAGCAGAGTCAGAAGCAGTTTTTTCATGATCGAAGCGTTTGGTTCAGGATTTTCAGTGCGACAAAGATATGTAAAAATCTCTGTACTTTGCAATGCAAAGAACTAAATTTTTCATAATTTTTTGTCACCTATATATAATGATGCCCGTTGGTGGCGGGAACGTCGGGGTCGGTGGAAATTTTGTTGAAAAAACGCGGCGCAGTGAAATTAGGAAAGCCCGGAAAAAATTGTTAATTTTGCCAGTTAGTAAACGGCCGGGCCAAACCGTCGTCCGGATCAAACCGCATCGGGGTGCCTTTGGATGACGGTCCGCCGGACAGCAGACGAGTGAAAGAGAGGCGCCAGGCAGGAGGCATATGAGAGTCAGTCGGCAGACGAACGACTGAAAACAACAGGCAAACAACAGGAAATAGGATAACGAACAGACGATACGATGCTGAGCGCACTTTATTACATCTTTCTGGTGCTTCTGTGCACCGTGTTCATGATTCTGTCGGCCATAGCGCTGGTGGTGTGCTATCCCTTCGACCCGGGGCGGCGCGTGGTGCACGAACTGTCGCGCATTCTGGTGCGGATCTTCTTCTTCATTCCGCTGCGGTGGCGTCAGAAGGTGGAGGGCCGCGAACTGGTGGATCGTCGGAAGCAGTATGTCATTGTGCTGAACCACAATACGGTGATCGACATTCCGACGCTCTACTACATTCCGCTCAACTTCCGCTGGGTGTCGAAGCGGGAGGTTTTCCGCGTGCCCTTCTTCGGACAGTACCTGGTGCTTCACGGCGACATCTGCATTGACCGGGGACGTGCGACCGAAGCGCTGGAGCAGATGGTGCGCGAGGGGAAGAGATGGATTGCCCGGGGGGCATCGATTGCGGTCTTCCCCGAGGGTACGCGTTCGAAGGACGGGGAGATTCACCGTTTCAAGGCCGGGGCCTTCACGCTGGCGCGCGAGGCGGGGGTCGACATTCTTCCCGTGGTGATGGACGGCACGCGCACGCTGATCCACAAGAACCTCCTGTTCAACTGGGGCAACCGGATTACGATCCGGGTGTTGCCGCCCATTCCGGCCGAACGGGTTGCGACGACGGAACCCCACGAACTGATGACGGAGGTGCACGATGCGATGTGTGCGGCGCTTGCCGACATTCGCAAGACGAAGCGTTAGGAATATGGCAGATTTACTCAATACAAGACCCAACGACAGTAACTACGGAGACGACGCGATCCGTACGCTCACGCCGCGCGAGCACGTGCGGCTGCGTCCGGGCATGTACATCGGCAAGCTGGGCGACGGCTCCCAGCCCGACGACGGCATCTACGTGCTGATCAAGGAGGTGACCGACAACTCGATTGACGAGTACATGAACGGTTTCGGTCACCAGATCGACATTACGGTGGAGAACAACGAGGTGACGGTGCGCGACTACGGGCGCGGTATTCCGCTGAATTCGCTGTCGGCGGCCGTGAGCGTGATGAACACCGGCGGCAAATACGACGATGACGAAGAGGGTGCGGCGTTCAAGAAGACCGTCGGTCTGAACGGTGTGGGCGTCAAGGCCGTGAACTACCTTTCGAGTTCGTTTTCGGCGCGCTCGATCCGCAACGGAGAGGCGCACACGGTCTACTTCGAGAAGGGTCTCGAACAGAGCGACCGGTGGGAGAGCGGCGTCGAGGAGAAGAACGGCACGGAGATCCGCTTCCGCGTCGATGAAGAGGTCTTCGGCCCCTACACCTACCACCTGGAGTACGTCGAGCAGCTGGTCCGCAACTATACGTACCTGAACCGGGGCCTTACGATCCGGCTCAACGGACAGTCCTACGCCTCGAAAAACGGACTGCTGGACCTTCTGAACGAGAACATGACCGAAGAGCCGCTCTATCCGCCGATTCATCTCATGGGTGAGGACATCGAGGTGGTGATCGCCCATGGCACGGGTTACGGCGAGAGCTGCTATTCGTTCGTCAACGGACAGTATACGACGCAGGGGGGTACGCACCAGGCGGCCTTCCGCGAGGCGGTGGCCAAGACCATCAAGGAGTTTTACCACAAGGATTACGATCCTTCGGACATCCGCACGTCGATGATCGGGGCGATCTCGATCAAGGTGTCGAGCCCGATCTTCGAGTCGCAGACCAAGACGAAGCTCGGCTCGAAGGAGATGTCGAAGAACGGCCCGACGATCCGCAATTTCGTGGTGGATTTTCTGGGCAAGCACCTTGACGACTACCTGCACAAGCATGCCGAGACGGCGCAGATCCTGCAGAAGAAGATCGTCGAGAACGAGCGGGAGCGGAAGGCGATCTCGGGTATCCAGAAGAAGGCGCGCGAGACGGCGAAGAAGGTTTCGCTCAACAACCGCAAGCTGCGCGACTGCAAGATCCACCGTACGGACCGCAACGAGCTGGCCGAGGAGTCGATGATCTTCATCACGGAGGGCAACTCCGCCTCGGGCTCCATCACCAAGAGCCGCGACGTGCGCACGCAGGCGGTCTTCTCGCTGCGGGGCAAGCCGCTGAACTGCTACGGACTGACCAAGAAGGTGGTCTACGAGAACGAGGAGTTCAACCTGCTGCAGGCGGCGTTGAACATCGAGGAGGACATGGACAACCTGCGCTACAACAAGGTGGTGATCGCCACGGATGCCGATGTCGACGGCATGCACATCCGATTGCTGATGATGACCTTCTTCCTGCAGTTCTTCCCCGACGTGATCCGCCAGGGGCACCTGTTCGTGCTGCAGACGCCGCTGTTCCGCGTGCGCAACAAGCGGGAGACGCTCTACTGCTATTCGGAGGAGGAGCGGCAGCGTGCGATCGCGAAGTTGGGTGCGAATGCCGAGATCACGCGTTTCAAAGGTCTGGGCGAGATCTCTCCCGAGGAGTTCCGCGAGTTCATCGGCGAGAACATGCGCCTGGACAAGGTGCGCATCACGAAGGACGACCCGATCCACGACCTGCTGGAGTTTTATATGGGCAAGAACACCTACGACCGTCAGGGATTTATTATCAATAATTTGCGTATCGAGGAAGATCTCGTGGAGCAGGACCTCAAACTGAGCTAACCGACTATGGCAGACAAGAAAGACAAGGACGCAACGATCTCCGGAGAGATGTTCGACGAAGATGCCTCGACGCCCGATACGCTCGACGATTCGGTCGAGGAGCCGGTCGAGGAGCCCGCAGCGGATTCCGATGCCGGGAATGCGGGTGAGGCGCCGGCCAAGGCGGGTCGGTTCGACCGCCTGACGCAGGATGAGGGCGACGTGCGCAAACTGACGGGCATGTACAAGAACTGGTTTCTGGATTACGCCTCGTACGTGATCCTGGAACGAGCCGTGCCGCACATCGAGGACGGACTGAAACCCGTTCAGCGACGGATTCTCCACGCCATGAAGGTGGTGGACGACGGACGCTACAACAAGGTGGCCAACCTCGTGGGCCAGACCATGCAGTACCACCCGCACGGCGACGCCTCGATCAAGGATGCGCTGGTGCAGCTGGGGCAGAAGGACCTGCTGATCGACTGCCAGGGTAACTGGGGCAACATCCTTACGGGTGACGAGGCCGCTGCAGGCCGATATATCGAGGCGCGGTTGTCGAAATTCGCCCTTGAGGTGGTCTTCAACAGGAAGACTACGGAGTGGATGCTTTCGTACGACGGCCGCAAGGAGGAGCCTGTGACGCTTCCGATCAAGTTCCCGCTGCTGCTGGCTCAGGGATCCGACGGTATCGCCGTGGGTCTGGCCTCGAAGATCCTGCCGCATAACTTCAACGAGCTGATCAACGCCGCGATCGCCCACCTGCAGGGCCGGGAGTTCCAATTGTATCCCGATTTCCCGACGGGGGGACTTGCCGACGTGAGCCGCTATAACGACGGTTTGCGTGGCGGCACGGTGAAGGTCCGCGCGCGGATCTCTAAGATCGACAAACGGACGCTGGCCATCACCGAAATTCCCTATACGACGACCACCGAGTCGCTCAAGGATTCGATCATCAAGGCCAACGAGAAGGGGAAGATCAAGATCCGCAAGGTCGACGACAATACGGCCGACAAGGCGGAGATCATCATCCAGGTGGCTCCCGACGAGTCGTCGGACCGCACGATCGACGCGCTGTACGCCTTCACGGACTGCGAGGTGTCGATCGCCCCGAATGCCTGCGTGATCTGGAACGACAAGCCTCACTTTCTGGGTGTGTCGGAGATTCTGCGCCGCTCGGCCGAACATACGAAATACCTGCTGGGGCGCGAGCTGGAGATCCGCCTCGGGGAGCTTAACGAGGCGTGGCATGCGGCGTCGCTCGAGAAGATCTTCATCGAGAACAAGCTCTACCAGCTGCTCGAGGGGTGCCGGACGCGTGAGGAGGCCTATGCCGCCGTTGACAAGGGACTGGAACCCTTCAAGAAACTGTTGCGCCGGGAGGTGACGCTCGAGGACGTGCAGCGGCTTACGGAGCTGAAGTTCATCCGCATTACGCGCTACGATTCGGAGAAGGCCGACAACGAGATCCGTCAGATCGAGCAGGACATCGAGGCGACGAAATATGACCTTGCGCACCTGACCGAATACGCCGTCGCCTACTACGAACGCATCCGCGACAAATACGGCAAGGGACGGGAACGACGCACCGAACTGCGCGAGTTTGACTCGATCGAGGCGACGAAGGTGGCCGTGACCAACGCCAAACTCTATGTCGACCGCGCCGAGGGCTTCTTCGGCATCGGCAAGTCGATGAAGGAGGCGGAGTTCGTGTGCGACTGTTCGGACATCGACGATGTGATCGTCTTCACGAAGGACGGCCGCTACGTCATCACGAAGGTGAGCGACAAGGCCTTCTTCGACAAGGGTATCTACTACATCGGCGTCTTCAAGCGCAACGACGAGCGCACGATCTACAACGTGTTGTACCGCGACGGCAAGAACGGGCCGATCATGATGAAACGCTGTGCGATCAAGGGCATTACGCGCGACAAGGAGTACAACATCACGAAGGGAACGCCGAAGAGCGAGATTCTCTACATGTCGGTGAATCCGAACGGAGAGGCCGAGGTGCTGAAGATCTACTTCAAGCCGCGTCCGCGGCTGAAGAAGGTGATCGTCGACCTGGACTTTTCGACCCTTGCCATCAAGGGGCGCCAGAGCCAGGGCAACCTCTTCTCGCGCTACGGGATCCACAAGATCGTGCTGAAGGAGCGCGGCACGTCGACGCTCGGGGGCCAGAACATCTGGTTCGACGAGGATGTGCGGCGACTGAATGCCGACGGCCGGGGACGGCTGCTCGGCGAGTTCAAGGGTGACGACCGGCTGATCGTCTGGACGACGAAACATCAATATTATATAACGGGCTACGACCTGGGACAGCACTTCCCCGACGAGACGATTCTCGTGGAGCGTTACGTGCCCGAGCGGGTCTACAGCATCTGCTATTTCGACCGCGATGCGGGCTACTACTACCTGAAGCGCTTCACGGCCGAGGCGTCGGACAAGATGCAGGATTTCCTGGAGCCGGATGCCGACTTTGTCTGCATTACCGGATGCGCCGGATCGGAGCTGGAGATCACCTACAAGGGGGCGCATGCCTCGCGTCCGGCCGACAGGGTCGACATCGATACGTTTGTGGGGGTGAAGAGCCACCGTGCGAAGGGCAAGCGGCTGACAACCTACGAGGTGAATACGATCCGTGTCATCGAGCCGGAGCCCGCCCCCGAGCCGGAGCCTTCCGTAACGCCCGAGGAGGCTCCGCAGAGCGGAGATGCCCCGGTGTCTGCACCCGCCGCAACGTCCTCCGCCTCCGCAGCGCCCGGAGCCGTGGATTTCGAGATCGAACGGCCGAAGGGCGATACGGATCAGGTGGTCGATTCCGAGCAGCTGAACCTCTTCTGATGAACGGATGATGAACGGGATCGGTTTGTCGGATAATCAATTCGCGTAACGAACGATGACTATGTTGTTTTTGGTGGGATATATGGGTTGCGGCAAGAGCACCCTGGGCAAGAAGCTGGCCCGGCGGCTCGGCGGGACGTTTGTCGATACGGACAGCCTGGTCGAGGCGCGCGAAGGGGCATCGGTTGCCGACGTATTCCGTTACGAGGGGGAGCAGCGCTTCCGCGAGGCGGAGCGGGCGGTACTCGACGAGGTGATTGCCGCCGGTGAGGCGGCCGTGGTCTCCACGGGAGGCGGGCTGCCCGTCTGGGGCGACAACATGGCCTGCATGAATGCCGCGGGATGTACCGTCTACCTGCGGCGGTCGGCACAGGAGATTGCCGGGCGCCTGAGCCCCTACGGACGACGCAAGCGTCCGCGGCTGCGGGATCTTGACGACGAACAGCTGGTGGCATTCATGGAGCGTGACATGGCAACGCGAGAGCCCTTTTACGGACAGGCAACGCTGGTGGTCGACTGCAACGGACTCTCCGACGACGAGATCATGGATTATATCTTGTCGCATACCGCGTCATCCTCACATTGACGGGGTCCTCGGAACCGAAGAGAATCCTATCCCGAATTGGCTCTGAGGAGGCGACAAACATTCTATACCTAATAGATTTAACGATCAACCATTCAACGGAAAACAGCGTGGACCGATTGACGAACAACGCCCCGATCGGGGTTTACGATTCGGGACTGGGCGGATTGACCGTCTGGCGGGAGATCCGCCGGGCACTGCCCGGAGAGTCACTTCTCTACCTGGGCGACGGTAAGAACTGTCCTTACGGATCGCGGCCGCGCGAGGAGGTGCAGGCGCTGGCCGATGCCGCCGTCGGATACCTGGTCGGCCAGGGCTGCAAGATGATCGTCGTGGCATGCAACACCGCGACGGCTGCGGCGATCGACTTTCTGAGGGCGAAATACGCTGCCGTGCCGATTGTGGGCATGGAGCCAGCCGTGAAACCCGCCTGCCTGCATACCCGCAGCGGGGTGGTGGGGGTGCTGGCCACCGAACGGAGCCTGGACGGCGAGCTGTTCCGCCGTACGGCCGAACGCTACGGTCACGGCATCGAGGTGCTGACGGTTCCCGGCCGCGGTTTTGTCGAGCTGGTCGAATCGGACCGTGAGGCGACCCCCGAGGCCGAGGCGTGCGTGCGTGCCGCCGTAGAGCCCATGCTGGCGCGCGGCGCCGATCAGATCGTGCTGGGGTGCACGCACTATCCTTTTTTGCTGCCGGTGCTTGAACGCGTCGTGGCGGGGCGAGACGTGACGATTGTCGATTCATCGCCCGCCGTGGCGCGACGCGTTGCGAACCTGCTGGACGAGCGGTCGTTGCGAGCTGCGGCGGACCACCGTCCGGTCTATACGTTCCATACGTTCGCCGACGAAGCCTACCGTCAGCGTCTCGAAACCAAAGCTTTGGCAGACGCGTGAAGACGCGGCGTCACGATTTCGGCCGTTGAGGATCCGGAAATCCGGAAAAAATTCGTACCTTCGTACACTCATATTCCCGTTTTTCACGCGTACGAAAATGGCATCCCGAAATAGCTCCCGCAATGCACGACAGACCGTGCAGCGTTCCAACCGAGACAGCATCCGCTGGATCGGAGGGTTGCTGTTGCTCTGTCTCGGCCTGTTTGCCGGCTTTGCGGTTCTTTTTTCCTTCTTCAGCTGGGCCGCCGACCAGAGCGGGCTGCAGCTCTCCGCGGAGCAGCGCGCGACGCTGGGTGTGGAGCCGGAGAATCTCTGCGGATGGAGCGGAGCCCGCCTGGCGCGCCTCCTGGTCGACCGTTCGTTCGGACTTTTCGGCATGCTGATCCCCGTGATGCTGATCCTCATCGGCGTGCGGATCCTCCGCCAGCGTCCGCTGCTGATGAACCATTCGATCCTTTCCCTCTTTCTGATCATGATCCTGGGGTCGCTGACCCTGGGCTTCGCCTTTGCCGACCGATGGAGCCTCTGCTGCTCGACGGGCTGGGGCGGTGTCTTCGGTATCGAGGTCGGGGATCTGCTGCGGGTCAACATCGGGGTGTTCGGAACGATCATTCTGCTTGTCGGAGGATGGATCCTTACGGGGGTCTATATTAACCGCAACTTTATCAACAAGGTTAACGAGGCGGGCAATGTGGTAATGGACCGCAGCGAGAAACTCGTCGAGATCGTCCGCAACAAGGTGACACACCACGGAACCGATACCGCCTCCGGAGAGGAGCGCGATGAAGAGGACGATGTAGAGACTGACGACGATTCGCATGAGACCTCCGCGGATACTGACGCAAAGGTTCCGACGCCTTCCGTGCGGCCGGAACCGGTCAATCCCGCTACCGCGCCGGCATCGCCGCTGACGGCCCAAACGGCCTCGACCACCGTGCGGCGCCCTGCGGCGGATGATTCCGCCGATGTCGCTTCCGAACCGTACGCCGAGCGGGCGGCTGATACAGACTCATCATTTGAAGCGGCTGTCGGAACGGCGGTTCCTCTGCATGTCGAACGTACGGCAGAGCCGCAGAATTCACACTCCGCTGCGGAGGATCCGGATGATGACAATCCTTTCCTGGAACTGACGCCCGACGGAGAACCTGTGGGCAAGAGCGTGGTGGAGGAGCGTCGAGGAGCTCGTGCGCGAACCGTCGCGACGGACGATACCGACGACGTCTTTACGGAGGTTGATCTGTCGCATCCCGAAGGCCGGGTGGTCATGGGTCGCGGCGGACTGGTTGAACTGCAGCGTCCGACGACGTCAGGACGTGCGGAATCGCTTCGTGCGACAACCGTACGGAACGACGGCCCGTTTACCGAGATAACCGTTGGTGTCGACGATTCCGAACCGGCCGGGGTCCCGGAGACCTCCGCATCCGCCGGAGTCTTGGATCCTTCCGCATCCGAGGCATCCTCCGTTCCGACATCGGAGCAGGATCGTCAGCCGATGCCTCCGCATGAGCCGGCCGGGGCCCTGCAAACTGCTTCTGCGACAACCTCGGCACCCGCCGCCGCGACTGCCGTTTCCACAACCGCTGCTGCAGCGACCGAGGGGGTCGTGGTGACGGTCGAGGCGAACGAGGCGAAGGTGGTCGACGCCCGGACCATTCCTACCGAGAGCTACGATCCGCTGAAGGATCTGGTCAATTACCGCAAGCCTCCCGTGACGCTGCTGGAGGACTATATCTCCGACGAGGGGGTCTCCGACGAGGAGATTTTCGAGAACAAGACGCGCATCGAGGAGACGCTCAAGTATTTCGGCATTCCGATCCAGCGCATCAAGGCGACGGTGGGTCCGACTGTCACCCTCTACGAGATTGTGCAGGCCCAGGGGGTCAAGATCTCCAAGATCCAGGGGCTGCAGAACGATATCGCCCAGAGTCTCAAGGCCGAATCGGGCATCCGCATCATCGCGCCGATTCCCGGTCGCGGCACGATCGGCATCGAGGTACCGAACCGACACAAACAGGTCGTGTCGATGTATTCGGCCGTGCGGTCGCTGCGCTTCCAGGAGTCGAAGGCCGAGCTTCCGGTGGTGATCGGACGCACGATTCAGAACGAGAACTACGTCTTCGACCTCACGAAGATGCCGCACCTGCTGGTGGCCGGCGCCACGGGACAGGGCAAGTCCGTCGGACTGAACGCCATCATCACGTCGCTGCTCTACCGCAAGCACCCCGCGCAGCTGAAGTTCGTGATGATCGACCCGAAGATGGTGGAGTTTTCGCTCTACGCCAGGATCGAGCGGCACTTCCTGGCCAAGATGGAGTCCGAGGACGAGGCCATCGTCACCGATCCCCGCAAGGCGGTCTATACGCTCAACTCCCTGTGTCTGGAGATGGACAACCGCCTGGAGCTGTGCAAGAAGGCCGGAGCGCGCAACATCTCCGAGTACAATGCCAAGTTCGTGGCCCGGCAGCTGAATCCGATGAACGGACACCGCTACCTGCCCTATATCGTCGTGGTGATCGACGAGTTTGCCGATCTGATCATGACGGCCAAGGAGGTCGAAACGCCCGTCACGCGTCTGGCGCAGAAGGCCCGCGCCATCGGCATCCACCTGATCATTGCTACGCAGCGTCCGTCGGTCGACGTCATCACGGGCAAGATCAAGGCCAACTTCCCGGCCCGCATCGCCTTCCGCGTGATGCAGATGACCGACTCGCGGACGATCATCGACCGTCCGGGCGCCGATCAGCTGATCGGCCGGGGCGACATGCTCATCTCGAAGGACGGTGAACTGACGCGCATCCAGTGCGCGCTGGTCGAGACGAAGGAGGTGGAGCGTATCGTCGACTACATCTCGAAACAGCAGGGGTACACCTCGGCCTATGCACTGCCCGACTATACGCCGGAGAGTGCCGAGGGCAGCACGGGTCCGGGCGGCGAGGAGTCCTCGGCCCCCGTGAAGTACGACACGCTCTTTGCCGAGATCGCCCGCGAGGCGGTATCGAGCGGTCAGATCTCCACGTCGATGATCCAGCGCAACTACGAGGTGGGCTTCAACCGCGCGGGACGTATCATGATGCAGCTCGAACGGGCTGGCATCGTGGGACGCCAGCAGGGGGCCAAGCCGCGCGACATTCTCTACCACGATCTTCCCTCACTGGAGGCCAAGTTGCAGGACCTGGGGCTCTTCTGACGCCCGACGCGGCCTGCCTTTTGTCGAACTTTCTTTTTTTGTTGCCCATGCGAATAGCACGTCAAATCCTGATTACGGCGGCGGCTCTGCTGACGCTCTTCCCGACGGCAGCTGCCGATCGTGCCACCTACCTGCTGGAGCGCCTCTCCGAGGGGTTCCGGGCGATGAAAAGCTATGAGGTGCGTTTCGAGATCTCGGCCGAGGACTTCTCCGGCAACGGCAGCTACACGGTCGACGGTGACTCCTATTGCCTGACGTTGGGCGATGCCGAGGTCTTTGCCGATGCGACGACGCGCTACGAGGTTGACAACCGCCGCCGGGAGGTGACGATCGTCGAGGTCGACCGCGAGAGCCGCAACCTGCTGAACAATCCGATCCGGGCCTTCGATTTTCTCGACAGTCAGTATACCCCGACGCTGGTCTCTGAGGCGGACGGACACGCTGTCGTGCGGCTGACTCCGACGACTGAAAATAGTGCCTCGGCAGGGACGGTCGAGGTGACGATCTCCACGTCGACCATGCGTCCCGAATCGCTCGACTACGACTACGACGGCGAACGGGTGACGGTGCGTATTGTCGGGATAGGATCTCCGCAGACGCCGTTGCGGCGTTTCGACCCGAAGCAATACGACGGGTACGAAATGATCGATTTTCGCTGATTTTGATATTGTATTTGGCTTGTATCGGGGCGGTATGTGCCGGTATTTCTTGACGGTGCAGCCTATCCCCGTTTGTGCCATGTCCGAACGCTTCGGATGAGATACGGGGTCGCAATGCTTCGGTTGGACGGATATGATGCCGGAGACCGTGTATTGCGGCCTTTTTTTGTGGGGCTCTGTTTTCTCGTATTCTGGTCTGATTCTCGTTTATATTTTGGGGCGTTTATTAAATGTGTATTTCGTATTGTTATTCGTTATATGTGTTGCATGCATGTTATTTTTTTGTTATATTGTGTCAATATATTGAAAATATTATTTATGTGAAGCGGTTTATACGTATTCTGTGCTTATTGGGCGTGTCTCTATTTTTCTGTACATGTTCGGACTTCCGACTCTCGATCGTATGAGACACCGGATCAAATGATGCAGAATGAATTTGCAGATCTTCATGTAGCGATCGCAGCCTTGAACTTAAGGTATACGGGTCAGTTTTGTGAACTAACTGATACACGGGGGTGGTTCCTCGGACGTTGGTTCATGCGAATATTCGCATCGGATGCTTTAAGTGCTGCAATTGGTGCTTCATGGGGCGGAAGAGGAGCTGTTGTGGGGGTATATTTGGATCTTTGATGGCGACCTGTGTGGCGCATGAAGAGGACAGTCAGGCAGAATATGTTCCGACTGAAGAGAATCTGTTTGAAGATTCTGTTGCAGAAGAAGATGTGGCTGCAGATGCCGGTGAGGAAGAAAGCGGGGAAGAAGGATCAGACTTTATGATTCTGGCCTCAGGGGATGATCAAACGACCGATGTCGGTCAGACTTCGAAAAACATGCTTGAGGCGGCGGCTTGCGTCGGGGCCAATGGTTGTGTCCTGTGGCAGGTTTGTGAATCCGGTTCGGAGGAGGAAGAGACGGAAAACTAAAATACTGACCCGTATGAAAAGATGGATTTTATTGTTTGTATTGCTCGGGGTGGCTGCCATTGCGCCCGCCCAGTCTTATGTGGACAACGGCAAAGGCATGATTTGGCAATTCGAGGCCCGGAATCTGTTCCAGTCGAAAAGCGAGGGTGTCAAGCAGCGCATGATCGAGGAGGAACTGGTCGTCGGGTATAGCTTCGATCCGCGATTCTCGCTGTTTGTTCCGTATACGCTGTCGTTGGGATTGTTCGATGCCGATAAAACGAGAAGTTACGAGGATGCAATGCAGCTCGGACTGGGTTTCGGCTACGCACCGCTGCATACCGATCATGACCGGCTCGACATTTCGGTCCGGTTCGGCAATACGCTCGGAGGCGACTGGCATTTTCGTTCATACGATGCGGGCGTGCGCTGGCAGACCGAGGCTCTGTGGACCCCGCTTTTCATAGGCGCAGGTGTCCGCTATATCGATGCATACAAGGGCGGATTTGCGGATTACTGTCATGTCTATTTGTCTGTTGGAGTCCGTATTCTGTGGCATTGCGGAGCTGGACGGACGAGGCGTTAGCCCGCGTGGTGTGCTGCCGGGCAGCACCTGTGGCCGGACGGCGAGCCTGCCTCCGCCCCGGAGAAAGGCGTATTTCTCCCGACACCCTGTCGGGAGAAATTTTTTTTGCCGTCAAATCGCCGGAAAACGGGCAAAAAAAGGGTATGTGGCGGAAAATGTCGTGCCGGACGGTGATATTTCTGCCTGCAAAGTTGGTCAGATCGGAAATAAGTGCTATTTTTGTATGTTAAAAGATAAGTAATTTTACGCTGAAACTTCCGTTCTGTAACCGGCTTCGGCGATGCGACGGCTGCCCGGCAGCCGTCGCAGGGTCCGGTCGGGGAAGAACGCTGCGGACGCTGGTTTTCGGGATCTTGTTCCTGGTGAGCCTTCCGCATCCGCAGGTACAACGAGAAAGTAGAAGAGAGAAATGTTGACAGAAGAAGAAAAGAATGCAGGTTTGGTGGGGCGTATCATCCCCATCAATATCGAAGAGCAGATGAAGTCGGCGTACATCGATTACTCGATGTCGGTTATCGTGTCGCGTGCGTTGCCCGACGTGCGCGACGGACTGAAGCCCGTACACCGACGCATCCTCTACGATATGAGCGCGGAACTCAACCTCTATTCCGACAAACCCACGCGTAAGTCGGCGCGTATCGTCGGAGACGTGCTCGGAAAGTTCCACCCCCATGGCGACTTGTCGGTCTACGACGCCATGGTCCGTTTGGCCCAGGAGTGGTCGATGCGCTACCCGCTGGTCGACGGCCAGGGAAACTTCGGTTCGATGGACGGCGACTCGCCGGCCGCGATGCGTTACACCGAGGCGCGCATGAAGAAGATCACCGACGAGGTGATGGCCGATATCGACAAGGAGACGGTTGACTGGACGCTGAACTTCGACGACACGATCAAGGAGCCTACGGTGCTGCCTACGCGTATTCCGCTGCTGATCGTCAACGGCGCGAGCGGTATTGCCGTGGGTATGGCCACGAACATGGCGCCGCACAACCTCTCGGAGGTTGTCGATGCCTGCTGCGCCTATGTCGACAACCCGGAGATCACGGGCGAGGAGCTGCTGCAGTATGTCAAGGGTCCCGACTTCCCGACGGGCGGCATTATCTATGGCTACGAAGGGGTCAAGGAGGCGATGCTGACGGGTCGCGGACGTGTCATCATGCGGGCCAAGACGGAGATCGAACATACGCCCAGCGGCCGCGAATGCATTGTCGTCACGGAGATCCCCTACATGATCAACAAGGCCGAGATGATCAAGAAGATCGCCGACATGATCAACGACAAGAAGATCGAAGGCATCTCCTACATCAACGACGAATCGGACCGCAACGGTCTGCGTATCATCATCATTCTGAAACATGACGCCGTGGCGAGCGTGGTTCTCAACACGCTGTTCAAGAATACGCCGCTGCAGACGTCGTTTGCGGTGAACAATATCGCGCTGGTCAACGGACGGCCGCAGCTGCTGTCGATGCGCGATCTGATCAAGTATTTCATCGACCACCGCCATGACGTGGTGGTGCGCCGCACGCAGTTTGACAAGCGTAAGGCCGAGGAGCGGCTGCATATCGTACTGGGACTGCTGATTGCCCAGGACAACATCGACGAGATCGTGCACATCATCCGCTCGTCGCAGACGCCCGATCTTGCGAAGCAGACCATGATGGAGCGCTTCGAGCTGGACGACATCCAGGCCTCGGCCATCATCGAGATGCGTCTGCGCGCCCTGACGGGACTCGAACACGGCAAACTGGTTGCCGAGCGGGATGAACTGCAGGCGCTGATCGCCCATCTGACGGAGATCCTGGGAAGCGTGGCGCTGCAGATGCAGATCGTCAAGGACGAGCTGCTGGAGATCAAGGAGAAATACGGCGATGCACGCCGTACGGAGATCGTCTACTCCTCGGAGGAGTTCAACCCGGAGGATTTCTATGCCGACGACGACATGGTGATCACGATCTCGCACATGGGCTATATCAAGCGCACGCCGCTTGCCGAGTACCGCACGCAGCATCGCGGCGGTGTAGGCGCCAAGGGCAGCGCTACGCGCGACGAAGACTTCATCGAACACATTTATGTGGCCTCGATGCACAACACGATGCTCTTCTTTACGGAGAAGGGCCGCTGCTACTGGCTGAAGGTGTATGAGATTCCCGAGGGATCCCGTTCGTCGAAGGGCCGGGCGATCCAGAACGTCATTCAGATCGAGCCCGATGACAAGGTTCGCGCCTATATCAATGTCAAGCGTCTCGATGACGAGGAGTATGTGAACAACAACTACATCGTCATGTGTACGAAGGACGGAACGATCAAGAAGACGAAGCTTGAGGCATACTCGCGCCCGCGTCAGAACGGCGTCAACGCCATTGTTATCCGCGAAGGCGACCAGCTGATCGAGGCGAAACTCACGAGCGGGCATGCCGAGGTGATGATCGCCGCACGCGACGGCAAGGCGATCCGCTTCAATGAATCGACGGTACGTCCGATCGGGCGAGTCGGCGCCGGAGTCCGGGGTATCTCGATCGAGGAGTCGGACGAGGTGATCGGCATGATCTGCGTGGAGCCGGACTCCAAGCAGGATGTGCTGGTTCTCAGCGAGAACGGATATGGCAAGCGTACCGATCTGGACGAGTACCGCATCACGAACCGCGGAGGCAAGGGCGTTAAGACGATCAACATCACGGAGAAGACCGGAAAACTTATCTCGATCCAGGCCGTTACGGATGACAACGACCTGATGATCATCAATCGTTCGGGACTTACCATACGTACGGCCGTGTCGCAGATCCGCCTTGCGGGGCGTGCGACGCAGGGTGTTCGTATCATCAATCTGCGCGAGGGAGATGCCATTGCCTCGGTGATGGCTGTTCCGTCGGCCGGGGATGAAGACGCTGTGCAGCCGGCTGAGGAGGGTGATAACGGAGGGACGACGCCGGAGGCTCCCTCTTCCGACAACACCACCTCGCCCGCGGAAGAATAACATAACAGGTTACATAATTCCAACTAAACCGTATTAGTCATGAAAAGAACTTTTTTGTCGGCGCTTGCGGCACTGCTTCTGGCAGTCCCGGCCGTTCATGCACAGAAAGTGAACAAGGAGGCGCTTCTTTCGAAGATCGAAAAGAGCGATGCTGACATTGCCGATGCGAAGAAAGGCGCAAAGGCTGCGACGTGGATCAACCGCGGCAAGGCGTTCTACGACGCTGCTGCGGAGCCCACGAAGAGTCTGTTCGTGGGTATCGAGCCCACGATGTTGAAACTGGCCATGGGGGAGCCGTCGTTCAAGGGCAACGAGACGCTTCTCGACGTGCAGTATGAGGCGTGGACCTATCCTTACGTGACGGTCTACATCAAGGACAACAAGGTAACGTGCTGGAAGCAGACGCAGTGGGTTGTAGAGGATGCTCCCGCCAAGGCCATCGAGGCCTATAAGAAGGCGTATGACCTGGATCCGAAGAGTGCCGACAAGGTAAAGCAGGGCCTGCAGCAGGTAAGCGACTTCTGCTCGCAGCTGGGTAATGTGGGCCTTGAGACGGGCAACTACCTCGAGGCGGCCGATGCCTATGCTACGGCATACGATGCACAGTCGTGCGCGGCCTATGGCCAGAATCCCGATCCGGCGCTGCTGTACTATGCCGGCTACCTGCTGACGGTCGACGGAGCGAACAATCCGGAGTCGTATGTCAAGGGAGCCGATTATCTGACGCGTTCGATTGATCAGGGCTATGCCGACGAGGAGGGCAACATCTACTACTACCTCTTCCACTGCTATTACGGCCAGAAGGGAGCCGACAGCAGCAACCTGCTGAAGGCCAAGGGAGCGTTGCTGACGGGTATCGAGAAGTTCCCGAAGAACGAACGTATCCTCGACGGACTGATGCAGCTTTATACGGCCGAGGAGGGTGTCGGAGATCCTGCCGATCTGATCAACATGATCGACAACGCCATTGCGAACAACCCCGAGAGTGTCGACCTGTGGTTCGGCCGCGGGCGTATCTTCTATGCGTTGAAGGACTATGACAAGAGCATCGAGTCGTTCAAGAAGGTTGTGGAGCTGAAGCCCGATCTTTTCGAAGGCAACTACTACCTGGGTGTCTTCTACACGATCAAGGGTGATGAGCTCAACAAGGTGATGAACGAGAAGCAGTACAGCAGCCAGGCTGCCTATGACGAGGATCTGAAATCGGTCAATGCCGTATATATGGAGGCTCTTCCGTGGTTTGAGAAGGCTCACGAGCTGAAGCCCGACGACAGCGATACGTTGGAGTTCCTCAAGTCGCTGTGCTTCCGTCTGCGCGACGAACCGGGCATCATGGACAAGTACAACAAGTACAACGAGCTCTACAAGCAGGCCAAAGGCGAGTAGTTATTAATCATTCGATACATGCGGGCGCGCGATTCCGAAGGATCGCGCGCCCGTTGTTTTTGCATGACGTTTGTCCGTGCGTACGAATTCTTTTATGCGGCCTTTTCGCGAATGGAGCGCAGCCGATGGGTCATCAGGTACTGGAAGAGCCCTCGCAGGGCCATGTATAGGGTAAATGCGAGCCAGAGGGCGTTGTTGCCGATGAGCGGTGCGCCGACATAAAAGATTCCGAAATAGGCCGCCGTGGCGAGGAACATCGAGTTGCGCATGATGCGCGTTTCGGTGGCGCCGACCATGATGCCGTCCATGATGAAGGGCATGGCCGAGGCCAGGGGGATCAGGATCACCCAGACGACGTAGTTGCCCGCCATATCGATAAGCTGTGCGGCATTCGGGGCGTCGCGGTCGACGAAGAGGCCGAGCAGCTGCCGCCATCCCACGAGATAGAATCCAACGAAGACCGCCGAGATTACCATGCCCCAGCCGAGACACTTGCGCATGCAGCGGTGCAGCGCCTCGCTGTCGCGGGCTCCGATGTAGCGCCCGGTAAGGGCCTCGGCCGCGTATGCAAATCCGTCGTTCATGTAGGAGAAGAGGGTGAACAGTTCGAGCAGAAGGGTATTCACGGCCAGCAGAGCCGGATCCTCCATGCGTGCCGACGCTCCGGTAAAGAAGGTGTATACGGCTACGATGCAGAACGTACGGAGGATGATGTCCCGGTTGATGCGCATGAAGGTCTTGAGGGGTTTCAGATCCAGAACTTTGCGACGGTCGAAGCGCGTGAGGAGGCTGCGGTAGCGCACCACGAGAAGCGTTGCGGCCAGCAGGACGCCCGACCATTGTGCGACGACCGAGGCGTAGGCGATTCCGACGATTCCGAGGTCGAGACCGAAGGCGAACGCAAGGCTGCATGCGAGATGGATGACATTGACCGTGACGGCCGTAATCATCGGGAAGAGCGCATTCTGCATGCCTGTGAACCAGCCGTTGAATCCGAAGAGGAGGATGCCGGCAGGTACCGCCCAGATGCGTGTGTAGAAGTACTCGCGTGTCATCTCTCCGCCGTGCATGGCCCAGAGGGCGGCTTCGCCGAGGGGCTGCTGAAGGATGAGTACGAGTGCCCCCATGACAACAGCCACCGTGAGGGCGCGGTAGAGCATGTTGGTGCACTCCTCGAACCTGCCGGCGCCGTATGCCTGAGCCGTGAGACCGCTGGTCCCCATGCGTACGAAGGAGCAGTTCCAGTAGATGAAGTTGAAGATCGACACTCCGATGGCCAGTGCGCCGATCGTGGCGGTGGAGTCGCTCCCCCAATGCCCGGCGATGGCCGTCGAGACGATGCCCATCAACGGTACGGTGATGTTCGAGACGATATTCGGCAGCGCGAGGCGCAATATTTCGCGGTTTAGGTCCATGTGGAGGACAAAGGTAGGGAAAATCTCCGGGATTCCGGCGTTTCGGGGGCTGGAAACCTGCGGATGAGGCCTCCGGGATGGTATGATGGCTTTTTGTGAGACAGGCGTATTCCCGGCATCGGGGGGGGGTAGCGGAACGGCGTCCCGCAGGGGACGCCGCCATAACAAAAAAGGGTGAGCTCCTTATATCGCACCGCTACAACCGCATACCCTTGCTCGATTCCTCGCCTGGGGGATTCTGCAGGAGCTGGTCGTATAAGACTCACCCGGGTGCAAAAGTAGGAATTTTTTGT
>CALUMQ010000029.1 GCA_944321765.1 uncultured Alistipes sp.
CTGTTGCGAACGTTGAAAGCGGGTTTCATTCTTTAACTTTTTTAAGAAGTAAGCAAATGTAGTACATTTTCCGGAGAAATTGTTACCTTTGCACGACAAAATACACATTTATGCAAAAACTGCGCAACATTGCGATCATTGCCCACGTCGACCACGGGAAGACGACGCTTGTCGACAAGATGATTCTGGCAGGCCACCTCCTGCGCGACAACCAGCAGACCGGTGACTTGATTCTGGACAACAACGACCTGGAACGCGAACGGGGAATCACGATCCTCTCGAAAAACGTTTCGGTGGTCTACAAGGACTACAAGATCAATATCATCGACACGCCGGGCCACGCCGATTTCGGCGGCGAGGTGGAGCGCGTACTGAACATGTGCGACGGCGTGCTGCTGCTGGTCGACGCCTTCGAGGGGACGATGCCCCAGACGCGCTTCGTGCTGCAGAAGGCCCTGGCCCTGGGCAAGAAGCCCATCGTGGTGATCAACAAGGTGGACAAGCCCAACTGCCGCCCCGAAGTGGTCAACGAACAGGTCTTCGACCTGATGTTCTCGCTCAACGCCACCGAGGATCAGCTCAACTACAAGACCATCTACGGTTCGGCCAAACAGGGTTGGATGTCCCACAAGTGGAACGAACGCACCAATTCGATCGTCCCGCTGCTCGACACGATCATCGACGAAATCCCCGAACCGACCCAGGTCGAGGGTACGCCGCAGTTGCTCATCACCTCGCTCGAATACTCCTCCTACACGGGTCGTATCGCCGTGGGCAAACTCACGCGCGGTACGCTGCACGCCGGCGAAAACGTGACGCTGGCCAAGCGTGACGGCGTGACGATGCAGAAGTGCAAGATCAAGGACCTGATGGTCTTTGAGGGTCTGGGCAAGAAGAAGGTCGACGAGGTTCCGTGCGGTGAGATCTGCGCCATCATGGGTATCGACGGCTTCGAGATCGGCGACACGATCTGCGACTACGAAAACCCCGAGCCGCTGCCCCCGATCGCCATCGACGAACCGACGATGTCGATGCTCTTCACGATCAACAACTCGCCCTTCTTCGGCAAGGACGGCAAATACGTCACTTCGCGCCACATCAAGGAGCGTCTGGACCGCGAACTGGAGAAGAACCTCGCCCTGCGCGTGACGCCCGGTCCGACGGCCGATTCGTTCAACGTCTTCGGACGCGGCGTGCTGCACCTCTCGGTGCTGATCGAGACCATGCGCCGCGAGGGCTACGAACTGCAGGTCGGTCAGCCGCAGGTCATCACCAAGGAGATCGACGGCAAGAAGTGCGAACCGGTCGAGGAGCTGACGGTCGACTGCCCCGAAGAGCACTCCGGCACGGTGATCGACATGGTCACCCGCCGCAAGGGTACGCTCACCAACATGGAATCGGACGGCGACCGCGTGCGTCTGGAGTTCGACATCCCCTCGCGCGGCATCATCGGTCTGCGCTCGAACATGCTGACAGCCACCGCAGGCGAAGCCATCATGACCCACCGTCTGAAGGATTTCGAACCCTGGGCCGGAGACATCGAGATGCGCACCAACGGCTCGATCATCTCGGGAGAGACCGGAACGGCCTACGCCTACTCGATCGACAAGCTGCAGGATCGCGGACGCTTTTTCATCAGCCCCATGGAGCAGGTCTACGAAGGACAGGTCATCGGCGAGCACACGCGGCAGAACGACATCACGGTCAACGTCACCAAGTCGAAGCAGCTGACCAACATGCGCGCCTCGGGATCCGATGACAAGGCCGTCATCGTACCGCCGAAGGTCTTCACGCTCGAAGAGGCACTCGAATACATCAAGGAGGACGAATATGTCGAGGTGACGCCTCACGCCATCCGCCTGCGCAAGATCCTCCTGCACGAAACCGACCGCAAGCGTGCGGCGAAATAGCTCCCCGGCATGACACATTTCACCCTTTCGCTGGCCGTAGGCGCCGTAGCCGGAGTGCTGGTCGTCATCCCGATGATCTTCCAGAAATTCTCGGCACGTTCGTGCATCGCGTCATTCCTCATCTACCTCTTCGCCGCCCTCTTCGTCTTCTACGGAGACCTGCCCTACCTGCCCTGGTGGGCCGACGGAATGGGTGCGACGGTGATGCTGACCATTCCGGTGCTCTTCGCCGCCTCGGGAAAGGAGCAGAAATCCATTCCGCTCGTGCTGTTCAACGCCCTGCTCTTCGGATTCCTCATCTCCCTGGCCGAGCGTTACCTGCACTGACCCGGACGCTGGAAGAGCTGAAAACTGACACATAACTGTTGCCATGAAGAAACTGCTGTTGCTGCTCTGGCTGCCCCTCCTCGCCGGAGGGTGCGACAATGACGAGTCCCGCGTGGAGACATGGACCATTGCTCCCGAAAAGGGCGTGGCGGGCATCGCCATGGGCTTCGGGCATGTGCCCGCCTACATCATTCAGCGAGGAAACTCCTCCACCTGGGAGATTTTTCCGAACACGATCGAAGGATTTTCGTTCGAAACCGGATACGAAACGGTGATGCGCGTGCGCATCGACCCCATAGCCAATCCCCCGGCCGACGGACCGGATCTCCGTTATACGATGGAAGAGCGCCTCTCGCATGCGCGGGCCGAGATGCCGGTCGATCCCCTGACGTTCAGCCCCGAATACGAGGTGCTCATCGCTTCGAAACTGGCCGATGCCGATCATCCGGTCTTCTGGATCGCCGACCTGCGGGCAAACGGCACGCAATGGGAACTCTTTCCGTGGGAAATAGAGGGCTTCGACTACACGCCCGGATATGAATACCGTCTGCGCATCCAACCGGTGGCCGAATATGTCGGCGAGCATGACGATCTGACCGATCAGGATGCATGGGCGGTGAAATACCACCTCGGGAAGGTGATCTCCGCCGAACAGAAAGAGTCCGCCGGGATCCCGGAATAGGCGAAAAGAGAAAGTATGGGAGGAAGAGGCGGAGGTTGGAAATCGGAGGGTTCTAACGTCGCAGAGTGGCAAACGAAAGGATGTGCCACGTAATGCCGACCGCCAGAAGGAGCAATCCGAGTTGCACCCACCGCCAACGGTCGACAACGGCCAGAATGCAGTAGAGCAACGTTCCCCACAGCAGCGTGAGGGAGAGGATTTTGGCCCGCAGCGGTATGGCGCGGTTCTCGCGGAACTGACGAATGTAGGGGCCGAGCCGCCGATGCGCGAGCAGCCAGTCGTAGAGCCGCGGCGAGGAGCGCACCCACAACGCCGCGGTCAGCAGCAGAAAGGGCGTGGTCGGGAGCAGCGGCACGAAGATGCCGACAATTCCCAGCACAAGCGACAGACCTCCCAAAAGGGCCAGAAACGTTTTCACGACGCAAAATTAGCACATTTTAACGACCCGCAGCGGCGAGGTCGTTATTTTTCGTATCTTTGTGAGGCCGTGGCGGCACACTCCGCCGCCAGACACGAAAGCAAACTTGCACAGTCAATCAAACAGCTACAAATGGAAAAGATAGGGATCGCCAGCGACCATGCCGGCTACGAAATGAAGGAATTTATCGTGGGATACCTCAACAGCAAGGGGTACGAGGTATTAGACTTCGGGACCTATTCGCCCGAAAGCGTCGACTATCCCGACTTCGCGCATCCGCTGGCCGAGGCGGTCGAAAAGGGCGAGGTTGCCTACGGCATCGGGCTGTGCGGCTCGGGCGAAGGAATGGCCATGACGCTCAACAAGCATCAGGGAATCCGCGCAGGACTCTGCTGGGAACCCGAAATCGCCGCGCTGATCCGTCAGCACAACAACGCCAACATCATCGTCTTCCCGGCACGGTTCATCAGCAACGACGACGCCATCCGCATGCTCGACATCTTCTTCGCCACCCCTTACGAGGGAGGCCGTCACGATCGACGCATCGCCAAGATTCCGGTTCCCGCATCCGAAAAGTAACCGATCCGCTGCCCGGGAGGGGCAGGCGCTGCAGTCTTCCGAGACCCACAAAATGACACAAAGCAAAACGGGTCGACCCACTGTCTGGGTCGACCCGTTTTGTTGTTCTGGTTCTGTAGATCCGAACCGACCGATCATTCGGCTTCGGCTGCTTCGGGACGCATGATCACCTTCACGAGGTTGTCATCGGCGAGAATCTTCTTGGCAAGAGCCTGCACGTCGGCATTGGTCAGCGAGCGCACAGCCTCCTCGTAGCCGGCCACGTAGTCGAGCCCCGAGCCGTACTTCGCCTGCAGGTAGGCAAGCCAGCCGGCATTCTGTTCCAGCGAGTTGTTCCACTCCTTGAGCAGGAACTCGCGGGTCTTCTCCACATCCTCGGTCAGCGGACCCTCCTCGGCAATCTTCCGGATCTCGGCCACAATGATATCGCACAGCTCGTCGGCCATCTCCTCGTTGGTATCGAACGAGATCACCATGTTGTAGGTCTTCTCGGGGATATAGGAGCTCGATCCTCCGACCTGAACGCCATAGGTACCTCCCTTCTCCTCGCGGATCGACACCAGGTAGCGCGAATCGAGCGCCTGGGTGAGGAACGTCATGGCGATCTTGTTCTTCAGATCGTAGGGCATCTGGCCCGAGTATCCGAAGTGTACCGACACCTTGGGCTGCTGCATCGCAACGGTGAAGTCCTCGGTAACCTCGCCCTCGACCTTGCGGACCTTGTCGTCGACCCAGGTCATGGGCTTCTTCGACGCAGGAATCGATCCGATATACTTCTCGACCAGCGGCTTCAGCACCTCGGGATCGATATTGCCCACGAACAGGAAGGTAAAGCTGTTGGCATCGGGGAAGAGTTTCGCATAGACGTCCGGCAGTTTCTCGAAATCAAAGGTGGCGAGCTGCTCCTCCTCGAGCATCTGGCGGCGCGGGTTGTGCCCGTAGGTAACGTCGAGCACCTTGTCCTGCATCTGGTAGTCGGGATTGCTCTTGACATTGGCCAACTGGGCGTTCACCATCTTCAACAGGTTGTCATAGTCGGTTCGGTCGAAGCGCGGCTGGGTGAAGTTCAGATAGAGCAGCTGCAGCATCGTCTCGATATCCTTGGGCGAGCAGACGCCGCCCATCGCGCTGGAGTACTCCTGCACCGAGGGCTGTACCGAAGCACTCTTGCCCGAAAGCTGCTTGCGAAGCTCCGTCGAAGAGAACTTCCCGACACCTGACATCATGTTGATCGAAGGCATCATCTCTCCCATATAATACTCATCGTCCGAAAGGCGCGACAGTCCGCCCTTGGCCACGGCGCTCATGCGCACCTCGTCGGCCTTGAAGGTCGTGGGCTTCACGACGATCCGCGTGCCGTTGGCAAGCGTCCACTCCGTGGTGCCGTAAGCCTCGTTCGTGCTCGTCTTCTTCACCTTCGAACCCTTGAGCTCGGTTCCCTCGGGGATCAGCGGCTCCTTGACCACGTCGTCCTCGTAGGCCTCGACCTCCGAGTTCATCACCCGCTCGCGGATCGAGAGCAGCTCCTCGGCCGTCGGAGTGGCCAGACCCTCCTTCTCGGGAGCGGTCACCACGATCACCTGGTTCGTCGGCATGATGGTCTGCTGCGCAAAGGCATTCACGGCGTCGACGTTGACCATCTTGATCAGCATGCTGTCCAGCTGCCATTCGGTCTCGGCGTCGGGAATCGGCGTGTTCTTCTGGTAGTTGCTCAGGTAGTCGTCCACAAACTGGCTGTTCTGACGGTCATTGCGGTTGGCATACGAACGCTCGGCCTGGCGCATGAGGTTCTCCTGCGCACGTTCGAACTCGCCCTGCGTGAATCCGTGGCGGCGGATCTTCTCCATCTCCGTGCAGAGGGCCTCGAAACCACGGTTCAGCTCTCCGTCCTGCGTCACGGCCACAAAGAGCGTGGCATTGAGGGTAGGAATCACGCCCACGACGTCTCCCGAGCCCATGCCGCCGCCCAGGAACGGGGCATCGGCCTGCATGGAGAGCTCCTGCAGACGGGCGTTGGCCATCGTCGTAACGTAAGCCTCGATGACATTGTTGATCTCGCCCATGACCGTATTGTTGAACTGCGTGGGAACGGCCGGACGCTTGATGAAGAGCTGTACGCGCGTGCCCTGCATCTCGGGATCGGTGAAGATGCTCACGATGGGCTCCTCGTTGTCGGGAACCGTGATGGTCTCCTTCGCGGGAGCGTCGGCTGCGGGAGCCGGGATGTCGGACATCAGCGTCTTGATCTGCGACTCGACAGCCTCGGCGTCGATGTCTCCCACGACGATAACCGCCTGGTAGTCGGGACGGTACCACGTGTGGTAGAAATCCGCCAGTTCGTCATGGTCGAAGCCCTTCAGTCCGTCGAGATAGCCGATCAGGTTGCGATGCTCGTACTTCGTGCCCTTGCCCACGGCCTTGAGCATGTTGATCGACGAACGCCACGAAGCGCCGTCGCGCGTACGAAGCTCCTCCATGATCACCCCGCGCTCCGAATCGATCTCCTCGGGCTCGAGGGCGATGAAGTGCGACCAGTCGTGGAGAATCAGCAGCGCCGAGTCGATGATCCCCTGACGCGAGGTCGGCACGTCGCTGATGTTGTAGACCGTGTAGTCCCACGAAGTGCCGGCGTTGAGGTTGGCGCCGAACTTCACACCGATCTTCTCGAGGTAGTCGATGAGCATCTTGTCGGGAAGATTCTTCGTACCGTTGAAGGCCATGTGTTCGAGGAAGTGCGCAAGGCCCTGCTGCGCATCGTTCTCCTGGATGGCCCCCACGTTGTGCAGGATGTAGAAATCGGCCTGTCCCTTGGGTTTCTCGTTGTGGCGGACATAGTAGGTCATGCCGTTCGGAAGGGTTCCCGTACGGAGTTCCGGATCCGCCGGAATCGGCGCCATGGGATCCATCTGCGCCGAGGCGCCGGCTACGGCAAAGGCCGCAAAGACCAGCAAAAAGATTTTCTTCATACGTTTTTATTTGAAGGATTGATGATTTCAGTGTTTCTCCCCCACGGTCGCCGTCGTTTCGTCGGGACGGTATTCGAGCAGGTCGCCCGGCTGACACGACAATTCGCGGCACACAGCTTCGAGTGTCGAAAAACGAACGGCCTTTGCCTTCCCGTTCTTGAGAATGGAGAGATTGGCAGGCGTGATGTCGATACGCTCGGCCAGTTCGCCAAGCGACATCTTCCGCTTGGCCATCATGACGTCAATGTTGATGATGATTGGCATGGTATCGCTTGTTAGATGGTCAGTTTCTGCTCCTCGCTCAGGTTCTGTCCGATGGCGAAAACCTCCGCAGAAAAGAGGATCAGAATACCCATGATAATGGTAGTGTAGGAGAGGTCGAGCGTCGTGTCGACGGTGAGGCTGCTGCCGGCGAGCAACTCGGCGGCGCGGAGATTCATGGCGCGGCCCAGCAGTCCGTTGAGCAGCTCGGTCAGGATGGTGAGCACGCCGATCGAGCGCAGGTACCAGACGTTGCGGCGGTCAAGGGGACGCTCCTCGCGGATCGAGCGACGCAGCGAGTGGATGATCATGACCATCAGCACGATGACAGCCAGCAGGAACAGCGGGATCAGCATGGCAAAGGCATAAATCCACGGTGATCCGCCCACCGAACGGAAGGCAATGCCGAGCGGAGAGACACCTTCGGCCGGCTCATCGACGATGAAGTTCATGCGTGTGACGAAAGGTTCGATTTCGATGGCGCCGTTGTGGATCGGAGCGCTGGATTCGCCGTTGCCGATGATGCGGACGTCACCGAGCAGGTAGATCAGTCGGGGATTCCCCTGCTGAAGTTTCTCGGCAATCCGGGCGCCCATTTCCATGCCGTCGGCGGCCCCGCGACCGAAGTCACCCAGCAGGCTGTGGATGACACCCGTACCGATGACAAGGAACAGGGCGACGTAGAGAAACAGCAGCCGTTTGAGCAAAGATTTTTTGTTCTGCATGGTTTCCGAGATTTGGTTTGCCGGAACAAATATACGACATATTTTCGAAAAACAAATAATATTTATCGTTTTTCGATATAATATCAACTCTCGGTGGCAAAATGGGCAGCCAGCCGACGGCACAGCCGGCACTCGGCGCATGAACTTCACCTCACGGAATTGGGGCCCACGGCATCCGGTTATAACTATTAAAGAGGAGCCGGGCTGAAAATAAAACAGGATTTTAGTATCTTTGTCGAAATTAAACGACACAAACATGGCTGAAATATCTCGATATCCCTTCCGCGTCGAGCCCCAGGAGGTGGACTTCACACTCCGGGCCACGCTCTCCTCTCTCGGAGGCGCCGTGCTCAACACGGCCGGCGTCGACGCCTACGGAAAAGGGTTCGGTGTCGATGTGCTGAATGCCGACAACCACTCGTGGGTTCTTTCGCGCATGGCCCTGGAGATCGACCTCCGCCCGATGCAGTACACCGACTACACCATCGGTACGTGGATCAGCGACTACGGACGCGTGCTCTCGACACGAAACTTCACGCTGACCGACGCCGCCGGGCACGAGTTCGGCCGCGCCGTGACGCAATGGGCGATGATCGACCTCACGACACGTTCGGCGGTGGATCTCTCGTGGGTGGGACGCGAGCACCAGGAGGCGGTGGTCCCGGTGCCTCCGCCGACCGACAAGCCGCGCAAGATCCGCGCGGTAACCCCCACGCAGCACGCCGAACACCGCGTCGTCTACAGCGACATCGACTTCAACCGCCACGTCAATACGATGCGCTACATCGAGATGATGCTCGACATGCTGCCCGTCGAGATGCTGACCCGCGAAGCACCGGTGCGTCTGGACATTCACTTCCTGAAGGAGTGCCGCTTCGGCCAGACCCTCTCGATCGGCTGCGAGCTGCATGAACATGCGGCGCTCTTCGAGGTCTCGGGCGACGGCCAGAGTGTCGCCGTGCGCGCCGGCATCGAGTGGCAAGAGGCATAAAATTATATACCCTGATGAAGATCGTCATTCTGGGACCGGCGCACCCCTATCGGGGAGGCCTGGCGTCGATCATGGAGATCATGGCCCGCACCTTCGGGCAGCGCGGCGACGAGGTCGAGATCCGCACCTTCACGCTGCAATATCCCGCATTGCTTTTCCCGGGCGAGAGCCAGACCGTCGACACGCCTCCCCCCGCCGACCTGCACATCACGCGCTGCGTCAACACCGTCAATCCGCTGAACTGGTGGCGCGTGGGGCGTGCCATCCGCCGCGAGCGACCCGACTTCGTATTGCTGAAGTACTGGACACCCTTCATGGCCCCCTGTTTCGGAACCATCGCGCGGACAGCGCGCCGCAACGGGCACACGAAGATTCTCTGCCAGATCGACAACGTCGAGCCCCACGAGCATCACTTCGTCGACCGGCCCTTCAACCGCTATTTCCTGCGGGCTGTCGACGGATTCATCTACATGTCGGAGCAGGTGCATCACGAATTGAAGGCCTACACCTCCGTCCCGGCACTCTTCTCGCCCCATCCGCTCTTCGAGAACTTCGGAGAACGCGTCGAGCGGGCGGAAGCATGCCGTCGGCTGGGGCTCGATCCGGCACTTCGCTACGTACTCTTCTTCGGACTGATCCGCGACTACAAGGGGCTCGATCTGCTGCTCGACGCCTGGGCACAGCTCAAGGCGGCCGGGCAGACCGCCCGACGGCGGCTGATCGTTGCCGGGGAGTTCTACACCTCGAAGGAGCCCTATCTGCAGCAGATTGCACGCCACGGCCTGCAGGACGAGGTCCTGCTGCACGACCGGTTTATTCCCGATGCCGAAGTCCGCTACTACTTCTCGGCGGCCGATTTCGTCGTGCAGCCCTACAAGACCGCCACACAAAGCGGTGTGACGCAGATCGCCTATCAGTTCTCTCTGCCGATGGTCGTGACGCGTGTCGGAGGCCTTCCGGAGATCGTACCCGACGGTCGCGTGGGGTATGTCTGTGAGCCCACGGCCGAAGGAGTTGCCGCGGCCATCGTCCGCATGTACGAAGGGGATACGCTCGACCGGTTCCGCGCAAACTGTGTCGAGGAGCGGCGGCGTTTTTCGTGGGAAGAGATGTGCAACCGGATTACGGAGCTCTACCGTCTAGTGGCTCGCTGACCGAAAGCGGCGCCGCAGCCGGCGGACGAACGGAAATGGCGTGGCGGTCTCAGGTGAGTGTCTCGCTGTGGAGGAATTCGCCCTCGCGGAGCGGAAACGCCCCGACCGGCCCGTCGAAGAGTCCGAAGACCGCCGAGCCGCTGCCCGACATCGAAGCGTAACGCGCGCCGGCCTGCAGCAGCCGCTCCTTGAGTGCGCCGATGGCGGGATGTGCGGCGAAGACCGACGCCTCAAAGTCGTTGGTCACCGTCGACTGCCACTCCGACACCGGGCGCCGGAGCCGTCTGGCAAGGGGTATGGCCGGAATGTGCGGATGCACGCTGGCGTATGCCTCACGTGTCGAGACCCCCTCGGCGGGCTTCACGACAACGAGCGTCAGGCCGGCAAGGTCGAGGTCAAAGGGGGTCATCACCTCCCCGCGGCCCGTGCAGAGCTGCGGGGTGTTGTGCACGAAAAAGGGGGTGTCGCTGCCCAGCTCGGCAGCCCGGGCCACAAGCTCCTCCGTGGAGAGGCGCAGGCCGAAAAGTTCGTTCAACGCCATCACCACCGCCGTGCCGTCGGACGATCCGCCGCCCAGCCCGGCACCGAACGGCACCCGTTTGTCGAGGCGGATATGCACCCCTCCGATGCCGTAGCGGTCGTGCATCAGGCGGTAAGCCCGCAGGCAGATATTCGCCTCGGGAGGGCAGTCGACGAGCAGCCCCTGCTGCGTAAAGGTTGCACGGTCGTCCTCCGTGCGCGTCACCTCCACCTCGTCGTACAGCCCCGCAACGGGCATCATCACCGTTTCGAGATCGTGGTAACCGTCGGCGCGCCGGCGCAGAATGTCGAGGCCGAGGTTTATTTTGCAGTTTGCTTTCAGAATCATGGAACAAAGGTAAGAAATTTCTATTTTTGCCGCATGAAATTCCGCACCGAAATCGAACCGTCGCCCCTCCGGGCGAAGTTCGGATATGAAAACCGCATCCTCGCGCTCGGATCGTGCTTCGCCGCGACCATTGCAGAACGTCTCACACGCGCCAAATTCCACATCGTCGCGAATCCATCGGGGGTGCTCTTCAATCCGCTGTCGATCGCCGCAACGATCCGCAGCTATGCCCAGGCCGCACCGGTCCGTCGCGAAGAGCTGTTTTTCGACGGAGAGCTCTGGCGGCACTTCGCCTTCCACAGCGACTTCGCGGATCCCGATCCCGAACGGGCCCTGCAACGCATGAACGCGGCACGGCAGGCCGGAGCCGAGGCGCTCCGTGAGGCCGACCGCGTGATCCTGACCTTCGGCACGGCATGGGTCTTCGAGCATGCGGGAGAGGTCGTGGCCAACTGCCATCGGCAGCCGGCCTCGGAGTTTTCCCGCAGACGGCTGAGCGTCGCGGAGATTGTCGAAACCCTTGCCCGGCTGATCGAGGGGCCGCTGGCCGGAAAGCAGGTGCTGCTGACCGTCAGCCCCGTACGGCACCTTGCCGACGGACTGGCCGGCAACGCCGTGAGCAAGGCCACCCTGCGGCTGGCGGCCGAAGAGCTCGTCGAGCGCTTTACCGGGGTGAGCTACTTCCCGGCCTTCGAAATCCTCACCGACGACCTGCGCGACTACCGCTTCTACGCCGACGATCTCGTACATCCCTCCAGGCAGGCTGTCGACTACATTTGGGAACAGGTCGTCGAAAACCTCCTCTCGGAGCAGGCCCGGCAGCGGCTTCCCGAGGTGGAAGCGATCGTGGCTGCCGCCGCACATCGCCCGCGCAACCCCCACGGAGAGGCCCATCGCGCCTTCTGCCGCCGTCAACTCGAACGTATCGCCGCATTGTCCGACCTGGATTTTCGATCCGAAGCGGAATATTTCCGCCGATGTATCGAAATAAATTCGTAAATTTGCGGCCTATCGCATCCGAACCATGACAAAGAAAATTCTTTTGCTCGCCATAGCGGTGCTCGTCTCCGCCTCAACGGTAGCAGCCCGGCCCCGGTTGATCGTACAGATCGTCGTGGGATCCATGCGCGGCGAAGACCTCGACCGCTACGCCGCCAACTTCCGCGACGACGGATTCCAGCGCCTCACCCGCGGCGGAACCGTCTACACGGACTGCCGCTACGACTTCCAGCAAACGACCACCCCCGTGACACTGGCCACACTCGCCTCGGGAGCCATGCCCTCGACCCACGGAGTGATCGGTCCCCAGTGGGTGGATTACACCTCGAACGAGATCATCGACCTGACCGACGGACGACTGGGCCCCGGTGCCTACCACCTCATTGCACCGACACTGAGCGAAACCCTCCGGCAATACGCTCCGGGCAGCCAGACGGTGACCATCGCCATGGAGCCCACGTCGGCCGTCGAACTGGCAGGACGCGGCGGCGACGCCTTCTGGCTCGACTCCGAATGGTGCAACTGGACAACTTCGCCCTATTACGCCAGCGATGTCCCCGAATGGATCGCCGCAAGCAATCGTCAGAAATACAACCTCTCGTACATCTCCGACGAGTGGCGCATCCTGCTCGAAAGGAACCGTTACATCAACAGCCGGCAGTTCGACATCACGCTCTTCGAGCTCAGTCCGAAAGAGCGCAAAGAGCGCAAAAGCCACATTCAGTACGCAAACGACTACGAACGGCTGCTCTACACTCCGGCCGGAAATACGGCGCTTCTGGGACTGGCCAAGCAGGTCATCGCTCAATATCGGCTCGGCAGCGACGAGACTCCCGATCTGCTGAACATCTGTCTCGATACGCCGCGGCGCATCAGCGAGGCCTACGGTCCCGAATCCCTCGAGGTCGAAGACATGTATTACCGCCTGGACCGCGACCTGGCCGACTTCCTCACCTTCCTCTTCGCCAGCGTCAAGGAGCAGGACGTGATGGTCGTGCTCACCTCCGACCACGGGACCAGTTCATCGTACGACATCGGAGAGCTGCCCGCCGAACGCTTCAACGCCCGGCAGTTCGAGGTGATCGTCAACGGGTTCCTCAACGTCCGCTACGGCGTCGGCAACTGGGTCGTGGCGTACAACGACCTCTGCCTGTGGCTGAACCACAACCTCATCTACGAACGGGGGCTCAATCTGGCCGAGGTGCAGAACGAAGTGGCGATCTTCGCCATGCAGTTCGAGGGTGTCTCGCACGCCCTCGCGGCAACGGCCATGCGCACGAGTTATTTCGGAAGCGGATACGCCCGACGCATGCAGAACAGTTTCTATCCGCGACGCTCGGGTGACGTGATCCTCAACCTCATGCCCGGATGGATCGAAGAGGCGGACCGCTGCCGCTCGGCTTCGGGATCGATGTACGGATACGACACCGAAGTGCCTCTGGTTTTCTACGGCAAGGAGGCCGGAGCAATCCGCATCAACCGCAGGGTGGACATGACGGCCGTGGCCCCGACCCTCGCACGGCTGGCCGGCATCTGCGAACCCGCCGCCTCGGAAGGATCACCGCTCGAGGAGATCGTCGATCTGTAAACGTTTCGCAAGATCATTCAAAATGCCTTCAGACATGGACAAGATACAGGATGAAATCATCGAGGAGTTCGCCGTATTCGACGACTGGCTCGACAAGTATGATTATCTGATCAGCCTGAGCGATTCACTCCCCGAGATCGCCCCCGAACACCGCACGGCCCAATACCTGATCGAGGGGTGCCAGTCGCGCGTGTGGATCGACGCACGCCTCGAAGATGGGAAAGTCTACTTCTCGGCCGACAGCGACGCCATCATCACCAAGGGGATCATCGCCCTGCTGATCCGCGTGCTCAACGGACGTACGCCGCGCGAAATCCTCGACACGGAACTCTACTTCATCGACGCCATCGGACTGAGCGCCAACCTCTCCCCGACACGCGCCAACGGACTGGCCGCCATGGTCAAGCAGATGAGGCTCTACGCCCTGGCCTTCGAAGCCAAGGAACACTGATACCGATGGATGAAACATCGTCCGGTCTTTTATACAACACGATCATGACACCCGAAGAGATACTGCAAGTCGAAAAAGACATCGTCGCAACACTCAAGAATATCTACGACCCCGAGATCCCGGTCAACGTCTACGATCTGGGACTCATCTACGAAATAGACTTCACGCCCGACGGCGTGGCTACCATCCGCATGACGCTCACGGCTCCAAACTGCCCGATGGCCGACATGCTGGTCGAGGATGTCAACATCCAGGTCGGCAAGGTCAAGGGCGTCAAGTCGGTCAACGTCATCCTCACGTTCGATCCCGTGTGGGACAAGAGCATGATGTCCGAAGAGGCGCTGCTCGAACTCAACATGCTCTGAAACAATGGACGCGGCCGAACGGATGCTCGAACGTCTGCGTGACGGCGCCGCGACGTACGCCTGCGGCGGCTTTCTGGCCCAACTCGACGACCTCCAGCGCACAGAGATCTTCACAGCCCTGATCTTCGACCGTCTGAAGCGGAAGATGGAGATGGTGGACCGGCTGCGCATCGAGGCCGCGGACAACTGGAACCAAACCTTCTATCTGCTCTACTTCCGCACGCTCGGAGACCGCGTGAATCAGCAGGCATATCTCGAACTGGCGCGTCGCGTGCCCTACAAGATCGTCCTGCGCGAACGGCTCGCTCCGCTGGCCGTCGAAGCGCTGTTCTTCGGAGCCTCGGGACTGCTCGAACTCTATGCCGACGACGAGCATACGCTGGCCCTGCGGGACCGTTTCGCCCACCTCTCCGTAAAATACAACATCCTTCCGATGAATGCCTCGGCGTGGGTGCTCACGGAGATTCGTCCGGCGAATCACCCCGTGTTGCGGCTGGCGCAGGCCGCCGAGTTCTTCACCCGTGACGAGTTCGTCATGGGCCGCACGATGGGATGCCGCAACGAGGAGATGATCCGCGAACTCTTCTGCGTGGAGGCCTCGCCCTATTGGCGCACGCACCACATTCCGGGTGCCGCGAGTGACGAAAGCCCCAAGCGCATCGGGAACTTCAAGGCCAACATCATCGGCATCAACCTCGTGGCGGTGCTTCAGTTCGCCTACTCCGTCTACACGGACAACGAAGCGCTGCGCGACAGCGCCCTGACGCTGCTCGAACGGTTGCGCGCCGAGGACAACCGTTTCACCCGCGCATGGAGGGAGCACGGCGTGCGAAACCGCAGCGCCTTCGATTCGCAGGCGCTGCTGCAGCTGGCCACGGAGTATTGCGCCAAAGGTCGCTGTGCGGAGTGTCCCGTCGGGCGGCGGATCCTTGGCAGGGCAAAAACCGCGGCCGACAGATAACGGCAGCAAATTCGGAAGGGGTGTGGCCTCGCCACAAGCAGAGCACGCACTTTTCTGCAAATACGAATCCCGAAACGGATGGAAGTTGAAAAAATATCTCCCGGAAAACAATTCCGGGACGGGCGGCGTCATGGATTTCCGAAAAATATTACTACCTTTGTGAGATTCAGCACCCAAGAACGAAAATTTCAAACAGCTCTATGGATATTTTAGCAAGCATCATCAAAGCCCTCTTCGGCTCGAAGGCCGACAAGGACCGAAAACTCATCGAACCTTACCTGCAGAAGATCAAGGCCGTATACCCCTCGATCGAAGCCCTCTCGAACGATGAGCTCCGAGCCCGCAGCGAGGATCTCAAGAAGCAGATCGCCGACTACATCGCTGCCGACGAAGCCCGTATCGTCGAGCTGAAGGCCGAACTCGAGAAGCCCGAAACGGCCCTCGAACAGAAGGAGAAGATCTCCAAGGAGATCGACGAAACGACCAAGCGCATCGACGACCGCATCGAGGAGAAACTCGACCAGCTCCTTCCCGAAGCCTTCGCCATCATGAAGGATACGGCGCGGCGTTTCGCCCAGAACGACACCGTCGTGGTGACGGCCAACGACTTCGACCGTGAACTCGCCGCCACGAAGGACTTCGTCACCATCGACGGCGACAAGGCCATCTATGCCAACCACTGGATGGCCGGCGGCAACGACATCAAGTGGGACATGATCCACTACGACGTGCAGCTCTTCGGCGGCGTGGTGCTCCACCAGGGAAAGATCGCCGAGATGGCGACGGGTGAAGGTAAAACCCTCGTGGCGACGCTCCCCGTATTCCTCAACGCCCTGGCCAAAAAGGGTGTGCACGTGGTGACGGTCAACAACTACCTGGCCAAGCGTGACTCCGAGTGGATGGGCCCGATGTACGAATTCCACGGATTGTCGGTAGCCTGCATCGACGACACGCAGCCCAACTCCGACGCACGCCGCAAGGCCTACATGGCCGACATCACCTTCGGTACGAACAACGAGTACGGTTTCGACTACCTGCGCGACAACATGGCCTCGTCGCCCAAGGACCTCGTGCAGCGCAAGCACCACTACGCCATCGTCGACGAGGTCGACTCGGTGCTGATCGACGACGCCCGTACGCCGCTGATCATCTCGGGGCCCGTGCCCAAGGGTGACGACCAGATGTTCGAGCAGTACCGCCCGGCCATCGAGAACCTCTACAACCTCCAGAAGGCGCTGGTCACCCAGTTGCTCGCCGAGGCCCGTCAGCTGATCTCCGACGGAAAGACCGAGGAGGGCGGCATCAAGCTCTACCGTGCACACAAGGGTCTTCCGAAGTACAAGCCGCTGATCAAGTATCTCTCGGAGCAGGGCATCAAGGCACTGATGCAGAAGACCGAGAACGTCTATATGCAGGACAACAACCGCCGCATGCCCGAGATCACCGACGACCTCTACTTCGTCATCGACGAGAAACTGAACTCCGTCGAGCTGACCGACAAGGGGCATGAGGCGTTGTCGAAATACTTCAACGAGGATGGATTCTTCGTCCTCCCGGACATCGGCGCCGAGATCGCCGAGCTGGAGAAGTCCGCACTTTCGCCCGAGGAGAAGGCCCGCAAGCGGGACGAGGTGATAAACGACTACTCCGTGAAGTCGGAGCGCGTGCACACGGTCAATCAGCTGCTGAAGGCCTATTCGATGTTCGAAAAGGATATCGAGTATGTCGTGATGGACAACAAGGTGAAGATCGTCGACGAGCAGACCGGACGTATTCTCGAAGGCCGTCGCTACTCGGACGGATTGCACCAGGCCATCGAGGCCAAGGAGCATGTGAAGGTCGAGGCCGCCACGCAGACCTTCGCCACCATCACGCTGCAGAACTACTTCCGCATGTACCACAAGCTGGCCGGTATGACCGGTACGGCCGAAACCGAAGCCTCGGAGTTCTGGAGCATCTACAAACTCGACGTCGTCGTGATCCCCACGAACCGTCCCGTCATCCGCGAGGACAAGCAGGATCTCGTCTACAAGACCAAGCGCGAAAAGTACAACGCCGTTATCGAGGAGATCGTGCGGCTCGTGGGCGAAGGGCGTCCGGTGCTGGTCGGAACCACCTCGGTGGAGATCTCCGAGCTGTTGAGCCGTATGCTCAAGCTGCGCGGAATCAAGCACAACGTACTGAACGCCAAGCAGCATGCCCTGGAGGCCCAGGTCGTGGCCGAAGCCGGACGATCGGGGCAGGTGACCATTGCCACCAACATGGCAGGTCGTGGTACCGACATCAAGCTGACCCCCGAGGTGAAGGCCGCCGGAGGTCTGGCCATCATCGGCACGGAGCGTCATGAAAGCCGTCGTGTGGACCGTCAGCTGCGCGGTCGTGCCGGACGTCAGGGTGATCCCGGATCGTCGCAGTTCTTCGTATCGCTCGAGGATGACCTCATGCGTCTGTTCGGCTCGGGCCGCATCGCCACGATGATGGACCGCATGGGTCTCAAGGAGGGCGAGGTGATTCAGGCCGGCATGATGACCAAGGCCATCGAGCGCGCCCAGAAGAAGGTCGAGGAGAACAACTTCGGAATCCGCAAGCGACTGCTCGAATACGACGACGTGATGAACTCCCAGCGTGAGGTGATCTACACCCGCCGCCGCCATGCCCTTTACGGAGAACGCATCGAGATCGACCTGAACAACATCATGTACGACTTCGCCGACAACTTCGTCGAGGAGACCCGCGGCGTCGACTACGAGGAGTTCCGCATGGAGTTGATCCGCGAAGTGGCTGCAGAACCCGACATCGATGCCGCAACCTACGAAAATGCCAAACCCGCCGAACTGGTCGAAGCCATCGTCCGCGCGCTGAAGGAGACCTATGCACGCCGCGCCAAGGCCGTGGCCGACACCGTGCGCCCCGTCATGGAGCGTATCTACGAGGATCGCAAGGATCAGCTCGACGCCAACATCTACTTCCCGATCACCGACGGGCACCTCGGATACAACATCCCCGTCAACCTGCGCAAATGCAAGGAGACCGACGGCGCCGAGATCTTCAAGGTATTCTCCAAGGTCGTGATGTTCACCACCATCGACGATGCCTGGCGTGAGCACCTGCGCGAGATGGACGACCTGCGCCAGAGCGTGCAGAACGCCACCTACGAGCAGAAGGACCCGCTGCTGATCTACAAGTTCGAATCCTTCGGGCTCTTCTCGAAGATGCTCATCAAGGTCAACCGCGATGTACTGGCCATCCTCAACAAGGCCTTCATCCCCGTACGCGACCAGAACGCCGAGGCCATGCAGCGTCAGCAGCAGGAGCGCGAGCGGGCAAAGGTCGACGTCAACAAGCTGCAGGCTTCGCGCATGCAGGCGGCCGCCCAGGCCGGACAGCAGGAGCGGCAGAAGCCCATGCCCCTGCATGCCGAGAAGAAGGTCGGACGCAACGATCCCTGTCCGTGCGGCAGCGGCAAGAAGTACAAGAACTGTCACGGCCGGGGGCTCTAAGAGAGCCCTTTTAGGAGGGGAACCGAACCGCAGCAAGGTTTCACCGCCCTTCGGGGTCGGACTTCACCCCCCTGCCTCAAATGCATCGAAAAAACCCGGACCGGAAGGTCGCATCCGAAAGCGGCTTTCCGGTCCCCGTTTATAAACCGACAAAACGCTATCCTATGGGTTATCAGGAAGAAAAACAGCGTCAGCTCGACCTGCGCTACCTGCGCATGGCCTCCATCTGGGCCGAAAACTCCTACTGTGTGCGGCGCAAGGTCGGAGCGCTGATCGTCAAGGACAAGATGATCATCTCCGACGGTTACAACGGAACCCCCTCGGGATTCGAGAACATCTGCGAGGATGAGAACGGACGCACCAAATCCTATGTCCTCCATGCCGAGGCGAATGCCATCACCAAAGTGGCGAAATCGGCAAACAACTGCGACGGTTCGACCCTCTACATCACCGCGGCACCCTGCATCGAGTGTTCGAAGCTTATCATTCAGGCCGGAATCCGCCGCGTCGTCTACTCCGACGACTATCGTTCGGAAGAGGGTCTCGACCTTTTGCGACGCGTAGGCATCGAATGTGTGCAATACCGCCTCGACCAGCAAGTCTAAAAGGCTACCCTCAAGCCATGAAGCGCATCGTCATCGTCGGGGCCACATCCGGTATGGGATATGAGGTCGCCCGTCTCGCCATACGGGCCGGATGGCGCGTGGGTGCAGCCGGACGCCGGGTCGGGCAGCTTGAAGCGTTGCAGGCCGAGGCCCCCGGGCAGGTGGAGATCGAGCCTTTGGATGTCACGGATCCCCGGGCTCCCGAGTATCTCTCCCGCCTTGTCGAACGGCTCGGAGGCATGGACATCTACCTCCACTCCTCGGGCATCGGATCGCGCAACGAAGCCCTCGACCCGCAGATAGAGCTCGCTACGGCCCGCACCAACGGCGAAGGTTTCATCCGCATGGTGACGGCGGCCTACGCCTGGTTCCGCGACCACGACGGCGGGCAGATCGCCGTCATCAGTTCGATTGCCGGAACCCGGGGGCTTGGAGCTGCTCCCGCCTACTCCGCCACCAAGCGCATGCAGAACACCTACATCGATGCGTTGGCACAGCTCGCGCACATGCAGCATGTCAACATCCGCTTCACGGACATCCGTCCGGGATTCGTCGCGACACCCCTGCTCGCCAACGACGGAGGCTATCCGATGCTGATGCCCGCCGACCGGGTGGCGCAACGCATCTTCCGGGCCATCGTCCGACGGCGTCGCCGCGTGGTGATCGACGCCCGGTTTGCCGTACTGGTATTCTTTTGGAAGCTGATCCCCGCGTGGCTGTGGGAACGGCTCGTCATCCGCAAAAGATAGATCCCCGCAAAAGTCGCTCCGCGGCCTGCGGCAAAAACAGACGTCCCGGCTCCTGTTTCGGAGTCGGGACGTTGTCATAAAAAATAGCGCGGGCGAAAGACCTATGCCGGAGATTCCGAATCGGTCCTGACTTCGGCATCGGTCTCCTCGACGCTGCAGTCGCAGAAGTGAAACTCGCTCCGGGCACGATCCTTCGGAAAGAGAAAATAGAGGCACGTCGCCTCGGTGCACAGTTCCGCATGGCAGTCATAAATCCGCACGGCGATCTCCACCAGATTGCGGCGCTGACTCACGACGCTGGCATGCAGGTCAATGTAGGAATCGGTCGTATGGATCGGACGGTGGTAGCGAACCTCCATGCGCGACGTGACACCGCTGGTCTGGAACTTGCGGAAGACCACCCAGCTGCTGATCTCGTCGGCAAGGGTCGCCTGGATTCCACCGTGAAGCGTATCCACCCATCCCTGGAACTCCGGACGCGGATGCCAGCGGCAGACGACCTCTTCACCCTCCTCGTAAAACTCCATGCGCAACCCCTGCTCGCTGTGGGGGTCACACCCGAAGCAATGGTATCCCTCCATGCCCCGCCACGGATTGATGATCTTTTTCATGCGTTCAAAGCGTTAAATGCGGATCAGAACGGCAGATCATCGGGATCGTCGGCCGGTGCGGCGGGTTGTGGGGCGGGTTGCGACGGCGTTGCGGCAGAAGGCTGCGAAGCAGGCTGCCGGTAGCCGCCCTGGGCATATCCCCCACCCTGCGCCTGTCCGTAGGACGACGCTCCGTAACCTCCCGACGGCGTCCCGGCGTCCGATGCCGGATTGTCCGAACGGCGGCCCAGCAGGTTCATCGTATCGGCCAGAATCTCCGTCGTATAGCGTTTGTTGTTGTCCTTGTCGGTCCACTCGCGCGTGCGCAGGCGTCCCTCGATATAGAGTTGAGTTCCCTTGCGGACGTAGCGGTCCACCACGTCGGCAAGCCCCCGCCACAGCGTGATCGTATGCCATTCGGTATGCTCCTTCGTTTCGTTGGTCGAACGGTCGTAGAGTCGTTCGGTCGTGGCAAGGCGCACGCGCGCCACCTTCGTCCCCCCCTCGAGCGTCCGCACCTCGGGGTCGATACCCACGTTGCCGACCAGAATTACCTTGTTTACCATAATATTCTATTTCAGATTCTGAATCATCTTCCGGAACAGGGTCTCCATGCGCGCCCCGGCCCGTTTGCCCTGGCGCTGCACGTCCTCATGGTCTCCCACCTCGTCCGAGAGGCCGCAGTTGGTGATTACCGAAACCCCGAAGACAGGAATCGACATGTGGCGAGCCACGATTACCTCGGGAACCGTCGACATGCCCGCAGCGTCTCCGCCGATGGCCTTGAAATAGCGGTACTCGGCCTGCGTCTCGAACGTCGGACCCGTACCGCCGACATAGACACCGTACTGCAGTTTGATATGCTCCTCCTCGGCGATGCGCGTTGCGGCGGCGATCAGCGTCTTGTCGTAGCAGTTGTGCATGTCCGGGAAGCGCGGTCCGAGTTCCGCGAGGTTGGGCCCGATCAGCGGGTTGGGCATCAGGTTGATGTGGTCGGTGATGACCATCAGGTCACCGACGCGGAATGTCGGATTGATGCCCCCCGAGGCATTCGACACGAAGAGGCAGCGGATGCCCAGCTGCTGCATCACGCGGACCGGGAAGGTCACCTGCTGCATCGTGTAACCCTCGTAGTAATGGAAGCGGCCCTGCATGGCCACCACGCGGTGCCCTTCGATCTCACCGAAGATCAGACGTCCCTTGTGACCCTCGACCGTCGAAACCGGAAAACCCGGAATCGTCTTGTAGTCGAGCACGTATTTCGCGTCGATCCTCTCGGCAAAATCGCCGAGACCCGTCCCGAGAATAATCCCCACCTCGGGCGAATAATCGGAGGTCCGTTCCTTGACGAACGCCGCCGTACGTTTAATTTCCTCTAACATCTTCTTCGACTTTTTGCAGAAAATCCGTCGCCGAATCCTCTATGAATGATATGTTTATCGGCATGTAATACAAGGCGCTGCGTACTTCCGCGGGAACTTTCGCCCGGTTGGTCATCTTCACGGCATCCTTCTCCGTCGTGACGATAACAGCCTCGGGGTGCTTCGTCAGAAGCGTTCCGAGAGCCTTCATGTCCCGTACCTTATAAATATGGTGGTCGTCAAGCGTCATCTCCGCGACTACCTGGTAGTGGCTGCCCAGCGTCTGCAAAAAAGGCCGCGGATTGCCGATGCCCGACAGGGCGATTACCTGGCACCCCGGAGCAAGGTGCGGAACGCGCGCCTCGGCAGGATAGAGCGGCTGCGGCATGAAACTCTCGAAGCGCGTGAAGTAGACCCGCTGGTAGGCAACCTGGATCAGCACCTTGCGCATGATGCGCCGGTCGATGGGCGCCATGCGCTCGGGGCACTTCGTCACCACGAAGTAGTGCGCACGGTGCAACTGTTCGGGAAGATCGCGCAGCGTCCCCTGCGGAAGCATCTTGTCGTGCTGAACGGGACGCGTGGCGTCGATCATCACGATATTGATCCGCGGCTCCACGTAGCGGTGCTGGAAACCGTCGTCCATGATGATCAGATCAACTTCCGGATGTTCGGCACGGATCCGCCGGATACCCTCGACGCGCTTCTCGCACACGACGACCGTCGTATCGGGGAATTTCAGCTTGATCTGGAGGGGTTCGTCCCCCACATCGCGGTAGTGCGAATCGGTGCGCACCTCCAGGTAACCGCGCGTGCGCCGCCCGTAACCGCGCGAAAGCAGTGCCACGCGGTGCATCTGCGACATGTAGGCAATGAGCATCTCGGCCATCGGGGTCTTTCCCGTGCCGCCGACGGTAATGTTGCCGATACAGATGATCGGAATGTCAAACTTCTCGCTCTTGAGAATGCCCCAGTCGAAGAGGCGGTGACGGAAAGTCACCACCCCACGATAGAGGAGCGCCGCAGGCGCGAGCAGGCATTTCAGCATCTTTTCTCGCGGTTTGAACAGATAACTTTCAAAGTTAAAGATTTTTTCCCGCTCCGCCAAACATAATCGGCCAAATATTGTCCGGCGCCAGGCTTTCCCGCCCGGAACCGGGAGAGAACCAACAGCGGAATATCCGAAAACAGGGATGAAGTTTCCGCCCGGAAATTTGGCATTCAAGCGGACAAATCGTAACTTTGTCCAGCTATGAAAACCTGGAAAACACTCTTCTGCGCCCTGCTGCTCGCCGCGGCAGGTGCCTGCAACCGGGACGGACAGCCCGTCGAGGAGGTCGACGAAAATGCCGGTCCCGTCAACCTCGTATACGGCATCGATGCCGACCTTTACCGTCTCGAAACCTCGGAAATAGCCAGCGGGGAAACCCTCGGAAAGATCCTCAGCCGATACGGCGTATCGGCCCAGATGATCGACCGTCTCGACAAGCAGGCCGCCGGCATATTTCCGCTGAAGAATATCCGCGCAGGGCAGAACTACACAGCCTTCATCCACGAAGACTCGCTCTTCACCCCCCATCTCGACTTCCTGGCATACGAAATCTCGATGACCGACTACGTCGTCTTCGGATTCCAGGACGACTCGGTCTCCATCCGCAAGGATGCCAAATCCTTCACCCTTCAGCGCAAGAAAAAGAGCGCCGTGATCAACTCCTCGCTGTGGGGCGCCATCATGGAGCAGGATCTCCCCTATGCACTGGCCGCAGAAATGGAGGATATCTACCAGTGGACGGTCGACTTCTTCGGCATACAGAAGGGCGACAGCTTCACGGTGATCTACGATGAACGGTTTGTCGACGATACCGTGTCGGTGGGCATCGGGCGAATCTGGGGTGCAAAGTTCTCCCAGGGCGGCAAGGAGTATTACGCCATTCCGTTCCGCCAGGGCGGAAAGATCCAGTACTGGGAGGCCAACGGTGCCAGCCTGCGCAAGCAGATGCTCAAGGCCCCACTGAAATACACGCGCATCAGCTCGCGCTTCTCCTATGCCCGCAAGCACCCGATATACAAGGTATATCGTCCCCATACGGGCGTCGACTACGCCGCACCGAAAGGCACGCATGTGCATGCCGTGGCCGATGGCGTGGTAACCTTCAAAGGCTGGGGCGGCGGAGGCGGCAATACACTGAAGATCAAGCACGCCGGAGGCCTGATGACCGGATATCTCCACCTGAGCGGCTACGCAAAGGGCATCTCCCAGGGCACCCGCGTATCGCAGGGGCAGTTGATCGGATACGTCGGATCCACGGGTGCCTCGACGGGCCCGCACCTCGACTACCGCGTCTGGAAAAACGGAAAGCCCATCGATCCGCTGAAGATCCCTTCGGAACCGGCCGAGCCCATCTCGAAGGAGAACCAGGCGGCATTCGAATACGTCCGCGACCGCATCATGGCCGAACTGAACGGCGAAGTTGCCCCCGAAGAGCGCATCACCCAGTTGGATTCGATTATCGTGACTCCGGCAGCCGAGGTTCCCGCCGCCGGACAACAAAAGTAAAACCATGCGCACGGGAGTCATCATCGTGGCCGGAGGCAGCGGACGACGCGTCGGAGGGTCGCTGCCCAAGCAGTTTCGCATTCTGGGCGGAGTACCCGTCCTGGCCCGGACGATCAACCTCTTCGCCGCAGCCTGCCCCGGGGCGGAGATCATCGCCGTGCTGCCCGAAGAACATATCGGTTTCTGGAATGACCTCGCAGCACGTTTCGACGTGGCCCGACACAAGGTCGTGGCAGGCGGTACAGAGCGTTATCACTCGGTAAAGAAGGGTCTCGAAGCGTTGAAGAGCGACCCGGAGCTGGTGGCCGTGCAGGACGGTGTGCGTCCGCTGGGATCAAAAGAGATGATCCGTCGCGTAGCCGAGGCTGCCGCGCAATTCGGCGCAGCCATCCCGGTGGTGGAACCCGTCGATTCGTTCCGCGAACTCGATGCGGAGGAAACCGCGAACCGGATCGACGGCGCAGCGGCGACAGCCGGTTCACACGCCATCGACAGACGGAGACTGCGGATCGTTCAGACTCCGCAGATCTTCCGTACGGAGTGGCTTCGTAAAGCCTACAACGCCCCCTATCGTCCGGAATTTACCGACGATGCCTCGGTGGTCGAGGCTGCCGGGTACCCGCTCCGGCTTGCCGAGGGGGAACGCGAGAACCTCAAACTTACGACTCCCGGAGACTTCGTTATCGCCGAGGCGCTGATATCCGCCCGCGAAGAGGCGGAGGACCCTGCTGAAAAATGATACAAAGTTCCTATAAATACCGCTTCGACCGTCGCACGATCTACTGGACCGTGGTCCATCTGGTCGTCTTCGTCCTGCTGGGCGTAGCTCTCTACGTCCTCTACGAAGGCGGCTATCTCTCGGCGTGGTTTACCTCGTTCATCGGAGCGCTGATCGCGTTGATGGCCCTCTCGATTCCCCGTAAGATTGTCGTAACGGACCAGACGCTCGAAATCCGGTGTCTGCTCGATATCACCGAGATTCGCCGTGACGAAATCGCCTCGGTGCGGCGCGTTGACACCCGGCAGATGAAATGGCTCGTTCCGATCTTCGGAGGGTGTGGATTCTTCGGGTATTACGGGCACTTCCTCGATCTGCGAAGGCTCGACCGCGTGCGGATCTATGCCTCGAAGTGGAGCAATTTCGTGGAGATAAAGGATATCTACGAGGATCGGCTCTATGTCTCGTGCGACGACGCCGACCGGCTCGTGGCCGAGTTGACCCCGCCCGGCGGAAATCGTCCCGACGAAGAGGATGACGATGAGGAGGAGGAAGAGCGCGAAGACAGCAAAAGCGGCGAAGACAGTACGGCGAAGGAGTGCGGCAATCAAAGCAGCAGCGAAGAGGACAACAAAGGCGAGGACGTCAAAGGCGGAAATAACGGAAACGACGGTAACTGAAACAGGCGCCGCAACGGAAGCTGGCGGTTCCGACGAAGCCCGGGCGAGAGGAAAAAACCGAGAATCGGAAACCGCCGCGTAACGGGAATCGCCCCGCCCGAACCGACAGAAGGAGATGCTGCCAACCATCCGAGACGAAAAATCCATCTTTCCCTCCGCAAATCAAATCCCGGCAACCATTTTGCAAAACACCTTTTTATAATTTATAATCACAATTCACATCAAAACCGAGAACACCATGAAAAAGTATCGTTGCACGGTCTGCGACTGGATCTATGATCCCGCAGTCGGCGATCCCGAAGGTGGCATCGCCCCCGGAACCCCGTTCGAAGAGATCCCAGAAGATTGGGTATGCCCCCTCTGCGGAGTCGGCAAGGACCAGTTCGAAGAGGTCACCGAATAATCCCTTCGACGAGATTCGTCGAAAAAAACCGAGGCGCTTTCCCTTTGAGGGAAAGCGCCTCGTGTGTTCTCACCGGCATTTGCCCGCGGGACCCATCTCCACCGGATCCGGGGAAAGGTGTCCCGCGCAGAGCGGCCGATCAGTTGACGTTCGGAAGGTAGGAGTAGTTCTGCGAATAATCCATCATCTGCTCCACGTAGTTGGCCGGATAGCTGATCTTCACGTCGACGACCTTGCCGTCGCGCTCCACCAGCTCGTACTCGGGATTCACGAAGCCTCCGTAAGGCTCGATGCCCAATGCCGAGTAGCGCGCCAGCACCTCCTCGTGCAGCGTCGGGTCAACCTTCACGGCATAACGCTCCACCAGGTCACGTCCGGCTTCGTAGTCGCCCTCCGACTTGATGCGCTGCACCTCGCGGAGCAGCTCCCCGAACAGGCTGCGCAGACGCTGGAAATCGTTGACCACGATGTAGCTCTTGCCGTTCTCCTTCACCCACTCGATGACGTTGTCGGCCTGTCCGCGCTCATAGCACCATTCGGCAATCAGTTTGCGGTTGCGCATGTGCGACTCCTCGACGTTCTTGCCAGGCTCGATGCGTGCCAGCTGCGTCATCAGTCCGTTGAGAATGTACTTGGCGTATCCCGCCTCGGCCACCTCGAACGAGGGCACCAGACCCAGCTCCACGAGTTTCGGATCGCCCAGGTAGTAGAGGCCGAAGAGGTCGGCACGCGCCTCCTCCAGCGTCGAGCCGTAGCTGCGCAGTTCATCGCCCTGGACGCCCGGAGCCAACTGTCCCGAGCCGTGGCCAAGGCACTCGTGCAGGTCGGTATGCAGATCGTCGGCCAGTTTGCCGTATTTGTCCATTCGCGCACGGTCGTCGACGCGCAGCACAAACTCCTCGTTAAAACCGTTGCCATGAGCCGCCTGGTCATAGGCATAGGTGATGTTGTCGATGGTCACCGACTTCGAACCGTACTCCTTGCGGATCCAATCGGCGTTGGGAAGGTTGATGCCGATGGGAGTTGCCGGGTAGCAGTCCCCACCGAGCATCGCTACGGTGACAACCTTGGCCGAGACACCCTTCACCTCCTTCTTGCGGTAGGCGGAGTCCACGGGAGAGTGGTCCTCGAACCACTGGGCATTCGACGAAATCACCTCCGTGCGGTGGCAGGCGGCCGAATCCACGAAGTTGACGACAGCCTCCCACGACGCCTTGCGTCCCAGAGGATCGCCATAGGTCTCGATGAAGCCGTTGACGAAATCGACGTTCGAAACCGTATCGCGCACCCAGCCGATGTTGTAGCGGTCGAACTCCTTCAGATCGCCGCTCTTATAATAGGAGATCAGGGCGGCGATATTCGTTTTCTGGGGCTCCCGGGCCACCGACTCGGCCTTCTCCAGCCAGTAGACGATGCGCTCGATGGCCGCCGAGTACATGCCGCCGGCACGCCACGTGCGCTCGACGAGGTTGCCCTTGTCGTCCTTCGTCAGCTGGGAGTTCAGTCCGTAGGAGACCGGTTCGGGATTGCCCGCATCGGCGGCGGCCATCGCGGCATAGAACCCTTCGGCCTCGGCCTGCGTCACGCCCTGGTAGTAGTTGCTCGAAGAGGTGAGAAGCAGGTCTTCGCCCGCCGTCTGGTTCAGGCGCGTGGGATACTCCGCGGGATCGAAGATCGCCAGAAAGACCTCACGCCGCCTGCCATTCAGCTCCGCGCCGAACTTCTCCTCGGGAATCGTCTCGATGACGTCCAGCAGGTAGCCCTGCGAAAACTCCGGCTTAAACTTGTCGTTCGAATAGTGATGGTGGATGCCGTTGGCGAACCACACCTTCTTGAGGTACTTCTCCAGCGCCTTCCACTCCTCCGTCGTGCGGTCACCCTGGTAGTTCGCATAGACGGTCTCCAGCGTACGGCGGACGGCAAGATTCACCGGACAGTTCTGGTCGTAGAGAATATCGCGCCCGCATTTGGCGGCCTGCGAAAGGTAATAGATCAGCTCCTTCTCCTCGAGCGGCAGCGACTCGAAGCCCGGAACCTCATAACGGATGACCTTGATGTCGTCGAAACGGTCGACGACCCACGGCGTGTCGCTCTTCGGGCCGTTGCCGCACCCGTTCAGAGCCGAAAGGATGAGTGTCATGGACAAAATCGTAAAGAGATGTTTCATGGTGTATGAAATTTGTCTCAAAGATAATGCTTGTCGTCCGCATTACCAAATCGTCGGAACGTCCGCAGCGCCTCCCCGCGTCCGAAAGATTCAGCCCCGGAACCGCAGTCGGGATCCCGCTGCGCCTTTTCGGGGCATCGTGCGCTTTTTTTGTCTTTTTGTTTCGTTATGTCTGAGGGAATTTCTACCTTTGCCCCCGCAATCGCTACTCTTACACGGTAATGAAAGTATTTACAAGCGTCAAGGAGCTTCGCGCAGCTTTGGACCGCACGGAGCCGTCGGGTATCGGATTCGTCCCCACGATGGGCGCCCTGCATGCAGGACACCGCTCGCTCGTGGAGCGCGCCCGTCGTGAAAACCCGACCGTCGTGGTGAGTGTCTTCGTCAACCCCACCCAGTTCAACGACAAGAACGACCTGAAGCACTACCCCCGTACGCCGGAGGCCGATGCCCGGGTGTTGGAAGAGGCCGGAGCCGATTTCGTGCTCATGCCCTCGGTCGAGGAGATCTACCCCAAACCCGACACGCGCGTCTTCGATTTCGGACAGATTGACAAGGTGATGGAGGGCGCTACGCGTCCCGGACACTTCAATGGCGTGGCACAGGTCGTCAGCCGTCTGTTCGACATCGTAAAGCCCGCCCGTGCCTACTTCGGAGAGAAGGACTTCCAGCAGATCGCCGTCATCCGCGCCATGGTCGAACAGCTGCACCTGCCGGTCGAGATCGTCGAATGCCCGATCGTACGCGGTGAGGACGGACTGGCCCTCTCGTCGCGCAACCAGCTGCTCGATGCACCCCATCGCGCCGCAGCCCCCCACATCTACGCCACGCTGCGCCAGGCCGTCGAGCGCTCGCACGAGCTCGATCCCGAAGCCCTCAAGAAGTGGGTTGTCGAGGAGGTCGAACGAAATCCCCTGCTCAAGGTCATCTACTACCAGTCGGTCGACGCCCGCACGATGCAGGAGGTCAAGGCGTGGAGCGACGCCCCACGCATCCAGGGCTGCATCGCCGTACAGGCCGGCGATATCCGTTTAATCGACAACATCCGCATCCGATAATGAAATTCCAGATCGAAGTCATCAAATCGAAAATCCACCGCGTGACGGTCACCCAGGCCGACCTCAACTACGTGGGGAGCATCACCATCGACGAGGCGCTGCTCGACGCCGCCAACATGATCGAAGGTGAAAAGGTCCAGATCATGGACATCAACAACGGCGAACGCTTCGAAACCTACATCATCAAGGGCGAACGAAACAGCGGCTGCATCTGCCTGAACGGCGCCGCAGCCCGCAAGGTCCAGGTCGGTGACGTCATCATCATCGCCTCCTATGCCCTGATGGATTTCGAGGACGCCAAGGAGTTCCGGCCCTGGGTCATCTTCCCCGACACGGCCACAAACAGCCTCGTCGAGTAGCCCCTACGGCCGATCCCCGCGCCCGGAAGTACAAAAATCTCCCTCCAAAAGGGAGATTTTTTCGTTTTAATATGTACCTTTGTTCCGATGGCCGTATGCCACCGATGCAATTCGCCCCGACCTATGGATGTCCTGCTCTCGATATGCGCCTTTCTGCTCGCCCTGCTCGGCATCGCAGGATGCATCGTCCCGGCTCTCCCCGGCACGCTGCTCAGCTACGCAGGCCTGCTCTGCGCATACTTCACCTCCTACTCCCAGATGTCGGCCGCGGCCCTCTGGATATGGCTCGCCGTCTGTATCGCCGTCAGCGTCGCCGACTACATCCTCCCGGCCTGGATGACCAGGCGTTTCGGAGGTTCGCGGGCCGGATCGATCGGTGCCACCGTCGGCGTGTTCGTCGGATTCTTCTTCCTACCGCCCATAGGCATCATCCTCGGACCGTTCCTCGGGGCTGTCGTCGGAGAGCTGCTCAACGACCGGAACGACCGCGCAAAGGCATTTCGCGTCGGCGTCGGATCGTTCCTCTCGTTCATCGTCGGAACCGGTGTCAAGCTCATCGCCTCGATCGGCATCCTCGTGCATGTCATCGCCGACACCTTCCCGGCCGTCAAAGACTGGTTCACAACAACTTTTATCCAATAAAACCATGAAAAGACTCTGTTTACTGCTGACCGTCGTCGTGGCCTTGCTCGCATCCGCCTGCAGCAAGTATCAGTACGAAACGGTCAAGGGAGATCCGATGAATACCCGGATCTACACCCTCCCGAACGGTCTGAAGGTCTACATGAGCGTCAACAAGGAGACGCCCCGCATCCAGACCTACATCGCCGTTCGCGTCGGCGGCAAGAACGACCCCGCCGAGACAACCGGTCTGGCGCACTACTTCGAACACCTGATGTTCAAGGGTACGCCCAACTTCGGAACCTCGGACTATGCGGCCGAGAAGCCCATGCTCGATGAGATCGAGCAGCTCTTCGAGGTCTATCGCCAGACCGAGGACGAAGCCGAGCGCGCCGCCATCTACCACCGCATCGACTCGATCAGCTATGAGGCCTCGAAGATCGCCATTCCCAACGAGTACGACAAGTTGATGGCCGCCATCGGCGCCAACGGCACCAATGCCTACACGTCGCAGGACATGACCGTCTATGTGGAGGACATTCCGTCGAACGAGGTTGACAACTGGGCAAAGATCGAGGCCGACCGCTTCCGCAACCCCGTGATCCGCGGCTTCCACACCGAGCTGGAGACCATCTACGAGGAGAAGAACATGTCACTGACGAAGGACAGCCGCAAGGTTTGGGAGGCTCTCGACGCCGCGCTGTTCCCCCATCACCCCTACGGCACGCAGACCGTGCTGGGAACCCAGGAGCACCTGAAGAACCCCTCGATCACCAACGTCAAGAACTACCACAAGACCTACTACGTGCCCAACAACATGGCCATCTGCCTCTCGGGCGACCTCAATCCCGACGAGGTGATCGCCACCATCGACAAGTACTTCGGCGACATGAAGCCCAACGAGAATCTGCCGAAGCTCGAAGTCAAGCCCGAAGAGCCCATCACCGAGCCCATCGTGCGCGAGGTTTACGGTCTGGAGGCTGCCAACGTGCTGCTCGGATGGCGTCTGCCGGGCCTCTCGAGTGACCCGAGCGATGTGGCACAGATCGCCAGCATGATCCTCAACAACGGACAGGCCGGACTCATCGACCTCGACCTCAACCAGCAGCAGAAGGTCCTCGGGGCGTACGGCGGTTTCTCGGGGCAGCCCGACTACAGTTCGTTCATCCTCGGTGGAAGCCCCAAGGCCGGGCAGTCGCTCGAGGAGGTGCGTGACCTGCTGCTCGCCGAGGTGGCCAAGCTCCGCGCCGGAGAGTTCGACGAAAAGCTCATCGAGGCAACCATCAACAACTTCAAGCTCCGGATGATGCACGCCCTCGAGGACAACGACTCCCGCGCCGACATGTACGTGCAGGCATTCATCAACGGCACCGACTGGGCCGACGAGGTGGCTCAAATGGACCGCATGGCGAAGGTCACCAAGCAGGACATCGTCGACTGGGCCAACAAGTACCTCGGAGAGAACGCCTACGCCATCGTCTACAAACGGGAGGGCGAAGACAAGAGCGTGCAGAAGATTGCCGCCCCGAAGATCACCCCCATCGTCACGAACCGCGACAAGCAGAGTGACTTCCTTACCCAGATCCAGCAGTCGAAGGTTAAACCCATCGAACCGGTATTCGTCAACTACGACACCGAGATGGCGCAGTTCGACATCCGTGACGGCATCCACGCCCTTTACAAGAAGAACGAGACCAACGACATCTTCCGGCTGAACTACATCTTCGACACCGGCACCGAGAACGATCCGGCGCTCGGGCTGGCCTTCGACTACCTGAGCTACCTCGGGACCGACTCGATGACCGCCGAGCAGATTGCCTCCGAGATGTATGACATTGCCTGCTCCTTCACGATGGCCGCCGGCGCCAACCAGTGCTCGATCTCGATCTCGGGACTGAGCGAGAACATGCCCAAGGCCATGGAGATCGTCGAGGAGCTCATCGCCGGAGCCGTGCCTGACGACACGATTCTCGAAAACCTCAAGAACGACATGATCAAGTCGCGCGCCGATGCCAAACTCAGCCAGGCGCGCAACTTCAGCGCCCTGCAGCGCTACATGCTCTACGGAGAGGATTACATCAAGCGCACGACCCTCTCGAACGAGGCGCTCATGGCTCTCAACTCCGAGGAGCTGCTGGCGCGTGTGCGTGATCTGATGAACAAGCAGCACGAGGTGCTCTACTACGGTCCGCTGGCACAGAACCAGGTCAAGAAGTATGTTACGGACTACCACAAGGTGGCCGACGAGCTGGCCCCGCTGGAGAAGAGCCATCCGAAAACCCTGCGCACCGACAACAGCAACGTCATTCTCGCACAGTACGACGCCAAACAGCTCTACTACCTGCAGTTCTCGAACCGCGGAGAGAAATTCGACGTAACGAACGATCCCGAGATCGCTCTCTACAACGAATATTTCGGCGGCAGCATGAACTCCATCTGCTTCCAGGAGATGCGCGAAGCCCGCGGTCTGGCCTATACGGCCCAGGCCATGCTCGCCGAGCCGGCCTTCGCCGATGAAAGCTACGGTTACATCGCCTTCATCGCCACGCAGAACGACAAGATGCAGACTGCCATCGAGGCCTTTGACGAGATCATCAACCAGATGCCCGAGTCGGAAGCCGCCTTCAACATCGCCAAGGAGGCCATCATCTCCCGGCTGCGGACCGAGCGTACGACCGGCATGAGCGTCCTGAGCTCCTACATCTCGCTGCGGCGTCTGGGCCTTACGGAGGACCGCGACCGGCAGATCTTCGAGAAGGTCCAGAACATGACCCTCGACGACGTGAAGGCCACGCAGCAGAAGTGGGTCAAGGACCGCACCTATGTCTACGGTATTCTCGGCGACATCAAGGACCTCGACCTGAACTTCCTCAAGACGCTCGGTCCCATTCAGACCGTCTCGCAGGAGGAGATCTTCGGATATTGATCCCACACGGCCGGGAGTTCGGAATCGGACCCCGGCGCATGAAAAACGTCCCGCAGGCAGTTGTCTGCGGGACGTTTTTGCATCTGCACACAAGCGACAGGCGGCGCAACCCCGATCTCGGGAGATTGCACCGCCTGTTCGAAGACTGCGGATCTGTCGGTGCGGCGGAGCGCTCCGCCGCGGAGATCAATAGCGGTAGTGCTCGGCCTTGTAGGGGCCCTCGACCGGCACGCCGATATAGTCGGCCTGCTTCTGCGTGAGGTGCGTCAGTTCGACACCCAGGTTGTCGAGATGCAACCGTGCCACCTCCTCGTCGAGATGCTTCGGAAGGCGGTAAACGTCGACCTTCAGATCCTTCTGCCACAGCTCCATCTGTGCCAGGCACTGGTTCGTGAAGGAGTTCGACATGACGAACGAAGGGTGACCCGTTGCACAGCCCAGGTTCACCAGACGTCCCTCGGCCAGGATGAAGATCGAGTGTCCGTCGGGGAAGGTATATTTGTCGACCTGCGGCTTGATGTTCGTCTTCACGGCATCGGACTTCTCCAGACGTGCCATTTGGATCTCGTTGTCAAAGTGCCCGATGTTGCAGACGATCGCCTGGTCGCGCATGCGCTCCATGTGCTCCAGCGTGATGATGTCGCAGTTGCCCGTGCAGGTGACGTAGATGTTTCCCTCGGCAAGAGCGCTCTCGACGGTCTTCACCTCGAAGCCCTCCATCGCCGCCTGCAACGCACAGATCGGGTCAATCTCCGTAACGATCACCCGCGCGCCGTACGAGCGCATCGAGCGTGCGCATCCCTTGCCCACGTCGCCATAGCCGCAAACGACAACCACCTTGCCGGCGATCATGACGTCCGTCGCACGCTTGATGCCGTCGGCCAGCGACTCACGGCAGCCGTAGAGGTTGTCGAACTTCGACTTCGTGCAGGAGTCGTTGACGTTGATCGCCGGGACGAGCAGCTCGCCGGCAGCCTGCATCTGATAAAGACGGTGTACGCCCGTCGTGGTCTCTTCGCTCACGCCCTTCCACTCGGCCACCGTGCGGTGCCACTTCTGCGGATCCTCGGCCAGAATCTGTTTCAGCGTCGAGAGGATCACCTCCTCCTCGTAGGACGAGGGGGCATAGTCAAGCGTCGTGGCATCGTTCTCGGCCTTGTAGCCCTTGTGGATCAGCAGGGTCGCATCGCCGCCGTCGTCGACGATCAGCTGCGGGCCCTTGCCTCCGGGGAAGGACATCGCCATCGCCGTGCACCACCAGTACTCGGGCAGCGTCTCACCCTTCCAGGCAAAGACCGGAACACCCGCCTTGGCAATGGCTGCCGCTGCATGATCCTGCGTCGAGAAGATGTTGCACGAGCACCAGCGCACATCGGCACCCAGTTCGACAAGCGTTTCGATCAGCACGGCCGTCTGGATCGTCATGTGCAGCGAGCCCATGATGCGGACGCCCTTCAGCGGTTTTTGGGGTCCGTATTTGCGGCGCACGGCCATCAGACCCGGCATTTCATGTTCGGAGATCTCGATCTCCTTGCGGCCCCACTCGGCCAGCGACAGGTCGGCCACTTTGTAGGGAAGCGTGTTGTCAATAAACATATCTTGCGTATTTTGAGGATTTATCGTCATCGAATGTGAATGAGGTTGCAGTGCGGAATCCGCACGGGTCTCCAGTTCAAGAACGCGCATCTTGTCGCGTACGATCTGTTCGCGCAGCGCTTCGGTTGTGGCAAAGGTCCGCTCCCCGCGGATCCGCTCGAGCAGCGTCACGCGCAGCCGGCGGCCGTACAACGATCCCTCGAAGTCGAACACATGCGTCTCCAGCCGTCGGGAAACCCCTCCGACCGAAGGATTCCGGCCCAGGTTCGACATCGCGGCATAGCAGCGTCCGTCGATCTCGACATGCGAACGGTAGACTCCGTCGGGAGCCGCCAGGTCGTCGGAGACGGGAAGATTGGCCGTCGGGAATCCCAATTCGCGCCCCAGGCGGCGTCCGTGCTCCACCACTCCCTCAATCACCACATGCTCCATCGATCAGATTTTTTCGGTCAGCTTGCGCACCAGGCTGAACTGTGAGAAGAACTCCTTGGCAAAGACCCGGAGCACCGTATAGGAGGGAATAGCCAGCAGCATGCCCAGAATGCCGGCCAGCGACCCGGCGATCAGAATCACCAGAAAAACCTCCAGCGGATGGGCCTTCACCCGTTCGGAATAGAGCGTAGGCTGCAGGACAAAGTCATCCATACCCTTGATTATCAACAGAGAGCCGGCAATAACAAAGACCGTATGCCCCACCGTCATGCCTTCGATCGGGGCGATGATGCCCACGAAAGCCGAAACGATACCCCCGATCAGCGGCCCGGCATACGGCACAACGTTCATCACACCCATCGTCAAGCCGATAAACGCGGCATTGGAGGTCTGCATACCGAAGGCGATCATCACCAGCATCACGGTGATCATCAACAACAGGCTCTCGGTGAGAATTCCCGTGAAGTAGCGCGACAGCAGATGGGTCACCGAATCGAGCGCCCGGGTGATGTTGTCGTGGTACCGCTCCGGGAATACCGCCGTCACCATGGCGTAGAAGAGTCCGTCATCCTTGAGGAAGAAGAACGTAATGAACGAGATGGAGAAGATGGCGATGGCCGAGGAGATGATTACGTTGACAATCGACGAGAAAACGGCGTTAATCGAGTCGAAATCGATGATCTGGCGCAGCGTCGAGGCCAGCGCATCGGACAGTGAGAAGGTGCTCTCGGGCTGTGCAAAGAGCGTCTGCAGGTAGTGTTGAGCCTCGGACAGGGGCTCCTCGATCGATGCGAGCACCGACGTGAAATCGACATTCGAAAGTTGGTAGATCTTGTCGAAAACCAGCGGGATGAACAACGAGAAGAGGGTTGCGGCAACCACCCAGATGACAATCAGCGTGATCAACGCCCCAAGCCATCGCGGAACCTGCCACGTACGGATACGCAGCCGACACAGCAACTGCACCAAAGGTCGTCCCATGACGGCCAGTACCGCCGAAACGAGGATGTAGACGACGATCGACGAAAAGTACCACACCAGAAAGAGAATGGCCGCGGCAACTGCCGCGCCCACAAGAAATTTCAGAACGGTCTGGGGGGTCGTTTTCATGGTTTGACAAATCAATGAGCATCAAATACCGCCTCGGGAACCTTGCGCAACCGCGCAATCGGGGTCTGCGACCCCACGGTGGGATCTCCGATCTCGACAAGCAGTTCGCTGTCCTTGGGAACCAGTACGTCGACGCGCGATCCGAACTTGATGAATCCGCAGACGCTGTTCTGCTCCACGGCATGCCCCACCTTCATATAGGAGATGATGCGCCGCGCGATAAAACCTGCCACCTGACGGAACAGCACCCGCTGTCCCGACGGCATCCGCACGACTGTCGTCGTACGTTCGTTCTCCGTCGACGACTTGGGATGCCACGCCACCAGAAAGCGGCCCGGATGGTATTTGAAATATTCCACCTCGCCGCCCACGGGAACCCAGTTCATGTGAACGTTGGTGATCGACATGAAGATCGAGATCTGCAGCATCTCCTCCTGGAGGTACTCGGACTCCGAAACAACCTCCGTCACGACCACACGTCCGTCGCACGGAGCAAAGACCAGGTCGGCATCGTGGATCCGCACCCGGCGGGGTTCGCGGAAGAACGCCACGATGAAGAACCAGAACAGCAGCAGGAAGAGGGCCGAAACCCACAACAGCGTCACATTCGCATCGTGAACCAGCAGGTGGCGGAACAGCCACCAGATAAGCACGCACACAATGCCCGATATGAAGATGATCCTGTATCCCTCCTTATTTATTCTCATAGCTCAAAGTTGGTTGGCGGTTAATCACATTACGTATAACATGTAAACGAAGACGAACGGTGCCGACAGCAGCATGGCGTCGAAACGATCGAGCACGCCTCCGTGGCCGGGGATCAGCGATCCCGAGTCCTTGACGCCTGCCGAGCGTTTGAACATCGACTCTGCCAGATCACCCAGCACGCCCGTGGCGGCAGCGACAAGCGCCAGCACGCCCCAGGTCAGATAGCTTTCATCGAGGAGCCATGCAGCGACAAGCCCCATGATAACGGCTCCGACGAGCCCTCCGAAGAAGCCCTCCCACGACTTCTTGGGCGAAAGGCGCTCGAACAGCCGATGACGCCCCACCGTCATGCCCACCAGGTAGGCAAAGACGTCGTTGGCCCAGATGATGAAGACATAGAAGAGCATCGGAGCGGGATCCCAGGTGTCGCTGCCCAGAATCGGAATATAGCACATCAGCGAAAGGGGCATTGCCACGTAGATCACCCCCAGAAGCGTCGTGCCGATATTGGCTGCGGGGCGCTCCTCGCCGCGATAGAGTTCGCAGACGATCATCGTCGGAAGCAGCAACAGCAGCAGAGCCAGGCCAAAGCCGAACACCCGGCTGCCGCTTCCCAGAATCTCGATGTCATCCGACACGAACGAGAAGTTCAGTGCCAGCAGCAACAGGCCGGTCACCAGACCGATGATGCGCTGCGGACGGGAGCCCTGCGCCTCGGCCAGGGCATAAAATTCCCACATGCCCACCACCAACAGGAGCGCAAGCAGGATGCCGAAGCTCCACTGGCACCATGCAATGGCACCCAGGACCACCACGGCAAGAACAATTCCGCTCACCGTCCGGACCATCAGATTCTTCAGTTTTTCATTCATCGGGTCAAAGGTTCAGTCAGGTTTCAGGGCATGATGAAATCTACTTCTGTACGTTCTGTTCGCCGGAAGCCGAGGATGTTTTCGAGTCCGCAGCCGGTGACTTCGGATCCGCTGCAGCTGCCCCGGATGCGGATGCAGCCGATGCAACGGTGGAAGAGGCGGCAGCAGACGGTGCACTCTTTTCCGAAACCGCAGTTGCCGGAGTGGAGGGATCCGAAGCCGCGGAGCTTTTGGCACTCTCGGATGCCTTGGCCTCCGCTTCACGCCGCTCGCGCTCGATATCCTTCTTGCGCTTGCCGAAGATACGCTCCACGTCCTCCGTGAAGACCACCTCGCGCTGCAGCAGCAGCTCAGCCAGCTCCTTCAGTCCGGCAGCGTGTTCGCGAAGCACCTGTTCGGCCATACGATAGGCCTCGTCGATCACCCGTCGCGCCTCGGCATCAATCGCCTGCGCCGTCTGCTCCGAATAGGGTTTCGTGAGGGCCATGTCGCTCTGACCCGTCGAGTCGTAGTACGACAGCGTTCCGACCTTCTGGCTCATGCCGTAGTAGGCCACCATGGCGTAGGCCTGCTTCGTCACGCGCTCCAGGTCGTTCAACGCTCCCGTCGAGACATGTCCGAAAGTCAACTGCTCCGAAACCCGGCCGCCGAGCGTCGCGGCAAGTTCGTCCATCATCTGCTCCTGCGTGGTGATCTGCCGCTCCTCGGGAAGGTACCACGCGGCACCCAGCGCCTTGCCGCGCGGGATGATCGTCACCTTGATCAGCGGGCTGGCATTTTCGAGAATCCAGCTCACGGTGGCATGTCCCGCCTCATGGTAGGCGATCACGCGTTTCTCGTCATCGGTAATGATCTTGTTCTTACGCTCCAGACCGCCCACAATGCGGTCGATGGCAGCCAGAAAATCCTCCTTGGAGATGAATTTCTTGTTGTGACGCGCCGCGATCAACGCCGCTTCGTTGCAAACATTGGCGATATCGGCTCCCGAGAAACCCGGCGTCTGACGCGCCAGGAACGAGCGGTCCAGCTCCGGATCGAGCTTCAGCGGCCGCAGGTGCACCTCGAAGATCTCCTCGCGCTCCTTGACGTCGGGAAGCCCCACCTCAATCTGACGGTCGAAGCGTCCGGCGCGCATCAGCGCCTTGTCGAGGATGTCGGCACGGTTCGTGGCCGCCAGGACAATGACGCCCGTATTGGTCTGGAAGCCGTCCATCTCCGTGAGGAGCTGGTTCAGCGTATTTTCGCGTTCGTCGTTCCCCGAGAAGCCGGCATTCTTACCGCGTGCACGGCCGATGGCGTCGATCTCGTCGATGAAGACGATGCACGGAGCCTTCTGCTTGGCCTGCTCAAAGAGGTCACGCACACGCGAAGCACCCACGCCCACGAACATCTCGACGAAGTCCGAACCCGAAATCGAGAGGAACGGAACGTTCGCCTCGCCCGCTACGGCCTTGGCCAGCAGCGTCTTGCCCGTTCCCGGAGGGCCGACCAGCAGCGCACCCTTCGGAATCTTGGCGCCGAGTTCCTTGTATTTGTCGGCCTTCTTGAGGAAGTCGACGATCTCCATGATCTCGACCTTGGCCTCCTCAAGTCCCGCGACATCCTTGAAGGTCACCCGCTTGGAGTTGTCCTTGTCGAAGACCTGCGCCTTCGCCTTGCCGACGTTCATGATGCCTCCGCCGCCCCCGGCACCGGCGCCGCGCGACATCGACCGCATGATGAAGAACCACGCTCCGATGATGATGATCCACGGCAGCAGATTGATCAGCAGCGTCGTCCAGTCGTTGCGCTCCTCCTCGGCGTATTTCACCGGAACGTCGTGTCCCGAGACTGCGGCCGCGGCATTCAGTTCGGCGACGAACGGCTCGATGGGGCCCGTAATCAGGAAGAGCTGCGGCCCCTGATTCGGCATGCGCAGGAACTGTTTGTTGGAAGAATCGTTGCGGTACTTCTCCACCGCCTCCTTGTGCAGGTAGATCAGCGCCTTCGACTCGCCCACGATCTGGATCCGCTCCACGTCGCCCTGCTCGACCATCGGCTTGACGGCCGTCCAGTCGCTCTCGACCGGTTTGTCGTTCGACGGCGTGAAAGCCCAGTAAGCGATGATGAAGACCGCGATCAGGCCGTAAATCCACAGTCCCGAGAACCGCGGCATATTCATTTTGGGGTTGATATTCTTGCGTTTTTGTGTCATAATCCGTTGCTACTCTTCGTATTCATACTTCACCATGGGGGCGTCGGCCCAGAGCTCCTCCAGGCGGTAGAAGTCCCGCATCTCCGTCTGGAAAATGTGCACCACCACATCGACATAGTCCATGGCGATCCACACGGCGTTCTGCTGCCCCTCCACACGCCAGACCTTCTCGCCCAGCGTCTCCAGGACCTTCTCCTCGATGCCGTCGGCAATGGCCGCCACCTGCGTCGTGGAGTCGGCGTTGCACACCACGAACGTCGAACAGATGGCCCCGTCGAAGCCCGAAAGGTCCAACGTTACGATATTCTTTCCCTTTTTATCTTCAATCGCACTGACGATCGTTTCGATCAGTTTGTCTGCCATAATTCAATAAATGCCTATAACCTTGCAAAGGTATGAAAAGAGAATGATATTTGAAAATTACCGGTCAAAAATCGCGCAACAAGCCTCTTTTTCGGGAAAAGAGGCCCGTTTCACGGAGATTTCCCTATCTTTGCAGGTCATCAGTTGTTCAAATATCCGGCAATCCCATGAAAAGAATCCTTGGTCTCGCCCTCACGGCCGCCCTGCTGCTCGCAGCGGCCTCCTGCACGAAGAAGAAAACTCCCGAAAAAAAGGCAACAGGAACCATCCAGATCAACCAACGGAGTGAAACCGTACACGGCGTCTACTACGTCGAAGTGCCTGCCGACGAAGAGTCCGGCACATGCCTCGAAATGCTGATCCTCGGACCCGAAGGAGCTCCGGGAGCCGGTGAACCGGAATTCTATCTCTCGTTCGAGATCTCCGAAGATCTTTGCGGCAGAACGATCGACCTGAGCCGTCCGCTCGACGCGCAGGGCTGGCCGCTGCCCTATCTTTATATCGCGGCCCGCAACGGATCGGAGCGCTTCACAGTCGACTACGACGAAGATCCCATCGCGGAGGTGGTCCGTGAAGGATCGCTCGCGATAACCCGCAACGGCGACCAATTTGACATACGCATCTCGCTGGAGCGTACGGACGGCAACAGCCTCCGGATGGAGTGGGCCGGCACGGCGACAAAGCTGACGGCACACTGAACCGGCAAAATATTATGCGTTACGCGGATTGCGGAGCCCCGACGCTCGAAAGAATCGTCTCGGTCAACGCCTTGATGATCGATCCCTTGACATAGGTCCGGCGGACCGCCACAGCGATCTTGCGCGACATGGCCCCCTTGGCCAGCGTCTTCAGCCGGTCGCGGTGCTCCGCGGGGATGTATTCGATTGCCATCTCCGGTATGATCGTCAGACACTGCGTGCAGTCGACGATGCGCATCAGCGTATCCAGCGATCCCGATTCGAAGGAGTAGTGCGACGGCATCGTGCGCCGTGCCTGGCACAGTTCGATGATCTGGTCGCGCATACAGTTACCCGGGCTCAGGATCACGAGATCCTTGAGATCGATATCCTCGATACGGATGTTCTGACGTTCGTATAGCGCGTTCTCGGGCGACACGTAGGCATAGAAGCGGTCGTTGAAGAGCTCCTGCTCGACGATCCCCTCGCCGCACGTCCCGCTGGCCACAAGCGCCGCGTCGATGCGGTCGCGCTTCAGCGCCTCGACGATCTCCGAGGTGATCATCTCCGAGATCTCCAGCTCCACCTTCGGATAGTCGCGGACAAAGGCCGGGATAAACTTGTGCAGCAGGTAGGGCGCGATGGTCGGAATAACGCCCAACCGCAGCTTCCCGGCCGTCTCGCCCTTGAGCTCGGCAACCGCCTCCTTGATGCAGTTATAGGCCTTGAGCGTCTCCCGGGCCCGGTCGAGCACCACCTCACCCGCCTCGGTGGGAATAACAGGCTTCTTCGACCGGTCGAGCAGCACCACGCCAAGCTCCTCTTCGAGCGACTTGATCTGCATGCTCAGAGAGGGTTGCGTCACGAAACAATGCTCGGCAGCCTGCGAAAAACTCCCGCAATTGGCCACCGCCAGAAGGTATTCAAGTTGGATTATCGTCATAATGGGTAACTATTTCCAAGAACGAATATATAAAAAAAATCTATATCCGCAAACTTTTTTAGGTCCCCCGCACGCTTTTTTCTATCTTCGTCCAAAATTTGCATTCGTATTGCTAACAGGAAAATAATTCGCACAGGAAATATGGGAAAAATCATCCTTACGGGAGACCGCCCCACGGGACGCCTCCACCTCGGTCACTTCGTGGGTTCGCTCCGCCGGCGTGTCGAGCTGCAGAACTCCGGGCTCTTCGACAAGATATTTATCATGATCGCCGACGCGCAGGCGCTGACCGACAACGCCGACAATCCCGAAAAGGTGCGTCAGAACATCGTCGAGGTGGCACTGGATTACCTCTCCGCAGGACTCGACCCCGCCAAGTCGACCCTCTTCATCCAGTCGCAGGTTCCCGAACTGTGCGAACTGTCGTTCTACTACATGAACCTCGTCACCGTGCAGCGTCTGCAGCGCAACCCCACCGTCAAGGCCGAGATCCAGCTGCGCGGATTCGCCGAGGGCGCCGTCGAGGGCGATACCACCCAGAAACAGGGTATTCCCGTGGGATTCTTTACCTACCCCATCAGCCAGGCTGCCGACATCACGGCGTTCCGCGCAACGACGGTCCCCGTGGGCGAGGATCAGGAGCCGATGATCGAACAGACGCGCGAAATCGTCCACAAGTTCAACACCGTCTACGGCGAGACACTCACCATGCCCGAGATCCTGCTGCCCGACAACGCCGCCTGTCTGCGTCTGCCCGGAACCGACGGAAAGGCCAAGATGTCGAAGTCGCTCGGCAACTGCATCTACCTCTCCGACACCCCCGAAGAGGTCAAGAAAAAAGTCATGGGAATGTACACCGATCCCGACCATCTGCGCGTGGAGGATCCTGGCAAGGTCGAAGGGAACACCGTCTTCACCTACCTCGACGCCTTCAGCCGCCCGGAGCACTTTGCCAAATACCTCCCCGACTACGCCTCGCTCGACGAGTTGAAGGCGCACTACCGCCGCGGAGGTCTGGGCGACGTGAAGGTCAAGCGGCTGCTCATCGCCATCCTCAACGAGATCCTCGACCCCATCCGCGAACGGCGCCACTACTATGAGGCCCGCATCGGCGAGGTCTATGACATTCTCCACGAAGGATCGATCAAGGCCCGCGCCACGGCTGCCGAAACGCTTGCCGACGTGCGCCGCGCCATGAAGATCAACTACTTCGAGGACAAGGAGCTGATTGCCGAACAGGCCGCGCACTACACGCTCAAGGAGTAAGGGCCGCGGCATCCGAAAACGCCGCCCCGCAACGCTGAACCGAACGTTCCCATGCGCCTGCGTACCGACCGCATATATCCCGCCTTCCTCCGTCTGACGCGAAGGCTCTCGAACAGCCAGATCATGATGCTGCTGGCCGTGGTGGTCGGTGTGCTCGCCAGTCTGGGAACCTATCTGTTCGAAATTCTGCTCTATGCCATCAAGAGCGGACTCACGAACTGGTTCCCCGTCGACAGCGCCCACTTCCTCTTCCTGATATACCCCGTCGTGGGTATCATCCTGGCCACGCTCTTCGTCAAATACATCGTCCGCGACAACATCTCCGAAGGCGTCACACGTGTCCTTTACGCCATGTCGCGCCGTAATTCGCGCATCGCCGCGCACAACTGCTGGACGTCGATCGTCGGAGGTGCCACGACCATCGGATTCGGCGGATCCGTAGGTCCCGAGGCCCCGATCGTGCTCACGGGAGCCGCCATCGGCTCGAACGTCGGACGTCTCGTCCGCCTCAACTACAAGAACACAACCCTGCTGCTCTGCTGCGGCGCAGGTGCCGCCCTGGCAGCCATCTTCAAGGCCCCGATCACCGGCGTGGTCTTCGTGCTGGAGATCCTCATGCTCGACATCACCGCCGGATCGATCATCCCGCTGCTCATCGCCTCGATCACCGCCACCACCATGGCCCTCATGCTCCGCGGTTTCGACCCCATTCTGGCCGTAACGCTAGCTCCGCAGGACGCCTTCGAACTGTGGCAGATCCCGCTGTTCATCCTCCTCGGCGTGCTGTGCGGGCTCATGGCCTGGTACTTCACCACGATGAACGCCCGCATCGGAGGCTTCTTCAAACGGATGGACAAGCAGTACAAGAAGTGGATCTGGGGCGGCGCGATCCTCGGCATACTGATCTTCGTATTCCCGCCCCTCTACGGTGAAGGATACGAAGGATTCACCTCCCTGATGCACGGAAATGCCCAGGAACTCTTCGACAACTCGCTCTTCTACCGCTTCCGGGACATCGACTGGGTCGTCGTGCTGTTCGTCATCGCCGCGATGTTCTTCAAGGTCATCGCCATGGCCTCGACCAATGCCGCAGGAGGCGTCGGCGGAACCTTCGCCCCGTCGCTGTTCGTCGGGGCATTCACCGGCGCCGCGCTCGCCCTGGTATGCAACACGTTCCTGCACTGGAACGTCCCGATCGTCTCGTTCACGCTCGTCGGAATGGCCGGCGTGATGTCGGGCGTCATGAAGGCTCCCCTCACCTCGATCTTCCTCATCGCAGAGCTGTCGAGCGGCTACGGGCTCTTCATCCCCCTGATGATCACCGCATGCATCTCGTTCGCCGTGGACTACTACCTCGACCCGGACTCGATCTACACCAAGCAGCTGCGCAAAAAGGGAGAGCTCCTCACGCACGACAAGGATCAGTCGGTCTTCGTATTCCTGAAGCTCGACGAACTGATGGAGACCGACTTTCTGCGCATCAAGGAGAACATGACACTCGGCGACATCGTCCACATCATCTCGACGGCACGCCGCAACATCTTCCCCGTGATCGACAACTTCGGACACCTGCTGGGCGTCGTGCAGCTCGACGACCTGCGCGAAGACATGTTCAAGCACGAAAAGTACGGCCGCCCGATCTCCGACTACATGATCCCGCCTCCGGACAAGATTCTCGAGCATGAGTCGATCCAGAGCGTCATGGAGAAGTTCGAGGACAAGCACACCTGGATGCTGCCCGTCGTGGACAAGCAGAACCGCTACCTCGGATTCATCTCCAAGTCCCGCATTCTGAACGCCTATCGCGAACAGCTGGTCAAGATCCAGCAGTAAAGGAGCGGCCGGCCCGGGAAGTGACCGGGCGCCGGCGGAATCCTCCGCCCGGAGTTTCAACCGGAAAGCCCAAAACAATATAAATTCCATGCTTCATTTCGATTGCGATTACATGGAGGGCGCGCACCCCGAGATTCTGCAACGCCTCGTCAACACAAACCTCGAACAGACTCCCGGATACGGTTGCGATCCCCACACGGAACAGGCCCGCGAACTCATACGCCGCGCCTGCGAAGCCCCCAACGCCGAAGTCTACTTTCTGGTCGGAGGGACCCAGACCAATGCCACGGTTATCGACGGCATACTGCGCCGCCACGAAGGAGTACTGGCGGCCGAATCGGGACACATCAACGTTCACGAAGCCGGCGCGATCGAGGCCGCCGGGCACAAGGTTCTCACTCTGCCCCAGCACCTCGGAAAGGTCTCTGCCGCCGATGTCGAGCATTACATCGATGCATTCTACCGCGATGAGACGTGGCCCCACATGGTGGCTCCGGGGATGCTCTACATCTCCCACCCCACGGAGTTCGGGACACTCTACGGACGTGACGAACTGGAGGCCCTGCACGACGTCTGCCAGAGGCATGCAATTCCGCTCTACCTCGACGGCGCACGCCTCAGCTACGCCCTGGCCTCCGAGGAGAACACCCTCTCGCTCGCCGACATCGCCCGCCTGTGCGACGTATTCTACATCGGCGGCACCAAGACCGGAACGCTCTTCGGCGAGGCTGTCGTCACGACCCGTCCGGAGCTTCTGCCCCACTTCTTCACCCTCGTCAAGCAGCATGGAGCACTGCTGGCCAAGGGCCGGCTGCTGGGGGTTCAGTTCGAGACGCTCTTCACCGACGGACTCTACCTGCGGATTGCGCGGCGGGCCATCACAACGGCCATGAAGCTGAAGCGCGCGATGCTGGCCAAAGGGTATCGCACCTACATCGACTCACCGACCAACCAGCAGTTCTTCGTCCTTCCGAACCGCGAGATCGACCGGTTGAGTCAATTCGCCACCTTCGAGTTGTGGGGACCGCGCGGAGAGGAGGAGTCGGTCGTACGCTTTGTCACCAGCTGGGCCACCGAGGAGCGGCACATCGACGAGTTGATCGAAAAGCTCTGAAGTCGGAAGCTGCTTCGAAGCGGAATCCCGAGAAGGGCATTCGGGCTGGAGTTGAAGCCGTAAGCAGGAAAGAAAGATTTTTTGTCGCGTTCGCTTGTTATTTTGTAAAATTTATTTTACATTTGCACAGCGGACGGGAGAAGTGCGCACCTCCGGCAGTCCGTCAGAACCGACAAAAACACACAACGTCATGAACAAAATCCTGCTCCTGCCCTATTCGTTCAAGAAGTTCGGATGGGCCCTGTTCATTCCGACCGCCCTCTTCGGCGTATTGATGGCCGTTGACGGATTCAACGGATTCCCCTCGTTCCTGCTGCCAGGCGATGCGGTTGTAAACACGATCCGGGATGCCGTCAGCAATAACATCGTGCTGATCGGCGTGCTCGTCGGGTCACTGCTGGTCACCTGCTCACGCGAGCGTATCGAGGACGAGCTGATCGCCCGCATCCGCCTCAATGCCCTGCTCACGGCCCTCTACGTCAACATTGCCGCGGCGGTCATCGCATCGCTCGTGCTTTACGACTTCGACTATCTCTATGTGATGGTCGTCAATCTGGTGAGCCTGCCGATCCTCTTCCTCATCATCGAACGGCTGCTGCTGTGGCGGCTCAGAAAGGAGGCCTCCCATGAAGAATAGAATCCGCGTCGAACGCGCCGAGCGGCGCATGACCCAGCAACAGCTGGCCGAAGCCGTCGGCGTGAGCCGCCAGACGATCAACGCCATCGAGGCGGGAAAGTTCATCCCCTCGACGCTTCTGGCACTGAAGATCGCCCGGGAGTTTGCAAAGCCCGTCGAGGCCGTCTTTCAGCTCGAAGAGGGAGAGTGACCCCCCCCTTAAGAATATGAAAAAGAGGAATCCGATATCGGATTCCTCTTTTTGATGGATAATACAGCGGAAGGGGTCAGAGCTTGATATCGTAGATCTGGATCACCCCGACCAGTTTCCCGGCGTCGTCCGTAACGAGCAGCGAGGTTACCTTGTTGCGCGTCATCATCTTCTCCGCCTCGATCAGCTTCTCGCCCGGAGCGATGGTCTTCGGATGCGGCGTGGCGATGTCCGCCGCCTTGATGTTGAAAAACTCGCCCCGCAGGCGTTCCATCGCACGGCGCACGTCGCCGTCGGTCACGATTCCCTCGATACGGTCCCCTTCGCAGATGACGATCAGACCCAGACCACCCTTCGAGATGGCGTGGATCATCTCCGTGGCCGAGCAGTCGGGACCTACAACCGGAAGATCATGGTCACGCATGACGTTGCCCACGGTCATCAGCAGCCGGCGCCCGAGGCTGCCGCCCGGATGCAGGCGGGCGAAGTCAACGCTCGTGAAGCCACGCAGCTGCATCAGCGACACGGCCAGCGCATCGCCCATGGTGATCTGGGCCGTGGTCGACGACGTCGGCGCCAGGTGAAGAATGCACGCCTCCTCGCGGACCCCCACGTCGAGGTGCACGTCGGAGTTCTTGGCAAGCGTCGACTCGGGATTCCCGGTCATCGAGATGAGCCGGTTGCCGTTCGAGTGAATGAACGGCACGATCTTCAGGATCTCGTCCGTCTCGCCCGAATAGGAGAGTGCCAGGATGATGTCCTCCTTCGAAATCATGCCCAGGTCGCCGTGAAATGCCTCCCCGGGGTGAAGAAAGAAGCTCGGAGTACCCGTGGAGGCCAGCGTCGCGGCAATCTTGCGCCCCACGAGGCCCGATTTGCCCATTCCCGTGACGATGCACTTGCCACGGCTCGAAAGAATCATGCGTACGGCCTCGGCAAAGGCGTCGCCGAGCAGCTCTTCAAGGTGTTGCAGCGCCTCCATCTCGGTGTGAACCACCCGCCGGGCCACGGCAAGGATCGCTGCGTTGGATGTATCCGTCATGATAAACGATAGTTTGGTAGTTGGTTTCAGCACGTTTCGGCCTCCCGGCGAAGCAGCTTCGCCAGAAGCGGTTCGAGGTCATCGAGGCGCAGCATGTTGGGTCCGTCGCTCAGCGCCCGGTCGGGATCGGGATGCACCTCGAAGAAGAATCCGTTGGCTCCGAAGGCCTGCGCCGCCAGCGCCATGGAGGGGACAAACTCCCGGTTGCCGCCCGTCTTCCCGCCAGCCGCACCGGGACGCTGCACCGAGTGGGTGCAGTCCATCACCACCGTCGGAGCGATCTGCAGCATGTCGGGGATGTTGCGGAAATCGACGACCAGGTTGTTGTAGCCGAACGAATTGCCCCGCTCGGTGAGCCACACCTCGCGGGCCCCGGCGTCCATTGCCTTCTCGTAGGGATAGCGCATGTCGGCGCCCGAGAGGAACTGCGCCTTCTTGATGTTGACCGTACGTCCGGTCTTCGCCGCAGCAACCACCAGATCGGTCTGCCGGCACAGGAAGGCCGGGATCTGTACGACGTCGACCACCTCGCCTACGGGCGCAGCCTGCCACGCCTCGTGAATGTCGGTCAGCAGCTTCAGCCCCCATTTGGCACGCACGTCCGCGAGCATCTGAAGCCCCTTATCGAGTCCCGGGCCGCGGAACGAGCGGATCGACGTGCGGTTGGCCTTGTCGAACGACGCCTTGAAGATGATCTCCGTTCCCAGGCGGCGGTTGATCGCCGCGAGGCGTTCGGCCACGGCATCCAGCAGTTCGGCCGATTCGATGACGCAGGGTCCTGCAATGAGTTTCATATCGTCAATGGTTGAATTCGGGATGGTGCTTCAGAAACTCCTCAGCACGGGCCAGGTCCTCGGGCGTATCGATCCCCACGGTCTCGGACTCCGAGATGCCCACGCCGATCCGGTATCCGTTTTCGAGCCAGCGCAGCTGTTCGAGCGATTCGGCCAGTTCGAGCGGCGACTGCGGCAGCGAGGTCACCGCGCGCAGTACCTCCGCGCGAAAGGCATAAATGCCGATGTGCTTGTAGAAGGTATGCCGCGTCAGCCACTCCTCGCGCGGAACGTTGCGCAGGTAGGGAATCACCGAACGCGAGAAGTACAGCGCACGCGATCCGGCATCGAGGACCACCTTCGGAGAGTTGGGATTCTCCAGCGCCGCCAGTCCGTCGCTCGCGGCAAAGGGCTTTACCAGCGTGGCGATATCGGTCTGCGGATCGTCGAAGCAGCGTTTCAGCGCTTCAAGCTGTTCGCGACGGATGAAGGGTTCGTCGCCCTGCACGTTGACCACCACGTCGTACGCACGGCCCTGCTTGTCGTAGGCCTCCCGGCAGCGATCCGTGCCGCTGCGGTGCGTCGTCGAGGTCATCTCGACCCGTCCGCCGAAGGCCCGCACGGCATCATAGATCCGCTGGTCGTCCGTGGCGACTACGGCGTCGTCCAGCACCCCGGCGACCTGTTCGTAAACCCGCTGGATGACGGGCTTGCCCCCCAGTCGGGCCAGCGGCTTGGCCGGAAAGCGCGTCGACGCATAGCGCGCCGGTATGATTGCGATGAATTTCATAGTCTATTTCTTCTCTTCCAGCGCCAGCGCCAGCACCTCGTCGTTCGTGCGCACGTAGTGGAACGTCAGCCCCTCGACATAGTCGGCCTTGATCTCCTCGATGTCCTTGCGGTTGTCCTCCGAAAGAATCAGATCCGTAATCCCGGCACGCTTCGCCGCAAGGATCTTCTCCTTCACCCCGCCGACGGGCATCACCCGCCCGCGAAGCGTCGTCTCGCCCGTCATGGCGATCCGCTCCTTCACCTTCCGGCCCGTAAAGGTCGAAACGATCGACGTCACCATCGTGATGCCCGCCGAGGGTCCGTCCTTCGGGATGGCCCCCTCGGGAACGTGGATGTTCACGTCGTTGGTCTCGAACAGCTTCGGATCGATGCCCAGCTCCGCATAGTGGGCCATTGTCCATTCGAGGGCAATCGTCGCCGACTCCTTCATCACGTCGCCCAGATTTCCCGTCAGGCTCAGTTTGCCCTTGCCCGGCGTAAGGCACGACTCGATGTAGAGTATGTCGCCGCCGACCTCCGTCCAGGCCAGGCCCGTCACGACGCCCGTCATGCCGCCCACTTCATACTCCTCGCGCAGGAACTTCGGCATGCCCAGCACCTTCTCGACCGTGGCGGCATCGACCTGCGGCGTATACTCCTCCTCGAAGGCGATCTGTTTGGCGCGCGCACGGGCGATCTTCGCCAGGTGCTTGTCCAGCGACCGGACCCCGGCCTCCCGTGTATAACCCGTAATGATCTGCTCGATCACGTCGGGGGCGAGCGTCATCTGATCCGCAGCGATGCCATGGGCCTCGCGCAGCTTCGGCAGCAGGTGATCCTCGGCGATGTGCACCTTCTCCTCGACCAGGTAGCCCGGGATGCTGATCATCTCCATACGGTCGCGCAGCGCCGGAGCGATGTTGCCCACGTTGTTGGCCGTGGCGATGAACAGCACCTTCGAAAGGTCGTACTCCATGTCGATGTAGTTGTCGTGGAAGGTCGTGTTCTGCTCCGGATCGAGCACCTCGAGCAGCGCGCTCGAAGGATCTCCGTGGTTCGAGACCGTCACCTTGTCGACCTCGTCGAGGATGATGACCGGATTCGACGATCCGCAGCGCTTGATGGTCTGGATGATCCGGCCCGGCATGGCGCCGATGTAGGTGCGGCGGTGTCCGCGGATCTCCGACTCGTCGTGCAGTCCGCCCAGCGAGATGCGTCCGAACTTGCGGCCCAGTGCCGCCGCCACCGACTTGCCCAGCGAGGTTTTGCCCACACCCGGAGGTCCGTAGAGGCAGAGGATCGGGGATTTCAGATCGCCCTTGAGCTTGATGACCGCCAGGTGTTCGAGGATACGCTCCTTGACCTCATCGAGGCCGAAGTGGTCGTGATCGAGTTGTTCGCGAGCCTGCCGGAGGTCGAGGTTGTCCTTCGTCACGTCGTTCCATGGAAGCTCCAGCAGCAGCTGCAGGTAGGTCATCTGCACCGAATACTCCGCCACGGCGGGATTCAGTCGCTCGACCTTCTGCAACTCCTTCTCGAAGGTCTCGCCGACCTCCTTCGGCCAGTTCTTCTTCTTCGCCTGTTCGCGCATCTTTTCGATGTCGGCATCCGCGCCGTCGCCCAGTTCGTCCTGGATCGTGCGCATCTGCTGCTGCAGGTAGTAGTCACGCTGCTGCTTGTCGATCTCCTGCTTGACGCGCTCCTGGATCTGGTTCTTCAGCTCCACGAGCTGCTGCTCGCGGATGAGGATCTCCAGCAGCTTGCGTGCACGCGCCAGCAGCCCCGGCGCCTCGAGCAGCGACTGCCGGTCCTCGTCGGCCAGGTCCATGTTCGAGCAGATGAAGTTGATGATGCCCCGCTTCGAGTCGATGTTCTTGATGGCGAAGGCCGCCTCCTTGGGCATCGACGACGAAACGTTGATGATGTTCAGCGCCACGTCGCGGATCGAATCCACGAGGGCCTCGAACTCGATGCTCTTGACATCGGGCGTGGAGTCGCGAAGGGCCACGACACGCGCCTTGAAATAGGGCTCCGTGGCGATGTATTCGGTGATCTCGATCTTCTCCAGACCGTTGAGAATCACCGTCAGATTGCCGTTGGGCATCTCCAGGATCTTGATGATCCGCGCCGCCGTGCCGACCCGGTACATGTCGCCCGGAGCGGGGTCCTCGACCTCGCTCTCGCGCTGCAGCACGGCGCCCAGAATGCCCCCTTCGGCATTCACCGCACGAACCAGCGAAATACTCTTGTCACGTCCCACCGTAATGGGGGTAATGGCGCCCGGGAACAGGACCGACGAGCGCAGGGTAAGAATCGGAAGAACCTCCGGCACATCCACCTCCTCGAGCACCTCGTCGCCGCCCGTCACGATGGGTATCACGCGGTGCTTGCCGTCGAGCAGTTCGGGCGAGAGATTCACGTCATCGACCTCGAGGGTCTCCAATTTATCTTTTTCGTTCATAATTTCTCCTTACAATATACAATGTGCAAAGGTAACGTTTTTTCACGGAATTTATTTTAACTTTGACAGATTGTTAATAACTTTGCCTGCCTGAATCCGATTCCAAAAACGTTTTTAAACCTCATACGCTCTATGCAAATCGCTGACAAGTACGCCCCCCAGCAGATCGAACCCAAATGGTACGAGTACTGGATCGAGCGCGGCGTCTTCCACTCGGAACCCGATGAACGCGAACCCTATACGATCGTCATCCCGCCCCCCAACGTCACCGGAATGCTCCACATGGGGCACATGCTCAACAACACGCTGCAGGATGTCCTCGTGCGCCGCGCCCGCATGTCGGGCAAGAACGCCTGCTGGGTGCCCGGCATGGACCACGCCTCGATCGCAACGGAGGCGAAGGTCGTCGCCATGCTCCACGAAAAGGGCATCGAAAAGGCCTCGCTCTCGCGCGAAGAGTTCCTGCGATACGCCTGGGAGTGGAAGGAGAAGTACGGCGGCATGATCCTCCGCCAGCTGCGCAAACTCGGCGCCTCGTGCGACTGGGACCGCACCTGCTTCACGATGGACGACATCCGCACGGAGAGCGTCCTGCGCGTCTTCTGCGACCTCTACGACAAGGGCAAGATCTACCGCGGCGTGCGCATGGTCAACTGGGACCCCGCCGCGCAGACCGCCCTCTCGGACGAAGAGGTCGTATTCAAGGAGTCGCACGGAAAGCTCTACTACCTGCGCTACAAGGTCGAGGAATCAGACCGCACGATCATCGTCGCCACGACACGCCCGGAGACCATTCTCGGCGATACGGCCCTCTGCGTCAACCCCAATGACCCGCGTTATCAGAACCTGCCCACAGACGCTCGCGTCATCGTACCGCTCGTGGGCCGTTCGATTCCCGTCATCCGCGACACCTATGTCGACATCGAGTTCGGTACCGGCGCCCTGAAGGTCACCCCGGCACACGACGTCAACGACTACATGCTCGGTGAAAAATACGGACTGGAGACCATCGACATCTTCAACGACGACGGAACGATCAACGACAAGGTCGGCATGTACGTCGGCGAGGACCGCTTCGAGGTGCGCCGCAAGATCGAGGGAGACCTCGACGCCGCCGGACTGCTCGAAAAGGTCGAGGCCTACACCAACAACGTCGGCTATTCGGAGCGCACGGGCGTGGCCATCGAGCCGAAGCTCTCGATGCAGTGGTTCCTCTCGATGAAGGAGCTCGCGGAGCCCGCGACGAAGGCCGTCATGGAGGATGCCATCCGCTTCGTCCCCGAGAAGTACAAGAACACCTACCGCCACTGGATGGAGAACATCAAGGACTGGTGCATCTCGCGTCAGCTGTGGTGGGGCCAGCGCATTCCGGCGTGGTACCTGCCCAAGGGCGGATTCGTCGTCGCCCCGACGCCCGAAGAGGCGCTCGAAAAGGCCCGCGCGAAGGCCGGCGACGCGTCGCTGCAGCTCGCCGATCTGCGGCAGGATGACGACGTGCTCGACACGTGGTTCTCGTCGTGGCTCTGGCCCATCTCCGTCTTTGACGGAATCCGCAACCCCCACAACCGCGAAATCGAATACTATTACCCGACGAACGACCTGGTGACCGGTCCCGACATCATCTTCTTCTGGGTCGCACGCATGATCATGGCCGGATATGAGTATCGTCACGAAAAGCCCTTTGCGAACGTCTACTTCACGGGAATCGTCCGCGACAAGATCGGCCGCAAGATGTCGAAGCAACTGGGCAACTCGCCCGATCCGCTCGACCTGATCGCGCAATACGGCGCCGACGGTGTGCGCATGGCGATGCTCATCAGCTCGTCGGCCGGCAACGACGTGATGTTCGACGAGGCGCTCTGCGAGCAGGGACGCAACTTCGGCAACAAGATCTGGAACGCCTACCGGCTGGTCAACGGTTGGGAGGTCGATGCCGCCGCCCCGCAGAGCGAGAACAACCGTCTGGCCGTGGCGTGGTTCGAGCAGGCGCTCGGTCGTGCGCTGCGTCAGATCGACGAGGACTTCAAGTCCTATCGCATCTCGGAGGCATTCAAGGAGGCCTACCGTCTCTTCTGGGACGACTTCTCGAGCCTCTATCTCGAAATGGTGAAGCCCGCCTACGGACAGCCGATCGATGCGGCGACACTTCAGACCACGAAGGACTATTTCGACGCCCTGATGCGCGTGCTGCACCCCTTCATGCCCTTTGTCACGGAGGAGATCTGGCAGGCCCTCGCACAGCGCGATGAGGGTGCGACGATCTGTCTGGCCCGGATGCCCGAGCCGGCCGCCGAGGATGACGCGATGCTGGCACGCTTCGAACTGGTGAAGGAGATCGTTTCGGCGGTGCGCAACATCCGCAACCAGAAGAACCTTCCGCAGAAGGAGGCGCTGGTGCTGCATGTCATCGTCGACGAAAACTACCCCGCGGAGTTTGCTCCCGTCATCCGGAAGATGGCCAACCTCTCCGCAATCGAAGCCGTCACGGAGAAGGATCCCGCAGCTGCGGCCTTCCTGGTCAAGACCACGCAGTATTTCGTGCCGCTGGCCGGAAAAATCGACACGGCAGCCGAGGTCAAGAAGCTCTCCGACGAACTGGCCTACTACGAGGGATTCCTCGCCTCGGTGATGAAGAAGCTCTCGAACGAACGCTTCGTGCAGTCGGCCCCCGAGAAGGTCGTGGCCAACGAGCGCGCCAAGCAGGCCGATGCCGAGGCCAAGATCGCCGCACTCAAGGAGCAGCTGGCGGCTCTGAAATAACAGGACGCAGCTCTGCCCCATGAGAGACATTTTACGGATGAGCCTCCGCCTGCGGGCGGAGGCTCGCCGCAACGGACAAATCCGACGAAGATGCCCGCAACATCGCCCGTAATCACCGTCTACACCGACGGCTCGGCCCTCGGAAACCCCGGACCCGGAGGGTTCGGAGTCGTACTCCTGTCGGGGCCCTATCGCAAGGAGATCGCGCGGGGATTCCGCCTGACGACCAACAACCGCATGGAGCTCATGGCCGTGTGCGTGGCCCTCGAAACGCTGAAATACGAGGGTTCGCAGGTCACCGTCTACTCCGACTCGAAGTACGTCGTCGATGCCGTGACCAAGGGCTGGTTGTTCGGATGGGTGAAGAAGGGGTTCGCGGGGAAGAAAAACCCCGATCTCTGGATGCGCTTCCTGCGCGCGTACAACCGCCACAGCGTCCGGTTCGTATGGGTCAAGGGACATGCCGAGACCGTCGAGAACAACCGCTGCGACCAGCTGGCCGTGGCCGCGGCCAACGACCGCGCGCACTGGGCCGAAGACTCGGGTTACAATCCCGACGAAACATGACCGACGCGATGCGTCCGGAGCCTGTCAACAAGGCTCCGGACGCATCGCCTTTTTGGTCTTTCGGAACCCGAATCTCTCCGATTTGGCCGATAATTTTACGTTTCGCATTATTATTCCTATCTTTGTCGGAAGTTAACGCGTAAGATCACCCTCAAAACCAAACCCGTCCGGAATGTTCAAAACGTACATGAGGCTCCTGGGATTCGCCCGTCCCATCGAAAAATACGCCATACCCTACTTCTTCTACTCGCTGCTCTACGCGTTGTTCAACACCCTGACGTTCGGGCTCATCATTCCGATCCTCAACACGATGTTCGACGACGGATTCACTCCCGAATACGTCGAGAAACTCCCGCCCCTGCGTTTCGACGGCGACTACGTGAACGACCTCTTCAACTTCGCCTACTCGCACCTCTTCGACACCTACGACCCGCGCAACATCCTCATGCTCCTGGCCATCGTCGCCATCGTCGTCAGCTTCCTGAGCAACCTCTTCCGATACCTCGGGGCATGGACCATAGAGACCATGCGCGCCCGAACCCTCGAACGCATGCGCAACGAAATGTTCTCGCGCGTCATGGACATGAACGTCGGATACTTCAGCGAACAGCGTAAGGGCGACATCATCTCGAAGATCACCTCCGACATCGGCGTCGTGCAGTTCTGCATCACCAACACCCTGCAGGTCTCGTTCCGCGAACCGTTCCTCATCATCGGATACATCGTCATGATGGTCGCCATCTCGTGGGAGCTCTCGGTATTCTCGATCCTCTTCCTTCCGATCGTGGCGCTGATCATCGGCAGCATCGTCAAGCGACTCCGCCACCCGGCCCGCACCAACCAGCAGCGAATGGGTGAGATGGTCTCCACACTCGAAGAGTCCCTCTCGGGAATCAAGGTCATCAAAAGCTACAACGCCACACAGTACGTCAAGAAAAAATATTACGCCATCAGCGCCGATCTCGCGCGCCTCACCCTCTCGATGGCCCGCCGCCAGCAACTCGCCTCGCCGATGAGCGAGTTCCTCGGAATCACGGCCGTCGGCGTGATCCTCGTATTCGGAGGATCACTCGTCGCCAAAGGATCGCTCGACCCCGGAGGGTTCATCGCCTTCATCGCCATCTTCTCGCAGATCACCCGCCCGGTGCGCACCTTCATCGACCAGTTTGCGAATATCAACCAGGGAATCGCTGCCGGAGAGCGCATCTTCTCGGTCATCGACGCCCGGCCCGAGATCGAGGACAAGCCCGACGCCAAACTCCTCACCGGGCTCAAGGAGAAGATCGAGTTCCGCAACGTACACTTCACCTACGACGGTTCGCGCGAGGTCATCAACGGCATCTCGTTCGAAATCCTCCGCGGGCAGACCGTCGCCCTCGTCGGACCTTCGGGAGGCGGCAAGTCGACACTCAGCGAGCTGATTCCCCGTTTCTACGACCCCACGCAGGGCGAAATCCTCATCGACGGAATCTCCCTGCGCGACTACTCCCAGGAGAGTCTCCGTGCACACATGAGCGTCGTGGCGCAGGACACCGTGCTCTTCAACGACTCGATCGAGAACAACATCGCCATGGGAAAACCCGGCGCCACGCACGAAGAGATCGTCGAGGCGGCCTGCATCGCCAATGCGGACGCGTTCATCCGTGAATGCCCCGAGGGGTATGCCACCAACATCGGCGACCGGGGCACGAAGCTCTCCGGAGGACAGCGTCAGCGTCTCTCGATCGCCCGCGCGGTGTTGAAGAATCCCGACATCCTGATCCTCGACGAGGCGACGTCGGCTCTCGACACCGAGAGCGAAAAACTCGTGCAGGATGCCCTCAACAAGCTGCTCGTCGGACGTACGTCGATCGTCATTGCGCACCGGCTCTCGACGATACACAACGCCGACCGGATCGTGGTCATCGACCACGGGCGCATCGCCGAGCAGGGCACGCACGCCGAGCTGATGGCCCGCAACGGCATCTACGCCAAACTCATCGAGATGCAGTCGTTCGACTGACCCCGCGGCATTCCGCAAAAGCAGCGCCTCCGCTGCGCGTCACCCCTTTCGGAGTCCGCGCCGGGAGGCGCAACGCATTCTTCCGGGTCCGCAGGCAAGGGTTTCAGGGCAAAATTGCGCGTTTTAAAAACTTTTTAGTATATTTGCCGATTGTCAGAAAACTGCTACGAAATCGATTATCCGGATATGAAATTCAAGGAGTACAAAGGCCTCGACCTGGCCGGCATCGCCGCCGACGTGCTCGGCGAGTGGGACGCCAACGACACGTTCCACAAGAGTATCTCGACCCGCGAGGGTCATCCCGCATTCGTCTTCTACGAAGGCCCCCCGTCGGCAAACGGCATGCCGGGAATCCACCACGTCATGGCCCGCACGATCAAGGACGTATTCTGCCGCTACAAGACGCAGCAGGGCTATCTCGTACACCGAAAGGCCGGATGGGACACCCACGGACTCCCCGTGGAGCTGGGCGTCGAGAAGAAACTCGGAATCACCAAGGAGGACATCGGAAAGAAGATTTCGATCGAGACTTACAACCGCACCTGCCGCGAAGCCGTCATGGAGTATACCGGCGTGTGGGAGGATCTCACCCGCAAGATGGGATACTGGGTCAACATGGACGACCCCTACATCACCTACGACAACAAATACATCGAGACGCTGTGGTGGCTGCTCAAACAGCTCTACGAAAAGGGGCTGCTCTACAAGGGTTACACCATTCAGCCCTACTCGCCGGCCGCGGGAACGGGACTCTCGTCGCATGAGCTGAACCAGCCCGGATGTTACCGCGACGTGAAGGATACCACGGTCGTCGGGCAGTTCCGCATCAAGGATCCCAAACCCGAAATGACGGGTTGGGGCGATCCCTTCTTCCTGGCATGGACCACGACGCCCTGGACCCTGCCGTCGAACACGGCGCTCTGCGTCGGACCGAAGATCGACTACGTGGCCGTGCGCACCTACAACGCCTACACGGGCGAGAAGATGACCGCCGTGCTGGCCAAGGCGCTGCTGTACGCCCACTTCAACAAAAAGGCCGAAGGCATCGCCCTCGAGGAGTACAAGCCCGGGGACAAGCTCGTGCCGTTCCAGGTCGTCGGCGAATGGAAGGGCCCGGAGTTGGTCGGCATGCACTACGAGCAGCTGATTCCGTGGGTGAAGCCCGTCGAGGTGGATGCCGACGGAAACTGGAAGGATGCCTCGCAGAAGGCTTTCCGCGTCATCCCCGGCGACTACGTGACCACCGAAGACGGTACGGGTATCGTACACATCGCCCCGACGTTCGGTGCCGACGACGCCTTCGTGGCGCGCGCTGCGGGCATCCCGTCGCTCTTCATGATCAACAAGAAGGGTGAAACCCGCCCGATGGTCGACCTTACCGGAAAGTTCTACATGCTCGACGAGCTGGACGAGCGCTTCGTAAGCGAATGCGTCGACGTCGAGGCTTACAAGGAGTATGAGGGCCGCTGGGTCAAGAACGCCTACGACCCGCAGTTCACCGTCGACGGAAAGTACGATGAGAAGGCGGCCCAGGCGGCCGAATCGCTCGATGTATACATCTGCATGAAGATGAAGGCCGCATCGAAGGCCTTCCGCATCGAGAAGCACGTGCACAACTATCCCCACTGCTGGCGGACCGACAAACCCGTCCTATACTACCCGCTCGACTCGTGGTTCATCCGCTCCACGGCCCTCAAGGATCGCATGATGGAGCTCAACCGCACAATCCGCTGGAAACCCGAGTCGACCGGCTCGGGACGCTTCGGAAAGTGGCTCGAAAACCTCAATGACTGGAACCTCTCGCGCTCGCGATTCTGGGGCACGCCGCTCCCGATCTGGGCAACGGAAGACCGTTCGGAACTGAAGTGCATCGGTTCGATCGAGGAGTTGATGAAGGAGATCGACAAGTCGATCGCTGCGGGTGTGATGACCGAAAACCCCTACAAGAACTTCAAGGTCGGCGACATGTCGAAGGAGAACTACTCGACGAAGAACATCGATCTGCACCGTCCCTATGTCGACTCGATCGTGCTCGTCTCGTCGAAGGGCCAGCCGATGCATCGCGAACCCGATCTGATCGACGTGTGGTTCGACTCCGGCGCCATGCCCTATGCACAGGTGCACTATCCGTTCGAAAACAAGGAGCACTTCAAGGAGGTCTACCCCGCCGACTTCATTGCCGAGGGCGTCGACCAGACGCGCGGATGGTTCTTCACGCTGCATGCCATCGCCACGATGCTCTTCGACTCGGTAGCCTTCAAGAACATCATCTCCAACGGTCTGGTGCTCGACAAGAACGGCAACAAGATGTCGAAGCGTCTGGGGAATGCCGTCGACCCATTCGAGGTTCTCGCCACCTACGGTGCCGACGCCACGCGCTGGTACATGATCTCCAACTCACAGCCGTGGGACAACCTCAAGTTCGACCGCGACGGCGTGGACGAAGTGCGTCGCAAGTTCTTCGGAACGCTCTACAACACCTACTCGTTCTTCGCACTCTACGCCAATGTCGACGGATTTACGGGCCACGAGCCCGAGGTGCCGCTGGAGAAGCGCCCGGAGATCGACCGATGGATCATCTCGCTGCTCAATACGCTCGTCAAGCAGGTGACCGACTCGCTGGAAAATTATGACCCGACGCCTGCGGCCCGTGCCATTCAGGAGTTTGTCGGCGAGAACCTCTCGAACTGGTACGTGCGTCTGAACCGCAAGCGTTTCTGGGGCGGCGGCATGACCGAGGACAAACTCGCTGCCTATCAGACGCTCTACACCTGTCTGGAGACCGTGGTAATGCTCTCGGCGCCCTTCGCTCCGTTCATTTCGGACCGCATCTTCCGCGATCTGAACGCCGTGAGCGGCCGTCACACCGATGAGTCCGTACACCTCTCGACCTTCCCCAAGGCTGACGAAGCGTGCATCGACGCCCGCCTCGAAGAGCGCATGGATCTGGCCCAGAAGGTCTCGTCGATGGTCCTCGCCCTGCGCCGCAAGGTCTCGATCAAGGTACGGCAGCCGCTGATGAAGATCCTCATTCCGGTGCTCGATCCCAGAATGGCCGAAGATATCGCGCAGGTCCGCGACCTGATCATGAACGAGGTGAACGTCAAGGAGGTAGAGCTCATCAAGGATACCACGGGCGTCATTACCAAGCGCATCAAGCCCAATTTCAAGACCCTCGGGCCCCGCTACGGAAAGCAGATGAAGCAGATCGCCGCCCTGGTTGCCGGATTCTCCCAGGAGCGCATCGCCGAGATCGAAGCCGCCCCGGAAACGACCCTCGACCTCGGATCGGAGCAGATCACGGTAACCCCCGCAGACTTCGAAATCACCTCCGAGGACATGCCCGGATGGCTGGTGGCATCGGAAGGAAAACTTACCGTGGCCCTCGACATCACCCTCACGGACGAACTCCGCGCCGAAGGTACGGCACGCGAATTGATCAACCGCATCCAGAATATCCGCAAGGATTCCGGATTCGAGGTGACCGACAAGATCCGTATCGAGATCGAGCAGAAGCCCTTCGTGACCGATGCCGCGGCCCGTTTCGCAGACTACATCGCCTCGCAAACCCTGGCGGTGGAGGTACGCACGACGGAACATCCCGCCGGTGAGGTCGTGGCTCAGACCGATGTCGACGACCAGCCGTTGAGCATTGCCGTAACCCGTATCTGAGGCACACAATATTTCCGGGAATTTTTGGTTATATCGGAAATATTGCTTAATTTTACATTAAACCAAAAGAGGAGGATACGACTATGGCAGACGAAAGAACCCGATACAGCGATGCTGAACTCGAGGAGTTCAAGCAGCTTATCCTGAAGAAACTCGAGAATGCCCGAGCCGACTACGAGTTGTTGCGTGCCACGATTACTCACACGGCAGATAACGACACGGAAGACACGTCGCCGACATACAAGGTGCTCGAAGAGGGCGCCGCAACCCTCTCCAAGGAGGAGAACGGACGTCTGGCAACCCATCAGATGAAGTTTATCCGCAATCTCGAGATGGCCCTCGTGCGCATCGAGAACAAGACCTACGGAATCTGCAAAACAACCGGCAAGCTGATTCCCAAGGAGCGTCTGATGAAGGTACCCCACGCCACCGAGTGCATCGAGGCCAAGGAGCGCCGCAAATAACCTCCCGGGCCGGGGGAGGGCTGTGGGCCGGGACGCAGAGGCCGACAAACTGAAATCGGAAAGCAGACGGAGCGGACGGAGCAGATGGAGCGGACCGAAACAGGCGGACCGATCGGGATGAAACAGGCAGACCGATCGGATCCGGACACACAGAAAGTCTGAAGGCCGGAAGATCGAAAAGATTCCGACGTCCGCGAAGTGTCCCGCAACTCAATCGAATGATGGAAAAAGATTCGCCGCATGATTACGGCGAATCTTTTTTATATCCATGGTTTCATGCTCCGATGACACTCCTCACAACAGTTCCCGATACAAGCCTCCGGCCGAGCGGCAAAAATCCCCGGTCGATAACACCCCACGAACATACGTTATCCGGGAAAAATCCGTTATCTTTGACACATAATGTACGGCGTAATACGACATTTTCTGTCCTTTTTGCTGGCGGTCTGCGCTTTGACGGCCCGGGCCGCCGGTCCTGCTACGCCGACTCCCCCACGCTTCTCCTCCGACAGCTCCCGAATAGAGACTAACCCCCAGACCGAGGTACGCAATCAAAGGCTCTACGACAGCATTCAGTCGAAAACGAGCCGCAATGCCGTACCACGAGCTCTCTATCGCATGCTCTTCGTTCGTCCCCGGCTCGATACAACGGCAAGTGGACGCATCACCGATGAAGCCGAGTTGCTGAAACCCTATGCCGGGAAGACGATCGGGAACATCACGATCGAACGCCGTCAGGTATTTGACGAAGGTGGAAACAAGCTCGAACGAACGGGCAACAAACTCCACGTACTGACTCAGGACAGGGTTATCCGTCGAGACCTGTTTTTCAAGTCCGGAGACAGGCTCGATCCCGAGCTTATCGTGCGCAACAAGCAGCTCATTCGCTCGCGCAGCTACATCTCTGACGTCGATGTACAGGTCTTCCCCGACCCCGAAGACTCCACGCGCGTAAACCTCCATATCGTGACGCGTGACAGCTGGACAATCTCACTCGACGGAGCCCTGCACTCCGAAAACCGAACCATGGTAGGACTCTACGATGCCAACATCTTCGGAACGGGAAACCGACTCAAGGTGATGACCAATTTCGACCGCCGCGACTTCTCCTACGGAGGGAACATGTTCGAATATGAGATTCCCAATGTACTGGGAACATTCTACCAGGCGGATTTCACAGCCGGAAAGGATTTCTACAACTCGACACTCGACGTCTCGCTGCAGAAGGAGTTCCTCCGACCGACCGACTACGAGTTCGGCGTCGCCTACAGCAACATCAAGGAGAAGATCTACATGATCGAACAGGACTCTTCGGAGTTGGTACGGCAGCGGAATCTCGATATCTGGGCAGGATATTCACATCGTTTCCATCGTATCGAATCGAGTTTCTTCCTCACGGGCCACTACAATCACCGGCGTGTCGGATTGCGGCCCGCTGTGGCTCCGAACCTCAATCCCGCATTCCATGACCGGGACATCCTGCTCTTCGGAACGGGTCTCTACCGGGAGAAGTTCTACTCCGCCAACATGTTCTATGGATTCGGCGTCCGCGAGTACCTCGCCACGGGATACAAGGCCGAACTGACATCGGGATACGCCTGGGGAGAGTTTAACGACGGCATCTACCTGGGAATCAGCTGCAAGGCCGGAAGTTTCCGCCCCATCGGGTACATCATGGGAAATTTTACCCTGGGCAGTTACATCGATCCTCAATCCGGCATGTGGTACCACAATGCCATCGATATCGATCTGCGATGGTTCTCGAACCTCCTCGCCGTCCGGCGAAGCCGCATCCGACAGTTCCTCACGCTCAACTACACCCAGGGGTGGAACCGCGGCCAGGGAAACGACGAAAGCGTACGCTTCACCCGGACCAACGGTCTGCAGATGCTCAACGAATACATGATCGGAACCAACCGCGTGGTGCTCAACACCGAAACCGTGCTCTTCACACCCTATCAGCCATTGGGATTCCGTATCGCTTTCTTCGGATTTGCCGACTTCGGGCTGATCGGGTACTCGCCCAACGCCTTTAAGAACGATTTCGTCTCGACACTCGGAATGGGCGTGCGACTGCGTAACGAGCGGCTGGTATTCAACACCGTGCAAATTCAGGTAGGCGTGGCCCTCGGGAAGAAGGGATTCCTCGCATGCGACTACATCGACATCTCGAACTACACGCGGCTCGAACAGTACCGCTACCGCCCGACACGTCCCGAGACGGCAACCTTCGAATAGACGAGGGGCGAAACGGAAGATCTCCGTTCCGCCCCTCCGGACTTTTATATGCTTATGGTATACTGATAAGCCGTCATCATTTGCGGGTACGGACCCGCAGCACACCCTGTTTACCCAGGGCCTCGGTATTGCGGACCAGCTCCAGGTTCTTGATCTTTCCCGGCTCCAGACGTTCCAGATCAGCCTTCGTCGCAGGAGCTCCGTCGATTTCGATCCGGTAATCGGCATCGCTGATCTGCGAGAAATCGGCCGTCACACGCCCTTTGACCACCGTCACCGAACCTTCATCGGTCGAGCGGGTCTTAGATGTCACGTCGGGGCCCGTCACCATGGCGCCTCCGGTAGCCCCGAGCACCGTATTGCAGTCCGAAGGAGTATGGCTGTCGGACGCGGGGCCACTGCTGAGGCCGCTCACGTCACCGTGAAGTTCCATATCGCCGAGCCTTTTCAACGTCTGCTGCATCTCCTTCCACTCGTTGCTTTCGAAAAACTGCTTCGACTCGGCAAGTTTCCGCTGCGCCTGCTTCCACTCGTCGCTCTGGAAATAAGCCTTGCCTTCGGCCAATTTCTTCTGTGCCTGCTTCCATTCGTCACTCTGGAAATAGGCGTTACCTTCGGCAAGCATCTGCTGTGCCTGCTTCCATGCGTCGCTCTGGAAGTAGTCCTGGAGCTCGGCGGCCGACTCCTCGGCAGATTTCAGGATGATCTCGATCACGCCGTTGTTCTCCGGACCGACCCACTCGCGGTACTTCTCGGGAATGTTCCCCTTGTAAATTGACATGCTCTTGATCCGCTGTACGTCGAGGTCGTTGAGATCTCCCGTATAACGCTCTCCGTCGACCACGATCACCGGATTGCCATCGAGGCCCGAGCCGGAGATGGATGAACCCGCATCCGACCGCATGATGGTGATGTTCATGCTGCTCTTGTTGGCAACCGATGTCGCCGAGCCGCCATTCGGAGTATCGACAGAGGAGGTCCCTTCGGGAGCATCGCCTTCCTTCTTCAGCGACACAATAATTACGCCATGTTTCGCATCATCGCCGTACATCGACCGCGAAACCGAATCCTTCAGCACCGAGATCCAGGCGATCTGCTCCGGACGAAGGGTGTCGAGCGTCGAGACGCGCTTCCCGTCGACCAGGATCAGCGGCTGCTTCTCGGGATCGGGTGTCTCCACACCGCGGATGTGGATCGTCGCCGGACTCTCGGGACCAAGCTTTGTCCGGGCATCGAGCTCCTTTATCAAATTTTGTGTATCTTTGCCCGCAGGAACAAAGACATAACGGGTTTCGGCAAAGGCGCCCAGCGCCATGCCCGCCAGCGGCAGGAGCAGCAACGCACGCGCCGCAGCCCATCGGGATGATTTTTTTCGCAACATCATGGTAATACGGTTTTTAAGATTACTGTGATTGAAGCTGTTGGCCACCGAGTACCACCTCCGGCCAGCAGCTTTCCTTATAAGCAGCATTTGGTAATGGCGGGCATCGACACCGCTGGCAAGCACCGCCTCGTCGGCCTCGAATTCGTGGATCGCCCGCAGCTCGCGCCGCAGCAGCCACATCGCCGGATTGAACCACTGCAGGCAGCCCGCCAGGTCGGTAACGAGCAGATCGACCGAGTGGTGCAGGCGCAGGTGCGCCTCCTCGTGACGCAGGATCGCCTCGCCGTTGCGGGCAAGATCCTCCTCCGAGAGGACGATGTAGCGACCCCAGCTGAAGGGCGTAACGGCCTGCGGCAGGACTACGAGCGTCCGGCCACCGGGGAGCGGTTCGCGGCGGCCCCGGCGGATGATCCGCTGCACGCCAAGCAGCGAACGGAGTGTCGCAAGGAGCATCGCAACAGCTCCCAGCGCATAGATCCAGCCAGCCACGGACTCCCAGGGGAAGGGGGCCTGTGAAGGCATTTCTGCAGAAACGGCCGGGGTCTCGATAACCCGGATCGGGATATCGGGCAGCGCCGGAGCTTCACGGTAGACCGTGATGACACAGAGCGGCAGCACAAACGAGAGCAACATGGCTCCAAGCACCACGATGCGGTTGAAACGATGGAAGGTCTCACGGCTGAGCAGCCATTTGAAAAAGAGGTAGAAGACGGCCAGGCACGCACCGACCTTCAGGCTGTAGATCATCAGGGCGTACATGGTCAGCGGCGGTTTTCATGTTCGATGCGGTCGATCAGCTCACGCAGCTCCTCGACCGAAATCTTCTCCTCCTCGACAAGCGCCGAGACCGCCCCGAGGTAGGAGTTCTCGAAGTAGCGGCTGATGACGTTGCCCAGCGTGCGGCGCGAAAACTCCTCCTCGCTCACCACCGGATAATATTGATAGGTGTTGCCAAAGCTTTTGTGGGCAACGTAGCCCTTGGTCTCCAGGGCCCGCACCATGGTCGAGAGCGTGTTGAAATGGGGCTTGGGGTCGGGCGAGAGGGCCACGAGATCCTTGACGAAAAGCGGGCCCCGCTCCCAGAAGCAGTGCATGAGTTCCTCCTCGCGGCGTGTCAGTTTTTCCATATGCAGCTGTTTTTAACGGATGAAGCATCCGCAGGCCGTTCATCACCCCGTTCGTGGAGTCCGGGCGAATCGGAGGCTGCCACTGCGGCGGTCTGCAAGCGGCCAGCCCCTGTGTGTGGGGGGGCTGCGGTGATGATTTCTGCCAGCGGTATCACAAAGGTAACTAAATTTTTTCGTCGTGCAACTATTTTACATAGTTTTTCAACTAAAAAATATAGTTTACTCCGGATTGGGAGGATACACGGGCCGGAAAGCAGGTCGCCGCAGCAGGAGGAGTGTCGGAGAACGAGGCATCGTGAAAGGCACAGAAAAAAAACAAGTCGCGCCAGCGCACCGGATCACGGAAAGATTCCGTATCTTTGAGACATGAGAATCATCGCAGACAGCGGATCCACCCAATGCACGTGGATCCTCGACACCTCGGAGGGCACCAATGCCGCCACGCGGCTCCGTACGGCGGGAATCAACGCCGCACAACACGCCGATGAACAGATTCGCGCGGCACTCGCCGCACTGCCCCGTCAGGCCAATGTCGAGGAGGTATATTTCTACGGGGCGGGATGTGGTCCGACCTTTCCGGAGGCAAGCGAACGGATGCGGCGCATACTCTCCGAAACGTTCGCAACGAAGCGCGTAACGGTGGACTCGGACCTGCAGGCAGCGGTGCTGGCCCTCTACGGAGACCGCGAAGGCATTGCCTGCATCCTCGGCACGGGAGCCAACTCGTGCCACTGCCGCGGCGGGGAGATTCTGAGCAACGTACCTCCGTTGGGTTACGTGCTGGGGGACGAGGGAAGCGGGGCCGTACTGGGTCGCAACCTCCTCAACGGGGTATTCAAAGGGCGGATTCCCCTGCGCGGGGAGCTGCTCGCAGCGTGCGGCATGACCTACGAAGAGATCATCCGGCGCGTCTATCGCGAACCGGCCGCCAACCGTTTTCTGGCATCCATTGCGCCCTTCATCCGGGAGCACATCGACATGCCGCAGGTGCGCGGGATGGTGCTCGGGGCATTCCGAGACTTCGCCCGCAACAACCTGGCCCGCTATCCCGCCGGATTGACGACGTCGTTCGTCGGCGGCATCGCCGCGCACTTCGCCGGGCTGCTTCGCGAAGCCCTCGCCACGGAGGGTTACCGCGTGGAACGGATTGTCGAATCGCCCGCCGAAGGGCTTCTGAAATACCACCATGAAAGACAAAGATACAAATAAGGAGCTGCGCATTACGGAGCAGGCCTCGGCCTACGACAACCTCCAGGCGATGTCGGTGCACGACATTCTCGTAGGTATCAACCGCGAAGACGCCCGCGTGGCCGAAGCCGTCGGGAAGACCATCCCCGTAATGGAGCGTCTCATCGAGCAAATTGTCGAGCGCATGCATCGCGGAGGAAGGATCTTCTACATCGGTGCAGGGACAAGCGGACGTCTGGGAGTGACCGACGCCTCGGAGCTGCCACCCACGTACGGGGTGCCCGACGGACTGGTTATCGGACTCATCGCCGGAGGTGACGGAGCGCTGCGCAAGGCCGTGGAGCACGCCGAGGATGACGGCGAGGGCGCCTGGTGCGACATGGCACCCTACCGTCCCACGGCCGACGACACGCTCGTAGGCATTGCCGCTTCGGGGACGACTCCCTACGTCGTGGGCGGCATAAGGACAGCGCGCCGCGCGGGGTTGCTCACGGCAGCCATCACCTGCAATCCGGGATCGCCCGTTGCCGCCGAAGCGGAATATGCCCTCGAAGCGGTCGTAGGGCCCGAATTCGTGACAGGATCGACGCGTATGAAGGCGGGAACGGCTCAGAAGCTGATGCTCAACATGCTCTCGACGACGGTAATGATCCGGTTAGGCCGGGTTGAGGGGAACCGCATGGTGAACATGCAGTTGACAAACGACAAGCTCGTCGAACGAGGCACCCGCATGGTCGTCCAGAGCACCGGGCTCGACGCGGAGCAGGCCCGGGCTCTGCTGCTTCGGTGGGGCTCGGTGAAAAAGGCTCTTGAACACGTTGCAAACACCGATTGATCATGGCTCGACTCTTCTCTGAACGCGAAATCCGCGCCGTGGCGATCTTTCTGCCGCTGGCAGGTGTGGTGATCGCCCTGTTGTTGTTCGCACGTCCCCGTGCAGACTCGGCGGCCGCACGCATCGCCGAGGCGGAGATGGAGGTGCGCCGCGACAGCACGGCACGCTTCCAGTTCGACCCCAACACGGTCGACTATGACCAGCTGCTGCAGCTCGGATTCTCGAAGCGCGAGGCCGTCAGCCTCATCAAGTACCGCGCCAGCGGCAAGGTCTTCCGCATTCCCGAGGATGTGGCGCTCTGCTACGGAATCAGCGACTCGATGTTCCGCGCGATCCGTCCGTGGATCCGCATCGGGCGCAAATACGCCATAGCACCCCGCCAATACCGCACCGGACGCCGCATTGCCGAACCCATACCGCCCTCGCCGTTTCGCATCGACACCGTCGGCGTGCGCTACCTCCAGGCCATCGGCGCCCTGACCAAACGCCAGGCCGAGGCCTTCGTGCGCTGGCGCGATCTCAGCGGCATCTACGACATGGACGAGTTGCGCGAATGTTACGTCGTATCGGACTCCGTGGCCGCGGCCCTCGAACCCTACATCATCTTTCCCGAACGCGAAGTGCCGCCCATCGAGCAGCCCGTGGAGCTCAACAGTGCGGATTCCGCAACGCTGCGTTCGGTGGTGGGCATCGGTCCCCGAACCGTCGAAACGATCATGCACTACCGCGAACGCCTCGGAGGATTCGTCCGCGTGGAGCAACTCGCCGAGGTCCCGGGGGTTACGGAGAGCAATTACGAAAAAATTTTGAAACAAATTTACTGCGACAGTTGCAAAATTCGGAAAATTGATATTAACTTTGCAGACCCGAAAACCATGGGGCGGCATCCATACATTCCGCCCCGCATGCTTCGGAAGATTTTGAAAGCACGACAGTTGAAAGGAGGTTGGAGCACCGCTGAAGAGTTGATCGAAGAGAAAATAATGACCCGCGAGGAGGCAGCACGTCTGGCTCCCTATCTGGATTTCGGGTCACAGCAACCCTCCGGCGGACCTGCCGACGAATAGACTTCCTCTCTGGGAAACGGGGCATCGAGGATGCCGCCTCCCACAACACCCAATACAGGACAAACCGAATAAGCAACAACAAAAAATTCAGAATACTATGATTATCATGCCGGTAAAAGAGGGCGAGAACATCGAGCGCGCCCTGAAAAAGTTCAAACGTAAATACGAGCGCACGGGAGTGCTGAAGGAGCTTCGCCGCCGTCAATACTTCACCAAGCCGTCGGTTGCAAAACGCGAGGCCATGCAGCACGCCATTTACGTGGAGCACATGTACCGCGACGAGGAGTAGTTTGAGGCTCTCCGCAACGAAAATAAACGACAAAACCGGGAATCACGTCAACGTGGTTCCCGGTTTTCCTTATCCATCACCGCCCCGTCATCGGCGCTGCCGCAGACGCCGCAGCAGATGCCACAAGGCATCGAGCGGTGCATGGATGAGCATCCGCGGCCCGGCATAACGCATCACCGCACGAATCCGCTCCCGGAAGGCCGGCGCATAGCAATGGATCGGGCAACACTCGCAGGGAGGCTTCTCCGCACCGAAGCGGCACCTCTCCAGGCGCCGGAGGGCGTAGGCCCGCAAATCGGAACACGAAGGGCACAACGTCGTTCCGTCAGTGTCATGATGCGCCCGACAATAGAGGCCGATCATGCGGCTTACAACGCGCTTTTCACGTTCGATACGATCCATCTTCATCCGTTCTCGGGGATATGACAAGAGCCGCATTCGGCTATATCCGGAGGCAAAGATAGGCAAACACTTCTTCCCGGACAAGCGTGCGGCGACACAATTCCGGGACTCCGTAGTGATATCCCGATCGGACAACGCACACGACAAATCAGGAAAAACCGGAGGTTCCCATTCGGAATGGAGCAAACAAAGAGGCGGAGGCATCCACACGGACACCTCCGCCTGCAGCGTGCAACGGGCGCAACGTCTCGCCCGGACGTTCCGCTATCGCAGGAACAGCAGCTCGCGATACTTCGGCAGCGGCCAGATCTGATCGTCAACGATCTCCTCCAACTTGTCGATGTGGCGACGGATCTGATCGAAGTAGACCGCCACGGTATCATGGTAGGCAATGGCCTTTTCGCGCTGATCCTCGATCTTGTTGGCCACCTTGCGCGCGTCGATCATCTCGGCTGTCAGCCGCTGGATCTCAGCCGTATGCTCCTGGATCTTCTTGATCAGACGGATATCCGGCTCGGCGCTCAGCCCCGGAATCTGCGACATCTTGTAAACCTTGTCGAGCAGTTCGGCCTCGTACTTCGAGGCAATCGGCACAATATGATTCATGGCCAGGTCGCCCAGCACACGACCTTCGATCTGGATCTTCTTCGTATAGGTCTCCCACTTCACCTCCGTGCGGGCCTCCACCTCGACCTTCGAGAGAACTCCCATGTCGGAGAACATCTTCAGGCTCGCCTCATCGAGGTAGCGGTCGAAGATCAGCGGCGTCGAGGTCTCGCAATCCAGACCGCGGCGCTTTGCCTCGGCCTTCCACTCCTCGGAGTAGCCGTTCCCGTCGAAACGGATGGCCTGGCACTCCTTGATCTTGCGCTTGATCACCTCGTAAATGGCCTTCTCCTTCTTGGCCCCCGCCTCGATCTTGGCATCGACCTCCTTCTTGAAGGCGGCAAGCTCGTCGGCAACGGCCGTATTGAGTACGATCATCGCCTCGGCACAGTTGTCCGACGATCCGACGGCACGGAACTCGAAACGGTTGCCCGTAAAGGCAAAGGGCGACGTACGGTTACGGTCGGTATTGTCCAGCAGCAGCGTCGGGATGTGCGAAATACCGCTCATCTTGAAGACGCTCTTGGCATCGAAGCGGATGGCATCGTCACCGCTCGACGCGGCCAGCTTGTCCAGCACGGCCGAAACCTGCGTTCCGAGGAAGGTCGAGATGATGGCAGGGGGTGCCTCGTTGGCGCCCAGACGATGGGCGTTCGTGGCGCTCATGATCGAAGCCTTGAGCAGTCCGTTGTGCTTGTAGACGGCCGAAATTACGTTTACCAGGAAGGTGATGAACTGCAGGTTCTCCGAAGCGTTCTTGCCCGGGCCCAGCAGATTCACGCCCGTATCGGTGCCGAGCGACCAGTTGTTGTGCTTGCCCGAGCCGTTGATTCCCTTGAAGGGCTTCTCGTGCAGCAACACCCGGAACTGGTGGCGGCGGGCAATCTTGTCCATGATGGTCATCAGCAACTGGTTGTGGTCGTTGGCGAGGTTCACCTCCTCATAGACCGGCGCCAGCTCAAACTGATTGGGAGCCACCTCGTTGTGACGCGTCTTGACCGGGATGCCCAGCTTCAGGCACTCGTATTCCAGATCGCGCATGAACGACATGACACGCGCAGGAATGGCTCCGAAATAGTGATCCTCCAGCTGCTGGTTCTTGGCCGACTCGTGGCCCATGAGCGTGCGGCCCGTGAGCATCAGGTCGGGACGAACGGCCCAAAGGCTCTCGTCAACGAGGAAATACTCCTGCTCCCAGCCCAGGTAGGAGAAGACCTTCTGAACGTTTTTGTCGAAGTAGTGGCAAACCTCCGTGGCGGCGGCATCGACGGCCGTAAGCGACCGCAGCAAGGGCACCTTGTAGTCGAGGGCCTCACCCGTGTAGGCGATGAAGACCGTCGGGATGCAGAGCGTCGTGTCGACGATGAAGGCCGGCGACGAGGGATCCCAGGCCGAATAACCGCGTGCCTCAAACGTATTACGGATTCCGCCGTTGGGGAACGACGAGGCATCGGGCTCCTGCTGCACGAGCAGTTTGCCGGAGAACTCCTCCAGCACACCGCCCTGTCCGTCGGGCTCGGCAAAGGCATCGTGCTTCTCGGCCGTACCGCCCGTCAGCGGCTGGAACCAGTGCGTGTAGTGGTCGGCACCGTGCTCGAGGGCCCACTGGCGCATGCCGGCCGCAATGCTGTCGGCCACCTCACGCGTCAGCGGCGTGCGGTGTTCCATCGTGTCGAGCAGGGCTTCGTAAGTCTTCTTGTCGAGGTACTTGCGCATGGCTGCGCGGCCGAAGACCTTCTCGCCGAAATAATCCGAGGGGCGCCCTTCGGGAGCTTTCACCTCAACGGCCGTGTGGTTGATTGCCGCATCGACCATCTTGAATCGGAGCAATGATGACATAGTTTCGAACTTGATATTAAAATATAGGTGTATTATCGAGGTTGCGAATCGGAAAGAGAGCTCGAAAAGATTCCGCGATTGGGCCATCCCGGAGGATTCTTTCCGTTTCTGATGCAAAGGTAGAAAAAATCGAAAAACGTTATACTCTCAAAAATCACTTTTTTCAGCAAAATGCTCATTTTTTTCGGCTTTTTCCGGAAAAACACCTCGTTTTTTCGGAATACGACACATTTTTTATGGGCATTTTCCGGAAAACACCTCTATTTTTTCGACGTTATCCGATTTTTCGCAGTTTTAGCAATTTCTACATTTTAAGGGCATTTAGGATGAATTTTATCCTATAATTCCTCAAAACAGACAGTAACTTACCGCGAAAGGCATCCGGCCGGCACGAAGAGAAAAACAAAAAAATCGATGTACTGTTATTTTGTTAACATGTTTTTGTTACAATTCGCCAATTATTTTGTACCTTTACATGCATTTTTGAAGCACAAGATACATCACTCATACTAATCTCTAAACAGTTATGGCAAATACCAAACGTGAAAAGCTGTTCACCGAATTCCCCCCGGTCCCGACCGAAATGTGGGAAGCGGCGATCGCAGCCGACCTGAAAGGTGCCGATTACGAGCGTAAACTGGTGTGGCGCACGGGTGAAGGATTCAACGTCCGCCCCTACTACCGCGCCGAAAACCTCGAAGGCATTCAGTTCCTGGGCTCGCAGGCAGGCGAGTTCCCCTACGTGCGGGGTACACGTGCCAACAACCACTGGCACATCCACCAGACCATCGAGGTGAAAAACCCCGCAGAGGCTAATGCCGAAGCGCTGAAACTCCTCAACTCCGGAGTCGACTCGCTCGGGTTCGCCATCGCCAAGGAGGATTTCTCCGCCGCAGACCTCGACCAACTCCTCGCCGAGATCCACATCCCGGCCATCGAGATCACCTTCTGCGGCATGCACACCGGACGCATCGCCGAACTGGTGCTCGACAAACTCGAGAAGGAGGGCGTCATCGCCGACGCCCAGGTGGCCTTCGTCATCGACCCCATCGTCAAGGGTCTCTCCCAGAAGGGCGACTTCTGCTCGCCCAACGGCGAAAAGTGCTTCGCAAAGATCAAGTCGCTCATCGAGCGCACGCGCGACTACAAGCACATCCGCATCGTCACCGTCTCGGCCGGCATCTTCTCCAACGCCGGATCGACCATCGTCGAGGAGCTCGCTTTCGCCCTCTCGGCCGGTAACGACTACCTCGCGCGGCTGACCGACGCCGGCATCGACGCCGACACCGCAGCCCGCAAACTGCGCTTCTCGTTCTCGGTGACCTCGAACTACTTCCTGGAGATCGCCAAGTTCCGCGCAGCCCGCATGCTCTGGGCCAACATCGTCAAGGGATACAACCCCGAAAAGGAGTGCGCCGGCAAGATGCTGATCCACGCCCGGACCTCCGACTGGAACCAGACCGTATACGACCCCTATGTAAACATGCTCCGCGGCACGACTGAAGCCATGTCGGCTGCCATCGCAGGCGTGCACTCGCTCGAGGTAACGCCCTTCGACGCAGCCTTCGAGGATCCTACGGAGTTCTCGAAGCGCATCGCCCGCAATGTCGAACTGCTGCTCAAGCATGAGTCGCACTTCGACCAGGTTGTCGACCCCGCCGGAGGTTCGTACTACGTAGAGAACCTTACGAAGTCGATCGCCGCCGAGGCCTGGAAGCTCTTCCTCGAGATCGAGGAGAAGGGCGGATACACCGAGGCCTACAAGGCTGGATACATCAAGGAGCGCATCGAGGCGTCGGCTGCCGCCAAGGACAAGGCCATCGCCACGCGTCGCCAGATCCTCCTGGGCGCCAACCAGTATCCCAACTTCACGGAGGTCGCCGGCAAAGAGATTACCTCAGAGACCGTAACGCGCAAGAGCGCCGAGGGCAACACGCTGGCTCCCTACCGCGGTGCCATGGCCTTCGAAGCCATGCGTCTGCACGTCGACCGCTCGGGCAAGCAGCCCAAGGCCTTCATGCTTACCTGCGGAAGCCTCGCCATGGCCCGCGCCCGCGCCCAGTTCTCGTGCAACTTCTTCGGTTGCGCAGGTATCCGCGTTCAGGACAACACCTTCTTCAAGTCGGTCGAAGAGGGCGTCAAGGCCGCTCTCGAATCCAAAGCCGAGATCGTGGTGGTATGCGCCTCGGACGACGACTACGCTGAAGTCGCTCCGAAGGTCAAGGAGCTCCTCGGCGGAAAGGCCATCCTCGTAGTGGCCGGCGCCCCGGCCTGCATGCCCGAACTCGAGGCCCAGGGCATCACGAACTTCATCAACGTGAAGTCGAATGTCCTCGAAACACTGAAGTTCTACCTTAAAGAGATGGGAATCTGAGCTCAACGTTCTGCTTCCGCACTGCACGAAATCCATTCGTGCAGCATCCCGGAACAAAACGATGCCACAACAATCTTTTTGCACTACGATCATGAGAGTTAAATTTTCAGAACTGAAATATGACGCAGGCCAGCATACGAACTGCTGCGCCTCGAAAGGCTGCGGACATGAGGAGCCGTGGCTGACGGCCGAGCGCATTCCCGTCAAAGGAACCTATACGGCCGAAGATCTCGAAGGTATGGAGCACCTGAACTACGCCGCAGGTATCGCCCCCTTCCTCCGCGGTCCCTATTCGACGATGTACGTGATGCGTCCGTGGACCATCCGCCAGTATGCCGGATTCTCCACCGCCGAGGAGTCCAACGCCTTCTACCGCCGCAACCTCGCGGCCGGACAGAAGGGTCTTTCGGTGGCCTTCGACCTGGCTACACACCGCGGATACGACGCCGACCACCCGCGCGTGGTGGGTGATGTCGGAAAGGCCGGTGTGTCGATCTGCTCCGTCGAGGACATGAAGGTCCTCTTCAACGGCATTCCGCTCGACAAGATGTCCGTGTCGATGACCATGAACGGCGCCGTGCTGCCTATCCTGGCCTTCTACATCGTTACGGGTCTTGAGCAGGGCTGCACCCTGGAACAGCTCTCCGGAACGATTCAGAACGATATCCTCAAGGAGTTCATGGTGCGCAACACCTATATCTATCCCCCCGAGTTCTCGATGCGAATCATCGCCGACATCTTCGAGTACACCTCGAAGAACATGCCGAAGTTCAACTCCATCTCGATCTCGGGTTACCACATGCAGGAAGCCGGCGCCACGGCCGACATCGAGCTGGCCTACACGCTGGCCGACGGTCTGGAGTATATCCGCGCCGGTATCAATGCCGGACTGTCGATCGATGCCTTCGCTCCGCGTCTGTCGTTCTTCTGGGCCATCGGCATGAACCACTTCATGGAGATCGCCAAGATGCGCGCCGCACGTATGCTCTGGGCCAAGATCGTCAAGCAGTTCAACCCCAAGAACCCCAAGTCGCTGGCACTGCGTACCCACTGCCAGACGTCCGGATGGTCGCTTACGGAGCAGGATCCCTTCAACAACGTCGCCCGTACGACGATCGAGGCCATGGGCGCCGCCCTGGGTCATACCCAGTCGCTGCACACCAACGCCCTCGACGAGGCAATCGCCCTGCCGACCGACTTCTCGGCCCGTATCGCCCGCAACACGCAGATCTACATCCAGGAAGAGACCTCGATCTGCCGTGAGGTTGATCCGTGGGCTGGATCGTACTACGTCGAGACCCTGACCAACGAGATCGCTCACAAGGCCTGGGAGCACATCCAGGAGATCGAAAAGCTCGGCGGTATGGCCAAGGCCATCGAGACCGGTATTCCGAAGATGCGTATCGAGGAGGCTTCGGCCCGCAAGCAGGCCCGCATCGACTCCGGCGAGGAGAAGATCATCGGTCTGAACGAGTACCGTCTGGAGAAGGAGGCGCCGATCGACATTCTCGCCGTGGACAACACCGCCGTGCGCGAGAGCCAGATCAAGCGTCTGAAGGAGCTGCGCGCTTCGCGCGACGAGGCAGCCGTGAAGAAGGCCCTCGACGCCATCACCGAGTGCGTGAAGACCAAGCAGGGCAACCTCCTGGCACTGGCCGTCGAGGCTGCCAAGGTCCGCGCAACGCTGGGTGAGATCTCCGATGCCTGCGAGGTTGTCGTAGGACGCTACAAAGCCGTTATCCGTTCCATCTCGGGAGTATATTCATCAGAAGTGAAAAACGACAAAAACTTCGAGCGCGCCAAGGAGCTGTGCGCCGAATTCGCCAAGAAAGAGGGCCGTCAGCCGCGTATCATGATCGCCAAGCTCGGCCAGGACGGACACGACCGTGGTGCCAAGGTCGTTGCTACGGGTTATGCCGACATCGGCTTCGACGTCGACATGGGTCCGCTGTTCCAGACCCCCGAGGAGGCCGCCAAGCAGGCCGTTGAGAACGACGTTCACGTTGTGGGCGTTTCGTCGCTGGCCGCCGGTCACCTGACACTCGTGCCGCAGATCATCGCCGAGCTGAAGAAACTCGGACGTGAGGACATCGTCGTTATCGTCGGCGGTGTGATTCCTCACCAGGATTACGACGAGCTCTACCGTGACGGTGCCGCCGCCATCTTCGGCCCCGGTACGCCGATCGCCACGGCAGCCATCAAGATCCTCGAGATTCTGATGGGTGAGTAGTCGGTCAATTCGACCCCACTTGTTCGATCCCCTCCGGAGCTATCCGGAGGGGATTTTTGCAGACACACCACCCTTCGCGAATGAAAAATTTGCGCGACGCGGCGATTTGTCGTATCTTGCAACGTTTTCACCACCAAAAACATATTCATGGAGGAGATCGTTTACCGCAGTTTCGACGACCTGAGTCGGACCATCCGCGAAAATATTCACAAATTCCCGCACGACGTCGATGCCATCGTCGGCGTGCCGCGCTCGGGTATGATTCCCGCCTACCTGATCGGGCTCTATCTGAACAAGCCCGTGCTGAGCATCTCCTCGTTCCTCGAGGCGCAGGCAAACGGCACGGAATACGATGCCGACGCCGGAGCCCGCAGCCAATACATCCGCAAGGAACGTTCACACAAGATCCTCGTCGTCGATGACAGCTACCGCCGCGGCGAAGCACATCGGAAGGTCGTGCAGCAGCTTGCGCCGATCAAGGAGATACAGTTCCTTCATGCAGCCATCTACACCACGGCCGAAGGAGTTGAGGCTCTTGATGTCTGGTGCGAAGTGCTTCCGTCACGAAGGCTCTTCGAATGGAACATCTTTCACCACAAGACCCTTGAAAATGCCGCCCTCGACATCGATGGAGTGTTGTGTCAGGATCCTCCGCTGGACGACGACGGCCCCCAATACCTGGCATACATCCGCCACGCCATTCCGCGGTTCATTCCATCGGTACCCGTGAAGATGCTGGTAACGTGCCGTCTCGAAAAATACCGCGCGGCAACCGAGGCCTGGCTTGCCGAACAGGGAGTCCGTTATGGCGAACTCATCATGCTCGATCTGCCGGACAAGGCCACCCGCATGAAATGGGGCAAACATGGATTCTACAAAGGCGAGGTGTATGAAAAGAGTGACTGCTCACTCTTCATCGAGAGTTCGCTCCGCGAAGCCCTCCAGATTGTTCAATCGACCCGCAAGCCCGTCTTCTGCACCGAGACCATGAGCGTGCTCCAGCAGGGAAGCTCGATGAAAACGGAGCTGGCGCAACTCGATGCCAAACGAAGAATGGCCCGGAAACGATGCCGGAACTGGCTGCAGAAGTTCTTCGGAGGCCGAAAAGGCTGACAATCGCCCCGATCCCGTACAAACAGAAGCGACGCGTTCTGAAATTCAGACCGCGTCGCTTTCATCTTCCGGAAGGTTTCAGAGACCTACAGGCAGGCTTCGAGAATGCGGCGAGCCATGGCACCGTCGACATTCTGCGCTTCGCCGTAATGCACACCCGAAGCATTGAAACGTCGCTCGATCTCGGCAATCGTCGCTTCGCCGATACCCTCCTCGGACAGGTGGGTCGAGAGTCCCAGCGAACGGAAGAACGCCTCGGTACGGGCCAATGTCGCCTCGATGCGCTCCTCTTCGGTACCTTCGGTAACGCCCCAGATTCGCGCCCCATACTGCAGCAGTTTTCCGCGTTTCTGATCCCGCAGCACGCGCAGCGTACCGTTGATAACGATCGCCAGCGTCGCGCCGTGCGTCAATCCGTGCAGCGCCGTCAATTCGTGTCCGATCATATGCGTCGCCCAGTCCTGCGTGACACCCATGCGGATCATGTCGTTCAGCGCCAGGGTGGCCGAAAGCATGTATTCGGACATCGTATCGTAGTCCCGTTCGTCGGAGAGTGCCTTCGGAGCCGTCTCAACCACCGTATGGAGGATACCCTCGGCCCAGCGATCCATCAGCAGCGACTGGCCCGGCGTGGTCATGTACTGCTCAAGTACGTGCACAAACGTATCGGCCAGACCGCAGGCGATCTGCCGCTTCGGGAGCGAAAAGAGAGTCTCGGGATCGAGAATCGAGAAGACCGGATAGTTGCTGTAAAAGGCATACTTCTCCTTGGTCTCATAACGCGAAATCACGGCTCCGCTGTTCATCTCCGAACCCGTGGCTGCCATCGTGAGCACCGTAGCCAGAGGCACCGTGCGATCGTAGCTCCCCTTGAGCACCAGGTCCCAGGCGTCGCCGTCGTAGAGTAGGCCTGCCGAAATGAGTTTCGTGCCGTCGATCACCGATCCGCCTCCCACGGCCAGCAGGAAATCGACTCCGTGCTCCTTGCCCAGAGCAATGGCCTTGCGCAACGTCTCAACGGACGGATTGGCCTCGATACCCCAGAACTCGATAAAGTTGCGGCCTTCGAGGGCCTTCACCACCTGATCATAGACACCGTTGCGTTTCACGGAGCCGCCGCCAAAGGTGATCATGATGTGTTTATCGGCCGGAATGAGTTTCGGCAGGCGGGCGATCTCTCCCTTGCCGAAGACCAGCTTGGTAGGATTGTGATAGATGAAGTTGTTCATAATAAAAAGTGTTTGGCTGTACAAAGATACGAAAAGAATACCATTCCCCCTTGCGTCGCTAAAAACCTGCAGGCAAAAAAACGGGTCGACACTTTTCCGTGTCGACCCGCTCTGTATTCCGAAGAGGTCTTCTCCGCAGGATTCCCCGCAAATCGCCTTCGGCAATCAGCTGTTAGAAATACTTGCCGCGCAGATCCTGAATCTTGGCCATCTGCTGGATAGCCGGCATCACAAACTGCTGTGCCATGCTCTCGGCCGTTGCCTGGGCACGGACACGTTCACCCTCGGCAGTCTGCTTCTCGGCAGTCTGAATGTCGTTGACCTCGAAAACATAGACTCCCGAAAGGCCCTTGACAGGAGCCGAAACAACGCCCTTCTCCGAAGCAACGATAGCTCCTACAAGACGAGGCTCCAGAGCATTCACGCCGTTGACGTAGTAGGTGGCGAAATTCACATCCGAGAAGTCGGCAACCTCCGAGCCAAGGCTGGCAGCCTGCTCGTCGAGCGTCGTTCCCGAAAGCGACTTGACAATATAGTCATACTTCTTGTCGCGAAGAACCTGCGCACGAACCTGCGCCGCAACCTTCTCGAGCGAGGCGTACTTATCGTTATCAACCTCGGTCAGCATGGCTATCACGTAATCCTTGCCCACGCTGAAGATCTCCGACAGATCGCCCGGCTCGGCCCCATAGGCCCAACGGGCCACTTCACGCGAATCTTCCAGACCGCGAACCGTACGGTCGCCCTGCATGATCTGTGCAACACGCGGCGTGAGAGCAGCCGCCGATGCGGCATCGGCAAAAGCCTCCGACGAACCCTTGGCATCCACCGAGAAGGTTCCGGCCTGACTGTGAACCGTGCGGCGCGTGGCATCCGAAGCCTCTACGGGATAGGTGATCGTAGCGATCTGCAGGTGCTTCGACGGTTTGTCGGCGCGGTACACCTGAATAAGCTGAATGGCGTCTCCGGCCGCAATCTTCACGATATCGCCCGCCTTGGCATTGGCAAGGGCATCTACGAATTCACCCGTGAACGACGAGAACGGGACAAGACCCACCTCTCCGCCGTTGGCCGCCGTAGCTTCGTAAACCGAATACTGCATGGCCGTCTGCGCAAAGTCGGCACCGTTGCGGAGCGTCGTCAGCAGGCTGTCGGCCAGCGTCTCCTGCGTATAAGGCAGGACAATATGACGGATGCCCAGCGTATCGGGAGCCATCTTCGAATCCACGACGCGCGACATCGTCCATTCGTTGTTCTTCAGAACCGGTCCGTACATCTTGTCGGCCATCAGGGCCTCCGACTCCTCGGCGGAGAGCTGTGCTCCCGAAACGTAGCTTTCCGAAACCTTGCCGCTACGGTTCGTACGGGCGAAGCTCTTGGGCTCGGCGGCCGCTGCAAACTCCCGGCCCGTCTCCATGGCGGTATTCTCCAGATCCTTGAGATCCTTCTCCGTGGGATCCACGGCAAATACCACATACGAAATCGTCCGCGAAGGGGTCTGCTTGAACATGTTCTTGTGGCTGTCGTAGTAAGCGCGCAGGTCGCTGTTCGAGACGTTCACCAGAGAATCGGGAACCGTCGAATAGCGCTTCCCGGCCCACTTGCCGGCAAAGGTGTTGTTGGCCGAAGCCACGCCCTGCTCCACCTCCAGCGTATTCACATAGACACCTCCCTTGATCAGGCCGGCATACTTCTGGAAAATACTCTCCATACGGATCTGATCGTTGAGCTGCGCCCAGGCACGTGCCGCCTCGGGATTCGTCTCCGCCTGCGCGAGGAACTGCCCGATGGCCTCCACGTTGAGCTGACCCGTACGGGGATCGGCAAAAGCGCTGTAAAGCGACTGCGAATACTGCTGACCGCTGAGAACCGACATGCGCTCGGGCTCCGTCATGCGCAGGCCCACCTTCTCGAATCCGGGCGTAAGCACATACTTCGCGATAAGCGCCTGCCACGTGGCGTTGGCCAGCATCGCCGACTGCTCCTCGTCGCTCTCCTGCATGCCGCTCTGGTTCTTGACCTGCTCGTACTGCTCGTAATACTCCGAGTAATTGATTTTCTCACCGTCGATCACTCCGACACGGGGATCGTTCCCCGAGAAGCCCATTTCGGTCTTCAGCGAAAGAATGAATGCCAAGAGGGCCAATGCAATAATGATCGAAAGCAAAATGCCGAACTTGGTACGTAAAGTGTTTAAACTTGCCATATAAAATCGTATTATTCGTTTTGGCGTTTTTTTGATCTGCCAAAGGTAGTAAAAATTCGCAAATAGACCTATATATATTACAATTTTTTCACCCTTGCCAGCTCAATTCGCGAACGCGTCGTGCGCAGAATCCGCAGTTGAAGGTTGCCGATAACGACCGTCTCCCCCGAGGTGGGAATTCCTTCGTAGTGGTAGATGATGAATCCCGCAAGCGTATCGTATTCGCGACTCTCCTCAATGCCCAGCCCGTACTTCTCGTTGAGGTACTTCACCTCCAGCCGGCACGAAAAGACATATTCATTGTCACCCACCTGTTTCTCGATAAGTTCGGGAACATCATGCTCATCCTCGATCTCCCCGAAGATCTGCTCCAGAACATCCTCCAGCGAGATGATACCCGCCGTACCGCCGAATTCGTCGATCACCACGGCGATATACGACTTGTGTTTGATGAAGTTCTCCAGCATCTGCTGCAGAGGCATCGTCTCCGGGACGTAATGCACCTCCATCAGCACGTCGGACAGATGCGCCGGACGCGTGAAGAGGCTCTTCGAATTGATATAGCCGACGATATTGTCGATGGTTTTCCGCCACACGAAGATGCGCGAGAACTTCGTGTCAACGAAACGCTCCGTCAACTGCTCGATCGTCGTGGCGTCCAGGTCGACAGCCTCGACATCCACGCGCGGCACCATGCAGTCGCGAACCCGCAGGTCGGCAAAGTCCAGGGCGTTCTGAAACAACTTGAACTCGTGATCCGGCTCGGCATTCTGCTCCGGAACGCTCGAATCGAGCAGGGCCGCCAGATCCTCACGATTGAAACTCGGCGTAATGTTCTTCTCCTCGACACGCCGGCCGAACAGTCGCAGTATGCCGTGCGAGAGCAGGGTCGTGAAGCGCGCAATCGGATAGAGAATGATATAAAAAATGTAGATCACCGGAGCCAGCGTCCGATAATAGAAGTTGGGATTGTTCTTGAAGACCGATTTGGGAAGAAATTCCGCAAAAAAGATGATGATAAGCGTCGAAATGGCCGTATCGGCAGCCACGGAACCGTTCTCCGCAAGACGCTCCCAGCCGCAGGCACCGTAAACCGCCCGCAGCAGCTGCGACATGGCCAGCGAATAGACGACCAGAGCGATGTTGTTGCCTACGAGAATCGTGGTGATGTATTGTCCGGGGTGTGCCGAGAAGACCTCCGCAATGCGGTCGAACAGACGGCTCTGTTTGCGGTCTATCTCCAGTTTGAGGCGGTTCTTGCTCGTAAAGGCGATCTCCATGCCCGAAAAAAAGGCCGACAGGATCAACATCACCACGATCAATAAAACGACGGAAAGCATGGGCAAGCAGGTTTGATTATTTGGAATCTGACGATGAAACCCCGCGTTCGGGACGCCGACGCACCTCTTCGAGCGGCTTCTGCGGTGCCGTACGGTCGGCAGGTGACGGAGCGACGGCGGACGACGGCACATCGGTCCGCGAGGGCACTGAATCCCGCGCCAGGCTATCGGTCGGGCGTTTCATCTCCACCTCCATACGCCCCTTCATACGTCGGAACCGCCAATCCTTGAACTCCTCGTCGGACTCGAAACCCTCGCCGACAAAGACGTCCCGGCCGTTGTTCTGAACGATCTTCGAATCGACGTTCGAATAGATCTTCTTCGTTCGGGCGTTCCAGAAAAGCTGCTGCGTATAGAGTGTCTTGCCGTCGGACTTCTCCACAACGACGTTGCCCTTCGCCTCCCACAGCTCCCGGTCAACGTAGTAGATGGCGTAGTTTGCCGTCAGCACGGCATCGACATCCGTAAGCGAGTCGTTTTTATAGGTCGTGATCTTGATGCCCTTGGGAAACTCCCGATAGGGCTCGCGCGCCAGCGTATATCCCTCGAGCAGCGGAGTGACGAAATGGTAGGACTTGCGGCCGTTCTGCGAATTGACGATCGACAGATTCTCACTGTATTCGGTCATCAACGACTCGGCATTCCCCGAATCCGCGGGCTCCTCCCCGCCGCACGAAAATAGCAAGATAGCACTCCCCGCCATGGAGAGTGCTACCCGAAAATATCTTGCCACAGATCTTCCCATCGCAAAAAGTCTTCTGCCGGAAGATTAGCGCGGACGTACGGTCGTTACCACACCTGCAGCGGTACCGCAAGTTACCGTATAGCGGGCTCCTTCAGACAGCTCGTTGAAGAAGCACTCCTCGGCGTTGGGGAAACCGTTGCGGAAAGCGGACAACGACTTCTTGGCCGGCTCGACGTACTCGGAATCCCCCGGAAGCAGTTCGAGAGCCTTGGCCATCGTGTCGTAGGCTGCCCAATAGACGGCCTGGCCGGCAAAACCGCCGCAGGATGCGGCCGACGAGGCATAGCACTGAGCCAGCACGAAGTAGGGAACACCGTCCTCGGGATTCAGATCCCGAGCCTGACGCGCCGCAGCGGCAGCATCCGAAATCTCGTTGGCGGCAAGGCCCACCAAAGCGATGCGCACGAGCAGCAGCTGACGCTCGGCAGGATCCTGTTCTACGGCCAGCGCCTCGTTCAGATAGGTCTTGGCCTTGGTGAAGTCGCCTTTGTTCTGGAATGCCTGAGCCAGGAACATCGCCGTCTCCGACGAAGGCTTGATCTGATAGTATTTCTCGGCCGTCGTGAAGTAAAACTCGCTGTCACAATTCGCACGCGACATCAGACCCACAGCCTGCGAAAGCAGCGCCTCGTCATCGGGAGCGGCGGCAAGCTTCGCACTGAAGAGCGCTTCGAGATTCTCGCAACTGGCGGCACCGCTCAATCCGAAGGCTGCATCAAACTGATCCTTGTACTCCGCAGCTGCCGGATTGTTGTCGAAATAGGGGGCCAGACGCTCGTACTCCGAGAGCACCTCGTCGGGCATCACCTCGTCGGTGTTCTTGTAATCCTCGCAAAGGTTGGCAAAGTAGATGGCAACCGTCTCGGGATCCGTCTGTGCGCCGCCGACCTCGATCGCCTTGCGGAAGGCCTCGCGGATACCCGCACGGTCATTGGGGCAGTAGGTCATGTATTCACGCGCCTTGCGGTCCAGAATATAGGCCGAACCGCGCTTGGCATGATCCCCGAAATACTCGTTGCGCAGATCGTAAAGCAGCATCAGCGAGTCAACATACATTTTTTTCTCATCGAGGCTCTTGGCACGATTGATCTTGTTCTTGTAGAGCGTGATGCCGCGCACGAAGGTATTTTCCGAAGCCTTCGGGCACTTGGCCAGCAACTCCTGAAGATAGCGCGTCGCTCCATCGTAATCCTTATTGTCACAGGCCTCCTTGAAGAAGTTACTGTTCAGAATGTTCTGCTGCCGCTCCTCGGGTGTATCACCCCAGATAGCATACTTAGGGTCGCTGAAATCCTGCGCGTACGTTGCAACTGCCATGAACGCACATGCCGCAGAAAGCAAAAACTTAAACTTTTTCATCGGTCAGATTAATTTTTGTTATGAGAATTCCTTTTCGTCTTCATCAATCGTATTTGGGACGCATGAACCAATATTCGCCGTTCTCCTGTCCCGCAAAGAGCGTAAATCCGACAGCGATCTTGAAATATTGCTGGCGCACCAGTCCCAGACGGTCGGCGACGTTGTACCCCCGACGCCCGTATTCGATACCCACATCGAAAGCCGACACCGCCCACAACTTCACGGGAATGCCGATACCGGCCGTCACGGCCCACTGCGAAAGCCGGTTGCCGTTGAACGTCTGGTTGTGCGTCCCGTAACGGAATCCCGCGCGGTAGGAGAAGCGTTTGAGGAAGTTGCGGATATCGTAACGGTTGGGCGTAAACTCCACGCCCGCCTTGATCGTACTCGTATTCGTATAGGCCACCTCGTACTGAAGCTTGTCGGCCCCCGAGCTCGTGGTTCCCGTCATCTCGGAACCCCGGTTGCCACCGGCCCAGTTCTGATAAACGTAATCCACGCCGAACGACCATTTGGCCGTCTGGTAATAGATTCCGGCGTTTATCTGACGCGGCAGCACCAGCTTCATGTGCGTCGTGTCGCCCTTGATCGTCGAATAGTTCACATCGGCACTGTAGATCCGGTTGGTAACCTCCGGATTGAGGTCTCCGCCGAAGTCATAGGCCGCGCCGATGGTCAGAATACGCCGCTGGTTGATGATCGGGCTCCACTGCACTCCCACCTGGCCCTTGACACTCGAAATCGCATAGCTGCTGATACCCGTCGTCGTCACCGGGCTCCCTTCGCCCGTAATGGACGTCGGGGTCATGACAAACGTCCGGTCGATGGAACCCCAGTAGTACTGAAAAGCCGCACCGATGGAGAATCCCTTGAAGAGCTCCCAGCCCATACCGAGCTTGACCTCCGTCAGGTCACCTTCGCCCTGATAGGTATACTGCACATTTCCCACCTCGCCGAACACAGGATCCGTCGGATCGTATTCATGGTAGTACTTCGTGCGGTAGCCCACCGAACTGTAGGGCGTGAGGCTGAAGCCCAGGCCCAGCCCCTTGGCCACCGGAAGCTGGAAAGCGATGTCGTGGAAATTGAACGTATTGTAGGTCGTCCGCTTGGCCGAATTGTCGATCGTCTGGGAGTTGTAGTAGTTCTGGCCTTCGAGCCCGAAGTTGAAGAGAAAGGTCTTCGGCTGCGCGGCGCAGAATGCCGCGGGGTTCAGCAGATTGACTACACCCGTCGAACGCATGGCGACACCCACTCCGCCCATCGATCGCATCTGCAGTGTTCCGGGCGTATTCACCTCTCCGATACCGTACATCGTATAGGGGGAGAATGCGTTGATACTGCTTGTCTGGGCCGCGACGCCCAGGGGTAACAGCACCGCGACGGCGACAAGAAGTTTAATCAAGGGGTTCTTCACTTGCATTATACTCTAAAATTCTATTCAGTCCGCTAAAGACCAGATTACAATTTGCAAATATCGTATTTTTAATTCTTTTCGCAAAGAGTTTTGCGTCTCCGCCGGTAAAAATTACCAACAAATTCTCGATTTCCCCGCTCATCCGATCGATATATCCTTCGATTTCGAAGCTCAGCGAGTTCATGACGCCCCACTCCACGGCCTCCTCGGTCGTAAGCCCCAGCAGCCCCTCGCTCGGCGTCGGGGAGCACATCGGCAACCGCGCCGTATAGTCGTGCAGAGCCCGAAAACGCATCTGCATCCCCGCCGAGATGCAGCCGCCCCGATAGACGCCGTCGGAGGATACCAGATCGATCGTAACGGCCGTCCCGAAGTCGACGATCAGCACATTCCGTCCCGGATAGAGCGTCGCGGCCCCCACGGCAGCGGCCAGCCGGTCGCGGCCCAGCGTGGCAGGCGTACGGTAGGCATTGCCGATCGGAACGGGCGTCTGCGCCGTGAACTCCAGCAGCGAATCGCAACGCTGACGGACAACGGAGAGGATCTCATCCACCTCGCCGCGTGTCGACGAGACGATGGCCCGCGCATAGCGGGAACCCTCTGACGATGCCTCACAGACACCCCGGGCGGCAAGCGCCTCGGCATGCAGTTCGTCCAGCTGTCTGACCTGCAAACGGGTCACAGCACACTGCGCAGCCATGCCCCGGGCATCGAAAACAGCAAGTTTTACCAGCGTGTTACCTATGTCAACGATCAGATTCAAAGCTCCCGCAACGTTTTATAGGCATCTTCGACGTCTTTGATATTTCTAACGGTCATCGCCAACCGATTATTGTGCTGCTTGAGCACAAATCGATCCGGCCGCTGCGTAATGCGCTGAAGCAGCGTCATGAAGACCTCGCTCTTGTAGAAGGGCGACTGCTCCTCGCCCACGAACTGAACGATCATCAGTCCGTTCTTGACCTTCACGCGCTCCATACCCAGGCGGATGGCCTCCCAGCGCAGCCGCACGACGTCGAGCAGCTCCTTGGCGGCCTTCGGCAAGGGTCCGAAACGGTCGACAAGACGGCTTTCGAAAGCCTCGAGCGCCGCTTCGTCCTTCGTGGAGTCCAGTTCGCGGTAGAGCTTCAGACGCTCGGCCTGCTGCGAGACATAGTCGTCGGGCAGCGACGCCTCGACCTCGATCTCGATGTGCGCGTCGTCGATGAAGCGCATCTGTTCGACGACCTGCTGCTCGCCGCTGCTCAATCCCGGAACCTGAAGACCCTCGGCGCGCAACTCGGCGATCGCCTCGTTCATGATCTTCTGGTAGGTTTCGAAGCCGATGTCGGCGATGAAGCCGCTCTGCTCGGCACCCAGCAGGTTGCCCGCGCCGCGGATGTCAAGATCCTGCATGGCGATGTTGAATCCCGAGCCGAGATCCGAGAACTCCTCGATGGCCCGCAGACGCCGCCGTGCGTCGGACGACAACAGTTCGTCGGGAGGCGTGAGCAGGTAGCAGTAGGCCTTCTGGTTCGACCGCCCGACACGTCCGCGCAGCTGGTGCAGATCGCTCAGTCCGAAGTGCTGCGCATTGTTGACGATAATCGTATTGGCATTCGGAATGTCGATGCCGTTCTCGACGATCGTCGTCGAGACCAGCACGTCGAACTCTCCGTAGATGAAGTCCATGATGAGCTTCTCAAGCTGCTCGGCGGGCATCTTCCCGTGGCCCACCGCCACGCGCGCCTTCGGGCACAGGCGTGTGATGAGCCCCTGCAGCTGCTGAAGATCCTCCACGCGGTTGTGGACGAAATAGACCTGACCGCCGCGCGCAAGCTCCGTCTCCACGGCATCGCGGATGATCTCCTCCGAGAAGACATGCGATTCGGTGATGATCGGCTGCCGGTTGGGCGGCGGCGTGGAGATCACCGACAGGTCGCGCGAGCCCATGAGCGAGAACTGCAGCGTGCGCGGAATGGGCGTCGCCGTCAGCGTCAGCGTGTCGACCGAGACGCTCATCTCGGTGAGCTTCTCCTTCGCCGCCACGCCGAACTTCTGCTCTTCGTCGATGATCAGCAGCCCCAGGTCGTGGAAAACAACCTGCTTGCCCAGCATCTTGTGCGTGCCGATCAGAATGTCGATCTTTCCCGCCGCAAGGTCGGCACAGATCTGCTTCACCTCCTTTGCGGATTTCGTACGGTTGAGGTACTCCACCCGCACGGGAAAGTCGCGCAACCGCTCGGTGAACGACCGGTAGTGCTGCAGCGCCAGAATCGTCGTCGGCACAAGCACCGCCACCTGCTTGCCGTCGGTCGCCGCCTTGAACGCCGCACGGATCGCCACCTCGGTCTTTCCGAAGCCCACGTCGCCGCACACCAGCCGGTCCATCGGCTGGTCCGACTCCATGTCCTTCTTCACGGCGGCCGTCGCCGCCTGCTGGTCGGGCGTATCCTCCCAGCGGAACGACGCCTCCAGTTCATGCTGCAGGTAGCTGTCGGGCGAGAAGGCAAAGCCCTTCGAGGCCTTGCGCTTGGCGTAGAGCGCTATCAGCTCGCGCGAGATATCCTTGACGGCCTTCTTCGTGGCGTTCTTCAGCTTCTGCCAGGCCCCGGTGCCCAGTTTGTAGACCTTCGGAGGCTCACCGTCTCCGGACTTGTAGCGCGAGATGCGGTGCAGCGAATGAACGTTCACGAACAGCACGTCGCCATCCTTGTAGACCAGTTTGATCGCCTCGTGCGTCTTGCCACCCTCGTTGATCTTCACCAGTCCGTCGAAGCGCCCCACGCCGTGGTCGATATGCACCACGTAGTCGCCCGGACGCAGCTGGTTCAGCTCCGCGACGGTCATCTGCTCGTCACGCCGGATCTCCCCGTTGATGCGGTAGCGCTGGTAGCGGTCGAAGATCTGGTGGTCGGTGTAGAGGCACAGCTTCAGATCGTTGTCGACAAACCCCTCGTGAAGTGTCAGCGACAGCGACCGCACGACGGCCTGCCCCCGGCCGATCTGGTGAAAGATATTCTCCAGACGCTCGATCTGCGCCTTGTTTTCCGAAAGGATCCAGGTCTCGTAACCGCGCAGGGCATTGCGGATCATGTCGTCGGCCAGCATCTCGAAATTCTTGTTGAACTTCGGCTGCGGAGCCGTCGAGAACTTCACCCGGTCGGTCGCCGGACGCTCCGCGAGGTTGTCGCGCAGGACGAAGAGCCGGTTGTCCCCCAGATCGCCCAGCAATCCGTTGCGGCTCGTGAGCAGCGTGTCGATCCGCTCGGGATGCTCCATGTCGCCGAGGGCCTTGCGCCGGATGTCATTGACGCGGCGCAGCACGTAGTCGGCGTCGTAGAACCACCATGACGCCTGCGGGCCGGCAAACCGCGCCAGCGAGACCTTCGAAGCCGTGGCCGTGCCGTCGTTCAGATCGGGGATGATCTCCACGCTGTCGAGCTTGTCCGAGGAGAGCTGGCTCGAGATCTCGAAACGCCGGATCGAGTCGACCTCGTCGCCGAAGAAATCCAGGCGGTAGGGCTTGCTCTCCGAGTAGGAGAAGACGTCGACAATACCGCCGCGCAGCGAATACTGCCCGGGTTCGTAGACGAAATCGACGCGCGAAAACGACGCGTCGACGAGCTCCTGCTCCAGCACCTCGATCGAGATGCGGTCGCCGACCTTCACGCGGATGGTGCGGCGCTGAAGCACTTCGGCATCGGCCACCCGCTCGGCCAACGCCTCGGGGTAGGTGCAGACAACGAGGTAGTCGCCCTTGGCGGCGCCGAAGGCCTTGAGGGCGTTCATCGTCGCCGTACGCTGCACGACGCCCTGCGCATCCTCGGTGCCGTTGGCTGCCGAGTGTTTGTACGACGAGGGGAAGAAGCAGACCTTCGTCTCGTCCAGCAGGTTGTAGAAGTCGTTGAGCAGGTAGGCCGCGGCATCGCGGTCCTCGGCCACAAAGAGATGCACTCCGCCGGAGCGGGCGATCGCCGCAGCCGCATAAAACGAAAGCGCCCCGCCGACCAACTCTTCGAGATGGACGGTGGCGCGTTTCTTGTCACAGGCACGGCACAGGGCGTCGAGGGTTTTCGAGCCGGCGACGAACTGTGCCAATCGTTCGCGTGGCGTTGCCATGGGCTATTTTTTCTGGATCAGGTCGTTGTCCTTGCGGTCGTGGTAGTGGATCTCGACGATGCCGATGCTCTGATCCTCCGAAATGTCGATGCGCACCTTGTATTTCCACTCCCAGCGGCGGCGCAGCGACCAGAGGCCCTTCTTGAGATAGGCTCCCACGTAGGGGCTTACGACCAGCTTGATGTATTTGTGTCCGCGGTCCTCCGTAAGGAACGAGATCTGGTTCTCGATCTTCTTGTCCAGCAGCACCGTGGGTTCGATCTTGCCCGAACCGTTGCACGTCGGGCAGACGTCCGAAACGCTCTCCACGGCCACCGGACGCACCCGCTGGCGCGTGATCTGCATCAGGCCGAACTTCGTCAGCGGAAGAACCGTATGCTTGGCCTTGTCGGTGGCCATGAGCTTGACCATCTCGTCGAACAGCGCCTGCTTGTTCTGCGCCTTGTGCAGGTCGATGAAGTCGATGATCACGATGCCGCCCAGGTCGCGCAGACGCAGCTGCCGCGCAATCTCCTTCGCCGCCGCAAGGTTCACGTCCATGGCCGTCTGCTCCTGGTTGTCCTCGGCCTTGGTACGGTTGCCCGAGTTGACGTCGATGACGTTCATCGCCTCGGTATGCTCGATAATGAGGTAGGCCCCGCGCTTGAGCGACACATACTTGGCAAAGAGAGACTTGATCTGCTTCGAGATGTCGAAGTTGTCGAAAATCGGCACGTTGCCCTTGTAGAGTTTGACGATCTTCTCCTTCTCGGGCTCGATCTGTCGGATGTAGTTGCGGATCTCGTTGTACATCGCCTCGTCGTCGACGGCGATCTGCGAGAAGGAGCCGTTCAGCGAGTCGCGGATGATCGTGTTGGCACGGTTCATCTCGCTCATCAGCTGCGCGGGGACCGACGCCACGTTCTTGCGGATGGCCGCACACGTCTTGCGCCAGCGCTCGATCTGCGTCTGGATGTCGTGCTCGATATCCTCATCCTTGGCCTCCATGGCCGCCGTGCGGATAATAACGCCGAAGTTCTTCGGCAAAACGGCTGCGGCAATGCGCTTCAGACGCTTCTTCTCCTCTGCCGAGCGGATCTTCTGCGAAAGGTAGACCTTCGACGAGAAGGGTACCAGCACCACATTGCGCCCGGCCAGCGAGATGTCCGAAGTCAGCCGCGGCCCCTTGGTCGAGATGGCCTCCTTGGCCACCTGCACCATGATCTGCTGCCCGACCTGAAGGTAGTCGCCGATCTTGCCGTTCTTGTCCACGGCGGGTTCGAGCTTCATGCTCTCGACGCGGCATCCGCGTTTGCCGGGCTGCTGCGAGGCGACGAGCTTCTGCAGCGAGGGGAACTGCGGTCCCAGATCAAGGTAGTGGATAAAGGCGTCCTTTTCGTGTCCTATGTTGACGAATGCCGCGTTGAGGCCCGGCATGATCTTGCGAACCTTTCCGAGGTAGATGTCCCCCACGGCAAAACCCGTCTGGCACTGCTCCTTGTTGAGCTCGACGAGTACCTTGTCCTCGCACAGGGCGATGGAGATCTCGGCCGGAGTGACGTTTACAATTAGTTCTCTGTTCATTCAATATAATATACCGTAATGCCGGGCGCTGCCGGGCATCGGATGGGTGAAATGGATGATCTGCCGCAGATGGAGAGTGGAGTCGCGGCGCACTCCAATGGGGATATGGTGAATCCGGAAGTTCCGGAAGCGGATTCCCGCCGGGAAGTCGCCGTACGCTGAAGGTACGACCCGCGAAGGGGAGAATCCGAAAAAAACAGGTAAAGCTAAAAGAACCTCGAGGGCTCCTTTAGCTTTATCGATCCGTTAGCACAAAGGTGCTACCCTACCTACTTTTTCTTATGGCGGTTCTTGCGAAGACGTTTTTTACGCTTGTGGGTAGCCATCTTGTGACGCTTATGCTTCTTTCCGTTCGGCATAGTGCAAAAATTTTAGAGGTTCTTGAATTCGTTATTTAACCTTCTCGGCAAAGCTCTTGGCGGGCTTGAAAGCGGGAATGTTGTGTTCGGGAATCGTGATGGTCGTATTCTTCGAGATGTTGCGGGCCACCTTCTGGGCGCGCTTCTTCACGATGAAACTGCCAAAGCCGCGGAGATATACGTTATTCTGCTGGATAAGCGAGGTTTTGATGCCTTCCATGAACGCCTCCACGACAGCCTGTACCTGCACCTTTTCAATACCGGTGTTCTTAGCGATTTCGCTTACGATATCTGCCTTTGTCATAATTTATTGTTGTTTGAGATTTAACCGCATTCTACGATTCGGACTGCAAATATACGTTTTTATTTGATTATCCGCCAATAAGTGTGAATTTTTTTTATCCCGCGTCATTCTCAGGGGCGCAATTCGCGACACTGCAAATATCGGGCAAAAAACATCGGCACGGCGAACATTCCCCTACCCGGGACACAAAATCCGTCAAATCGCTCTGCGAATGACCCTTTTCTAAGATATTACCCCCCCCCTCTTATCCTCCTGTTCTTCCGAAAATCTCTCCTGTTCTTCTCCCCGCTCAATAAAATGCCCGTATTTTGCGTTTGATGATAAAATCACTAAGTTTGCATACGAAAACCGAACTCCGACATGGTTAAGATACTCTGGGTCGACGACGAAGTCGAACTGCTCAAACCCCACGTACTATTCCTTCAACAGAAAGGATATGAGGTGGATACCTGCAACAACGGATACGACGCCATCGACATGGCCGCCGAAGGCGCCTACGATCTGATCATCCTCGACGAGATGATGCCCGGCATGACCGGGCTGGAAACGCTGCCCAAAATCAAGGAGGTACGTCCCACCACCCCCGTCATCATGGTCACCAAAAGCGAGGAGGAGAACATCATGGACAAGGCCGTCGGGTCGAAAATCGCCGACTACCTCATCAAACCCGTGAACCCCAATCAGGTGCTGCTGTCGATCAAGAAAAACGTACACCAGCAGCAGCTCGTCACCGAGCAGACCACGGCCGACTACCGCTCGGAGTTCGGACGAATCTCCGCATCGCTCCAGATGGCCGAAAACTTCGCCGACTGGTGCTCGCTCTACCGCAAGATCACCGGCTGGGAGATCGAACTGGCCGAATCCACCGACCAAAGCATCAAGGAGGTACTGACCTACCAGAAATCCGAAGCCAACCAGGAGTTCTGCAAGTTCGTGCGCCGCAACTACTACAACTGGATCAACCGTCGCTCGGACGATACGCCCGTCATGTCGCACACGCTCATGCGGTCGCGGATCTTCCCCGTGGTCGACGAGAATCCCAAGACCACGCTGCTGCTCATCGACAACTTCCGATACGACCAGTGGCGCTCGATCTCTTCCCTGCTGAGAGGTTATTACGACGTCGCCCAGGACGACTTCTACTGCGCCATTCTCCCCACCGCCACGCAATACGCCCGCAATGCCATCTTCGCCGGACTGATGCCCCTGGCCATCGACAAGCTGATGCCCAACAAGTGGCTCAACGACAACGAGGAGGGAGGCAAGAACCAATATGAGGAGGAGTTCCTGCGGCGTCTGATGACGCAGAACGGAAAGTCGTGGCGATTCACGTTCGACAAACTCGTGCGCCCGGAGCAGGGCCGCAAGCTGGTCGACAACATCCAGCGTATCTACGACGCCGACTTCTCGGTGATCGTCTACAACTTTCTCGACATCCTCTCGCACGCCCGTACCGAAACGGACATCATCCGCGAACTCACGGAAGATGATGCGGCCTTCCGCTCGCTCACCCGCTCGTGGTTCGAACATTCGGACCTCTACACGATCCTGCGCCTGCTCTCCGAGAACGGCCACACGGTAATCATCACCTCGGACCACGGCACGATCCGCGTGGACAACCCCGTGAAGGTGACCGGCGACCGCGAGACCTCGGCCAACCTGCGCTACAAGACCGGCCGCAACCTGGCCTACAACTCCCGCGAGGTCTACGAGATCCTGCGCCCGGAGGACGTGCAGTTGCCGTCGAGCAACCTGACATCGAGCTACATCTTCGCCTACAACTCCGACTTCCTGGTATACAACAACGACGCGAACCGGCACATACGCTACTACCGCAACACGTTCCAGCACGGGGGAATCTCGATGGAGGAGATGATCGTGCCCTACATCGTACTGAAGCCGAAACAATAAACACTCACCACAAGCAATGAATACACTGAAAACCATACACATAACCTCGCAGGACGAACTTCCGCAGGTAGCCAAAGCGGTCATCGAGGCCCTGGGACGCCGAACGGTCGTCGCCTTCCGCGGCGAGATGGGTGCAGGGAAGACCACGCTGATCCGCGAAATCGTCGCGCAGCTCGGCGCCACCGATACCGTAACCAGCCCCACGTTCGCTCTGGTCAACCAGTACAGGGGCAGCCACAACCGCACGATCTACCACTTCGACTTCTACCGCATCGACGACATCCGCGAAGCCTATGACCTCGGATACGAGGAGTACTTCTATTCGGGAGAGATCTGTCTGGTGGAGTGGCCCGAGAAGATCGAGTCCCTGCTGCCCGAGAACACCATTCAGGTGCGCATCACCGTGGACAGCGACACGGCCCGCACGTTCGAAATCGAATAGTGCGGAGAAAGCCGGGATTTTCACTATCTTTGCGCTCGCTCCGGACGCCCGGCTGCGGAGAGATCCGTCCGCACCGGGAGTAAACAGGTCTCCGGGAGCGTCAAAAATCGCATAGCATGCAGGAATACATCTCGAAACAACACCAGATCCTCCGCCCCGCGGAGCAGATTTATGCCGTTATCAGCCGCTTCGACAACCTCACGCCCGCGCTGGCCGACCGCGTCGAGGAGTGGCAGGCCGACGAGGAGCACTGTTCGTTCAAGGCCAAGGGTTTTACCGTCAAGCTCCGCATGGAGGAGCGCGTCGCACCAAAGCACGTGAAGATCGTGGGCGACGAGGGCGGCGTACCGATCGACTTCGCCTTCTGGATCCAGCTGCAGCCCGCAGGGCCCTATGATACCCGGTTACGGCTGGTGCTGCACACCGAGTTGAACATGATGATGAAGATGATGATCGGCTCAAAGCTGCAGGGCGCCATCGACCAGATCGCCGAAGGCATTGCCCGGGCCCTGAACCAGGCTCCGGCCTTCTGACAGACGGCTGCCGGCGTGGCGGAAACAGACGGAAACGGCTTCCGAAAAGCATTCGGAAGCCGTTTCCCCGTTGTTGGAGCCGCGTAATCGCAAAACTGTCCGCGGAGCGTCAGATGCGCGGTTTCTGCGCCATGCGGATCACCAGCGAAAGTGCATAGATCAACAGTCCGTAAATGATCGGAATGCAGGCCACCCGAAAACCTCCGGCCAACAGCGAAGTAGAGATGTCGCCGACCTGTTGCACGACACCCATCGCCTGGCGAAAGCCGAACAGGGTATAGACGATGCCGGTAATCAGGGCCAGCAGGCCGATCTCCTTGACCCACGCGGGAGCCTTCCACGCGGCAAGCAGGAGTCCCACGAGTTCGAGGGTCAGCAGGGCCATGCCCCACAGTCCTCCTTCCAGAAAAAGTTGTAGCATACGCAGTGTTTTGTTTTTATGGATCCATTCCCTATTGACAAAGATAAGGATGGAGCGGCCGAAGATGCAAAAAAAACGGTGTGTCGAAACCCTTCATACGGACGTTAAAACCCTTTGCAGGCTTCCATGGGGCCTGCAGCACGGGCCCCGGAGGTTGGCGGCCGGCGAAAATTCACCTATATTTGTACAAAGCAATCTTTCCGATGAAACAGAACCTGCCCCTGCTTTGGGGATTCGTCTCGGCCATACTGATCGCACTCCTTTTCGGAGCATTGGGATACGCCTGCGACCAGGCGATCCTGCTCACCGTATTTTTCATGCCCGGAGTGCTGATTCTGCGCTATTTCGTGCCGCAATTGTCGACCGACAACCGCACCGGAAGGATTTCCGACACGCTGTATCTGCTGGCAGCCGTAGTCGTCATCGAATACCTCGCGCTGATATTCGGACACCGCGTCGTCTTCGACATACCGCCCGACAACCTGCCCGGAACGGTTTTCAATCCGCTCTTCATCCTGCTGCTCCTCGCCCTGTACATTGTCCCGGAGCAATTCATTGAACGCCACTTCGCACAGCAGCACCTCTACGACCATCGGCTGACGTTCATCTCCGACCGACGGAAGGTCACCCTCGATCCCGGGGAGATTCTCTACCTCGAATCGAACGACGACGAGGTCTGGATCCATACCGCGGAGGGAGGAGCCTATCGCACGAAGAGACGCATCTCGCAATGGGAGGCGCAGCTCGACCCGCGGTTTCTGCGCGTACACCGCTCCTACATCGTCAACACGGAGCGGGTCGAGGCCTGGCGTCCGACGCGTCTAAGGATCGGGGAGACCGAGATCGAGGTATCGCGCAAATACAAGGAGGAGGTGCGGCGGCGTTGCGGACAGTCATCCGACGGAGAGGCGCCGCACAAGTAACAGGCCATTCGCAAACGGGCGGCCGGCCGCTCCGTCAGCGCGCCATCGCCTCCCCTACGCGGCGGATTGTCGGATAGGCTTCGCGGAGGTGCTCCGCAGCCTCGGAGGGCGTACACCACACCACACGTTCGATCCCCTCCTCGGTCTGAGGCCGCAGCTCGGAGGGTCCCGCCGCACGGAGTTCGAACCAGTGGGTGCGCTTCAGCTCCCAGCGCGCCGTCTTCGGAAACCAGTAGGCATGCAGCGTCTCGCAAAGCGGACGGACAACCGTTCCCCGCACACCCGTCTCCTCCTCGACTTCGCGCGCAGCGCACGTCTCGATGCTTTCGCCCGCTTCGAGATGCCCCTTCGGAAAGTCCCAGCGTCCGTTGCGATGGATCATCAGCCAGCGGCCCCCGGCGTCGACCACCACGCCGCCGGCTGCCTCCACCCATGCAAACTGTGCGGCAAAGGCCGCAAACACAGACTCCGGATCGGGAGAAAGGAGTGCCACGAAGTTGTGCGATTCGAGAATTTTCAGTATCTTGGGGCGCGATACGTCGTCGGCCGCAGTGACCGGCACGGCATACCAAGTCCCGTCGGGCGCCGAAGCGGCAAAGGCAAGAGCCCTGTCGGCGAAATAGACCGTTCGGATCATTGTGTGTGCAAGTTGTTTTTTCGGAAGTCAAAATTACGAATAAATAGGAAAACCTCAACGAAAATGAAAAAAATCATCCTGATGATGGCTATTGCAGCGATGGGGGCGGGCGCCTGTGACCGGCAGCGCCCCGAGCCTCTGAAGATCGACAATGCGCTGACGGCCGAGGAGATCGCCGACGGACGTCTCACCCCCGAGGTGATGTGGAAGATGAGCCGGGCGGGCGGTGCCGTGCTTTCGCCCGACGGGAAGACCCTCCTCTACCAGCAGACGGACTACAACATGGCCGAAAACCGCGGCGTGACGACCCTCTGGACGGAGGCGCTCGACACGAAGTCCGTAACACGGCTCACCGACCTTACGTCGAACAGCCTCGCACCCCGCTGGAGCGCCGACGGGCAGCAGATCTTCTTCCTCTCGGACCGCAGCGGCTCGATGCAGTTGTGGGCGATGAACGCCTCGGGCGGCGACGTGCGCCAGCTGTCCGATCTGGAGGGCGGCATCGAGGGATTCGGCATCTCGCCCCGCGGTGACAAGGCGTGGTACGTGCAGCGCGTGCAGGTGGCCGACCGCCGTTCGGCCGACGTGCACAAGGATATGGACAAGTCGAAGGCCCGGATCTACGACGATCTGATGGCCCGCCACTGGGACTATTGGGACGAGGGCGAATACCTGCATATCTTCGTCGGGGACTTCGGGGCCGACGGGCTGAAGGCCGGGGTGGATATCCTCGGAGCGCAGGCCGCATGGGACGCTCCGCTGGCCCCGTACTTCGACATGGCCGAGATCGCCTGGAACAACGCCGGGACGATGCTGGCATACACGTGCAAACCCCTGACCGGCACGGCCTATGCCGTCTCGACCGATTCGGATATCTTCGTCTACGACGTCGCTTCGGGGATGACGCAGAACATCTGCAAGCCCACGAACTTCAACACCGGCGAGGCAATCGAATCACAGCAGGATAACCTGCCGGGCTATGACAAATACCCCGTCTGGTCGCCCGACGACTCGAAAATCGCCTTCCTTTCGCAGCGCCGCGCCGGCAACGAGTCGGACAAGTCGCGGCTGTTCCTCTACGACTGCGCCACGGCCGAGATGCGCGACCTGACCGAAGCGTTCGACTACAACGCCCAGAACGTCGTCTGGGAGGGCAACGCCCGTCTGTGGTTCATCGCTCCGATCGAAGGCACCTATCAGATCTGCCGCGTGGCGGCCAATGACGGAGAGGTGGAGGTCGTCACCGAGGGTGACCACAGCCTGACGGCCTTCACGATGGCCGGAGGACGGCTCGTCGCCGAACATTCGACGATCTCTTCGGCCACGGAGTTCTGCGAAGTGAACATGCAGGACGGCGCACTGACGCAGATCTCCGCCATCAACAAGCCGATCTACGATCAGATCCGCATGGGCGAGGTGCAGAAGCGCTGGGTGCGCACCACCGACGGCAAACAGATGCTCACGTGGGTGATCCTCCCGCCCGACTTCGATCCCGCCAGGAAATATCCCACGCTGCTCTATTGTGAGGGAGGTCCGCAGAGTGTCGTGGCCAACGGCTGGAGCTACCGCTGGAACTTCCAACTGATGGCAGCCCAGGGCTATGTGGTCGTGGCGCCGAACCGCCGCGGCGTGCCGTCGTTCGGGCAGGAGTGGCTCGACCAGATCTCCGGAGACTACTCGGGACAGAATATCCGCGACTACCTCTCGGCAATCGACGACGTGGCCCGCGAACCGTGGGCCGACGAGACGCGCATGGGCTGCGTCGGAGCCTCGTACGGCGGCTACTCGGTCTACTTCCTGGCCGGGTGTCACGAAAAACGATTCAAGGCATTCATCGCCCATTGCGGCATCTTCGACTTCGACTCGATGTACGGAGAAACCGAGGAGCTGTGGTTCGTCAACAACGATTACGGCGGCTCCTACTGGGACACCGCAAATGCCACGGCTCAGCGTTCGTATGCCAATTCGCCCCACAAGTTCGTCGCCAAATGGGACACCCCGATCCTGATCTTCACCGGAGAGAAGGATTTCCGGATCCCCTACACGCAGTCGCTCGAGGCATTCACCGCAGCCCGCGTACAGGGCATCCCGGCCCGGCTGGTCGAGTTCGAGGACGAAGCGCATCAGGTCTTCAAGCCCCAGAACTCGATGGTCTGGAACCGCGAATTCTTCGCCTGGCTCAACCGATACGTAAAGCAGGCCCCAGCTCCGGAAAATAACCGCTTCGGTGAAGTTCCCTCGGAAAACCTGCTCCCCGGAGCAGGTTTTCTGTTTTCCAAGACAGCCCCACCGATTCCCCGAAAGGTCCGGCGTTCGTGATGAAATTCCGAGCGTTCGTTGAAAAAAGTTTGAGATCACAAGAAGAGGGATTATTTTTGCAACGTTCATGAACAGAAAGCATTCAGAAAGCATGAAGCTCTACCGAGGCCTCCTGATCGGCGTCCTGTTGACAGCCGCCGCGTGCAGCAAGAACCCCGAAACGGAACCGACTCCCTCCGCGGAGCCGATCTCCGTCACCATCGGTGCCGCCCCCCGGGTGGGAATCGATGTCGAAAGCCGCACGCAGGTCGATGACGCCGGAGCCGAAATCAAATGGTCGGAAGACGACCGTATCGCCCTGTGGGCCGAGGCTTCGGATGCGACGTTTGCTTTCGAAGGGGCCGAGTTCGCCCTGTGGCACTACACCCCCTCCTGGCAGCGGGCCCTCTTCCGCGGATCCGTCACCGGAATGGATGCTTCGTCAAAATACACCTACTACGCCACCTATCCCGTTCCGACATCGGTCAACAGCGCTTCCCGGGAGGTTACCTACGAAATTCCCGCCGTGCAGGACGGTTCGTTCCATGGCGACTGGGACATCATGGTGGCCGATCCGCTCCACGACGCCCCGGCATTGGTCGCCGGAGACAACAGCGACGTCGTGTCACTGAATTTTCACCATCAGGTACATCTTTTACGCATCCGCATCCCCGCCAACCTGCTCGGCGAGTCCATCACGCAGTTGACGCTGACCTTCCCGGTCGATGTCACGGGGGCCATGACGGTCGATATCACCGATCCGCAGGCCCAACCGCGGATCAGCGGCTCGCGAAGCGTGACGCTGCGGTTCAAGGAGCCGAAGGATGCCGGTGACGTGGTCTTTGCCACCATTGCGCCCGTCACTCTTCAGGAGACCGACCGCATCGAGATCGTCGCAACGGGAACCATCTATGAATCCCAGACACGTTCCATGGTTGGCAAAGCATTCCAGGCCGGGCACACCACACCCATCTCCTACACGGTTCCCGAGGCGGAGAAGATCCTCGGAACGATGCTGCGATTCTCGCTCCACGACACTGGTGAAAACACGCTGGGCGAAGCAATCCAGAAGTTGTGGATCGAGGCCGACGGCGTAACACTCGAGGCGGGAACGGCCGGGAACCCCTTCACGGTCAACGCCGAGGGTCTCTATGAGATCCTGCTGCCGAGCGACTCGGAGATCCCCGGACTGCTGAATGCCGCCGGATCGATAAAAGTCTACTACGATTCGGAGCATGCCACCGTGACGAAGGAGGTCAGCCTGCCGACGATCACGACTCATGCCGTAAACGAGATTCCACTGCCCGGTGTTCCCTACCTCTTCGAGGAGGACTTCAGCGGTGTACAGGGATTCGAAATAGACTCGGACAACTCCACATCGCTTACCAGTGCCGGATCAAACTCGGCCAGCGATCTGACAGAATATGGGCTGGAAGGATGGACAGGAGCCCGTTGTGGTGTTGCAGCGGGGCAGGCACTACGTATCTGCAGCCGCAATGAATGTGCGGCCGGAGTTCGCGGTTCCTACCACGGAAGACTTGATTCTCCGAATCTCGAAGGGCTGAAAGGCTCGTGCCGAATCATTGTGCGATGCAATTACTCCATGGCTCGAAACTCGAACCAAGGAAACACATTGCAACCCTACTTGGCCGCCGGCATCGCCTCTGATGATACACGAGACGCCGTATCGACCACTTGGGGAACACTCTTCTCTGATGGAGATCCGGGAACCGTTCTGCAATATAATATTCCAGCCCGAATCTATGATATCACTGACTCCGGAACGCTGAACGGCAACTATGACAACGTAAATCTCCAAGCCGAATACTCGACCGACGCGACCAATACGGATCGCCTCGTATGGGAGGTTTACATGAAAGAGGGAGAGCCTAAAAACTGGAGACAATATTATTATAGTAACAACTACGTATATCTCGACAACATCAAGGTATCGATCGTCAACCAGTAAACCGGCAATAATTAAAAGGACATAAAAATATCACCCATGAAACATCTTTTCCTATCGGCAGGTATTCTGTTGTCCGCGCTTGCGGCTGTTTCATGCGCCGATGACGCCTTCAACACCCCGGGCTCTGACGGCCTCGGGCACATCCGCCTCCGCGGAGCCGCCGACGGCGTGATCGAAACCCTCACCCGCGCAGAGTTCGACCTCGCAACCATCGGCGTGACGGTTCCCGCCCCCGGAGAGTTTGCCCTCTCACTGACATGCCCCGATCCCGAATACAGCAACACATGGAGCTCGATCGACGCATTCAACGCCGCTGACGAACTCTTCAAGGCCGGAGTATATACCGCCGTCGTATCCTACGGTTCGCCCGACGAGGAGGGTGTCAACAAGCCTTATTACGAGGGCAAAAAGGAGCTGACCGTCGTGGCGACCGAGACCACCACGGAGCAGATTCCCGCCTCCATCGCCAACTCGCTGGCGGAGATCCGGACCACCGAAGCCTTCGACAGCTACTTCCACGACGCGACCTTTACACTTTCGACGGCTTCGGGAAACAGGTTCACCTTTACGCCCGTTGCCGGGCAGAGCGTCGCGCCGGTATTCGTCAAGGCCGGGACGAAACTCTCCATCACCGGGTTGGCCCGTCGTCAAAGCCAGACCGGAGAGGATGAAGGTCCCGAGATCGTCTTCGCCGAACAGACGCTTCAGGCAACCTCGCCCCGCACCCGTCACATCTTTACATTCGATGCCGCCGATGCCGGCAGCGCGACGCTCCACATCACCCTCGACGAGAATGAAGAGATTACCTTGTCGGTGGATATCGAACTGAACGAAAACGCCTAAAACAGAGATCCCGATGAAACATATCAAGCACCTGTTTACGCTGATCCTTCTGGCAACCGTCGCCTCGGGATGTGTCGACGAGAAGCCCTCGTACGGCCCCAACAAGACGAACCCCGACAGCCGGACCGGATACTTCAATCTGAGCAGCCTGGCCCCCCAGGTGATGCTCGACAGCGAGATCAACTCCTCGCCCATCGTCAAGCAGAGCATCACCCGGGCGCTGACCGAAGCAACCGACGGTTATGTCGTACGGATCCACAACTCCGCCGAGGAGCGCGTGCTCGACACCTCCTACGGAGCGTTGAAATCGCAGTTCACGGCAGGCAGCGAACAAAATCTGATGGAACTTCCCGTAGGCAATTACAGCCTCTACGTATGCTCGCACCAGGACGACGCGATCAAGGACGTGGAGTGGGATGATCCGGTCTACGCTACCGACTACAACTTCTCGATACAGCGTTCACACACGGCCGAGAATCCCCAAAGTATCGACGGAGAGGTCATCTGCAAACTGTCGAACATCAAGGTGACGGTGACCATTTCGGCCGATCTGGCAGCGCTGCTCGGAGACGACACCCAGTCGACCGTCTCGATCAATGACGTCTCGACCGTATTTACGAAGAACGAGACCCGCGCCGCCTTCTTCCGCCCGCAGGCCAACGATGAAAACGGAGACACCATCGAGTTCCTCCTCACGGGAACCAAGGAGGGCGAGAAGGTGCAGCTCAACAAGACCATCACGGGCGTCAAGGGTGGACAGTGGCGCAAAATCACCCTCTCGATCGTCCACTCCGAATTCGGCGACCTCGATATCGGCATCACCGTTGACAGCTTCGTGGTCGACGACGAAATCAACATCAACAGCACGAATTCGCTGTGGGAGCCGATTCTCGAAGAGCCCAGCGGCCTTCCGGAGTTGATCTGGCCCGACCATGATCTCGCGGAGGGTGTCGCGCTGAGCGATGCCCAGTACGATGAGGCCGGGGAGTTCACCGGCACGGCTCCCGTACTGACACTCACGTCCGTCCACGGAATCCAGTCGGTACTGGCAACCCTCTCGACCGACAACGCCACGTTCCGCAGCGAAATCATCGAGTCGGGAGGCCTGACCGACGTAGACCTGTGCGGCTCGCTCTCGCGCCTGCATCCGTTCCGCACGCTGCAGATCACGCAGAACGCCACCGAGAGCACGCTCGACCTGAGCGGCATCATGTGGATCTTCTACGGATACAGCGGCACGCACACGCTGACTTTCAACATGACCGACACGAAGGGACAGAATACCGTCTCGTCGCTGACATTTACCTATGGAGGAGGCGGTGCAAGCGAGGATCCTTCGATCGTCTGCCGCCAGTTCGACATCGACCAGCCGAAGGTTATCGCCCCGGGACAGCAGATCGATGTTGATATCAACACCTCGACGGGCATCAAGAATTTCGTCGTGACGATCACCTCCGAAACGCTCAACGAAGAGGTTCTTGGAGCCGTTGGACTGAAACCCACATTCGACCTCTGCAACATCACCGATCCGAACGAACTCGCGTCGCTGACCAGCGAAATCATCGGATTCCCGGTCAACGATGAAGTCCGAGGAAAGACCAGTCTGGCCTTCTCGATTTCGAAGTTTGTAGACATGCTGATTATGTTCCCCGGAACCCACCAGTTCACGCTGGCCGTTACGAACGAAAACGGATCGACTACGACCAAAACTCTGACACTGATTGTCGAGGGAGAATAAACACCGACACGAAACCATGAGAAAACAAACCCTGTATACAGCCGCTGCGCTGGTCCTCGCAGCAGGCGTCGCCGGATGCTCGAAAAACGACATCGAGCAGGGTGCCGCAGGTACCGGAACCGTTGCCCTGAGTATCTCGGCGACGCGGGCCAACGGTGAATCTGCCGACGGCACGTCGTCCTACAATCCGCTTGACTACCAAACGATCCGGATCTACAACGCTTCGGACGAACTCATCCGCCGATATTCGGCCTCGTCGCTGCCCGAGCGTCTCGAACTGCTGGCCGGCAGTTACAGCGTGAGCGTGGAGGTCGGCGAGCAGGTGCCCGCGTCGTTCGAGAAGAGATTCTATATCGGCAAGCAGCCCTTCTCCGTCACGGCCAAGCAGCCGACAAGTGTCGAGGTGAAGTGCGCCCGGCAGAATGTCGCCGCCAAGGTGGCTTTTGACACATCGATTGCCGAGAACTTCGGGTCCCAGGTCAAGGTGTGGGTGGCGGCGGCTCCCGCCGAACAGTCGGCCGAACTGGGCAAAGGAACGCTCGACGAGCTGACCTACACCGAAGCCCGCGAAGGATACTTCATGTTGCCCGAAGGTGTTTCGACGCTTGTCTACAAGTTCCAGGGCACGCACTCCGATCCCTCGGTGGGCAGCAACGGCGTCGTCACCCGTGAAGGTACGCTGACGGGCGTCACCGTCGGGGCCAACTGCACGATGACATTCCGCTACTCGGAGGATGCTCCGGGGTACATCGAGTGCTTTACCATCCAGGTCGACGACTCCTCGGAGGATTATACGGACGACATCATCTGGACCGACATTACGATCACCGGAGACGGCTTTGACCTCAACGAACAGCAGGACTACATTCCCGGCAAATCGGCAAATGTCGGCTACCTGATCGCCAACCTCACGCCGATCAAGAGCGTCGTACTCTACGCCGGGTCGGAGACCTATGATCTGACCGAATCGACCTATCCCGGCATCACGCTCGAAAAGACCAACGAACGCAACATGAAGGTGCTGTTGGGCGATGACTTCTTCAAGGCGCTCGGCGGCGGTGAGCAGGAGATTCGTATCCGCGTGCGCGACACCTCGAACGGCGAACTCTCCTACACCACACCGTTCCGTGTGCAGGGGCTGCTGCCTGTCCAACCGTCGGACTACGACCTGTGGAGCAACCGTGTCACGCTCAAGGCGCTGGTTCTCGATCCCGAAGCCTCGGAGATCTCCTTCAAGCTGGGCGACAAGACGGCTGCAGGAGTGGCCGGAGAGAATAATCTCTACACGGCGACCTTTGAACCCGAGTGGACACAAAGCTCAAACGCCGAGAACCCCTCCTACCCCTCCTACTACCTCCCGGTTGCCGGTACGGGCGTATTCGCCGGGAACCGATACGACTGCCAGGCAACTGTCGACTCACAAACGTACACTGGATCGTTCACGGCCGGAAGCGGACAGACCATTCTCAATGGAGACATGGAGGGCAGCCTGAGCTGCTTCGGAACCTCGAACTCCAACACAACCATGTGGGGCAGCGGAAACAACTCACTTAAACGAGGTCTCTGCAACGCTGCAACATATACAGGCATGGGTGGAAGCCAATGCGCCAAACTTTCGGCATCCGAAACTCTCGGCATCCTCGCCGCCGGAAATCTTTTCACCGGAACATTCAACATGAGTGGTACATCCGGCACGGTAGGTTTTGGCCAGAAATATACCTATACGGCGCGTCCGAAATCCTTGAAATTCAAATATCATGCGACTGTCGGGACCGTAGATATCAACAAATACGGTTCAATACAGACCGGCGAGCAGGACATCTCGACCGTCTACGTAGCCATTGTTGACTGGTCGGCACGCCACAACGTCACCTCTGGAACAAGTGCTCCCACAGGAACCTGGGATCCCGGAGCGCAGACAACGCTCGACGGATCCGGAGCCATCATCGCCTACGGCACGATGGATATCCGCGAATCGACGCAGGGTGATGCAATGGTCGAAGGGGAAATTCCCCTGCGATTCTTCGACACGGCTGCCGCCGCTCCTTCGGGCAACTACACCATCGTCATCGCCTGCTCGACGAGCAAGTATGGTGACTACATGAACGGCTGCTCGTCAAACGTTCTCTACGTCGACGACTTCTCGTGGGGATATTGATTCCTCCCCGAAACGGAATCGAGTCATTTTACGCCAAAAACGTATACGACCGACATATGCGGCGAACCATCATCTGCATCATGACGCTACTGCTGGGCCTCGGCCCGGCAGCGGCGTCTTACGCTCAGGAACCAATCGCCCGGGCCGATACGCCCCCGACCGTCCGAACGAGTCAGACAGCATCCGAGGCCCGGAAACGCCCGGACGCCGACACGTTGACCGTCAACCAGCGACGGGCCCGTCGCGGACTGACCGACCGACACACGCTCTTCGTCCCCAAGGGGCAGTGGATCTTCGGCGGAACAGCCTCCTACTCGACCCATACCAACGACAATTACAAGTTCCTGATTCTCGAAGACATCAACTCCCGAGGGTATACGTTCCAGATCAGCCCCATTATCGCCTACGCCCTGCGCGACAACATGGCCGTCGGCGCCCGCTTCATCTATGCCCGGTCGCTGCTCAAGCTGGACAACGCCCGGCTGAAGTTCGGGGATGACGAATCGGGCATCGAACTCTCGGCAAAGGATTTCTATACGCTCAAGCACAGCTACACAACCGCACTGATCATGCGGCAGTACATCCCGCTGGGACGCAACAAGCGATTCGCGCTCTTCAACGAAACCTCGATCTCGGCAGGTGCCTCGCAAAGCAAGTTTGCCAACGATTCACCGGTGAGGGGCACCTATCAGACGGGATTCGAACTCGGCATCGGAATCTCCCCGGGCATCGTAGCCTTTGCAACCAACAACATGGCCGTCGAGGTCAACGTCGGCGTCATGGGTATCAACTACAGTCACATCAAGCAGGTACACAACCAGGTCCGCGATGGCAATCTGAAGACCAGCATGATGAACTTCAAGGTCAACATCTTCTCGGTAGGCCTCAGCATGTCGTTCTACCTCTGAAATCCGAATCCGCATGAAACGTCTACTTCTCATCATCATGGTTGCGACGCTCGGAGGCGCCTCCGCCGCAGCTCACGGCGTCGACGGGTTCGGAAACGGGCCCGAAAATCCGCAGCACGACGAACAACTCCCGGTCGAGCAGCATCCCGGGCAAACGGCTCTGCAGCCTCTCGACGCAATACCGTCCTCAAGCTCTTCGTTCGAGACCGCAGGGCTCTCCGCAACGGACTCCACAGCCGTCGCGGCTGTCGCAGCCGATCGTCCCGTCAAGCAGCGCTTCCTCCCGACGCGCCGCCGCATGGACCGGGAGATCAACAAGATCAAATACGTCTACCGCGGAGAGATCATGTTGGGAGCAACAGCCTCCTACGGAACCCTCTCGAGCGAAGATGCCGATATCTGGACCCTTGTGTCGAACATCTCGGCCGAGGGTGCTGTGGCCAGCGTCAAGCCCTTTATCGGCTACTTCTACCGCGACAACCGCTGCATCGGTCTGAGATTCGGATACCAGCACATGAGCGGAAAGCTCAAGAATGCCGAATACAACCTCGGATCGAGCAACGACATCGCAGGCTCCATCCCCTATTTCGATCTCAACAGCAACAGCTACTCGTTCGGCATCTTCCACCGCTCCTACGCCGGATTGGATCCCGCAGGACGCATCGGACTCTTTGCCGAATTCGAGTTCCTGGTGACCCGCGGATCGGCCAACTTCGTCTTCGACGACACCAACAAGCGAACCTACAGCGACAACATGCAGCTCAAGCTCGCGTTCAACCCCGGAGCCTCCGTATACATCTTCCCCAATGTCTGCGCAACGCTCTCCTTCGGGCTGGGCGGTATCCAGTACAACACCGTCACGCAGAAGGATGAAGCGGGTGTGAAGATCGGTTCGCGCGAGACCTCGAAAATGCGATTCCGCCTCAACCTCCTGGCCATAAACATCGGTATGAACGTCCACCTGTGGGACCACAAGAAGAAGTAATGAAACCGCGTATGAGCAAACTCCTCCGCATACTGACCGTCTCGCTGCTGTTCGGGCTCCAGGCCTGCATTCACAACGACATCCCCTATCCGGTCGTCGAGTTGCAGATCACGGAGGTCGAGGGCCAGGGCTTCACGACGGCCATCGACGCTGCGCAGCGCACCGTCACGCTGAACCTCGACGAATCGACCGACATCCGCAATGTGCGTATCGACCGCATTGCCGCCACCGAGGGCGCCACCCTCTCGTGCGAGGTGCCGGCAACCTACGACATGCGCTCGCCGCTCTACGTCACGCTCTCACTCTATCAGAATTACGTATGGATGATTCAGGCGCAGCAGGTCATCGACCGCAGGTTCCAGGTCGCCGGACAGATCGGCGCCGCGGAGATCGATGCCAAGAACCGCATCGCCAAGGCTTATGTGAGCGCCCAGACCGATCTGGAGCATATCCAGGTCACCGAACTGAAACTCGGTCCCGCGGAGATCACCTCCTATACCCCGACGCTCGAGGAGTTTGCCGACACGGACTTCCGCTCGCCGCGGACCGTCAGCGTCACCTGCTTCGGAAGAAGCGAACAATGGTGGCTGTTCGTGGAACAGTCCGAATCGAAGATCGCCGTAGGCTCAAGCGACCTGTGGCGCAATACGGCCTCCGTCACGGCCATCGTCTCCGAGGAGGAGCATGCATCGGGAGCCCGGCTGCAATACCGGATGAAGGGTTCGGAGGCGTGGATCGACATGACAACTCCCGCCTACGAAGCCGGAATCCTCACGGCATGGATCACCCCCGAGTGGAACGCCTCGACCAACCCGAACAGCCTGACCGTCTATACCCCCGATCCGTCAAAGGGACTCTTTGCAGGAGCAACCTATGAGATCCAGCTGCTGATCGGCGACCAACAGACCCAACTCTTCGAATACACGGCGGCAGCGGGTGACACAATCCCCGGAGGCGACATGGAGGGGGAGCTGAGCTGCTTCTCGACGGACAACTCCGCAGCCACCATGTGGGGCAGCGGCAACAATACCCTCAAGAGAGGATTGTGTACCGCGGCAACCTTTGCAGGCATGCAGGGCAGCCAGTGCGCAAAACTGACCGCCAGCCAGACGCTGGGCATCCTGGCCTCGGGGAACCTCTTTACCGGAACCTTCCGGATGGTCGGCACGACCGGAACCGTGGGATTCGGACAGAAGTTCGACTACTCGGCGCGTCCCCGCTCGCTGCGACTGAAGTATCACGCGCAGGTAGGCAAGGTCGACATCAACAAATACGGAACACTCGAAAAGGGCGAGCAGGACATCTCAACCGTCTATGTGGCCATCGTCGACTGGAGCGCCCGCCGGGATGTCTCCTCGGGAACCAGCGCCCCGACCGGGACTTGGGATCCCTCGGCGCAGACTTCGCTCGAGGGGGCCGGGAAGATCATTGCCTATGGAATCATGGATATCAGCGAGTCAACATCGGGGGATACCATGGTCGAGGGCGAGATTCCGCTGCGCTATTACGACACGACCAGCGCAGCACCGCAAAGCAGCTACACGCTGATCATCAGCTGTGCGACAAGCAAGTACGGAGATTTCATGGACGGCTGCTCAACGAACGTGCTCTACGTCGACGACTTCCGCTGGGGCTACTGATTCAGCGAATCGGTAAGGGAGATACGAAAAAAGCAGAGATCCCGTTGCGGATCTCTGCTTTTTTCGTATCCTGGCTGCGCGTTACCTCCCGGCAATGCGGCAGTACTTGTCGTAGCGTCCCATTACGTCGTCCACATAGGCCAGCGTCTGGCGGCTGCCCGTGAAACGGCCACATTTGACCACGTCATTCTCATAATACTCCGGAAGAGCCTTCAACTCCAGGTAGCGGGCAACCACCTCCCACGAGTTGGGATCTTCGCCATGAACCCTCGCCAACCGCCGGGCATCGTTCACATGGCCGATGCCTCCGTTGTACGACGCCAACACGATACTCATCCGATCCCGCTCGGGCGTCCCCGCCGGAATACGGAGTGACGACGTGATTTCCGACATCAGTTTGTTGGCCAGCCAGACGTTGATCTCCGGATCGGAGATCCTCTCGGTCGAAACCTCGAACTGGCGCGCCACGGAGGGCATGATCTGCATCAGCCCCCGGGCCCCGCTGCGCGAGGTGATGTCGGGTGTAAACCGCGATTCGTGGTAAGCGATGGCACTCATCAGGCGCCAGTCGTTACCTTCCCGTTCGCTGATGTTGCGAATCAGGTTGTCATAGGTCGAGATCACATAGTCGCCCTCTGCAAGCAGCGACAAGTCGCTCATCTCGCTCCTTTCGTCCGGCTCCGGATCCGTCACGGGCGTGCCGAACTGCGCGTTAAAACCGTAAAATGTTGTCAGAATGGTTAAGAACGCAAACGTTAAAACTGTCTTTTTTAGCATAAAAGCTTCCTTTGCGGGCAGTTCACACCGCGCAGTACAGCACGCTAATCATAGAAACCCCAAGAGATACCGATTTTGAACATGCCCGGATTGAGCGGGTAGTTCGCCGCGGAGAAATACTCTCCGTTGCCGAACAGCCCTTTGTTCACATGCTGATATTTCAAAAATATCCGCATTCTCTTCCACTTTCCCATGACGAAAGCATCCAGATAGGGGTAATTCCCCACCTCCAGCTCCCGCTGGTTGTAGTACACCGACAGAGCCGGATTATAGCCCGGCGCATAATAACGCGTATTATAGCGGCCGTCGAGTCCGATCTGCAGGCGCAATACGTCGCGCACCACCCAGAATTCGTAGTAATACGACAGGTAGGCACTCAAAAGCGGAACGGGGACAACTTCCTGATCCGTGCTCCACTGCAACAATACCCTGTTGTCCAGATGGAGTCCGCCTAAGCGGAAATCCTTGCGTGCATACACACTCGTGAGGCTGACCGTTCCGCTGGCCTGGGCGACATTCGCATCCGATCCGTAATAGATCTTGTCCGTAAGGACGCCCTGCCAGGCCCCCGCTTCGAATGCAAAGTCGGGAACCGAGAACTTTACCTCCAACCGAGTCTCAGTCTCCTTGTTCAAAGGAGTGTTCCATATGAAATGGTTCGAGTATAGATTCTCCTGCCAAAAGTTCGGCGAGCGACGCTCCAGATTGAAACGCCCCTCGAGAATCAGGGGATGTCCGCGGAGGTACCCCGTCAGCGCCAGGTGGGCGCCGATGGTGAGGTCTCCGCCTCTGTAACCCGACGGGTAGAAGGTTGCCTCCCCTCCCCAGTCGACGTATTTCTTGATCTTGCCGTTGACGGATCCGTAGAAGAAGTAACTCATCTCGTTGACCTTCTCGTACTTGCCCGTCAGGTAGTCCTTGAGTTCGAATTGCGAGTAGGTATGCAGGTCGACCCCGATGCCCGCATCGAGCGTGCCGACCACTCCGTCGCGGTCCCACGGCTGCGCCTGGACAAAGATGCGGTTGCTGATGTTGCGCTCGTAGATCGAGTCGCGCGTCTGGGTGGGGTTGATGAACCAGTTCTTGTAGTAGTTGTACTCCGCCGAGACGAACTCTCCGTTTTCGTTCCGATGGTCCCGCTCGTTGGTATACGGCGCGTTGATGTCGGTGTAGATCTTGCTCCACGAACTGTACTCGAACGAATGTCCGATGTAGACCGACGACAACCCTGCCATCGAAAAATCGCTCTCCGTCATCCGCTGCAGCGGAATACCGTACGACTGGGTGACGAAAAAGGCGTTGTTGCGGTAGACGTTCTTCGCCTGGGCATCGGCCAGACGCATCGGTACGCCCGACGGCATGTCGAAGGTCGTATCGGCAAGGGCCCATTTGCCAACCACGCCGCCGTTCTCCTGCTGGTCGATGTAGTTGTTGTAGTACGCCGCATGGATCGAATAGCGTTTGCCCGTATGGTTCACCGCCACGGCAAGATTGTGGTTCTTCGTCCGCGACCATATATACTGGCCCTTCGTGCCGCGCGCCTTGTAGTCGATGTTGAATCCCGTCGTGGGCGAGATGTTCTGCGCATGCATGATGTGGAAGTTCTCCTCCCGGAAGCGCTTCTGCCCCGACTCCTCGTAACTCATGCGGATTATCGGTTTCTTCGTGTTGTAGAAGCCGACATTCTCCATGTTGTACGTGTACGCGTAGTACGGACTCGCAAAACTGAAGTCAAAGAACTCCGGACGCCGGAAGTAGTTGAGCGGCAGCGATGTCTGGCCCAACGCCCCCTGCGCGATATCGCCCACGTCCTCGCGATAGAACGGATAGTCGATCCGGTAATCGGTCAGCGTGGTGTCCAGCGGCATGATCTCCACCCGGTTGTAGTTGCGCTTCACATGCCACATGAAGTTGTTCAGCGCACGGATCGAGTCGCTGAAGAAGTACGACTCGAGCGGCTTACGGATCTTGCGCTCCTGTTTGGTCGTATCCTGAGGCTCTCCCTCGCCATCCTCGTCGGTCTGCTCATAGGGATTCGTCCCGTAGAGTGCGCCGCTCTGACCGTTGCGCATCGCCCGCTGCAGGGTACTCGCGTCGAAATTCTGGGCCTGCAAGGCTTGCGGCACCCAAAATAACAGTCCCACGAGGAGTGTCAGCAGTATGCGGTTCGAGAGTCTCGCCATGTCAGCCAAAGGGCGGAAATCCGCGGCAAAGGTAATTAAAAAATTTTAGTTTCACAATCCGTTCCCTTCGCCGCCGCGGCATACCGCGTTGCGAACGAGCGAGATAACGATATAGAGCAGGATAATCAACGGAACGGCAACGCCGCCCAGCACGATGAGCAGGATCAGCGACAGCAGGAGGAATCCGTAGCGGATCTCGTTCCCGTGCCATCCGAATCCATGGAACTTCAGGGCGAACATGCGCACTCCGGCAACCATCAGGATGGCCATGCCCAGGGCCACGACAAGCGTCGTCTCGCGCGAAAAGAGCACGCCGTAACGTTCGGCAAGCCACCCCAGCGAGGCGCAGAAGAGCGCCGCGGCCGGCGACGGAAGTCCCAGAAACTCCCCGCGCTGCGTATCGTCGATGTTGAACCGAGCCAGGCGCAGAGCCGCGAATGCCGCAAAGACGAAAACAACATAGGGAATCCACGCCGCCTCGGGAAGCACCTGCGGTGCCATGCGTCCGTAGAGCACAAAGAGCACGGCCGAGGGCGCCAGGCCGAAAGTGATGTCGTCGGCCAGCGAATCGAGCTGCAGCCCGATGGGCGAACTCTGGTGGAGAAGGCGCGCCGCGAATCCGTCGAGGAAATCGAAAACGGCCGCCAGAACGATCAGCCCGAAAGCCAGCGTCAGATTGCCGTACGACAAGGCCGCCACCGTTGCAAACGCCCCGCAGAGCAGGTTCGAAAGCGTCAGCAGATTGGGCAGAGTGAAGAGTTTGATTTTCATGGCCCGGATAATTTAATTCTCCGATAGGCGGCAAAGTTACTAAAATATTTTTATCTTTGTCGAAGTTAACAACATAATAACTCATGACCAACAACAAATATTGTGTCATCATGGCGGGTGGCATCGGAACGCGGTTCTGGCCCATGAGCCGTCATTCGCGCCCGAAGCAGTTCCTCGACATTCTCGGAACAGGCAAATCATTCATCCGTCACACCTACGAACGCTTTGCGAAGATCGTCCCCGCGGAGAACTTCCTGGTGGTGACCAACGATAAATACAAGGACCAGGTGCTCGAACACCTCCCGGAGCTCTCGGAAGCCCAGATTCTCTGCGAACCCGTCGGGCGCAACACGGCACCGTGCATCGCCTATGCCGCCTACACGCTGATGAAGCACAATCCCGATGCCGAAATGATCGTCACGCCCTCGGACCACCTGATCCTCAACGAGGAGGACTTCCGCGCCATCATCGCCGAGTGTGTGGAGTTCGCCGCCAGACACGATGCGCTGATGACCGTGGGCATCAAGCCCACCCGCCCCGACACGGGTTACGGGTACATCCAGGTGTCGAACAACGATCCCATCAGCAAGGTCAAGTGCTTCACCGAGAAGCCCAATCTCGAATTGGCGGAGGTATTCCTCCAGTCGGGAGAGTTCTTCTGGAATTCGGGCATCTTCATCTGGAAAGTGCGCTCGATCATCGAGGCCTTCGAGAAGTATCTCCCCGAACACCACGCGCTCTTCAGCAGCGTGATGTCGGCCCCCGATGCCGCCGCCGAACGGCAGGCCGTCGAGACGGCGTTCGCCGAATGCCGCGCCATCTCGATCGACTACGGCATCATGGAGAAGGCCGACAACGTATATGTCCGCTGCGGCGAGTTCGGATGGAGCGACGTCGGAACCTGGGGCTCCGTCTACCAGCTCTCGCGCAAAGACAAATACGCCAACGCCATCCCCGCCGAAGGGTGCTACGTCTACGACACGCGTTCGTCGATCGTTTCGCTGCCCAAGGAGAAGATCGCCGTCATCAGCGGCCTGAAGGAGTACATCGTCGTCGATACCGACGACGTGCTGATGATCTGTCCGCGCTCCGACGAACAGAACATCAAGAAATTCATCGACGAAGTGAAGTTCCACAATGGCGACAAGCATATCTGATCTCTACGATCTCTTCCGCGCCCATCTGCGCGTTTCGACCGATACCCGGCGTATTGAGCCGGGTTCGATCTTTTTCGCGCTCCACGGGGCCAATTTCGACGGCAACCGCTTTGTTGCCGAGGCCCTTGCAAAAGGAGCGGCGGCGGTTGTCGCGGATCACGCCGGGGTGTTGGCCGAGGCCGGAATCGCACCCGACGGCAAGCGCATCGTGCTGGTCGACGACACGCTGACGTCGCTCCAGGAGCTGGCGCGGTGCCATCGGCGCGAACTGGGCATTCCGGTGCTGGCCATCTCGGGAAGCAGCGGCAAGACGACGACCAAGGAGCTCGTGAGCCGCGTGCTGGCCGAGCGTTTCGAGGTCTATGCCACGCACGGGAACCTCAACAACCACATCGGTGTGCCGCTGACGCTGCTCTCGATGACCCGCGAGACAACCTTCGGGGTGGTCGAGATGGGGGCGAGCGCCTGCGGGGAGATTGCACGGCTGGCAGCAATTGCCGAGCCGGACTTCGGGCTGCTGACCAACGTCGGAAGAGCTCATCTCGAAGGGTTCGGAGGTCCCGAAGGAGTTCGCCGCGGCAAGGGGGAGCTCTTCGACTTCCTCGCGGCGCACGGAGGAACGGCCTTTGTACGCGCAGAGGATCCGACGCTTTGCGCCATGGCTGCCGAACGGCAGGCTCTGAAGGCAGAATACTACCCCACGACGCTGGCCGACGGCATCGAAAGCCATCTCGAAGGGGAGTACAACCGATTCAATATCGCCGCCGCCGTAGCCGTAGGGCACTATTTTGGCATTGACGACGAGGCGATCCGCCGCGCCGTGGCCGCATACGTTCCCGACAACTACCGCTCGCAACGCATCGAGACCCCGCACAACACGGTCATTGCCGACTGCTACAACGCCAATCCGCTCAGCATGCGGGCGGCCGTGGAGCATCTGCTGCAGGAGCCGCTCGGACGTCGGGAGCGCCGGGTACTGATTCTGGGCGACATGCTCGAACTGGGCGCCTGGTCGGAGCGCGAGCATGCGGGGATCGTCGAGATCGTCGCGCAGCACCCCGACACGGAGGGGCTGCTCGTCGGGAAGGAGTTTGCCGGAGCCTGCACCTCCCGTTCCGGAGAGCCCCGCAACGTCACGCTATACACCACGCGGGACGAGTTGCTCGAACGTCTGACGGCAAATCCCATAGAGAATGCCCTGGTGCTGGTCAAGGGGTCACGCGGCATCGGACTCGAAAAGGCGCTCGAAAAACTCTGACCAGCCACCTCGCACCACCAACCCAACACCAACCCGATAACCCATGAAAAAACTGCTGCTGACCATTCCCCTGCTGGCGCTGCTCGCCTGCTCCTCCCAACCACCCGTCACCTCCGTACACGACTGGACCGAACCGGCCGATCCGCAGGGCGAACGCCCCGAAGCGTGGAACGGCGTCGAGAAGACCGTTGTTACGTTCGGGTCGACCGACATCCGCTATCCCCGTGCCACGCCGTTCGACGGCGAGGCCTGTGACGAAATATCGATCTCGGGATGGCGCGGCGAAAAGGTCTCCGCCCAGGCAGTCGTTTCGACCCCCGAAGCTATCGACGGACTGACCTGCACGATCGGAGAGTTCACCTCCGACGACGGATCGAAACTCGATGGAATCGCCCGGGCACGCATGGTAAAATATGTCATCAGCGACGACTTCCTTCCCGCACAGCCGTGCGGAGCACGCCCCGAGAACGATCCCGCACACCTCGAAGCCGATCTGCTCGACGAATGTCCGTCGTTCGACGTCCCGGCCCGGTCGACGCGTCCCGTATGGATCACGGTCGACATTCCGCGCGACGCCCCGGCAGGGCACTATACGGCTCCGGTACAGCTCCGGGGCAAGGGAGTCGACGCCACGCTGACGCTTCACCTCAACATCGTCGCCCGCACGCTCCCTGCAGTGTCGGAGTGGGTCTACCACCTCGACCTGTGGCAGCATCCCGCAGCCGTGGCCCGCATCGAGAAGGTTCCGGTGTGGAGCGACGAACACTTCGAACGCATGCGTCCGACGATGCTGCAGCTCGCCGAGGCGGGCCAGAAGGTCATCACCGCCACGCTCAACAAGGATCCCTGGAACCATCAATGCTACGACGCCTACGCCGACATGATTCTCTGGACACGGCTCGTCGACGGATCCTGGGAGTACGACTTCTCGATATTCGACCGCTGGGTGGAGTTCATGCTCGGGCTGGGCATCGACAAGTACATCAACTGCTACTCGATGCTCCCGTGGAACGACATGCTCCACTACAAGGATGACGTCTCGGGAGAGATGATCGACGTGCAGGCTGCCCCGGGCACCCCTACCTTCCGCGAAATGTGGGAGCCCTTCCTGAAGTCGTTCGTCGGCCACCTGCGTCAGAAGGGATGGCTCGAGAAGACCAATATCGCCATGGACGAACGTTCGCCCGAGGTGATGGCCGAAGCGACGGCCCTGCTCAAGGAGGTAGCTCCCGAGCTGGGCATCTCTCTGGCCGACAACCACAAGAGCTACAAGCAGTATCCCTACATCCGGGACATGTCCGCCGGAATCTTCGGGCCTATCGACCGCAAAGACATCGCCGACCGGCGTACCAAAGGGCTGACAACAACCTATTATGTCTGCTGCTCGTCGGGATTCCCCAACACCTACGTCTCGTCGGCCCCCGCCGAGGCCACCTATCTGAGCTGGTATGCCGCCGCCGAGGATTACGACGGATTCCTCCGCTGGGCCTACAACTCCTGGGTCGAGGATCCGATCCGCGACATGACGTTCCGCACGTGGGCCGCCGGCGATACCGCGATCGTCTATCCCGAAGGGCGCTCGTCGATCCGTTTCGAGCGGCTCGTCGAGGGTATTCAGGACTGGGAGAAGATCCGCCTGCTGCGCGCGGAGTATGAAGGCGACGAGGAGCGTCTCGCAATGCTGGACGAACTGTTGGAACCGTTCCGTTCGCCCGTGGCGTTCGAGGGTTGGGAGCAGAAGCTCCGCGAGGCTCGCGCAACGCTCAACACCCTCTAACCGCCCGACATCCGGTCTTCGGCCGTGGAGGTCCTCTCCCGCGCAGGATAGTCCGGACGTCCGAATCCGCACGAAAAGCCCGGCAAGCCGTTTTTTCGCCCGCTTGGCGGGCTTTTTCGTGAATCATAGCGAAAATTTTCCTATTTTTGTCTTTTGGATATCACTCGTTCAAACGAATTCATGCAACCATGACACTCAACGAATACCAGCAGCATGCCCTCGAAACGGCCATCTATCCCGAAGACAGCCGGATCATCTACCCCACGCTCGGACTCACCGGAGAGGCCGGCGAGGTGGCCGACAAGGTCAAGAAAGTAATCCGTGACGCCCACAAGGAGTTCACCCCCGAGAAGCGGCTCGAAATCGTCAAGGAGATCGGCGACGTATTGTGGTACTGTGCCACCCTGTCGCGCGACCTGGGGTACAACCTCGAGGAGGTGGCGCAGATGAACGTCGACAAGCTCCGCTCGCGCATGCAGCGCCACCAGATCTCGGGAAGCGGCGACAACCGTTAGGCTGCTCCCCCCTGCACGCATCCGATCAATCACCTCAGCAAAGACTCCGCCATGAAACAGGAACAACCCCAAACTTCTCTCCCCGAAAACGCCTACCGCGAACTCAAACCCGGCGAAGAGTACCGGCCCGTCATGCCGGCCTCGTCGAATCCCCGTGAGGTCACCCCCTACTCGGTGACCATGGGCGTGGTAATGGCCATCATCTTCTCGGCCGCGGCCGCCTACCTCGGACTGCGCGTCGGCCAGGTCTTCGAGGCCGCCATCCCGATCGCCATCATCGCCGTGGGAATGGGCTCCGTTCTGGGCAAGAAGAACATGCTCGGGCAGAACGTCATCATTCAGTCGATCGGCGCCTCGTCGGGCGTCATCGTCGCCGGGGCCATCTTCACCCTCCCGGCCCTCTACATCCTGGGACTCGATGCCGCCTTCTGGCAGGTATTTCTCTCGTCGCTCTTCGGCGGACTGCTCGGCATCGTGCTGCTGATCCCCTTCCGCAAGTACTTCGTCAAGGAGATGCACGGCAAGTATCCCTTCCCCGAGGCCACGGCCACGACCGAGGTGCTCATTTCGGGTGAAAAGGGCGGCAATCAGGCCAAGCTGCTCGCCGTGGCGGGTCTTGTCGGCGGACTCTACGACTTTGTCGTGGGCACTTTCGGGCTGTGGACCGACACCGTCACGACGCGCATCTGCGAATGGGGGCAGGTGGCTGCCGACAAGTTCAAGGTGGTCTTCGGACTCAACACCACGGCCGCCGTGCTCGGTCTGGGATACATCATCGGACTGAAATACGCCATGATCATCACCGCGGGCTCGTGCCTCGTATGGTTCGTCATCGTGCCGGCGGTCGGATCGCTGGCCGAGGCGATGGATCCCGCGACGCTCGCGGCTCTGGTGGGCGTGACCGACAAGGCGCTGCTGGCCAACCCCTCGGAACTGCTTACGGCCGAGAATCTCTATACGTTCATCGGCAAACCGATCGGCATCGGCGGCATTGCCATGGCCGGCATCATCGGCATCGTGCGGCAATCGAAGATCATCCGACAGGCCGTAGGGCTGGCCGTGTCGGAATTCGGCAGGGGCAAGGGCAAGCCCGCCACCGCCACGATCGAGCGCACGCAGCAGGACCTGACGATGAAGCGCATCCTCTCGATCCTCATCGCCACGCTCGTCTGCATCTTCGTATTCTTCCACTTCGGGCTGCTCGACGGATGGGTACAGTCCGTCACGGCGATTCTGATCGTTTTCATTATTGCGTTCCTCTTCACGACGGTGGCCGCCAACGCCATTGCCATCGTGGGCACGAACCCCGTCTCGGGCATGACGCTCATGACGCTGATCCTCTCCTCGCTCGTGCTGGTAAGCGTCGGGCTGAGCGGCACGACGGGCATGACCGCCGCACTGATTATCGGCGGCGTGGTCTGCACGGCCCTCTCGATGGCCGGAGGCTTCATCACCGACCTCAAAATCGGATACTGGCTCGGTACGACGCCCAAAAAGCAGGAGGCGTGGAAATTCCTCGGAACGTTTGTCTCGGCAGCCACGGTCGCCGGCGTGATGATCATCCTCAACAAGTCGTTCGGATTCGTCGGCGAAGGGGCGCTCGTCGCTCCGCAGGCCAACGCCATGGCCGCCGTCATCCAGCCGCTGATGACCGGAGGGCAGACCCCCTGGATGCTCTATTTCTGCGGTGCTGCACTCGCACTGACACTCACGGCCATCGGCGTTCCGGCCCTGGCCTTCGCCCTGGGCATGTTCATCCCGATGGATCTGAACGCCCCGCTGGTAGTCGGCGGTCTCATCGCATGGTTCGTCTCGAACCGTTCGAAGGATGCCGCACTGAACAAGGCCCGTTTCGACCGCGGCACGCTGATCGCCTCGGGATTCATCGCCGGAGGAGCCCTGATGGGCGTCGTGAGCGCAATACTGAAATTCTGCGAAGTGGATTGGAAACTCTCGAAGTGGGCCGCCTCGAACGGCGCCGAATGGCTGGGACTGGTGATGTACCTCGTGCTGATCGGCTACTTCGCATGGCACACGCTCCGGGCCAAAAAGGAGAAGTAACGACGATCTTTGTCCATTCAAATCAAAAACAGATCTCGGTATGAAACAATGGGTAATCGCCACCGCAACAGGGTTGTTGATGTTGGCAGGCGGCTGCGCCTCGCTCTCCGAGGCCCCGCAGCAGGCCGGAAGCAGCAAGCGTGTGTCCCGATGGATTGACGAGAGGCACTTCCAGATGGCCGAAAAGCAGCAATATCCCGCCACGATGGTTCGCACGGACGGACAGGTTGTCACGGTTCTGAAGCCCATAGGGGGTCTGGCCGTGGTGGTCAATCCCGACGGCTCGCACTCGACGGCCGTCATCAACGGAGGTATGGCCACGATCGTAACCCCGTGATCGAAAAACAAAAACAAATTTCAAAGCAAGCAAGACAGAATATGGATCTCAAGGAACGATTTCTGAAATATGTCTCCTACGACACGCAGTCGTCGGAGGAGAGCACGACCTTTCCCTCGACCGAGAAGCAGAAGGTGCTGCTCGAAGCCCTGCGCGACGAGATGCAGGCCCTCGGCATGACCGAGGTCACGATGGACCAGTACGGATACGTGATGGGCACGGTGCCCGCTACGGCAGGCTGTGAAAACGCCCCGGTCATCGGGTTCATCGCCCACGTCGACACGTCGCCCGACATGAGCGGCAAGGATGTCAAACCGCGCGTGGTCGAGGAGTATGACGGCGGCGACCTGGTGCTGAACGGCCACCTGACGATGCGTGTGGCCGACTTCCCGGAACTCGCGTTCTTCAAGGGGCACACGCTGATCCACACCGACGGAACGACGCTGCTCGGAGCCGACGACAAGGCCGGTGTCGCCGAGATCATGACCGCCGCGGAGTATCTGATGAGCCATCCGGAGGTAAAGCACGGCAAGATCCGCATCGGATTCACCCCCGACGAGGAGGTGGGACGCGGCGTGGACTTCTTCGACGTGCGGGCCTTCGGCGCCGACTTCGCCTACACGGTCGACGGCGGCATGGAGGGCGAACTGGAGTATGAGAACTTCAACGCCGCCAGCGCGAAGATCGAGATCCAGGGACGCAATGTCCATCCGGGATACGCCAAGGACAAGATGATCAACGCCATCGACGTGGCGTGCGAGCTGCAGACGCTGCTGCCCGCCGCCGAGCGTCCCCAGCATACCGAAGGGTACGAGGGATTCTACCACTGCGTGGGAGTGAGCGGAACGGTCGAAAAGGCGTCGCTGAGCTACATCATCCGCGACCACGACGCCGACCGCTTCGAACAGCGCAAGGTCTTCATGTGGGCGTGCGTCGATCTGCTGAAGAAAAGATATGGAGACTCGGTTCTGACGCTGACGTTGAAAGACCAGTACTTCAACATGCGCAAGATGGTCGAGCCGCATCCGCAGGTTATCGACAAGGCGTTGAAGGCCATGGAGATGGCCGGCGTAAAACCCCTCGTGCGTCCGATCCGCGGCGGCACGGACGGCGCACGCCTCTCGTTCATGGGACTTCCGTGTCCGAACCTCTTCACCGGAGGCATGAACTTCCACGGAAAGTTCGAATACTGCTCGCTCACGACGATGCGCAAGGCACAGCAGGTGATTCTGAACCTCGCAACCCTCTGGAGCGAATAGCCGTCGCAACGACGGCGGACGGATCCGGCCCCGCAAAGCCGGCAAACACGGACTACGCAAGATGGACAATTTCGGATTTCTGAAAGTCGCAGCGGCGATCCCCCACGTGCGGGTCGCCGACTGCCTTTACAATACGGAACGGATGAAGGCCCTGGCCGAAGAGGCTGCACGACGCGGTGTGGAGATCGTGGCGTTCCCCGAACTGGGTGTGACGGCCTACACGTGCGGTGACCTGCTGTTGCAGCAGACCCTGCTCGACGATGCAGACGAAGCCCTCGCCGAACTCGTGCACGAGACGCGCAAGCTGCCGCTGGTCATGATTGCCGGCGCCCCGCTGCGCCACGGAACAACGCTCTACAACTGCGCCGTGGTATTCACCCAGGGGCGCGTACTCGGCGTCGTGCCCAAGATCCACATTCCCAATTACGGAGAGTTCTACGAATCGCGCTGGTTCGATTCGGGAGCCGGCATCACCGAGGAACATATCAATGTGGCCGGGCAGCAGGCCGACTTCGGCGCAGACCTGACATTCGAGGTCAACGGCGTGGAGTTCGGCGTGGAGCTCTGCGAGGATCTCTGGACCGCCATTCCGCCCTCGTCACACCTGGCACTCAACGGCGCCAAGGTAATCTTCAACCTCTCGGCATCGCCCGAAGCGGCCGGGAAGCACCTCTATCTGCGGCAACTCGTCGCCCAACAGTCGGCCCGTACGATCGCCGGGTATGTCTATTGTTCGGCCGGGTGGGGCGAATCGTCAACCGACCTGGTATTTGCCGGAAACGGGCTGATCGCCGAAAACGGCACGATCCTGCGTGAGGCGCGCCGCTTCTCGACCGAGGAGCAGCTGATCGTCGCCGACGTGGACATCGAGCGGCTGGAGTATGAACGGCGCCGCAACACCTCGTTCCGCGCAAACAACGATGCCGCGGAGAACACCGTCATCGAGATGGAGATTCCCGAAGCGCTGCGTGCCGCGGCTCTAGACCGGGAGATCGATCCCCTGCCGTTCGTCCCGAAGGACGAGGAGCATCGCAGCGAGCGTTGCGAGGAGATCTTCCGCATTCAGAGCCACGGACTCGCCAGACGCATGGCCCACACCCGCGCACGGACGGCCGTCGTCGGCATCTCGGGAGGCCTCGACTCGACACTCGCACTGCTGGTCACGGTACGCACGTTCGATCTGCTGGGCATTGACCGTTCGAAGATCCTCGGCATCACGATGCCCGGGTTCGGCACCACGGACCGCACCTACAACAATGCGCTGAAGCTGATGCAGGGGTTGGGCGTGAGCATCCGCGAGATCCCGATCCGCGAAGCCTGTCTGCAACACTTCCGCGACATCGGGCTCGACCCTTCCGACCGCTCGGCAGCCTACGAAAACGCCCAGGCGCGCGAACGTACGCAGATTCTGATGGATGTGGCCAACATGGAGGGCGGACTGGTCGTCGGCACGGGCGATCTCTCGGAACTGGCGCTCGGATGGGCAACGTATAACGGCGACCAGATGTCGATGTACGGCGTCAACGCTTCGGTGCCGAAGACGTTGGTACGCCACCTGGTGAAGTGGGTCGCCGACACGGAGCAGGACCCCGCGACACGCGACACGCTGCTCGACATCATCGACACTCCGGTCAGCCCAGAGCTGCTTCCGGCCGATGCCGAGGGACACATCGCCCAGAAGACCGAAGACCTCGTGGGCCCCTACGAACTCCACGACTTCTTTCTCTATCACCTGCTCCGTTCGGGATACGGCCCCGCCAAGACCCTTCTGCTGGCCGAGCTGGCCTTCGAAGGAAGCTATGACCGGGAGACGATCCTCAAATGGCTGCGCACGTTTGTCAGCCGCTTCTTCGCACAACAATTCAAACGTTCGGCCATGCCCGACGGCCCGAAGGTGGGATCGGTGGCCCTGTCGCCCCGCGGCGACTGGCGCATGCCCTCCGACGCTACGGCAGAGGCATGGCTCCGCGAACTGGAAAACCTCTGAAACCATGAAACGACTCCTGATTCTCGCACTACTGTGCCTCACGGCAGGCATGCACGACGTCTCGGCCCAGAACTGGCTCGACGTACTCAAAAAGGCCGCCACGACGGTGGCCGACGAAGCCACCGGAGGCAAACTCACGCAGATTGCCCTCTCCGGAACCTGGAACTACACGCAGCCGAGCGTGAAGTTTGAAGGAACGGACCTCTCGGGTGATCTCAGCGGATCGCTCCTCGAAGCGTTGATCGTCGATCAGCTTTCGAAGATCTACGCCAAGGTCGGCATCACCCCGGGAACCGGCAGCATCACTTTCGACAATGGAACCAACGAGTTCTCGGCCTCGGCAGGAACACACACCGTCAAGGGTACCTACACCTTCGATGCCGAGACGCACGCCATCGACTTCCAGCTCGCCAACGGAAAGATCGATCTCGGAGCCATCCCGAGCCACGCCTACCTCAACGGCGGCGAGCTGACCATCGTCTTCCCGGTCACCCGGCTGATGGAGATTGCCAAGACGCTCGGCGAGGAGGTCGCATCGCTCTCGACGGCCACCTCACTGCTCTCCCAGTACGAAAATGCCTACATCGGCTTCGCCTTCTCAAAATAGGCGTTCGGGAGGGGATGCCCGACGATTTTTTTGAAATTTTTTTCCATGACGGATTCGCAGCGGATCCGTCTTTTTTTATTACGGATTCTCAACCCGCATCCCGTCCGGCAGACAGACAGTAAGGAAAAGAGGCGACGCCGAAAGTAAAATATTTTACGAAATTCTTAAAGAACTTGCAAAACAGCAAAAGATTTCCTATATTGTTATCCCAATTATGAATTATAAATTCCAAAAAAAGATTGCTATGAACGAACAAGCCCATCAGTACGTCGAAGAATTCATGGCCCAACTCATCGCCCGCAACCCGGGTGAGCCGGAATTCCATCAGGCAGTCCGCGAAGTGGCCGAATCGCTGGCTCCCCACATCGTGGCCAGCCCGATCCTTCAGAAAATGAAGATTCTCGAACGTATCGCCGAACCCGAGCGCGTAATCATCTTCCGCGTCCCGTGGCTCAATGACAAAGGCGAGATCGAGATCAACCGCGGGTACCGCGTCCAGATGAACAGCGCCATCGGTCCCTACAAGGGCGGAATCCGTTTCCACCCCTCGGTCAACCTCTCGATCCTGAAATTCCTGGCTTTCGAACAGACCTTCAAGAACAGCCTCACCACCCTGCCCATGGGCGGCGGAAAGGGCGGCTCGGACTTCAACCCCAAGGGGAAGTCGGACAACGAGGTGATGAAGTTCTGCCAGTCGTTCATGACCGAACTTCAACGCCATATCGGACAGGATACCGACGTCCCGGCCGGCGACATCGGCGTCGGAGGACGTGAAATCGGATACATGTTCGGACAGTACAAGCGGCTGCGCGACGAATTCTCCGGAACCCTCACCGGAAAGGGCCGTGACTGGGGCGGCAGCCCCCTGCGTCCCGAGGCTACCGGATACGGAACCTGCTACTTCGCCCAGGAGATGCTCGCCACACGCGGCGACTCCTTCGAGGGCAAGACCGTCTGCATCTCCGGATCGGGCAACGTGGCGCAGTACGCCTGCATGAAGGCCACCGAACTGGGCGCCAAGGTCGTGACACTCTCCGATTCGTCGGGATATGTCTACGACCCCGAGGGAATCAGCCCCGAGAAGCTTGACTACGTCATGGAGCTGAAGAACATCTTCCGCGGACGCATCAAGGAGTACGCCGACCGCTATCCATCGGCAACCTACTATCCCGGCGAACGTCCCTGGGGCGTGAAGTGCGACATTGCCATGCCGTGCGCCACACAGAACGAGCTGAACGGCGAACAGGCGCAGATGCTCGTCGACAACGGATGCATCTGCGTGGCCGAAGGCGCCAACATGCCCTCGACCCCCGAAGCCATCAAGATCTTCCAGCAGCACAAGCTGCTCTATGCCCCGGGCAAGGCGGCCAATGCCGGAGGCGTGGCAACCTCGGGGCTCGAGATGACGCAGAACTCCATGCGCCTCACCTGGACGCCCGAGGAGGTTGATGCTCGGCTCCACTCGATCATGAAGAACATCCACGCCGTCTGCGTGCAGTACGGCACCCAGCCCGACGGATACGTCAACTATGTCGTAGGCGCCAACATCGGAGGTTTCATGAAGGTGGCCAACGCCATGCTTGCCCAGGGATGCGTTTAGCACTCCGTCCGAAACGACACAACGAAAAAAACCGGCTCGCACGAGTCGGTTTTTTCATTATTCGGAGCCAGATGGAAGATACGCGAGATCAATAGTCCGGGATGTCATTGACCGAAAAGGGACCCGCCGCCGAAGGCGACGGCAGTCACCGAGAGCATCAACTCGCGAGCCCCTCACAGAAAGAGCACGGCCAGCGTGGCGACGACAAATCCGCCGCCGAAGCCCGCCAGCACCTGCATCCCGTTATGGCAGCCGAGGTAGAGCCGGGCCGAAGCCAAAGCACCCGAGAGCAGGATTGCCACGGCCAGCGGAACCAGCATCGAGCCGACCCCGACGACATTCATGACGACCAGCAGCGCAACGGTCGCCCCCATGCCCGTGAGGTGGAGGCTGATCTTCCACCGCAGCGACACCAGCAGGCACATCGCTTCACAGCAGGCCGCTGCCAGCATGAACTTGCGCAGGAACACCGCCGAAGGGATCTTCGCGATGGTAAGAGCGCACAGCACATAACAGACCGTTCCGATCAGCAGCGGAAGCAACCGTTCCCGACGCTTGTCAACGCGAAAATCGGACAAGCGTCCAAACGAGCGCAGCACGGCCAGCGACAGCACCGGAATGACCACCGCATAGAGTACCACCACCCAGCTCAGGTAGAGTTTCACACTCGCCGGATAACGCGCAAACAGCGTCATGGTCAACATCAGTGCCATGAGGTACAATGGCAGCAGAAAGGGGTGAAGCACCCACGACAGAATATTCGATATCTTCCGAAAATCCATGTTTTCAATCTTTGGGTCGTTCGCCAGCCGCATTCGCTCCATAACGGAAAGCCCTCCGGGATTGGGAAAACCGCCGGATCCTGCGGTCTGGCGCATCATATCTGTTTGCGAAGGCGCGCCACGGGAATACCCAGCATCTCGCGGTACTTGGCAACCGTGCGTCGGGCGATGCGGTACCCCTTCGAATTCAAAATGTCCATCAACGTCTCGTCGGTCAGCGGACGACGCTTGTCCTCCGCATCGATGCACTCCTGCAGGATGTGCTTGATCTCGTAGCTCGACACCTCCTCACCCGACTCCGTCTGCATGGCCTCCGAGAAGAGCGACTTCAGCAGGATGATCCCGAACTGCGTCTGCACGTACTTGCTGTTGACCACCCGCGAAATCGTCGAAACATCGAGTCCTGTGCGGTCGGCCACATCCTTGAGAATCATGGGCCGCAGCTTCGACTTGTCGCCGTCCTTGAAGTACTCCTGCTGGTAGTCGAGAATCGTCTGCATCGTGCGCATCAGCGTGTCGTGCCGCTGCTTGATCGCCGAAATGAACCACTTGGCCGAATCGATCTTGTTCTTCACGAACTGCAGCGCCTCGCGGTCCTGGGCCTTCACCTTTCCGTCGCTGCCCACCATCGAGCGGATCATATCCACGTAACGGCGGTTGATCCGCACCTCGGGAAGGTTCGACGAATTGAGCGAAAGGTTGAAGTGTCCGTCCTGATAGTCGAGGATGAAGTCCGGAACAATGTAGGGAGCGGCATCCGTTCCTCCGTCCGCATAGAGATTTCCCGGTTTGGGCGACAGGCGCCGGATCTCGGCAATCGCCTCGCGGAACTCATCCTCCGAGACCTGCAGCCGCGTCATAAGCTTCTCGTAATGCTTTTTGGCAAACTCGTCGAAGTAGCTGGTCAGGATCTTCTGCGCCAGACGTCGCGCCGGGGTGTCGAGCGGCTTCTGAGACATCTGCAGCAGCAGGCACTCGCGCAGGTCACGGGCGCCGATACCGGCCGGTTCGAGTTCGTGGATGATGCCCAGGATGCGTTCGAGCTCCTCGGCCGTTGTCTCGATACCCACCGTAAAGGCGATGTCGTCGGCAATGGACTCCAGGTCTCGCCGCAGGTAACCATCCTCGTCAAGGCTTCCCACCAGATAGACCGCCAGGCGCATGTCCCGCTCCGGGAGGTTGCGGTAACCGAGCTGTTCGACAAGGTACTCCTGCAGCGAACGGCCCTCGGTCAGGTAGACCGGGCGCTGTTTGTCGTCTTTCGAGAAGTTGTTGATGCGACTCTTGTAGGAGGGGGTGTCGTCTTCGCGCAGATACTCGTCGACGGAGATCTCCTGCGGTTCACCATCCTCTTCGGCCGGACGTTCGTCCTCCTCGAGCACGATATTGTCCTCGATCTCCTGTTTGATACGCTGTTCGAGCTGCATGGTCGGCAGCTCGAGCAGTTTGATCATCTGTATCTGCTGCGGGGACAGTGTCTGCTGCAGCTTTTGAACCTGACGTTGCGAAATACCCATTGCAAAATAATTATCCGTTATACACTCTTTCCGACAGACAGGTCTCTTCATTCATATCGGCAGCGGGAAGCAGAACTGAGAAAGCCGGGCGGCAGCACCCTCTTCCTTGCACCGCTCCAGACCGCGCGGGCTCTCCGCCAAGTTCATCGGATACCGGCAGCCTGCAGCGATCCGACGATGGCCCGGGCCCAACGTTTGCCGAGCTTCCGCGCTCCCTTCTCATTGGGATGCAGGTAGAAGACTCCGGCCTGGCCATCTTCGGCAAAACAGTATTTTTCGTGGTGATCGCGGAAATAGTCATATCCCGACTGATCACCCATATAGACATCATCGTATTTCCCGGCCAGCGAGAGCAGCACCTCGGTATATCCCGCCAGGCGCTTCTGCCCCTCGACCAGATACCGGGCCCCGTTGTAGGTGTTGGCACTGTACCAGATCGGGCGCTGCAGCACGAAGATCACTCCGGGACACAATTCACGAAGGCGCGACATGATCGTTTCGAGGTTGCGTCCGTACTCCTCGTTCGACACCGGAGCGCCCGTCGGGCCGCTCGATGCCGAATCGTTCGTCCCCAGCATGATCGATACGACGATCTGTGCCGAAGCATCCAGCGCACGAAGATCCGCCACGGCCTGTTCCACACGCCGGAAGTCGGCATTCCGCGCGGGAAGGAAGTCGACCGTCGTAGCGCCGGAGCGTCCGCAGTTGCGGAAGTTCACCTCGCCCGACATCATGCGTCCGACGAATCCGGCGGCAAAAACCGGCGGAGCCGTCCGGCTCTTGTCGGCATGCAGGACACCTTCGGTAATGCTGTTCCCGATAAAGATCAGGTTGCAGGCCCGTTCCGCAGCGGGACGTGCCCAAACCCCGCCGGCCACAAGGGTGACAAGCAGGGAGAAAATCACGCGCTTCATCATGGTTGAGATTTCATCATTTCACTTTCGGAGCCCATCATCTTTCGGAACCCATCATCTTTCGGAACCGCCCATCATCTTTCGGGAAACCTTTTCACGGCCTTGCGAGCCCCCTCACACTCTTCCTCCTCCGCCCCCTTCCGCCGCCTTCCGGGATTCTCTTCACCGCCCCGGGGCTGACCGGACCTGTCGTGCGGAACGGCCGCCGCCGGATCAGAACTCCGCATGCAGCGGCGTACGCGGGAAGGGCTGCACGTCGCGGATATTCGTAAGTCCCGTCACGAAGAGCAGCAGGCGGTCGAAGCCCAGGCCGAAGCCCGAGTGGGGAGCCGATCCCCAACGACGCGTGTCGAGGTACCACCAGAGTTCGCGCTCGTTCATGCCCAACTCCTTGACGCGGCGGTTGAGTTTCTCGTAGTCGGCCTCGCGCTCCGAACCGCCGATGATCTCGCCAATGCCCGGGAAGAGAACGTCCATGGCCCGCACCGTCTTGCCGTCGTCGTTCTGCTTCATGTAGAAGGCCTTGATGTCCTTCGGATAGTTGATCAGGATGACCGGACGCTTGAAGTGCTCCTCGACCAGATAGCGCTCGTGCTCCGACTGCAGGTCACATCCCCAGTCGCAGGGGAATTCGAACTTGCGGCCCGAAGCCTTGAGGATTTCGATGCCCTCGGTGTATTCGAGGCGCTTGAAGTCGTTGTGAAGCACGAACTTCAGACGATCCAGCAGTCCCTTGTCCCACATCTTGTTCATGAACTCCAGATCCTCCATGCAGTGGTCCAGCGCATACTGGATGAGGTACTTGAGGAAATCCTCGGCCAGCTCCATGTTGTCCTCCAGATCATAGAACGCCGCCTCGGGCTCGATCATCCAGAACTCCGACGCATGACGCGGGGTGTTGGAATTCTCGGCACGGAACGTCGGGCCGAAGGTGTAGATACGTCCCAGCGACAGCGCCCCCAGCTCGCCTTCGAGCTGTCCCGACACGGTGAGGTTGCACGACTTGCCGAAGAAGTCCTGCGTATAGTCAACCTTGCCGTCCTCGGTTTTGGGAAGGTTGTTCAGATCGAGCGTCGTCACCTGGAACATCGCCCCGGCGCCTTCGCAGTCCGAAGCGGTAATGATCGGCGTATGGAAGTAGTAGAAACCGTTCTTGTTGAAATATTCGTGGATGGCGTAGGCCATGGCGTGGCGGATGCGCAGCACGGCGCCGAACGTATTGGTTCGCGGGCGCAGGTAGGCAATGTCACGCAGGAACTCCAGCGAATGGCCCTTCTTTTGCAGAGGATAGGTATCGGGATCGGCCGTGCCGTAGATCTCGATCGACGAGGCCTGCACCTCGACACCCTGCCCGGCACCGGGCGAGGCCACCAGACGACCGTCGACACGGATGCAGGCTCCCGTCGTGATGGGTTTGAGCTGCTCCTCCGGGATCGTCGAAAGATCGACGACAACCTGCAGGTTCGACACGCACGAACCGTCGTTCAGCGCCAGAAACGCCACATTCTTGTTCCCGCGCTTGGTCCGCACCCAGCCCTTGACAACTATATCGGTATCGATGGCTCCCGACTTCAGGATCTCTGCTATTCTCTGCGTTTTCATCTTTGGTATTGGATAGGTGAATGGTTCTGTTTAAAGCTGTTTTTCTGAATTGACAAAGTTAGCTATTATTTGCGATTTGTCAAAAAAAAAGTACCTTTGTCCGGATCATAGACCTTGTATGCGATGAAACGAACGATATGGACGGCTGCCCTGGCAGTCTGCACCCTCGCGGCAACGGCTCAGGAAGAGCGGAATCCCGTCGCCCTGCCACCCGCCGGCGGCCGCATCTACCGAACCGAAGTCGTGCCCTACAACGCCCGCCACGACGCCGACATGCGCAACCGCGAGGCCGGAGGTTACTGGATCGCCTTCAGCCCGGAGCTGATCACCGAGGCCGAGGGTGAAATCAGCGCATTCTACGGATTCGAAACAGAGATCCCCTTTGCCTGGACCGACGGACTCGTGTACCTGCACCTCGAAAACCCCGGAGCCCCCTGCTCGCTGTGGATCAACGACAGGCCCGTAGCCGAGATTTCCGACCCGCTCACGCCCGCGGAGTTCGACATCAACCCGTACATCCGTCAGGGAGTCAACACCTTCCGTGTGCTGACGCACTCCCGGCGCAGTCCGCTCGACGCCGCCGACGCCACGCCGCGCAAGCCGTTCGAGAACAGCTATCTCTATTACCAGGACAAACGGTCGATCCGCGACTTCGAGATCGCCCTCGTACCCGACTCCACGCGCAAGTTCGGCATCCTGGAGCTGGCGGTCATCGCGCAGAACGGGTTCAACTACGACGAACCGGTGACCGTCGGCTACGACATCTACTCGCCCCAGGGCAAGCTCCTGGACTTCAACATGCGCGAAATCACCCTCCCGGGGCGCTCGACGGACACCGTGCGTTTCCGCCCCTACATCTACCACACCTATGAAAACAAATGGGAGGCCGGGGCGAAGAATCCGCCCCTTTACAAGGTGATGCTCTTCACGCGGCGCAACGGCGTCTACAAGGAGTACATGCCCATGAAGATCGGATTCGGCAAGACGGAGCTCGTCGACGGGCGGCTCATGCGTCTGGGCAAGGAGCTGCAGCTCGTAAAGGCCCCGTACAACGCCGCTGCGGACCGCAAGACGACCCTCGCGGAGCTCAAGAGCCTCAAGGCCCAGGGCAAGAACACCATCTGCCCCGACTATCCGCAACCGGCATGGTTCTATGAGGTGTGTGACGAACTGGGACTCTACGTCATCGACCGGGCCGACATCTGCGCCCCCGAACAGCGCGACAACCGCGCCGTGGGCGGCACGCTGTCGAACGTTCCGTCGCTGGCCGACGAATACCTCGCCCGCGTAAAGGCGATGTACTACCGATCGCGCAACTTCACCTGCGTGATCGCCTACGAACTGGGAAGTCCCTCGGGCAACGGATACAACATGTACAAGGCCTACGAATGGTTGAAGTCAGTCGAAACGTCGCGTCCGGTGATCTATTCGGATGCCGACGGAGAGTGGAATTCGGATCTCTAACCCGCAGACGGATCCCGCGCGGAATCCCAAACGAGAAGACGTGGTCATAGAGTTGATAGTCATCGGGAAAACCGATTCGAAAGAGGTTGCGGCGCTGGTCGAGACGTATGTCCGGCGGGTGAACTTCTATTGCAAATTCGCCGTCACGACCCTGCCCGACGTCCGCAACACGCGCAAACTGAGCTCGGCCCAGCAACGCTCGGCCGAGGGAGAAGCCATCCTGCGGCAACTCTCGGAGGGGGACTATGTCGCCCTGCTCGACGAACGCGGCACCGAATACCGCTCGGTGGAGTTCGCACAATGGCTTCAGAAACGACTCAACAGCGGCATCAAGCGGCTGGTGCTCGTCATCGGTGGCCCCTACGGATTCTCTGAGGAGGTATACGCCCGGGCCGATGCCCGGATCTCGCTCTCGCGCATGACCTTCTCGCACCAGATCGTGCGGGCGATCTTCGCCGAGCAGATCTACCGCGCCTTTACAATTCTCAACAACGAACCCTACCACCACGAATGATGCGTCTCCGGTACCCGATTCTGCTGCTCCTGCTGTTGTCGACGCTCCACCTCACGGCCCGCACGACCTCCGAGACCCTCCCCGCCGGAGAGTCCGACGTCGCCGATACGGTGATCGTCGTCGACAAGGTGCAGGTGACGGCCATCAAGCAGGGACTCGTGCTGCGTTCGCAACCCGTGGCGGCGACAATTCTCGGAAGCCGCGCCATCGAGCGCGAACGGATCGTGTCGCTGAAGAACCTTTCGCAGCGAATCCCCAACTTCCATGTCCCCGACTACGGCTCACGCATCACCTCGTCGATCTACGTCCGCGGCCTCGGGGCACGCATCGACCAGGCCGTCGTGGGGCTCAACATCGACAACGTCCCGCTGCTGAACAAGAACAACTTCGACACGGAGTTCGCCGATATCGAACGCATCGAGGTGCTGCGCGGCCCGCAGTCGACGCTCTACGGCCGCAACACGATGGGCGGCGTAGTGAATGTCTACACCCTGGCGCCGCTCTCCTATCAGGGCGTGCGGCTGATGGCCGAATACGGCAGCGGCGATTCGTACCGCTTCCGCGCCTCGGTCTATGAACGCCTCACCGACGGTCTCGGCATCGCCGTCACGGGGTATTACAGCCGTACGGGAGGGTTCTTCGAGAACTCCTACAACGGACGCATGTGCGACTGGGAGCGGCTCGGCGGCGGACGCCTCCGGCTGCAATGGAGACCCGGCTCCCGGCTGCAGATCGACGACTCGTTCTCCTTCTCGACACTCAGCCAGGGTGGCTATCCCTACGCCTACATCGGACCGTCGATCGAGGTCGGCGGAAAAACCGTGCTTCCGAGCGGAGCGATCGGCTACAACGATCCCTGCACGTACGACCGCAAGACGATCAGCAACGGACTGACCGTCCGTTACGATGCCGGAAGCTGTTCGATCTCGTCGATCACCAGCTACCAGTATTCCGACGACGACATGCGTCTGGATCAGGACTTCACCCCTCTGAGCTACTTCACGCTCCGCCAGGCGCTCGAAGAGCACGCCCTGACGGAGGATATCGTCGTTCGTTCGCACGACGAGCATGCCTACCGCTGGCTCTTCGGGGCCTTCGGCTTCTACCGCCGCGGAGAGATGAACGCCCCGGTGAATTTCAAACGAACGGGCATCGAGGAGCTGATTCTGAAGAACGCCAACAGCAACCCCGATCTGGTCTATGCGATGGATGCCGACGAACTGCTGCTCTCGTCGCGCTTCCGCATGCCCGACTACGGCGGAGCGCTTTACCACGAATCGCGTTACGTCACGGGGCGCTGGCACCTCTCGGCAGGCATCCGCGCCGACTTCGAACGCACCGTGCTCCGCTACCGCAGTCAGACCGACATGGACTACACGCTGAGCATCAACGGAGCATCGCCGATTCCGGTCCATGCGGCAATCGACGAGACCAACCGCATCGGCCACACCTATGTCGAGGTGCTGCCGAAGGTGACGGCGATGTATAGCTTCGACGAGGTGCGCAACCTCTACGTCTCGGTGGCCCGCGGCTACAAGGCCGGAGGCTTCAACACGCAGATGTTCTCGGACATTCTTCAGGAGAAGCTCAAGTGGAAGATGGTCTCCGGACTCGACTACGACGAACCCGACATCATGTCATACAAACCCGAATACAGCTGGAACTACGAGGTGGGCGGGCACTTTTCGTGTCTCGACGGAGTTGTGCGCGGGGACTTCGCGCTCTTCTGGATCGACTGCCGCGACCAGCAGCTGACGGTCTTCCCCGAGGGTCAGACCACCGGGCGCATGATGACCAACGCCGGGCGGACACGCAGCCTCGGGGCCGAGGTGTCGATCCAATACACACCGTGGCGCGAGGTCGAGATCAACGCCGCCTACGGATTCACCGACGCTCGGTTTGTAAGCTACAACAACGGGCAGGAGGAGTTTGCCGGCAAGCACATTCCCTACGCTCCGCAGCACACGCTCTCGGCCGATGCCGTGTGGACGATTCCGACGGGTGTCAAATGGCTGGGCGACGTGGTCGTGCAGGCCGGGACACGGTGCGCGGGACGCATCTGGTGGAACGAGCAGAACTCCCGCTCGCAACCCTTCTACGCCCTGCTCGACGCCTCGCTGCGCATCGAACACCGGCGATACTCGATCGATCTCTGGGGCCGCAACCTCTCGGGCAGCCGCTACGACGTCTTCTACTTCAAGTCGATGGGCAACGAGTTCGTCCAGCGCGGACGCCCCCGGACCTTCGGCATCACCCTGAACATCAACATTCAAAAATAGATTCTTATGAAACGATTCCTGCTTCTGCTGGCCCTGGCGACCTTCGCAGCCTGCAACGACGACGACGGAACCACCAAAATCAAGTATGCTGCCGAGAATACCTCGATTGTCGACGGGTTCTTCACCAGCGACAACATGCACTTCTACGGCACGGCAACGGTCACCGACAGCGAAGGCGGCACCTACTCCGATCCCGAAGCGTGGTTCGAGTTCGCCGGAGACCGCGAAACGCTGGTTCTCTACATGCATCAGACGCGCTTCGCGGCCGCCATGCCGGGTCTCGACATGCGCATCTACCAGTTCGCATACACCCCGGGCAACGGTGCCGCACTCTCATTCGAGATCGACAGCACCGTTCCGCAGGTCCGGCTCCCGAACGAGACGGGCGGCGGATACAGCTATCAGCCCATGCCCTCATACACGCTCACCGAAGTCGAGGGATCGATCGACAATACCCTTTGCCGCGTGGCCTTTACCTGCACGGTACCCCGTCTGGGAACCTACCGCATGGTTTATGAAGGCCGGCTGCTCGAAAAGGGAAGCATCTGATGACAAAACGACAAACGCTAAAAAATCTACCTCATGAAACCCGAATACAGACCTTTTGTTGACGAATTGATCGAACTCTGCATCAAGGAGGATATCGGCGACGGCGACCACACGTCGCTCTGCTGCATCCCGGCCGAAGAGCATGGTCGCATGCGTCTGCTGTGCAAGCAGGAGGGCGTAATTGCCGGCATAGAGATTGCCCGGATCGTCCTGCACCGTCTGGACCCGCAGATGCACTTCGAGCAGGTGCTCGAGGACGGCGCCCGCGTGAAGCCCGGCGACGTGGCCTTCTACGTCTCGGGGCGCCTCCGCTCGCTGCTCCAGGCCGAGCGCATCCTGTTGAACATCATGCAGCGCATGAGCGGCGTGGCGACGCAGACCTCCGTCTACGTGAAGCGCCTCGAAGGGCTTCACACCAAGGTGCTCGATACGCGCAAGACCACCCCGGGCATGCGCGTGCTGGACAAGATGGCCGTCAAGCTGGGCGGCGGCGAGAATCATCGCATGGGGTTGTTCGACATGATTCTCCTGAAGGACAACCACATCGATTTTGCCGGCGGCATCCGCAAGGCAATCACCGGAGCCCGCGAATACCTGCGCGCCAAAGGAAAGAATCTTCCGATCGAGTGCGAAGTGCGCACGCTGGAGGATATCGACGAGGTGTTTGCCGCCGGAGGCGTCGACCGCATCATGTTCGACAACTTCACTCCCGAAATGACCCGGCTCGCGGTGGCGAAGGTCGCCGGACGCTGCGAGACGGAATCGAGCGGAGGCATTACGCTCGAAAACCTGCGCGACTATGCCGAATGCGGCGTAGACTTCATCTCGGTCGGAGCGCTGACGCACCAGATCCGCTCGCTCGACATGTCGCTCAAGGCCTGCGAATAAATTCCCTGAAAAGACGATGAAACGCCTGCTCCATACCCCGGTGGCAATGCTCGTGTGGCGCATCGTGCTGCTCTACGCGGTGCTGATGCTCTGCCGGGCGGTATTCTGGCTCTACAACGCCGAGCTGCTCGGAGCGTTGACCTGGGGAGAGGCATGGCCGCTGCTCTGCGGAGCGCTGAAGTTCGACACGGCATCGATCGTCTACGCTGACGGAATATTCGTCCTGCTGTCGCTTGTGCCGCTGCACGTGCGCGAGCGCCGCTGGTGGCGCAACCTCTGCTTCGGATACTACGTCGTGGTCAACGCCCTGCTCGTCGTGGCCGCAAACATGGCCGACACGATCTACTTTCATTACGCCCAGAAGCGCTTCACGGCCGACGAGATCTTCTTCGCCGACAACGACAACTCGCTGCAGCTGGTCGTGAAGTTCATGGGCGAGAACTGGTACCTCGTGCTCGTATGGGCCGCACTGGTCGCATTGTTGGCATGGGGCTACCGGCGGAAGGTGCGTGAGGAGAGCCTGCTCAGCAACGGTTGGCCCTACTACACGGGAGGAACGATCGTGCTGGCTCTGGCTGCCGGGTTGTGCATCGCCGGAGCCCGTGGCGGCATGACGCGCATGACGCGCCCGATCACCCTCTCGAACGCCATGCTCTACACCTCCGACGGGCTGAAGGCCAACCTGATCCTGAGCAACCCCTTCTGCATCCTGCGCACGGCAGGGAACAACGGCGGGGTGAAGTACGTGAAACATTTCTCCGAAGAGCAACTGCCGCAACTCTTCACCCCCGTGCATACACCGGCCGACAGTGTGGCCATTGATCTTGCGGGACGCAACGTCGTGATATTCATCATGGAAAGCATGTCGGCCGAGCACTCCGCCGAACTCTGTCCCGAGGTATACGCCGAGACGCCGATCAAGGGCTTCACGCCGTTCCTCGACTCCCTGATGCGCAACGGACTCACATTCCGGAGGATGTATGCCAACGGAACGCGGTCGATTCAGGCCATGCCGTCGGTGCTGGGCAGCATGCCGTCGTTCCGAACGCCCTTCGTGCTGATGCCCCAGTCGCTCGGTGCAAGCCGGCAGCTGCCGGCCATTCTCTCCGACAGAGGCTATGCCACGGCATTCTTCTGCGGCTCGGAACGCGGGTCGATGGGGTTCGGGGCCTACGCCCACTCGGCAGGCATCGAACGCCTCGTCAGCCGCGAGGACTACGAAAAACGACACGGCAAGGAGGATTTTGACGGGTACTGGGGCATTTGGGACGAGCCCTTCCTGCAATTCATGGGCGAGGAGCTGGACGAGATGCCCGAACCCTTCTTCGCCACGCTCTTCACCCTCTCGTCGCACCACCCGTTCGTCGTCCCCGACAAGTATGCCGCGACGCTGCCCGACGGGTACACCCGCATCCACAAGGGTGTGGCCTACGACGACCAGGCCTTCCGCCGCTTCTTCGAGCGGTTCGGGACCGAGGAGTGGTTCCGCCGCACGATCTTCGTCTTCGTGGCCGACCACGTGTCGTCCGAGAAGTTTGCGCCGCAGACCCGCACCTATCCCGGGAACATGCACATCATCGGATTCATGTACACCCCCGACGGAGCCTTGCAGGGCGAGATCTCCGAGGTGACGCAGCAGCTCGACGTCATGCCTACGCTGCTGGGACTCCTCGGCAACCGCGAGCGTTATTTCGCCTTCGGGCGCGACGTGCTCAACGAACCGTCACGCCCCCGCTGGTCGGTGAGCTACGACGGCGAGTTCCGTGCGCTGACCGACTCCGTCACGCTGGTGCTCGACGACGCGACCGCGCCTCGCGCCCCGCAGCAGCCGACACCCCGCGAAGCGGATCTTCTGCAACGATTCCAGGCCCTCGTACAGCAATACTACGCCCGCATCGAACGTAAAAACTTTACCGCTGATGATTGATTTCAAGCCCGTGCGGTTGGAAGACCGTGCGGCCATCGAACGCTACACGATGCCCTGGGGCATCTGCAACAACGATCTGTCGTTCACGAACATGTACTGCTGGCTCTCGGTCTACCACACGACATGGGCCGAAGTCGAAGGATTCCTTGTGATCCGCTTCCACATCGAGGGCGGCGAGCGCATCGGCTACATGCAGCCCATCGGGCCGGGCGACTTCACGCCGATTCTGCCGCTGCTCGAGGAGGATGCCCGCGAGCGCGGACAGCGGCTGCGCCTGATCGGACTTACGGACGAGGCCCGCGTGCAGGTGCGCAACATGCACGCCGGGATGTTTGCCTTCGAGTCGAACCGCGCGCTGGAGGACTACGTCTACCGCGCCGATGACCTGCGCAACCTCACCGGACACCGCTATCAGCCCAAGCGCAACCACATCAACCGTTTCATGGCCGAGTATCCCGACTTCCGCTATGAGGAGCTCACGCCCGAGCGGTTCGACGAGTGTCTGGCCCTCGAGCGTGAATGGCGCAAGAAGCGCGAAGAGCAGCACACCTCCTCGGAGCAGGATGCCGAACAGCGGGCCATGCTCCGGGCCTTCGAACACTTCGAGGCCCTGGGACTCCTCGGAGGGTGTATCTACGTCGGCGACCGACTGGTAGCCTTCACCTACGGATCGGCACTCAACGACCATACGTTCGACACCCACGTCGAGAAGGCCGACACGGAGTTCGACGGAGCCTTCACGATCATCAACAAACTCTTCGCGCAGCACCTTCCCGAGCGCTTCACGCTCATCAACCGCGAGGAGGACATGGGACTCGACGGGTTGCGGCAATCGAAACTCTCGTACCATCCGGCCTTCCTCCAGCACAAGTTCACGGCCCTGCGACTGCATCCCGACGAACTGGCCTGCAAACGACTGTGGATGGAGGTATTCGGCGATGATGAGGCCTTTGTCGACACCTTCATCATCCGTTACTATTCGCGCCGGAGGGTCATCACGGCCTCCGTTGACGGGCAGCTGGCCGCCATGCTGCATCTTGTGCCGTTCGACACCGAACTGGGCCATGCGACCTACATCTACGGCGTGGCAACGGCCGAAGCATTCCGCCACCGGGGGCTGGCCTCGGGGCTGATGCGCGAAGCAATGCGGCGCATTGAGGAGCGCGGCGATGCGGCGGCATTCCTCATTCCGACTCCCGGCGAGGAGTGGCTGAGGGGGTTTTACGCAGGATTCGGATTCGAGGGGGAAGTTCCGACACGCTTCATCTCGGAGGATGGATTCGATTTCGGAACGGGACACACGGAGGATGATCGGGCCATGGTGTGGCGTCGCGACGCCTCCACCCCACTGCCCGAGGCACTGACGGCCACGCACCACAGATAGCGGCGGCCAACCACGCATCTGCCACACGAAAAAGTCCCGGAACCTGCTGGAGGTTCCGGGACTTTCAATTATTTGTTGCCAGCCAGCAGGCCGTCAGCTGGACAACACGTCACTTGCGGCTGCGCAGGAAGCACTCGATGGTATTCTCCATCAGGCAGCAGATCGTCATCGGCCCGACGCCGCCCGGCACCGGCGTAATGACCGATGCCTTGGGTTCGATGGCCGCAAAATCGACATCGCCGCACAACTTGCCCGTCTCCGGGTCGCGGTTCACGCCCACATCGATCACCACGGCGCCCTCGGCAACCATGTCGGCCGTCACGAACTTCGGACGCCCGATGGCCACCACCAGAATCTCCGCCTCGCGCGTCACCTCTCCGAGGTTGCGCGTACGGCTATGGGCCATCGTCACCGTGGCGTTTTCATCAAGCAACAGCTTTGAGACCGGAAGTCCCACGATGTTGCTGCGTCCGATTACCACGGCACGCTTGCCGGCGATCTCCACACCGGCGGCCTTCAGCATCTTGATGATACCTTTCGGCGTGCAGGGCAACGTGCACGGCTGCTTCTGCCACAGAGCCGCAACATTCAGGGGATGGAATCCGTCCACGTCCTTCGACTTGTCGATCGCCTCGATCACCTTCGCCTCGTCGATGTGCTTCGGCAAGGGCAGCTGTACCAGAATGCCGTCGACCTCCGGATCGGCGTTCAGATCGGCAATGAGGCCCAGCAGTTCCGACTCGCTGATCGACTCCGGCTTACGGATCGTCGTATTCCGGATTCCCACCTCGGCCGAGGCCTTCGCCTTGCCCGTTACGTAGCTCACACTCGCAGGATTCTCGCCCACAAGGATAACCACCAGATGAGGAACACGTCCATATTTTTCGGGGAAACTCTTCACCTGCTCCCCCATTTCGGCCTTCAACCGGGCCGAGAGTTCTTTTCCGCTGATAACCATATTGTTCGTTTTATTGTTTATCCAGAGCCCAGTGTCCGATATCGGTGCGGTGGAAGAGGTTGTCGCACTCGATGCGAGCCACGTCGCGCAGCGCCGCCTCCCGGGCTTCGGACAGCGTGGCACCCCGTCCGACAACGAACAGCACCCGGCCTCCGGCCGTCAGGATACGGTCGCCGTCGGCCTTCGTGCCCATGTGGTAGACCGTGCCTTCGACACGATCCAGACCCTTGATTTCGTAGCCCTTCTCGTAGCTGCCCGGATAGCCCTTCGACGCCAGCACGATACCCAGCGCCGGACGTTCGTCCCACTCCAGCTGCGCATCGCCGCCGTCGGCCACGGCGCAGAAGATGTCGACGATGTCACTCTTCAGGCGCGGCAGCACCACCTCCGTCTCGGGATCACCGAAACGGGCGTTGAACTCGATGACCTTGATCCCGTCGGGGGTCTTCATCAGACCTCCGTAAAGCACTCCCTCGAAGGGGCATCCCTCGGCCACCATCGCGGCAGCCATCGGACGCATGATGCGCTCCACGGCGAAGCGTTCGTCCTCGGCCGTAATAAACGGCAGCGGCGAATAGGCGCCCATGCCGCCCGTGTTGGGACCCTTGTCGCCGTCGTAGGCACGCTTGTGGTCCTGCGAGAGCACCATTGGCCAGACACGCGCTCCGGAGACGAAGCAGAGCAGCGAGAACTCCGGACCGGTGAGGAAATCCTCAACCACAACCTTGCCCTCGCCGAACTTGTCGTCGAGCAGCATCTCCTTCAGCGCCTCGTCAGCCTCCGCCAGCGTCTGGGCAATCACCACGCCCTTGCCGGCAGCCAGACCGTCGTACTTCAGCACCGCAGGCAGAGGTCGCGACGCGACATAGGCCCGCGCCTGGTCATAGTCGGTGAACGACCGGTAGGCGGCCGTCGGAATATCGTATTTGGCCATCAGATCCTTGGCAAACTCCTTCGACGACTCGATGCGCGCCGCAGCCTTCGTCGGACCGAAGATCCGCAGCCCCGCGGCCTTGAACACATCGACCACGCCGGCCGCCAGCGCCACTTCGGGACCGACGACCGTCAGCCCGATGCCCTCCGCCGCGGCGAAGTCGCGCAGACGCTCCACCTCGGTATCGCGGATCGCCACACACTCGGCCTGCCGGGCTATACCCGCATTGCCGGGGGCGCAAAAGATCTTCTCCACCTGCGGAGAGCGCGACAGCGCGTCGACGATAGCGTGCTCGCGTCCTCCCGAGCCGATAACCAGCACTTTCATAGGCTTATTGTTTGCTTGAATGTATTGCAAAATCAGTGTTTGAAGTGGCGCTCACCCGTAAAGCACATCGCAATGCCCACCTCGTCGGCCTTGCGGATCGAGTCTCCGTCACGCACCGAGCCGCCCGGCTGCACGATGGCCGTCACGCCATACTCGGCAGCCATCGTCACGCAGTCGTCGAAGGGGAAGAAGCCGTCCGACGCCAGCACGATGCCTTCGGTCACGCCGGCGGCATGCGCCTGCTTCAGAGCCAGCTCCGCCGAACCGATGCGGTTCATCTGTCCGGCACCGACACCCAGCGTACGGCCGTCCTTCACCGCTACGATGGCATTCGACTTCACATGCTTGACGATGTGCCAGCCGAAATTCAGATCGTCCATCTGCTCCGCGGCGGGCTTCGCCTTCGTCACGCACATGTCAGCCGTCACGCTCTTCGTCGTGACGTTGAGATCCTGCACCAGCAGGCCGCCGTTGACGCTCACGTACTGCTTCGGATCCACGGCGCCCTTCTCCATGTTGACCTCCAGCAGGCGGATGTTCTTCTTCGTGCAGAGTACCTCAAGCGCCCCCTCGTCGAACTTCGGGGCCATGATGATCTCCAGGAAGATGGGCTTCATCAGCTCGGCAACCTCACGCGTCACGGTGCAGTTCGTGGCCACAATACCGCCGAAGATCGAGACCTTGTCGGCCTCGTAGGCCTTGGTCCACGCCTCGACCACATCCTTGCCCACGGCGGCTCCGCACGGATTCATGTGCTTCAGCCCCACGCAGAACGGACGGTCGAACTCCCGCACGATGCACAGCGCGGCATTGGCATCCTGGATGTTGTTGTACGAAAGCTCCTTGCCGTGCAGCTGCCGCGCAAAGGCGAGCGAATAGGGAACCTCATGCTCCTCGCGGTAGAACTTCGCAGCCTGGTGCGGGTTCTCCCCGTAACGCAGCGACTGCACGAGGTCGAACTCCAGAAAGAGCTTCTCGTTCAGACCCGCCTGCTTGCGCATGTAGGTGGCGATCATCGTGTCATACTCCGCCGTATGGGTGTAGGCCTTGGCCGAGAGCTTCAGACGCGTCGACTTCTCGGTATTGCCGCCGGCCTTGATCTCCGCGAGCACCTGTTCGTAATCCGCAGGATCGCACACCACCGTCACGTCGGCCCAGTTCTTCGCCGCCGAGCGCAGCATCGACGGCCCGCCGATGTCGATGTTCTCGATGGCATCCTCCATCTTCACATCGGGTTTCGAGATCGTCTCCCGGAACGGGTAGAGGTTCACGCACACCAGGTCGATAAACTCGATGCCGTTCTCCTTCAGCGCCCGAAGGTGCTCGGGATTGTCACGGCGCGCCAGCAGGCCGCCGTGCACTTTCGGATGAAGGGTCTTCACGCGACCGTCGCAGATCTCCGGAAAGCCCGTCACGTCGCTGATGTTGATCACCTCGACGCCGCTCTCCCGCAGCAGTTTCATCGTGCCGCCCGTGGCGATCACCTCCCAGCCCAGGGCCCGCAGCCCCTTGGCAAAATCCACGACTCCCGTCTTGTCGCTTACGCTTATCAATGCTCGCATAGCTCTTGTGTTTATTTTTTGTCCTTTTCTTTTAACAGTTTCCCGATTGTTTCCACATACAGCGGATGTTCCACCGCATGGATTTTTGACTCCAGCTCCCCGATATCGTGACCTTCGTAGGGGAAGGCACGCTGGGCGATAATCCGCCCGCCGTCGAGCTCGGCATCGACATAATGAATCGTCACGCCGAAGACCTTCACGCCGTATTCGAACGCCTGCTCGATGGCATGCGCTCCGCGGAAGGCCGGCAGCAGCGAGGGGTGGATATTGATCATCCGCCCCGCATAGGCCCCCAGCAGCACGTCACCCACGATACGCATGTATCCGGCCAGGCAAACCAGTTCGACGCCCGCGGCATCCAGCCGCGCAACGATCTCGCGCTCGTAGTCGGCCTTCGAGCCGTACTCCTTCGGCGAGAAGACGAACGTCGCGACACCGTGCCGTGCCGCCCGCTCGACCACACCGGCTCCGGGCTTGTCACAGACCATCAGCACAACCTCGGCACACAGCGTCCCCTCCTCGCAGGCCCTGACGATGGCCTCGAAATTGGATCCGTTGCCGCTGGCAAATACCGCAAGGCGATGCATGGCCCTAACGGATAACGACACGTCCCGAGTCGGTGACACGTCCGATGACCGAGGCACGCTCGCCCTGCTCCGTAAGGATGTCGATGGCCTTCGGGGCCTCCGAGGCATCGAGGGCGATGACCATGCCGATACCCATGTTGAAGATGTTGAACATCTCGCGGTGTGCCACCTTGCCGTACTTCTCCAGGAAGCGGAACACCGGAAGAATCTCCCACGAGCCCTCTTCAATCTCCAGACCCTGGCCTTCGTGCAGGATGCGCGGGATGTTCTCGTCGAAGCCCCCGCCCGTGATGTGGCTGATGCCGTGAACGTCACACTGACGGATCACCTCCAGCACCTGCTTCACATAGATCTTCGTCGGCGTGAGCAGCACCTCGCCCAGCAACTTGTTCGACAGTTCGGGGTAGCACTTGTGCAGATCAAAGTAGTTGTCGGCAAGGATCTTGCGCACCAGGCTGAAGCCGTTCGAGTGAACACCGCTCGAGGCGATACCCACCAGCACATCACCCGTGCGGACCTTCGATCCGTCGATGAGCTTCGACTTCTCGACAACGCCCACCGTGAAGCCCGCGATGTCGTACTCTCCGTCGGCATACATGCCCGGCATCTCGGCCGTCTCGCCGCCCACGAGCGCACACCCCGCCTGACGGCATCCGTCGGCCACGCCCGCAACGATCGCCTCGATCTTCTGCGGTTCGTTGTGACCTACGGCCACATAGTCGAGGAACAGCAGCGGCTCGGCACCCTGCGCCAGCACATCGTTCACGCACATGGCGACGGCATCGATGCCAATCGTGTCGTGTTTGTCCATCTGGAAGGCCAGCTTGAGCTTCGTGCCCACGCCGTCCGTGCCGCTCACCAGCACAGGGTCCTTCACCTGAAGGGCCGAGAGGTCGAACATCCCGCCAAAGGCGCCGATGTTGCCCATCACGCCCGTACGGGCCGTCGATGCCACGTGCTTCTTGATGCGCCGCACCACTTCGTAACCGGCCTCAAGATTCACGCCGGCCTTTTCATAACTCTGAGCCATAGTATTGTGGTTTTAAATATTTTCCGACCTTATTTGTTGTCCTTGTTGGCATCCTCCACCGACTGGTACAGCGCCGTGGGATAATGCCCCGTGAAGCAGGCCATGCACAACTCCTTCCGGTTACCGGCCTTGAGCAGCGACTCCGGAGAGAGGAAGGCCAGCGAATCGGCTCCGATCTCCTCACGCACACCCTCCACATCCTTGCGCGCCGAGATCAGTTCGTCGTACGTCGACGTGTCGACGCCATAGAAGCAGGGTCCGATCATCGGAGGACTGGCGATGCGCACGTGAACCTCCGTGGCTCCGGCCTCCTTGAGCATTGCCACGATACGCCGCGACGTGGTCCCGCGCACGATCGAATCGTCGACCAGCACCACGCGCTTACCCCGCACGATCGACCGCACGGCCGAAAGTTTCATCCGCACGCCCTTCTCGCGCAGCTCCTGCGTCGGCTGGATGAACGTGCGTCCGATGTATTTGTTCTTGATCAGCCCCATCTCGTAGGGAAGGCCGCTCGCCTCGGCATAGCCCATCGCGGCACTGAGGCTCGAATCGGGAACTCCGACCACGATGTCCGCCTCGGCAGGCGCCTCCTGGCAGAGCAGACGCCCCGACTCCTTGCGGTAGGCATGGACATTGCACCCCTCGATGTCGCTGTCCGGGCGCGCGAAGTAGATGTACTCCATCGAGCACATCTCGTGACGCTTGTACTGCGAATAGTCGCGGCTGCGAAGGCCCTGGTGGTCGATCGTGACGATCTCGCCCGGCTCAACATCCCGCACGAACTCCGCACCCAGCACATCGAACGCGCACGTCTCGCTCGAAACGACGTATCCGTTGCCCAGCCGTCCGATCGACAGCGGCCGCAGGCCGTATTTGTCGCGGCACGCATAGATCCGATTGGCCGTCATGATCAGGAATGCAAAGGCGCCTTCGAGCATGTTCAGCGCATCGATGATGGCAAAAATGCGCGGACGGTCGTGATAGCGCGTCTCCTTCTTGATCAGGTGCGCGAGGATCTCGCTGTCGGAGGTCGACTGGAACAGGCTGCCGCGATTCTCAAGATAGCGTCGCAACAGCGCCGAGTTGACGATATTGCCGTTGTGCGCCATGGCGAAATCGCCCGTATTGTGGCGGAACATGAACGGCTGGATGTTCTCGATGCCGCCGCCTCCGGTCGTCGTATAGCGAACATGCCCGATGGCCATCGAACCCTTCAGCGTCGCAAGCTTCTCCTCGTTGAACACCTCCGTCACCAGTCCGCACCCCTTGATGCGGCGGAACACACCGCCGTCGTCCACCGAGACGATGCCGGCCCCCTCCTGTCCGCGATGCTGCAGGGCATGCAGTCCGTAATAGGTGAGCGAAGCCGCATCCGGCACCCCGTAGATGCCGAAAACGCCGCACTCCTCATGCAACTCCCGGTCGCGTATGATCTCTTTCATCTCTTCTTTATTCGGTAATTTTCTTCAGTCGTGCCAGAATCTCCTCGTATGACTCGCGCACACGTCCCAGATCCCGACGGAAACGGTCTTTGTCCAGTCGTTCGTTGGTGGTTTTGTCCCACAGCCGGCACGTGTCGGGCGACACCTCGTCGGCAAGAAGGATCTCGCCCTCCGACGTCCGGCCGAACTCCACCTTGAAGTCCACCAGCGTAATGTTCATCCGGTCGAACAGCGCCTTGAGGACCTCGTTGATCCGCGCCGTCATGGCATAGATCCGCGTCAGCTCCTCGTAGGTCACAAGGCCCAGCGCCACGGCGTGATGGTCGTTGATCAGCGGATCACCCAGTTCATCCTGCTTGTAGCAGATGTCGTAGATCGTGTTCGGCGGCTGCGCACCCTCCTCGATGCCCAGACGCCGGGCCATCGATCCGGCAATGACATTGCGCACGATCACCTCCAGCGGAATGATCGTGACCCGGCGGCACAACTGCTCACGCTCGTTGAGCGTCGCCAGGTAATGGGTCTTCACCCCGGCCTTCTCCAGCTCCCGGAAGATGATCGACGAGATGGCGTTGTTCACCACGCCCTTGTTCTCGATCGTCGCCTTCTTGATGTTGTTGAACGCCGTGGCCGTATCCTTGTAGCGGATGATGATCTTCTCGGGATCATCCGTGCGGAAAATCTGTTTCGCCTTGCCCTCGTAGAGCAGTTCGAGCTTTTCCATGCTGTCTTTTACGGTTATGGTCTGTTTATTTTTTACGAAAATACGATACGGCATTCTCGAACAGCGTCTGGCGCTTGTTGCCCGCGATGTTCTTGAACACCTGCTCCTCGTAGCGCTCCGAATGGCCCATCTTGCCCAGGATCTGCCCGTCCTTCGAGACAAGGCCCTCGATGGCGTACGACGATCCGTTGGGATTGAACGGCGCCTCGCTGGTCGGGTTCCCCGCAGCATCGGCATACTGGAAGGCAACCTGTCCGGCAGCGAACAGTTCGCGTGCCAGAGCTTCGCTCACCACGAACTTTCCTTCGCCGTGGCTGACGGCGATCGAGTGCAGATCGCCGACCTGAAACGAACTCAACCACGGGGAGTTCGTCGAGGCAACGCGCGTGGTGACGATCTGCGAAATGTGGCGGTTGATGTCGTTGCGGAACAGCGTCGGGGACTCACGTGTCACCATGCCCAAACGTCCGTAGGGCAGCAGTCCCGACTTCACCAGCGCCTGGAAACCATTGCAGATACCCAGGATCAGCCCTCCGCGGTCGAGCAACGCATGAATCTCATCGCGGATATCCTTGTTGTTCAGAACATTGACTATGAACTTCGCACTTCCGTCGGGTTCGTCGCCCGACGAGAAGCCGCCGCTCAACACGAAGATGTGCGCCCGGCGGATGTGCTCCTTCATCTCTGCGATCGAGCGCAGGATGTCATCACCGGCGATGTTGCACAGCACGCTCATCTCCACCTCGGCTCCGGCCCGGCGGAACGCCTTGGCCGTGTCGTAGTCGCAGTTCGTGCCCGGGAAGACCGGAATGTAGACCAGCGGATGCTCGACAGCTTCGCCCGGGTAGGTGAATCGCTTCGGGGCGGGTGTCGAGGTCATTACCTCGGCCGTATTGACTCCCTTGTCGGGATAGATTTTGGCAAATTTCTCGGTATTGGCCCGATACAGCTCCTCAAGCGGCATGCGCACGTCGCCGACCGTTATCGCCGCATCGGAGACCGTGAAGCCGACCAGTTCGGCATGCGGATATTCGAGCGTTCCCTCGCACTCGACCAGAATCGAGCCGTAGGCATAATCGTAGAGTTTCGACTCCTCCATGCGCACGTCGACGCCGAGGTTGTTTCCGAAGGCCATCTTCACAAGGCCCTCGGCCACGCCGCCGAAGCCCACCGACCAGGCTGCGAGGATCTTGCCCTCGGCGATCTGATCGCTGACAAACGTAAAATTCTGCTTCAGCTGCGCCGTGTCGGGCATCCAGTTTTCGTGCGGCGTGTGGCGCACGAGGTAGATGCGGTGTCCGGCCCCCTTCAGATCGGTCGAGATCACCCGGCGGGCATCGACCGTCGTGATGCCGAAGGCCATCAGCATCGGCGGAACATTGATATCCTGGAACGTACCCGACATGGAGTCCTTGCCGCCGATCGACGGAAGGCCCAGTTCAACCTGCATCTTCAAGGCTCCCAACAGGGCACTCAGCGGCTTGCCCCACGACTCCGCGTGACGCGTCATGCGCTCGAAATACTCCTGGTATGAGTAGCGCATCTTCTCGTAACGCGCTCCCGCAGCCACAACCTTCGCGGCAGCCTCCACTACGGCATAGGCCGCTCCGTGGTAAGGACTCCACTTGGCAATGAAGGGATTATAGCCGAAGGCCATCACGCTGGCCGTATCGGTATATCCGTCGGTCGGGAGCTTCTGCACCGAGACCTGCGTCTCGCTGCGCTGCGTGCGCCCGCCGAAGGGCATCAGCACCGTCGAGCGGCCGATCGTCGAGTCGAACATCTCAATCAAACCCCGCTGCGAGACGACGTTGTTGTCTTTCAGGTTCTCGGCAAAGCGTTCGGCAACCGTTGCTCCGGCGGGCTTCCGTTCAAAGGGATTGCGATCCTCCACCTCGGCGATCTTCGCCTCGGCGTAGTGTTTTGCACCGGCGCTGTCGATGAACGCCCGGCTCAGGTCCACGACCTTCCGCTCTCCCTTGAACATGCGCATGCGCGCCGTATCCGTCACATCGGCCACCTGCACCGCCTCGATATTCTCTTCGCGGCAGTAGCCCATGAACTCCTCGACGTCACGCGCCTCGACAACCACGGCCATGCGCTCCTGCGACTCGCTGATGGCCAGCTCCGTGGAGTTCAGGCCGCTGTATTTCGTCTTCACCCGGTCGAGATAGATGTCCAGGCCGTCGGCCAGCTCGCCGATCGCCACGCTGACACCTCCCGCACCGAAGTCGTTCGATTTCTTGATCAGCCGGGTCACCTCCGGACGGCGGAACAGCCGTTCCAGTTTGCGCTCCTCCGGGGCGTTACCCTTCTGCACCTCGCTGCCGCACGTCTCCAGCGACTTGGCGTTGTGCTCCTTCGACGAACCCGTCGCGCCGCCGATGCCGTCGCGCCCCGTGCGGCCGCCCAGCATGATGATCTTGTCGCCGGCCACAGGACGCTCACGACGCACGTTCTCGGCCTTCACGGCGCCCACCACGGCACCCACCTCAAGGCGTTTGGCCACGTAGTCGTCGTGATAGATCTCCCTTACGTGTGTCGTGGCCAGGCCGATCTGGTTGCCGTAGCTCGAATAACCCGCGGCGGCCTTCTTCGAGATGACGCTCTGCGGAAGCTTGCCCGGCAGCGTGTCGCTCACCTTCTGGTAGATGTTTCCGGCTCCCGTCACACGCATCGCCTGGTAGACATAGCTGCGGCCCGACAGCGGGTCGCGGATCGCACCGCCCAGGCACGTCGAGGCTCCTCCGAACGGTTCGATCTCCGTCGGATGGTTGTGCGTCTCGTTCTTGAACTGCAGCAGCCACCGCTCGGTCCGTCCGTCGACATCGACGTCGACATAGATCGAGCAGGCGTTGTTCTCCTCCGAGACCTCCAGGTCGTCGAGCAGTCCCTTGTGACGCAGGTAGCGCGCACCGATCGTCGCCATGTCCATCAGGCAGATGCTCTTGTGCTCACGCCCCAGTTCGCGGCGGATGCGCAGGTAGAGCGCCAGCGAATCCTCGATGTCGGACTTGGCAAAGGATTCCTCGACGGTGATGCCCTCCAGCTCGGTCGTAAAGGTCGTGTGGCGGCAGTGGTCGCTCCAGTAGGTATCCAGAATCCGCAGCTCCGTCTCGATGGGATCGCGCCCCTCTTCGCGGAAATATTTTACCACCTCGTGCAGGTCGTCGGCGTTCATCGCCAGACCCATCTTCGCGCAGTAGGCCTCCAGATCCGCATCCTCCATCTTCGTGAAGCCTTCGAGCACCTCGACGGGCTTCACCTCGGCCTGCTCCATGTCGCTCAGGCGCGAAAGGTCCTTCTCGCGCGACTCCACGGCATTGATGTAGTAATGGCGGATGCGTGCGAGATCCTCGTCGCTCACCGTATCGTCGAAGAGCAGCAGCTTCGCCGAACGGATGTTCACCTGCGCCTCGGGATCGATCAGCCGCACGCAGTCCACGGCCGAAGCCGCACGCTGGTCGAACTGTCCCGGGAGGTACTCCACGGCGAGGTACCGGCGGCCCGTAAGGTCGCACGTGTCGCTCACCTCGTCGGTCACCACCTCGCCGAAGACCGTATAGCGGCTCTTTTCGAGCAGCTCGGGCGTGAAGCCGAAGAGGTCGTAGACGTTCAGCAGGCGCAGTTCGCCCAGCTGAAGGTTCAGGTTCGTATTCAACTCGCGGCGAAGGCTCTCGGCCTCGACCCGGAAGCGCGGAAGCTTCTCGACGAAAATACGGTAATTCTTTGTCTCCATCTATTGTTTATGCTTTGATTTTTCACTTCACGAAGCGGTCCGCCCACTCCGACTGATACGCTTCGCCCGTCATGCCGACGAACGTGATATGCCCCATCTTCCGTTTCGGACGGCTCTCCGTCTTGCCGTAGATATGGACGTAGACGCCCGGATGTTCCTCCTTCTCGACGGCACGCGCCGCCTCGAGATCCTGTCCCAGGATGTTCTTCATCACCGTCGGTGCCACCAGCTGCGGCTCCTGCAACGGCTCCCGCACAAGATAGCGCACCAGTTCGCGGAACTGGTTCGTCGTGCACCCCTCGATGGTGTAGTGTCCCGAGTTGTGCGGCCGCGGGGCCATCTCGTTGAAGTAGATCTCCTCGCCGCGAATGAAGTATTCGATGGCCAGGATCCCTTCGTAGCCGCACGAACGCATGAAGCGTTCGCTCTGCGCCTTCATCCGTTCAAGGACCTCGGGATTGGCGGCTGCCGGAACGATCGAGAGGTCGAGAATCCCGTCGCGGTGGATATTCCGCCCCACGGGGAAGCTCACAACGCGCTCCCGGTCGGCAACCATCACGATGCTCGCCTCCGAGTCAAAGGGAATGAACTCCTCCAGGATACACGGCACCGTGAGCAGCGGCAGCGCCCGTTCGATATCCTCTTCGGCGCGCAGCACCATCTGACCGTGGCCGTCGTAGCCCAGCGTGCGGGTCTTCAGCACCGCCGGGAGACCCAGCTCGCGCACCGCGGCGCGGAGTGACGTTTCATCATCCACTGCCTCGAAGCGCGGCGTCTGCAGTCCATGGTCGCGGGCATTCGTCTTCTCGCGCACGCGGTCCTGCGAGTCATAGAGGGGCTTGTATCCCTGCGGAATATTGTATTTCCCGCACAGCGGAATGAGGATGTCGCCCGGGACATTCTCGAACTCGTAGGTCACGGCATCGCTCCGGCGGCAAAGCTCCTCAAGGGCCGCCGCATCGTTGTACGCCGCCACGATATGGTCGTCGCAGACCCGGAAGGCCGGAGCATCGGGCGCCGGATCGAGCGCCACGGCGCGCACACCCAGCACATGGGCCTGTTCGGCGATCATCAGCCCCAGCTGGCCACCTCCGATAATTCCGATGGTCTTCATCTTGTTGCAGGTCCCGTCAGTCATCTCCATCACAGCTCGGCTTTCAATACGTCGGCGGTCTGTTTGGCGCGGAAGGCATCGAGCTTCGCGGCCAGCGCCTCGTCCTGCAGCGCGAGGATCGACACGGCGATCAGCGCAGCATTCTTCGCACCGTTGATGGCCGTCGTCGCCACGGGAACCCCCGCAGGCATCTGCACGATCGACAGCAGCGAGTCCAGGCCGTTCAGCGCCCGCGACTTCACCGGAACACCCACTACCGGCAGCGGCGTCATCGACGCCACCATGCCCGGAAGATGCGCAGCGCCTCCGGCTCCGGCGATGATGACGCCGATGCCGCGGCTCTTGGCCGTCTTTGCATATTCGCACAGCAGATCGGGGGTGCGGTGTGCGCTGACCACCCGTTTCTCGAATGCGACGCCGAACTGTTCGAGCATCGCAACGGCCTCCGACATCACTTCATAGTCGCTTGTCGAGCCCATAATCACGCCAACCTTCATAGACATATCGAAAATTCTCCAAATTTATTATTCAAACAAAAAAGCAGACCGCCACGACATCGCATCTGTCATGGCGGCCCGGGTATCTATCCGCGCATAAGGCGCACCGTAGCGTATTGTGCGAATCGACCCTGCTGACCGTGCGCCGAGGACCCGGACACAAGACCTCCGCTCCATGGCCCGCGCAGTCGCTTTCGGGACCGGGAGCAGGTATGAGAGGCAGCAATCATCGGTATCTTTCGGATCGTGTTAAAACAACGTTACAAAAATAGCTCTTTCGGGGCTACTTTCAAAATATTTCGGCGCAGATTCTATCGACAATTTATTCACATTCGCACGCGCTCCGACTATCGCGCCTTCGTCTCGCAGTAGGCGCAGCGGCACGTCCCGTCGGGCATCCGACGGAAGAGCTGGTCCACATCCTCCGTCGCCGAGATGCAGCGGCGGTTCGGGCATACCAGTTCGTTGACCACATACTCCTCGTTGAAGACCGGCGTGTGCGGGAAGGGACGATTCTCGTCGGCCCAGCGCAGCAGCGTAAGGATCAGGGCCATACGCACGAACTTACCGTTCTCCACCTGGCGGAAGTAGGCCGCACGCGGATCGTTGTCCACCGCACGCGTGATCTCGTTCACGCGCGGCAGCGGGTGCAGGATGATCATGTCCTTCTTGGCTGTGAGCAGTTTCTCCGGATTAAGCACAAAACTGTTCTTCACGCGGTCGAACTCCTCCTCGTCGAGGAAGCGCTCCTTCTGCACGCGCGTCATGTAGAGCACGTCCAGTTCCGGCATCACCTCCTCCATCGTGCGCACCTCGCGGAACTCCAGTTTCGAGTTCTCAGACATCTCGGCCAGCATGTAGTCCGGCAGGCGCAGCTCCTCCGGAGAGATGAGGAAGACCTTGATCCCCTCATAGCGCGACAGCGCCTTGATGAGCGAGTGAACCGTCCGGCCGAACTTCAGATCGCCGCAGAAGCCGATCGTCATGTGGTCGAAGCGTCCCTTCTCGCGCTTGATCGTCAAGAGGTCCGTGAGCGTCTGCGTCGGGTGCGAGTGGCTGCCGTCCCCGGCGTTGATCACCGGAACCCCGGCGTACTGCGACGCCACGAGCGGCGCGCCCTCCTTGAAGTGGCGCATGGCGATGATGTCCGCAAAGCAGCGGATCACACGCACCGTATCGGCTACCGTCTCACCCTTCGAGACCGACGAGGAGTTGGCGTCCGAGAAGCCGATTACCTGGCCGCCCAGTTCGAGCATGGCCGACGTAAAGCTCAGGCGCGTACGCGTCGAGGGCTCGTAGAAGAGCGTTGCCAGCTTCTTGCCCTTGCACACTTCGCTGTATTTGGCGCGGTTGGCGATAATATCCTCCGCCAGGGCCACGATCTGCTCGGTCTCCCGGACCGTCAGATCCGTAGGGTCTATCAGATGTCGCATCGTTCTCCGGGATTTAGTGTTTCATCCACGATTCGTCCGACGGATTGTCGCGGAACTTCAGCAGCCGCGCCTTGTCCTCGGGCTTGATATAACCCTCTTCGGCAGCCACCTCGACCAGTGCGTCGAGATTCGAGAGGCTGTAGTTCGTCACTCCGGCCTCACGCAGCCGGTCGAGGCCCTTCTTCATTCCGTAGGTGAAGATCGACGCAACACCCAGCACCTCGGCTCCCGCTTCGCGCAGGGCGTTGACCACCTCAATGCACGATCCGGCCGTCGAGATCAGATCCTCGATCACCACGACCTTCTGACCCTTCTCCAGCTTGCCCTCGATCTGGTTGCCGCGGCCGTGGTCCTTCGATCCCGAGCGGACGTAGCCCATCGGGAGGTTGAGAATCGTGGCGGTAATGGCGGCATGGGCAATGCCGGCCGTCGAGGTACCCATCAGCACCTCAGCCTCGGGGTACTTCGTGCGCACGATCTCCGCCAGACCCGCCTCGACATGCCCCCGCACCTCGGGAGCCGTCAGCGTCAGACGGTTGTCACAGTAGATCGGGCTCTTGATGCCGCTGGCCCAGGTAAACGGCTGTTCGGGACGCAGGAAAACCGCGCCGATCGACAGCAGATCTTTTGCAATAGATTTCTCCATATCTTTCGTAAATTGACGTTTTTCGATTCATTCGAGGGCCCGACGCAACACCTGCTCCACCTCTTCGGGATAGATGCCGCCCTCGTGCACCTTCTCACCGCCGACGTAAAACGTCGGAACGTAGTAATAGTCGTACTGATCGGCCACTTCGGGCTGCTCCGACTCCTCGATCATCTCGATCTCGATCGGGGCAAGCTCCGGATGGGCGGCCTTCGCCTCGTCGATGTAGCGCAGCGCCTTCTTGCAGAAGGGGCACGTCTTCAGGTAAAAGAGTTTTACGGGTTTCATGACGCTAATATATTTTGGTTTCGCTGCAGCATCCGCAAAAAGCCCGCCGGAATCTACCCGACGAACTCGGCCAGGCAGCGGTGATAGGCCGCCACGGGATCGGCCGCAGCGGTGATCGGGCGTCCCACGACAATGAAGTCCGAACCGATCTCACGCGCACGCGCCGGAGTCGTCACGCGCACCTGGTCGGCCACGTCGCCGTCGGCAAAGCGTACGCCGGGCGTCACCGTGAGGAACCCCTTGCCGCACGCCTCATGGACCATACCGGCCTCCAGCGGCGAGCAGACCACGCCGTCCAACCCCGCAGCCTTGGCATTGCGGGCGTAGTGGACGATCGTGTCGTTGATCGACGCGTCGATGAGCAGCTCCCGACGCATGCGCTCCTCGCTCGTCGAGGTGAGCTGCGTCACGGCGATCAGCAGCGGACGCGTACCGTCTTCGCGCGTCAGCCCCTCCAGCGCCGCCTTCATCATCTCGATGGTTCCGGCAGCGTGGACGTTGCACATGTCCACGTCCAGGCGCGACAGCACGGCCATCGCCTTCTTCACCGTATTGGGAATGTCGTGAAGCTTCAGATCGAGGAAGATCCGGTGTCCGCGGCGTTTGATCTCCCGCACGATCGACGGGCCCTCGGCATAGTAGAGCTCCATGCCGATCTTCAGAAAGGGTTTGCGCACCTCATCCTTGAACAGGTCGAGGAAGCGGAAGGTGTCCTCTGCGGATTTGAAATCGCAGGCGATGATTACGTCTCGTTCCATGGCTACTTTATTTCGTTTATTCTTGTTGCTACTCTATTTACTCGACGATCCCGATAATCTCCGACAGGCGCGAGATTCCCAGGCGCCGCATCTCGTCGGGTAGTGCCTCGATGATGTCGCGGCAAGCGTAGGGATTCACCAGGTTGGCGGCACCGACCTGCACGGCCGTGGCGCCGGCCATCATCATCTCGATGACGTCGCGGGCCGTCTGCACGCCGCCACACCCCATCACGGGGATCCGGCACGCCCTGGCCACCTGGTAGACCATGCGCACGGCCACCGGGAAGACGGCCGGGCCCGAAAATCCGCCCATCGTATTGGCAATCACCGCACGCCGGCGCCGTACGTCGACACGCATGCCCAACAGCGTGTTGATCAGGCAGATGCCGTCGGCCCCGGCCTCCTCGCATGCCCGGGCGATCGAGACGATATCCGTCACGTTGGGCGAGAGCTTGATGAAAACCGGCTTGGTCGTCACGGCCTTCACCGCACGCGTCACCTCGGCGGCCGCCTCGGGCGACGTACCGAACGACATGCCTCCGTGCCGCACATTCGGGCACGAGACATTGACCTCGATCCACCCCACCTGCTCCTCGCGGTCGATCCGCTGGCAACAGTAGGCATACTCCTCGACCGAGAAGCCCGAGATGTTGGCGATCACCGGTTTGTGGAAGAAGGTCCGCAGGCGCGGGAGCTCCCGTTCGATCACTGCGTCGATACCGGGGTTCTGAAGCCCCACGGCATTGATCATCCCCGCCGTGCATTCGGCGATGCGCGGCGTGGGGTTGCCGAAGCGCGCCTCGCGCGTCGTTCCCTTGAAGGAGAACGTGCCCAGGATATTGATGTCGTAGAAATCCTTGAACTCGTTGCCGTAGCCGAACGTACCGCTGGCCGGGATGACCGGATTGTCCAGCCGCACGCCGCACAGCGTGACCGAAAGGTCCGGTGCGGAGGCCTCGCGGGATGCCGGAGCAGCCCCGCTTGTCGTATTGTGCTGTTCCTCTACCATATGATCTCTCCTTTCTCCAGGACGGGTCCCTCCTTGCAGATGCGTTTGTTTCCGTATTTCGTCTTGCACGAACACCCCATGCAGGCGCCGAAGCCGCAGCCCATGCGCTCCTCGAATGACAGCTGCCCGTCCTGCGGCACTCCGTCGCACAGGGCCCGCAGCATCGGCAGCGGTCCGCAGGCGTAGAAGTAGTCGAAGTCAAGACCCCGCTCGGCGATGGCCGTGGTCACGAAGCCCTTCACGCCGCGCGATCCGTCGGCCGTGGCTACCGTGACCGAGCAACCCAGTGCGCGGAACTCCTCCTCGTAGAAGATCTCCGAGGCGGTGTTGAAGCCCAGCACCACCTCGACATGTCGTCCGGAGGCCAGCAGCCGCCGCGCCAGGTTGTAGAGCGGAGGAACGCCCACGCCGCCCCCGACAAGCAGGGGCCGCTGCGACGACTCCTTCGGCGTGAAACCGTTGCCGAGGCCCGTCAGCAGGTCCAGCTCCTCTCCGGGAGTCATGCGGCTCATCTGCGCCGTGCCGTCGCCCACGACCTTGTAGATCAGCGTGAGCGTGCGGGCGTCGTAGTCGCAGACCGAGATCGGCCGCCGCAGGTATTTGCCTTCCAGGGCGATGTTCACGAACTGCCCCGGAGCGGTGATCCACTGCGTGTCGCCCTCGAGCGTCATGCGCCATACCGCATCGGTCAGCGGCTCGTTCGTCAGAATCCGATAGATGTCTCTCTTGTACATGGTTATCCGTTGGCTGCCGGGGAGAGGGAGTCTGTCCGTCCCCGGCCGCAATCCTTCGTTCGGTTATTTCGCGTCGATGGTCGACACCCGCAGCGTGATCTCCTCCAGCACGTCGAGCAGCACCTTCACCGTCTCGAGCGCCGTGAAGACCGTCACGTTGTTCTCGACGGCCGTGCGGCGGATCTCATAGCCGTCGAGGCGCGTATTGTGCTGGTTGATGTCGATCGTGTTGATCACGTAGCTGATGTGTCCCTGACGCAGTGCGTCGATGATCTCCGTGCTTCCCTCGCTCAACTTCCGCCGTGTACGCGTGCGGATGCCGTGCTCGCGAAGGAACTCCGCCGTGCCGGTCGTCGCCTCGATGTTGAAGCCCAGATCGTAGAAACGTTTTACCAGAGGCAGTGCCTGCTCCTTGTCCTGATCGGCGATCGTCACGACGATCGTTCCGTAGTTCGAGACGTGCATGCCCGTGGCCTGCAGCGCCTTGTAGAGGGCCCGCGTCAGTTTGTCATCGTAACCGATCGCCTCGCCCGTCGACTTCATCTCCGGAGAGAGGTACGAATCCATGCCGCGGATCTTCGCAAACGAGAAGGCCGGGGCCTTGACGTACCAGCGCGTCTTCTCCTTGCCGTAGACCTCCGTGATGCCCAGCTCGCGCAGCGTCTTGCCCAGGATCACCTGCGTGGCGATATGGGCCATCTGCACGCCCGTCGACTTCGACAGGAACGGCACCGTGCGCGACGAACGCGGGTTGACCTCGATGACGTAGACGTCGTCGTCGCCCGCCACGATAAACTGAATGTTATAGAGTCCCACGATGCCGATCCGCAGACCCAGCCGCACCGTGTAGTCGATGATCTTCTCTTTGGCCTTCCGGCTCACGCTGAAGGTCGGGTAGACGCTGATCGAGTCGCCCGAATGGATACCCGTGTGCTCGACATGCTCCATGATGCCCGGAATGAAGACATCCTTGCCATCGCAGATGGCGTCGACCTCCAGCTCCTTGCCCATGATATAGCGGTCGACGAGCACCGGCGAATCCTCGTTCACCTCAACGGCCGTCTGCAGGTAGTGGCGCAGGCGCTCCTCGTTCGAGACGATCTGCATCGCGCGGCCGCCCAGCACATAGCTCGGACGAACCAGCACCGGATACCCGATGCGCGCCGCGGCACGCACACCGGACTCGATATCCGTCACGGCCTCGGCCTCCGGCTGCGGAATGCCCAGCTCCTCCATGATCCGCTCGAAGCAGCCGCGGTCCTCGGCGTTGCGGATCGCCTGCGTGTCGGTGCCGATAATGGGCACACCCAGTTCGGCCAGCGGTTCGGCCAGGTTGATGGCCGTCTGTCCGCCCAGCGACACCACGATGCCCTTGGGCTTCTCCAGATGGATGACGTTCATCACATCCTCGACCGTCAGCGGCTCGAAGTAGAGTTTGTCGCTGGTCGTATAGTCGGTCGACACGGTCTCGGGGTTGTTGTTGATGATGATCGCCTCGTAACCGGCCTCGCGGATCGACCAGATGGCGTGCACCGTCGAATAGTCGAACTCCACACCCTGGCCGATACGGATCGGGCCCGAACCCAGCACGATGATCTTCTCCTTGGGGCTGACCATCGATTCGTTCTCCAACTCGTAGGTCGAATAGAAGTACGGCACGTAGGAGGCGAACTCGCTGGCGCACGTATCGATCATCTTGTAGACCGGGAAGATGTCGTTCTGCTCGCGCAGCCGGTAGACGTCATGCTGCGAGAGTCCCCACAACTGTCCGATGAACTTGTCGCTGAAGCCCATGCGCTTGGCGTCGCGCAGCGTCGTCACGTCGCCCGGATGGGCGCGCACGACCTTCTCGAACTCCACGATGTTCTTGAACTTCTCGAGGAAGAACATGTCGATCTTCGTATTGTTGTAGATCAGCGCCAGATCCACGCCTCCGCGGATCAGCTGCGCAATGGCATAGAGGCGGTCGTCGGTTCCCTCCTTGATGTACTCCAGCAGGTCGTCGTTCGTCCACGTGTCGAACTTCTTGTTGTAGATATGGCAGACACCCGTCTCGAGCGAGCGGACCGCCTTCAGCAGCGACTCCTCCATCGTGCGGCCGATCGACATCACCTCGCCCGTGGCCTTCATCTGCGTGCCCAGCTTGTTCGACGCATCGGAGAACTTGTCGAACGGGAAGCGGGCGATCTTCGTGACGACGTAGTCCAGCGTCGGCTCGAACGAGGCCGGCGTGTTGGCAATGCGGATCTCGTCGAGCGTAAGTCCCACGGCGATCTTCGCGCTCACGCGGGCGATCGGATAGCCCGAGGCCTTCGACGCCAGAGCCGACGAACGCGACACACGCGGATTGACCTCGATCAGGTAGTATTTGAACGACAGAGGATCGAGCGCGAACTGCACGTTGCAGCCTCCCTCGATCTTCAGCGCACGGATGATCTTCAGCGCAGAGTCGCGCAGCATCTGGAACTCCTTGTTCGTAAGCGTCTGGCTCGGGGCCACGACGATCGAGTCGCCCGTGTGGATACCCACCGGGTCGATATTCTCCATGCAGCAGATGCTGATGGCCGTATCGTTATGGTCGCGCATTACCTCGTACTCGATCTCCTTGTAGCCCTTGATGCTCTTCTCGACGAGCACCTGGTGAACCGGCGACAGCGCCAGGGCGTGACGCATCATTTCGCACAACTCCTCTTCGTTGTCGGCGAAGCCGCCGCCCGTGCCGCCCAGCGTAAAGGCCGGACGAAGCACCACAGGATACCCGATCTTCGCGGCGATCTCCACGGCCTCCTCGACCGAGTTGGCCACCTCCGAAGGCAATACCGGCTCGCCCAGCGACTCGCAGAGCTCCTTGAACAGCTCGCGGTCCTCGGCGCGCTCGATCGACTCGAACGACGTGCCCAGGATCTCCACCTGGCACTCCTTCAGAATGCCCTTCTTGGCAAGCTGCACGGCGAGGTTCAGACCCGTCTGCCCTCCCAGTCCCGGAACGATCGCATCGGGACGCTCGTAGCGGATGATCTTCGCCACGTACTCCAGCGTCAGCGGCTCCATGTAGACCTTGTCGGCAATGTGCGTATCGGTCATGATGGTGGCGGGATTCGAATTGGCAAGGATGACCTCGTATCCCTCCTCCTTGAGTGCAAGGCACGCCTGCGTACCCGCATAGTCGAACTCGGCAGCCTGACCGATTACGATCGGGCCCGACCCGATGACCATCACCTTCTTGATATCTTTTCTCTTAGGCATGTCTGAACTCCTCCATGTTTTTAGTGAACTTTTCGAACAAATAGGCGCTGTCCTGCGGTCCCGGAGCGCTCTCCGGATGGTACTGCGTCGAGAAGACCCGATCCTCGGCGCACTCCACGCCTTCGGCCGTGCCGTCGAGCAGATTGACGTGCGTCAGCGTCAGCCCCGTACCCTTCAGCGAATCGAGATCCACGGCGTAGCTGTGGTTCTGGCTCGTGATCTCGAGCTTGCCCGTCTGAAGATTCTTCACCGGGTGGTTCGCCCCGCGGTGTCCGAACTTCATCTTGAATGTCCGGGCTCCGTAGGCCAGCGAGATCAACTGGTGACCCATGCAGATGCCGAAGAGCGGCAGACGCCCCCGCAGCTTGCGGATCAGCTCGATGACCGGCTGCACATCCTCCGGATTGCCCGGGCCGTTCGAGAACAGAATGCCGTCGGGATGGAAGGCAAGGATCTCCTCCAGGGTCGAATTGTAGGGCATCACCGTGACGTTGCAGCCCACGTGGTTGAGCTGCCGCACGATGTTGTATTTGATGCCGCAGTCGATGGCCACCACATCGAACTTGTGGTTCGGAACGCGCGACTGCCACCGCTTCCTGCAGCTCACGCGCGAAACCATGTCGTGGGGCATCTCATAGGCCCGCAGCCGCGCAAGAGCCTCCTCGCGGGGCGTCGAGGCCGCGGTGACAATCACCTTCTGGCTTCCCTCGTCACGAATGATGCGCGTCAGGGCCCGGGTATCCACCCCCGAGATGGCCGGAATACCGTACTCCTCGAATACCTCGTCGAGCGTCTTCGTGGAGCGGAAATTCGAAGGCAGATCGTTGTACTCCCGCACGATCATTCCGCCGATGGTCGGCGTCTTGGTCTCGTAATCCTCGTCGGCCATTCCGTAGTTGCCGATCAGCGGATAGGTCATCACGACCATCTGATCCGTGTACGACGGATCGGACATGATCTCCTGATACCCCACCATCGAGGTATTGAAGACGATCTCGTTGATGGCCTCACGGTCGGCTCCGAAACCGTAGCCGTAGAATTCGCGGCCGTCCTCCAGGACGATCTTTTTCGTAAATGCTTTCATCCTTGTCTGTCCTTATCTGATTGTTTTCGTTGTCTTGGCATCGTATACGTACGCCTCGCGGCCTCCGACGACCGTCAGCACCGCACGCCCCTGCACCTCCCAGTCGGCAAAGGGAGTGGCATGCCCCTTCGAGCGGAACGTCGCGGGATCGATCACATAACGGGTGTCGAGGTCCAGCACCGTAAAGTCGGCCCTTTGACCCGGCTCAATGCCCCCTTCGAGGCCGAAGATCCGCCGCGGATTGGCCGACATGAGCGTCATCAGGCGGTCGAAGCCGATCACACCCTTCAGCACCAGATGCGTGTAGAGCAGCGGGAAGGCCGTTTCGAGGCCCACGATTCCCATGGCGCTGCCCTCCAGTCCGCGCGACTTCTCGGCAGCCGTGTGCGGGGCATGATCCGTGGCCACGACCTCGATCGTACCGTCGGCAATACCCTCCAGCAGCGCCTCGCGATCGGCGCGGCTGCGCAGCGGCGGATTCATCTTGAAGCGTCCCTCCTCCTGCAGATCCTCGTCGCAGAGCAGCAGGTAGTGCGGACCCGTCTCGCAACTTACGCGAAGTCCCCGGGCCCGGGCCTCACGGACCAGCGCCACGCTCTCCTTCGTCGAGATGTGGCAGACGTGGTACTGGCACCCCGTTTTCTCGGAGAGTGCAATATCGCGCTCGACCTGACGCCATTCGCTTTCGGATGAGATGCCCCGATGACCATGTTCGCGGCAGTAGACGCCGTCGTGAATGTAGCCGCCGTGAAGCAGGTCGTCGACCTCGCAGTGCGCGACGATCGGTTTGTGGACCGCCGCGGCCCGACACATCGCCTCCTCCATCAGGTCGGCCGACTGCACGCCGCGACCATCATCGGAAAATCCCACGACTTGAGGGGCCAGGGCCGCAAAGTCGACCAGTTCGCCGCACCCGCGCTGCCCCAGGGTGATCGAGCCGTAGGGAAGGACATGCACCGCCGCATCGCGGCGGATGATCGCCAACTGCTCCTCAAGATGCTCCGGCGTATCGGGAGCCGGATTCAGGTTGGGCATCGAGCAGACGGTGGTATAACCGCCTGCGGCCGCGGCGGCCGTTCCGCTGGCAATGGTCTCCTTCTGCGGAAATCCCGGCTCGCGCAGGTGGACGTGTACATCGACCAGTCCCGGCACGAGGCTCAGTCCCCCGAGATCGACAATCCGGTCACCGGGCTGCGGCTCACAATCCGCAACCACCCGGTCGCCGTCGACCACGAGGCGCCCCTCCTCGAACCGACCGTTGCGAAAGATCCGCGCATGGGTGTAGAAACTCTTCATCGTTTGCTGTCGCATAAAAAAATAGGGCAACCTAAACAGTTACCCTAAAGAAACAAAATACCCGAATCCGCCGGAAATTGGAACCCCGACCAATAATCCCGCAACCGAAATGATTGCGCTAATGGTATGTTGGGGTTACGCTTCATAGGTTTGGACTCAGGTGTCGCCGTAATTGGTTACAAAGATAGCGGTTTTTCATCGGGTGCGCAAAATTTTTGCGGGATTTTTTTCAACACCCCACGCCAACCGGCCTCGGGAACCGGGTCCTTGCACCTATTATTTAAAGCAGCCGAAGATGACAGACAGCTGGATCCCGACACAACCGGTATCCGCCGGATAAAATCAGAGCCCGGGGCCTTTCGATCCCCGGGCTCCCACACATCCCTATCTTACTCTGTTTTGCCTCGTTCTGTTCCCCGGACGTCTGAGTCCGTTCGGGAGGAGCCGACGCAGAGTTGCCGTACGGCCCCGGCAGTTTATGCCTTGTTTGCGGAGGCGGCCTCAGCGTCGTCCTCGTAGCCATCAGCCTTGGCTCCCCACATCAGCAGGAAGACCAGCATGCCCACGACGGCAACGCCGATAATGCCGACATAGGCCCAGCTCCATCCATAATGCTGGGCAACGTAGCCGAGACCCACGCCCGAAACGAGCGTCGAAGCGTAACCGAAGAGTCCCGTGAGGCCGTTGGCCGTTGCCGCTGCACGTTTCGTCGCCTGGTTCGCCGCAGCGATGCCGATCAGCGCCTGCGGACCGTAGATACAGAATCCCGCGGCGCACAGCGAAGCGAAGAGCAGCCAGATCGGGGCATCCGAGGGCAGCTGCCAGAAGATGAAGACAAACAGCGCGGCGCCGGCCATGCAGAAGACACACGTACGGTGTGCGCGCCCCTTGAGCCACTTGTCGGTCGCCCAACCCGAGAAGAGCATACCGAGAATACCGGCGATCTCGAACATCGCCACGAGCCATCCGGCATGCTCCATGCTCACGCCCTTCGACTGACTCAGCAGCGACGGGCCCCAGTCGAGCACCGAGAAGCGTACGACATAGACGAAGAAGTTGGCAACGCCGAGGATCCAGATCAGCGGATTCTTGAAGACGTATTTCATCAGGAAGGCCCGATGTTCGTCACCCTGCTTCTTGCTCTTGACCTCCTGCGTACGGGTACCCTCCAGTTCGGGAAGTCCGACGGATGTCGGCGTGTCCCGCAGGAAGAGCACCAGACCCAGAGCACCCGCCAATGCTATGCCCGAGGGGATCCAGAAGCACCACCTCCAGGCGCCGTAATGCGCCGCGAAGGTCATCACCGTGGCCATGCCCTCCGGATCGGAGGGATCGATGCCCAGGTTGGCGGCGATCTGCGATACGGCCGCAGGATCGTCACTGACGTTCTGGCCCATGTGCCCCATCAGATAGCCGCAGAGAATCACCACCAGACCGGCTCCGATCGAGTGCGAAGTATTCCACACCGACATCTTCGTGGCCAGCTGCTTGGGAGGTACCCAGTGCGTCAGCAGGCGTGCGCACGGAGGAAAGCCGCTGCCCTGCAGCAGGCCGTTGACCACCCACATCACCCCCATGAAGAGGATCATCGTGTTGGTGAACTGCGTGCCCATGTGTTCGCCCGTGATCCAGTAGGAGACATCCTCACCGAAGCCGAAGGCAAAGTTGGCCAGGGCGCAGAGGGCCAGGCCGATGGCCATGTACCAGCGGGCGTTCATCCGGTCGGCGAAGATGCCGTTGATGAAGCGCGAGAATCCGTAGATGAGGCCATTGAGCGTCAGGAAGATACCGAGGCTCGTCTTCGAGATGCCGAGGTCGGCCTCCAGGCCGGGCATGGCCAGCGAGAAGTTTTTGCGCACGAAGTAGAACAGCGCATAGCCGATCATCGTAGCGAGGATCGTCCGCGTCTGCCAATACTTGAAACGCTTGCTTTGTTCAGGTGTCATTTCGGAATGAAAGAGTTAGGTTTCAAGACTCAAAGATACAACTTTCGGATTGATTCTCTAAATCCTGAGCCTATTTTTTTCGCCCCAGGAACGAAAATTCCCCACGCCGACCTCCCCTCAGAGGTTCTCGAACCATGCAAAAGGCGGCAAAACAGCTCTTCGCGTCGATACGACGCCCCGCCTCCGGGGAAAGTTTTTCACCTCCGCAGGCCGAATGAACGAAAAAAAAGCATATCTTTGGATCGAAAAAGAGCCGGGACGCAACCATTTCGTTCCAAAACACCGCTGCCCCACACCCAAACGCAATCAACCTTTCATTCGCATGAATACGACACCATTCCACCGCTACCGCTCCGTCTGGGAGCATGACGAACTGATGGCACGCCTGCGCCGCATCCGCCACGTGGCTCTCGACATGGACGGCACGATCTACATGGGCATGTCGCTCTTTCCCTACACGCAGCCCTTTCTGAAGAGCCTCCACGGGCTGGGCGTCGGCTACTCGTTCCTGACGAACAACCCCTCGAAGTGCATCGACGACTATCTGCACAAGCTCCGAACGCTGGGAATCGAAGCCACGCGCGAGGAGATGTACACCACCACGCTGGCCACGATCGACTATCTCCGGGCCCACTACCCCACGGCCCGACGCCTCTTCCTGCTCGGAACCCCTTCGATGATCTCGGAGTTCGAGGCCGCGGGATACGTCTCCTGCGCCGCCTCGGCCGACGACCGGCCGGACGCCGTCATCGTGGCTTTCGACATGACGCTCCAATACGAACGGCTCTGCCGCGCGGCCTGGTGGATAAAGCAGGGGCTTCCCTACATCGCCACCAATCCCGACCGGATCTGCCCGACCGATCAGCCCACCGTGCTGGTCGACTGCGGATCGATCTGCGCCTGCATCGAACACGCCACGGGGCGCAAGCCCGACATCACGCTCGGGAAGCCCGATCCCAACATGCTCTCGGGCATCCTCGCCCGCCACGGTCTGCGTCCCGACGAGATCGCCATGGTCGGCGACCGGCTCTACACCGACGTACAGATGGCCCACAACGCCGGAGCGATGGGCGTTCTGGTGCTTTCGGGCGAAACGACGCTCGAGGTGGCCGAGCAGGCCGACCCTCAGCCGCACATCACGGCCGAGAGCATCGAGGTGCTCGGGGAGCTGATCCGCGAGGCACACCGGTAAACGTACGGGAGGGATTGCCGGAGGCCGTACGGCCCATCCACCGGCATCAAAAAACAACATGTCCGGGACCTTTCGGGTCCCGGACATGCCGTTTCAGGCCTATGCGGCCAATCACTCCTTCACACAGCGCAATCCATAGGCCGTAGTCAGTTTCCGTTCATACTGGGAGCCTTCGGCCGTATCGGTGCCCGGCTTCCAGTCATACATGGGGCACGGCTTGCCCCCTATGAGCGTTGTCGAGCAATAGGCCGCCGCTCGTCCCGGATAGAGGATACATCCGCTGTCCCCCTTGCGGAACATGGTCGACGGACCGATGAGCGTTCCTCCGGATTTAAGCACGTACCAGCGGCTGTAGGTGTCGCCCGAATCCTGATTCTTGGTGGCATTGCCCTCCAGATAGGAAAGCAGCGTCTGCCATTCGTCCGCCGTCGGGATACGATATCCAACCGGACAGGGGTCGTTCACGCCCTTGCCGCCCTCGATCCAGCCGGCCGTCATCGCTTCGGAGGATTGGGTATAGAAGGTCGTCGGGTGGGTGTTGGCTCCCGCGGCGGTCATCTCCTCGTCGCTGACAATCCAGCCAGTAATGTGGGCCGTATTGAAAACCACGTCTCGCGTCATGGTACCGAAAGCCTTGGGATAGGTCGCATGTCCCTCGTAATACTTGTTCTTCGAAAGGATCTTCGCCCCCACAAAGGGTTCCTTGCGGCCCCACTGGTAGAAGAGTCCGTACGAACGGTAGTCCTGCACGCAGGCCTTCGGGTCGGTCGTATAATACTCGGCTCCGACGTTGCGGTCCTGCCATACCACTCCGTTGATGGCCATGTCGGCGGGCGTCTTGTCGACCACCCAGACCAGCCACGACCAGAGAATCTCACCGCCCGCATCGAACAGGGCCACCACGCCACTGCCCTGCTTGCCGGCAGCGGCCGAGCAGGTAATCTCATTGCTCGAGGCATCGTACGACAGATTCGACACGAGCCCCGACTCCGTAAGCCACAGCCAGTCGACGGACGAACCCTTGACATACGATCCGTCCGCAAGCCGTGCCGGGAACGAGAGGCTCCCGCCCGCCTGGACAACAACCGTATTCGCGCCCGTCGAACGCTGCACGACGGTCACCTGCTGGGGCTCGACACCCTCCATTTCGGAGACAAAGGTCAGCACCGCACTGCGCGGGCGCACGCCGTCGTCACCGTCGGTCAGCATGATATCGACGGCCGTGCTCTTCGTCCCTTCGGTCTGCGAGACGCTGCACCAGTCGGTCGTGCCTTCGACCTTCCACGCCACGGAGGCCTGCAGATTCACGGTCAGGTCACCCTCCGTACCATAGGCAACAAGGCTGTTGCCGTTCTTGTCCAGCACGAGGATCGGTTCGAACTTCTCCTGCGTCACGGTGAGGGTGTGTTTCTCCTCGCCGCCGGCAAAGAAATGCACCTTCGTCGTACGCTCCTCGGGCTGGAAACTCTGATCGACCGTCAGCACGATCTTCTTCGTATGAGACCCTTCGGTGACATTGGTGTGGCACCACGTATCGTCGCAGGTGATCGTCCACGGCGCATCGGCGGTTATTTCGAGAACACTCCGGCCTCCGAACATGTCGAACGACACCTGGTCTTCGAGCAGGGAGAGCTCCGGTTCTGCAACTTCGGGATCGTCGCTGCACGCCGCACAACAGGCAACGGCCGCAACGGTCAGAAAAATGAATAATCTTTTCATAATAATAGTTCAGGTTGTTTTAAATTTCATGTATGGCTCCCCGCTACCAGGCCACGGATGACTCCCAGGTGCGTCCGAAACAGTCGGTAACACGCACCGTTCCGCCCCGCTCGCCCTCCGCACGCACGCGGAACATGTGCCACGTGTTGGTCGGCGTAGCGCCCCGCTGGCCCATTGCCAGCACCTCTTCGTAGTAGGGATCGGTATGCTGCACGCGCTCCATCGCAACGCCCTGGCCATCCGTATCGGGAATCCACTCCACGTCGCTCCACTGGGTATCGTATCCCCAGACATTGGCGTAGACGTAGTCCGATTCCGTGCGTGCGGGAGCATACAGACGCATCTGCATCTCCTCGGGCTCTCCGACAGACTTGTAATACCACGAGAGCTGCTCGCCGTCGACATCGACCACCAGATAGCCCCGGGGCGTACCGTCGCAGTTGACATCCCCGTTGATATACAGATCCCCCGGCGTGCGGGCGATGCAGTGCATGACCTTTTGACCGTCGTCGTAGCGATAGGTGTCGTGGTAATGCTTGTGTCCCCCGAAAGCGTGCACCTTGTAAGGGCTTATCGCATCGAAGAAGCGCTGGTAGTTCCGGTAGTTCTTCGCCTCGGTATTCCTCGTGAGGTAGAGAATCGGGCAATGGGCCGACACGACGAGCGTGCTGCCCTCCGGGACATGGCTCAGATCGGCCTCCAGCCACTCGCAGATCTCGTCCGTCAGCCCCCGGCTGTACCCGCTGTCCTTACCGGACGTGTGGGAATCGAACAGGACGTTGTCGAGAAACACGTAATGGATCTTCCCGATATTGACCGAATAGTTGGCAGGGCCGAAATAGCGTTCGTAATTCTCCAGAGCGAGCGAATCGGTCGGCTGCGCCGGATCGTGGTCATGATTCCCGGGCAGGCTGAAGGTGGTGAAGCCCATCGTTTCGAGCCCCTGGCGGTATTTCGGGTACAGCGACATGTCGTTCCACACCAGATCGCCGAGGCTGATGCCGTAGACTTCCTCCGGAAGCTCCTCCACGGTCTTCAGCACGTCGGGAACCACGTAATTGAAGTAGGACGTCTCCGACGCGTTGCCGGTCGAGAGCTGGATGTCGGCCATGACGATCAGCGAGTAACGGTCGGCCGGAGCCTCGCGGCGCGTCAGGGTGAAATCAGCCCGGTTGACGGCCTGGTCAGCGTCGATCCGACGGTAGAAGCGCGGGCAACTCTGCGTTGCGGAGATTTCGTATCCGGACGGTGTGGAGACAAAGACGAAATGGCGCCGTTTCAGATCGGATGGCAGATAATAGACACCGTCGGCGTCCGTCACGGTCACCTTCAGGCCGTCACTGACGACAACCCCGGCAATCCCGGCCCCCTGGTCGTCCCGGACGATCCCCTTGACGGTCATTCCGGCCTTGTCGGGAATCTCCACCGAAGAGACACCACCGCCGCTGCCCCCGCTTTCGCCGGAGGATGAGCAGGCCGTCAGTCCGAAGACCAGCAGCACGGCCAGCAGCACATGCAAGTAATATTTTGTCATCGTTTGATTCATTGAAGGATACGGAGGAGGCGGACCTCCCCCGTATCGGGACTATTTCATGACGACCTGGATGATGACGCTGTTCTTCTCCGGACGCACCATGCCCTGATCGGCGGCAACGACCGACAGCGGAAGCACGTACGACGAATCGATGCCGTCGGCGATCATCGCCGCAGCGTCAAAGCGGATCTCCGTCAGGCTCATGATCTTGTCGCCCGACAGATGAACCTGCGGATCAAAGGCGTAATACTTCTCGGGAAGCACCTGCAGTTCGAGGTTGTTCTCCACGTTGTAAACATCGAGGACCGAAGGATCGGCCACAAGCTGCACGGTAACCGCATCGTCGTTATAGCCGCCCTTGTAGAGGTAGAGGTCGTAGACGCACGCCTCGGACGAGGCGGCATCGTACTCCAGCGTCTGGAAATCATTCTTCGGCAGGCAGACCATCGTCTCTACCGTATCGTAGACAATATAGTCGTCGCCACACCCCACGGCTCCCAGCAAGAGCAGGATATAGATTCCTAATTTTTTCATCGTAATCGGAAGTTAAGATTAGTAACCGGGATTCTGCACCAGGTTGTAGTTGATATTGATTTCGCTCAGAGGAATGGCCATCCAGTAGGTCTTGGGGGTCTCGAACGTCCGCACGCCGCTCTCCCGCATCGTGGTGATCTTGTAGAACTCCTCGGCCGTCTTGCCGTCGAGGGTCCACGCCTTGGGGCGCCTGGACATCACCTCACCCGCCTCCTTCCAGCGGCGCAGGTCGTGATAGCGCTGGCCCTCCATCAGCAGTTCGATGGAACGCTCCTGGTGCAGCACCTTGCGCAGCTCGTCGCCCGAGGGGATTCCCCCGGCCAGAGCCCACGACTCTTCGAAATCGGGCAGTCCCGAACGGCGGCGGACCAGATTCAGATAGTGAAGGCTCTCGCCGCTCAACGACCCGTTATACTCGAAGTCGGCCTCGGCATAGCTCAGATAAAGCTCCGCCAGACGGATGTAGGGATAGGCGTACTTGCGGTAGGTCCACGTCTTGGTCGAGTAGTTGTAGGCCGACTGCCGGTGAATCCACTTCTTGAGGATGTAGCCCGTGCAGCTCTGATACTCCTTGGAGGCATCAAGCACGCTGCCCTGCATCTCGCCTCCGCGGCACTTGAGAATGATATCCTCGCCGTTGATGGCGTACTCGCCGCGGTCGTAGCCGACCGAGGCATAGAAGCGCGGCTCCTTATACAGGTGGAGGTTGACGGTCTCCTTCTCGGCATTGTAGGCGTAGGGATCGATGTCGCGGGTCTCGGGATCCTTGTCCCACGGCAGGCCGTTGCGCGTGTAATACATCTCGACGCATTCGAACGTCGGCACGATGTTGATGCAGAAGCCGTCGGTGGTATAGGGAAGCTTCAGGCGCGCCCCGCCGTAACGCTGGAACTGCTGGATACCGGTCTGGTCGCCCATGGCCCACAGATACTCGTCCGTATTCCAGAGCGGCTCGACGAAACAGTCGTGGTAGTTGATCTCGCCGCGTTCGGCATCCGTCGTGGCCGAGGCCGCATTGGGACTTTCGTAGAGCTTGTGCCCGTTGCTCTCGGCCAGCGCGATCGCCTCGCGGCAGGCATCGAGCGCCAGTTTCCACTTCTCGGGATCATACGTCAGATTCATCAGCGGCGTGCCGTCGTTGTTGCGGAACCGGGAGTAGAACTCCGAGTTGCCGTTGCAGAGCGGACTGGCGGCGTAGAGCATCAGACGCGCCTTCATCGCCTTGGCGGCCACCGAGGTGGCACGTCCGAGATCCGCATCGGGACGCGTCGGAACGTTGCTCAGCAGCTCGGCCGCACGGTCGTACGTCTCGGCGATGAACGTCACACACTCGTCGAACGTATCGCGGGGCACATAGACCTCCTCCTCGGGAAGTCCCATGTCCAGCTGACCGCGCACCAGAATGACCGGTCCGTAGTGGGTCAACAGCACCCAGTGGTAATAGGCGATCAGGAAATAGGCCTCGCCCTTGAACTCGGCGGCCGTCTCGGCCGTAATGCCCGGCACGGCGTCGATGTTGTCGATCATGATGTAGCAGTAGCGGATTCCCTTGTACATGTCATAGTTGGTGCGTCCGTCGGGCTTGGTGCTGGTGGCGTCCCACAGTCCGTAATAGGTCTGACTGGCGTTCTCCTCGTTGTAGAGCATGCTCTTGTAGGGGAAATAGCGCGTCTGGCCGTTGGTGGCCGTAATGACATCGTCTCCGGCACAGAAGTCCGGCATGTAGCGGTAGGCCGCGATATTCGGCGCATAGGTATAGAGCGTATTGAGGAACTTGCGCGCCTCCAGGGAGGTCTTGAAAATATCCTCCTGGGTGGCCTGCCCCTCGGGAACCACGTCGAGGAAATCGCACGAAGAGCAGAGACCCGCGCATGCAAACAGCAGCGTATAAATGATTTTTTTCATTGTCGTCGAAGGAATGTTAGAAATTGTATTGCACACCGAGTTTCACCACGCGCTGCAGCGGATACCACAGACCGTTGCCGCTTCCCATCTCGGGATCCCAATACTTGAAAGGCGAAATGGTGAACAGGTTGGTCCCCGCCAGATAGACGCGCAGACTCTTGTAGGTATATCCGAACTCGACACTCTTCAGACGCAGGTAACTGCCGTTCTTGAGCCAGAACGACGAGGTCTGCGTGTTATTGGCGTTGTATCGGTAGTCCAAGCGCGGATAGGCCGCATTGGGATTCGGATTGGCCTCCGACCAGTGATCGTCGGCGATATACTGCGTCATGTTGAATCCCGACCGCTCGTTGTCCCGGAAGGGGTGCATGTCGGACATCAACAGCGAAACGCGCGCCGTGCCCTGGAAGAAGAACGAGAAATCCCAGCGCTTGTAATTGACCGAGGCACCGAAGCCGTACATCACCTCCGGGACCGTGGGATAACCCAGCGACGTACGGTCGTTGGCATCGATCACGCCGTCGCCGTTCAGGTCGCGGTACTTGATGTCACCCGGCAGGTAGTCGGGCATGAAGGTCTGCACGGGCGAGTTGTCGATCTCCTCCTGCGAAGCGAAGAGTCCGTCGGCAACCAGTCCGTAAACCGAGTTGACGGGCTTGCCCAGAACCGAGTTGTAGGCATTGGGAAGGAACTTCGCCTCATCCTTGGCCATCACCTCGTTGTGGGCATAGGTGAACGTTCCGCGCACGGAGAGCAGCAGGTCCTCGCTGAAGGCCTTGTTGTATTCGAGCGAAATGTCGACACCGCGGTTCTCCACCTCGCCGAGGTTGCCGTAGGGCGTTACGCCCGAAAGACCCATCGTCGAAGGAAGCGAACGTCGCTGCATGAAGATGCCCGTGCGGTCCTCCTTGTACAGGTCGACATTCAGCGTCAGGGCATTGAAGAGTCCCAGTTCAAGACCGATATTGAGTTTGGTGCTCTCCTCCCACGTCGCCGAGGGATTTCCCACCGTCAGGATTTCGTGTCCGGTCTGCTTGGTGAAGTTGGGCGAGAACCATACGTACAGACTCTTGTTCATGTTGACCGTCGTAAGGTACGGGAAGCGGGCCGAAAGGTAGTCGTTACCCGAAAGTCCGTAGGAGACCCGCAGCTTGAGCAGATCCACCTTGTCGCGCAGATTCTCCCAGAACGGCTCGCTCGAAACGACCCAGGCTCCGGCAATCGAGGGGAAGAATCCGAAACGGTGGCCGGCGATGAAGTTCTCCGAACCGTTGTATCCGAAGTTGAACTCCATCAGGTAGCGATTGTCGAATCCATAGGTGAAACGTCCGGCCAGACCCTGCTCGCGATAGGGCAGCACCTCGTACTCGTCGTTGGCAGGCTGGTTGTTGACCTTCTCCTTCTGGTGGTAGACGAGCAGCGCATTGATATCGTGCTTCCCGAACTGGCGCGTATACTCGATCTGGCCCTGCAGCGAAACCTCTCGGTAACCGTTGCGGCCCGTCGAGGTCGACAGGAACGACGATCCGGGCGTACCGATATTCTGCAGGTCGTAATCAAAGGTTCCGTCGCCGTTGTCGGTGTAGCTGGTCATCTCGTAGTAGTAGGGCGAGAACGACCGGTAGACGGCCGCATAGGTCTTGTTGTAGAACGAAACCATACCGCGGATCTTCAGGCCCTTGGTGATGAAGTCGAGATCCTGATCCACCGAAAAGGTCGTGGTGAGATACTGCGTATGGCGCTGTCCGTAGCCGCGGCTCAACAGGGCATAGGGGTTGATATCCGTAGCGCTGCCGTCCCACGAGGCGGCATTTCCGTAGATCGTCTCGTCGATGTCGGGTACCGAGCCCTTGGGATAGGTGGCCGGGAAGGCTACCGGATTGGCGCGCATCGTGTAGTAGAACAGGTCGGCAACCTCCTCTACCGGACGATGCCAATAGAGCAGCTGCGTGTTCATCTTCAGGCTTACGCGGGTCGTACGCGTGAGCTGCGCTCCGACATTGGCCTGGAAAAGGTATTTCTGCGAATTGATGTTGGTATCGAATTTCGACTCCGCGGGAGTCTTCAGAATACCGTTCTCGTTGTAGATCGACGCATTGAGGAAGTAATCGACCACCTTGCCGCCGCCCCGCACATTGAGGTTCATGTTCTCATTGACCGTAAAGTCCTTGAAGAGCATCGAATACCAGTCGTTGTTCGGATAGACGTAGGGATTGAGCCGGTTGCGCGTACCCTCGATCTTCTCGTCGGAGAAGCGGGGCTGGTAGACCTCGCCCGCCGGCGTACGCGTGCGCAGCGCCTCGTTGTAGTTCTCCATGTAAGTCACGCCGTCGGCGATCTCCTGCACGCGCGTCGGCATCGAAATGCCCGACTCGAGGCGCACGTTGATTGCCATCTTCTCCGACTGCCGGCCGCTCTTCGTCGTAATGATCATCACACCGTTGGCACCGCGCGAACCATACAGCGCCGTTGCCGTGGCGTCGCGCAGGATCGAAAACGACTCGATCGACTCGGGAGGAATGTTGTTGAGCATCTCCGCAACGATCTCCACACCGTCGAGAATCAGCAGCGGCGACTTGTTCGCTCCGAAGGTCGAGATACCGCGGATCCAGAAATTCGCTCCGTCGGCACCCGGCTCTCCCGACGACTGGGTGGAGATCACACCCGCGATCTTACCCGCAAACGACGTCGAAAGGTTACTCGAGGTCACCTTGAGCGTGCTGGGCTTCACCACCTGCACGGCACCCACCAGGCTCTCCTTCTTTTGCGTACCGAAGGCCACGACCACCACGTCGTCCATGACGTTCGAGGCCTCGAACAGCGTCACGAGCTTGAAGAGCTCGATGTCGGCGACGTTGATCTTCCGCGTATCGTAGCCCAGGAAGGCGAAGGTCACCTGCTTGGTGCCCGCGGGGACACGAAGCGTATAGTCACCGTTGACATCGGTGGTGGCACCGATGGTCGTCCCCTCCACGTAGACCGAAACGCCGATGATCGGCTTGTTGTCCGTCGAGGAGATCACCGTACCATGCAGGACGATCTCCTTGTCCGAGGGTTTCGACGAAGGGGCTGGCGTGGCGGAAGCCGCGCTGCTCGTCGCCTTTTTCGAAAGGACAACCTGATTGCCGCGCACGCGGGCGGTGAGAGACGAATCCTTCAGTATGGCCGACAGAAGATCGTCGATCGTCACCGACTTGAGCGAAACCGTCACCTTGCGCTCGAGCAGCGGCGGCACCTCGTCGGTGTAAATAAACACGTAGCGGCTCGTCCGCTCGACCTCCGCAAGGATGCTCCGCAGGGTTGCATCCTTCATTTTCACAGTCAGCAACGACTGGGAATCGGGAGTTTGCCGGGCGGCCTGCACCGGCTGGAAATGCATCGGAAGCAACATCAGCACCGCTGCAACTACGCGAAGCACACGGCACATGGAGCCACTCCCCATAAAGAAAAATTTCTTCATAGCATAAAGTTAAATAGTTTAGGTTGATATGAATTGAAGATTGAAGGTTTGAAGGTTCCGAGCAGAAGAGTGTGCGGCATCAACGGGGAGGAGCCGGGCGCATCACCACCGATCCGTCGTCCATGCGCACGTACGATATGCGGAAGATCTCCGACAAGACTTCGAGCGTGCTGTCGAGATCGTCGAACAGAATCAGCTTGCCCGTACACCGGCGGCCGCCGATGTCTCCCGTACACGAGATGTCGACCTTGTAGAATGCCCCGACTTTCTGCAGCACCTCGAGCAGCGTGTTCGATGTGAAGAAGAGCAGTCCGTCCTTCCAGCTGACATAGGCATAGGGATCGACCTCATAGACCGAATAGCTGCCGTTCTTCATCGAAAAGCGCTCACAGGGGCGCAGCGTCACCGATTCGCCGTTGGCGACGTCGATCGCCACGGAGCCCTCGACCAGCACCACGGCCGAAACGCCGTTGCCGCCGAGCGTCGTCGATACATCGAACGACGTGCCCAGCACGCGGGTTGCGAAATCATCGGTATGCACGACAAACGGCCGCAGCGAGTCCTTCGTCACTTCGAAATAGGCCTCACCCTCGACGAAGATGTCACGCGTGTCGCCGAAAACGGCCGGGAAGCGAACAACCGAAGCCGAATTGACCCAGACCCGCGTACCGTCACTGAGCTGCAGGTGGGCGCGTTTGCCCTTGGGAACCACCAGCTCGCTCATCTGCATGCGTTTCTCGCGGCGGCTCTGGACGCGCTCCGGCGTCTTCACCTCGTTCACCTTGCCGTCGATCTGGATATCGCCCTTGGGCGTAAGGCTGATCCGGGCGATATCGTCATGCACCTCGCGGCTGCCATCGCGTGTCACGAGCGTGATGTTCTCATACGCATCGGTCGGAAGCACTTCGGCAGTCGAAAGATCCATCCTCCAAAGCAGAACCGAGACAATGCCTGCCACAACCGCCGCAGCCGCAACCAGAATCGCGCGGCGGGAACGACGGGGACGGCGGGCGGTGAAACGCCGCTGGACATAATAGTCGGTCAGAATACGGTCCAGGAGCATCTGCTTCTCCACGGCAGGAAGCGTCGGATGCGTCCGCCCCGCACGGCGCACCAGATTGACGGCACGTTCGAATTCGAGCCGATCCTGCGGATAACGGCGGATATAGTCGCTCCAATAACTGTTCTGCGCCCGTTCGGGGTCGAGACACCACAGCACGAAGTCCGGATCGGAGGTAAAGAATTCCGCCGTATGTTTTCGTATGTCATCCGGTCTTATCATCTTCTACAAACTCATTCTACAAACTAACATATTTCCATTCGGTCCCGTTCGTCGTATGGCCGCCTCACGTGGCGATCCGCATGATCTTGCCGCGTTCATCGCTCTTGCGCAGCTTGTTCAATCCCTTCGACACGAATTTGCGCGCGGCATGCGGCGTGACATTCAGGATGAGGGCGATCTCGTTGTACTCCATCTCGTAGACGAACCGCAGCAGGAGCGCCTCACGCTGTTTGGGCGAGAGCTGGTTGAGCAACGATTCAATCGTGCGGCGGATACGGACGACGTGCTCCGATTCAATCATCGCATCGAGCGAGGTGAGCGAGATCTGCATGTCGGGGTCGCGGTCCGAAAGATCGCACGTATCGATGTGCGAGCGGTGCAGGTCCACCATCCGGTTGTGAACGATCCGGAACAGATAGGCCTTGATATTTGCGATGCGGCTCAAATCGTTCCCGCGGCTCATGATGTCCAGGAAAATATCGTGGATGATATCCTTGACCGTCTCGCCGTCGAAACCGAATCCCATGCCGTAGGCATAGAGCGAATCCGCATATTTGTTATACAGCATAACATATATGTCGGTCTCATTTACGTACGGCCAGTCAATCCATCGGGAGTCGCATTTGTTTTGCCGAAACATTTTTTGCAGGTTGGTTATTATAATAACGGGAATCGGGATCTTTTGTCCCCCTGTTGCAATAAAAAAACAAAAATAAAGATTTTATCACTCCGAAAGGGGACAAAAAAACGTCTCAGCGCGTCTTTCACGCAATTGTAATTTTTCAGAAATCCATGAAGAAAACACTTCTCCACCTCTGTCTGTGCGCGCTTCCGCTCTTCTCCCTGTGCGGCTCGGAGAAAGATGCCCCGGCTCCCGATCCCGCCCCCTCGTCCGACACGAAGTGGCTCGAACCGATCCGCGTTGCCACCTACAACATCCAGTACGACAACGCCAAGGACGTAAACGACAAGTGGGAAGACCGCAAGGAGCTGCTCCGCCAACTGCTCCGGAGCGAGCGGTTCGACATCTTCGGAGCGCAGGAGCCCTTCGGAACCCAGATCGAGGATATGGAGACGTTTCTGACCGAATACGCCTGGGTCGGAAAGAATGTCATTGGCGACGAATCGAACCGCCGGCGCCACTACAACCCCATCTTCTACCGCAAGGACAAATTCGAAGTCGTGGAGTGGGGATCGTTCTGGTACTCCGAGACGCCCGAAACCGAAGGATCGAAGGGCTGGGACTCCTATTCGCCCCGCATGTGCAACTGGGTGCGCTTCCGCATGAAATCCAACGGCCGGGAGTTCTACCACTTCAACTCCCATTTCGACCACATCGGGACCACGGCCCGTGTCGAAAGCGCCAAACTGCTGGTGGCCAAGGTGAAGGAGATTGCCGGGGACATGCCGGCCTTCTGCACGGGGGACTTCAACTCGAATCAAAACACAGAAGCCTACAAGGTGATTGCCGGCTCGGGCATCCTGGCCGACAGCTACACGCGCTGCCCGGCCAAAAGCAACGCCGACTGGCCCACCTACAACGGATACCGATACATCGCGACGCCGCCGGCCAACGCAACGCGCATCGACCACATCTTCGTCACGCCCGCCAGAACGAAGGTCGTCTCGTGGAAGATCGTCAACAACAGCTACGGACAGAAATACCCTTCGGATCACTTCCCGGTAGTCATCGAGTGGTCGCTGGCCGAATAGCGAGGCGCGTGAAACATCCGATGCCGGATCGGCAATATCATTGAGTTTTTTCGCAGATGTGTTATCTTTGTCCCCGGGAGACGCAAAATGCGTCGTTCCGATCGCTAACACGACACGTTTATGGGACAGAACATACTGCTGCCTCTGCTGTTGACCCTGGGTGCGGGGTTGGCCACCGGGATCGGCAGCGCCATCGCCTTCTTTGCCAAACGCACCAACAAGCGCCTGCTCTCATTCTCGCTCGGACTCTCCGGCGGCGTGATGATCTACGTCTCGTTCGTCGAACTCTTCCAGCAGGCCAACATCACCCTCTCCGAGGCGTGGGGCGCACACGCCGGAGCCGCCGTCACCACGGCGAGTTTCTTCGCCGGCATCCTGCTGATCGGCATCATCGACCGGCTGGTTCCGTCGGTCGAGAACCCGCATGAGGCCCACATGGTCGAGGAGATGGACCACCGCCCGCGCAACACGAAACTCATGCGCATGGGACTGCTCACCGCCCTGGCCATCGGCATCCACAACTTTCCCGAAGGCATCGCCACCTTCACCTCGGCAGTCGACAATCCGACCCTCGGCGTAGCCATCGCCGTAGCCATCGCCATCCACAACATTCCCGAAGGCATCGCCGTCTCGATCCCCGTCTACTACGCCACAGGCGATCGCGGCAAGGCCTTCAGGCTGTCGCTGCTCTCGGGAATGGCCGAACCTGCCGGAGCCCTCCTGGCCTACCTCGTGCTGATGCCCTTCATGTCGCCGACGCTCATGGGATGCATCCTGGCCGGCGTTGCAGGCATCATGGTCTTCATCTCGATCGACGAACTGCTGCCCGCCGCCCGCGAATACGGCGAAGCCCATACGTCGATCTACGGCGTGGTGGCCGGCATGCTTCTCATGGCCGTGAGCCTGCTGCTGCTCGACTGACGCCCACCCCACAAATTCACGCAAACAAATCTCAACACACGCATGGATATCTTACTGACCCTCATCGGCCTCGGACTGATACTCGCCGGAGCCAACTTTCTCACCGACGGAAGCGCCGCCCTCGCCCAACGCTTCCGCGTTCCGGAATTCATCATCGGACTGACCATCGTGGCCGTCGGCACCTCGACGCCCGAACTGGTCGTCTCGGTGCTGTCGGCCATCGCCGGGAAAAGCGACGTGGCGATCGGCAACGTCGTGGGCTCGAACATCTTCAACGTCTTCGTCATCCTGGGACTCTGCGCCCTGATACGTCCGCTGCCCCTCACGGCCGGAAACATCCGCCGCGACATCCCGTTCGGCGTACTCACCTCGCTGCTGCTCATCGTCATGGCATCGGACGTCTTCCTCGGCACAGGAGCCGTGAACCGGCTCGGGCGGATTGACGGAGTCATCATGCTGCTGCTCTATGTCCTGCTGATCGGCTACACGATCCGCGCCACGCCCCGGCCGGAAACCCCTTCCGGCGAAGAGGCTTCGGCCCGACCCATGGCCGGATGGCTGATGGCCGTAATGATCATCGGCGGACTGGCCGGACTGGTCTTCGGCGGCGAGATGTTCCTCAACGGCGCAACGGCCATCGCCCGCAGCCTCGGCGTCAGCGAATCGGTCATTGCCATCACGCTGGTGGCCGGCGGCACGTCGCTGCCCGAACTGGCCTCGTCACTCGTATCGCTCTTTAAGGGAAAGGCGGACATGGCCCTGGGAAATGTCATCGGATCGAACATCGCCAATATCCTGCTGATTCTCGGACTGAGTGCCACGATCAACCCGCTCACGATGGGTGGCATCACCCATTTCGACCTCTACGTCACGCTGCTTACCTCCGTGTTGCTCTTTCTGGCGGCATTCACCTTCCGCCGGCGCGCCGTCGACCGTTGGGAGGGGGCGCTGTTCCTGCTGCTCTATGCAGCCTATCTCTGGGTTTTGATCAGGTAACGTTCGAGAAGCCGCGGCACGGCATAGTCGTCCAACGCACGGGTCGGAACCGCACAAGCTGCGGCTGCCGGCGTGAGCGACGGCGTGTCGATGCGGTGGAACACGGCATGGAGCGTCTGGTGCGAGAGTTGGTGCTTCGGCATGGGTGTGCTGCCGAGCAGCCGCCACGGAGCGTCACCCAACCAGGCGGCAAAGCGCGGATCGCGCGTCAGCGCAAGGAAATCGACCGCCTCGGGGGTCTCCAGCAGCGGAAATTCGTAGAGTCCCCGCCAGATGTCGGAGTCCCCGCGGCGACACAACACGGTCCGATCGCCCGAAGTGATGTGCAGGTAGTTGAACCACCGCTCGCGGGGAATCGTTTTGCCCCGTTTGACCGGACGTGCGGAGACCGTTCCGGAGTGCAGCGCCAGGCAGCGCGTTGCCAGCGGACACGTCGTGCAGGCAGGAGCCGCTGGTGTACATTGCAGGGCCCCGAAATCCATGATCGCCTGATTGTAGCGCCCCGGATGCCGGATATCAAGCTCCGCACGCGCCAGCTCCGCAAAGGCCCGCTTTCCGGCCGACGTGTCGATTGCAAGGTCGAGATCGAAGAGTCGCGACAAAACACGGTAGACGTTGCCGTCGACCACGGCGCAGGGTTCGTCGTAGGCCGCCGAACAGATGGCCGCCGCCGTATAGTCGCCCACGCCGCGCAGCGAACGCACACCGTCGAACGTCGCGGGAAACACGCCGCCGAAATCCTCGACAACCTGACGCGCTGCGGCATGCAGATTGCGGGCGCGGCTGTAGTATCCCAGCCCCTGCCAGAGCTTCAGCACCTCATCCTCCGAAGCGGCGGCCAGCGATGCAACGTCGGGGAAACGCTCCGTGAAGCGGAGGTAATAGTCCAATCCCTGGGCGACGCGCGTCTGCTGAAGGATCACCTCCGAGAGCCAGATGCGATAGGGATCGCGCGTACGGCGCCACGGAAGGTCGCGTCCCTGGCGGGCGTACCAGTCGAGCAGGATATCGGAAAGGCGGTTTGTCATCGGGGCAAAGGTACGACATCGTGCCGAAAGACGGAAAGGAAAAACGCAGATAACGCAATTCGAATACCATGAAGACGTCACACACACTGATCCACAACGCCGCGGAAGGGCGTTATGAATTCGATCTGGGCGGCGGAGCCCGGGCCTATATCGAATACGAGGAGCATCCCGAGGGGCTGGTCCTGACACACACCATCGTGCCGCCGCAGTTCGAGGGGCAGGGAATCGCCGCCGAACTTACGGCCGCCACGCTCGATGCAATCCGTGCCCGCGGGCTGCGGATCATTCCGCAGTGCAGCTACATCGTGCGCTACATCGAGCGTCACCCCGAATGGCAGACGCTCGTCGCAGAAGCCGCAGCAGGTGCCGAACGTCAATAACGAAACGTCCCGGTCCCGCACGTGCGGGACCGGGACGTATTCCGGAAGGCCTGTCGGCATGACGCCGCTCAGTGCCGCGGGGGATAGTCGTCCGTACGGAACGGGATGAGCGGAAGCCCGCGCGAATCGGCCAGATTGCCGATCTGGAAATTGCGGAAGCAATAGCGCACGGCTGTCGGTGCGGGAACCTGTTTCGAGGTGACGATCAGGTGCAGGTTGCCGTCGATGGAGACCTCGGCCGGATAGAACACCCCGTCGGCTCCGCAAAGTTCGAAGCCCTCGATGCCCGTCATGCGGTTGTAGCCCCCCTTGAGTCCGGCGATCGTCACCACGGCCTTGCCATCGGCAAACTCCGCACGTTCGAAATGCGGGCTTTCACACGCCACCGTCTTCCGCCCGTAGGTGCGGTTCAGCGCCATGTATGCCAGCCGGTATCCGACATCACGCTTGTTGGAGGGGTGGATGTTGACATCTTCGTACGGAGCGACCAGGTCGTTGGTCGAGATCATTCCGCTCGAAGGAATCATCGCCTGCGCCCGGAACTGCTGTTCGCGCAGGCAGGCCGCACGATCCGCCCCGGCATTTCCGTCATAGGCAAACGGCGCAATCTCGACATAATAGAACGGCAGTTCGCCGCCGCCCCAGATCCGGCGCCACAGCGCAACCATCTTCGACAGTCGCTCGGCATAAACCGCATAGCTGCCGACGTTCGACTCGCCCTGGTACCAGATGAATCCCCGAACCGTGTAGGGCGAAACGGGAAGAAGCATCGCGTTGTACATCACCATAGGCCGGCTGGCAGGATGCTGCCGTTCGAGCGTCGCCTCCTCCAGCGTCACATCCGGGTAGGTCTCGAGTGTCGCACGGTCGCACCACGCCTCGACCCGCGATCCGCCCCAGTTGCAGTCGATAATGCCCACCGGAACATCGAGCACGTCGTTGAGCCGTTCGGCATAGAAGTACCCCACGGCGCTCAGACGCGGAGCCGTCTCCGAAGTCAGGCACACCCAACGTCCGGCCACGCGATCCTGCGGCGTATAGGTCGCCGTCTGGGGAATCTTCACATAGCGGATGCGGTCCCGGAGAGCATCGGCCCGCGCGATGACCTCGTTGGCCCCGATCACCGGGCAATTGGTATATCCGTCGAGAGGCATCTCCATGTTGCTCTGTCCGCCGGCCAGCCACACCTCGCCGATGAGCACATTCTCCAACACGACACGGTCGCCGTCGGAGATCGTCACCCGCTGCGGGGCATAACCGCCCGCCGGTGTCTGCAGGCGCACCTCCCAACGCCCCTCGGCGTTGCTCTCGACCTTGGCCCGGGCTCCCCACGACGTCGAAACGCGCACCGTTGTCCGGGGATCGGTCCAGCCCCACAGCCGCACGGAGGCGTTTTGTTGCAGCACCATGTTATCCCCGATCTGTTCGGGGAGCGTGACCTTTGCCGAAGCACTCCAGACCGCAGCCAGGCCCATCAATACACACAGAAGACGTTTCATCTCAACAGCATTTTTATTTTATACAAAAATACGAAAAATTCGTCTTAAAATTTGGTTTATAAAATAAACTACTTTATATTTGCATCAGAAACCCGATCCGGAAGCAACGAACCGACCCGGCAAACACCATCAAAAACAACAAAACAATGGAAGCCATCAACCGCACGGAGTCCTCCCGGAAGGAGACCTTCGCCACAGAAGAGAGCTCCGCCACCAGAGCAACCGCCAAACGGCGCCGCTTCGCACACGGATTCGCCCGACAACTGATCGTCTGGGCCGTTACCTGCTCGTTCCTTGCCGTCGTCAACTGGCAGACCTCACCCCACTACTGGTGGGTGCTGTGGGTCATCGCCGGCTGGGGGCTGCAACTGCTCCTCATGCTGGCCTTCTACCTCTTTGACTGCGACGAGGAGGAGACCTCACGGCACGATTGAACGTCCTGCCCCGAAACCCGAATTACCAACACAATAAGAATATTGCCATGGAAGAGAGAAAACTCGACGCGCAGGAGAGCATCGAACTCATCACGCGCATGATCCGCAACACCCGCCAACGCCTCGAACGCCATTCGGGACGTCCGTTCCTCATCTGGGGATACACCACCGTAGCCATCTCGCTGCTCAATTACGCGCTGAACCTCACGGGCGCCGACCCGCTCTGGAGCCTCACATGGTTTCTGATCCCCGTACTGGGGATGCTGCTCATGCGGCTTTTTCCGGAAAAGAAGAGCACCGATCCGCATACGGAGATCGACCGGATCGTCAATGCGCTGTGGCTGGTATGCTCGCTGGCGCTGATTCCGATCTTCATCATCTGCATATTCCACGGATGGAGTTACCGCACAAGTCTCTTCATGCTGATCGCCCTCGTGATGTCGATCGGCGCCGCCTCGACGGGACTGATCGTCCGCTCGAAGATTTATACCGTCGCCGGATTCCTCGGCATGGGGCTCTCGGTACTCTTCGCCCTCTACGATTATGCTCTGATCTACTGGCACCAACCGGACGGAGCTCCGCGAAACGCCATGCTGTTTAACAACGAAATTCTGATCTTCGCAGCGGTTTTCGTCATCATCATGGTCATCCCGGGCCATATCATCAACTACCGGACGCGTCACGGAAAATAACTGCACCATGTTCAAAGAGCTGAATCCCCTGTTGCATTCGGAACTGCGTCTGGCCGTGATGTCCATCCTCATCGGAGTCGAGGATGCCGACTTCGTTTTTCTCCGCCAGGAGACCGGAGCCACCGCGGGAAACCTCTCCGTCCAACTGGACAAACTGGCGAAGGCCGGATACATCGAGATCGAAAAGGGCTTCCGCGGCAAAATGCCCCGCACCGTCTGCCGCATCACCGACGCCGGGCGCGACGCCTTCGAGGAGTATGTCGAGGCGCTGCAAAGTTACATAAAACGGTAGTCGCCGGGATCCGCGTCACAGCGAACAGAAGAGCGTCACCAGAAACGGGACGCTGAAGTCGAGCACGCAGCCGTGGAAGATCGATACCACGGCGTAGGAGCCGCCTGCCGCCTGCGCGATGACGGGCAGCGTCGTATCGAAGCTCGTAGCCCCGCCGATCGACACGGCGGCAAGAGGCCCGAACCATCGGGCCACGAGAGGTGCCGCAAGCAGGGTGAAGATTTCGCGCATGATATTGCACAGCAAAGCGACCGTAGCCAACTCCGCACCCCGCAGGTCGGCGATGAAGATGCTCGAAAGCGAATAGTAGCCAAAACCTGCGCCGACGGCGAGCGCATCGTCCAACGAACAATTCCGGAGTAACGGCGCGGCAAGCGCCGCACCAAGCAGCGTTCCGACGACCGTAGCTACGGGTAGAAGCACGAGACGCCGGTCGAGCTGGCGGATCCGCTCGACGAGCGTACGGTCATTGCCCAATGTCACGCCGACGCAGAACATCAAGGCATAGAGGACCCCTGAGGTGAGGTGCGAGCCGTTCAGATCGGGGGACGCGACAAGTCCCGCCGCACAGCCGGCAACAAAGAAAGCCACAATAACGAGGCTGCCTTTCAGCGAATTCCACAAGGAGCCCCCCACATCACCGACGGCGGTTGAGGGGGTATCCGGCATCGTGCGCGAGGACGAAGAATCCGGTCTGCAGGAAATCCATCGCCACAATCCCCAGGCGGCAAGGATGCTTCCCGCTACCGAAAGGGCAAAAATGGCGAAAGCCGTCACCCCCAGGGAGGCCAGACCTCCCACGACGACGGGATCGGCACCGACCTCCACACCCAAAAGGAACAACAGGGCCCAGATAATCGCCGTGACAAGAGGACGAACAAAAGCGAGGCGCCGGCCGACAAGCAGGCGCCCCGTTCCGATTCCCACAAGGAGGATGGCAAAGACAGTCAGCACGCAATCACTCCTTCGGAGCGGTCAGTTTCTCGATCTGCTTTTCGGCCTCGGCCTCCAGATTGGCGGCCTGCTTCTGAGCCTCCTCGACCAGCTTGTCACCGGCCTTCTGCGCCGCGAGTTTGGCCAAAGCTCCCTTCTTAGAGGCCTCCTCGACCAGCTTGTCGCGCTGCTTCTGCGCCTCGGCGACAAGTTTCTCGCCGGCCGACTTGGCCTGGGCGCGAAGATTCTCAGCCTGCTTGGCAATCTCATCGGAAAGCGATTCGCTGCCGGTAAGCTTCTGGATCTGATCGTCGACGACATTCTTCACGGCCTCCTGGACAGCCTCCTTCACCCCGAGTGTGATCTTCGGATCGGTAAACGTGCCGCCGATGTTCACATTCAGCGTCTGCAGCGCCTGACCGCCCGGGATAGTCACGCGGGCCGTGTAGTCGATCGTCTGGTCGAGTCCCGTCGAGCCCGACAGGGTCGTGGACACGTCGCCCACCTTCAGGTCGAACGGCTCGGTATGGACCCGTCCGTCACGCACGGCAAAACGGATCGCTACATCCTTGGCCTGGATCTTCCGCAGGTTGTCGTTGTTCAGCGCCGTGGCCAGGGCCTCGAACGCCGCGATATTCTGGATATTGATGTTCTCCGAACGGAGTTCTCCCGTAGCGTTGAGCGTCTGCAGATCGGGCGACATCCCGGCATCGAGCGTCGTGGAGAGGTTGAGCGTCATCGAATAGTCGCCGCCCGTCTTGGCAAAGATCGGCACAAGCTGCTGGATCACCTCCAGCTGCTCGAAGCTCTGCTGGAAGGAGGCCTTCGCAAGCGAAGCATTGAGGTCAAAGGTCGGATGCGACGGATCGGCAGCCGTCGAATAGCACCCCGTGGTCGAGACCTTGCCGCCGAAGACATCGGCCGTAAGTCCCTCCAGCCAGAGTGCTCCATCGGCCATGCGCAGCTCGCCCGCAACGTTGCCGATATCCATCTTGCCGAAGAGGATGCGTTTCAACTCGGCGCTCAGCGAAAGGTTCAGATTCCGCGGCACCTCGATGGCTGCGGCAACAGCCTCGGCACCAGACTCCGCCTCGTCCGCGGGCTCGGAGGCCTGAGCCTCGGCGGAAGCATCCTCCGACGAGGTGGCCGCCATGATTTCGTTCAGATCCAGCAGTTCGGATTTCACGTAGAGGCGTCCCGAGAGCACGTCGCCGCGCAGCAGGTAGCCGATATAGTTGGAGAGCTGTCCCGTCGCCGAAAGGTCGCTGCGTCCCACCTTCACGCCGAACTCGCCGAGCGTCATGGCCGAAGGCGTAATCGTGGCGGCGGCACGGCGGATGCTGACCTGCGGAAGAGCCTCGAGCGACAGATCCACACCCTCGATGACGAATGTTCCCTTGGCACCGATCGCCTCGTAACGTCCCTTTTCGATATCGGACATGCAGCCCGAAACCTGAAGGTTGGCCGAGATCTCGCCGTCGAGGTTGATCCCTTCATCAAGCGGATAGACCTCCTTCACGGCTCCGAGATCAACACGTCCCGCAGCCGAAAGACTGAACGTCGGGTCGCTGACGAGCCGCTTGGCCTGGAAGGTCGCGGAGACGGAGTTTCCGGCCATCTGCAACTCGAAACGCGGCAGGCGGATCTCCGTTTGATCCATCGTTCCGCCGGGGTTCGAAACCGAGGCGTCGATGTTGATGCCCGTCACGGCCTTGGGCAGCGAGGCGTACTGGAAGCTGCCGTTGTCCACGGCCACCTTCACCTCGAAGGCCGGAAGCGTCGTGTCGGTCACGTCGCCGCGCGCCCACACCGACATCGAAAGGGCTCCCCCGGCCGTCAGATTCTTGAACTCCCGCGTATAGAAGGCCGGGATGAGCGACAGTACATCCTTGAACTCCACCTTGTCGCATCCGGCTGTCAGGTCGAGCGACAGTCCGTCATCGTGCGTCTCGACCCATCCGTCGAGACCCAGTTTGATGGCATTCAGCCGCAGCGTATTGTTCGACAGCGTATAGCGTCCGTTGGCCAGGTCGGCATCGATCCGGGCGTCGAACTCCGATTCGGCACCGCTGAGCATCGGAATGCCTCCCGAGACAAGATGCAGCGCCTTGGCCGAAAGGTTCAGATCGAGGGTCGTGTGCTGGGCCGAGAGATCACCCTTGAGCCGCAGCGAGAGCGGGTCGGTCGAGAAGTACATGCCCGTCGAGTCATCCTCGTAGCGGATCGCGGCATCCGAGATGCGGAAGTCGCGCACCGAAAGGCGGAATGACGAAGGCTCCTCCTGGACGGATGAGGCATCCTCCGGCTCCCCGGCAACCTCCTCCGCGGCATCGGAGGGCTTCATCACATTCCAGTTGACCGCTCCGTCGGCAAGTTTGCGGGCATGAACCGACGGTGACGAAAGGATCACCTTCGACACCTCGAAGCCGCTGTCGCCGAAGAGCGACATGAGGTCGACGACCACCGAAATGCGCTGCGCCGCAACGATCGTATCGCCCTCGAAGCATCCTGTTCCCGTGAGCGTCAGATTCTTCAGATCCAGCGAAGCGTGGGGAAAATGGCGCAGAAGGCTGATGTCGAGTTTGTCAAAGTCCAGACGTGCGACAAGCATCTCATTGGCTTCGCGTTTCACAATGTCGGCGATCTTGCCGCGCAGCATCATAGGAGCCACGAGCAGGATTACCAGCAGCACGGCCACCACAATGGCGGCGATTTTCACGATTTTCTTCATTTCGTATCCGTTTTAAGGACAAAGACACCCGTCTTCGCCTCTTCAAATCCCAGTTTGCGGTACAGGGCCCGGGCGGCCTCCCGGACCGGCGCGGAGGTCAGTTGCAGGCGCTCGACCCCTTCGCGTCCGGCACGCTCGACGGCCGACCGGACGAGCGCTTCGCCGACTCCGCAACGCCGCGCCGCGGCATCGACCACGACATCCTCGATCCAGGCCTTGCGCCCCGACGGAACGTCGTACCACACCAGCGTCAGCATGCCGACGATCCGTCCGTCGCGCTCGGCAACGAGCAGCGCCGCGTGCGGATCCCGGACGATCGCTTCGGCCCGCTCCGCAGAGAGGTCTGCGAGGTGCGGCGAGAGTTGCGGCAACAGCCTTGAAAAGGCCTCCCGCTCCGTGGCGGAGATCTGCCCGAGCCGGCGTATGTGAAGCGTTGTTGTCATAAGGACGCATGCGTACCTTACCGCAAATATAAGCTTTTTAGCGGAATCTGCGGATATTCCGGCAAAAAAACGTACATTTGTCCACGACATCCGCAACTTCGAAGAAGATGAATCTCCGCGAACAACTCCTCGAAATGGCCGATCCCGCCTACCGTGACTTCAACGCGAAGCTGATCCCCGGGGCCGGCGACATGCTCGGTATCCGGATCCCGCAACTGCGTGCACTGGCGCGGACGATTGCCCGCGGCGACGGATGGCGGGAATTCGTTGCACTGGAGGAGTGCCGCTATTTCGAGGAGCGGATGCTGCAGGGAATGGTCATCGGGTATGTCAACTGCCCGGTTGACGAAAAACTCAGCCTCGTCGCGCAGTTCGTCCCGCGAATCGACAACTGGGCACTTTGCGACTGCTTCTGCTGGCGGCTCCGGACGGCCGAACGCGACCCGATGTGGCGTTTCATCCAGCCCTACTTCCTCGCTGCTGCCGAATACGACATCCGCTTCGCGGTGGTCATGGCCACGGGAAATTTCGTCGACGAGGAGCATCTTGAGCCTCTGCTCGCCCGGCTTGGAGCCTGTCGGTGCGAGGCCTACTACGCCAGCATGGGCGTGGCGTGGGCCGTGTCGGTCTGCTTTGTGAGGTTTCCCCGCCAGACGATGGCATGGCTCGCAGACCGATGCCCGCTCGACACGCCGACCTACAACCGGGCCCTGCAGAAGATCATCGAGTCGCGGCGTGTCTCCGACGCCGACAAGCAAACCGTCCGCACGATGAAGCGTCCGGCAAAATAATGCTCCGCCAAGGTACAGGTTCGGAAAATAATCGTATCTTTGTTCTGACAACACAAACCGTCAAGCATGCGCAAACTGGTCATCATTCCTACCTACAACGAGCGGGAGAACATCTCGAAGATGATCTCCAAGGTCTTTTCGCTGCCCGAACCTTTCGAAATGCTGGTCATCGACGACGGATCGCCCGACGGCACCGCCGCCATCGTCCGCGAGCGGCAGAAGGAGTTCCCCGAAACGCTGCATCTGCTCGAACGATCCGGCAAACAGGGACTCGGAACCGCCTATCTTCTGGGATTCCGCTGGGGGCTCGAACACGGATTCGACTACATCTGCGAGATGGACTGCGACTTTTCGCACAACCCCGACGATCTGGTGCGTCTCTGCCAGGCGGCCGAAGAGGGGTACGACGTGGTGGTCGGCTCGCGCTACGTGCAGGGCGTCAACGTCGTGAACTGGCCCATGTCCCGCCTGCTGATGTCCTACTTCGCCTCGGTCTACGTGCGTCTGGTGACCGGCATGCCGCTGCACGACGCCACCGCCGGATTCGTCTGCTACTCGCGCCGGGCGCTGGAGACCATCGACCTCGACGCCGTGCGCATGAAGGGCTACGGATTCCAGATCGAAATGAAATATACGGCCTGGAAACTGGGACTCCGCATACGCGAGGTGTCGATCATCTTCGTCGAACGCCGCGAAGGGGTCTCGAAGATGTCCGGAGGCATCTTCCGCGAAGCATTCTTCGGTGTGCTGGGGCTTCCCTGGCGGAAGATTCACGGCCGGGAAGCCGGGAGATAGTCCGGACGAAAGCCGCCGCACCCGACACATCCCTATCCTAAGATAAAAACCCGCCTCGAAAGGCGGGTTTTTCTTGTTGGGGCCACCTGCCGATGGCGGAATCAGAAGGTGAAGAAGTAGTTCATGAAGAAGTTCCAGAAGGTCACCACTCCGATGGCAAAGAGCTTCGCCAGGTAGAAGTTCATCCGCAGACGTCCGTGCAGCAGATAGATCGTCGTGTTGTTGATCACCAGCCCCACGGCCGCAATACCCAGGAAACGAAGGTATTGTCCGGCGATATCGGGACTCTGGCTCTGAAACGTCCACAGACGGTTGAGAATGTAGTTCGAGGTCGAGGCGCAGAGGAATCCCAGCGAATTGGCCACGTACTTGTTCAGCCGCAGCCACTCCTTGGCCGCATACGTGATTCCGAAGTCGACAAAGACCCCCGATCCTCCGACGACGCAGAATTTGATAAACTGTTCGATCATGGCTGCAGCACCTCCGTGGAGAGGCTTTTTCCGTTAAACCAGTTGGCGTATCCCGTGCGCAGCAGGGCAAAGCCCACATCGAAGGTCTCGCCGGCAAGCTGCGGCGCCACGCGGAAGGTCACCTCGCGGGAGCATTCGCCCCCGGCGGGAATCGTAAAGCGGTCGTCGAGCGGGAAGGTATCGACCCGGAAACGGCCGTGCTTCCACAGCAGCGCCAGGCGCGTATCGCCCTCCCCGACGTGAATCTCGTAGGGATAGGGATTCGTGACGTGCAGCGCAAGACGCAGCTCCTCGCCCGGAGCGACATGCGCCGGAAGTCCCGTAAAGGCGATATCGACGAGCCGCACGGGATGGAACGACGGATCGACGAACCACGAGAAGCGGTCGCCGGTAGGAAGTGTCTCGCTCTCGACGTGCAGCGTGCTGTCGGCCCCTTCGGGCGGACACTCCACGAGCACTTCGCGACCAATGAAGCGCGTATCGTCATCGCGGAACTGCCATTCGTGCGTGCGGTAGTGGATATTGGGCTGACAATAAGCCTCGCCACCGGTATAGAAGCCGTATTTGGCAGCCACGGCATAGCCTCCGCGGAAGATGACGGGACGGCCGTCGGCCACCGCGGCAATGGCTCCGTAGCGGGTTTTGTTGTCAAAGACCTCGAAGCGCAGCCCCAAGGGGTTGAACAACATCTCCAGGCGCACGGCAGCCACCAGTACGAGTGTCACCGCTCCGGCCCGCATGACATAACGGCGCGTGCGGGGATGTTGCCGGGCGTAGTCGAAAAGCAGGTAGACGAGTCCGAACGAGGCGACGATGACCCACTGCGGCTGCACATAGCCGCGCAGCGCCGAGAGGAGGAAAAAGACGATGAAGGCCACGGGCAGGAGTTTCAACGCCCGGCCGACGGGTGTCTGCGGACGTGTCTTGCGCCAGGCCTGGACGTAGAGCGGCACGAAGAAGGGGTTGAAGACCACCAGCATGTTGCCGAGGAACTCGACAACGTAATTGGGTCGGAAAACCGAGTTACGCCCCGAGAGGTGGTAGGCGAACGACGCCCAGTCGTGGTGGTACTGCCACAGAAGATGCGGAACGAGCAGCAGCAGGGCGACGGCGCCGCTCAGGTAGAGCGTCGGGCGCAGCAGCTGCCGCGGGTTGGCCGCCAGGACGAACAGGACGACCAGCGCCCCGTGGTATTTGCTGTAGGCCATCAATGCCATGGCGAGCCCCATCCAGAGCCAGGCCAGCGGCCGGCGGTCGGCAAAGCGGCGGAACGTCCAGAGGAAGAGCGCCGCCGAGAAGAGCAGCGGCCCGTCGGGTACGGCGATGAATCCGTAGAGCTGCAGCATGAGCGTCGCGGCCGAGATCATGACGTAGAGCGTCGCATCGCGCCGCGTGGCGTCGGAGGGGCGCACGAGGCGCCACAGCACCCAGAGGTAGAGCGGCTGCAGCAGCGTGAAGAAGAAGCGCACGCCCAACTCCCCGCCGAAGAGGTGCTCACCCAGCCAGACGAGCAGCGCCGTCACGGGCGGATGGTCGAAGTAGCCCCAGGCCAGGTGTTCGGCAAACATGTGGTAGTAGGCTTCGTCGTTGGCCAGTTCGGAGCAGCCGGCCTGCACGAGGTTCGCCAGCCACCACACCCCGAGCCACAGGGCAACCAGGGCATCGGGGCACAGACGTGCGTAACGTTTTTTGAGCGCGCTTTCCATATCGGGGTCAAAGGTAGGAAAATTTATCCGGATTGCCTACGCCGCCGGCCAAATCGGCCAAAAACGGCGAACAACCCGTCGGCCGGAGATGCAGACTGGAGGCCAGGGCGTTATGCGCACTGTTTATAAAATGTTCATTAAATCTTCCGCCTCGACTCCGGATTCCCCGCGCTTCGCCCTATCTTTGTCTCCAAGCAAGGTTCCCGGCCGGCGGCTGCCGGCAAGGGATCAAAAGGGAACTCCTGTGTGAATCAGGGACTATGCCCGTAGCTGTAAGCTCCGAAATGCTCCGCACACTCTCTGCCACTGTCCTCGCGACGGGAAGGCGTGCGGCGGGAGCGAGTCAGAAGACCTGCCTTGCCAAACGGACGGAAGCCCTCGGGACGTGGGGCGACTCCGCAACATTTTGATTTAACAACGACATACTCGATGAAGGATCCGGATCGGAAGATCCCGACCCCCACTCCGGACGCATTGTACCCGTGTCCGGACGGGAAAGGCACCGTCTTCCCCATCCCCGTCGACAAGGCAAGGCAAACCAACCACATACAGATACAGATTATGGGCATTTCGGAACTCAACATCGTCAAGCGCGACGGGAAACGCGAGGCTTTCTCCGTCGAGAAGATCAAGCGCGCCGTGCGCAAAGCCTTTCTCTCGGTCGGGAGCTATGCCACCGACGACGACCTGACGGCTCTCCTGAGCCGTGTGCATGTGGCCGACGGCATGTCGGTCGAGGAGATTCAGAACCAGGTAGAGGTGGCACTCATGGCCGAGCGCTACTTTGCCGTGGCCAAGAGCTACATGCTCTACCGCCAGCGCCACACCGAGGATCGCGAGGAGCGTGAGAAACTGCGCTTCCTGACCGACTACTGCGCCGCGTCGAACCCCGCCACGGGATCGAAATTCGACGCCAACGCCAATGTCGAGAACAAGAACATCGCCACGCTGATCGGCGAACTCCCGAAGCGGAACTTCATCCGTCTGAACCGCCGCCTGCTCACCGACCGCATCAAGGAGATGTACGGCAAGGAGCTCGCCGACAAGTACCTCCATCTGCTCCACGACCACTTCATCTACAAGAACGACGAAACGTCGATGGCCAACTACTGCGCCTCGATCACCATGTACCCGTGGCTGCTGGGCGGAACGATCTCGATCGGCGGCAACTCGACGCGTCCGACAAATCTCAAATCCTTCTGCGGAGGTTTCGTCAACATGGTCTTCATCGTCTCGTCGATGTTGTCCGGAGCCTGTGCCACCCCTGAGTTCCTCATGTACATGAACTACTTCATCGAGCAGGAGTACGGCGAGAATTACTACACCCGCACCGACGAGGTGGTCGACCTCTCGCGCAAACGCCGCACGCTGGACAAGGTGATCACCGACTGCTTCGAACAGATCGTCTACTCGATCAATCAGCCTACTGGGGCGCGGAACTTCCAGGCCGTTTTCTGGAACATCGCCTACTACGACCGCTACTATTTCGAATCGCTCTTCGGGGAGTTCCGCTTTCCCGACGGATCCGCACCCCACTGGGAGTCGCTCTCGTGGCTGCAGAAGCGCTTCATGCGCTGGTTCAACCGCGAACGCACGCGCACGGTGCTCACCTTCCCCGTCGAGACGATGGCCCTGCTCACGCGCGACGGCGAGGTGCGCGACGCCGAATGGGGTGACTTCACGGCCCGGATGTATGCCGAAGGGCACTCGTTCTTCACCTACCTGAGCGACAACGCCGACTCGCTCTCGTCGTGCTGCCGCCTGCGCAACGAGATCCAGGACAACGGATTCAGCTACACGCTCGGAGCCGGAGGCGTCTCGACGGGCTCGAAGAGCGTGCTGACGATCAACCTCAACCGCAGCATTCAGTACGCCGTGCGCAACGGCATGCACTACCTCACCTTTCTCGAAGAGATCGTCGACCTTACGCACAAGGTCCAGACGGCCTACAACGAGAACCTCCGGGAGCTGCAGGCCAAGGGCATGCTGCCGCTCTTCGATGCCGGATACATCAACCTCTCGCGGCAATATCTAACCATCGGTGTCAACGGACTGGTCGAGGCCGCCGAGTTCCTCGGTATCGAGATCTCGGACAACGACCGCTACGCCTCGTTCGTCGAGGAGGTGCTGGGGCTCATCGAGCGCTACAACCGCAAGTACCGTTCGAAGGAGCTGATGTTCAACTGCGAGATGATCCCCGCGGAGAATGTCGGCGTGAAGCATGCCAAGTGGGACCGCGAGGACGGATACGCCGTGCCGCGCGACTGCTACAACTCCTACTTCTACGTCGTGGAGGATCCCTCGCTGAACGTCATCGACAAGTTCCGCCTCCACGGACGCCGCTACATCGAGCACCTCACCGGAGGCTCGGCCCTGCACATGAACCTTGAAGACCATCTTTCGCAGGAGCAGTACCGCCAGCTGCTGCGCGTGGCAGCCGCCGAGGGTTGCAACTACTTCACATTCAACATTCCGAACACGATCTGCAACCGCTGCGGGCACATCGACAAGCGCTACCTGCACGAATGTCCCGCGTGCCATTCGACGGATGTCGACTACCTCACGCGCGTAATCGGGTACATGAAGCGCGTGTCAAACTTCTCCGCCGCCCGGCAGCAGGAGGCCGCACGCCGCCACTACGCCCATGTGCCGCATGTCGATGCGGCCAACCACTCCGTCGAAACCGCCTGACAGCCCTGACAGCATGGTACGCTACCACAATTTCGACATCGTCTTCGCCGAGGTGCCCGACGAGGTGACTCTCGCGCTGAACCTCACCCGCTGTCCGAACCGCTGCCCGGGCTGTCACAGTCCCCATCTGCGCAGCGACTCGGGGCGCGTACTCGACGAGGAGGAGCTCGCGGGGCTGCTCGGAAGCTACGGAAGCGCAGTGACCTGCGTGGCCTTCATGGGCGGCGACGCCGAACCGCTGGAGGTCGCCGCGCTGTCGGCCTTCGTCCGCCGCACGCGGCCCGGAATGCGCACGGCCTGGTATTCGGGTCGTGCGCACCTGCCAGCAGGAGTGGCCCCCGCAGCATTCGACTACATCAAGCTGGGGCCCTGGATCGAAGCCCGGGGCCCCCTCTCGTCGCCCACGACCAACCAAAGGTTCTACCGCATCGACGGCAACGGAACGATGAGAGACCTCACCGACCGTTTCCGTCGGAAGGGCTGATTCCCGGAGCGATTCAACGAAGTCCGCTTCAAGGCGCTGCGTGAGAAGATGCCGATTTGGGAAAAACAATACGCCCGACGTCACTTTTTCCGCTCTTTTTCACCGCAGTTCGCACAAAACGACTAACTTTGCCCCGTCATGAAACAGTCCCACGAATTGACCGAAACACTTGACTTCATCGCCGAGTATGCCACCTACCTGTTAGGATCGGGCGTGCACACCTCGCGCGTGGTGCGCAACTCCCAACGCATCGGCGCCTCGCAGGGAGTCGAGATCCAGCTGATGAGCTTTCAGAAGAACTCCATCGTCTCGATTCACGATCCCCGCAGCGGCGAATCGGTGACGCGGGCTGTCAGAATCCACCCTCTGCCGATCAGCTTCGTGCGCAACTCCGACCTGAGCGCCCTGAGCTGGGATGCCCTCGACGAAAAGCTGTCGCTCGACGAAATACGCCAACGCTTCAAGGAGCTGACGGCAAAGCCCTACATCCGGCCCCGCAACGCGCTGCTGGCCGTAGGCCTTGCCAACGCCTCGTTCTGCAGACTCTTCGGCGGCGACTGGATCTCGATGGCCGTGGTCTTCTTCGCAACGCTCGTGGGGCTGGCCGTCAAACAACGCATGCAGGCCCGGGGCATCAACCACTTCCTGATCTTCACCGCCTCGGCATTCATCGCTTCGCTGTGTGCCTCGGTCGCTCTGCGCTTCGACTGCACGGCGCAGATCGCCCTGGCCACCAGTCCGCTGTTCCTGGTCCCCGGCGTGCCGCTCATCAACGGGGCCATAGACATCGTCGAGGGATACATCCTCAACGGCTGCAGCCGCATCTTCAATGCCCTGCTGCTGATCGTCTGCATCGCCATCGGGCTCTCGGCGACACTCATGATCTTCAGAAACACCCTGCTATGATCGCCGTAGACATCCTCCTCGACGGGCTCTTCGCAGCCCTGGCCGCCATCGGCTTCAGCACCCTCTCGGATCCGCCGCGCCGCGCCTTTCCGCGCATTGCGCTGCTGGCGGCCGTAGGTCATGCCCTGCGCTTCTGTATGATGGAGTACCTCGACACGGACATCGCTTCGGCATCGTTCATCGCGGCCTTGAGCATCGGCTTCGGAAGCCTCTGGCTGGGATACGGCATCCACTGCCCGATGACCGTACTCTACATTCCCGCCCTGCTGCCGATGATCCCGGGCATCTACGCCTACAAAACCGTCTTCTCGCTCATCATGTTCCTGCAATCGCTCAACGATCCGGCCCTCGAGGTGCAGTACATGCAGCAGTTCTTCCTCAACGCCACCGTCTCGCTGAGCGTCATCGCCCTGCTGTCGGCCGGCGCCACCCTTCCGATCTTCATCTTCAACCGCCGGGCCTTCTCGCTCACCCGGCGCAGAAGGAATTAGCGACGCGGCAGGCTACACACGAGAGATCGCATGTAAAAACCGTTCGGAAAGTGTCTTTCCGAACGGTTTTACGTCCCCCCCCGAATGGGACCTCTCCTCCGATATGGCTGTCAATAATATTTTCGTATCGTAGTTCGGAGTCCGGCGGATTCAGGATTTCGTCGAATGCCGTCCGACTGCGCACTCGCGCTCGTGCCGGGCATTCGAAACAAGAATACCCCCTATAATAAGCAAAGCCCCGACAATTGTCGTCAGAGCAAGGCGTTCGCCCAGATAAAAGTTGATCAGTACCAGCGACAGTACGGGAGAGAGATAGCTCAATTGATTGACAAGATATTTGTTCGGGGCCATTGCCAAAGCATACTGCCACAATACGAACGGGATCGCCATTTCGAACAGTCCGACGTAAACGGCATAACCGGCTCCGGGAATGGAGAACCCCATCCCGCCCAGCAGCCGCAAGGCGACAAGAACCAACGAAGAGGCTCCGAATCCAAGCAAAAGAGTTACGATACGATCAACCGAGACCCGCAGGCTCAGCATCCAGTATCCGGCCCAGATCAAAGCACTGACCAATGCGACAGCCACTCCTGCAACCGGAATCGTACTACCGGGCTTGCCTGTCGAAATGACGACAACACCCAAAAACGACAATGCAAGACCTGCAATCTGGAACAACGGGGGTTTCGTGCAATGCACCACGGCATAAAGCACGATAAACCACATCGGCCAGGTATAGTTGACAGGCTGCGCAACCTGTGCCGGCAGCAGATCGTAGGCGATGAAGAGAGTGCAATAATAGATCAGCGGATTGAGCAGTCCGATGGCAACGATATATCCGGCATCATGCGCGGAGAGCTTCCGCAGCTGCGGAAGTTTCCGCTGGAATGCAGCAATCAGAAAAAACACGGCTGTAGCTGTGGGTATCGCGACAGAAAGCAGCGAGAACCAACTCATACACTCCAGCGAGAGTTTGAATGCCGTAGCAACGGTAGACCAGGAGAGTACGGCGCCGAATGCACAGACCAGGGGACGTACAGAAGTTTTCATCGAATCCGGGATTTCATCGGGTGACAAATGCGGCATTCCTGCAGTCTATCGCCTGCAGGAATGCCGTAATAAAGCGAATTTACATAGGATGGGAACCGCTATTTCACCCCGGTAAACATATCCTGCCAGCGGATGACCGGACGTTCGCCCTCGAACGAAATCGGAAGCCAGATATAACGCCCGTCGATGGCATTCTCTGGTGTCCACCGATCCGCCATGAAGATGTAGCGGGCATCGGCTCCCTCTCCCACCTGAAGCACATAGGTGCTCTGTCCGTGGAACGTGAGATCGGAATCTGCCCCGACACACGGATTGCCCAGTTCACGCCATTCACCGAAGATCTCATCGGCGCACATGCTCCGGGCGGCATTCGGCGCCCAACCCGTACAGTCGGAGGTGATCATATAGTACTTGCCTCCCCTCTTGAACATGGCGGGTGCCTCGTGGAAACGTCCGGGGAAAAGGCGCACATAGAGGCTGTCCGTATCGAGATAATCCTCCGTAAGCCGTGTGATGTGCAGCGTGCTGTTCTCCTCGCTGGCATGAATCAGATAGGCCCGGCCGTCGGTGTCGACAAAAAGATTCATGTCGCGTGACATCTGGCCGCCCGCCATGTCGCGTCCGTGGATATTCATCTTTCCTTCGTCGATCGGCGATGGAAGAACCCCTCCCGTAAAGCGTTGCTCGGGAGGATAGTTGTCCGTCCGCCGGTGGTATGCCGTAGCGTTGAGCGCGTAATGTCCGGCATTGGGACGCAGACTGCGCAGATAGGTGAAGGGCCCCGTTGGAGAGTCGGACACGGCTATGCCGCAGCGCGCCGCCTTATAACCCATGCCATAGAGTTCAAGATGAAACCACATGACATATTTGCCGGTCTGTGCATTATAGATTACCTTCGGACGCTCGATGATTGACCCCTTGACGATCTCGCTGGCCGGATCCTCACTGACGGACAATGCAATGCCTTCATTTTTCCAATCCAGCAGATTCCTCGACGAATAGCACGAGACCCCGACCTGCGCGGCATTACCCGCCTCGCCCGCGACCATGAACTGCCCGTACCAATAGTAAGTATCGCCTTGTTTCAGAATGCCGCCGCCATGGGCATTGATGTGTTGCCCCGCATCATCGGGCCAGATGCCTCCGTTGGGAAGTTCCTTTTGACCTCTTCCGCCACATGCGGAGAGTGTGATTACGGCCAGCAGCAGTGCCGACCGCATGATGAAGTTGTTCATAATTAAGAATTGGTTTGAGATGGATTATATTACTTGTTGATGATCTGCGACGCAGATTTCGGCATGGTGCACTTCGTCGCCCAGTCGCTCGGGGCAGGGCCCATCGTAAAGACCAGTTCGCCCCCCTGCACGATATCGCTGTGCCGGATCCACGACTGATCGTAAGGCTCGCCATTGAGCGTAGCGCTCTGAATGTACTTATTCTCCGCCGAGACTCTTCTGGCCCGAATCGTAAACCGCTTGCCGCCCGGAAGAGTGATCTCCGTGCGCCTGAACACCGGCGACCCGATCAGGTAAAAATCCTGTCCGGCAATCGGATAGAAGCCCATCGACGAGAAGACGTACCACGACGACAACGTCCCCGAATCATCGTTCCCCGGCCAGCCATCTCGTTCGACGCGATACTGCATGGCGAGAATATCCCGCACTATTTCAGCCGTACGATAGGGCTGTCCGACATAGTTGTAGAGATAGGGGGCATGGATATCAGGTTCATTTTCATGCGTAAAGAATCCCCCCTCGAAGAACTCGTCAAGATAGGCGGCAAATCGGGACTTCCCTCCGTGCCGAGCAATCAACCCGTTGATGTCGTGCAGCACGTAGGTCGAATAGTGATACGGCGTACCTTCGTAAAAATAAGGCCCTTTCCACCACGGATTACCCTGATAGGTCGGCGTGAAGCCCGGCATCCAGTTTCCCTGCCGGTCCTTGGCCCAAAAGAAGCCCGTCGAAGGATCGAACAGATTATAGCAGTTCATCGACCGCAGCAGATATTTGTTGGCGAGCCCCGCCTCTCCCAGGGCCGAAGCCACCTCATACAGACAAAAGTCATTATAGGCGAACTCAAGCGTATAGGAACTGCAACACAACTTGTCTGACGGTACATAGCCCAGATCGATATAATCACGATGCTTGCCCGCCCGCAACAGATCCTCGAACGTATCACTCTCATCGGCCGGAGTCTCGGCATTGTGCACCATGGCCTCAAGCGCCAACGACTTGTCAAACCCGCTGAGGCCCTTCACGACAGCATCGGCAATAATATTGTCGGCATTGGTACCTCCCTGCTGTTTGGAAATTCCCCCGACAATCCAGGCATCGGGCAACCAGCCCTTGTGTTTGTAGACGTCGAGCAACGAGCGCACCATCTCCACGTACTTGTCGGGGGCTATGATCGCATAGAGCGGGAACGTGCAGCGAAAGGTATCCCACAAGCAGTAAAAATCCCAGTATGAGGGTTCCGAAGTCGTCCAGCCAGGATTCTCACCCGAGATATCGGTCGGCATTACGAACGATCGGTATAGACTCGTATAAAACAGTTCCCGCTCAGCGGGAGTGCCGCCCTCCACGCGAATAAGTCCGAGATACCGCTCCCAGACAGATTCGGATTCTTCGCGGATCTGCTCGAAACTCTTCTGTTCCTGCTCCTGCAAATTAGCCCGGGCCTGAGCCAGTGAAGCCGTCGAGATCCCCATCTTCAGGGTAATGCTCTGGCCTTCGAAGGTCGGGAAGGAGAAATAAGCCCCGGCCACCGAGTCCCGGGCCATCTGCACGTCGGGAAGCAACCCTCGACTGTCCCAGACTCCGCTGACGGCAAACGGTTTGTCAAACGCCCCGCAAAAATAGAGTTTGTACGGCTCCATGTGTCCCCATCCACCGATGATCTGGACGTATCCATTGACAGTTCCATCCTTGCCGGTTTCGATTCGGGCATCCACACAACGGGCGTCATAGGGATAGTCCCGGTCAAGGTCAATCACGCTCGACGCCGTGATGAGTATCTGCGGAGTACCCTCGGCCGGGAAGGTAAACCGCTGGACCCCTACCCGCGATGTCGAGGTGAGTTCGGCGCGAATGCCCCATCGGTCGAGCACAGCACTATAGTAACCTGCCCGTGCCGTTTCGCCGGAGAGACTCGACGACAGATGTTCAATATCAATTTCCCCGAGTTGGGGCGTCACGAGAAAGTTTCCGTAACGACCGCCGCCGCCAGTACCGCTCACATTGGTCTGAACGAATCCGATAATCGGAGAACCGGTTCTGTAACCGTTGGTTGGATGCGGCAGCTCGACAAGAGGATTGATACGTACAAGGCTGAACGGACGGCAGGGACCGGGCAATACGTTACCGCCTGCATCAACGCCCAGGAAAGGATCTACTTCGGAACCAAGCGTTCCGGCGGAACGGCATCCGCCCAACGCCATGGAGGCTGCAACAAAAAGCAATGAAATGATGGATGACAGCAAGTTCTTCATAAACGAGTCTGGATTTAAGACCGCCCATGCACTGACACGCGCGCAGGCGGTCCAAAGTTCATACTAACCACACACACCGACGATACTTCATGGTGCATGCAGTATGAATATGTGACGAACTTGCGGAAAATGCCGATTCAAAAGCCGGGCTACCCCATTCGGAAACGCCTCACGCATTTGACAACGGGGAAGCGGATTTTATCGGCCTTGCAAATTAAAGACAAATATTCGAGAAAAACAACTGCTCAGAAGATTTTTCGTCTGCGACGGATCTCTTTCGCAAATCCAATCCTCAATATATTGCCTTTGCGGCACGCAGTCGCCATCGTTCGTCATGGGGACTTCCAGAATCCGGAACCTCTCAAATTTCAAGAAAAAATTTGACAATATACTTTTTATTATTAGATTTGTATCGGATTAGGTTTTCTGATGGACCTTGCGTCCCTGCGGGATGCAAGGCGGGGATGTGTTGAGTACGTCGTGTTCCCGACCAATCCTCACGACTCTTTCCGTACATGCTCCGGTTTGGATCATACTACTCCCCGTCGATTAAAAAGATCGCGAACTATCCACCCCAACCAACCTTTTTGATGACAATACCTGTCGCCGCAACCGCATGTCCATGCGTTCAACTTCGCGATGCCGAAACCGGAGACTCCAAATATTTTATCGAACACGCGCTATGTTCAAAAGATTCCAGTACCATGGCTACGATAATGATGCCTATCTGTTCTTCAATAGATTATATGACGATTGGAACGCCAGGCTTTACGGATTCGTGTTCAAATTCGTCAAAAGCCGCTCGCTGGCCAACGATATCGTACAGGAAACCTTCATGAGAGTTTGGATCAATATCGACAAGATCGACCCCGGACAGTCCATACGGTCCTACTTGTTCACCATATCATACAGATTGATAATCAACGAATTCAGACGACAGGCCAACCATCCGCTCATGGAGGACTTCATGCTGGCGATGAATCGCATCAAGAACGACGATCAACATCTTGAGTCCCTGTACGATTTCAACGCCTTTCTCCAATACCTCCAAAAAGCGAAAACGGCTCTCTCGGCCCGACAACGTCAAATCTTCGAAATGAACAGGGAACAACACATGCCCGCCGAGCAGATCGCCCTGGAACTCGGTATCTCTGAGCAATCCGTAAGAAACCAATTATCAGCCGCTTTAAAAATTCTGCGCGAGAATTTTCAAAAATCGATGTTATAAATCCCGGAGGTACGTGTATAACTAATCGACGAGCTAAGGAAAATGAAAGTTGATTTGAAAAAAAGCATTGGGGACTACATGTCCAACGACATCGGATCGGAAAAAGAGTATCGGGAGTTTCTCGCGTCGCTCAATACCGCATCCGACGAAGAGGTCGCTGAAGTCATGCAACAGCAATGGAGCTCTTTCATCGGCGACATCGAGAACCAAAGACTACGGCTGGGCAACAGGCAACGTCTGAGGTGGGGCATGCTGGCCGCGGCCTGCTGCGCGATCTTTCTCATATGTGGATTTGCCTTGAAGTTGTACTCCGACAACCAACGCCTCGTCCGGCAGTCGAAACAGCTCATCTGTATCAACACGGGCAAACACGAACGTGTGACGGTCAACTTGCCCGACGGTACAAACGTCAAACTCAACTCCGAATCTTCGCTCTCCTATGCGCAGGACTTCGGATCGGAGGATCGGCGGGTATCCCTCTCGGGAGAGGCCTATTTCATGGTCACGCATGACGCCGAAAGACAATTCGTCGTCAACGGCGAGTTTCTCGACGTCTCGGTCCATGGCACGACCTTCAACGTCAATGCGTACCACGATCAACGGGAAATCGAAGTAGCCCTGGTGGAAGGGAAGGTCTCAGTCACCACTCACGACCAGGACGCCGTTCCCGTGGTGCTGACGCCCAACACCAAGGCGGTTTACGACAAAAGTACCCGCCGGATCAGTGTACGCCCCACCTCGATGATCGAAACGGCCTGGATCAACGACGTGCTGGTGTTCAAGAGTCAGACAATCGGCGATGTCCTGCGTGTTCTGGAAAAGAAGTTCGATGTGAAGATCGTTGTCCCCGAAGGATTCAACACAGACGACACATACACGGGATATTTCGACGACGAGTCGCTCAGCGAAATCCTTTATGTGCTGAAAGCCCACTACAAATTCAGCTATCAAATCAACAAGGATGTGATAATCATCGAATAAATGTTTTTCAAAGTCCTACAAACCTCTGAAACTTTCTAAATTCACTAAAGTATTCACCCCCTTAAAACTACGTTCAAGAAAAATGAAGAAACTGCGATTGGTATCATGCTCCGCTGCATGCCTGTTGGCGATCTTGCCGGCATTCTCCCAGGAACAGCTCCCGACCAAGCTGGACACCGTCTATGCCAACTTCAGGGATATCAAGATGCATGTGACGCCCCGTCACGACTACACCCAAACGTTTGTCACCAAGCTTTTCATGGCGCAGGCAGAGAAGGACACCTACTTCAAAAGACGTGACAATGGCAAAACAACAGTCAGAATAAACTGTGAACAGGCCGTCGAGATCATCAAAGGCATGGACAATATCACGCTCGGCATGCCGAAAGTGGTTTACCTGGTCGGATGGCAGTACAACGGCCATGACTCGAAATATCCCGCTTTCTTCGACGGGAACTATGCCTTGAAACGTCCGCAAGACCGCACCGCCCTCGAAAGTATTCGCTGGGTCATGTCCGAAGGCAAAAAATACAACACCTCTGTCTCCGTCCACATCAACATGATCGACGCCTACGAGGATAGCCCGCTGTGGGACAAGTATGTTGAAAACAATGTGATCTCCAGAACTGAGTACGGATCGCTGCGCGGCGGTGAGTGGGGCTATCCGATCAGCTACGCTCAGGAATGGAGTCTTGGATTCACCCAGGAACGCATCGACAAACTGCTCAGCATTCTTCCTATTCAGGAGGCCGGTACCATCCACATAGATGCTTTTCATTCTGCGGTTCCTCAACCGGTTAAAAAGCCGGATGGATCGTGGGGCGTCGAGATGCAGTCTCCCATCAGCCCCTACCTCGACTTCACCCAGGAGGATGAAATCCAGGCTCAGCGCAATATTATCAAATACTTCGACTCGAAGGGTGTTGACGTAACTACGGAAGGGGTTCCGCAGAAAGAGCTGTTGGGTATCTTCGACGGATACCAGACCATGGGATGGTGGTTCAAGGGCGCCGATATCTACCTGAACTACACTCCGCAGCAGATGTGCGGCGGATACGACCCCTACAGCGGAGAGTGGGGACGCCTGTTCGGAACCAATCTCAACGCCGAGCACGTATTCCTCGAGGAGCGTCCGCTCGAAGAGTCGTTCGAGGATTTCAAGGGAAAGTTCTGCACCATGTCGGCGATCTTCAACTTTCTGAACCGTTTCGAGCGCAAATACCGCGTCGAGGGTGAGGACTACTTCGCCGTACAGTTCTCCGACAACGTGAAATCGGAGGTCAACAAGGGCAAATACACGATCCGCAAGGACGGCGTGCTGCTCGTCGAGGACAACAACGTTTTCATCCCCGCCATGTGGCTCGAGAACAAGAGTATGATCGCCTACAGCGCCGACGGCTACAAGAATCGCACATGGACCGTTCCGGCAGGATACTTCACCGCGTCGAAAGTGACACTCTATCGCGTAGACCACAAGGGCAAAGTCCGTATCGGCCAGAAAAACGTGGGAAACGGGAAGATCTCGCTCTCGCTCCAACCCAATGAGATGGTTCTGATCACCCAGGAATAGCCCGGGATTTGTCAAAAGGTACCTCTGAAGACTCCTTTCAGAGGTACCCTACATACAACCGACCAATCAAAAACCTGAAACCAACCTTAAACCTCTCATGCCTATGAAAGACCGCTAACCCGCAAGATTCGTCCACGCCACGATCATATTCCATTCATGTCAACCTAATCCATCCGGGCTTAAGGGAATCATGCGTCCCTCAAGGTCCAAACCAACCTCAAGCACTATGAATTCAATGAAAAACAACTCCACCTCCGCGTCAAAAAACCGGTCGCGCAGATGGCTGTCTGCCGTTGCCATGAGCCTTCTTCTTCTGTTCGGAGCAGGCGACCTGTCGGCACAGACCAAAAATGTAACCATAAAATTAAACAACGGATCCCTGCAGGATCTTTTCGAAATGATCGAGGCCCAAAGCGGCTACCGTTTCTCCTATCGCGATGCGGACCTCGCCAACAAGGCGGCTGTCTCGGTCAATGTCTCGAACCAGCAGGTGCGAACGCTGCTGGCCAACATTCTCGGCTCCCGCAACCTGACCTACTCTTTTGAGAACAACAAGATCATCATTACGGCAAGCGCTGCAAAGGCCTCCAGCGAGAAGAAGGTTTCGGGTGTGGTAACCGACAGCAACGGCAACCCCATCATCGGGGCCTCGGTCGTGGAACTCGGCACCACCAACGGCGTATCGACGGATGTGAACGGAGAGTTCGCCATCGAAGTGAAGTCGAACGTATTGGAGATTGCCTATGTGGGTTACAATTCACAGCAGGTGGCCATCGATAACCGCACGTCGCTGAAAATCGTGCTGACCGAGTCGCTCGAGCAGATCGATGAGGTTGTCGTTACGGCATACGGCACGACCCGCAAGTCGGCCATCACGGGTGCCGTAGCAGTCGTCAGTTCCGAGATGCTCGAAAAGGCAAAGTCGACCAACATCTCCGCCGGGCTCCAGGGTCTGGTCCCCGGTGTGCAGGTAGTGGCATTTTCGGGACAGCCGGGTGCCGACCAGGAGATCTACATCCGCGGTCTGGGATCGTTCACGGCAGACTCGAAGCCGCTGTACGTAGTCGACGGTGTTCCCTTCGACCTCTCGCTCAACTCGATTCCGACCACCGACATCGAGTCGATCTCCGTGCTCAAGGATGCGGCTTCGGCCTCGCTCTACGGTGCTCACGCTTCGAACGGTGTCATCCTGATCACGACCAAGAAGGGTAAATCGGGTGAGCCGCGCATCGAGTTCTACGCTACGCTCGGATTCTCCGAACTGGCCGTTCCCTTCCCGGAGAAGGTCGACATCAACACCCAGTGGGAGAACGTTTGGCAGGCACTCTACAATGACGCCACCGACTTCATGGACATGACGGATGCCGATGCCCGCCAGTACGCCAGCGACAACGTCTCTGCACAGTTCTACAGCGCACGTCCCTTCACCATGCCCGACGGCACCAGCCGTAACTACCGTTCGGGATGGAACACCGACTACCCGATCGGTCTCGATGGAAAGGTGAAATCGGATGCATACCGTTTCTGGGATTTCGATGCCTACGATTACATCTTTAATTATCGTCTGAAGCAGGACTATGGCGTCAACGTCTCGGGAGCCTTCAACGAAAACAACCGTTACTATGCCTCGTTCTCCTATCTGGATGACAAGGGAGCCAGTATCTTCGATAACTTCCAGCGTTTCACCGGTCGCCTGAGCCTCGACACCAAGATCAACAAGTGGCTGACGATGAGCAACTCGGTACTTTATACCGAGAGCCGCAACAACAACCTCTCGTTCGATATCCGCCCGATCCGCGTCCTCTCGCGCGAAAATACCTACTTCCTTTGGGACTACGACAACAACCGTTACTACACGCGTCAGTACAGCGACGAACTGGCGCTGGAAAACTCCGAACTCTCGGGACGTAATGCCTACGGTGCGATCAACCCCATCGCCAGCATCTACAACGACATCGACAACGTTCTGCAGAATCTCAAGACGTCGACCACCCTTACGGCACAGCTGGCCAAGACCCTGACATTCAAAAGCACGTACTCCTATCAGTTATGGAATGACGTGAGTGCCGGCAAAAGCATCCCCGACAACGGCCCGTATGTGAACAAGCCCGACAACGGCAGCGTAAGCCGCGGCATGTCGAACTACCACACGTCGTATTTCAACAACGTGCTGACCTACGACGAGTACTTCAACGACGTACACCACGTCAACGCGTTCATCGGTCAGGAAGCATACATCTACAAGGGCAAGAACTTCGGTGCAAGCGCCGGAGGTCTCGAACTGCCGTTCTTCAACGAACTCGGACAGGCTACGCTGCCTCCCAGCGCATGGTCGGGATCCGCAGAGTACAAGCTCTACAGCTACTTTGCCAAGGCTCAGTACGACTACGACAACAAGTACTTCCTCACGGCAACCTATCGTATGGACGGTTCGTCGCGTTTCGCCAAGGAGAACCGTTGGGGCGGCTTCTTCTCGGTCGGCGGCGCCTGGCTGATCAGCCGCGAGAAGTTTATGGAGTCGGCACCCTGGATCAACAACCTCAAGCTCCGTGCAAGCTACGGTCAGCTGGGTAACGACAACATCGGAACCTACTACGGCTATCAGGCTCTCTACTCCACCGGAGGCACCTACTACGGTGCGCTGACGATGTTCCCCTCGCAGCTGGCCAACAAGGAGCTGAAGTGGGAGACCAACATCAACATGAACCTCGGTCTGGACATCACGCTGTTCGACAAGCTGACGGCAACGTTCGAGGTTTACAAGCGTCAGTCGAAGGACCTGCTCATGGGCGCCCCGCTGCCCTCGTCGACCGGACAGCATGAGACGACCCGCAACATCGGCAGTCTCGAGAACTTCGGTTACGAGTTCGACATCCGCTACAACATCCTCAAGACCAAGGATCTCTACCTGGATGTATACGCCAACGCCTCGCACTTCCAGAACAAGATCACCGACCTGCCCTATGGCGAGCGTGAATCCCAGACGGCAATGAACGGTGAAGCCGGCAATGCCTACTACAAGTGGAAGGTGGGCAACTCCTGCTACGACATGTATGTCTCCGACTGGGCGGGAATCAATCCCGAAAACGGCCGCAATCAATGGTGGAAATACACCTTCGACGACAACGGAAACATCATCGACAAGACACTGACAGAGAACTTCTCCGAGGTGAACACCACCGAACAGCGTGTGACCAAATACAGTGCTCTGCCCAAACTCTACGGCTCATTCGGCGCAGACTTCCGCTGGAAGGGCCTTGACCTCTCGCTGATGTTCTACTACAGCCTGGGCGGATACATCTACGACTACAATCTCGGAGAGTCGAGCGTCGTACGTGAAAGCTGGGCGACCTATGAGAACCAGGAGCGCAGCTGGAAAAAGCCGGGCGACGTCACCGACATCCCGAAGATGTATATGGGCTACATGAGCCAGGCATATTCGGGCAACAACATCGGCAGTTCGCAGTGGATCTACAAGAACAACTTCATGCGTCTGAAGAACCTGACCGTCGGTTATACGTTCAAGTTCGACTTCCTCGAGAAGGCTGGTATCGACAAGGTCCGGGTATACTTCCGCGGCGACAACCTCTTCACCACGGGCAAGGCCGCCAAGAACGGTACCGACCCCGAAGCCGGAGGCCTCATGGGTCAGAACAAATCGGGTCTCACGTACTTCGCCACCCGAAACTACAACTTCGGAATCAACGTGACCTTCTAATCGACTCAAAATTATTGAATTGACTGTTATGAAAAGGAGAAATATCATATTATCGATGCTTGCATGCGGAAGCATGCTGTTCAGTTCATGCTCCCTGGATACCGTTCCTTCCGATCAGCTCAGCGACCAGATCATTCTGAACAACATCGGAATGCTCGAGGCGCTGTTGAACGGCACCTACTGCGATCTGCGCGACAAGGTTGAAGGTCACTTCCCCGCATGGAACGTGGCTCCGAAACTTCTGTCGGTGGCTTACGGGGAGGACATCAATGCCGCAGGTGTCCAGACCTACGGCTACACCCAGCCCTTCAAGAGCGCCGGATTCTACGAGGACATCAGCTACCTGCCCACGGGTTACGCCTCGCGCGGCATGTGGTTCGTTCCCTACACCATTATCTACAAGGCCAATTCGATCATCAACAGCATCGACGGCGTATCGGGTGACCAAACCCGCAAAGATCAGATCAAAGGTCAGGCTTTGATTATTCGGGCCCGCTGCTACTTCGATCTCATCCGTTTCTTCCAGCACACCTATTCAATCGCCAAGAACGAACCCGGCGTACCGCTTCGTCTGGACACATCGACCGAGCCCTACATGGAGCGCAGCAGCGTGGAACTCGTCTACAAGCGCATCGAGGAGGACCTGCTCGAAGCCGAGCGCCTGCTGCAGGACTATCAGCGTCCTAGCATCATGTATTACAACGCCGATGTCGCCTGCTTCCTGCTGGCCAACATGTATCTGACCATGGAGGACTGGCCGAACGCCGAAAAGTATGCCCACAAGATCACCTCGAAGTATCCGCTCATGTCGCTTGAGCAGTATCAGGACGGATTCGTCACGCCGAACGAAGAGTGGATCGTGGGATACGAGCAGGACATTACCTACTACTCCACGGGAGACAACATGACGTCGTTCTATAACTTTGGACAGGTGAAGAACACCAACATGAACAACTCGATGTATCCCTGCAAGTATTTCGTCGAGGAGATCATGAAGGACGATCCGCGCGGACTCTTCGTCAAGATGCCGTCGGACAACTCGAAGTATTGCAGCAACAAGTTCTTCGATACGGCGACACAAAGTCCTTTCGGCGCCGTTCTCGACATGCGCGCCGGAGAGATGTATCTTGTTGAGGCAGAGGCAATCGCCCGTCAGGGGGGGGGTCGCGAGTCCGAGGCATTGAACATTCTTAACAAGCTCCAGCTCAAACGCGGCATCACCGCGTCGTCGCCCGGGACACTCTGGACCACGACCACCAACCAGGAGGAGCTCATCGACGCCATCCTTCTCGAGCGCCGCAAGGAGCTCTATGCCGAGGGTATCGACCTCTGGGACATCAAACGTCTGAAGAAACCGGTCATCAAGTCAACCAAGAAGGGTCACGAACTGAACATCAATGTTCCGATCAACTCGAACATGTTCACGCTCATGATTCCCGATGAGGAGTACCAGCACAACAAGGGTATCGTCCAGAATCCCAATCCCTCGGAAGATCCGATCTTCTTCCCGAAGTCAAATTAGAACTAGCCGGAACCGACACCCTTCAGGCATGTCGTCGGGACATCGCGTGTCTGAAGGGATGTCGGGACCGCTTTGCCGAAATCGAGAACAAATCAAAAACAAATCAACCATGACAAAAGTATTGTATCGTGTTCTGACGGTGCTCTCGCTGGTCGCAGTATCGTCATTCATTCTTCAAGGATGCTCCTCGGGGGATAATACAGGTGTCGTATATCCCGGAGGGAACACCCCGGGGACGGGGACCGGAGACGACGACGGCAACGGTGATGGCGGCGACGATCCCGGAACCATTGCCGACCCGATCGACTGGACGGTCGACTCTTCCAAGGACCAGGTCGTTCTGCTGGTAAAGCGGGATGTATACTCCGATCTCTCTGCTGAGATCGAACAATACAGACAGGATGTCGAAGAGAACTTTCCCAATGTACAGCTCAACGTCTTGCAGGGTGCCTGGACGAAACCCGCACAGGTGCGTGAGACGATCAAGCAGATCTACGACGAGAAAACGCTCGACGGCATCGTACTGGTGGGCAACATGCCTATGCACAAGTTCTACATGCACGATCAGGAAAATCCCAACCCGCTGTATTACGAAGATTTCGATATGGTCTTCGACGACGACGTGCTGGCAAAAAAGTATGGAAGCGAACCGGCCCCGAAGGTATGGGTCTCGAACCTGCGTGCCGTATCCAACCCCAATCTGAAAGGCATCAACGAGCTGAAGGCGTTCTTCAAGAAAACGCACGACTACTATAGCGGCTCGCTGCAGATCAACCGTAAAGCACTCTTCATCGCCGGATGGGAATGGCCCGGAGGAGCCATCAGTGCGAGCGCTTCCGTGGCGCAACTCTTCCCCGACGGCAACGACCGCGTCGTATACACCTACGAAGGTGGGGCGGACCCCGGAACGGAAAGTACGGGAGCTACAATTACCAACTACAAGAGCGCTTTCGAGCAGAACTGGACGTTATTCTACATTCAGGTACACTCGTTCCCCAAAGGGCATGATTTTGACAACGGAGGGCACATCTCCTCGACGGAAGTGGGACAAATGACCACCAGCTCGGTGATTACCATCAACCACGGCTGCTCGGGAGGCAACTACCTGGGGGCCAACCCCGACATCAACCTGACGCAGGCTTATGTCTTCAGCGAAGGGGTCGGGCAGTGCGCCTTGGGACAGGTCCGTACCGGAATGGTCTATGGTCATGAAAAGGTCTACGAGCGTCTGTGCGCCGGCGACTACATGGGAAAAGCCTACTTCGAGTGCAAGAAGGCCGCCGAAGCAGAGATGTACTCGCAGTATCCCGACGGATCGGTCATCGGAGGCGTGATCATGTACGGGAACCCGTTTGTAAAGATCGAAGCCGAATAGCGGTTTCGGGGCAGGATATGTGATCCGTCGCGGATCACATATCTGCGCCGAACCGCCCAATCCAAACACACTTTCACTTGCCCGCACGGGCGACGCATCCCCCCCCGAAAAAAATGAAACGACTATTTCTCCTCTCTCTGCTGATATTCGCCATGGCCGGAACCGTCCGTTCCGCCGAAAATGGCTGGTTCCAGCAAGCCAAACCCTGCTGGGCCAGCCGCATGCAAAAGGAGTATGACTACGTAATGGCTCTGCACAAGAGTTTCGAGATCTCCTCCTGGCGGACGGCCCGTTTCAATATCGCCGCATGCTCGAACTATCGCTTCTATCTCAACGGCGAGTTCATGGGATACGGCCCGAGCATCACAGCCCATGGTTTCTTCCGCGTGGATGAGTACGACCTCTCGTCAAAACTCAAACCCGGGGTCAATATCCTGGCCGTGGAGGTGTGCGGGTACAACGTGGACAACTTTCATATTCCCAACCAACCGGCATTCATTCAAGCCGAATGCGTCGTCGACGGGAAAGTCGTGGCGGCCACCCTGCCAAAAGCCGACGAAGCAGCCTTCCAGGCCGGATTCCCCGGACAACGGCTGCAGGTCGCTGTCGGAGAGGTCTGGCAACGCCCCCATCTTGAAAAATACAAACTGACCCCGGACTTTGCCGCCTGGAGAGAGGCAACGACTCTCACCATTCCTGCGCTGGAACTGGAAGAAACCGATGCAAAGGCCCTGCTGCCCCGGGGTGTCCCCTATCCGGACTACTCCATTGTCGAAGCCTCGTCAAACGGGCAGGGTCTCTATTCGTTCGACCGCATCCATACGGGATTTATCCGCGCAAAGCTGAAAGTTTCGAAGCCCTCAAAAGTGATTCTCTTCTGGGACGAGGTTCTCGTCGACGGACAGCTGAAGGAGCGGCGTCAGCCTCATATGAACATGAGTCTCGAATTGGCGCCCGGAGAATACGACTTCGAGACGTTTGAGCCCTACACGCTGATGCATCTCAAACTTGCGGTCGAAGAGGGCGACTGCACGCTGCAGGGCGTTTCCATACGCCAGTATGTCAACGCCGACACCAAACGAGCCTCATTCATGACCGACGACGAGGAGATCAACCGCATCTTCCGCGCCGCGGTCGAGACCTACAAGCAGAACGCCGTGGACTACTTCATGGACTGTCCGGAACGTGAACGGGCCGGATGGCTGTGCGACAGCTACTTCACATCGCGCGCCGCCTACTGCCTGTCGGGAAACACCTCCATCGAGCACAATTTTCTGGAGAACTTCCTGCTGCCCGAGAAGTTCTACAATATTCCCGAGGGCATGCTGCCGATGTGCTATCCCTCGGACCACCGTGACGGAAACTTCATCCCCAACTGGGCGATGTGGTTCATCATGGAACTCAACGAGTATGTCGACCGCAGTGCCGATTATGAGATGGTCGCAGCACTCAAACCGCGCGTACTGGCCCTGCTGAACTATTTCGAAGACTACAAGAACGAGGATGGGCTGCTCGAAAATCTCAACAAATGGGTTTTCGTCGAGTGGTCGGCCGCGAATTCCTATACCGACGGGGTTAACTACCCCACCAATATGCTCTACGCCAAGGTTCTCGAACTCTCGGGACGCCTCTATGCCATTCCGGAATATATCGACCAGGCCGAACGGATTCGCGAAGTTATCCGCGCACAGTCCTATGTGGACGGATTTTTCCGCGACAACGCCCTGCGGATCGACGGACGGCTTGTCGTGCAGAAAGACCACTGCACGGAGGTGTGCCAGAACTACGCCTTCTTCCTCGATGTAGCCTCTGCGGAGCGTTATCCCGAGTTGTGGAACCGTCTGGTCACGCAGTTCGGAAGTATCCGCGACAAGGTGGATGCCTACCCCGACATTCCCCGGACAAACGCCTTCATCGGCAACTACCTCCGACTCGAACTCCTCTCACGGGCCGGGCTCGTACAGCAGCTCATCGACGAATCGAAGGCCCTCTTCCTCTACATGGCCAACTCGACCGGTACGCTCTGGGAGAATGTCACCTCGCTGGGATCGTGCTGCCACGGATTCGCATCCCATGCCGCCTACATCTATTGCCGCGACATTGCCGGTCTGACGCGCGTCGACGAGAAGAACCGTCGGATCGAGTGCGTCGTTTCGCGCAATGACCTCAAGTCCTGCCATGCAACGTTCCCCGTGGGCGACCAGCTGATCGAAATCGACTGGAAGCGCAGCGGAAACCGCATCGACTATGCGGTGAAGGCGCCGAAGGGCTTCAGCGTCGACATCAACAATGCCTCCGGAAGAGTGCTCCGCACGGACGTAACCTATCAATAACGAGTCGAGTTCCGCATCATGAAACACACACAAGAAAGGTTTTTCGGAAACCGTCCGCTCATGAAGCTGCTTGTGCTGGCAGCAGGACTGCTCCCGGCCGGACTGCACGCCCAGACAGACCGCTGGAATCTCCGCGACGACGGAGGTATAGAATGGGTCGTCAAGAACGACACCCCGCATCGCGACCACATCGAGATGAGCGGAGAGCAGATGTCTGTCGTGCTCCGATACGGAGTCGAGGCCGACGGAAGTTTCTCGCTCGAACGAAGCATGGTATGGCCAATGCTCCGCACGATTCCGAACAACACGCATGCAAGTCTCATGCGCCGTTTTGCGGCCGACATTCCGTCGCTGCTCCAGGTCAACGGCAGAACGCTTCAGGGCGAACGCGTCGGGCGGATCGTACTGGACGGTGTGATGAGGGTGTACAGCTCCTTCGAAAACAGGATCGAACTCGAACGCACGATCTTTCCCTCGCCGACACTCCCGATACTCTGCGAAAAGTATCTGCTGCGCAACACGGGAGACAAGCCCGTAACGGTAAACGTTCCCGAAAGCCGTTCGGTCTACACCACGGATCCCGCGACCGGAGTTGACGGAAGCTACACGATGGTACTCAAGACCTCGGGGAGCGGACTGCGCACGCTCGCTCCGGGAGAAGAGACCCTCTTCGGAGTAACCGTGCAGGCCTACAGCGCAGCGCAGCACGAGACGGATCCTTCGCTCGACGAACAGTATGCCGGCCGCATTGCCTTCCGCGACACGATGTGGGACAACCTCGTGTTCGAATGCCCCGACGAAGTACTGAACCGGACCTTCGCCTTCGCCAAGATCCGTGCTTGCGAAAGTATCTACCGCACGAAAGCGGGACTGCTCCATTCGCCCGGTGGCGAATCCTACTACGCAGCGATCTGGGCCAACGATCAGGCCGAATACATCGGGCCCTTTTTTCCGTACACAGGTTATTCGCAGGGCAACGAATCGGCGATGAACGCCTACGGACTCTTTGCGCAATACGTCAATGACGCATTCGATCCGATTCCGAGCTCGATCATCGCCGAGGGTACCGACTTCTGGAACGGTGCAGGCGATCGGGGCGATGCCGCCATGATCGCCTATGGCGCCGCCCGCTACGCCCTGGTACGCGCCGACGTCACGGAAGCCCGAAAATTATGGCCGCTGATCGAGTGGTGCCTGGAGTACTGCCGCCGCAAACTCAACGACAAGGGCGTGGTAGCCTCCGACAGTGACGAACTCGAGGGACGTTTCCCGGCCGGAGATGCCAATCTCTGCACATCGAGCCTCTACTACGACGCTCTCATCTCGGCAGCATGTCTGGCCCGGGAACTCGGTGAGCCGCAGTCGACAAGTACCACCTACCGCAAGCAGGCCGCCACGCTGAAGAAAAACATCAACGCATATTTCGGCGCAACGGTCGAAGGATTCGAAACATATCGATACTATGACGGCAACGAGATACTCCGCGCATGGATTTGTATTCCGTTGACAACCGGCATTCTCGAACGGAAGAAAGGCACCGTCGATGCACTCTTTTCACCACGGCTGTGGACCGAAAACGGTCTGCTTACCCAGGCCGGAAGTACAACCTTCTGGGACCGTTCCACACTCTATGCGCTACGGGGCGTCTATGCCGCAGGAGAACGCGAAGCAGCCACCGAATACCTGAAACGCTACTCGCGCACACGGCTTCTCGGAGAGCATGTGCCCTACCCCATCGAAGCATGGCCGGAAGGGAATCAACGGCACCTCTCGGCAGAAAGCGCCCTGTACTGCCGCATTATCACCGAAGGGCTGATGGGTATCCGCCCGACAGGATTCGACACCTTCGAACTCACGCCACAGCTTCCCGACGACTGGGACTCCATGTCGCTGCGGAACATCCACGGATTCGGATCGGAGCCCTTCGATCTGATGGTGACGCGAATCGACAAAGACAGAATCCGCATATCCGTCATCTCCGGCAAGAAACGTCACAGCGTAACCGCTCAAATCGGCAAGACGATCTCCATCAAACGATAAACCAATCCAATGTTCAATAAATGAAACGAAAACTTTTCCATCTCTTTTCCGTAGCGGCGCTCACCTTGCTGACATTCCTCGGCGCCGGAGCCTCGGAGGTAAATCCCGACATCCGAAAGGTCCACATCATCTTCAAAACCCATCTCGACATCGGATTCACGGATCTCAGTTCGATTGTCGAACGCAAGTACATCGAGAATTTCATCCCCAAAGCCATCGACGTCGCCCAACAACTGCGAGAAGCCGGAGGTGAGGAGCAATACGTGTGGACCACGGGGTCGTGGGTCATAGCCTCCTACCTCGAACAGGCCTCCAAAAAGGAGGTACGGCGGTTGGAAGATGCCATCAAGCGGGGTGATATCGTATGGAACGCCATGCCCTACACCACGATGACCGAAGTGATGACCAGGGAACACCTGCGCACGATCCTCCGACTGTCAGAACAGTTGGACAAGAAATACGGCAAGAAAACCATCGCGGCCAAAATGACCGACGTCCCCGGACATACCCGCGGAATCATCCCGGTATTCAACGACGCCGGCATCAAGATGCTCCACATCGGCGTCAACAAACAGTCCTACGCGCCCGAGGTGCCCGAAATCTCCCGCTGGAGGGATCCCCATGGCAACGAAATCATCCTGATGCTCGTGGGACACTACGGGACACAGGTCGTACTGCCCGATCACCAAACCGTTCTGGCCGTATTCTTCACCGGAGACAACCGCGGCCCACACACCGTTGAGCAGGTAAAGGAGATCTATGCCGGGCTGAGAGAACGCTATCCCAACGCCGAGCTGAAGGCTTCGACGCTCTGCGCCGTGGCCAAGGAACTCGAAAACATGAAGGAACAGTTGCCGGTATTGACGCAGGAGTTGGGCGACACGTGGATTCACGGCATGGGATCGGCCCCCGTCCGCATGGCGAAGTTCCGCGCTCTGTCGCGCCTCTATTCGCAATGGATCGAGCAGAAGAAGATCGATCCCGCATCCAACGAGGCGATTCACTTCGCCGTACGCCTCGGCATGATTGCCGAACACACCTGGGGTATCGACGTGAAGACCCACCTGCGCACCTACGACGTATATGACTTTGACAAGTTCAACGCCTCGCGTCAGCTGCCGACCTTCCTCAAGGCCGAGCAGAGTTGGCGGGAGATCGACAACTACATCGAGGAGGCCATTGCCTTCCTGCCGGCCTCGCTGCGCAGCGAGGCGGAGGCTGCCATTGCCGGAATCGGCAATCCCGAGCCGATGTCGGTTACGGGACATGAGCAGCCCGCCGAGATCAACGAGCGCGGAGCCCTGCTCTTCGAGAAAAACGGCATCTCGATGCTGGGCGGTGAACTGGCCTACCAAACCTTTTCGGCCGGACACTACGACAAATACTACACCTCGTACCTGGACAAGGACGACTGGACGAACCTTGCAGCCGTCGATGACTTCATCAAACCCGGGCTGAGAGACTCCGAAGCCGAGGATGCCACGACGGTGGCTTCGGTGGAGGCCTGCCAGACCCGGTCGACGCCCGACGGTAAGGAGATCCTCTGCAAACTCACCTTCGACGAGAACCCGCTTATCAACGCCGACGTCCTGCCGGCCGAGGTATATACCCGCTACACGCTCGCCAGGGACGGAAAAAGCGCAGATATGGAGCTCACGCTGATGAACAAGCCCGCCAATCGGTTGCCCGAAGCATACTGGTACTCGTTCCGGCCCGAGAACGTCGTCAAGATATTCGTCGAGAAGCTCGGCGAACGCATCGACGTGATGGATGTCGTGAAGGGCGGCAATCGCCAGATGCACGGCCTCGACCGCTACGTGGATCTGGTAACTACACGCGGAACAATTCGAATCACAAGCCTCGACGCCAACATCGTCGAGATCGGCGAGCGCACGGCGCTGGATTTCAACACAGACCAGCCCGACATTCGCAAGGGTGTGCACTTCTGCCTGTTCAACAACCTCTGGGGAACGAACTTCACGATGTGGTGGGGCGGCAGCATGACCTACCGCTTCAAGATCGAACTCCTCGCCCCGGATGCCGATCCCGAGAAGGACAACGTTGCTCTGATGGTCCGCAAGCCCACCTATGAGAAACTCCAGGCCGAGATCGAACGCTACAAGGAGGATGTCGAGAAGCGCTTCCCGGTAGATCTGAAGATCGTCGTCGGCGAGTGGGAGACCCCGTATGAGGTCCGCGAGCAGATCAAGTCGCTGTGCGACCCCGCCGGTCTCGAAGGGGTGATCCTGGTCGGCGACATGCCGCTGCACCGGTTCTACATGCATAACTTCGCCAATCCCAATGCTCTTTATTATGAGGATCCCATGATGGAGTTCAACGATGCAACGGTGGCGACCTCCTACAGCTCGAAACCCAATCCCCAGATCTGGGTTGCCAACATGCGGGCTGTATCGGCTCCCGACAGCCAGGGAATCGAAGAGCTGCGCAGGTTCCTCGACAAGACCCACGCCTACTACACCGGCCGGCAGCAGATCAACAACGACATGCTGATCGTGGCAGGCCACGAGTGGCCCGAGGGCGGACGACTGGCCGAGCGCGAGATGCGCGGATGCTTTGACCGTATCGACACGCTGATCGGAAACGGGAACGACAAACGTACGTTCGTCACCCGCGACAAGATCCTCGACACCTTCTCGAAAAACTACCGGATGTTCTACATCCAGGTGCACTCGAACGAGACGCGTCAGGACCTTGAAGGCGGGGGTTCGATCTTCGCCGACCCCGACATCTACGAAATGAAGACCGGAGCGCTGTGCATTCTCAACATGGGCTGCTCGAACGGAAACTTCTTCAAGGCGGTCGGTCGGAAGAACACGGCTCAAAGCTGGGTATTCGGCAAGGGTGTCGGCCAGGGTGTGATCACGCAGGTGCGTGTCGGGCTGGTCTACGGATACGAGAACCTTTTTGCGCGTCTGAAGGCCGGCGACTACTTCGGCAAGGCCTATCTCACGGTAAAACGTGCCGGAGAAAAGGAGATGTTCGAAGAGTACAACGGCACTACCGTAAGCGGTGTCACCTACCTGGGAAACCCGTTCCTTTACGCAGTGGAGTAAACGATGAAAAAACATAACATTCCAACCTATCAACAACCAACAAAAAAAACTTCTATGAAACGATTATTGATTTACACGGCGGCAATGTTCATGATCTGCTCGTGCGGATCGGATGACGAAGGTACTACCCCGGGAGGTGGCGGAACCGGAGTCGGAAAAACCACGGTGAACCTGCAAAACACTTGGCTGCAGGAGGATGAAATTACGGGAGGAGGGGCCAACAGTACCTATTCCGTGGTGATCAACAAGGTGGGAACCCGCGAAGTCAAGGGTACCGTAGCCACTGAAACGGAACTTCACGAATTCTACAACGTCAACTACGGAACCGAGTACAAACTGTTGGATCCGAAATATTACGAAATTGCCAACGGCGGAGCCTTTACAATCGGAGCCGAAGCCGGAAGCACCACGGTAGACGTTACCATCAAGGCTCCCGAAATCGTAGCCGATCTGGGCTACATCGACGACTATGTCATTCCGCTGTCGATGAATGTCGAGGGTGAAAACATTCAGGCCGGCAAGAACAAGGACAAGATGCTCATCAATGTAATCATTACCGAAGCCGTTGTCGGATTCGCCGACAACCTCTACGGAGAGCGTTCCCTGCAGCTTGCCTCCTCCAAGGACGAAATGATTGCCTTGGATCTCTCCCCGAAAGTAGACTTCCCCAATTCCGACGGACTCAACATCATCTACGAGGTTGATGAATCAAAATCGCTTGAAGGATATGAGGCGCTGCCTGCCGGCTCCTACACGCTGCCGTCGGCAACGCTCGAGGCCGGGGAACAGACCAAGGCTGTCAGCCTGCAGATCGACCGCACGAAGATCAAGCCCTACAAACTCTACTACATCGCCCTCACGATGAAGACCGACGATCCGGGCATCGGCTCACACCCGACCAAGGGGTCGACGATCATTCCCGTGGTGCTGGACGACATCTCGGGACACTACACGGCCAACATTCTCAACGATCAGGGACAGGCTACCAGTACCCGCTTCCAGCAGTTCCAGGTGAAATACCAGTACACCACCGATGACGATATCATCATCATCACCAACTACAGCCAGTGGGGTCCCGGAGCCGATTACGAGAATGGATACTACTCTCAGTCGGAGACGCTCTTCATGAAGCTTTCGCTGACAGAAAAGAGCGATGCCGGACGGATCTACCTGGCACCCGTCGACGGTGCAGGTCCGCTGGTATACCGCGACAAGCTCGATCCCGAGTCGATGGATTCGAAATTCTACATCAAGGAGGGCAAGATCTACCTGGTGGAAAAGAAGATCGGCGGATACAACTATTGGGACGACGTGAACATGAAACTGGACTGCACTCGTTCGGTAGCGACCCGCATCAAGTCGCTCGTAGAACTCTACGACGAAGATATCGACCGTTATCTGGCCGGGGAGGTAGGAACCTTCCCGCGTGAATAAGGTCTCTGGGAGATGAAGATCCCGATTCCGGGCTCATCCATCTCCGAAAGTACGTAATTTTAGTGGACGGGCAAGATTTTCCGGACAGAAAGTCTTGCCCGTCTGTTTGAAAAAACGTACTTTCAACGACCGAATCGAACCAACACCCAACAACATGAAGAAACTCATCAAACATCTGGCTCTCTCCATTCCGACACTGATCCTCTCCGTATCCTGCGGAGCCGACCGTCTTCCCCGGAGCCTGGTTCCCGACCGTCCGAGCAAAGCCCCCGACTACTTCTGCACGTGGAACCTTCAGGGGTACGTATGCAGCTGCTCTTCGAACGAGGCACAACGTGAAGCCCTCAACGAACGCAATCTCTTCGGGAATGGCTCCTGCGAAAACTGGCTCGAAGCCTTTCCCGAAATACGTATGGATCTGGATTTCGTCATGGACGACTCGTGGGACATTCCCCAGGGACAGAACGCCCCGTCAAACAATCCGTATCTCGGAACCGTGATCCTCGACACGACACGCTTCCCCTCCTACGTCGGTTCCCCGGCTCAACGACTCGGCAAACTGGTACGGGACGTCAAAAATAAGGGCTGGCGCGGACTCGGAGGATGGATCTGCGCCCAGGAGCCGGAAGGTCGCGGCATCACCGATACGGCAGCCTTCTGGAAAGCCCGTCTGCAGGAGGCCGACTCCGCAGGATTCACCTACTGGAAAGTCGACTGGGGGACTCAGGCACGGAACGGCCAATGGCGCAGAATGATCTCGGAGCTCGGACGCGAATACGCCCCCGGCCTTTGGATCGAACATGCCCTTGACGAGCGGTTCATCGCATTCAGCGACGTCTACAGAACCTACGACGTCGAGAACGTCATCAGTCAGCCGACAACCATTCAGCGTGTGGCCGACATGCTTGCCTATCAACCTGAATCCGACGCCCGGGCGATCGTCAACTGCGAGGACGAGCCCTATATCGCCGCAGGACTTGGGTGCGCAATCGGTGTCATGCGCCACCAGTTCACCGGAAACTTTCCCGACGGACTGCAGGATTTCGCTTTTCCGCCCGTCGGCCGCAACATCAAGATGCGTCGCGACGAGGTGATACGCGGCGTAAGGTGGCATCGAATTGCCGAACCCTTCGGCGTCGGCGGCGAATACAAAGTAGACCCGAACAAACTGGAGGATGCGTGGATCCTCGACGACCGTGAAACCTGGTACTATTGGGGTGAAGGCCGTCAGAAGGGAGATACGCTCCGCGCAGCTGCTCCGGCCCGTGTCAGCCGGGGACTTCAACTCCCCGAGACCATCGGCGAGACCGGTCCCGACAGACCGTATCTGCTGGCATCGCGCTATCCCAACGGTGCCGTAGCCATCGCCGCCATCGGCCGTGGACTCGGGCGTCAATACATCAGCGTCCCGGTCAATGTCGAGCAGGTGCTTCCCGACTGGGAGTATCCGATCGGCATCTTCGGACGATTCGGAAGCCTGACACTCGTCTTTCCGAACCTTCCCGAAGCGAACAAACTCGTCGTACTGGGACAGGACCTCGCGGCGGATTCCGCGGTAAACATCACACGCCAAGTCATCATCGACGGCAACAAACTGATTCTTTCGCAGGAGCTCATCGACAAAATCGGTCGGCAGAAGGTCTCCCCGAACGATAAGTCGGATCCGGGACTGGTCATCCGGATCTTCGAAAAATAAAAATCCCGAATTTGCATGAAAAATCCATATCGAAGAATCTTGCTGTTACCGCTGTTGCTTCTGACCTGCACTGTCAGCGCCAAAGAGTATCGAATAGTCTCGCCGAACGACAAACTGGCGGTAACGGTCGACGTACACGACGGGGAACTCTCATACGACGTAACCTACAAAGGCCGGCCCGTATTGACAAATGCCCCGCTGTCGATGCATTTCAGCAACGGCATCGTGGCCGGGCACAACATGCGTGTGCGCAGCAGCCGCATCGTTGAGGCCGACGACGTAATCACTCCGGTCGTGCCGCAGAAACGCAGCCGGATAGCGGATCATTATCGACAGCTCGAGCTTCGCACCGCAGATGACTACTCGGTGCTCTTCAGAGTCTATGACGACGGGATGGCCTATCGTTTTGCGACGCGCTTCACCGATTCCGTGCGGGTTGAGACCGAACAGGTCGAGTATACCTTCGACAGCCGTTGCAGGGTCCATTGCGGGTTGGAAAGCAGCATGTTCACCCATCAGGAAGCGCACTATCGGCCGATCGAACTCTCCGCGTTGCGCGACTCGATGATCGCGGCGCCTCCCATGATCGTTACCCTCAACGATGGGATTCGCGTTCTGCTCACCGAGTCAGATCTGGAGCACTACGCCGGCATGTATTATACCTCGGACGGTCAGGGAACGATCCGCGCCCGCTTTCCGAACTACGTGACGAAAACCGTCCAGCCGCGGGACCGCGACATCCGACCGGTCGAACGGGCCGACTACATAGCTCGCACCAACGGAACTCGCGACTATCCGTGGCGCGTGATGATCGTCACGGACCGGGACTCGGCACTGGCCGAGAGCGACATGGTCTACAAACTGGCCTCGGAGTCACGTCTCGACGACACGTCATGGATCCGGCCCGGCAAAGTCGCCTGGGACTGGTGGACCGCCTCCCGGCTCTATGACGTTCCCTTCCGCTCGGGAGTCAACACCGAAACCTACAAGGCCTATATCGACTTCGCGGCACAATATGGATTGGAATACATCATCATCGATGAAGGATGGTATGATCTGAGCGATCTGATGAAGGTCCAACCCGGTATCGACATTGAGGAACTATGCGCCTACGGAGCATCGAAAAATGTAGGTATCATTCTGTGGACCACCTGGACGGCTCTCGATGCCAAGGCGGAGGAGGCCATGAGTCGTTTTGAACGGTGGGGTGTCAAGGGTATCAAGATCGACTTCATGCAGCGCGACGATCAGTGGATGGTCGAATGGTACTACAAGACTGCGGAGCAGGCTGCACGCCACAAGTTGCTGGTGATGTACCACGGGTGCTACCATCCTACAGGCCTGCAGCGCACCTTCCCCAACGTGATGACCTTCGAGGCCGTCAAGGGTCTGGAGAACATGAAGTGGTCCGAACTCCCCGATCCGGAGCACAATGCCACGCTGCCCTTCACGCGCATGGTGCAGGGGCCGATGGATTATACACCCGGAGGCATGGACAACGTGCATGCCAGGGAGTTCAAGATCCGCTACCACACCCCTCAGACGATCGGCACCCGCGCCCATCAGCTGGCGCTCTACGTAATTTTCGAGAGCCCGCTGCAGATGCTGGCCGACACCCCGACAGCCTACGAAAAGGAACCCGTCTCGATGGCCTTTCTCGAGAAGGTCCCCAGCGTCTGGGACCAGACCCGGGTGATCGACGGAAAGATCGGCGAGTATATCGTCACGGCCCGCCGTTCGGCTCAGGAGTGGTATCTGGGAGCCATCACCACCGAGGCCCGGACATGCGATGTGGCACTCGACTTCCTCGAGCCCGATACGGAATACGAGGTGACCTGCTGGCAGGACGGTCCGAACGTCGACGTACATGCCCGCGACGTGGAGCGCAAGCGTTTTCGCGTCCAGCAGGGCGACTCCCTCAAGATTGACATGCATACCGGAGGCGGATACGCGGCCATCGTACGCAAGGTGAGACCCGAGTACGTTTTCACGGTGAAGGTGCTCGTCGACACGCCCACGCTCGAACAGATCGGAGGCATGAATCTCTTCAAGGCCCGGCTGTCGAAACAGTTCGAACGCATCAACCGTGCGTTCAACCGACCCGGGTATTTCGACGCCGACTACCGCTTTGTCGTTGACCTCGATGCCGTGGAGCTCTACGAAGGCAACTCCCGGAAGTACACCTCCTATCCTCACCCCGATCATGATTACATGATCGTCATGGACGGTGTAAACAACTACGGAGAAGACGGCGGAGGCGGCTGGTACGGAGAGAACCAGACCATCTACCACTTCTGGATCAAGGACGAGAAGGGCAGCGACCTGCTCGACACCCGGGCATCCGACGGCGTGATCCACGAATTCGGGCATGCCCGTGGAGTCCCCGATGTCTACGCGATGACCGTCAAGGCCGAGAAGAACCCCATCAACGGGGAGGGCTTCGGGGCCGTCCGGTCGATCATGAACTACTGCTACGGAGAAACCCACTGGTGCCCTTACTCATGCAACATCATCAACTACACGAAGGGAGAAATGGCCGACATCAACCGTCTGATGTCAAAGAACTATCCGGCACGCTTCATCGTCAAGGCACGCGACGCTGCAGGGCATCCGATCAGGAACGCCACGGTAAAGACCTATCCTGTCGGCTGGTACGAGTTTGACGTAAAAACCACCCCGGCCTACACCGGAACGACCGATAAAACCGGAACGTATCTCTTCGACGGAAATCCGTTCGCTCCCTCGATCGACGGTTGGGGTGCGCTGGCTCCGCTCTTCCTCATCGAGGTAACCGCTCCGGACGGACATAAGGGCTATGTATGGCTGCCAATGTATGAGGTTCACTTCGCCGGATACAATGACTCGGGCGATTACGTCATGAACGTAACGATATGATCCGGCATGACAAAACGGATATGGATCGGTCTCTTCTTGAGGCCGATCTTTTTTTCGTAGCGGCACTCGAATCCCGCCAAAACTCCGATCCACTCCCGCCAAACTTCTGGCAACGGATGACATCCGGAACCGTTCCGACATGAAAACGACCTTTTTTGCAACCCAACTGCACACTTTTCTTCGTACTTTTGGCGTGCAAAAAATCGATACAAACTCAAATTGATACCATGAAGAGATTAACCATCTTTGCCGGAGTGCTCGGAGCATTGTTTATGATCTCGTGTCACGGGCACGCCGCACATGACGGTCATGACGAACATGCCGAGCATGTGGACCATGTAGACCTTGCGGACCACGATCATGGTCACGATCACGAACACGAGGCGCAGGAGATGCACGAACACGAAGCGGAACCGACGCCGGGCCATACGGACGAGATCGTGCTGAGCGCCGACAAGGCCCGCGCGGCAGGCGTCATCACGGAGACGGTCTCGGCGGGTGAATTCCGAAGCGTCATTCCCGCCAGCGGCGTCATCCTCCCGGCGGCGAACGACGAGGCCACGCTGGTTGCCTCGGTGCCGGGTGTCGTGGCCTTCACGCGTCCGCTGGCGGAGGGCTCCACCGTCGATGCCGGAGAGCGGCTATTCACCATCTCGTCGGAGAATCTGCAGGACGGAGATCCGACCGAACGTGCCGCCGTCGCCTACGAAACGGCCAAGAAGGAGTACGACCGCGCCTGCAGCCTCATCAAGGACCGCATCATCTCGGAGAAGGAGTTCAATACGGCCAGGAGCAACTACGAAACGGCAAAAATCGCCTACGAAGCCGTTGCGAGGGCAAAGACCGCAAAGGGCGTTGCCGTCGTCAGCCCCATGAGGGGCAGCATGACGGCATGTCTGGTCAAGAGCGGTGACTACGTCTCCGTCGGGCAGCCGCTGGCACGCCTGTCACGCAACGCACGCCTCTATCTGAAGGTCGACGTCCCCGAGCGCTACTACCCCTCGCTCAGGCAGGTCGTCGCCGCCAAGTTCAAACCCTCCTACACCGACCGGGTGTACGACACGGAGCAGATGGGCGGACGTCTGCTGGCTGTCGGCAAGTCCGCAGCCAACACCTCGGGATACGTACCCGTGACGTTCGAGATGAACGCCGATGACGGGATGCTTCAGGGTGCTTTCGCCGAGGTCTATCTGCTCGCCGGGCAGCGGCAGAATGTCATCAGTCTGCCCGTCTCCGCCATCACCGAGGAGCAGGGCGTCCACTACGTCTACCTGCAGCTGGACGAGGAGTGCTACCGGAAGCAGGAGGTGCGGCTCGGCGACTCCAACGCCGAGCGGGTGGAGATCGTCCAGGGGCTGAAGGGCGGCGAACAGGTCGTCACGCAGGGCGCCATCCACGTCAAACTCGCCTCGGCCAGCAACATGATCCCGGCTCATACCCACAACCACTAATCCGCTGCCGCCATGCTGAACAGAATTATCCGATTCTCGCTGCAGAACCGTCTGCTGGTGCTGGTTGCGGCGGTGGTGCTGGTCATCGCGGGCTCCTACACGGCACATCATGCCGAGGTGGATGTCTTCCCGGACCTGAACGCCCCCACGGTGGTGGTCATGACCGAAGCCAACGGAATGGCCGCCGAGGAGGTTGAGCAGCTGGTCACCTTTCCGATTGAAACGGCGGTCAACGGGGCCACGCATGTACGCCGCGTACGCTCTTCGTCCACAACGGGTTTCTCGGTCGTATGGGTGGAGTTCGACTGGGATACGGACATCTATCTGGCCCGCCAGATCGTTTCGGAAAAACTCGCCACGGTCGGCGACGACCTGCCCGACAACGTGGGCAAGCCGACTCTGGGTCCGCAGTCCTCGATTCTGGGCGAGGTGCTGATCGTCGGTCTCACGGCCGACAGCACCTCGATGCTCGACCTGCGCACGATTGCCGACTGGACCATCCGTCCGCGCCTGCTCTCGACGGGCGGCGTGGCGCAGGTGGCCGTACTCGGCGGCGACATCAAGGAGTATCAGATCCTGCTCCACCCCGAGAAGATGAAGCACCTCGGGGTCGGACTCTCCGAGGTCCTCGCCGCAACCGAACAGATGAACCAGAATACGAACGGCGGCGTGATCTACGAATACGGCAACGAATACATCGTCCGCGGCGTAGTCTCGACGGACGACGTGGCGCAGATTGCAGCGTCCGTGGTCAAGGACCGCGCCGGACGCCCCGTCACGCTGGCCGACATCGCCGACGTGAAGATCGGCGCGCAGCAGCCCCGGCTGGGCGTCGCCTCGGAGCGCGGGAAGCCCGCTGTCCTGCTGACCGTGACCAAACAGCCGAACACCGGCACCATCGAACTGACCGAACGGCTGGAAGCGGCACTGAAGGACGTGCAGCGCAACCTTCCGCCCGACGTACACGTCTCGACCGACATCTTCCGCCAGTCGCGCTTCATCGACAGCTCGATCGAGAACGTCAAGAGCTCGCTGTACGAAGGCGCCATCTTCGTGGTTCTCGTGCTGTTCCTCTTCCTCGCCAACGTGCGGACCACCGTGATTTCGCTCGTGACGCTGCCGCTATCCCTGCTCGTATCCCTGCTCGTGCTCCACTACCTGGGACTGAGCATCAACACCATGAGTCTGGGAGGTCTGGCCATTGCCATCGGATCGCTGGTCGACGATGCCATCGTCGACGTGGAGAACGTCTGGAAACACCTGCGCGAAAACCGGATGCTGCCCCCCGAGGAGCGCAAACCCGTTCTGGAGGTCGTCTTCAACGCCTCGCGCGAGGTGCGCATGCCGATTCTGAACTCCACGCTGATCATCGTCGTGAGCTTCATGCCGCTCTTCTTCCTGAGCGGCATGGAGGGACGCATGCTCATTCCGCTGGGTATCGCCTTCATCGTCGCACTCTTCGCCTCAACGGTCGTGGCCCTGACGCTGACACCGGTGCTCTGCAGCTACCTGCTCGGCAAGAAGATGGAGCACGGAGGCGTTCCGAAGGAGGCCTTTCTCGCCGTGTGGCTGAAGAAGCACTACCAGAATGCCCTTGTGTGGGCGCTGGCGCACAAGAAGACCGTCGTGGGATGCACCCTGGCGCTGTTCATCGCGGCGGTAGGGCTCTTCTTCACCCTGGGGCACAGCTTCCTGCCCGCCTTCAACGAAGGGTCGTTCACCATCAACGTCAGCTCGCTTCCGGGCATCTCGCTCGAAGAGTCCGACCGCATCGGCCGGCAGGCGGAGGAGCTGCTGCTTTCGATCCCCGAGATCAAGACCGTTGCGCGGAAAACCGGCCGCGCCGAACTGGACGAACATGCCCTGGGTGTCAACGTCTCCGAAATCGAGGCTCCCTTCGAGCTCGACGGACGTTCGCACCGGGAGCTGCTCGACGACGTGCGTCAGAAGCTCTCGACGATCGTCGGGGCGAACATCGAGATCGGACAGCCGATCAGCCACCGCATCGACGCCATGCTGAGCGGTACGCAGGCCAGCATCGCCATCAAGCTCTTCGGCGACGACCTGAACCGCATGTTCACGCTCGGCAACCAGATCAAGGAGGCCATCCGCACGGTGGACGGCATTGCGGATCTGAACGTCGAGCAGCAGATCGAGCGTCCGGAGCTGAAGATCATTCCCAAACGCGAGGTACTCGCGCGATACGGCATTCCGCTCGCGGATTTCAACCGCTTCGTGGCCGTCAACATGGCGGGAGAGACCGTTTCGCAGGTCTACGTCGACGGCAAGAGCTTCAACCTGGTGGTGCGCGCCGACGAGAAGAACCGCGGCAAGGCGGAACGCATCCGCGACCTGATCATGGACTGCCCCGACGGACGGAAGGTGCCGCTGGCCGAGGTTGCCGACGTTGTCTCCTCGACGGGCCCGAACACCATCAACCGCGAGAACGTCAAGCGCAAGATCGTCATCTCGGCCAACACCAGCGGCCGGGACCTGCGCAGCGTGGTCAATGAGATCCGGCAGCGCATCGACGCACAGATCACCCTTCCCGAAGGGTATCACGTCGAGTACGGAGGTCAGTTCGAGAGCGAGCAGAGCGCCAGCCGCATCCTGCTGCTCACCTCCCTGCTGAGCATCGTGGTGATCTTCCTGCTGCTCTACATGCAGTTCAGGAACGCCATGGAGAGCGGCGTGATACTGCTCAACCTGCCTCTGGCGCTGATCGGCGGCGTCTTCGCCCTGCTGCTCACCTCCGGAGAGGTCAGCATCCCGGCCATCATCGGATTCATCTCCCTGTTCGGCATCGCCACGCGCAACGGCATGCTGCTGATCAACCGCTACAACCTGCTGCGCGAGGAGGGACACTCCCTGCGGGAGAGCATCCTGACGGGGTCACTGGACCGTCTGAACCCCATTCTGATGACGGCACTGACCTCCGCCCTGGCACTCATTCCGCTGGCGCTGCGGGGCGACCTGCCGGGCAACGAGATCCAGAGCCCGATGGCGAAGGTCATCCTGGGAGGTCTGCTCACCTCGACCTTCCTGAACGCCTTCATCATCCCGATCATGTACGAATGGCTGAACCGCAAGGGACGGATCCGTAAAAACGACCTGCCCGAAGCATGAATCCGACGATCCGATCTGTCGGGAAAAACACATCAAAAGCGACACACATCATGATGAAAAAAATAGTTGTTACCGTACTTGCCTCGAGCGTGATCCTCTGCGCCCGGGCCCAGGAGATCGAGAGCATTCTGACGGAGGTGGAGCAGAACAACAAGGAGCTGCAGGCTCTCCGCAAGAGCAACGAAGCCTCCGAACTGGAGATCCGCAGCCGGAACTCGCTGGAGGATCCTTCGGTGGAGTACAGTCCCTTCTACCGGAAGGGGACCGACGGCATGGCCAGTTCGGAACTTGTCGTCTCGCAGGGGTTCGACTTCCCCACCCTCTATGCCGCCCGTCACAAGGCGGGCAAGCTGCAGAAGGAGGTGCTGGACATGCAATACCTCACCGCACGTCGCGACATTCTGCTCAATGCAAAGAATCTCTGCCTGGATCTGGTGTACCAGAACCGGCTGCTCGGACTGCTGGAGGAGCGGCGGAAGAATGCCGAAGAGCTGCTGACGCTCTTCTCCCGGAAGCTCGAAGCCGGGGACGCGACGCTGCTCGACGTGAACAAGATCAAGATGGATCGAATGAACATCCAGACGGAGACGACACAGGCCGAGTCCGCCCGGCAGACGGCGCTGCAGCAGCTGCTGGCCCTCAACGGCAACGTTCCCCTGACGCATGAGCCCACGGAGTACGGAGCGATGCTTGCGGAGAGTGATTACGAGGCGATGTACACGCGGGCCGTGGCCTCGGACTACGAACTGCGCACCGCCCGGGCCTCGGAGCTCGCCGCCGCACAGGAGATCCGGGTGAGCCGCCAGAACTGGATTCCGAAGCTGGAGGTCGGCTATCGCCGGAATACGGAGTTGGAAGAGGCCAGTCACGGATTTCTGGTCGGCGCCTCCTTCCCGCTCTTCTCAAGCCGCAAGAAGGTGCGGATGGCCAAGGCCCAGCACGCCGGCATGCAGCTGCAACTCGAAAATACCTACCTGCAGACGGAGAACCGCGTGCGAGCAAGGATCAACGAGTTACAGGCGCTGGGCAAGGCCGCCGACGCCTACGACGTGGAGCTGATGTATCATACGCTCGACCTGCTGCGCAAGGCCGTCGAGAGCGGCGAAATCTCCGTCATCGACTACTACGTGGAGGCCGACGGCATCTATCGGAATCTGCAGACCTACATGGGCCTCGAACGGCAATACCAGGGGGTCATGGCCGAGATCCAGAAAAACGAGCTATAAATCGATTTACACCCCGACGGGACACGGGGTTCGGGGTCCGGGGCAACGTGTCTCCGGACCCTTGAACGCCCGCCGGAGGATCAGGAGATCCGGTCGAAGCGGTCCGAATTCGCCCCATGGATTTTGTTCCAGCGCGAATTGTCCCGGTAGTCGACGTACGTGCCGTCAGCCTGCCGATACAGGTCGTGGGCATTGCCCTCATAGTCGATATACGTCGTATGGTCCGGGTCGGAGACTCCCGACGAGGAGGACTTCATGCCGGCAACCGAGATCAAGGCATACAGGCAATAGCATACGACGACGATCTGGATGATGAATGCCAGCACCTCGCAGGCGAGATAACACAGCGTGGCGCCGCTGACAAGCATCAGCAGCAGAATTCCGAGTGAGAGCAGCGGCCCCGCCTGCCGGAAGGCTTTGCGCAGCACCCAGACGATGCCGGCAACCGTTGCCACAGCCACAATGCCCATAAGATAGGGAACAATGGCCGCCTCCCAATAGGCCATGCTGAGGATCAGCCACGTTCCGACGGCGGCAATCAGCAGGGCCGACCCCGAATCGAACTCCGAGTCCTGCAGCAGGCGTGTATTCCGCAACGGATACATGGCCAGACAGGTCACCGCGTATTTCAGATAAAGGTATACGATCATCAGAAGCAGGAACAGCACGCCCTTGACAATGCCCGCTTCGGAGAAGGACATGAACCACAACGGATTGCTGTACATCAGCAGATAGGCGGCCTCGCACACGAGGAGCACAAGATACAGTGCGAAGAAGATCCATCCGGCAGCCCCCTCCAACCGTCGGGGACGCAACTGGATGTAGATGAAGCCGCGCGAGGCGTACAACATCATCAACAGATAGCCGAGGCCGAAAAAGAGAATGACGGGACTCTTTGCGGAATTGCGGTTGACGAGCGACCCCAATCCCGGAACAATCCGTTCGTAACGATACTCCGACTTGGGGACCAGCACCCCCTCCTCGTCGAGATAGACGATATAGTCCTCCATATCGGCCGTGATGACCGCGCCGCGGCGGGTTTCGCCCGGAGCGTCTTTCACCGGAAAGTCGTCACGGAACTCCGAGACAGTCACTTCGTCACCCTTTTTCAGGGTGAATGCCGGATCGCCCGACACGTAATAGGCCGTAAGGCCCTCTTCGCCGGCTTTCCCGGTGACGACATAGGTCCATTCGCTCTGGGCGAAGGCCGCGAGCGCCGGCAGCACCAAAAGTGCGACCATCAGAAAGATCCTTTGTGCAAACTTTTTCTTCATCGCTTGGGAGCTTGATTTACTGCAAAAATAACCTGAACAACCTCCCCGGCCAAATATTTTCAGCACATCGAGCCATATTTTCGCATCAATCGGGATGATTGGATATATGTGTAAAATTCATCATATTTCACATTTATTTTCAGCATCATATATTCACTCATATGTTTAATCACTAAAAGGGCGTTGAAAATTTCTCAGCATGTAGGGGTTATCTTTGTAACAAGCCCCCAGATCTTGCTGAACCCATGAAAGTACCCCTTATGTTATGACACGGAGTCCCATGCGACCATCTACGCACATCTGCGCGATGGCCGGCAACTCGACGTGGTCGCGCCGACCCATCTTACGATCAATCCGAATCTTTGGGATGACAAGGCCGAGCAGATCAAGAGCAAAGTCGTCTGCGACGAGGCGATGCGCACCCGCTACAACAACGAGGCCCGATCGCAACCGGCGCCACCATTGATACGGAGATACGGACGCAATCAAGCATCTGCAAATTCGGATTCTGCAACTGGGACAGACCCCAACAAGGATAAGCGAGACACAGCAGGAACAGGGCCATCAGATCGAACAACGGCTTCAAACAATCTCCGAGCGGCAGGAGCAGATTTGCGAAGACCTCGGAGCGCAGATCTCGGAGATCGACGAGAAAGTGGCCGGGATGGAAATTCCCGAGGAGCTGCCGCCGCAGATGGTGCAGCACCGTTTCTCGTTCTTACTGGACGCAACCCGCAACTTCTGGCTCTTCATGTTGATGTTTATCGTGATTGCAGTGCAGTCTGTCGGGCTCTACCTGGAGTGGCGGCCCGACCGCGGCCGGTATGACAACGATCTGAAGTATCGCTATGTGCTGATGAAGGGCGAGGCGTCGCCGAAACGGTTGTCGGAATTGGAGGAGCTGTTCGAAGTCGAGCGGAATCAGCGGCGTATAGACTCAATGCGAAGGGATGTCGAGAAGTACGAGCGGCTGGTACGCAGAAGGGCGGCCTCGACGAGCAGGCGTGGCTGAAAGCTCAAGAGGCCGAGCAACTCAAGCGTGACGCAGCTAGGTTAAAGAACAAGTAGCACTTTCCTTTCTGCCGCAAAAATAAGCTGCCGGGCGGACCGCGCAAGGTCAGGACGAGTTGCCACTGGCAAACCTTGCGCAAGGTTCCTCCGGCGGCTTTGGCCTGTCGCTACTAAACGGAAGGATAGAATAAAAGTTCTTACTAACTTATAATTTATCATGTTAATCAAGGATAACAAGGATTCCATCATCGATTTTAATGAGGAATTAATCTCTTTCAATGAGAAGCCAGATGGTAATAGTTGGAGCGTATATGCACAGCGTAATAGTAGAGAGAATGAGAAAAAACGCAGAAAACAACTTTCGGTTTATTCAAGGCAAAAATATTTAAGTACGAGATAATTTTATTGGTATTCAATATTGATTTTCAAAAACTTTTTGTCGAAATTTGTTATTGCAATACCCCAAGAATGTTGTATATTCAAAAACATTTATTACTTTTGTATTGACTGTCTTGTATAGTCTAGTATAGCAGAAGTGTTTAGCTTCATCCCTGCTGGAAATCTGGAAAATTTCAATAACGTCGGGATAAGCAATACAAACATTCGTCACCGTTATATAGGATATCGGCCTTGATATGCTATTCGGTGTGGGGTATTGTTTTGTTTTATTGACGTTAGGTTTACCAGAGCCTCCAGCAAATAGAACTAACAACTCCACACTTCTTTTTTTTAACCCTACCGCATCGGAGTTGCTACGGTGAAATTGAAGCCTAGAATTCAATTTTACAACCATGAATTCCCAAACTAGCCTCCTCCGAACAGGACGAGTCTCTTTTCTACACAGATGTTGTCTACTCTCCTGCAGGCTCCTTGTGCTGACTTTCTCTCTGGCCTGGATTTCATGCTCCGGGAGCGATGATTATGATCTCTTTGCATCTCTATATGGCAGGGTAACCGATGTCAGGTCGGGCGAACCTGTCGTTAATGCCAGTGTTATGCTTATTCCATCCGGAATATCGCTTCAAACGAGCAACGACGGATTGTTCTCGTTTGATAATCTCGATGCCCAACAATATACAATTCTTGTACAGAAAGATGGATATCAAACCAACCGAAAAACGGCAACTGCCATTAGCGGCGAGGACGTTGAGATTAATATTCAATTAATTCCTGTTCCTTAAGAAAAGCCCTTCATGAAAAAGTATCTCTTTTTATTCTTATTGTTAGGCAGTCTTCTCTCCGGCTGTTCGACTGAATCCAATCAGCCCCCTACGACGGCAACTCTTTATGGATATGTCGCTGATAAAGTTACAGGCCAACCAGTTGCCACGGCTCAAGTGTCATTGTGCCTATATGATGGCTATGGGTCGACGATTGCTACCTCTGTTACAGGCTCAGATGGATATTTCGCCTTTTCATCATTAAAACCTGCCCTCTATACAATCAAAATAACACATTCTCAATATAAATCTCTCCATGAACCTATCCGTTTGGAGGCAGGCTCCCAGAATGAGATCAGTCTGCAGGTTGAACCTTTATAATTTAGTTGAAAAATGAATAATAAGGTTTATACGCTTTTGGGAACTGTTTGCCTTTTTTTTGCGGGGTGTGCCTCTGACATGGAGGAAGATACGTCAATGGGCTCAATTGTCGGGAGCCTTTCGGACCGTACAACCGGAGAATTAATTGCTACGGCAAACATTACGCTTTCTCCTGGTGGAAAATCGGCTGTAACCGGAAATGACGGCGGTTTTTCGTTCTCAGAGCTTGTTCCGGGGGCATATACGGTTTCCGTTAATAAGGAAGGTTATAAACCAAGTGTTGAACAGATTAATGTCCAAGGCGGGAAAACAACCGAAGCACACCTCTTGATGGAACGTATCCCGTCCACACTTACGGCTGATAAACAGGAGTTGGACTTCGGTGAGAATCCCAGTGTGACGACACTCTCCTTCGCAATTATCAATACGGGATATACGGACCTCGCATTCAAGGTCGAGACGGGTGACTGTCCTTGGCTGGAGGTGGACCCCGAGGCTGATATATTGGCTCATGGCAAAACTGCCACCATTGTTGTTACGATAAATCGCAGTTTGCTTGCCAGCGGCGAAAATGAAGCTGTAATTGTTGTTCGTTCGACAAGCGGTGATGGCAATGTAGAGGTACGGGTGTCTGCCATAGGAGAATACAGGGCGGTATCATCCGTCAATACAGGAGAAGTGTCGGATATTACCAGCACTTCGGCAATTCTCCATGGTGAAATTGTTAATGAAGGAGCTCCTCGCTATACCGAACGAGGCTTTGTCTACAATATTCGTCAAACTCCTACGACAGACAATACCATCGAGCGGTTGTCATCTCCGGTGACGGAGGACAAACAGTTTTTCTGCAGACTGGCCAATTTGTCGCCCAGTCAGACCTATTATGTACGGGCTTATGTCGTTCAAAATGGAAAAATTATTTATGGTAATGAGGTCCTGTTCAACACCCAACAGCAGTCGGCCGCCGTTTCGACCTCGGCTGTGACGGGGATCGGAGCGACATCGGCCACTTTTAATGCTACGATTACCGAGGCCGGAACGCCACAATACAGCGAAAAGGGATTTTGCTTTGCTCGTACAAACAATCCCGCGCTTTCAGACAACAAGGTAACTGTTGCAGGAGGGACCATTGTAGGCGACTATTCCATTGAAGTGAATGGTTTGGATGCTCCTGTGACCTATTACGTCCGGGCATATGTCATCCAGGAAAACGCGGTAATCTACGGTAATACGGTCGTGTTTGCCACCTCGAAAACTGCGGCGCGAGTTACGACATCGGCGGTATCTGAGATTACCGGAAATTCGGCAACGTTGAATGGTATTGTCAATGAAGAGGGAGAACCGCGCTATACTCAACGAGGCTTCTGTTACAGCAGGACCAATCCATCGCCAACTATTCAAGATACGAAGACGGTGGAAACAAGCTCCCAGAAGGGTAGTTTCTCGAAGGAGATAACAGGTCTTACAGAGGGTGAAACCTATTTCGTGCGGGCCTATGTCGTGCAGGACAATGCAACCATATACGGCAATGTGGTATCCTTCACCACGCACAAACTGCCTGTGGTTGAGACCGTAGCGGTTACCAATATCTCGCCGGTTGATCTGGGCGGAGGTCTGTTTATTTACTGGGAGGCCCGATTCAATGGACGTGTTGTCTCTGCCGGTTCGCCTACCTATAAGCAGCGCGGATTTGTCTATGGCACAACGGTTAATCCCACGGTTGGAATCAATGAATCGGTGAGGGTGTCAGGTACAGGTACAGGTACATTCTCAACGATTGTTGACAATCTGAGCAACATGAAGACCTATTATGTCCGCGCTTATGTCAAGACAGACTCGGGAGATTATATATATGGAGAATCCGTACGGTTCAGCACAATGAAATAGGTGAAAAAACTTTACCTCTAAAATCTAAACATAGCTATTAACTCTTAAAAATTCACAATTTATGAACAAGATTTATGCAATGGCAGCCATTGCTGCTACAATGATGTTCGCTTCATGCAGCGCAACTAAGAATGCAACTACAACGGCAAACAACACACGTTCTGCAAGCCCGTTCGGAGATGTATATGAAGTCCCTGCTGCAGAAAATGATACTGACGAATATTTCGGTGCTACCGGGATCGCGTCTGGACCGAAAGCCCGTATGGGTGAATTGCAATTGATGGCATTGACCAATGCGCAGAATATCATTCGACAGAAAATGCAGCATGCCTATAAGGGGGCCGTTGATGACTATATGAGTTCTATCGGCAACAATGCTGGAACTGACATCGAGGCAAAAATTGAGCGGGGTGGTACTCAGCTGATTGATGTTGTTGTGAATGACACCCAGGCATCCAAAGGTCCGATGTTTTCGGCTGTAGATGAGAAAGGAAATGTTACCTGTTTTATTGGCATCCGTATTTCTAAAAAGATGATGGCTGATAAAATCGCAGACTATGTTTCCGAAGACGAAGAACTCAAAATACGATTCAAAGAGGATCAGTTCCGGGAACGTATGAAAGAGTCGTTTAAAGAGTTCAAAGAAAATAAGTAACTATGAAATATTATATTATTGTTATTTTAATGAGTATACTGTTCCCATCTGTTACGATGGGACAGTATAATTCATCTGCCGAGCGTCCCTCCTGGGTGAATGGATTCTTTACGGAAAGAAGCAATTCATATGTCGAAGTGGTTTCTGCTGTTGGATATTCCGAAGACAACGCCCGGGATAAGGCAGCTCAAATTATCGTTGAACGGCGCAGTCTAGCCACTGGACAACGAGCTAGAATAAGTATTGACAGCGGCAACATTCATGTCGATGGGGACGATGCGTTGACAGTTAAATCCCGGATTATTGATCAATACACAGAACGGTTGGGAGCGGGAGAGTATAGGGTCAGCTTATTGGTTCAAACGGCCAAAAATCCGGAATATCAATATGAGCCTGTTTCTGTTACCAATAAATATAAATTCTCTCCAAAAGTATTTGTACCCGGTATGGCGCAGCTTCATAAAGGACAAGCAACACGTGGGGCCTTATTTATTGCCGGTGAGATTGCAGCCATAGGAGGCATCGTAGCATTTGAAGGATTACGTTCTTCGTATGATTCAAAAATCAGTCGCACTCATGATGCAGATGAAATCCAAACCTATATTAACAAGGCTGAGAATATGCGAAATATTCGCAATGGTTTTATTGCCGGGGCATTAGTTATCTATGCATGGAATGTCATCGACGGTATTGTCGCTAAAGGGAAAAAGCATGTTGTTGTTGGCAACATTAATGTTGCTTTTACACCATATGCAGATCCTATGTCACAAGGGATGCTTGTGAGCTTAAGGTTTTAAAAAAAGTATTGAGGTATGAAAAATAAAGCTATGTTTTATCATCTTACTAATTACTAATATCATCTTCCTGCACCAAAACAGAGTTAAACCTTGCCAGGTACGTTGTGTCCGAACTTTATAAAATCAATATTAATAGAATGCACGACTATGATTTAATGTGCATAAGGTAATCTTTAGGAACCCTGTAATTATGCCGCTATGGGGTTCTACAGAACTGATATCATAATAATTTGCCGGATTTTACCATGAATCTATTGATAAACAGAGCTTTTAACAGTTTCTTGATAGGCATCATATGCTTATTAAGTAACATCTGCGAAATACAGGCACAATCATTTGATAATTATAAAAAACGGAATCGATCTGACTTTCAACAATACAAGTCGGATAAACAGCGTAAATTCAAGGAGTACCGCGACCGTATCAATGCCGAATTCGCGGGATATATGCGCCGCACATGGCCCGAATATCGGTCGCAACCGGCACGACCAGTTCCCGATTCGCCGGAGCCTCCTGCTCCGGTGATCAAAGATCCTGACCGACAACCTTCTAATGACCCCATACCATTTGATAAGGTAAAGCCCGCCCCAGAGCTAGTCGAACCTCCACAGCCTGTTGTGCCATTACCTAGTCCTCAGCCTGTTGTTCCCGACAGGTCTATGTTAATATTTACATTCTACGGACAAAAGTGTAGAATACCGCTCGAAAACAAGCATCGGTTTGCGTTGAAGGATGCCACGGAGAATAGTTTGGCTGATGGTTGGATGATACTTTCGTCGGACGAATACCTGCCTGTCGTGGCGCAATGTTTAGAATATCGCGACAAACTTTGCCTATGCGATTGGGGTTATATGCGTTTTATCGAACAGATGACTACAGAATTTTTTTCTCCGGCGCAACTTAATGAGGCTCGGTTGATGCAGATGTATATTCTAACCCAGTCTGGATACAAAGTGCGTATTGCTCGTGCGGGCAAGCAGCTCGTATTATTACTCCCGTCGAAAGATACTATTTATCAATATTCATATTTAAATATAGGAGGTGTTAATTACTATATTATTGACTCGTTGTTAGGACAAACCTCATTTAGTGTATTCAATCAAGAGTTCCCTAAAGAACAAGATTTCTCACTAGAGATCACACGGCAACCAATACTACCTATCTTGGAGACTGCTCCACGCCTTTTGCAATCCAAACTTGATAATGGACTGGAAGCAAATGTTATATTGAATAAAAATTTGATAGACTTTTATAATGACTATCCTTTAAGTAGTAATTGGAATATCTATGCTAATGCCTCATTAAGTCAAAAGACAAAAGATCAATTATATCCGGTGCTACGCATCTTTATGACAGGCAAAAACAAACTGGATGCTGCCAATATCTTACTGCATTTTGTTCAAACTGCATTCGAATATGCGACAGACGATGAACAGTTTGGCGTTGAACGAGCCTTATTTGCCGATGAGACTCTATTTTATCCATACTCTGATTGTGAAGATCGTGCTATCTTGTATTCGGCCCTAGTACGAGAGTTGTTGGGGCTTGATGTTGTGCTACTTCATTACCCAGGACATTTAGCTACAGCGGTATGTTTCAATTCCGATGATGTATATGGCGATTATCTGCAGATAAATGATAAACGTTATATCGTATGCGATCCGACCTACATTAATGCCGATATTGGGCAGGCTATGCCGCAATATAAGCAAATCATTGCTAACGTAATTAGGATTCAATAATAATTGAACATGAGATAAAGAGGCCATAGTTGACAAAACAAAAAATATTTGGATGAAATATCTATAGAAATAGCTCACGCATATGGCTATCAAGAATTACCCCACCAAATAGCCTAGTCAAACATCTTTCACAGCATGTGTGGGGAAGATGTGGACAAAATACGGACACGCAGCGCAAAACAAAAATCCCAAACAGTTATGCTGCAACTGTTTGGGATTTCTCTCTGGTACCCGGAGCCGGGGTCGAACCGGCACGACATTGCTGTCATTGGTGTTTGAGACCAACGCGTCTACCGATTCCGCCATCCGGGCTGATTGTCCGCGTCATGCGGCGAATCGGGTGGACAAAGATAGAAAAAATTCCTCGCTTGCAAGAATTTTCAACGATTTATTTTCGGATGCCACCTCATCAAATGGACCGGACGCCGGGCACCGGATCCTCGTCGGAATCACTTGTGCCGGTCGAAGTAATCCCGCACCCGGCGGGCTCGGGCCGGACCGATCAGTGCCGACAACTCCTCGGTGTTTGCCCCACGAACCCGCTCCACCGTGCGGAAGTGCCGCAGCAGAGTCTCGACGGTCTTTGACCCGATGCCGTCGATCTGCTCCAGCTCACTGTGGATAAACGTCTTGCTGCGTTTCTGACGATGGAACGTAATGGCAAAACGGTGCACCTCGTCCTGGATACTCGTCAGGAAATGGAACAGCGGAGAGGTCGGACGCAGCCCCACCAGCAGCGGCGGATAGCCGCAGTAGAGTTCCGCCGTGCGGTGCCGGTCATCCTTGGCAAGTCCCGCGATCGGAATCGAGAGTCCCAGCTCTTCGAGCACTTCGTGGATCGCCCCCATCTGGCCCTTTCCGCCGTCGGCAATGATCAGATCGGGCAACTCCGCCCCTTCGGACTGCAGGCGGCTGTAACGGCGATGCACCACCTCGCGCATCGAAGCGTAGTCGTCGGGACCCTCCACCGTCCGGATGTTGAAGTGCCGGTACTCCTTGCGCGAAGGCTTTCCGTCGCGGAAGACGACGCACGACGCCACGGGATTGGATCCCTGCAGATTGGAGTTGTCGAAACATTCGATATGACGCGGCGGCCGGTCGAGATGCAACTCCTGCTGCAAGGCGTTCAGCAGACGCTCCGTATGGCGTTCGGGATTCTTGATCTCCAGGTTCTTGAGCCGCTCGGCCCGATAGATGCGGGCGCTCTTGAGCGAGAACTCCAGCAGATCGAACTTCTCTCCGCGCCGCGGCACGGTGAAGGTTACCCCGTCGAAGAGCTGCGAGGCGGCGGGGAGGAACGGCACGACCAGTTCGCGGGAGAGATGCTCGCCCTCGGGCAGATGTTCGGCCACGTGGCGGATGGCATAGGCCAGCAGATCGGGGCCTTCAGCCTCGGCGCCCGCCGAAAGGCGCAACGTCTGCACGGCGACAATCGACCCGTGGCGCACACGCAGGTAGTTGCAATAGGTCACATCGTCATCCGGGAGCAGCGAGAAGACATCGACATCGGCAAGGCTTGCACTGACGATCACCGAGCGGGCGGCATAGTGGTCGAGGGCCTCGAGGCGGGACTTGAAGGCCTGGGCCGCCTCGAAACGCAGCTCCCGGGCCGCACGCTCCATCTCGTCGGTCAGGAACCGCCGCACGGGACGCAGATCGCCGCGCAGCACCGAAATGACAAGGTCGAGCTGACGGTCGTACTCCTCTTCGGTCTGCGCCCCGACGCAGGGGGCCTTGCAGTTGCCGAGATGGTATTGGAGGCAGACGGTATACCGACCCCGGGCGATGGCCTCGGGCGAAAGGTTGAGCCGACACGTACGCAGCGGCACGACGCTGCGGATGAATTCGAGAATGCTCCGCTGCTGCTGCACGGAGGCATAGGGCCCGAAATAGTGCGATCCGTCGCGCACGACCTGACGCGTCGACTCCACGCGCGGAAAGGGCTCGCGGCGCACGACGATCCATGGATAGGTCTTGTCGTCCTTCAGCAGGATGTTGTAACGGGGCTGCAGGGTCTTTATCAGCGAATTCTCGAGCAGCAGGGCGTCGGCCTCACTGCCGACGACGATGTGGCGGATCTCGACGATCTGACGCACCAGCGCCCGCACCTTGGCCGAATGTTCGCGCGAGTTGACGAAGTAGGAGGAGACCCTTTTGCGAAGGCTCTTGGCCTTGCCGACATAGATGATCTTCCCGGTGCGATCCAGAAACTGGTAGACACCGGGCGACAGGGGCAGCAGAGCCACCTGTTCGCGGAGTTTGTTTTTATCGGCGGCGGCAGGCATACGTCGCAAAGGTAGCAAATTCTCCCCGGACGGACTCGGAAAAACCGTTTTTTCTTGAAACCGGAATCGCCGAAAGCAAGAAAGATCCGCCGTCGCGGATGGCCGCCCGGAAAACCGAAATGTGTTCAAAAAGGGATTTATTTTGTCGATACAAGGAAAAATAGTATCTTTCGCCGCTTTTTCAGCAAAACTCCTCTCGAAACAATACAAAAAAATATTTGATCGAATGAAGAAACATCTCCTCTGTCTCCTGTTTGCCGTCGGAGGATTGCTCTCCTCGTGCGTGGACAGTGAGTATGATCTCAGCGCGCTGAAGACCGACAACATCTCCATCGGAGACGAATCGATGGTCAAGGAGCTGCCTCTGGCGCGCGTGTACATCTCGATGAACGAGATCGCCAACAATCAGTCCGACATTCTCGCGCTCTGCATCAAGGCCGACAAGTGGCTTCCGACCCCCCTGCCCGGAGGCGCCGACTACCTCGACCTTACGCGCATCAACGACGAGACGTACGTCGGAGGGATTTTCGACGCGCTGATCGACCAGATGGAAGCCGATCCCGAGAAGCTCGAAACGGTCGCCGCACTCGTCTACGAAGATTATGCCGGCGTGTTTGCCGACCTGCTCGGCGTCCCGACGGCGCGTCCCGATCTCTTCCATGAAGCTTTCGTCGCCGGGTACAACAATCCCTACGTAGTGAGCGAACTGCGCTCCTGCTTCACGGGATTCCTCGACACGGACCTGCGCGTGGATGCATTCCACTACGACCTCGGAAGCATCAACCTCAGCAGCGACGTCGTCGACATGCTCGCCGACAACCTCGATCCCGAGGGGACGGCCAACCCCGTCAACACGCTCAACCTCGCCGGAGAGATCACCTGCAAGCTCCCCATCTCCATGCGTCTCGAACCCACGTTCACAACCGAATGGGGCGAGAAGATTCTCTCGTTCAGTGCAGAGATCGACGCCGCGCGGGAGGTGAACGAGATCGTCGAAAGCGACGACACGCGCATCTATGCCGAAGGGCTTCGCCAGCTGATCGACGGCGCCGAGATCTCCATTCCGGTACTCTTCGAGCGCTACTACCCCGGCGACAGCGAGTTCCTCAACACCCCGGCCGACGATGATTCGGCCCAGATCGAAATCAAACTCCACCTGATCAAACGGGGCGGAATAAAGTTCAACCTCTAAAGCAAGCCGCCACACATGAAACGCATTCTGATCCTTGCGGCCGCACTCCTTCCGGCACTCCTCGCCACGGCCCAAAACCCCACGGCGTATTTTATGGACGGAGCGACCTTCCGTTCGCAGTTCAACCCCGCCTTTGCGCCGCAGCGCGGCTACCTCAACCTTCCGGCCATCGGAGGCATCCAGGTCACCGTCGGAGGCAACGTCTCGCTCAACAGCATCGTCTACCCCCGCAACGGCAAGCTCGTGACGCTGCTCGACCAGTCGGTTCCGGCGGCCGAAGCGCTCGCCAACCTCCGGACGGACAATTACCTCGGACTGGATACCCGGGTCAACCTCTTCGGGATCGGCAAATACACCGCCAACCGCAAGAACTTCTGGTCCTTCGACATGAGCCTCCGCACGACCGAGAGCTCGAACCTCCCCTACTCGCTCTTCGAATTCCTCAAGCTCGGCAAGGAGGGCGACATCGGCAACATCCGCCTCTCGGGCGACAGCTACCTGGAGGCAGGCTTCAACTACTCGTTCCCGCTGCTCGACGACCGGCTCTACCTCGGAGCCCGGATCAAGTTCCTGGCCGGAGTCGCCCGCGCCGAGATGCAGTACACCCGCTTCAACGTCACCATGCAGGAGGATATCTGGAGCGTCGACGCCCAGGGGCGTTTCGATCTCGCGGGAGGCGGGGCCTCGGTCGAGATCCCCGAAGGCCGTGAGACCTTCGAGTTCAACGACCTCAAGTTCAAGCCCAAAGGTCCCGCAGGATACGGCGTTGCCGTGGATCTCGGTGCGACCTTCGACATCCTCCCGGACCTGCAGGCTTCACTGGCCCTCGTCGATCTGGGATTCATCTGCTGGAACGGTGCCGTCGCCGGCATCTCGAGCCAGCAGCTGGAGTTTACCGGAACGACCATCTCGGGCGGAGAGGCCGCTCCTGCTCCGGACTTCGACTTCGAACTGCTGAAGTTCACCCCTACCGACGCAAGGAACAGCACCAAATCGCTGCGCACAACCATCAATGCCGGCATCGAATACCGTCTGTGGGAACGCCGCGTGGGATTCGGACTGCTCTATTCAGCACGCTTCTGGGCCTATCGCACCTACCACAACCTCACGGGATCGGTCAACTTCCAGCCCGTCGAGTGGTTCACCCTCTCGGGCAGCTACTCCGTACTCGACAACCGCAACGGCGCCGTGGGGCTGGCCATGAACCTCTCGCCCGGATGGATCAACTTCTTCATCGGCACGGACATGCTTCTGTCGCGTCGCACGCCGCAGTGGGTGCCGATCCGCCAGAGCACGATGAACCTCACCTTCGGACTGGGCATTCCGCTCGGGAAACGCGGCGATCGCAACACCTGGAGCCGGAAGGCCCGCCAGTCGCGCGAGGAGGATCAGGCCCTGGAAGAGCTCTTCGGATGGTAGGGCGCAGGCCTCGGAAACCTTGCGGGTACGAAAACTTTTTCACCCCACGGGGGCAAAAAGTTGGCAGTAACGCTTATTTTTCTTAATTTTGCGCCCGTAACGAAAAGGTCGGTCCCGTAGCTCAGTTGGATAGAGCAGCAGATTTCTAATCTGCCGGTCGCGCGTTCGAGCCGCGCCGGGATCACTTTTTTTACGTCCGTTTTTTGCCGGATCAATATTTTTCCCTACATTTGCACGCTAATAGCCCGATACGGGTGAGCTTTTTTACTTTTTAATAACAAAATTTTATAGCAAATGGCTGTTAAAATTCGTCTGGCACGCCATGGTAAGAAGGGTTTCGCCTTCTATCATATCGTTGCCGCAGATAGCAGAGCGCCACGTGATGGTAAATTTATCGAGAAGTTGGGTACCTACAACCCCAACACGAATCCTGCTACGATCGATCTGAACTTCGAGAAAGCTCTGGATTGGTTACAAAAAGGCGCACAACCCACCGATACCTGTCGGGCTATCCTCTCCTACAAGGGTGTCCTCTACAAGAAGCACCTGCTCGGAGGCGTTGCCAAAGGTGCATTCTCCGAGGCTGAGGCCGAGGCACGCTTCAACAAGTGGATGGAGGCCAAGAGCGGCAAGATCGAGGCCAAGACCAACAAGCTGGCTTCCGACGCCAAGGCTGCCGAGAAGGCCCGTCTGGCTGCCGAAAGCAAGGTGAACGAGGAGCGCGCCGCTGCCATCGCCGAGAAGAAGGCCGCAGCCGAGGCTGCAGCCCGTGAGGCCGCTGAAGCCGCTGCCGCCGAGGCTGCCGAAGCTCCCGCCGCCGAGGAGACTCCCGCTGCCGAATAGGCCCGATCCGGAGTTACGACCAAACAGTAAATCGCCCATACGGGCGATTTACTGTTTTTTTTCGTACCTTTGCTGCAAAACCGCTTCATGTCATGACCACCCGACCCGCAGGACGCATCAACAAACTTTTCGGCACCGCCGGAAGCGTCATGCTTTCGCTCTACGACACCTTTCCCGAGGAGTTCGACCCCGCCACCACCCCGCTGATGGTCTCAATCGACGGACTCGACGTGCCGCTCTGGTGCGAGCGTTTCGAACGCCGCGGACAGACGGGAGCCGTCGCCGCCGTCGCCGACCTCGACACCGAACGCCGGGCCGAGGAGCTGCTGGGGCTGGAGTTCCGCATCGACCGCCGCGAAGAGCCGGACGACGAGGAGTTCTACCTCGAAGACCTGATCGGATTCGCGGTAGAGGTCGAGGAGGTCGGAGATGCAAAAAAACATATCGGAACCCTCACGGACTATTACGACAGCGACGCCAATCCGCTCTTCGAGCTGGAGATCGATGCACGCCGCGTGTTGGTTCCCGCCGTCGAGGAGTTCATCGCGCACATCGATTTCGAAGGGCGGAGGATCCATTTCATCCTGCCCGAAGGACTTCTAAACCTGGAATAGAGATGGCCCGTGTAGTGATAGGACTTTCGGGCGGCGTCGACTCGTCGGTGGCCGCCTGGCTGCTCAAGGAGCAGGGATACGATGTGGTGGGGCTCTTCATGATCAACTGGCACGATACCACCGGCACACTCGAGGGCGACTGTCCGTGGCACGATGACCGTGTTTTCGCCGAACTGGTGGCCAAGCGGCTCGACATTCCGCTGCACGTCGTGGATCTCTCCGCCGAGTACCGCACACGCGTTGTGGACTACATGTTCGCCGAGTACGAGCGGGGGCGCACGCCCAATCCCGACGTACTGTGCAACCGCGAGATCAAGTTCGACGTCTTCCTGCGCGAGGCGTTGAAGCTCGGAGCCGATTACGTCGCCACGCGCCACTACTGCCGCAAGGAGGTGGAGACCCTTTCGGACGGCCGCACGATCTATCGGCTGCTGGCCGGCACGGACCCCAACAAGGATCAGAGCTATTTTCTCTGCCAGCTCTCGCAGGAGCAGCTGAGCCGTGCGCTCTTCCCCGTCGGAGGACTGCTGAAGCCCGAAGTGCGGCGTATCGCCGCCGAGCAGGGGCTCGCCACGGCCCGCCGCAAGGATTCGCAGGGCATCTGCTTCGTCGGGAAGGTCGATCTCCCGACCTTCCTCCAGCAAAAGCTGGCCGCCAGACGCGGGAACGTACACGAAATTCTCGCCTCGTGGCCCAAGTATGCGCGCCGTGCGCCGCTGCCGGCCGCCGGAGAGGAACCCTCGGACGAGGAGTTGGCAGCGCTGGCCGAGCCGTGGCACTACACCGTCCGCGACGGCAAGAAGATCGGCGAACACAACGGCGCCCACTTCTACACCATCGGGCAGCGCAAGGGGCTCGGCATCGGCGGCCGCAAGGAGTCGCTGTTCATTCTGGCGACAGACACCCGCGAGAACGTGATCTACGTCGGCGAGGGCGACGCCCATCCGGGCCTGTGGCGCCCGGCGCTGCGCATCCTGCCGCAGGACGTACACTGGGTAAACCCCACGCGAAGGATAGCGCCCGGCCGGAGCGCCCGTTTCTCGGTGCGCATCCGCTACCGGCAACCGCTGCAGGGCGCACGGCTCTTCATGCGGGAAGAGGGAGCCTACCTGCTCTTCGACGAACCCCAGCGGGGCATTACCCCGGGTCAGTTCGCGGCGTGGTACGACGGTGACGAACTGATCGGCTCGGGCGTCATCGAGCAATAGCTTCCCACCCGATACGGATACCCGGAAACGTCATCTGCATGCGGCAGTCGGACATTCAGGGCCTTCGGATTTGCAGATACGCCGGAAAATACCTATTTTAGTTTTTAGTTCCCTCCGAAACTCTCCACATGGCGACTCCGCACCCATTTCTCAGACTCCTATTGAGCGGCTTTGCGTCGTTCTGCTCCCTGCTGCTCCCCGCAACGGGGCTCCGGGCCTCCATCCCGGGCGCAATCAGTCTGTCGCCCGCCGACTACCAGGCAGCCAACAAGAACTGGGCGATCGCAAAGGACAGCGTCGGAACGCTTTACGTTGGCAACGACCAGGGACTGCTCGAATTCGACGGCCTCCAATGGCGGCTTCACGAACTCCCCGGCGCCCCGATCGTGCGATCGGTATATCCCCTTTCGCACGACGTGATTCTCACCGGAGGATTCGAGGAGTTCGGACGCTGGGACCGCGACGCCTCGGGAGGTCTGCAATACACGTCGCTCGTCCCCGAGCATCCCGGAGAGCGATTCCTGGACAGCGATTTCTGGCGCATTCTCCCCTGGAAGGGGCGTATTCTCTTCCAGTCGTTTCACGAAATATACGCCTACGACGGCGAGCAGGTGACGCGGCTGACCGCGGGGGGGGGAAATGTGAACATGCTCTTCCTGCTGACGGCCGGAACGGAGTGCTGGGTGCAGGAGATGAACGGCCCGATCCATCGGCTCCGGGAGTCGGGACTCGAACAACTCCCGGGAAGCGAGTTGTTCCGTTCGACCACCGTCCGGGTATTGCTGCCGGGACCCCGCGACGGGGAGTGGATTCTCGGAACCGGGGATGCCGGACTCTGGATCTATGACGGCCGGCGTTTCACTCCGTGGAGCCCGGAGCTCTCCCGCCATCTGAAGGAGGAGGAGCTCAACTGCGGCATCCGGACCTCGCGCGACACCTATCTGTTCGGAACGCTGCTGGGAGGAGTCTACGAAACCGATCTCGACGGAAACATCCTCACACGAATCTCCACCGACAACCGGCTGGCCAACAACAGCGTAATGGCGCTCTTCGAGGAGAACCGACACCACGTGTGGGCCGCGCTGGACCGCGGGCTCACGCTCCTCACGTACAGCGAAGGCATCGACTTCCATACCTATGACAACTGGCTCCAGGGCTCGATCTACGACGCCTGCCGGTGGCAGGGAAAGCTTCTGCTGGCCACCAATCAGGGGGTGGTGAGCATCGACGAACGACAGCTGGCCCGCGGAGAGGCTCATCCCGAGGATTTCAGGTCCCTGCCGGGGCTCAGCGGGCAGGTGTGGTCGTTCAACACGATCGACGGACGTCTCTTCGTCTGCCACAACCAGGGAATCGCGGAGATTCACAAGGATCTCTCACTGAGCAAAGTGTCCGACATGGGAGGCTATCGGCTGAAACAGATCCGGCTCGGAGACAACTCCTACACGCTGTTCGCCTCGTACTACAAGCTGCGGGGATTCGACGGCACCCGCACCTGGGAGATCGACGGGCTGGACGAAGCCATCTTCAGCATCGAGACCGACTACATGCAGAATCTCTGGCTGGAGCACCCCACCAAGGGGGTCTACCGTTGCCGGATAGACGCCACGGGACACCGCATCATCCGCCACACTTCGTACGGAGGCGGATCAAACGACGGACTCCCCTATCGGCTCCGACAGTTCCCCGTCGGCGGACGGATGGCCTTCGTCGGCGACGACCGCTTCTTCCTCTACAACGAATTCACCGACCGCATCGAGCCCGACTCGACGCTCAATGCCGTATGCCGCGACGTGAAGGAGATCCGCCGCGTGGTACCTTTCGACAAGGAGCTCTTCTGGGTGCTGACCAACCGCGGTATCTGGATCCTGCAATACGACGGCGCCCGCAACGCCTCGCTGCGTCCCTGCGCGGGCATCCCGAGCGGGAACCTCATCTACGGATACGAGCAGGTGGCGCGCCTCGACGACTCGACAAGCCTCTTCTGCGGCGACAACGGATTCGAGATCGTCGCGCCCCAGCGAGTCGCCACGGCCGCCCCGGCAGCCGCCCCGCGCATCGAGGCCGTCGGATCGGCCGACCGCCGGGGACGCATCCGCTGGCTCACGAAAACGGCAGGGGCACAGATTCCCTACGCACAACACTCGGTGACGTTCCACTACAACTCACCCGACACGCCTCCCTCGGAGAAGAGGTTCCGCTACCGGCTCTCGGGCATCGACAACGCCTGGGCAGAGCCTACGCTGCAGGAGAGCGTCGAGTACGCCCGTCTGCCGCAGGGCCGCTACACCTTCGAGGTTGCCGTCAGCGACCGTTTCGGACGCTGGTCCGAACCCACGGCCTTCGAGTTCGAGATTCTGACGCCCTGGTACCTCTCGGGGTGGGCCTATCTGGGATATCTGCTCTCCGCTGCGGCGCTCTTCTACGGCGTGTGGATGCTCGTGATGAGCATCTACCGCCGCCGCTACCTGCGCCATCTCCGACTGCAGGAGATCGTCTCGCTGCGCAACACCAACCGGGAGCTCCGGCAGAGGGTCGAGCAGTGTGAGGCCGAGATCATCGCCCAGGGTTCGACCCTGCTGGGACGCGACGAGATGATCCTCCACATGCGCAACCTGGTCAACGATTTCCACAGCAAGCAGGGAAACGGCAATTCGGCAATCCTGCAGCAGAAGATCAATACGTATGTCAACAGCCGCCTCGACACGGAGAGCGACTGGACGATGTTCCTCATCAAGTTCGAGCAGAAGCACGCCAACTACTTCCGCACGATGAAGGAGCGCTTCCCGGAGCTGACCACCAGTGACCTGCGGCTGAGCGCCTGCCTGAAGATGAATCTCTGCACGAAGGAGATCGCGGCGCTGATGAACCTCTCGGTGCGCGCCGTTGAAAACAGCCGCTACCGGCTCCGCAAGAAACTCGGGCTCAAGTCGACCCAGAACCTCAACGAGTTCCTCATGCACATCGATACGCCGTCCTCGGAATAGTCTCCCCGGGACCCGGAAGGCGTAAAAATCATAACATATTGCAAAACAAAGTAATAACCATCAGCTGAGAGGTGATGGAGTACCTCCTTGTCGCCTCTTTCAAAGGCCCGGAGTAGTCAAAATGGGGTAAAAACGGTCGCAGGGAATCGTACCTCCGGCTAATTTTGTTACAGCCAAATCCGGGCTTGTCATGCGTCATGATGTCGTGACGACACGGCAAGCCGCCGAAATCGGGCCACTAATTACTAAACCTAAAATAATGTTATGAGAAAAAATCGACAGGATCGACCGATGAAGAGCGGTCTGTATCGGTTCTTCAGAACTATCGCGGCAGTGATAGTGTCGATCAGCGCCACAATGGGCGTTTTTGCACAACAGGGGCAACCCGGTACGGTGAGAGGCACGGTCCTCGATCCGAACAACCAACCGATCGTCGGGGCAAGCGTCATCGTCGTGGGGACCGTCAACGGCACCACCACGGGTATCGACGGAGCCTTCGAACTGCGCGCCTCCGAGGGGCAGCAACTCGAGATTTCGTTCGTCGGCATGTCGACGGCCGTCGTTCCCGTCTCGTTCGACCCCATCCGGGTCGTGCTCAATGAAGAGTCGACGATGATCGACGAGGCCGTGGTCATCGGTTACGGTACGGCCAAGAAGCGCGACCTCACGGGCTCGATCGTCAACGTCGACGCCGAAGACATCGCCAACCGTCCCGCCTCGAACCCCCTGGCATCGCTCCAGGGACGCGTCGCCGGTGTGCAGATCACCAACACGGGACGCGCGGGACAGGACCCGGAGATCCGTATCCGCGGAACAAACTCCATCAACGGATTCGCCCCGCTGTATGTGGTTGACGGACTCTTCACGGACAATATCAACTTCCTGAACTCGAACGATATCGAGTCGTTCGAAATCCTCAAGGACCCCTCGTCGCTGGCCATCTTCGGCGTGCGCGGCGCCAACGGCGTGATCATCATCACGACCAAACGCGCCAAGGAGGGTCAGACCGTCGTGAACGTCAACCAGTCGGTGGGCATCAAGCACGTAGGGCACCGTCTCTCGCTGACCAACGCCGCACAGTTCCGCGAGCTCTACAACGAACAGCTCGCCAACATGGGCTCCGATCCGTTCGACTACACGAACTACATGGCCGACACCGACTGGCAGGACGCCATCTTCCAGAATGCCGTCATCAGCCAGACCACGGCCAGCATCGCCAGCTCCGACGAGCGCAACAACTTCTACTTGGGCGTAGGCTACACCTACGAACAGGGCAACATCCTCAACGAGGAGATGCAGAAGGTGACGATCAACTTCAGCGACGACTACAAGATGAACGACTGGCTGAAATTCGGCGTGCAGATGAACGGCGCCTACATGATGCCTGCCGACGCGAAGAACGTCACCGATGCCATCCATGCAGCGCCCATCTCGCCCATCTATGCCGAGAACGGCGACTACTACCAGCTGCCGGCCTTCCAGAGTGCCCAGCTCGCCAACCCGCTGGTATCCATCGAGGAGTTCGCCGCCCACAACAAGGCCCAGAACTACCGCTTTACGGGAAACGCCTACGGAGAGATCAACTTCCTCCCGCAGCTCAAGTTCCGTGCGGCCTTCTCGCTCGACTACGCCTCGGACAACTCCCGGCTCTTCTCTCCGGTGACCTATGAATACGATCCGGCAACGGGCGAGACCAACCCCCGCAGCCAGACCGAGAGCCTTTCGCAGACGAAGACCAACACGCTCAACGCCCAGCAGGACTACACGCTCACCTATACCGACACGTTCGCCGAGAAGCACAACCTCACGCTCATGGCGGGTCTGACGACGAACTTCACCAGCTATGAGAGCCTCACGGCCGGCCGCAGCCAAAACATCACCACGGCCGACATTCTGATTCCGAACGATCCCGACAAGTGGTGGATCTCGTCGATCGGCGACACCTCGACGGCCACCAACGGCGGAAGCCAGTACCGCAAGTTTACCATGTCGTACCTCTTCCGCGCCCTCTACAACTACGACAACCGTTACCTGTTGAACGCTTCGTACCGCCGCGACGGTGCCTCGGTCTTCAAGTACACGGGCAATACGTGGGACAACTTCTACTCGGTGGGTGCCGGATGGATCGTCTCCGAGGAGAACTTCATGCGCAACCAGGATGTCATCGACTATCTGAAGGTCAAGGGTTCGTACGGCGTGCTGGGTAACCAGAACATCGGCTCGGCAGGAGGCAACTACCCCGCCTTCCCGACGCTCAACTCTTCGAATGCCGTGTTCGGCGACAACATCATCTCCTCGTTCTCGCAGGCATACCTCGCCACGAACCTCCGCTGGGAGAAGACCAAGGCCTGGGAGGTCGGCGTCGAGATCCAGATGTTCGACCAGCGGCTGCACCTCGAGCCCACCTACTACAGCAAGAAGACCGAGGATCTGATCTGCTACCTCGAGAGTTTCATGGGCGCTCAGGACGGACTGATCAACGCCGGTTCGCTGCGCAACCGCGGCTTCGAGCTCTCCGGATCGTGGAGCGACAGGATCGGGCAGGACTTCCGCTACACCCTCTCGGGCAACCTCACCACGATCGACAACGAGGTGCTCACGCTGGGCAAGACCTATTACGAGGGTGACAAGAGCGTCGCCGTCTCCGAGCCCGGACGTCCGATCGGCTACTTCTACGGATATGTCGTCGAGGGTGTCTACCAGAACGCCGCCGACATCGCCGCCTCACCGACGAACACCCTGGCCACGGTAGCTCCCGGCGACCTGAAGTTCAAGGATGTGAACAACGACGGACAGATCACCGCCGACGACCGTACGATGATCGGCAACCCGACCCCGGACTTCACCTACGGATACTCGCTCAACCTGCAGTACAAGAACTTTGACCTCGGCATCGACTTCCAGGGTGTCTACGGCAACGAGATCTACAACACGGGATTCCTCTCCGCCTTCGCACAGTACAACTACAACACCAAGCGTCTGGGACGCTGGAACGGCGAGGGTACCTCGAACTGGGAGCCGATTCTCGACTCCTCGCGTTCGATCCAGATGGAGAATTCGAACTACTATATCGAGGATGGCAGCTACCTGCGTCTGAAGAACATCCAGATCGGGTACAGCTTCAACGAGCGACTGCTGAAGAAGATCCGCATCAAGGCGCTGCGTCTGTTCTTCAACATCGACAACCTCAAGACCTGGGCGCACAACACCGGCTACACGCCCGAAATCGGCGGCTCGGCACTCGCATTCGGCATCGACACCGGATCGACCTACCCCATGCCCACGACCTATACTTTCGGTGTAAACGTATCTTTCTAAAACAGTCCAATCCATGAAAACGATCATAAGCAAACTGACTTACGCGGCAGCAACCGCCACGCTTCTGCTGAGCGCGTCGTGTGCCGACCTGCTCGACCAGCGTCCCCAGGGACAGTGGACGATCGACGACGTCGAGGGCGGCGCCTACTTCTCCAAGGTGATGGGCCTCTACGCCGACGCCCGCAGCTACAACATCACCTCGGGTATCCCGGCCTTTGCCGTGCACCTCTACCGTTCGGAGGATTCGCGCAAGGGTTCGACGACCACCGACGGCGCCGAGCACACCCCGATGTACGATGAATACCAGTATTCGGCAGCCAACTCGCTGCTCGATCCCTACTGGACGCAGAACTACTCGATCATCCACGACGCCAACACCGTTCTCGACGAGATGGAGAAGGCCCAGGCGGCCGGCGAAACGCTCGATCAGGAAGAGCTCTACTGCGGCATGGAGGCCCGCTTCTTCCGCGGATGGTGCTACTTCAACCTGGTGCGTGCCTTCGGCGAGGTGCCGCTGATCGACTTCGCCATCACCAACTCCGAGGAGGCGAACATTCCGAAATCCTCGGTGAGCGAGATCTACGAACTGATCGACGCCGACCTCACGGCGGCCGAAGGTCTGCCGCGCGAGTGGGATTCGAAATACATCGGACGCCTCACCTACGGCGCCGCCCGTGCGCTGCACGCCAAAGCCTACGCACAGCGCGGCATGTGGTCGCAGATGTATCAGGCCGCCAAGGATGTCATCGACACGCATGTCTACGATCTGAATACGCCGTTCGACAAGATCTTCCGCGAGGAGGGCGAGAACAGCTCCGAGTCGGTATGGGAGCTGCAGTGCACGGCGACGACCGCCGAGCCCGCATCGAGTTCGCTGGGCAGCCAGTTCTGCCAGGTGCAGGGATGCCGCGGCTCGGGCACGAGCAACCTCGGATGGGGCTGGCACATGGCCGAGGAGAGCATTCTCGACATCTTCGAGGAGAACGACCCGCGTCGTGACGAGACGCTGCTCTACTTCTCGACCCCCACGAAACCGTGGCCGAGCTACGCTCCCGCTACCGGAAATGCACCCTACAACGAGTTCCTCGTTTCGCAGGACGGACTCGACGGAGACTTCTACAACAAAAAGGCCTACTGCAGCCCCACGCTGCGCTCGCTCTACGGAAGCAACGACGGTTTCTGGTACAACATCCGCATGATCCGCTACTCGGACGTGGTGCTGATGGCCGCCGAAGCAGCCTGCGAACTGGGCGGCGACGCCATGACCCGGGAGGCGCTGAACTATTTGGAGATGGTACGCGCCCGCGCCCGTGGCTCCAACACGTCGATTCTGCCCGAGGTGACCACCACCGACCAGGCCGAACTGCGCAAGGCGATCCATCATGAGCGTCACGTGGAGCTGGCCCTCGAATTCGACCGTTTCTACGACCTCGTGCGCTGGGATGACGCCGGCGTCGGTGCCGAGGACGGCGCCCAGGCCGTGCTCGGACCGCTGGGATACACCCCCAAGAACAAATACCTGCCCCTGCCGCAGAGCGAGATCGACGCTTCGAACGGCGTGCTTGTGCAGAACCCCGATTACGCAAACTGATAAAACCGAAAAAAGATGAAAACCACGAAATATCTGTTTCTTCTGCTGACGGCCGCAGGGCTGGTGTGCGGCGCACAGTCGTGCAAGCAGGATCTGGGGCAGAATCCCCCGTTCAACTATCCCACCGAGGATTCGGGCAACGATGACGAAGGTGAAGGTGAAGGTGACGAGGGCGGCAGCACCTCACAGTTCCCCGATGCTCTCTACCACCTGGCTTTCGAGGACGACCTCAAGACGGACGGCACGCTTGCCGGTTCGGTAACGCTCCATGACGGGGACGCCGAGGCCGTGTTCGACACCGGTGCGATCGGCAAGGGCTACCAGAATGCAAATGGGCAGGCCCTGATCCTCACCCCAGACGCCGAATCGCTCTCCGCACTTGCGGAGCTGAAGAGCTTTACGGTGGCCATGTGGATCAAGTTCGACGGATCCAACGCCGGGTCCACCAACCTCTTTTCCCTGGGCAACAGCGCCGACGCGGTAGGCAACATCGCCTTCTTCCTCAACAACGGCAACGCCCAGGATCCCGGAAGCTTCTATTTCAAGGGATACTTCGGCACGACGACCGGCACCACGTGGTTCGACCTCGGAGGCGACACCACGATCACCGGCATGGCCGACTCCTGGCAGCACGTGGCCCTGAGCTTCGACGGCGAAACCTCGACCATGACGCTCTGGCACAACGGAACGGTCAAGAGCTCCTACACCTGGGACGGTCTGGCCCTGGGATTCAAGAACCTCACGGGCTTTGTCCTCGGCGCCTTCCCCGCACAGGTGGGACTCGGCGCCACGGGAGACTGGACCGCGACGGCCGACTTCTACACCGGCATGATAGATGAGGTCTACCTCTTCGGCAAGGCGCTCACGGCCGACGAAATGACAGCCCTGTACAACCGTGCAGAGTAACAAACCGATGAAAACCGATTGAAACATGAAGATGCACGCTTATCTGAAGATGGGAGTTTGCGGGTTGCTGTTCGGGTGCTTCGGATGCAGCAGCGATTCGAGCGGTTCGTCTGTTCCGGCACCGGGGGAAACCCTGGTGCTGGAGCAGATTGTCATCGGCGACCAGAGCGGTCTGGAAGGTTTTGACAACGTGCCGACCGATGCCGTTATCCGGCTCGACTTTTCGGCAGAACTCGATCCCGCGACCGTGGAGAAGAACATCTACCTGCGCCGTTCGGGAAAGGTCGTCGACGCGCAGATCGACTACGACGGAGCCCTGAGCGTAACACTCACACCTGCAGAGGAGCTCACCGCACAGGCCGAATATCAGTTGATCGTCAACTCGGGGCTCGCAACGCCCCGGGGGACGAAGATCCTTACCGGCAAGGTGATCTCCCTCACCACGACACTCGACGACAGCGACAAGTTCGAGCGCATTCCCGACGAGGAGCTGCTCACTCTCGTGCAGCAGCAGACGTTCCGCTACTTCTGGGAGGGCGCCGAGCCGACGAGCGGCATGGCCCGCGAGCGCACTTCGTCGGGAGCCACCGTCACGACGGGCGGCACCGGATTCGGCATCATGGCCATGCTCGTGGCCGCCGAACGGGGTTTCATCACCCGCGACGAGGCCTGCAGCCGCATCCAACGGATCGTAACGTTCCTCACGGAGAAGGCCACCGCCTACCACGGAGCCTATGCACACTGGATCAACGGAGAGACCGGAGCGACGATTCCCTTCTCGGCCGATGACAACGGAGCCGATCTTGTGGAGACGGCCTACCTTTTCCAGGGACTGCTGACGGCCCGCGCCTACTTCGACGGAACGGGCGCCGAAGAGACCCTGCGTGAGGGAATCACCCGGCTGTGGGAGGCCGTCGAGTGGGACTTTTTCACCAAGGAGGGGAGCGAAAAGGCCCTCTACTGGCATTGGAGCCCCGACAAGGGCTGGGCGATGAACCTGCCCGTGCAAGGTTGGAACGAATCGCTGATAGTCTACGTGCTGGCCGCAGCGTCGCCCACTCATCCCATTGATGCCGAAGTGTACGATAACGGCTGGGCCCGCAACGGAGCCATTCGCAACGGAAAGCTCTTCTACGACACGACGCTGCCGCTGGGCGAGGACTACGGAGGCCCGATGTTCCTCTCGCACTACTCGTTCCTCGGACTCGACCCCTTCCGCCTCTCGGACAAGTATGCCGACTACGGCGAGCAGGTCCGGGCCCACGCCACGATCAACTACCGCTACTGCGTCGACAACCCGAAGGGATACACCGGATACGGAGCCGACTGCTGGGGCCTTACGGCCAGCGACATCGACGACGGGTACAGCGCCTCGTCCCCGACCAACGATCTGGGAGTCATCGCCCCGACTGCGGCCCTGGCCTCGATGCCCTTCCTTCCCGAGGAGTCGATGGCCGCCCTGCACCGCTTCTACTACAAACTGGGCGACAGGCTCTGGAGCGACTACGGATTCATCGATGCCTTCAACCTCTCTACCGGCTGGTACGATACCGACATGCACATCGCCATCGACCAGGGACCGATCATCGTAATGATCGAGAACTACCGCAGCGGGCTGCTGTGGAATCTGTTCATGGCTGACAGCGAGGTGCTCGCCGGACTGCAGCGGCTCGGATTCATCGTCGGAGAGGCCGGGGCGTAAAACGCCCGAGACGCGTAAAACCTGAAAATACTAAACGAAACGAACAAGCAACACACATGAGAAAAACCCTTCTGATTCTGTCGGGACTGCTCCTCTGCGGTACGACCTGGGCGGCCACAGAGAGCGGCGATGCCGACATGAACCGATTCATAGACTCCCTGATGGGCCGCATGACGCTCAGCGAGAAGATCGGACAGCTCAACCTCCCGGCCGCCGGAGACATCACCACCGGGCAGACCAAAAGCAGCGACATCGCCGGGCAGATCCGCCAGGGGAACGTCGGCGGGCTGTTCAACATCAAGGGCGTCGAGAAGATCCGTGACGTACAGCGCATTGCCGTCGAGGAGAGCCGTCTGGGCATTCCGCTGATCTTCGGCATGGACGTCATCCACGGCTACGAAACGACCTTCCCCATTCCGCTGGGACTGGCCGCCACGTGGGACATGGAGGCCATCGAGCGTGCAGCGCGCATCGCGGCCGTCGAGGCCAGCGCCGCAGGCATCTGCTGGACCTTCTCCCCGATGGTCGACATCGCCCGCGATCCCCGCTGGGGGCGCGTCTCCGAGGGCATCGGCGAAGACCCGTTCCTCGGAAGCGCCATCGCCCGGGCCTTCGTCTACGGATACCAGGGGCGTGATCCCCGTCATTTTGCCAACGACGAGATCATGGGGTGCGTGAAGCACTACGCCCTCTACGGAGCCGTCGAAGCCGGCCGCGACTACAACACCGTCGACATGAGCCGCCAGCGTATGTACAACGAGTACTTCCCGCCCTACAAGGCGGCCGTCGAGGCCGGTGTGGGCAGCGTGATGGCCTCGTTCAACGAGGTTGACGGAGTCCCCGCCACGGCAAACCGGTGGCTGATGACCGACGTGCTGCGCGACCAGTGGGGTTTCGACGGATTCGTCGTGACCGACTACACGGGCATCATGGAGATGACGGCCCACGGCATCGGCGACCTGCAGGAGGTGTCGGCCCGGGCGCTCCAGGCCGGAATCGACATGGACATGGTCAGCGAAGGATTCCTGTCGACACTCGAAGAGTCGCTGGCGTCGCAGCGCGTCAATGTCGAGGAGATCGACCGCGCCTGCCGGCGGATTCTCGAAGCCAAATACAAACTGGGGCTTTTCGAGGATCCCTACCGCTACTGTGATCCGCAGCGGGCCAAAGAGCGGATCTTCACCCCGGAGCACTGCAACGAGGCGCGGCGGATCGCCGCCGAAAGCTTCGTGCTGCTGAAGAACGACAACGACCTGCTGCCGCTCCGTCGCCGGGGAACCATCGGCGTGGTGGGTCCGCTGGCCGCATCGCGCGAGAACATGCCCGGCACATGGAGCGTGGCCACCAATCTGCAGATTCCCCAGACGCTCGTCGAGGGGCTTCAGCAGGCCGTGGGCAAGAAGGCCCGCATCCTCTATGCCCGGGGCAGCAACATCGTGCATGACGAGGAGCTGGAGAAGAACTGCACGATGTTCGGACGCGAAATCCCCCGCGACGGACGCAGCGACCGCGAGATGCTCGACGAAGCCCTGCGCGTTGCCGAGCAGTCGGATGTGGTGATCGCCGCGCTGGGCGAGACCTCGGAGATGAGCGGCGAGAGCAGCAGTCTTTCGCAGATCGGCATTCCCGACGCACAGCAGGAGCTGCTGCAGGCCCTCATCGCCACGGGAAAACCCATCGTGCTGGTGCTCTTCACGGGGCGTCCGCTGACGCTCGAATGGGAGAACGAGCATGTGCCGTCGATTCTGAACGTCTGGTTTGCAGGAACGGAGGCCGCACCGGCCATCTGCGACGTGCTCTTCGGCGACGTGAACCCCTCGGGCAAACTGCCCGTGACCTTCCCGCGCAACGTGGGTCAGATTCCGCTCTACTACAACCACAAGAACACGGGGCGTCCGCTGCTGGGCGACAGCTTCGAGAAGTTCCGCAGCAACTACCTCGACGTACCCAACACACCGGTCTACGCCTTCGGACACGGACTCTCCTACACGCAGTTCAGCTATGGGGACGTACGCCTCTCGGCCGCGGAGATGACCGAACAGGGAAGCATCACCGCCACGGTACGGTTGACCAACACCGGCAAGCGCGAAGGCACGGAGGTCGTACAGCTCTACATCCGAGATCTGGTAGGCTCCACGACGCGTCCCGTACAGGAGCTCAAGGGATTTCAGCGCGTGACGCTCAAGGCCGGCGAGAGCCGCGACGTACGCTTCACGATCGACGCCTCGCTGCTGAAGTTCTACAACTACGACCTCGAATACGTCTGCGAGCCGGGCGATTTCGAGGTGATGATCGGTGGAGCGAGCGATGCGGTCCACAAGGCAACCTTTACGCTCAAATAACACCGCCATGAAACAGATTGCAAAGAGTTGCTCGCTGGTTGTTGTCGGATTGGCCCTGGGTCTGGCGGCCTGCTCGCCCCGCAGCGGCCGGACACTTTCGGACGAGGCGCTGCTCGACAGCGTCGAACGACGCACGTTCGAATACTTCTGGTCGGGAGCCGAGCCGGTCAGCGGGCTGGCCTGCGAACGCATACACGTCGATGGAGACTACCCGCAGGATGACCGGACGGTGGTCACCACCGGCGGCAGCGGATTCGGCCTCATGGCCCTCATCGCCGGCATCGACCGCGGATACGTCACGCGGGACGAAGGCGTGGAGCGCTTCGAGCGCATCGTCTCCTTCCTGGAGCGTGCCGACCGCTTCCATGGAGCATGGCCCCACTGGATCGAGGGATCGACGGGCCGCATGAAGCCCTTCGGGCAGAAGGATAACGGCGGCGATCTCGTTGAGACGGCGTTTCTCGTACAGGGGCTGCTGACGGCCCACCAATACTTCGTGAACGGCTCGGAGCGCGAGCAGGCGCTGGCCGCGCGCATCGACACGCTGTGGCGCGAGGTCGAGTGGTCGTGGTACCGCAACGGACAAAACGTGCTGTACTGGCACTGGAGCCCCGAATATGCATGGGAGATGAATTTCGCGGTACGGGGCTACAACGAGGCGCTGATCATGTATATCCTTGCTGCGGCATCGCCTACCTACCCCATCGACCGCGAGGTCTACGCGCAGGGCTGGGCCGAAGAGGGGGCCATCGTCGCGCCTCACGAGGTGGAGGGATATCCGTTGCAGCTGCGTTATCAGGGCAGCGAGGCCGGGCCGCTCTTCTGGGCCCACTACTCCTTCCTGGGGCTCGATCCCCGGGGGCTGGGCGACGCCTACTGCAAGGACTATTTCGACGAGATGCGCAACTACACGCTCGCCAACCGTGCCTACTGCCTCCGCAATCCGCAGCAGCACACGGGCTACGGAGCCGACTGCTGGGGGTTGACGGCCAGTTACTCCGTGGAGGGATATGCCGCCCACGCTCCCTCGGAGCGTGACGACCGCGGGGTGATCTCCCCGACAGCCGCCCTCTCGTCGATCGTATACACCCCCGAGGAGTCGATGGCTGTCATGCGCCGGCTCTACGAGTCGCTCGGAGAGTCGGTATGGGGGCCCTACGGGTTCTACGACGCTTTCAGCGAAGAGGCTGGATGGTTCCCGACGCGTTACCTGGCCATTGACCAGGGGCCGATTGCCGTGATGATCGAGAATTATCGCTCGGGACTGCTCTGGCGGCTTTTCATGAGTCATCCCGACGTGCGGAACGGACTGCGCAGGCTGGGATTCTCCTCCCCGACACTGCCGGAAGATACGCCGCCTGCACAATAAACATATGTTGTAATTGCACATGTGTGCAACGACAGAAATCCGCAAGAACCTGCTGGGCAGGTCTTGCGGATTTTTCCGCTTCAAGGTTCAGCCCGAAGCCGCCGCGGAATCCGGAAGGGAACAGGCAGCTTCCGAAAAAGAACATTAAATTTATTTGTTCCAAACAGACGGGCAGGCAAACCGCCGAGACCGGGAAGCACGACCGTCTGCAAATCTGATTTTGAGATTATTCGCGACAAACCGGTCTTGGGCGGGATGACAAGCGAACTGTTTTTCATCGATTCCAGCGTCAACTTTTTTCCGCCCGGGGACCTGCAAAAATTAGGTTTTCTCAAATTAATGTGTATTTTTGCCTCATTATACATGTAGATTTGGATGGAGATGAGTGCTAAAAAGTTTTTCGCGGTACCGAGTCTGTTTCTGACCCTGGCCGCTGCGGCCCAGTCCGAAATTCCGTGGTTTCTGTCGGCTGCCGATACCCTCGGTGGCGTGCATCTGACCGAAGTGGAATTCTCAACATCCGGACAAGCCGTTTCCCCGACAAAAAAACAGAAGAACAACGACACGGTGATCGTCGCCGTCATCGACGGAGGGATGGATATTGCTCATCCGGAGCTGTCCGACCTGATCTGGACAAACGCCCGCGAGATCGCCGATAACGGAAAGGATGACGACAAAAACGGATATACGGACGACGTACATGGCTGGAATTTCCTCGGAAACGCTGCGGGTGAAGACTTTCTGAAGGCCGGCACCGAGCCCTTCCGCGAATACAAGCGGTTGCGACCTCTGTTCAAGGATGTTGACGCAGGGCGCCTTTCGGGATCGCGCAAGGCCGAATACGACTACTACAAACAGATGGAGCGCGCTGCCAAGCTCGACAAATACATCATCTTCACGGAGTTCCAGCGACAGCGCGCCGAGGCGTTCCGCATCTGCGACTCCCTGATGCGTCTGCAGTACGGAGACCAGGAGACCTTCATCGCCGACTTCCAGCTGCTCGAGGTCGCCGACACGACCGGTCTGACGCAGGCCCTGATGACCGTAGCCTCCACCCCGATGATGTTCATGCCCGAAATGCCGTGGCGCGAAGCCGTCAAGCGGGTCAACGACGAATATGAACTCTCGGCCAAGCGCATCGCCAGCCTTGACACCCAGGATGACGATCCGCACATCAAGCTGGGCAACGACCCGGAGGACTTCCGCCACCTCCGCTACGGGAACAACCACATAGCGCCCGATCCCTACCACGGAACGATGGTCGCCGGAGTGATTGCCGCCTGCGTGCGGAACGTCGCGCAGCTTCCGCATCCGGTCCGGATCATGCCCGTGCGCGCCATTCCCGAAGGGGACGAATACGACCGCGACGTGGCGGCCGCCATCCGCTATGCGGTGGACAACGGCGCCAAGGTGGTGAACATGAGCTTCGGAAAGTACGTCTCGCCCCATCGTGACGAGGTGCTGAAGGCCATGGAGTATGCCCGTCGTCACGACGTGCTGCTGGTCATGGCCGCGGGAAACGACGCAAAGAACGTGGACTCGCTGCCGATCTATCCCGACTGCCGCAACGCCAAGGGACAACGGCTGGAGCATCTGGTGGTCGTAGGCGCCTCGACGCCCCACAAGCAGATCGCCTCGTTCAGCAACTACGGCGCCGCGAACGTCGACCTGCTGGCTCCGGGTGAGGAGATCCGCTCCACGGCCCCCGAGGGCAGTTTCGACACGGCTCAGGGAACCAGCATCGCGGCTCCCGTGGTAACGGGCGTCGCAGCGCTTCTGCGCAGCTGCTACCCCGATCTTTCGGCCCGGGAGATCCGGGAGATCCTGATCCGCACGGCCTCGGGACTCGAAGCCGGACCGTGCCCCACGACCAACCCCAATGCAGAGCCCCGAACGGTAGCGGGCAAGGAAGTTTGTCTTGCAGGAGGAATCCTCAATGCCCGGGACGCCTTCCGTCTGGCCGCTGAAATCAGCAAACGCAAGAAGTGATGAAACGGATCCTTGCATTGATATGGGCGGCGGGGAGTCTCCTGCCGCTGGTTGCTCAGGAGCCCTACATGGCGCGCGCCGACCGATTCTCGGCCGATTCGCTGAGCAAACTGATGCGCAACTATTCGCTCTCGATCGAGTGGGTGGGCGACGACTGCCGGCAGTTCTACTATTCGACGGATGACGCGCAGGCGCGGCACTACTGGATTGTCGACACCCGCTCGTGGCGCAAACGTCCGCTCTTCGACAGCGAGGCGATGGTCCGTCAGCTGAGCGCCTATGCCGATTCGTCGCGCAGACCGACCCTCCGGGATCTGCGGATCTTCGACCTGGAGTTCGACCCGAAGGATCCGAATGGATTCTCGTTCGAATACAACAAGCACCGTCTGCACTATGACCGCCGCAGGGAGCTGCTGAGCGAACGTCCGCAACAGGCATCCGACAAGCGGAATACGGGACTTCCGCTGCGGAGCGGGGACTGGCGTCGCAGCTATTCGGGCGACAGTCTCTGCTACGTCACGGCAGTCGGTCACAACCTGGTCATCGCCCGCACCGACGGCAGCGACAGCGTGCGGCTGACACACGACGGCGCCCGCTACCACTCGTACGCCCTCAGCGGAAACAACGACCTCGACTCCGCGACGATCGGCAGTGCCGCCGGACGGTGGATCGGAAAGAGCCACTATTACCTGATTGTCCGCGAAGACAAGCGCCGTGTCGGAGAGTTGACGCTGGTCGACAACCTCGCCGAACCGCGCCCCACGCCCAAAAGCTACAAGTTCCCCATGCCCGGGGACAAGGAGGTCGTGCAATACGACGCCTGGATCGTCGATGCCGACAGCATGAACATCCGCCGGCTCGACATCGACCGCTGGCCCGATCAGAAGGTTGAAATCCCGCGTTTCAGCCAGTTCGCCGCCACTGACCGCTACGCCTACTTCGTACGCCGCAGCCGCACGTGCGACAGCGTGGAGCTCTGCCGGGTGGATGCCTCGGCCAAGCGGGTCGACGCGATCATCCGCGAAGTGTGCAAGCCGGCCCAGAATGACCAGCAGTTCAACTTCCACATCCTCAACGACGGGAAGGAGATTCTCTGGTGGTCGGAGCGTTCGGGATACGGACACTACTACCTCTATGACGGAGAGGGCCGGCTGCAGGGAGCCGTCACGTCGGGCGAATATGTCGCCGGACCCATCGAGCGCATCGACACCCTCCGTCGCACGATGATCTATGCCGGTTACGGAAAGGAGCCCGGCATCAACCCCCACTACCGGTTCTATTACAAGGTCCGTTTCGACGGCGGCGAACCGACGCTGCTCACCCCCGGAGACGGCGACCATCAGATAAGCATCTCCCCCGACGGACGCTTCGTGGAGGACATGTGGTCGCGGATGGACATGGCTCCTCGGCATCAGATCTGCGACATGCAGGGCCGCAGCCGCATCGAACTGGAGCCCTGCGATCTCTCGGAGCTCTACGCCTTGGGATGGCACGAGCCCGAGGTCATCGAGGTGCTCGCCGCCGACTCCACGACACGCCTCTACGGCGTCGTTTACCTGCCCTTCGACCGGGAGCCCGGGCGCAAATACCCGATCATCAGCAACGTGTATCCCGGGCCGCACGTCGACCTCGTACCCCAGGCCTTCGCCCTCGACGACAACTACAACCAGTCGCTCGCCCAGCTGGGATTCGTCGTCATCAACTTTGCATACCGCGGAAGCGGCCCGTGGCGCGGCCGGGCGTTCCACTCCTTCGGATACGGGAACCTGCGCGACTATGCCCTGGACGACGACATGGCGGTCATCCGTCAGATCGCGGAGCGTTATCCCTGCGCCGACATCGACCGTGTGGGCATCTACGGACACTCCGGAGGAGGATTCATGACCGTGGCGGCCATGCTGCAGCACCCCGAATTCTACAAGGTCGGAGTCGCCGCCTCGGGGAATCACGACAACAACATCTACACGCAGTGGTGGGGCGAGACGTTCCACGGCGTGAAGGAGGTTTTTGACAAGGAGGGGAATCCGCACTTCGAGTGTCACATCCCGACGAACATCGAACTGGCGGAACGTCTGGCAGGGCGTCTGCTGCTGATCACCGGCGACATGGACAACAACGTCCATCCGGCCTCGACATTCCGCCTCGCCGATGCACTGATCCGCGCGAACAAGCGTTTCGACATGGTGGTGATTCCCGGCGCCGACCACGGATTGGGCGACCGATACTACGTAAACCTGATCCGATACTACTTCACCGAGCATCTGCTTGGACTGCCTCAAAAAGACATTGATATCGTCAACCACAAGTAACACCTTTTAAACCAGACTCTGCGTATGAAGCAATTTTTACAGAATCTCTCACTTCTCGCATTGCTGCTCCTGGCCGCCGCACACCCCGCCGCAGCCCAGGAAAACGTCGGTCACGACGAAAGAGTCGAGGTGCGCGGAACGGTCAAGGACCTTGCCGGAGAGCCGCTGATCGGCGTCTCCGTCGTCGTCGCCGGGACGCACATCGGCGTCAACACTGACCTCAAGGGCGAATACCGGCTCTCGGCGCCCATAGGATCCACCTTGCGGTTCACCTACATCGGCTATGAGCCCCAAAGCATCAAGGTCGGGGTCGAGAACAAGCATGGAATCCGCTTCGTCTACGACGTCACGCTCCGCGAGCAGGCCACCGACATCGGACAGGTCGTCGTGACCGGATTTGCCAAAACCGAAATTCGCAAAAGCACCGGATCCGTCGCCGTCATCAAGGGCGAGGACCTCAACACGTCACCTCTTGAGGGCGTGGACAAGCTTCTGCAGGGAAAGCTCGCCGGCGTGAGCGTTCAGTCCGTGTCGGGTCGTCCGGGCGAGGCCGCAAAGATCCGTATCCGCGGTACAAGCACCATCACCGGAAACGCCGAACCGCTGTGGGTTATCGACGGAGTCCCCATGCAGAAGGAGATCCCTTCGATCTCCAGCACCCAGATCAAGTCCGGCGACTTCTCGAACATCTTCGCAACGGGCGTCGGAGGCATCAACCCCAACGACATCGAATCGGTCTCGGTGCTCAAGGACGCCGCAGCAGCAGCCATCTACGGCTCCCAGGCTGCCGGAGGCGTAATTGTGGTGACGACCAAACGCGGAAAGTCCGGCCCCGTGCATGTCAACTACTCCGGAACCGTCTCCATTCAGACCCGTCCGGTACGCTCCGCCAAGTTGATGAACTCCCGGGAGAAGCTCGCCTGGGAGCAGGAGCTCTGGGACGAGTTCTCCGCAGCGGGATACAACCAGTACCTCCAGACCGGCAGCGGCTACTATCCCGTGGTGGGCATCGTCGGCATGATCCGCTCGGGCTACGGAAAGTACAAGGGATTGAGCACCGCCCAACAGGATGCCCTGATCGCCGAGCTCGGAAGTCAGACGACCGACTGGTTCGAGGAGCTCTTCCGCACGACGGTCTCCACGAGCCACTACGTCTCGGCCTCGGGAGGTAACGACAAGATGGCCTACTACCTCTCGATGGGCTACGGAAACGACCAGGGCATCGTGCTGAAAAACTCCTACGACCGCTACAACTTCAACGCCAAGATCGACGCAACGCCCAACCGCGTCATTTCGTTCGGCATCAGCACCGACTTCTCGTATCAGACCTCGAAGGCTCCGTCGAGCAACGTCGACATGTTCGACTACGCCTACTTCGCCAACCCCTATGAGCGTCCCTACAACGAGGATGGCTCGTACCGTGCCGACGAAACCTATTTTGCGCTCTCTCCGGCCAACGGAAGCTCCTACTCCACACTGCCCGACAACGGCTTCAACCTGCTGCGTGAGATCAACGAAACCTCGTCGAAGAGCACCTCCGGGAACTTCACCCTCACGGGAAACACGACGATCAACATCACGCGGGATCTGAAGTTCATCGGTCTGGCCTCGTTCTCCTACATTTCGGACAACAGCGACAACATCAACGGCAAGAACACCTATGCCGCCTGGCTGGACCGCCCGTTCGAGAACAACACAACCACCTCGAAACGAACCTACGGATCCATCTCCCAGAGCTCGACCTACAACACCAACTACATGTTGCGCGGACACTTCTCCTACGGCCACACCTTCGGGGAGATCCACCGGCTCAACGTGCTGGCCGGTGCCGAGATCAGCCGCAACTATGCCAAATCGATCGTCACCAAACGTTATGGATACGATCCCGTGACGGGCAACCACTCCACGCCGACCTTCCAGCCCGTCGGCGACAACACGACGATCGACTACAACAAGCTGATCAACTTCGGAAAGATCCTCGACGAATGTACCGGACAGTCAATTGTCGAGAACGCCATGGCCTCGTTCTACGGAACGATCGACTATATTCTGCTCAACCGCTACGTCTTCAATGCTTCGGTGCGCTCCGACGGGTCGAACAACTTCGGAAGCAAGGAGCAGTTCAATGCCACGTGGTCGGCAGGCTTCTCGTGGAACATCGACGAGGAGTCGTGGATGAAGGGCAAGATCTCGGATGTCATCAGCTCGATGACCCTGCGCCTGGCAACCGGCTACACCGGAGGCGTCAACAAATCGGTCTACCCGGTGGTCATCATGAACTACGATCCGTCGTTCCGTGCTTCGGAGACCGACTTCTACCGCATGGGGGACATCAGCAATGCCCCCAACCCGCACCTGAGCTGGGAGAAAACCTGGGACATGAAGGTCGGACTCGACGTCGGATTCCTCAAGGACCGGCTGCGCCTTCAGGTCGAGGCCTACAACCGCAAGGGATACGATCTGGTAACCTCTTCGCGGGTCAACTCCGCCGTAGGATTTACCTCTCAGGGATACAACACCTCCGAGCAGGTGAACCGCGGTATCGAGATGACACTCGGCGCCACGCTGCTCAAGTACAAGGATTTCAGCTGGAACATGACGGCCAACGCCTCCTACAACATGAACAAGCTGACCAAATACGTCTCTCCGAACAGCGGAATCTACGGTGACTACTACGTGGGCTATCCTCTGGGAATGATCATCACGGGCAAGACCACAGGAATCGATCCCGAGACGGGTTTCTATCGCTATGAACTGCGGCCCGATGCCGTGATCAACGACGTGGCCGACTACCGCAACATGGAGAACTACCTCTTCTACGTGGGAACGTCGACGGCTCCGTGGACCGGAGGTTTCAACACCTCGATGCGCTACAAGAATCTGACGCTGAGCGTCAACGGCGTATTCTCACTCAACGCCAAGGTACTCAACGACATCGAATCCCCGGCCTCGTACAACGAGCTGGACAGAAACCTCTCCGGCGTGGACAAGGAGCCGATCCCCAACTCGCGCTACGACCTGTACGTAAACCACCTCAACGTGGTGCGCGACGTCACCCACCGCTGGACCCCCGACAACCCGATCACCGACGGCTATCCCCGACTGATCGACACCTACGGAGGACGTCTCTACGACAAGAACGGCAACCTCATCGCCCAGAGCCTGCCTTCGGTTTCGAGAGTAACCAACTGCCTGCTGCTGGAGGATGTCTCCTACCTGAAGATCAGCTCACTGACGCTGCTCTACGACCTGCCCGACACGTGGGTCAAGAGAATGCACATGCAGAGTTGCGGCATCTCGTTCTCGATGAACAACCTGGCGACCTTCACCAACTACTCGGGACTGGATCCCGAGACTCCCGGGGCAGTCTATCCGCAATGCCGCTCCTATTCGATCGGCGTGTCTATCGGTTTTTAACCTTCATGCGTGAAACATCAAAAATCGTGAATTCATGAAAAAGACCATTCTGGCGTTCGCACTCCTCGCGCTCTGCGCCTCGTGCAACCGCTATCTGGACATAAAACCCTACGGAAAAACCATTCCCCAAAGTGCCGAGGAGTTCTCGGCGCTGCTCCACTCCCGCCTCAACGACATCGACTACGGCGAGGAGGTCATCGTGGGCGACGGTCCCGAAATAGGCTACCTGGAGTGCTATGCCGACAACCTGGCGACAAACCTCACGAAATATCCCGCCGGAAACTATATCCCGCTCTACATCGGTCAAAACCTCTCGGCGAAACAGACGCTTTACACGAACCTTTATGAGGTGATCCGCGACTGCAACATCACCATCGGCTACCTCGAGGAGCGCAATACGCGCCTCGGCATGAACGTCCTCGGAACGGCCTACGCCCTGCGCGGAGTCTGCTACTACAACCTGCTGCGCAACTTCTGCCAGCCCTACAATGCCGAGAATCCCACCCCCGGCGTACCGCTGGTCACGGAGTTCGACATGGAGGCGAAGCCCGTCCGCAGCACCTACGCCCAGACCGTGAAACGCATCGAGGAGGACCTCAACAAGGCCATCGAGTACGACATCCAGGACGAGATGTACCGCTTCAACAATGATGTGGCCAAGGGATACCTCGCACGCCTCTACTTCTGGACGCAGCAGTACGACCTCGCGGCACAGTATGCCGCCGAGCTGCTGGAGAAATACCCGCTGCTCGATGCCGAACCCTACAAGGAGATGATCAGCACGCAGATAGCGAAAACCGGCAACATGATCTTCAAGGCCCAGACCATCGCCGGATCCTCGGAGAGCACAAGCCTGAGCAACATAAAGAGCTACCTGAAAAACCGCCCCTGCACGCGACAGTTCTACGATCTGTTTGCCGAGAAGGAGCGGGACGTACGCTTCGCCCTGTCGATGGATGCCAAGCGGCTGCCGGCGAAGAACCTGTTTGCCTGCATGCGCAGCGCCGAGATGCAGTTGATTCTGGCCGAGAGCTACTACCACACCAATCAGACGGAAAAGGCGCTCGAAGCTTTGAACGCCCTGCGCCGCAAGCGCATTGCCGACGTCACGGACTACACCCTGCAGACGCTTCCGCCCGTCAACAGCGAGGATCTGATCCGGCAGGATGCCAAGGGCAATGCCCTCACGCCGCTGCTCTACGCCATTCTCTGCGAACGCCGCAAGGAGCTCTTCTGCGAAGGAGACCGCTGGTACGAGCTCAAGCGCAACGGATGTCCCGAATTCTGGGTCGCCAAGCAGGGACTGAAGTACACCACCTTCTCGTGGATGTACACCTTCCCGATCTACGCCCCGGACCTGCAGCTGGTCGAGGGTCTGGAGCAGAACCCCGGATACGACCACATGGAGTAATCACCTGCAAACGACACACAACCATGAAAAAGAGATCATACATGCCGAAGAAACTGCTGCTGGCAGCCGTGATGCTGGGTGCTGCCGGCATAATGACCGCCTGCGACAACTACGACGAAACGCCGCCGCTGTCGGAGGACTATCTGACGACCTACATCATGCCCGACGGCACGTTCCTCGGGAACGAGGAGTGGGAGCAGATCGCCACCGAAGAGGCGGAGTACAATGCCTTTCTCGAGGGTTCAAACTGACACATACAACAAATACGACAAATTCATATTCACTTAAACCATTATGACCATGAAAAAATTTCTTTTTGCGCTCCTTGCAGCGCCACTGATGTTCGGCGCCTGCTCGAGCAACGACGACAACGACTCGCTCCCGACCCTCTCGTTCTCCAAGCCGGTTCAGGCGCTCACTTCGGGATCCATCACCCTCGACCTTGAGGTCAGCGGCCTCGACCTGTCGAAACTTTCCGAGCCGGTAACCGTTCCCGTAACCTTCTCGGGCACGGCCGTCAAGGGCACCGAGTACTCCGTTTCGGCCGAGCAGTTCGTTCTGGGCGGCAGCAACCAGTCGCTCTCGATCACCGTCACGGCCCTCGACAACTATGACGAGGCCAAGGAGATCGTCGCTACGCTGGGAACGGTAGCCAACTTTGCTTCGGGCAAGAACGCCACGTCGAAAATCAGCCTGGGTGTGAAGAGCAAGATCATGTACTCGTTCAAAACGGCAACGCTGACTCTGGGCGAGACGGTCGCCGTGGAGCTTAAGCTCTTCACCGCCACGGGAGCCAGATATACCGCCGAGCAGGATATCACGATTCCGATCGAGGTAGCCGAGGGTTCGACGGCCGTCGAGGGTACCAACTTCACCTTCGAGGGCGAGAAGCAGATCGTCGTAAAGCAGGGCCAGAGCTCGGGAAGCATCACCATCAAGGCTGGAACGGTTGAAGAGGGCAAGGACAAGCTCGTGCTGAAGACCGGTCTGGAGAATAACAAGGGATTTGTTCGCGGCCAGTACAACGAGATCACCGTAACGATCCTCGGCTCGTTCTTCAACAACCTCATCGGCACCTGGAAGATGAGCACCGAAGGGAATTATGATCCGGTAGAATTCCTGAGTCTGAGTGGAGTCTCCGAAGAGTCTGACAAGCAGTTGTACGAAGACAACATTGCCGCCGTTCCGCAGTACAACGCCAATGACCGTCTGACGTTCGGCGACGGGATCCTCACCACGTCGCTCGAATCGACGCTGAAGAACTTCTTCCGGGAGACTTCGAACTTCTCGAAAGGCGAAGATTTCACCATTTATGGTGTGGGGACATCATTCACGGTTCAGTTAATTCAGCTGGACAATGTCAACCGCAGCTTCTCGGCAACGGATCAGAGCGAGGATACCGAGGCGCTCATTGGTGTACGTTTCGTGGACGGCGATGCAAACAAGATGGAGATCTACTTTATCGACTACTACTCGACGTCGTTCCTGGTGGGCTACATGTATTACGAATCGACCAAGCCGATGGCTCCTTATTACCCGTATATTTACTTCACGTTTGAGCGTGTAACCGAATAGGCGGACAGCCGGATCCTAACAGGAATCCCGGCCCCATGTGGGGTCGGGATTTTTGTTGGCAGGGGGGGCCACTGCCGACCCAAAAGCGGCATGACATATGACCCGGAACGGCTGCCGGCCCATCAAAAGGCCCTGTCTTTCAGAATGAGCACTCAATCATAGTGAGCACACTCACTTATACAAGAGCGCCGAGAATGGCATGTTTTTTAGTTTTGTATCAAAGGAACGCAAAGCCGTGAAAACGCCGGTAGACATCTATGTGATTGAGGCCATTCGCAAAGAACGGATGGCCCAAAACGTATCGCAGGCCATGCTGGCATACGGGATCGGCGTTTCCAAAGGATTTATCGGCATGGCAGAAAGTCCGAAGTACAATATAAAGTACAACATCAACCATATCAACGAAATCGCCAAGTTCCTCGGCTGCTCGCCCCGCGATTTCCTGCCCGAGAAACCCCTTTAACCCCGTCTGCCGATCCGATGATGACGCGTCGTCTGTTGCTGCTGGTCCTGTTGTGCACGCTGGCCCTTTCGGCCGCAGGACGTCCGCCCGTCGGCATCGCCTACTACGACGTCGACCGTCTCTACGACACCGTTCCGGCACTCTTCTACGACGACGAAGACTATACCCCCGAAGGCCGTCTGCACTGGACTGCGGCCCGTTACGAACGCAAAATCCAGAACACCGCCGCCGTGATCGACTCCCTGGGACTCGACCTCGTGGCGCTGTGGGGCGTGGAGAACGAGCAGGTCGTACGTGACCTTGTGGCGGCCTGCCACGGCGACTACACCTTCCTCCACCGCACGCTCAATACCCTCGACGGCATGGACTTTGCCCTGCTCTACTACGGCGACCGATTCTTCCCGGCAAGGGTCGAGACGGGCCGGCGGTATCTGCTCATCGAAGGTGAGTTGCGCGACGAACGCGTGGCGGTGGTGCTGTGCGCCGACCCGCGGATGGCCGAATGGGTCATCGAGGACCTCCGCAAAGAGGCTCCGGAGCTGAAACCGATCCTGCTGGGAAGAGCGGCGCTCTCCCGCCCCGGGCGGCTGGGGCTTCGCGACGCCACGGAGCCCGCGGCACGGGCCGGGCGCGGTACGCAGCGACGCACGCGCGGACGACGCTGGGAGATGACCGACCGGATCCTCGTCGACACGGCCTTGAAGGTCGAGGCGTGCGACGTCTATGCCCGTCGTTTTCTGATCGATAGGCACAGCGGAAATCCGCTGGAAACCTTCTCGGGAAGAGTCTACCGCGGCGGCTACAGCCGTTCGCTCCCCGTCTACATCTATATAAGGTAGAATTTTTTGGAATTTTCGAAAAGTTTTCTTACATTCGCAATCCCTTTGACAGGGGGATCGATTGGGCGGGACAGGTTGAATCTTTACCGCTTTTTTTTGCCCTTAAGCCCAAGTAATTCGGAAAAATTTTATATATTTATACTAATATTTCTAAATTAAACTCTCAAAAAGCTATGGCAGACGTCAAACGAGTCTACACCTTCGGCAACAAAGAGGCCGAAGGTAACGGCAAGATGCGGGAACTGCTCGGCGGAAAAGGTGCCAACCTCGCCGAAATGAACCTTATCGGCATCCCCGTACCCCCGGGTTTCACCATCACGACCGAGGTATGCACGGAATACTACAAACACGGCAAGCAGGCAATCATCGAACTTCTGCGTCCCGAAGTCGAGAAGGCAATGAAGAATATCGAAAAACTGACGGGCATGAAATTCGGCGACAAGGAGCTGCCGCTGCTCGTCTCGGTGCGTTCGGGAGCCCGCGCCTCGATGCCCGGCATGATGGATACGATCCTCAACCTCGGCATGAACGACGAGGCCGTTGAGGCCGTTGCACGCCGCACGGGAAATCCCCGCTTCGCATGGGACTCCTACCGCCGTTTCGTACAGATGTACGGCGACGTGGTGCTCGGCATGAAACCCGCCTCGAAGGAGGATCACGACCCCTTTGAGGAGATCATCGACGCCCAGAAGAAGAAAAAGGGCGTCAAGAACGATACCGACCTGACGACCGAAGACCTCAAGGAGCTGGTCAAGAGCTTCAAGGCCGCCGTGAAGGAGCGCACCGGCGAAGACTTCCCGACCAATCCGTGGGATCAGCTCTGGGGCGCCATCTGCGCCGTCTTCGGATCGTGGATGAACGAGCGCGCCATCCTCTACCGCAAGCTCAACAACATCCCCGCCGAGTGGGGAACGGCCGTATCGGTTCAGGCCATGGTCTTCGGAAACATGGGCAACAACTCCGCCACGGGCGTAGCCTTCTCGCGCGACGCCGCAACGGGTGAGAATATCTTCAACGGCGAGTATCTGATCAACGCCCAGGGCGAGGATGTCGTAGCAGGCATCCGCACCCCGCAGCAGATCACCATCGAGGGATCGAAGCGCTGGGCCAAGGCACAGAACATCTCCGAGGAGGACCGCAAGAACAAATACCCCTCGCTCGAGGAGGTGATGCCCGAGGTATACAAGGAGCTCAACGAGATCCAGCACCACCTGGAGCAATACTTCAAGGACATGCAGGACATCGAGTTCACGATCCAGGACGGAAAGCTCTGGATGCTCCAGTGCCGCAACGGCAAGCGTACGGGCGCCGCCATGGTGAAGATCGCCATGGACATGCTCCGCGAAGGGCTGATCGACGAGAAGACCGCCGTGCTGCGCTGCGAACCCGCGAAGCTCGACGAACTGCTCCACCCGGTCTTCGACAAGAAGGCCATCGCTTCGGCCCAGGTCATCACGAAGGGCCTGCCCGCCTCGCCGGGCGCCGCAACGGGTCCCGTGGTATTCTTTGCCGAGGATGCCGAGAAGATCTTCGCCAAGACCGGTCAGAAGGCCGTTCTGGTACGTATCGAGACCTCGCCCGAGGATCTGAAGGGCATGCTGGATGCCGCAGGTATCCTGACGGCCCGCGGCGGTATGACGTCGCACGCCGCCGTGGTGGCCCGCGGTATGGGCAAGTGCTGCGTCTCGGGCGCCGGAGAGCTGCAGATCGACTACAAGGCCCGCACGATCAAGGTCAACGGATTCACCGTGAAGGAGGGCGACTGGATCTCGCTCAACGGCTCGACGGGTGAGGTATATCTCGGACAGGTAGCGACGAAGGCTGCCGATCTGAGCGGCGATTTCGGCAAGCTGATGGAGCTCGCCGGCAAATACGCCGTGCTGAAGGTCCGTGCCAACGCCGACACGCCGAAGGATGCTGCCCAGGCCTTCGAGTTCGGAGCCGAAGGTATCGGCCTCTGCCGCACGGAGCACATGTTCTTCGAGGGCGACCGCATCAAGGCCATCCGTGAGATGATCCTCGCCGATGACGAGGCCGGACGCCGCGTGGCGTTGGCCAAGTTGCTGCCCATGCAGCGCGGTGACTTCGAGGGGCTGTTCAAGGTAATGAACGGATACCCCGTAACGGTTCGTCTGCTCGATCCCCCTCTGCACGAGTTCGTGCCCCACGACGAGAAGGGTCAGAAGGAGATGGCCGAGGAGATGGGCGTACCCCTGCAGAAGATCGTCGAGAAGGTCGAGTCGCTGGCCGAGTTCAACCCCATGCTGGGACACCGCGGCTGCCGTCTGGGAAACACCTATCCGGAGATCACCGAGATGCAGGCCCGTGCCATCATCGAGGCTGCCATGAACGTCAAGGCCATGGGCATTCCGGTACACGTGGAGATCATGGTGCCGCTGGTGGGCAACCACAAAGAGCTCCGCTACCAGAAGAACATCATCGACTCGACGGCCGAGCAGGTATTCTCGGAGCGCAACGACAAGATCGAATACATGGTAGGTACGATGATCGAAGTGCCGCGTGCCGCCGTCACGGCCAACCAGATCGCCGAAGTGGCCGAGTTCTTCTCGTTCGGAACCAACGACCTTACGCAGATGACCCTCGGATTCTCGCGTGACGACATCGGCAAGTTCCTCCCCGTCTACCTGGAGAAGGGCATCCTGAAGAACGACCCCTTCCAGATCCTCGACCGCAACGGCGTGGGTCAGTTGATCCGCGAAGCCGTATTCAAGGGCCGCGGTACGCGTCCGACGCTCAAGTGCGGTATCTGCGGAGAGCATGGCGGAGAGCCTTCGTCGGTGGAATTCTGCCACTACGCAGGTCTGAACTACGTAAGCTGCTCGCCTTTCCGCGTGCCTATCGCCCGTCTGGCAGCCGCTCACGCAGCGCTCAATCAGAAATAATCCGGACCCCGGAATCATCCGACGAAACCCGCAACAATTGTTGCGGGTTTCGTTTTTTTATTTTCAAAAGAGGGCTATTCATTGATTTTATTTGCGTCTCGCACGGATTTTTACTATCTTTGAACATAGAAACCATGAAATCGAGCAATCACCTTTAACAATCAAAGCGATGAAAAAGATCATTCTCTCTGCCCTGTTGTCGCTCTTTGCCATGACAGTAGTTTCCGCCCAGGATGGCGGAGGCTGGGCCGTCGGCCCGCGCATGAACATCTACACCAATACGGGAGATGCCGTAGTCGGACTCGGAGCCTTCGGCCGCTACAGCTTCGACGGCAACTGGCGCATCGAGCCGTCACTGATGGCCCTGCTGCATGAGGGTTGCTCGCTCGACATCAGCTGCGACGCCCAGTACGTCTTCCACGTGGGCAGCGGATGGCATCTCTACCCCGCTGCCGGTCTGACGGTCAATGACATCGGCCGCTGGGCCGCCGGTTTGAACCTCGGAGGAGGCTTTGACGTCGAGGTGGCACACAGCTGGGATATCTCGGCCGGAATCAAATGGCAGCCCATGTTTGACGATGTTCGTCCGAATCCCGTAGTCATCAGTGTCGGAGCCAGCTACAAGTTCTGACACCCGGTCGGCATCATTCCGAAAAAAGAACCCGGACCTCCTCAGGAAGTCCGGGTTTTTCTATCACCCGTGAGCCGGAAGCGGCCCGCAGACGCATCAGCGCGTCTTGTAGCTGCAGCGATACTTGCCCTTGGCCAGATTCAGCAGCTTGCTCTTGAGCAACTGCCGGCGCAGCGGCGCCACACGATCTGTGAAAACGATTCCCTCGATGTGATCGTATTCATGCTGGATGACCCACGCCTTGAGCCCCGTAAACTCCTCGTCGTGCTCGACGAAGTTCTCGTCGAGGTAACGCATGCGGATTGCCAGCGAACGGTTCACGTCGGCACGGATGCCCGGGAACGAAAGGCACCCCTCGTTGTAGGATTTCTTCTCCTCGGAGTAGGCATAGATCTCAGGATTGATAAATGCCCGCTTGTAGTCGGTGCACGTAGGATCCTCCTCGGCCCACGGCGTGCAGTCGATGATGAACAGGCGGATATCCTTGCCGATCTGCGGCGCGGCCAGGCCTACGCCTTCGGCCTCGGCGAGTGTGAGGAACATGTCCTCGATCAGTTTCTTTACCTCCGGGTAATCGGGTGCGAGGGGCTCGCACTTGCGGCGAAGCACCTCGTCTCCATATATGACAATCGGGTATATCATCGGTTGAATTCCATGTAACTTTGTAAAATAATCGTGGCGGAGATCTTGTCCACCAGGGCCTTGTCTCGCCGGGCCATGCGGCCGATGCCGCTTTCGAGCATCGCGCGGTGCGCAAGCACCGACGTGAAGCGTTCGTCGTAAAAGACCACCTCCTTGTCGGGCCATGCCTTTCGGAGGCGGGCAGCCAGCGGTTCAATGAACCGCCACGTGTCGGACGGCGTGCCGTCCATCCGTGCGGGCTTTCCTACGACGATGGTCGAGACCTCCTCGCGCGCGAAGTAGTCGGCCAGCCACCGCTCCAACTCCTTCGTCGGAACGGTCGTCAGGCCTCCGGCAATCAGCCGCAACGGGTCGCTTACGGCGATACCCGTGCGTTTCGTACCGTAATCTATGGCCAGGATGCGTCCCACGTCGGCGTCGTGCGGTCTGCAGCCCTTAGAGATTCAGTTTCTTGAAGAGCTTGCGGTAGGAGCACTCCTCGTCGACCAGGTGGTACAGAGCATCAATGGCAATGCGCTCCTGCTGCATCGTGTCGCGGTAGCGGACCGTCACGGTGTTGTCCTCGAGCGTCTGGCCGTCGACCGTCACGCAGAAGGGCGTGCCGATGGCATCCTGCCGACGATAACGCTTGCCCACCGAATCCTTCTCGTCGTAAACGACGTTGAAGTCGTACTTCAGCAGATCGACGATCTTCTGGGCCACCTCGGGCATGCCGTCCTTCTTCACGAGCGGCAGCACGGCCACCTTCACCGGAGCCAGCGCTGCGGGGAAACGCAGCACAACGCGCTGTTCGCCGCCGTCGAGCTTCTCCTCGGTGTAGGCCGCCGACATCACCTGCAGGAACATGCGGTCGACGCCGATCGAGGTCTCCACAACATAGGGAACATAGCTCTCGCCCGTCTCGGGATCGAAATACTGCAGCTTCTTGCCCGAGAGACGCTGGTGGTTGCCCAGGTCGAAGTCCGTACGCGAGTGGATACCTTCGACCTCCTTGAATCCGAACGGGAAGTTGTACTCGATATCGGTAGCGGCATTGGCATAGTGGGCCAGCTTCTCGTGGTCGTGGAAGCGATAGTTGTCATCGCCGAAGCCCAGCGCACGGTGCCAGGCCATACGGGTATTTTTCCACTCGTTCCACCACTGCATTTCGGTGCCCGGGCGCACGAAGAACTGCATCTCCATCTGCTCGAACTCCCGCATGCGGAAGATGAACTGACGCGCCACAATCTCGTTGCGGAAAGCCTTGCCGATCTGCGCGATGCCGAACGGCAGCTTCATGCGGCCGGTCTTCTGGACGTTCAGGAAGTTCACGAAGATACCCTGCGCCGTCTCGGGACGCAGGTAGATCGTCGAAGCGCCGTCGGCCGTGGAGCCCATCTGCGTGGAGAACATCAGGTTGAACTGACGCACCTCGGTCCAGTTGCGCGTGCCGGAGATCGGGCAGGCGATCTCGCAGTCGAGGATGATCTGACGCAGCTCCGTGAGGTCGTTGGCATTCATCGCCGCGGCAAAGCGCGCATGCACCTCGTCACGTTTCGCGGCGGTCTCGGCCACGCGCGGCGACGTGGCGCGGTATTTTGCCTCGTCGAAGTCGGCTCCGAAGCGCTTGCGCGCCTTCTCGACCTCCTTTTCGATCTTTTCATCCTGCTTGCCCAGCCAGTCCTCGATCAGCACGTCGGCACGGTAACGTTTCTTCGAATCGCGGTGCGCGATCAGCGGATCGTTGAACGCTGCCAGGTGACCCGAAGCCTCCCACGTCTTGGGGTGCATGAAGATCGCTGCATCGAGGCCCACGATATTCTCGTGCAGCTTGACCATCGAGTCCCACCAATAGCGCTTGATGTTGTTCTTCAACTCCACGCCGTTCTGTCCGTAATCGTACACGGCGCCGAGACCGTCGTAGATCTCGCTCGACGGAAAGACGAATCCGTACTCCTTGCAGTGTGCGACCAGCTTCTTGAAAAGTTCTTCCTGCGTCATCGTATTGTCGTTTTGTTTATTGCATTCTGAATGGCAAAGATACAAAATTAACGAGAATATGGGCTTCCGGCGGAAATTTATTTCTATATTTGTTCCGGATAGTCCCCGGCTGGAGAGGAGCCGTGACGACATTCCGAACGACAAAGATATCTTCCAATAAAAACGCCTTACTGTTCAAAAAGATTTACCATGAAACTTTGCCAAGCCCTCATGCTGGCCACCTTTACGCTTCTGCTGGCTGCCTGCAGCGACAACGACAAACCCCAGTCGGGTGACTTCGGCGAGATCCAGGTTCCCGACGTCTCCCAACTGCTCCAGATGGCCGAGGCCGGGGAGGGGACCTCTCAAGTGACCTTCACCACACAAACCGCGTGGAGCTCCTCAATCCGCGCGACCCGAGCCGATGCCCCCGACTGGATCTCGATATCCCCGGACCACGGCGAGGGAGCCGGTACCTACACCGTTCAGATCACACTCCAGCCCAACACCGGCACGGAGTCCCGCACGGCCTTTATCACCATTCGCTGCGGGGACTCGCAGATCGAGATCTCCGTCACGCAGAAGGCATCTGCCGGAGACAATGACGACGATTCGCAGTCGCGGCAGCCCAACGGTCGGCCGGTCCGCATCACGGAGTATGAGAACGGGCACCCCGAATCGGTGCTGCTCCTCACCTATGATGAGGAGGGTCGCCCGGCAGCGATCAAGAGCTATGGAGACACGGAGCTCAAGGAGGCCTACGTCACCTGGGAGTTCACCTACGAGAGCTCGACCAAGCTTCTCATCACCGAGAAATATTACGACAAGCTACCCATGATCTACGGACGAAACTGGGTATGCTCCGGCGGAGGATTCCAGACAGCATATAACGGTGCCTCGATTGACATTGCCGATATAACGGCCATTGAGGATCCGAAATCGACCTGGACGTACGCTTTCGAATACAACGAAAGCGAACTCTCCAACCGCTACGAGGATTCTTACTATGATGGAGCTCTCTCCTCACAGAACGAGGCCCACTACGTCTATCAAGGGTCCGAGAGCCTGCAGATCCGCTGGACGAACGGCAATACGCAGACCATCACCTGTGATCCGGACCTTTCGCGGCATGCGTCCGCCCACGAGCGCCTCTTCACCGGTTTCAGGGCCTTTAACCCGGGCCTCTGCTTCACCTACGACTCCGACATGCTGCTATGCATGGGATTTCTTGGAATGACGTCCGACCTGCTGCCCGTCAAGGTCGTTTCGGCATGGCCCAACGGCAATCCGGTAACGGAGACCCTCTCCTACAAGTACTACGAACTCGACGGATGGAAATCCGGCGAGGAGATCGACGGCATGGAGATCACCCTTCGCAACAACGAAGGATCGGAATACCGGTATGTGCTGACCTTCGAGGGGATCTGACCCGGGAACGACAGCATGAAAAAACGACGGCATCACCCCCGATGTCGTCGTTTTTATATCTCTGTCTCGTCAGAAGCCTGCTCCCGACCCGGTCCCAATCCGCTCCGATCTGGCCCCCGATCAGGTCACAGCCTGCACCCATTTGCCCCCCTGTGTCCAAACGGATCCTTTTCCTTGCTCTCGCCCAAACGTCCTCTCCCCGACCTCGGATCCTTCTCTTCCACTTTCCGGCCCTTGCAGCCCCTCTCTTCCTATTCCGGCCTCGGGGTCCCTTCATGTTCTTCGGTTCCTTCGGCGTACCCAGTCTTGCCGCCCGTCTTACCTTTTCCCGGACTATTCAATCAATCCGGCACGGCGAAACGAGAAGTCTCCTTCGCGGGAGATGATGATATGATCCAGTAGGCGGATGTCGAACAACGCCGCAGCCTGTGCGACCCGTTCGGTCAGCGACTTGTCCTGAGGACTCGCTTCGGGACTTCCCGAGGGATGGTTGTGAATCAGAATAAGGCGCGTGGCCAACAGTTCCAACGCCCGTTTGATAATCAGCCGATGATCGACCACCGTAGAGGTAACTCCTCCCTGGCTGACGCGCTGCCGCTCGATAATTCGGTTCGACGAGGTGAGGTAAACGGCCCAGCACTCCTCGTGCGAAAGGTGCTCCAACTGCGGACGGAACATCCGCACCAGATCATCACTTGTGGCAATGACCTCCGAGGCTATGCCCTCCGACGCAATACGACGGCCACACTCGGCTGCCGCCAGCAACATCCGTGCACGCCGCAGCCCCAGACCGCCGATCATGCGCAACCGCGCCTCGGGCTCCGCGGCCAGACGGGCCAGGGATCCGCCACAGGCGGCCAGCAGCGTCGCGGCAAGCGGCTCGTCATCGAGCAGCAGCCCCAGCAGCTCGACATCGCTCAGCGACTTCACCCCCCGGGCCGCCATCTTGTCGGAGAGGCGGCTCACGAGCGTACCAGTTTATCGACCTTGTCGAGCAGCGAGGCACACTGCTCGTCGGTCACACCCTGCGACACGGAGTAGGCTGCATGCTGTTCGGCCTCCTTCTTCGAGTCTCCCGAACCGTGCCCGACCTCCATGCCGTCGATCAGCACCTTGCAGTAGAATACCGGATGGTTTGAAGCGTACTCCTTGTCATGCTCCGTATGGAAAACCACTTGATGACGGTTTTTCTGGCCCCACTCGATCAGCCGGCTCTTGAAGTCCGTCTCCGATTCGGTCAGATCCTCAAGATTCAGGTAGCGGGCATAGATGCCCCCGATCAGCAGGCGATTGACAAAATCATACCCCTGATCCAGGTAGATGGCACCCATCATCGCCTCGAAAGCATCGCCGAAGATGTGTTTCTGGACAACACCGGCACCATTGGAGATCACATGACGGTCCAGTCCGAGGTGCACGGCCAGGGCATTCAGCGACTGGCGCGAAACGATCTTCGAACGGAGCTGGGTCATGAAACCCTCGTCGCAATCGGGGTATTCGATGAAGAGATAGTCGGACGTGACGGCCTCGATGATGGCGTCGCCGAGGTATTCGAGACGCTCGTTGTTGATCGTCCGGCCGTCGTCCAAAACCAAAGAAGCTGACTTGTGAATCAAAGCCAGCTTATAAAGTTCGATGTTGTGCGGCACGAAGCCGAACAGGTCATCGACCATTCTGTAATACTCCCGATCCCGACCGAAATTCCGCCGCAGCGGACGTAACAGAAAGTCGATCACGGTAACAATACGGTATTTTTCAGATCTTGCGCAGAATGAGTGTCGAGTTGTGACCGCCGAATCCGAACGTATTGCTCAGGCAGCACTTCACGTCACGCTTCTGTGCCGTGCCGAGCGTCAGGTTCAGACGCGGATCGATCTCCGGGTCGAGATTCTCACAGTTGATCGTCGGGGGAACCACGCCGTGCGTCATGGCGAAGATGCAGGCCAGGGCCTCCACTGCGCCCGTAGCACCAAGCAGGTGTCCGGTCATGGACTTCGTCGAGGAGATGTTGACGTTGTAGACATGGTCGCCCAGCACCTCGGCCACCGCCTTCAGCTCCGGAAGGTCGCCGGCGGGCGTCGACGTGCCGTGGACATTTACATAGTCGATCTCCTCGGGTTTGATTCCCGCATCCTTGATCGCCTCGCGCATCGCCTTGATGGCCCCCTTGCCTTCGGGATGGGGTGCCGTGAAGTGGTGAGCGTCGGCGGATGCGCCGGCTCCGGCAATCTCGCAATAAATCTTTGCGCCGCGGGCCTTCGCGTGCTCGTACTCCTCGAGGATCAAGGCTCCGGCTCCCTCACCGATCACGAAACCGTCGCGATCCTTGTCGAAGGGGCGCGAGGCGTGCTGCGGGTCGTCGTTGCGCGTCGAGAGGGCCTGCATGGAGTTGAAGCCTCCGACCGAGGGCTCGTTGACGGCAGCCTCCGAACCTCCGGCCACCATGACATCGGCCTTTCCGTAGCGGATGGCATCCACTGCGGCGGCAATGCCGTGGTTCGACGATGCACAGGCCGAAACCACGCAGTAGTTCGGGCCCATGAAGCCGTACTTGATGGAGATGAATCCCGCAGCGATGTCGGAGATCATGCGGGGAATAAAAAACGGGCTAAACCGCGGGGTTCCATCCCCTGCGGCCCAGCCCACGCACTCATCGAAGAACGATTTGATGCCTCCGATGCCCGAGCTCCAGATGACGCCCACCTGCTCCTTGTCGACCTTCTCCAGGTCGAGGGCCGAATCCTCGACAGCCTGCGTGGCTGCGATCAGGGCATACTGCGTGAAGAGGTCATACTTGCGGACCTCCTTGCGGTCGAAATACTGTGCCGGGTCGTAATTCTTTACTTCGCAGGCAAACTTGGTCTTAAACTTTTCTGCATTGAAATGAGTAATCGGTGCGGCTCCGCTGACACCTTTTTCCAGATTCGTGAAAAACTCCTCAATATTTTTGCCGAGCGGATTGATCGTACCGATGCCCGTAACAACTACTCTTCTTCCTGCCATAACCAAATTTAAGACTTATTTACCGTTTTGAATGTAAAAGACGAAAAAAACTATTTCTTGTGCTCCTCGATATACTTGATCGCGTCGCCGACGGTGGTGATCTTCTCAGCATCCTCGTCGGGGATCTGGATATCGAAAGCCTTCTCGAACTCCATGATCAACTCTACGGTGTCGAGCGAATCTGCGCCCAGGTGGTTGGTGAAGCTGGCTTCGGGAACTACTTCCGACTCCTTGACACCCAGTTTGTCAACGATGATCTCGACAACTTTAGACTGAACTTCTGACATAGCTTTTAAGTTTTTAGTTAAACAAATATTAGGAAATTGTTCTCTATATTTCCAACATGAATTTGCGCAAAAGTAAAACTTTTTTTATTACTTTTGACAAAACGGCCCGATTTTTTATTCACAAGATTTTCGACATTTAGCACAAAATTATTGGCAATAAGTTAATATACAATACATTATGAAATTACTTCTGATCTCGAATTCAACCAATGCCGGGGAGGAATATCTGCGCTATCCGCTGCCCGAAATCGGGCATTTCCTCGACGGAGTCAGTGAAGTGGCATTCGTCCCCTACGCTGCCGTCACCTATTCGTACGCCGAGTATGAACGCAAGGTGCAACGGCGATTCGCCGAGCTCGGCATCCGTGTGCGGTCGGTGCACCGCGCCAAGGACCCTGCGGCCGCAATACGCTCGGCACAAGCCATTTGCGTCGGAGGAGGCAACACCTTCGCCCTGGCGCGCAAGATGCAGCAGCAGGGACTCATGCAGGCCATCCTGCGACGGATCCGGGCCGGCGTGCCCTACGTCGGCTGGTCGGCAGGAAGCAACGTCTGCTGCCCTACGATCTGCACGACAAACGACATGCCGATCGTACAGCCCGAATCGTTCCGGGCCATCGGAGCCGTGAAATTCCAGATCAATCCCCACTACCTCGATGCCAACCCCGAAGGGCACGCCGGAGAGACGCGCGAACAGCGCATCCTGGAGTTCATCGAGGCAAATCCCCGCCGATGGGTCGTCGGACTGCGCGAAGGGTGCATGCTGCGCCTCGACGAGGAGCATCTCGAACTGATCGGAAACCGCCCGATGCGTATCTTCCGCAAAGGACTCGAGCCCTATGAGGTGCGTCCGGGCGACAATCTGTCGTTTTTATTATAATAAATAGGTATATGAAGGTATTGATTGCAGGACTGGGTCTCATCGGAGGTTCGCTGGCCCTGGTCCTGCGCGATCACGGCATCGCCTCGGAGATCCTCGGCGTCGAGAACTCCGAGACACATGCCGCCGAAGCGCTGAAACTCGGCCTGGCCGATCGCATCGTCGGATTTGACGAAGGGGTCGCCGAGGCCGATCTCATCGTGCTGGCCACCCCCGTCGACACCATTCCGCTGATGGCCGTCAAGGCCCTCAACCGCGTCAATGACAAGCAGGTGGTGATGGACGTCGGGTCGATCAAGGGAGAGTTGTGCGAGGTCGTCTCCATGCATGCACACCGCGGGCGGTTTGTCGCCGCGCACCCGATGTGGGGCACCGAATACAGCGGTCCTCAGGCAGCCCGCCACGACGCCTTTACGGGACGCAACGTCGTGTTGTGCGACACGGCCCACAGCGATCCCGACGCCGTTGCATGCGTCGAGGCGATCTTCCGGGAGCTGAAGTGTCCGATCATTTACATGGACCCCGAGGAGCACGATCTCCACACGGCATATGTCTCGCACATCTCCCACGTCACCTCGTTTGCCCTGGCCCTCACGGTCCTTGAAAAGGAGCGCGAGGAGCAGCACATCTTCGATCTGGCGGGCGGAGGTTTCGAAAGCACCGTGCGTCTGGCAAAGAGCTCCGCCTCGACGTGGGTGCCGATTCTCCTGCGCAACAAATACAACGTGCTGGATGTCCTGCGTGAACACATCCACCAGCTGCAGATCATGCGCAAGATGCTCGAACGCGACGACGCCGAAGGGCTGAGGGGGCTCATGGAGCGGGCCAACACCATCCAGCGCATCATCAAGTGATGAACACCAACGCCGAAACGGGGCGCTGCGGGGAGCAGGCCGCCACGGAGTATCTCCGGCGACAGGGGTATGACATCCTGGCACGGAACTGGCGTCGGGGAAGCTACGAACTGGATATCGTGGCACTCCATCGCGGAGTACTGCACTTCGTGGAGGTCAAGACCCGGCAGGCCGGAGGGCTGACCCCTCCCGAGGCGGCCCTGACACGGAGAAAGTTCCGGGCCCTTTCACGCGCCGCGGCCTGCTACCTCGCCGCAACGGGGTGGAAGGGAGAGGTCCAGTTCGATCTGGTAAAGGTCGAGATCTTCCCGACGGGCATTCCCTGTGTCGAGCTGGTCGAAAATGCCCTGGAATACAACTGGTAATTTTGCAGATCCGGCAAAATATGCTATCTTTGTCGGACCTATAAACGAACTACCTGACGCAGAATGGTTAGGAAATCCTCTGTCGAAGGTGCAAGGTCACTGATCATCAACACACTGGACACCGATGTGGTTATATAATCTCGGTATGATTCTTTATGTCTGGGCCGTACGCCTTGCGGCCTTCCGGCATAAAAAAGCCCGACTCTGGATCGACGGACGCAAAAAGCTTTTCCGCCGCATGCGTGAGGCCATCGACCCTTCGGCCCGCATCATCTGGATACACGTCGCCTCGCTCGGCGAGTTCGAACAGGGACGCCCGATCATCGAGAAACTGCGCAAGACGCATCCCGAATACAAACTGCTGCTCACCTTCTTCTCTCCCTCGGGCTACGAGATCCGCAAAGACTACAAAGGCGTCGACTACCTCTTCTATCTGCCGATCGACACCCCGCGCAACGCCCGCCGGTTCCTCGACATTGCCCATCCCGAAATCGCCATCTTTGTCAAATACGAGTATTGGCTCAATCTGCTGCGCGAGCTGCGCCGCCGTAAGGTCCGCACCTACGTCGTTTCGGCCATCTTCCGCCGCAACTCGATCTTCTTCCGTCCCTACGGAGGATGGTGGCGCCAGGCGCTGGAGACCTTCGACGTGCTCTTCGTCCAGAACGAGGAGTCGAAAAAGCTGCTCGCCACACTGGGATTCGACAACGTGCTGGTCGCCGGAGATACGCGCTTTGACCGGGTGGCGGAGATCACCCGAACGGCCAAGCGGATCGATGTCGTCGACCGCTTCAAGGGAGACAACCGCCTCTTTGTAGCTGGATCGACCTGGGGCCCCGACGAGGAGCTTCTCATCCGGCTGATCAACGATAATCCGGAGGTGAAGTTCATCATCGCCCCGCACGAAATGGACGAGGGGCGCATCGCCCGCATCATCGACGAGGTGAAGGGCGGGACGCTGCGCTACACGCAATGTACGTCACGCACCGGCTACGGATCGCGTCAGGTGCTGATTCTCGACACGGTGGGCATCCTCGCCTCGGTATACAGCTATGCCACGTGGGCCTACATCGGCGGAGGCTTCGGTGTCGGCATCCACAACACGCTGGAGGCCGCGACCTTCGGGCTTCCGATCGCCTTCGGTCCCAACTACGAGAAGTTCAAGGAGGCGCGCGACCTGGTGACGCTCGGCGCTGCACGGTCGATTACCGACTACACGCAGTTGCGCGAGTGGTTTACGCCGCTGCGCGACAACGAAGTCTTCCTGCAGAAGACCAGCCGCATCGCCAAGGACTACACGACACGTCACCAGGGTGCCACGTCGATCATCATCCAGACCATCTTTCAAGAGTAAACCCGGTCTCCATGGGGGGGGGTGAGGCACGCCCGAAACAGGAGACCGGACGGTTTCCAGAGGCATCCGCACAAAGAAGCACAAGGCCGGGGAAACCAGAGAGAAATACCAAAACGCCCTGCAAACCCGAAAGGTTGCAGGGCGTATTTCATTGGCCGGATAGCGAACCGGGCTCAACAACACTTATGCGTCATGATGTCAAGCACCAGCCGATCGGTCTCGTTCATTCCGTCACGGCCGATCTTGGTCAGATTGCGGATACAGCGGTCGACATCCTCCTCGATGATTCCCTCCACGGAGCTGACACACCGTCCGTCCATGGCCATCATCGCCGACAGCACGGCCGTCGAAACGCCGCTAGTGAGTTTCATCGCACAACTCGGCTTGGCTCCGTCGCAGATCATGCCTGTCAGATTGGCAATCATGTTCTTCACCGCCGCCGCCACCTCGTCGTAGCCGCCGCCCATGAGGTAGGTAATGCCGCAACTCGATCCCGTGGCCGCCACGACACATCCGCACAGGGCCGACAGGCGTCCGAGACTCTGCTTGATGTAGACAACCGTCAGGTGGCTCAGCGCCAGAGCGCGAATCGTCTGCTCCTCCGTGGCTCCGGTCTCCTCGGCATAGACCACCACCGGGAGTGTCGCGGCGATCCCCTGGTTGCCGCTTCCCGAGTTGCTCATCACGGGAATCATCGCTCCGGCCATCCGCGCATCGCAGGCCGCTGACGTATAGGAGAGAATCCGCGTAAAGATGCTGTCCCCCATCACCCGCCGTTCGCGGTCGCAGCGCAGCGTGCGCCCCACGCAATGTCCATACTCTGCGGAGAGCGATGCCTCGGCGGCGGCCTTGTTCAACCGGCGTGTTTCGAGGATGAAGCGCAGTTCGTCGAGCGGCGTGGTCATGGCAAACTCCCACACGCGGCGCAGCGTCAGCGGCACCTCACCCTCCTCCTCATCCTCGGACGAGGCGCTCCGTTTGTCGAGCAACACCTCACCGTCACGTTCAACGTAGACAAACGTCGTATGTCCTCCGGCAATCACGGCCGTCGCCTTGTGCCCTGACGCCTCGACCTCGACCTCGATGTAGAGTTTCTCAGTAATACCCTCCTTCAACGAGATCGCGATGCACTTCCGGTCGATCATCTGCCGTCCGTGCTCCACAGCCTCGGGCGTAACGTCGCGCAGCACCTCCAACTGGTATTCCGAGCGTCCGATTGTCGCTCCGAGAGCCACGGCAATCGGCAGACCGATCATCCCCGTACCGGGAATGCCTACGCCCATGGCGTTCTTGAGGATGTTGGCGCTCAGGCGCACGGTGATCCGTTCAGGCTCCGCACCCAGCGTTTCGGCGGCGCGTGCCGTACACAGCGCCACGGCAATCGGTTCGGTACACCCGATGGCCGGAACCACTTCCCGGTGAATCAGGTCAATAATGCGTTTGCGTTCTTGTTCAGGCAGCATAAACAGTCGTTTTTCTCGAACAACAAAGATACGAAAATTTCACTACATTTGCCGCGAAGAACCGTATCAAATGGAAAAGCTCCAAAACCGCCCCTGGAAGGTACTGAAAAGCGAATACCTGGCCCGCAAGCCCTGGTTCACCGTACGTCACGAGAGCCTTGAACTGCCCGACGGGCGTCTTGTCCCCGACTACTATGTCTTCGAGTACCCCGACTGGATCAATGTCATCGCCCTGACGCGTGACGGACACTTCGTAATGATCGACCAATACCGGCATGCGCTCGCGGAGACTCGCTACGAGATTCCGGCAGGTGTCAGCGAACCTTCCGACGCCTCGATGCTGGCCGCCGCGCAGCGCGAGCTGGCCGAGGAGACCGGATACGGCGGCGGACAGTGGCAGCAGCTGATGGTCGTGGCACCGAATCCCGCCACGCAGAACAATCTCACGTACTGCTTTCTGGCAACGGGGGTCGAGCCGCTGGGCGACCAGCACCTCGATCCGACGGAGGACCTGCGCGTACACCTGATGACGCGCCGCGAGGTGCTTGACCTGCTGCGTCGGGGCGAGATCCGACAGGCGCTGATGGCAGCTCCCCTGTGGCGCTACTTTGCCGAACATCCCGATCCGGAGGACAACGCCCCGGACACTCCGTCATCGGAGAGATAAAACAACGGAGCGGTTCCGAATCGGGAACCGCTCCGTTCTGTTTTGCGGCAGGTGGCAGCGAAGTCGCCATGCACCGCTATTTGCCGACGGTCTGGGCCAGGGCCACGAAGCAGCCGCTTTGAGCAAGTCCGAGCGCCGCAAGCAACTCCGGTTCGGGAGCACTGCCCCGCGTAATGGAGCGCAGGCCGTGGCCCGCCGTATAGAGGTTGACGTTTTCGGCATATCCCGCGGCGTCCTGTCCGCAAAGGCAGCGCACCTTGTCATCGGGAATATTTTTCCCGGCATACGCCGCCGGATCGGCCACATAGACTAGATTGAGCGGTGCTCCGAAGGCAAACTCCTGCATCGCCGCCAGATTGCGATAATCCCCCTCCAACACGCGTACCAGCTTGTGCGCCTTCGAGTCGTAAAGGTAGACGCCCTCGGCAAAGAAGGCATAGACACGAATCGGATAGAGCGCCAGGGCCGACGGAGCCGTCAGACGCCCCTCGCCGGGACGGTTCTCCCCGGCGGCGGCCCACAGCACACCCGAAAGTTCCTCGAGCGTCAGCGGCTCGGCGGAGTATTCACGCCACGAGCGGCGGTTCCACAGCGCTTCGTTGATCGTCGCACCGCCTACGCTGTCGGGCTTCACCAGGGCAATCTCCGCACCGTAGGTCACTTCGGTTTTCGGGCTCCCGGCGGCCGGGCCCGAGGTATTTCCGCAGCATGCCGTCATCATGAAGGCGGCACCTGCCATCCAAACAGTTTTCATCGTTTGAGCGTTTTTTGATCGTTACAGACAAATATACGAAATTTCCCGCGACAAACCCACGATTCCGCACAACGGAACGGGCTCTTCTCACACCTCACGGGCCGACACCCCCTACTCCATGTATCCCGACACCGACAGCGGCTCATCGTCCACCGAAACCGTCACCTCGGTCAACTCGTCCCGGGCATTGGCATAACGGAACGTATAGGTCCGGTGCTTCTCGAGCAGGATGCGGAATCCATCGTTCATGTCCTGCTGCGGGGAGGCCGTGCGGCCGCCGCCCACCTGCTCCGTGCCGCAGAAGACATCGACGTTCGCCGCCACACGTCCGGCCGAGGTTCCTTCGACAGCCGGCGTGCGGTACATCGTGAAGGTTACCGGAACATGGGTCTGCGCCGCCAGACGCCGGTCGTTCTCCGCAGCAAAGGCCTCGCGGTAACGGCGTGTCACCTCCACGCCGTGCACGTCCCGCGACGTTTCGCTCCACACCATCGGGAACCAGTCGCCCGTGGGTCGGAACGACACGGCATAGATCGCATGCGTCCGTTCGCCCTCCGCAGCCTGTCCGGCATCGGCCAGAAACCAGGCGTGGTCAAATCCGGCGAAGTAATACTCCGTAAAGTGCCAGCTGCCGTCGAACCACACCTCGGTCCAGCTGTGGTTGCCGCGATCGTCGTGCCACGCAGGGGTTCCGACAAACCGCGCGGGGATGCCCACGGCCCGCAGCGCATCGACCAGCAGCACCGACAGTCCCGTGCAGGAGGCCATGCCCTGGCGCATCGACTCCGCGGGGCTCTGGTTGGTCTTCTCTCGCAGCGTATTGTACTCCACGCCGACCCGTTCGACAATAGCCCGGTTTACCGCCTCGGCCGCCTCGCGCATCGTGCGGCAGTCGGCGACGACCGGCGCGAAGCGTTCGAGAAAATCAGCCCGCCACGCATCGCGCACCTCGTCGACCACGGCATAGGGAACCACCTCGTTCAAAAAGATCGAATCGGGCAGCGTCCGGGTCCAGGCAAAACGTTCGCGGGCCCGACAGGCGCAGGAGACATTCTCACGCAGCAGATCGAGGCGCATTGTATCGCGGTCGCCCGCCGGCATCCAGGCGATCAGGTAGGCCATCGCCTCACGTTCGGCGCGCGGCGTGTCACGCAACAGTTGCCGCAGGCTGTCGGCCCGCGGGCACTCGGCGAGCGCCGCATCGAGCAGCGGATCATAGGTCGCGGGAATGCCGCCTCCATAGCGGCTGCCGCCGCAGGCACAGAGGCCCAGACAGCACACAAGGGTCAGGAGTCGTATCATCGTTCACAAGTTTCAAGTTCACGAAGAATCTGCCGGATTTTGCTCTCGTCGGCGCACGCCACGGCGTATTCGGGAACTCCCTCCACGCCTCCCATCGAGACCCGCGGGTTACGGAAGCGCATGCGGCTCTCCCGCCAACCCCGGGCGCTGAAGTGCAGGGCGTCAACACCCGTCGCGGCCAGCAGCCGGGCATTCGAGGCATCAACGCCGCTGCCGGCCATGATCTCGACACGTCCGGCCGACGCCTCCACCAGCCGCCGAAGCATATCGATCCCCTCGACAGCCTTATTGCAGCCCCCGGAGGTGAGAATCCGCCGGCACCCGCAGGCAATGACCGCCTCGAGCGCCTCCAGCGGATCACGAGCCATGTCGAACGCCCGGTGGAAGGTTACCTCCCGACCGTCGGCCTCGGCAACAAGCCGTTGCAGCCGCACACGGTCCACCTCGCCGTCGGGCGTCAGCACGCCCAGCACCACGCCGTCGGCCCCCGCAGCGCAGGCGAAGCGAATATCCTCGGCCATCTGCTCCGTCTCCTCGTCGGAATAGCAGAAGTCGCCGCCCCGCGGACGGATCATCACCTGCAGGCCGAGGCCCGGCACACGGCGGGCCCGGCGGATTGCAGCAGCCGAGGGGGTGGTCCCACCCTCCCAGGGCGAGGCGCACAGCTCGACACGCGAAACGCCGCAGCGTGCAGCCGTGAGGCACGCCTCGACACTATATGCACAAAGTTCGGTCGTTATCATGCAGAAAAAAAGTTTGAGCAAAACGGAAGCCCGCCACGGCCGCTCGGCAGCAGCCCACGGGCGGAGTCTCAAAGATAGCGCTTTTTACGGTTCGATGCATCCCCGCTGCGCGATAAATTCCCGCACCTGCACCGCAAAGGCACAAAAAAAGAGGAGAACTCCTCTTGCAAGGAATTCTCCTCCGTTGTGCGGAAGCCGTGCAATTATTTGACTTCGATCTGGCGCGAAGCGGCAGCAGCCTCGGTAATCTTTTTCTTCGGGATCTCGATGCACATCACACCGTTCTCCACCTTGGCCGAGATCTTGTCTCGCTCGACGTTGTCGGGCAGCAACAGACTCTGCTGGAACTGCGTGTAGGAGAATTCCCGACGCAGGTAGGTGCCTTTGTGCTTCTTGTCCTCCTCCTTGTCTTCGGCCTTCTTCTCCATCGAGATGATCAGCTCGTTATCCTCGTTGATATGGACCTTGAAATCCTCCTTGGTCATACCCGGAGCCGCAACTTCGATTTTATACTCGTCGTCGTTCTCGAGGATGTTGACGGCAGGAGCCGTGGTGTTGCGACGCTCCATGAGCCAACCGTCATTCAAGAAATCATTGAAAATGCTCGGCAACCAATTTTGATTACGTCTTGCAGGTACCATAATTTTGTCCTCCTTAGGTTATTTTAGTTTAACATTGTTTTCATTTCCACCGCCCCTTGCGGAGCGGTTTCACCCCCTACATTGTCAAATCCCGTGCCAAGTGCTTACGGCAGAAAAATTGTCACATGTTGTCACGTTTTGTCACTACCTGCCACAAAACCGGAAAATACGTCCTGCCAATCCGACACATCCCGACAAACAAATGCGTATCTTTGTCGGCATGGAGAGAAACGAGACACTCATCTTCCGGCATGCCGCACCGGAGGACGTGGAGCGCATTCTGCAGATCATCGCCCAGGCGCAGCGGCAGATGCGCGAAGCGGGGAGTCAGCAATGGCAAAACGGCTACCCGGCGCGCGAACACATCGATGCCGACCTGCGGCACGGATACGGATATGTGCTGCAGCGCCCCGACACGGAGGACACGAAGAACACGGAGGCCGCACAGGCGGTCATCGCCTACGGAGCCGTGGTGTTCGAAGGCGAGAAAGCCTACGACGCTCTCTACGAAGGGGCGTGGCTCGGCGAGGGCCGTTACGTTGTGCTGCATCGCCTGGCCGTGGCTGACGGAGAGAAGGAACATGGCGTGGCGGGCGAATTTTTCCACCGCACGGAGCGTCTGGCCCGCAAGCGTGGCGTGGCATCATTCCGCGTAGACACGAACTTCGACAACCACCGAATGCTGCATATCCTTCCGCGCGAAGGATTTACCTACTGCGGAAAGGTTCGGTATGAAAGCGGCGAACGCCTGGCCTTCGAGAAACGCTTCGACGCGGCGCAAACAAAGCACAAAGATAAATAAGTCCGAAAGCTTATAGGGAGAACAAGAAGCCGCTGCCGCTGCCGGAACAACGGGAAGAGACAAAAAAGCGAGAATTTTTCACCGGAGACTTGCAGAATCGAAAATTTTGCTTACCTTTGCACCACGATCTGACACAATGACGTGGCTGAATCGCGGATGGTGCCATAGCTCAGTTGGTAGAGCAAAGGACTGAAAATCCTTGTGTCCCCGGTTCGATTCCTGGTGGTACCACTTTGAAGAGAAGCAAAAAGTTGCAAAACCCTGATTTCCAAACGAAATCAGGGTTTTCTCTTTTTGTCGGCAACGCAAAAACCAGCGGTTTTCGGCACCTTTTGGTGGAGCAATCGGTGGAGATAAAACCACCCCATTTATCTCCACCGAATTCGCGTTTTTGTCGCTGAACTGCCATATTTTGCGCAGAGCCAAACCAGGTCGGATTTTCTACAGCGGCCTCCGTCTCGATGCGCTCCATCATCAACGGGATACGCATCGAAATCAACATCCGCAGCGGCTGACGCCGATCCGCCATGTCTCCATCTTCGCCGTCTCCGCGGAACCGGTCTTCATCGGCGTGTAGTCACCCCGGAGTACATCGCCCACGACAGCAACGGGACGTAATCCGCTGGCACAGCAACGGCTGGTCGGCCTCCAAGGCCCGCGAGGCGGCCCTTCTGGTCGACTACCTGCACGGCGATCTGGAACTCACGCCCCAGGCGGTGCGACATGCGCTCGATGCCGGTGACGGGGTCCGTGCCCTCTTTGTCATCGATCTGTTGATCGGCGGGGATCCGCAGGCCGAAGCGTCGCTCTGCGGCCTGCGGATCGAGGCATTGCGGCTGCTCAGGCATCCGGAGACGGAACGCTATGTCGAGCAGGTGCGGATGCGTTATCCCGCGGCACTCGGGAAGACCGGACCGACGGACTGACACGGCCGGATTCTTCTTGAAATAGATCGGACCCGATCTCCGTCTGTATGCCGGAGATCGGGTCCGACGGCGTTGCGGATTAAGGCCATTATCCGGCTCAATAGCCGTTTCGACGGGCATTTGACAGGCATATTCGAAGTCCGGCAATTATCCATTTGCTGCAGACCTACATAAAATGGAGTAATTGCCACAATCAAACTACCGGCATCGTCTGGAACTGGTCTTGGCACACGAACCCAACTATCGACCGTCAAAGGACATTCGAGACACCTTCGCCAAGGGACAGGGCAGATCCTGCCCTTTTGAAGAGGAGACGTGCTGGCATATCGCCCAAACCAGATTCTCTGACGCGGCGTTTACGGACGATTCCCGGAGGTTGACGATGCAAAGTTCCGGACAAATTCCGCGAGATAAAGCGCATTTGGAGATTCAACGCCTCGACTTGGGGCCATGGTCACACTTCATCGCGGAGGTCCCCGATCCTGCTCATTATCGATGTGATTCAGGACCTCCAAGACACATTGAAGAGAGAGGTGTACTTTCTCCAACAATATGGCCGTGAGACAGTTTTTCAGGCTGATATGTTTGGCAGACAAAACGAGCTTCATTGGCGAACTAAAAATAAGTTGAACCAATGAAGTTCTTATTCTGAAAAGAGCGCGAAAAGTTCGGATTTAAGATTCTTTCACAGATTCACTCTTCTTTCGCATTTGACCGGGTGTGCGACCAAAATTCCGTCGACAATAATCCGAGAAAGTGGACGGCATATTGAA
>CALUMQ010000030.1 GCA_944321765.1 uncultured Alistipes sp.
GTATTTTTCGCAGACAAGTCCTTATTATCGACAGATTCGGAAATTCTCCCGAATGAGTGACGAGTTGAGAGATGAATGACGATCGACAAACTCAATTCCACCTCATAGAGGAGGAGTACACGGCCCGAAAGGGAGTGTTTGACGAGGACGACGCCCGCGTGCGCCGCTGCAAGGATGCGCTGCGCAGGCTTTCGGACGCAGACCGTCGGCTGTTCATCCTCTACGCCGAGAGCGGAAGCGTCCGCAAAATGTCGCAGATGCTCGGGGTCAGCAAATCCACGGTGCAGAACCGCGTAACCGAGATACGTCGGAAGATTATCGAGTCGATGCCGCAGGCCCGAAAAAACAAAGAAAACAAGTAAACAAACCAAAATTATGCAAATATGATTACCAACTACAACAGCCTTACGGTAGGCAAGTATGAGGCCCTGCTTCGAGCACGAGCCGAGCACGAAAGCGACACGATCGAACTGAACCTTCACGTGCTGTCTATTCTCTCGGACATGACCGTTGAGCAGCTGCTCGATCTGAAGGTCCCGGAATTCCGGGCCATGATGGACCGAGCCGGATTCCTCTGCACGGCACCCCGGCCGGCGGAGGTCGCCAAGCAGTACCGGTTCGGAGATATGACCCTCGTGCCCGTGACCGACATCCGGAAGATGACCGCTATCCAGGGGATGAATATTCAGACATACGCCGGGAATTTTGAACAGAACCTTGTGACGCTCCTGGCGTGCGTACTCGTACCGAAGGGCAAGAAGTACAACGAGGGTTACGACAACCTCAAAGTGCAGCGGGCGATTTGGCAATACCTGCCGATTACCGATGCCCTGGGCCTCTTGAATGAGTTTGCGGTTGATACTTTGACAACCTCAACAGATATGCTGCAAAAAGAGATTTTACATATTAAAGCAATCAACCATGATTTCATAAGGCTATGAGACGCAAAATCAGATTGTACATCGGTGATTCGGAGGTTGATCTCTCGACCGATTCGCTGGTGCTAATGAACTATAAGGCGGACGACCTGAACGAACCTGCCGTCGTCAAGAACAGCTATTCCCAGCAGGTGACGCTGCCATCCACGCGCACCAACGATGCCATCTTCGGCATGATGTTCCGCGCGGACCGAAAGACCATATCGGGATCCGGCGAGACGGGCACCGCCTTCAGCCCGCTGATCCGCACGCCGTTCTCGATATTCAGCGAGGCCGGGGAGCTGTTGGAATCCGGCTACGTGAAGCTCGACAGCGTGACCAACAAGAACGGATCGAAGTCGTACGGCATCACGCTGTACGGGGGGCTGGGGTCCTTCTTCTACACGCTCTCCTACGATGACGATGGTAATGAAATGACCCTCGCGGACCTTCCGCTGTTGAGCGACGACCCCGACGATACGATCGAGTTCACGATCAACAAGCAGACGGTGAGCCTTGCGTGGGCGGCCCTTCGCAACGGGATATCGGGCCAGTGGCAGGTGGTGAACTTCGCCCCGGCCTACAACGGCCTGCCGGAGGGGGATTTCAGCGCGGACACGGCTGTCGGGGATCCTGCTCTTGTCGGCGGAAAGCCATCCTATCCGTCGGACGGAAACAGCTATTCGACCATCGACGGGTGCGCGCTGTACGATCTCGGCGAGGACTTCACGGAGTGGCAGACAAAGGATCTGCGGAGCTATCTCCAGCGTCCCGTCTTCTCGGTGAAGGGCATGATCGCCGCCATCGGGAGATATGCGGCGTCGAAGGGGTTCACGCTGAATCTCGACGAGGCGTTCTTCAACCCATTGAACGAGGCCTACGAAAAGGCGTGGGTATCACTGCGGCTGCTGACTACCTACGAGCAGGACGGCGAGAGCGGCGAATATACTGTCTCGGGATCCGCGACGTCCCCGAATGTCTCGGGCGGGACATACGACGCCGGAGTAGGTGCGACGCTGAACCCCGGCAACACGAATGCCGATGCGGTGGTGACGGTGACGGTGAAACCCACGGTATTTGTGACGACGGATATTGTCCCGTCCAACACGAGATACTATCTGAACCGCCTGCAGAGTATGGCGACATATTATTCGGGAACGATGCTCTTTCAACAGCTTGTCCTGAAGGACTACAATGGCAACATCATCGGAGGAAGTCCGATCCAGGTCTACGCATCCGAGAACCCGAGTTCGATCATATCCGCCTCGGAATGGGTGACGAAGGCGAATTTGGACGGCGCATATCTGCAATCGGGGGCCAATTTGGTGATATGCGGAGAACTCAATACCGTATCTACGCGTGTACAGTCTACGCACAGCGTGACGGATTCATATCTCCAGGAGCTGACAGCAACGGGAATCGGTGTCAGCACGGCCGAGGTGAGAATTTGGGTGCGGATCATATCCTACGCCTATGCCGGGGGCGTGGCGAACTGGACCCTTCGATCCGATATGGATCTGAGCATCCCCAACTATGGATTCGTCTCCTATGACTTGACCGGCTACGGCACCAGCGTGACGGGCGGCACACTATCCTACGAAACCAGCGGACAGCTGCACAGCGAATCGAAGATCACGCAGCAGATCATGCTGTCCGACACGATGACGCCCGCCGAATTCCTGCTGTCCTACTCCAAAACCTTCGGACTGTCGTACACCTACGACAAAGGATCGAAGACCGTGTCGATCGTCTCTCGCAATACGCTCTACACCTCGGATGTCATGGATATCGAGGACCGCATCGACCGTTCGAAGGAGATCAAGACGACGCCGCTTGTCGCAGATTCGAAATGGCTGTCGTTCAACAACGGCGAGCTGGAAGGGGAGTTTGTCGAGTTCTACAAGAAGAAATACGGCCGCGAGTACGGTGCGCAGCGCGTGAACACGGGATACGACTTCAACGCCGATACGACGGATGTCCTCGAAAGCTCCGAGTTCGCGGGAGGCGCCGAGGTGCTGGAGAAGTCGATCTACTTCAACAACGTGACCAGCCCCACGGGAGACCTTGCGGGAAGGACGCGCATCTGCTCAACGTTTCTCAACGGGCAGGCGTCGTACAAGCTGTTTCTGAACGGCACGGATCCCGATACGAGCATCGATATGGAGGGGATCACGCCCGACGGCACCGCCACCGTCACGCCGTTCAATTCCGATCTGCCGTCCTACGACGTCATACCCAAGCTGCAATGCCATACGGATGACGAGAGCGCGACGGACGGATTCGGCGTCCTGCTTTTCTACCGGGGCAGCGTCGCCGACAATGAAGCTGCGGCGACGGCCTATCAGAAGTTTATCATCACGGACGATTCCGCAGCTATGTACACGCTGAACGGCGGGCCGTGCTGGGAACTCTCCGACGGCCTGGCGGCAACGAATATGCCGATCTTTGGCCGCCACCTGCTGGATGGCAGTCAGATCGTGCAGACCATGGATTTCGGCGTTCCGGCCGAGATTGACATCCCGAATGTCTCGGCGGATTCCGCCTGTGCGATATACCCGCGCTACTGGCAGCGGTACATAGAGGATATGTACAACGTCGACACGCGCATCTGCTCGGCCTACGTCGATCTGCGGGGAATCCAGGTGGGCGAAGATCTGCTGCGCAAGTTCTTCTACTTCGACGGGGCGATATGGCGACTGAACAGCATATCGAACTACTCGCTGACGACCGTAGACACCGTGCAATGCGAGTTCGTGAAGGTTCTGGACCAGTCGGCCTACACCGACGGTCAGTTGCTGCAACGGCTGGTCATCCTCGACACGTCGGATCGTCCCTCGACATCCGAAACCAATTGGCAGTTCATCATTCGAAACAGCAGCGGGGCGGCGGTTGCGTCATCGGCTATACAGACGCAGTACATATACTTCGACGCGCAGAACAGGGCGTACCTGACCGTCGATGAGGTGGTAGGGCTGTTGGACATCACAAGCCTATCGGATTATGTGGGCATGACGCTGCGCTTCGAAGGGCAGTCGCTTATCATGCAGGGAACGATCACCGAAACAGGAAACATTCTACTTGAATAGCTATGGCAGAAGAGATCAAACGGGTGCTGGAGGTCGACGTCACGTCCAGCACGAAGAGCATCCGGGAGTTGCTGGATGAGATAGACAAGTTGAAAAAGAAGCTCGCCGAACTCACGGAGGGCACCAAGGAATTTGCCGATGCGCAGGCCCGAATGTCGCAGGCGCAGGAGGAGGTCAACCAGGCGATGGAGATATCGGCCAAGGATGAGGATGCGCAGGTCAAGAGTATGCAGGAGCTGCGGGCGATCATCGACGAGAACACGGGGTCGTTCAGTGAACTTGTGGCCCGTATGCAGGAACTGAAGACTGGCATAGACGATACAAACGCCCGAATCAAGCAGATCACCAAAGAATACAACGGTGGAAATATGACCGTTGACGGTTATAACCAGGCATTGCAGGACAACTACGAAAAATTGCAGAAACTCCGTACGGAGATGGGCGACGTCCGTTCCTCGCTGAACGCCTCGACAAAGGCCCTGCTTTCGGCCAAGGGTTCCTACGTCGAAATGTCGCAGACGCTGGGACAGCTCCGGAATGCCTACCGGCAGTTGAGCAAGGAGCAGCGGGAGGGAGCCGTCGGCACCGAAATGCTGGGGCAGATCAAGCTGCTCGATGCGGAGTTGAAGGAGGTCGACGCCTCGATGGGGAACTTCCAGCGCAACGTCGGCGGGTACGAAGAGGCCCTGAAGCAGGTGCTACCTCCGCAGGCTGGGCTGATTGTTGACCTCGGAAAGTTGAGCGTAGAGGGTGGCGGCATCCCGTCGCTGTTCACCGGCATGAAGAACAGCATCGTTGGCATGACGAAGGCGGCCATCGCCTTCATCGCCACGCCGCTGGGTATGGTGTTGACGGCTCTTGCGGCCGCCGCAGGAGCCGCATTTGCGCTGTTCAATGCCCGAAACAAGGAGATCGAGAAGCAGGCCGATGAAAGTGCCAAGGCGTTGGAGAGGCAGAAGGAGCAGATGGACCGTCTGTCGGCAGATATCGACTACACGATCCGTCTCCTCCGGGCGCAAGGTAAGGAGGCCGAGGCCAATGCGATGCAGATGCAGAAGTACGAGGATGCCGTCACAGCGTCGAAAAACGCTCTCGAATCCTTCCAGGCGGAATATGAGCAGATGTCAAAGCGTGAAAAGCGGGCGAATGAGGAGAATTTGAAAACGCTCCAAGAGCGATATGATGCTGCCAAGGATGCTCTCGAAGATTACAAACAAGATCTCGATGTCGCTTATGCTGCAGAGGTCACAGCCGAGCGGAAGAAGAATGCCGAGCTTGCGGAAGAGCAGCGCAAGGCCGCCGCCGAGAAGCAGCGCATCGCCGAAGAGACAAACGCTGCCATCCGGGAGGCCAACGCCGCTTTCCGGGATGAAACGGCCCTGATGCAGGCCGAGCAGGGTGCCGGGACACAGACCGGGGATCTCGCCCTGGCGCAGGAGCAGTTCCGGCAGGAGCTGGCCGCCTTCGAAGCGATGGTCGACGAGAAGCAGATCTCCGAGGAACTGGCGATGGAGCGTCGCAAACTGATGCTTGAACAATATGGGCAGGAGTTCGCCGGCATACAGGCCAAGTATCTGAAGCAGGAGACGGACGACCTGCTGAAGGCTCTCGACGAGGATCTGAACGCCACCTACGAGGCCGGGAAGGAGACCCTTGCCATAGAGACCGAGAACAACAAGAAGCGGGAACGTTTGGCGGTTGAGGCATACAAGAACAGAATGCAGTTGACCAACCAGGTTGCTGCGCTCCTTCAGACACCCGCCCAACTTGTCGGAGAGAGTACGGCTGCAGGGAAGGCTGCGGCCATAGCCGCTACAACCATCAACACCTGGGCCAGCGCCGAAGAAGCCTATCGTGCGGCTTTCAATCCCGGCGGGGTATGGTCCCCGGCTCTCGGCGCCGTATATATGACCAATGCGATAGCTACCGGATTAATGAATCTTAAAAACATCATGGCCGTGAATACCTCTTCGAGTTCCGGATCGGGAGTATCTTCGGCAGCTCCTACGGTCAGCACTCCGGCAGTCGTCACGCCCCCGGCCGTAGTGCAGGAGGTGGCCACGGTCCGGTCGCTCACCGGAGCCAGCGAGGAAGAACGGCTCAATCAGATGGCCAGAGACCAGCGTGTCTACCTGGTTTACTCGGACGTTGAGCAGGCCGGGAAGCGAGTGGAAGTACAACAGTCAGATACGAGTTTCTGATACTCATATTCCGAAATCAAACAGAAACAGCCACCTCGACGGGCGGCTGTTTCTTGTTTTCTGGCAACGTTTTGGAGCCCTTATATGTCAGTTCCGGCAGTCAATCATTACGGTACCGCCGTTGCAAATATATACCGAGTTTACGCGCTTATCGTTTTTGAATTTTCGGGATAAATCTGCTTTCAGTTTTTCATACTCTTCGGAGTCAACAGGCTTTTCGATTTTAACATTGATGAGCCGACCTATTGGTGTGATGCAATAATAGCCGTTTTGAGTATGTTTTGCGTGGTCTATACCTTGGAGACCGTAGCTTTCATAGGTGGAATGTAATTGGTCGATGAAAAAATCGACCTTTTTGTATAAATCCTGCTTTTCACTGGAACAGCTGGCAATAAGTAGGGTAAACAGAAGTGCAAATACGATTCGTTTCATAAATTGACATTTTACCAGGTTTATTCCTTTTCTCTGATTTCCAATACCGCTCCGCAATGCGGGCAGGTGATCGTGTTCGTCGGCTGCGGGGCGAACAGCTCCGGAACCGTAACCCCCAGGGCGGTGGCAATATTTTCAAGTGTAGAAATAGTTGGATTTCCGCTAATATTTCGCGTTAGAGTAATGCGGGTTATCCCCAGTTTGTCGGCCAACTCCTGCATTTGTAGGCCCTTTTCTTTGCAAATCTCTTTTACTCTTAATTCCATAAATACACGTGTTTCATTATGATGTTACACGACAAATGTAGTAATTAAATCAATATAATGATCTATTCGAGATAAAAAAAACATTTCGATGATAATTTTTGGGTGAAATAATTTGCGTAATAAATCAATATAATGTATCTTTGCATCAACAAAGAAACATTAAAGCGTTACAACCATGACACCCGCAACCCGTACCGATATTCAGCACTTCGCCAAGCAGATCGCCGATTATGTCACCTTCAAGTGTGACGGCGAAAGCGAAGGTTTCGAGATCATACACAACGGTTATATCGCCTTTGTCAACTATGAGGCCGAATATCGTGCCGTCCGGGGAGGTGACAGCTACTGCGGGATGTGGGAAATGGTCCCCGAGCTGGTTAGCGAGCAGACGACCGTCGAGGCCGTATGGGATGAAGAGGGCAACGAGTATCCCGAACTTGCCGATGCTTTGCAACTCATGCTCAACTGATGGCGTAACGGGGCGGCCTCAACAACCGCCCCTTCAACTCAAAATCATGTATAAACTAACACTTCAGTATAAACCATGAAACGAACCGATTTACAGATAATCATGCGCCGAGCTTGGGCGCTGTTCCGCACGACGGGCAAAACCTTCTCCGTATGTCTTTCGAAGGCGTGGCAGCTCTACCGGTTGACGGATTTGATGCGTGCCGGGGTAGTGCGATTTGCCTACGAAAAGGCCGACGGCACGCTGCGCCGAGCTTGCGGAACGTTGCGGGACATCGCCGCCACGATCAAAGGTACCGGACGCCCGGACGATGGTCGCACGGTCAAGTATTACGACATCGAAGCTGCCGGCTGGCGGTCGTTCAAAGTGGAAAATCTTGTAACGATATATTGAGCTATGGAAAAGAACGTAATCAGAATTGAAGCAGAACCGACCCGGGAGGATGCCAACCGGATCATCACCGTGCGCCGGGAGACGGTCCGGGCTTATGTTATGGAGAAATTGAAGGAGTTAGATATACCGCAACCAGTTTGCGATTTGCGTTTCGGATTGTGGCCTTTTCGGTCGGAAAACCCTTACAGTGAGATTATCAATGCGGCAAACTATATGCACTCGGCAATGATGAATGCGTGGTATTTCTTTTTTGAGGCAGAACACCTGCGCCGCGAGTTGGCCGAATTGAAAGGCCGCAAGATCGAGGATGTGAAATGTACGGTACTTGGATAATTCAGACAAAGCCATGACAATCGAAAATTTGAAAAATGCAAAGTTGAGCCTTGTGACGGCCGGATACCTGGGGGTATATATCAAATTGTCGAACTTGCTCGGCGAAGTGTCGGAGATCACCGAACGGGAATACTCTCCGACTGATGTAGACAACGTGAACGACGGGTTCAATAAAGCGATATACAGCGCATTGGACGAGATCCTGAAACTGGCAGCGGATTCCATCGCGGACAAAATATGCACCGACAACAACTCGGAAATATGATCTACCTTCTATCTACAACAGCTACAGTAAGGTATAATTTTTGGTATAAACAAATACCTGAATTATAGATATGGTTACTGCATACGAAGCATTTGAATACTATTCGCAGCTCGAGGAGCGATGCGCCGAGCTTGAAAAGAAGGCGTTGACCCTCACGGATGTCTCCCGCTTCAGCGACGTGGCGATATCGACCAGCGAGGCGGCGCGGTTCCTGGGCATCGACCGGCAGACGGTGCTGGACTACGCGAAGCGGGGTTTGCTGAAGCGGCACCCGATATCGAGGGACGAGAAAATCATGCTAGTGGCCTCGGACGTGCTGACGAAGACCGCCGAGGAACTGCGCCGGGCGAAGCGGAGGATAAAGTGGAACTTGAAAGATGAATAGGGTAGACAACTTGCATCTTTGCCAACTACGATCCACGCAAGCGGATACCGGCTGCCACGAGGACGCCAGAATACGGATCCTCGCTCCTGGTATTTCATTGTTCTGCGAAGTACGAATGCGGAGAAAATCGGCCGATTTGTGTGTAAATTGTGTACCGAAGGAAAAAGAAAAGGAGTTACAAATTGCTGTAACTCCTTGATTTTTAGGTAGCGGGAGAGAGACTTGAACTCTCGACCTCATGATTATGAATCATGCGCTCTAACCAGCTGAGCTATCCCGCCATTGCTGAAAGCGAGTGCAAAGATAATGGAAATTTCCGATCCTCCAAAATCTTTTGCCGAAAATGTTAAAAAAACTTTTCCCGACCCCTGTGGCACCGCTTTTGTCCCGCACCGAAGAAAATACCGTACAACATGCCTCTGGCCCGTAAAACCTTTGCCATCATCAGCAACACGATCGGCGTTGTCAAGGTCATCGCCGGCGCCTTTCTGCTGGTCGCCATCTCCTGGGAGGTGATCACGAGCGATCACGTACAACTCTCACCCATGTATCTGACCGTGCAGCTCATCGTCTGTTCGATCTTTCTGTGCGACTTTTTTGTCCGGCTGAGTCGCGCCGCAGACCGTGTGCGCTTCTTCTGGCGCAACCTCATCCTGCTGCTCATCTCGGTGCCGTGGCTCAACATCATGGTCTGGAGCGGCATGCGCGCCACGCACGACTGGGGATTGATCGTGGGGCTGCTGCCGATGCTCAGGGCGTTTCTGGCCATGGCCTTCATCGTGCAGTGGCTGGTCAGCGACAGCAAGATCCAACGGCTCTTCTTTGCCTACATCTTCACGGTCGCCGTCTTTACCTATATTTCGGCCCTGGTCTTCTACGACTACGAGATTCAGGTCAATCCCAACCTTCACAACTTCGGAAACGCCCTGTGGTGGGCGTGGATGAACGTTACGACGGTCGGAGCCGAGATTTTTCCCGTCACTCCGATCGGCAAGATCTTCAGCGTGCTGCTTCCGTCGCTGGGCATGATGTTCTTCCCGATCTTCACGACCTACGTGCTGCAGGAGTTCACGCGCAACGACGGCTCGGCAAAGAAGCAGGCAAAAAAATAGCCGTGCACATTACGCCGGGTGCAAGACTATTTGTCGCTTACGTTGCGCTCCTTGAGCAGATCGCGGATCTCGGTCAGCAACAGTTCCTCCTTCGACGGAACGGGCGGCTGGGGCGCGGCCTCAGGCTGCTTCTTCTTGCGCATCAGGCGATTCATGAGCTTCACCATCAGAAAGACGCAGAAGGCCAGAATCGCGAAGTCCACGCACTGTTGAATGAAGGCTCCGTAGTTCCAGTAGATGGGTTCGGGAGCGGCCTGTGCAATGACATTGCCGTCGGCACCGACCAGACCGCCGACTGACTGCATGGCTCCGGAGGTCATGTCGCGCAACTTCGACAGATCGACGCGCAGTTGCGAAAAGTCCGTATTGCCGATCAACGCGCCGATCGGCGGCATGAGGATGTCGTTGACCAGCGACGAGACGATCTTTCCGAAAGCTCCGCCGATAATGACGCCGACGGCCATGTCCATCACATTGCCCTTGAGGGCGAACTCCTTGAATTCCTTGAAAAAAGCCATATTCGTTGATTTATGAGGATCTTTGTGCAAAGATATCTTTTTTTCGCGGTTTCCAAATCGTTTCTGATGCGGGAGCATACCGGAATCGGACGCATAAAATGAAGACCGGAGTCCTTCGTATACTTATTTTTCGTACCTTTGATGCTTGAATTCATCACGATCGAAAAGCTATGACTCCGGCTGCCGTCATCCTTACCGTCTTGGGCTATATCGCCGTGCTGTTCGCCGTCGCATGGCTCTCGGGCCGCCGCGCCGACAATGCGGGATTTTTCACCGGGAACCGTCGCACCCCATGGTACATGGCCGCCTTTGCCATGATCGGTGCTGCCATCTCGGGCGTCACGTTCATCTCGGTTCCGGGATCGGTGGCGGTCGACGCCTTCTCCTACATGCAGATGGTCGCGGGATTCACCGTCGGACAGCTGATCGTCGCCTTCGTGTTGATCCCAACGTTCTACCGGCTGAAGGTCGTCTCGCTGTACGAATACCTCGACGACCGCTTCGGCGTATCGTCCCACCGCACGGGAGCCTGGTTCTTCTTCATCTCGAAGATCCTCGGGGCGGCGCTGCGCGTTTACGTGGTCTGCGCCGTGCTGCAACTGTTGGTCTTCTCCCGCTACGACATTCCCTTCTGGGCCAACGCCCTTGTCACCATGTTTTTCGTGTGGCTCTACACGCAGCAGGGCGGGGTCAAGTCGCTCATCTGGACCGATACGCTCAAGACCGTGTGTCTGGTGGGAAGCCTCATTCTCTCCATCCTCTTTATCATGCGGAGTCTTGGCCTCTCGGTCGGTGACACCGTCCGTGAGGTCTCGGCATCACCCATGTCGCGGATCTTCTTCTTCGACGACCCGGCTTCGGGGCGCTACTTCTGGAAGATGTTTCTGGCGGGCATCGTACTGCTGATCGCCATGACGGGACTCGATCAGGACCTCATGCAGCGGAATCTGAGCTGCGCCACTCCGCGCGATTCGCAGAAGAACATCGTCCTCACGGCCCTGAGTCAGATTGTCGTGATCTTCCTGTTTCTCGTGCTCGGCGTGCTGCTCTACCTTTACATTGACCGTACGGGCATGCCGCTCCCCGAGAAGAGCGACCAGGTCTTTTCGATGGTCTCGGTCGAGGGCGGACTGCCGTTGATTGTCGGCATCCTGTTCGTCATCGGACTGATCTCCAGCACCTACTCGGCGGCCGGCTCGGCATTGACCGCCCTGACCACGTCGTTTACAATCGACATTCTCGACGGGATGAAGCGTTACGGCGAGGAGCGTCTGACCCGCCTCCGCCGGGGCGTGCATGTGGCCATGGCCCTCGGCATGGCCGTCGTGATCCTGGCCTTCGAATACCTGGCCGACGACAGCGTCATCAATCTCGTCTACAAGGTCGCCAGCTACACCTACGGCCCGATTTTGGGTATGTTCTGCTTCGGGATGTTCTGCCGGCGCACAATCCGCGACCGGTGGATGCCGCTGGTGGCTGTTGCCGCCCCCGTACTGAGCGCCCTGCTGCAGTGGGGAACAAAACACGCCTGGGAGTACGAAATCGGATTTGAACTGTTGATCTACAACGCGGCATTTACCGTCATCGGCATGCTGCTGATATCGAAACGCCATGAAAAATAGAATTTTATACCTTCTCATATCACTCTTTGCTACGGCTACGGTTTCGGCGGCCGAAATCGGTGCATCATCACGAGCCGCGATCTCCCGGACGCTCACGCGCATCGTTTCGCGTGAGATTTCGAGCGGCTATCAGAAACCCGAACCCGTTACCGTCAAGGTGCAGGCAGTCAAAGCCTCGCGCAGCCGAGTGCGGATCTATACATCGATAGGTCTTTCGTATTACCCCTTCCGTGAGGAGAATACTGCCGCCTTGCGCGACTCCGTGCGTGCCGTGCTGCCGAAGGAGTACCGGAAAGCACGCATCGAACTCTATACCGACGGACACGAAATAGCCGATCTGATTCCTCTGGCCTGCCGCGACCGGGCACAGTTGGCCAGGCAGATCGAGAAACGGCGGATCATCCCCTTCACCAATCCCTCGGAGCGCCCGCTCGTCGAGCGGCTCTCGTCGTCCGTGTCGCCGACCCAGGGCCTCGCAGGACGCCACATCGCCGTGTGGCAAAGCCATGGACGCTACTTCGACCAAACGGAGAACCGCTGGCGCTGGCAGCGTTCACAACTCTGGCAAACGTGTGAGGACCTCTATACCCAGAGCTACGTCTTGCCCTACCTGGTTCCGATGCTCGAAAACGCCGGAGCGTGCGTTCTGCTTCCACGCGAGCGCGACATCCAGACGCACGAGGTGCTTGCCGACAACGACCGTGCGGATCAATATGCCGAATCGGGCAGCTGGGAGTCCGCCGAGCCGGGATTTGCCCATACGAAGCAGGTCTACACCCGGGGCGAGAATCCCTTTCGCGACGGTACCACGCGCCGCACGCGCACCGTTACGGGCGGTGCGACGGCCCGGGCCGAATGGAGGGTCGAGATTCCCGAACGCGGAGAATATGCCGTCTACGTAAGTTATGCCTCGACACCCGGGAGTGCCGACGACGCCCGCTATACGGTACATCATCTTGGAGGCGAGACGCACTTTGCCGTCAACCAGACGATGGGCGGCGGGACGTGGATCTACCTCGGACGCTTCCTTTTCGATGCCGGTGAGCAGACGGCCGTGAGCCTCACGAACGTCTCGCGCCACGACGGACGGAGCGTTTCGGCCGATGCCGTGAAGATCGGCGGCGGATACGGCAACATCGCCCGTGAGCCCGATGCCTCGCTGCAACATCCTGGAGAGACCTATACCGCCGAGACGAGCGGTTTCCCCCGCTTCTGCGAAGGGGCGCGCTACTGGCTCCAGTGGGCCGGTTTCGACGAGAAGGTCTACACTCCGAAAGAGAACCTCGATGACTACAAGGATGACTACATGTCGCGCGCCCATTGGGTCAATGCGCTCATGGGCGGCTCGCCGCGTCTGCCCGATTCCGCGGGACTGCGCATCCCGATCGACATGGCGCTGGCCTTCCATTCGGATGCAGGGCTGCGTGAGGATGACGGCATCATCGGTACGCTGGGAATCTACTACACGAAGGAAAACAAGGGACGTTTTGCCGGAGGTGCGGACCGCTACCGCTCGCGGGACCTGACCGATCTGGTACAGACACAGGTCGTCGAGGATATTCGCCGCACGTACGAACCCGCGTGGAGCCGCCGCGGACTGTGGAACCGCGCCTACTACGAGGCACGCGTCCCGGGAGCTCCGACCATGCTCCTTGAACTGCTCTCGCACCAGAACTTTGCCGACATGCGCTATGGCAGTGACCCGCGCTTCAAGTTCCTCGTAAGCCGGGCTGTCTACAAGGGGATTCTCCGCTATGTCGCTTCGCAATACGGGATGTCGGAGGTAACGGTTCAGCCGCTTCCGGTGACCGCTTTCTCTGCCGTATTCGACGAGCAGGACGACATCGTCCTGACGTGGAGTCCGACGATGGATCCGTTGGAACCGACAGCCGCACCGACCGGATACATCGTCTACACACGTCTCGATGACGGGGGATTCGACAACGGCCGCTATACCGACGAACCGCGGCTGACGCTCCCTCAGGAGCCCGGACATCTCTACAGCTACCGCGTAACGGCTGTCAATGCCGGAGGCGAGAGCTTCCCGAGCGAGACGCTTGCCGCATGCCGCGTCGTGGAGTCACGGGGGACGGTGTTGGTCATCAACGGATTTGACCGTATCAGTGCACCGTTGAGCGAGCGAACCGATTCCCTTGTGGGATTCCTCACGGCAGAGGATGGGGGAGTGCCCGATCGCGCCGACATCTCCTTCATCGGTCCTCAGCGGGTCTACGATCCGGCACAGTTGCGCTGTAACGTCGACAGCCTGGCTCTGGGAGCCTGTGACGGAGATTTTGCAACGGACGTCATCGGAGGCAACACGTTCGACTATCCGAGTCTTCACGGGCGGTCGATTGCCGCGGCGGGCTACTCGTTCTGCTCGGCTTCGGTACGGGCCGTGGAGGATGGAGAAGTGTCACTTGAGATATATCCGGCTATTGATCTGATTCTCGGAAAGCAACGAACGACCGATATCGGCCGTGGAGTCAGCGAATCCACGTTCAGGACCTTCTCACCGGCTCTGCAGAAACGCCTGCACAGCTACCTCGCCGCAGGCGGTGCGCTGTTCGCTTCGGGGTGCTATGTAACCTCGGACCTCCAGACTCCCACAGCGGTGTCGGACGATGACTGCACCTTTCTCCGTGAGGTGCTCCATGTCTGCGACGACGGACTCTGCGAGCCACAGCGTGGCCGCGTGCAGGTGATGACCGCCCATCCGGACTTTTCACGCAGCGAGTACCGATTCCGCACCGGTTACGGACGCGACCACTATACCATAGAGCGGGTCAATGCCTTGACGCCGGCCGATGCATCGGCATTTGCCGTCATGCGCTACATGGACGACGGACGTACGGCCGCCGTGGCAAGTGAATCCGGCGGCAGGACCTTCGTCGTGGGGTTCCCCTTCGAGGCCATTTCCAACCAAGTGCTGCGAGACCGAATGATGCGTGACGCCCTGCGTTTTCTGATCCGCAGCAACCAGACTGCGCCGCAGGAAACGATCGGGAAATCCATAATAACAGAATAATGCGTAACTTTATATAATGTAAAACAAAACATTGGAAACCATGTCACTGGAACAACAAATTTCGAAAGGTATCATGGAGGCGATGAAGGCCAAGGATACCGTACGCCTGAGCGCACTGCGCAATGCGAAGAAATACATCATCGAGGCCAAGACCGCCGGCCCGGAGATCAGTGAACTGTCCGACGCCGACGTATTGAAGATCCTCTCGAAGCTTGCCAAGCAGGGAACCGATTCGGCGGCAATATTCAGCGAGCAGAACCGTCCCGAACTGGCTGCCGAGGAGTTGGCTCAGGTGGCCGTTTATCAGGAGTTTCTGCCTAAACCGCTCTCCGCCGAGGAGCTCACGCAGGAGGTGAAGGCCATTATCGCCGAAACGGGAGCCGCATCGGTCAAGGAGATGGGTAAGGTGATGGGAGTAGCCTCGAAACGGCTGGCCGGACGTGTCGACGGCAAGGAGCTGTCGGCCAAGGTGCGCGAACTGTTGGCCTGACATGCATCTGCTCGAACATCTGCACCGCAACGTCAAGACCATTGCGATGCCCTCGGCCATGGTTGTCGGAGCGCTGCTGTGTCGGCCGATCACGGCACTCGAGAACGCTTCGCACCAGATGATTACGCCGGCGTTGATCTTTCTGATGCTCTTTGTCACCTTCTGCCGCGTCAGTCCCAAACAGATGAAGCCCTCGATGCTGCATCTGTGGCTGATCGTCCTCCAGTTGGCAGGATGTGTGGGGGTATATGTCGTGCTGCGACCGTTCAACGAGGTCGTGGCACAGGGTGCCATGGTTTGTATTCTGGCTCCCGTGGCTATGGCCGCTGTAGTTATCGCCGGCATGCTGGGAGCCAACGTTGCAACGATGGCCACTTACAGTCTGATCTGCAACATGGTTGTTGCTCTGGTGGCCCCCGTTGTGCTGACCTTCACCGGAACAGGAGCCTGCACCTTCGCACAGATTCTGGCGCGCATCGCCCCGTTGCTGATCATGCCCTTTGCCGCAGCACAGTTCTGCCGCTTCGTCTTCCCGAAAGGTGCAAAGTGGGTAGGCGAACACGGACAGATCTCCTTTTACATGTGGCTTGTGTCGCTGATGGTCATCATTGCCCGCACGACGTCGTTTATCATCGACCTGCACGGAGCGTCGTTCGCCACGGAGCTATGGCTGGCATTCGCAGCACTGGTGATCTGTCTGGTACAGTTCAAGGTCGGACGACAACTCGGACGCCGTTATGGGGATCCACCGGCCGGAGGACAGTCGCTGGGACAGAAGAACACGGTGCTGGCCGTATGGATGTCGCAGGCCTTCCTCGACCCGATTTCGTCCATCGCTCCGACAGCCTACATTGTATGGCAGAACTTTGTGAACAGTTATCAGATCTACAAGAAGGACAAGGAAAGGTTTAAGTAACAAGGATAGTTAATTGTAGTATAGGAATATATATCGTAAATACAGCGGAAAGATAGTTTGAATGAAGTATTGCAGTTTCAACCTTTTTCCGCTGTTTTTGTCTCTGTTTTGTTACTATTTTGTTACTCGAAAAAGCCCGCTGCCGGAAGCTCACAGAGGCTTTGATTAGCAAATAAAAGAGCAATCCCCTCCGGATATGGCCTTTTGATTTTAATTGATTGATTATCAGTGTTAGTTTTACCGAATTTCCTGAAACTGTCTATGTAGGCATACATAGGAAGCCCAGAATCGAACTAACGCCTTTTGCAAATATATATG
>CALUMQ010000031.1 GCA_944321765.1 uncultured Alistipes sp.
GTAGCCGTAGGCGTACTCGCCCTCGAATTCGATCGTGCACGATTTCACGCCCACCTCGTCCCCGGCCTGGTAGTCCAGCACCTTGACCTTGTAGCCGTGGGCCTCGCCCCAGCGCGTGTACATGCGCTGAAGCATCGACGCCCAGTCCAGCGCCTCGGTACCTCCCGCACCGGCGTTGATGTCCATGATGGCCCCGAGCTTGTCCTCGTCGCGGCGCAGCATGTTGCGCATTTCGAGTTTCTCGATCCGCTCGAGCGTCGCGGCGTAGTGCGCATCCATCTCCGCCTCGCTCACGACTCCCTCCTTCACGAAGTCGGGCATCAGCTGAAGATCCTCGACATCCTTGCGGATAGCATCGTAATCCTCGACCCACGCCTTGATGCCGGCCACCTTGCGCAGCTGTTCCCGCGCGCGGTCGGGATTGTCCCAGAAGTCGGGCTCCTGGGTCTTCTCCTCCTCGTTGCGCAGGTCGATGCGTTTCTGCTCGATGTCCAGGCAGCGCTCCAACGCCTCGCGCCGTGCGTCGAGGTCCTTGATCTGTTCGGATAAAACCATATGTCTCGATTTCTAAAATTTCTCGTGCAGTTTGCGCTCCGCGAACTCCAGGATGAAGTCGGCCGTGCCCTCGTCACCCAGCACCGAGGAGTTCACACACAGGTGGTAGGTCGCCGCAACGCCCCACGTCCGCGAACTGTAGTAGTTGTAGTACGAGGCGCGCTGGGCGTCGGCACGCTCCATCATCGTCCGCGCCTCCTCGGGCGTGCAGTGCTCCCGGGCGCAGAGGCGCGCACAACGGTCCTCGTCGTCGGCCGAGATGAAGACATTGACGCACCGCGGATGGTCACGCAGGATGTAGTCGGCGCAGCGTCCCACGAAGATGGCCGATTCGCGCGAGGCGATCTCGCGGATCACGTCGCTCTGGATGCGGAACAGCGACTCGTTGGCCAGGATGTTGTTCGTATTGCCTCCCTCGTAGCCCGTGAACGGCGCCCGCAGGTAGCCGACCAGCGTTGCCAGCACCCCCTTGCGCTCCCGTTCGTCGGCACGCTCGAAGACATCCGCGCACAATCCGCTCTCGCGGGCCGCCAGATTGATGAGCTCCTTGTCGTAGAGCTTGATACCCAGACGTCGGGCGATGATCTCACCCACGGGTTTGCCGCCGCTTCCAAGCTGACGGCCGATATTGATCACGAATTTTTCGCGTTGCATAGGTCATCGGGATTTTTCGGCGGAAACCTCGGGATGCGAAGCCCTGAATTTCCGCAACTGGTAGGTCAACATGAAGAAGGCCACGGCCGAAGCCAACAGGTCCGACAACGGCATCGAGCACCACACACCCCAACTGCCGTCCCACGACGTATGCTCGGCAAAGAAGTGCGGGAGGAAGATCAGCCCCGGCATCAGGAAGAGCAACTGACGCGACAGCGACAGGAAGATCGCCTTCCCGGCCATGCCGATACTCATGAAGAAGTTCGTGGCGACCATCTGGAATCCGATGATCGGATAGCAGATGAAGACGATGCGCATGCCCTCGATCGAGAGGCGTATCAGCTCCTCGTCGTTGGTGAAGAGTCCCACGGCCACCCGCGGAAAGAGCTCCCCGAGGAGGAATCCCGTGGTCGTGATACACGTCGCGCCGACGATCGTCAGCTTCAGCACCCGCATCACGCGGTCATACTGCCGGGCGCCGTAGTTGTATCCGGCGATGGGCTGCATGCCCTGGTTAAGGCCCATGACGATCATCACGAAGAAGAAGCCCAGGCGGTTGACGATGCCGTAGGCACCGATCATCAGGTCCCCGCCATACTCCTTGAGCCCCTTGTTGATGAGGATCACGATAAAGCACGCCGCGAGGTTCATCAGGAACGGCGACATGCCGATGGCCATGATGTCGCGGACGATCTTGCGCCGCAGGCGGTAGATGCCGCGATGGAAATGCAGCAGCTCCTCGTGGTTCGACAACAGGCGGAACTGCCACATCAGCGAGATGATCTGCGCCAGCACCGTGGCGATGGCCGCTCCGCGGATGCCCCAGTCGAACCAGAAGATGAAGATCGGGTCGAGCACGGCGTTGATGACCACGGTATTGATCGTGGCATACATCGACTTGCGGGGGTGCCCCGCGGCCCGGAGGATGGAGTTCAGACCCAGGTAGAGGTGCGTCACCACATTGCCCAGCAGGATGATGGTCATGTATTCGCGGGCGTAGCCGATCGTGGCGTCGCTGGCCCCGAAGAAGTAGAGAATCGGGTCGAGGAAGATCAGCGCGACGGCGCCGAAGACGATGCCGATGATGACGTTGAGCATCACGACGTTACCCAGTACGCACTGGGCGGTCTCGTAATCACGCTGCCCGAGACGCATCGACACGAGCGTCGCGGCACCCACGCCGACCAGCGAACCGAATGCCGCGGCGAGGTTCATCAGCGGGAAGGTCAGTGCCAAACCCGAAATGGCCAGCGGACCGACACCGTGGCCGATGAAGATGCTGTCGACCATGTTGTAGAGCGACGACGCCGTCATTGCGATGATCGCCGGCACGGCATACTGAACAAGCAGCTTGCGGATGCGCTCGGTCCCGAGCTCCAGGGCTGCCATTTTGCGTTCCTTCATGTTGTCTGTTTTGTCTGTCTTTATTTACAGGTTTACAGGGAGTCTGCATCCTCCCGAAAAGCCGTACGGCAGAAAGGCCCTTCAAAGGCCCTTCAATCAACCCATCGGAGGCCTTTCAATCAATACGAGGCGTCGTCAGGGAGAAGCCCCGCTCTCGGGACCGATGCTATCGCGGCACGGCGCGGTCGAGCTTCTCGAACCACGCGCGGTAGATCTCCGGATCGGTCGAGAGGCCCAGCTCCTCGGTCGTAAAGCCAGACGCCTCGTCCAGATACCACTGGTGCGAGACGTAAACCGTGAGCCGCACTTCGCTCGTGAGCTGGAACGGCTGCACGACGAAGCTCAGACGCCGGATCTCCCCGGCCATCGGCACGATAACCACCGGCTTCTGGGTCAGCACCTGCCGCGCCACGATGAGTCCCGACGCCTTGTCGGCACTCTCGATCAGACACCCTTCACGTTGCAGCAGGTCGAAGAGCAGCGCGTAGCACTCCTCGGCACCGACCGTCATCCGGTGACGGGTCAGGGTGTCCAGCTGCTGCGCATCGGGCATTCCGTCGACCACCGAGGTTCCCCGGCGGGCCGCCAGGTAGGGATTCGACGCGCAACCCGCAAGAAGCGTTACACACGCCACAGCCGCCAGACAGACCGCCATCATCCGACATGCGGCCCGACGCAGAAAATCTCTCCTGTTCATATCTTTCTCCGTTCGTTTCCGCAGCTGTTCTACTCCAGTTCCCAGTCCGAACCGTCCTTGCGGTCCTTGACGCGGACGCCGGCGGCCGTCAGTCCGTCACGAATGCGGTCCGACGTCGCCCAGTCCTTCGCGGCCTTGGCTCCCTGGCGGATGTCGAGCAGCATCTCCACGAGCGGCGTCACGTAATCGCGTCCGGCAGCCGTACCGGCGGCCTTCTCGTCGCGAAGTCCCAGAATGTCGAAAGCGTAGCGGTGCACGGTGGCCTTCAGCGCCTCGAGATCCTCGGCCGTGATCGTCTGCGTGCCATCGGAGAGCTGGTTGATCGTGCGCACCCAGTCGAAGAGCGCCGAGATGACCATCGGCGAATTGAGGTCGTCGTCCATGGCCGCCTGGCAGCGCTCCTCCAGCTCGGCGGGCGAGACGGTCGACGCGGCCGCGGGGCGGATCTTGCCCAGCGTCTCGATGCCCTTCATCAGGCGGTCGAGACCCTTCTCGGCGGCCTGCAGCGCCTCGTTCGAGAAGTCGAGCGTCGAGCGGTAGTGGGCCTGCAGCACGAAGAAGCGGATCGTCATCGGCGAATAGGACTGCGCCAGCAGCGGGTGTTTGCCCGTGAAGAGCTCCTCAAGGGTGATGAAGTTCCCCAGCGACTTGCCCATCTTCTGGCCGTTGATCGTGATCATGTTGTTGTGCACCCAGTAGCGGGCCGAGTCGTGGCCCAGCGCGGCGGTCGACTGTGCGATCTCGCACTCGTGGTGCGGGAACATGAGATCCATGCCGCCTCCGTGGATGTCGAACCGCTCGCCCAGGTAGCGCGTCGACATGGCCGAGCACTCCATGTGCCAGCCGGGGAATCCGTCGCTCCAGGGCGAGGGCCAGCGCATGATGTGTTCGGGCGAGGCCTTCTTCCACAGCGCAAAGTCGTAGGAGTGGTGTTTGTCCGACTGTCCGTCCAGCTCGCGCGTATTGGTCATGATGTCCTCGAGGTTACGCCCCGAGAGGCATCCGTAGTGGTACGTGCGGTTGTACTTCTCCACGTCGAAATAGACCGAGCCGTTCGACTCGTAGGCGTAGCCGGCGTCGAGAATCCGCTTCACGAACTCGATCTGCTCGATGATGTGGCCCGAGGCATAGGGCTCGATCGAGGGCGTCTCGACATTCAGCGCATCCATCGCCCGGTGGTAGCGTTCCGTGTAGTAGTGGGCCACCTCCATGGGTTCGAGCTGCTCGAGGCGCGCCTTCTTGGCGATCTTGTCCTCACCCTCGTCGGCATCGTGCTCCAGATGACCCACGTCGGTGATGTTGCGCACGTAGCGCACCTTGTAGCCCGCAGCCTTGAGGTAGCGGAACAGCAGGTCGAAGGTCACGGCCGGACGCGCATGGCCCAGATGGGGATCACCGTAGACCGTCGGACCGCAGACATACATGCCCACGCGTCCGGGGGTCAGGGGCTCGAACTCCTCCTTGCGGCGGGTGAGCGTATTGTAAAGCACGAGGTTGGATTCCATAATCGTAAAATTCTGTACTGTTTGAATGGGTAAAGTTACGACATTTTCACGAGATACGCACACGAAATGCCGAAAAAAGGTCTTCCGGGCCTCCGTCCGGGAGGTCGGAGCGGAGGTCGGAGCCCGGGATTTTTTCACACGGCGGCCCCGGGCGCAAAATATAATTGGAAATCCCCCGTTAAATCACTACATTTGTCGGATCATTCGCATTTCTTACGCACGAAAATATGACATCCTTCAAACGCTGGAACAACATCACCGGATGGACGGTCTTCGCCATCGCCGCCCTCGTCTATCTGATGACCATGGAGCCGGTGTCGAGCCTCTGGGACTGCTCGGAGTTCATCGCCACCTCCTACAAACTCGAAGTGGGACACCCTCCCGGAGCACCGCTCTTCATGATGCTCGCACGCCTGGCCACCCTCTTCGCCTTCGGGAATCCCGACTACGTCGCCATCGCCGTCAACGCCATGAACTCGCTGGCCAGCGCCTTCTGCATCCTCTTCCTCTTCTGGACCGTCACCCACCTGGCCCGCCGTCTGGTAACGCGCAACGGACAGGCGCTCACCACGGCCAATACCGTGGCCATCCTGGGCGCCGGAGCCGTCGGAGCCCTGGCCTACACCTTCACCGACACCTTCTGGTTCTCGGCCATCGAGGGTGAGGTCTACGCCCTCTCGTCGATGTTCACGGCACTGGTCGTATGGCTCATGCTCAAGTGGGAGGAGCAGGCCGACGAACCCCACGCCTCGCGCTGGATCATCCTGATCGCATACCTCATGGGCCTCTCGATCGGCGTGCACATCCTCAACCTGCTCTGCATCCCGGCACTGGTCTTCATCTACTACTTCCGCAAAACCGCAAAGGTGACCTGGAAGGGCGTGGTCGGCACAACGGCTATCGCCGCAGCCCTGCTCATCTTCATCAACAACATCATCATCCCCTACACCGTCTGGGTCGGCGCGCAGTTCGACACCTTCTTCGTCAACACCCTCGGACTGCCGGTCAACTCCGGCATGGTGGTCTTTGCCCTCGGGCTGATCCTCGGACTCGGATGGGCCTCGTGGAAGGCGCATCAGAAGGGCCGCGTGGTGCTCAACATGCTGCTGCTCTCGACGACGATGATCCTCATCGGCTACTCCTCCTACGCCTCGATGACCATCCGCGCCGCGGCCAACCCGCCGATGAACTCCAACAACCCCAACAACCCCCACGCCCTGCTCTCGGTGCTCAACCGCGACCAGTACGGCGACCGTCCGCTGCTCTACGGAGCCTACTACTCGGCGCCGCCCCGCGACGTCAAGGAGTCGACGGTGCGCTACCTGGACGAGGACGGCAAATACAAGACCGCGACGGTAATCACGGGATACACCCACGCTCCGGAGTTCATGCACCTCTTCCCGCGGATGTGGAACCGCGCCAAGGACGAACGCTCCTACAAGGAGTGGGCCGCCTACCGCACGAAGGTCGAGACCCTGCGCGACGAGAACGGCGAGATACGCCGTGACGAACAGGGGCGCCCGCTGCGCGGCGAGGTGCTCGACTACGGACGCAAGCACGTCTATACCGACAGCGACGGCGAAACCCGCTCGGTCGTCGAGCCGACCTTCGGCGAGAACCTCAACTTCCTGTTCAGCTACCAGCTTTCGTACATGTACTGGCGCTACTTCATGTGGAACTTCGTGGGACGCCAGAGCGACATCCAGCCCGCAGACTCGCGTCCGGCCATCAGCGACGGGAACTGGCTCTCGGGCATCAAGTGGATCGACGAACTCTACCTCGGGCCGCAGGAGAACCTTCCGCACGAGATCGCCGGGAACAAGGGCCGCAATACCTATTACTTCCTGCCGCTGCTCCTCGGACTCATCGGTCTCTTCTACCAGCTCAACCGCGACTCGCGCAACTTCTCGATCGTCATGTGGCTCTTCATCATGATGGGCGTCATGCTGGTCTTCTACTTCAACACCTCGCCCGGCGAGCCCCGCGAACGCGACTACGTCTACGCCGGATCGTTCTACGCCTTCTCGATCTGGATCGGACTGGGCGTACTGGCCCTGCGCGAACTCTTCGCATGGCTCGCCCGCCGCGACACCGTCGTGACGGCCGCTGCGGCAACCGTCGTGGGACTGGGCGTCCCGACGCTCCTCGCCGCCCAGAACTGGGACGACCACGACCGTTCGCACCGGACGTTCGCCCGGGACATCGGCTGGAACTACCTCCAGTCGACGCTCCCCAACTCGATCATCCTCAACTACGGCGACAACGACACCTTCCCGCTGTGGAACAACCAGGAGGTCTACGGCGTACGTCCCGACGTGAGGATCATGAACACCTCGTACCTCGGCGCCGAATGGTACATCGACGAGATGAAGACCCGCGCCAACGAGGCGCCCGGGGTGCCCTTCTCGCTGCCCAAGCACAAGTACACCTATGCCAACGACTGGATTCCGGTGGAGAGTCGCACGGACCGTCCGGTAGACATCAAGACGGTGATCGACTTCGTGCGCAGCGACGATCCGCGCACCAAGGTGGCGCTGATCGACGGTTCGTCGGTGGACTACATTCCGTCCAAACGCATCGCCCTGCCGGTGAACAAGGAGAACGCCATCGCCTCGGGCATCGTGGCCGAGAAGGACCGCGACAAGATGGTCGACACGGTCTACCTCAACCTCCGCCGGGGATCGCTCGACAAGAGCCAGCTCATGATCCTCGACATGTTGGCCAACTTCGACTGGAAACGCCCCATCTACATGACCCAGGTCTACATCATGCAGGACTTCGGGCTGCTGGACTACCTCCAGTTCGACGGATATGCCTACCGGCTGGTGCCGATCCTCACCCCGGCCCAGAATCCCTATGAGATCGGGCGCATCGACGCCGACTACACGGCGCCGCTGCTGCACGACACGTTCCGCTACGGAAATCTCGACGATCCGCGGGTCTACTCCGACTACTTCATCCAGTACAACCTCTCGGCGTCACACGCCCGGGAGGCCTTTGCCCGCGTGGCGAAGGAGCTGCTGCGCGAAGAGCGCGTCGACGAGGCGGTCGAGCTGCTCGACCTCGGGCTCCAGCGCCTCCCGACCTCACAGATCCGCTTCACAAGCTCCAATACATACCCCTTCCTCGAGGCCTACTACGCCGCCGGGGCCATGGGCAACGAAGGAGCCGCCGAGAAGGGCGACGCCCTGCTGCGCGAATACGCCCGGACGCTCATAGAATACATCGAGTACTACCTCACGTTCTTGGGAGCAAAGGGCGATCTGGTGTCGGGCATCATCGACGACAAGCTTGACGAGCTGGGCGATGTCTACTACCTGGCCAGCTACGCCGGACGCCGCGACATTGTGGCCGAGCTGAACGACTACTACCGTTCGCTGGGCGTTGCGGAGGAGAACCTCATCGACGTCGGCACGACGGCGGGTCCCGTGGATTCGATCACGGAGCCGCAGCCGGCCTCCTGACGCCGGTGCGTCAAGGAGAGCGGGGAGGGTGCAGAAATCCCTGCCGCGAAAACCCTGCCGCATGAAAAACGCCGCTGTCCGAGAGTTCGGACGGCGGCGTTTTTCTGTACACACCCGAAGAGGTCCGGAAAAGATCCCGAAAAATAGGTATTGCACACCCCGGCGGAAAGTCGTTCCTTTGCGCAGAACCAATAGCAACAAGAATTATGATCGGAATTTTCTATGGCAGCACGACCGGAACCACCGAGGCCGTGGCCCAGGATATCGCCACCCAGCTGGGAATAGACTCCTCAGACGTCCACAACGTCGCCGATACGCCCGTCGACCGGATCAACCGCTACGACGTACTGCTGCTCGGCTCATCGACCTGGGGCAACGGGGAGCTGCAGGACGATTGGTACGGATTTCTCGACGCCTTGAAGAACAAGGATCTCAGCGGCAAAAAGATCGGGCTCTTCGGATGCGGTGACAGCGGCTCCTACCCCGACACCTTCTGCGATGCGCTGGGATTGATTTACGAAGAACTTCAGGGGTGCGGCGGCACCTTTGTGGGGTCGTATGAACCGCAGGGATACGACGTAACCGATTCACTCATATGTAACGAAGGACGGTTCATCGGGCTGGCCGTTGACGAAAGCGATCCCGCGAAGACCGACGCTCGGATTGCAGCCTGGTGCTCCCTGATCAGGGGACTCTGAGATCAGGGGACTCTGACCCCGGCAATACGAAAAGACCTCGCCTTACAGCGAGGTCTTTTCCGTCGTATCGATCTTCCGGGCGGAACCCGTTCCGGCATCCACATGGGGCTGGCTCTTCCGCGTGTAGAGGAATCGTTTGATCTTGTGTGTCGGCGTCTTGACGAAATCATCCTTCTCCTCGACCACCTCCGAGATGCGCGAAAAGCGGTTCACCTTGGCATTCACAAACTCCATGATCTCCTTCTTCAGCTGCTCGGTCTTGGCCTCCAGCGCCTCCTTCTTGGTCTCCCACTCCTCACGCCAGTTGTCGATCATCGACTCGATCTCGTCGCGGTTGAAGTGAACCAGCGCCACCAGACGCCCCTCGTGCTCCGTGACGATCGAATCGGCAATGCAGACATGCGAGTTGAGCACGCTCTCGATATCCTCGGGATAGATGTTTTCGCCGCCCGGACCCACGATCATGTTCTTCAGACGCCCCTTGATGTAGAGCCATCCGTCCTTGTCGAACGCCCCGAGGTCGCCCGTGCGGAACCATCCGTCGGCCGTAAAGGCCTCGGCCGTCGCCTCGGGATTCTTGAAGTACCCCAGCATGACACTCGGCGTACGGGCCACGATCTCGCCCTGATGCGTCTCGGGATTGATGTTGTCCAGACGCAGCTCCACACCCGGCGCCTGCGGTCCCGTAGAGCCGAGGCGCACCTGCGAGGGTGCCGCACCGGCCAGCAGCGGAGCCGTCTCGGTGAGTCCGTATCCGATGGCATAGGGAACCCGCGCCTCGAGCAGGAAACGCTCGGCGCCGCTGTCGAGTTTCGCACCTCCGATGCCCAGAAAGCGCAGCCGCCGCCCGAAGAGTTTCATCAGACGCTTGCCCGCCAGACGGTGGAGGCAGCGGCGCAGGAATCCCACGCGGTAAAGGCCTCTCCAGAAGCGGTTGGAGTTGAACTTCGCAAGCACCTGGTGCCGGTAGATCTTTTCGATGACCAGTGGCACGATAAGCATCACCGTCGGCCGTACGTTCCGCAGTGCAGGCATCAGCACCGACGCCGTGGGCGGACGGTCGAGGTAGACGACCCGGGCACCCATCGAGAAGGGGTAGATCATGCCGATCGAGCATTCGTAGGTGTGCGACAAGGGCAGCACCGAGAGGAACGTATCGTCGCCTCCCACGGGGAAAATGGCCGACGAGAGACGCACCTGCATGCACAGCGCCCGATGGGAGAGCATCACCCCCTTGGGTTTGGAGGTCGTGCCCGACGTATAGATGATCACGGCCAGATCGTCGGGTTTCGGAATGGCCGTCGAACCCGCGCCGCGGACTCGTTGGGCAATAACGCCGAGATTCTTCGTGCGAATCACGACGTTGAGCCGTGAGATGGTCGTTTTCGAGAGTTTGGTGAAGAGGCGGTCGGAGACCAGCAGCGCCCGAGCCTCGGAGTGTTCGATGATCATGTCAAGCTCCTCACCCGAGAAGTCGGGAAGGATCGGAACGGCAACCATGCCGGCCGAAGTCACGGCAAAATAGCACACCCCCCAGTTGGGCATGTTGCTGCTCAGCAGCGCAACCTTGTCGCCGGGCTGCAGTCCGGCCCCAGTCAGAATCTCCTGAACCCGGGCCATCCGACGGCCCACTTCGGCATAGGTGATGTCATCGCCCTCGTACATCGAGAACGCGACCTTCGACGCGTACTGTTTCACACTGTAGCGGCTCAGGCCGTAAAGAGTATCGAATAACATCGCTGTTTCGAGTAAACGGTTATACTGTCTTACTGGTATAACGAAATTTTGAATACAAAATTACTAAATTTCGCCCAGATTCCACTATTTTTGGGAGAAAATAACAACATGCTCGACCATCAGAACATCAAAAACCTGGCCTTCGGGCTTGGATTCGATCTGTGCGGCATTGCCCGCTGTCGCCACATGGTCGACAACGAGGATCATTACCGACATTGGATCGACCGCGGATGGCAGTCATCGCTCGGTTACATGGAGCGGAATGCCGACAAGCGTTTCGACCCGCGACGGCTGGTCGAGGGGGCCCGCACGGCCGTTGTATGCGCCGTCGCCTACAAGAGCCGCATCAGCGAAGGTTATCCGCCGCAACACCGCACCCGCGTGGCGTCGTATGCCGCGACGACCGACTACCATACGACCCTCCGGGAGCTCCTGCGACGCCTTCTCGACGCCCTGCGCGAGCGTTATCCCGATCTGCGCGGCCGGGCCTTTGTCGACACGGCGCCGCTGTGCGAGAAGCAGCTGGCCGTCGATGCGGGACTCGGATGGATCGGACGGCAGTCGCTGCTGGTCACCCCGCGCTTCGGAACCTTCGTACTCGTCGGCGAACTGCTTCTCACCGACGAGGCCGACAGTTACGACTCCCCGCTCGAAGGCGTCGGATGCGGCGCATGCCGCCGCTGCCTCGACGCCTGCCCCACGGGAGCCGTCTCCGAAGAGCGGATGATCGACACGGCGCGCTGCATTTCGTGCCACACCGTCGAGCAGGCCCCGGCCGCAGAGATCGACCTCCACGGCTGGATCTTCGGATGCGACGCCTGCCAGAACTGCTGTCCCTACAACCGCCGGGCTCCGATGCATCACAACACCGCCTTCGACCCGGTGTTCGACCCCCTGGCGATGAATGCCGACGAGTGGCTGGCAATGGACGACGCGGAGTTTGAGCGACGGTGCGGCCGTACACCCCTCACACGCAGCGGGCTGGAGCGCATCCGCCGCAACGTTCTCCGCAACCGGGAATGCCCCGAAGCCTCCGAACAAGAGTAAAGGGTTACGGAGTCCCGGGCATATCCAGCGCAACATCCGGGCAACAAAAAAGCGGGCCCCCGATTGGGAGCCCGCCCGTTGTCCGTGTCCGAACGGAGCGTTATTTCGTCAGCTCGGTCAACGCAGCCTTGGCGCTCTCGGCAGCGGCCCCGGCCGTCACCTTCTGGAAGGCGTCAATGGCCTGAGCCTTCATCTCCTTGGCATTGTAGGCGGCACCCAGCAGGTAGTACATCAGGCTCTTGTCCTCCTCGTCGGTCTGGGCGTCGATGGCTGCCTGGGCCAGCTCGATCACCTTGTCATAATCCTTCTTGTTGGCATAGGCCTGCAGGCGTACGTTCTGGAACAGGGCGCTCGTCGGATTCTTCTCCAGCTGTGCGTCGGCCAGCGTGATGATGCCGTCGAAATCGCCGGCACCCTGCATCTCGGCCACCTTGTTGTTCGTATAGAGGGCCATCATCTCCTTGGCCTTGGCGGCATCCTCGGCATACTTCGGGTGCGTCTTCGCGGCTACGGCCTCGTAGATATCCATACCCTTCTCATACTCGCCCATCTCGCAGTAGCTCATGGCGAGGTTCAGGGCCATCGACGTATTGTCGGGATCGGCCTTGTAGCCCTTCTCGAAGACGCTGGCTGCCGTTGCATAGTCCTTGTTGTTGAAGGCATCGCCGCCCTGGATCTGGTAGATCTTGGCCACCCAGCCGTTCGACTTGGCCATCTGCGTCATGTCGCCGTAAAGCTCGGCCAGCTCCGCCGACTTGGTGAAACTCGTCAATGCGGCCTCATAGTTCTGGGCCTTGAGGTAGGCGCCGCCCTGCATGAAGTAGCACTTCGGGATCGTCGTCTTGGCCGTGGCGACCAGCGATGCGGCCTCCTCGTTGTCCATACCCAACTCGATCACCTGCTCGAACTTTGCGGCAGCGCCGGCATAGTCCTTGGCTCCGTAAGCGGCGGCCGCTTCGTTGTACACGGCCGTTACATCCTGCGCCGAGAGCGACATGGCCGTCATCAGCGCAAATACCGAAACAAACAGTTTTTTCATTTCTTTTGTAGTTTTATTTTTGGATTCACTATCGATTTTCCACCCGATCCGGGATACGTTAGTCGCAAAAGTAAGAAAAATTTTCCTTTTTTGCCAAATCCTATCCCCGCAAACCGGCAAAAAAATCGGTCATCAACGCCTCGCACTCCTGCTGCAGCACGCCCCGCGTCACGGTGGTCCGGGGATGAAGGACCGTTTCGCAGTAGCGGCGGAAGCCCTTTTTCGGATCGTCGGCGCCCCACACCACGCGGCTCACCTGCGCCCAGGCGATCGCTCCGGCGCACATGATGCACGGTTCGACGGTGACATAGAGCGTGCACTCCTTCAGATACTTTCCGCCGAGCGTCGCGGCCGCGGCCGTCAGGGCCTGCATCTCGGCATGAGCCGTGGGATCGGCGAGCGTCTCGACGAGGTTGTGGCCCCGGCCGATCACCGCACCCCCCGAGACAACCACCGCACCGATGGGCACCTCCTGTTCGTGTAACGCTTTTTGCGCCTCGTTTAGTGCCAGGCGCATAAATTTTTCGTCCGTTGACAGCTGATTTTCCATGATTCTTCGCACGGAGCGGCTTCCGGCAAACGGCTCCGCATGGTCCGCGCCCTCCGCCCCGTCGTCGGACAAAGGTACGAAAACGCGCGGAAAATACCTCGCAGCGAAGAAAATAACCCTTCGAAGTTCCGTTTTTCGGGAGTTTTGCTTAACTTTGCGTTTCCGCATCGGAACGCAATACGGAAAACACAAAAAACATACCTTCACAATGTACAGAACGCATACTTGCGGCTGCCTGAGAATCGGCAACGTAAACCAGCAAGTCACCCTGGCCGGATGGGTGCAGAAAATCCGCAACCTCGGGGCCATGACCTTCATCGACCTGCGCGACCGCTACGGACTGACGCAGATCGTCGTCGAGGAGCATTCGCCCGCCGAGGCGCGCGAAACGGCCGCCCGGCTGGGCCGCGAATGGGTCATCCAGGTCGTCGGAAAGGTCATCGAACGCGAATCGAAGAACCCCAAGATGCCCACGGGAGAGATCGAGGTTTCGGCCCTCGAAATCCGCGTGCTGCACGAGGCCGAGGTGCCGCCCTTCACCATCGAAGAGGTGTCGGACGGCGGTGACGACCTGCGCATGAAGTACCGCTACCTCGACCTGCGCCGTCCGCCCCTGCAGCGCAACCTCATCCTGCGCCACAAGATGGCCCAGGAGATCCGCCGCTTCCTCTCGGACGAGGGATTCCTCGAGATCGAAACCCCCTACCTGGTCGCTTCGACCCCGGAGGGCGCCCGCGACTTCGTCGTGCCGAGCCGCATGTCGCCCAACCAGTTCTACGCCCTGCCGCAGTCGCCGCAGATCCTCAAGCAGCTGCTGATGGTCGCCGGCTACGACAAGTATTTCCAGATCGTGCGCTGCTTCCGCGACGAGGACCTGCGCGCCGACCGCCAGCCCGAATTCACACAGATCGACTGCGAGATGTCGTTCGTCGAGCAGGAGGACGTCCTGGAGATCTTCGAGCGCTGGGCCAAGCACATGTTCAAGACCGTGCTGGGCATCGACTTTCAGGAGCCGCTGCGCCGCATGCCGTGGATCGAGGCCATGGAGAAGTACGGATCGGACAAGCCCGACCTGCGCTTCGGCATGGAGTTCGCCGACCTCACGGAGCTGGCCAAAGGCCACGGATTCTCGGTCTTCGACGATGCCGAATACATCACGGGATTCGCCGCCCCGGGCTGCGCGTCCTACACGCGCAAGCAGATCGACGCCCTCACGGAGTTCGTCAAGCGGCAGCAGATCGGCGCCAAGGGGCTCATCTGGATCCGTCTGGAGGCTGCCGGCGGCGTGAAGTCGTCGATCGACAAGTTCTACTCGCCCGAGGAGGTGCGCGCCATGGCCGAGCGCTGCGGCGCCAAGGCCGGCGACATGGTCTTCATCCTCTGCGGCAAGAAGTTCAAGGTCCTCACACAGCTCTGCGCCCTGCGTCTTGAGGTGGCCCAGCAGCTGGGGCTGCGCGATCCGAAGAAGTTCGCCCCGTTGTGGGTCGTGGACTTCCCGCTCTTCGAGTGGGACGAGGAGACACAGCGCTTCTACGCCGTACACCACCCCTTCACCTCGCCCAAGCCCGAGGACATCGAGTTCCTCGACAGCGATCCGGGACGCGTGCGCGCCAACGCCTACGACTTCGTCTGCAACGGTACGGAGATCGGCGGCGGTTCGATCCGTATCCACGACTCGAAGCTGCAGGAGAAGATGTTCGAACTGCTGGGATTCACCCCCGAGGAGGCACAGAAGCGCTTCGGGTTCCTGATGAACGCCTTCAAGTACGGCGCACCTCCTCACGGAGGTCTGGCCTTCGGATTCGACCGTCTGTGCTCGCTCTTCGGCGGGTCGGATTCGATCCGCGACTACATCGCCTTCCCGAAGAACAACGCCGGGCGCGACATGATGCTCGATGCCCCGAACTACATCGACCAGTCGCAGCTCGACGAGCTCTACCTCTCGCTTCGCAAGCCCGAGGCATAGCGTGCGGCGGCCGTCGGGCCGCGAGCCACAACGAGCCGCAAGAAAAAAAACGGTCCGGAGGAGTTCCGGACCGTTTTTTTGTGGTATTTGCACCGCTCAGGGATTCACCCCCGGGAGGTTGCGCACGACCCACCAGACAACGAACAGCACGCAGTAGCCCCACGCCACCCACCGGTGCTGCACGAGAGGCCGCAGCCGCACAGCCAGCCGTCCGCTGTCGAGCGACGTCCACGCGACGGCGAGCAGATAGGGGACCGAGACGACGAGAAAGGGGTTGAAACGCAGGGCGTCACCCACCCTTCCGAGCAGCAGGGCGTGCAGGGCGCGCTGTCCGCCGCAGGCCGGGCACTCCAGCCCCGTCAGCGCATGAAACGGACACCGGGGCAGCCAGAGGTTGTGCGACGGATCGACCGCACGATAGAGCAGCGCCGCTCCGACGATCGCAACCGGCACCCCGATCCAGAGCAGTTTGCGGGACACGCCGAAGGGGAGCAATCAGACGTTGATAAGGTTTGCCGCCGAGTAGGAGAACAGTCCCAGAGCGACTACGAGCAACAGGTAGATGAGCCAGCAGAAGACGGCCACGCCGACCGAGACCCACGTCCAGGTCCGGGCGCGTTTGGCGGCTCGCCGGGCGCCTTCGCGGTCGCCGGCAAACCAGTAGGAGTCCACCTGCGAAGCGTAGACGATGGCCACGATGCCGAAAGGCAGGCAGCAGAGGATTGTGCTGATGATGGCCCAGGCCAGGAAGTTGTCGGGCTTCACCTCTTCGGGACGCGGAGCAGCGTCTGTCGGGGTGCTGTTTGCCGCCGTCGCGGAGGTCGGCTGGGGGTCGATGATTTCCATACGGAAGGAAAATTAAGGTTGTACGCAGACAAAGATACGATTATTTTCGGGAAATACGCAAGCGCCGCCCCGGCCATGAGCGACGCACGGGTCTGCTACATGCCGACAGGCAAGGCACGGCAGAACCCGCAAAATACGATAAACAAGGACCCGTGCAAAAAAGCGGAGCTCCCTTTCGGGGGAGCCCCGCTGTGACAGATACGCTCCGACGGAGCGCGCCCGGCTACATCAATGCCGCCGTGGTGAAGATCGCCCCGACCAGGACAATCAGCAGAATCAGCCCCAGGAAAGAGATGACAAGGCCGGCAATGGCCAGCCCCTTCGGCTTGCGAAAGACGCCGATCAGCGAGAAGATCACTCCCAGCAGCCAGAGAATCCAGTCGAGCACGGGAACCCAGCAGAGCAACAGTCCCAGCAGCGCCAGGATGAATCCCGCCGTACCCATGCCGTTCTTCTTCGGCTCCACCTGATTGATGATGATGGTTTGACCCGCATTTTCCGCAGGTTTCGGTTGGCTATTTTCCTCCATAAAAAACCGGTTTGTTCCGCCCGCACCCCGGCAGCATTCATACATCGAGGAGGGCATGGTGCCGAAAACCCGCTGCAGCACGCCTCCCGCGCCGCGATGCGGGCTTACACCCTCCGGTGAGCTATCGAACAAATATAACACTTTCCCGCGAAAATTCGTATCTTTGAGGCGGAAAAATAACGCGCCGAATCATGTCGAACACTCCCCTGGCCGAACGCCTCCGTCCCCACACGCTCGATGAATACATCGGGCAGGAGCATCTGGTGGGCAAAAACGGCGTCTTCCGCAAGTTCTTCGAGACGGGGAACGTCCCCTCGTTCATCCTCTGGGGTCCCCCGGGCGTCGGGAAGACCACCCTCGCGCGGATCGTCGCCACACAGCTCGAACGCCCCTTCTTCACCCTCTCGGCCGTCACGTCGGGCGTCAAGGAGGTGCGCGAAGTGATCGAGGCGGCCCGCAAGCAGCGCTTCTTCGACCGGCAGCCGCCGTTCCTCTTTATCGACGAGATCCACCGCTTCAACAAGTCGCAGCAGGATTCGCTCCTCGGAGCCGTCGAGCAGGGGGTCGTCACGCTCATCGGCGCCACGACCGAAAACCCCTCCTTCGAGGTCATCTCCCCGCTGCTGAGCCGCTGCCAGGTCTACATTCTGCGGGCGCTGGAGGACAGCGACCTGCAGAAACTCCTCGACCGCGCGCTGGAGAAGGATGCGGAGCTGCGCGAACGCGACATCGAGATCCGCGAGACCGGAGCGCTCTTCCGCTTCGCGGGAGGCGACGCGCGCAAGCTGCTCAACATCCTCGACATCGTGGTCGGCGCCACCGACGGCAAGGTCGTCATCACCGACCGATACGTGCAGGATTGTCTTCAGGAAAACATCGCCCTCTACGACAAGAACGGCGAACAGCACTACGACGTCATCTCGGCCTTCATCAAGTCGGTGCGGGGCAGCGACCCCAACGCCGCCATCTACTACCTGGCGCGCATGCTCGCCGGGGGCGAGGAGCCGCGCTTCATCGCCCGGCGGCTGGTGATCCTCGCCTCGGAGGACATCGGTCTGGCGAATCCCAACGCCCTGCTGCTGGCCAACGCCTGCTTCGACACGGTGCACAAGATCGGCATGCCCGAGGCGCGCATCACGCTGGCCGAGACGACCATCTACCTGGCCACCTCGCCCAAGAGCAACTCGGCCTACATGGCCATCAACAAGGCCCTGGCCATGGTCCAGCACGACACGACGAACCGTCCCGTTCCGCTGCACCTGCGCAACGCCCCGACGCGTCTGATGAAGCAGGCCGGGTATGCCGAAGGGTACAAATACGCCCACGACTACGAGGGGCACTTCGCCGAACTGGAGTTCCTGCCCGAATCGCTTGCGGGGACGAAGTTCTACGAGCCCGACACGCAGAATGCCGCCGAAGCGAAGATTGCCGAACGCATCGCGCGGCTTTGGAAGGACAAATACCAATGAAACGGATAGGCATCATCTCCGATACGCACGGAACGTTCGACGAGCCGCTGCGCACATTTCTGAACGACGTCGACGAGATCTGGCACGCCGGCGACATCGGGTCGCTCGACGTGGCCGACCGCATCGCGGCCTTCAAGCCGCTGAGGGCCGTGAGCGGCAACATCGACGACGGCATGACGCACCGCGTCTATCCGGCGTTCCAGGCCTTCGAGTGCGAGGGCGTGCGGGTGCTGATGACCCACATCGGCGGATACCCGCGCCGTTACGATCCGCGGGCCCTGCAGCGCATCCGGGCGTGGCGCCCGAAGCTCTTCATCGCCGGGCACTCGCACATCCTCAAGGTCGCCTACGACCCGGTTTACGACCTGCTGGCCGTCAATCCCGGGGCAGCCGGCGTGCACGGGTTCCACAAGGTCCGCACGGCTATCCGGCTGACGATCGACGGCGACGCGATGCGCGACATGGAGGTCGGCGAGTGGCCGCGCCGCTGACCGGAACCGCGGGGGGGGGCGACAGGGCATCACATCAGAAGGTTCGGGCATCGCGTCGAAAGGTCCGGAGGTCGCGGCGGGCGATAACACAAAAGGGCTCATTCATAGCGAATTGCGGCCTCTGTGCAACAAAAACGTCCATTTCCTGACACAAGCCGTCCAACCCGTTGACAACCACGCGACAGGAGCGTCGCGCCAAAGGTCCGCACCCTCTCCGGAAGGGCCTCGGAGCCACTTTTCGGAGCGATCGGGAGGTTCTGACCCCGAATGGCAGGCATACTATCCCCCGTGCCGCCGCCGTTATCCCCCGTGAATTCATAACGACGACGCAACATGCAACTGAAAATTTCAAAAACACTCGAAGGGATCATCGCCCGTACCACGTTCCAGGCAACGAAGGAGGGTGTGACCCGTTCGTACAAGGATTTTCTCGCGCTGGAGCTGCTGCGCGAGGAGGGTTCACTGGCCTATCAGCTGCTCTCCTCCCGTCTCAAGGAGTGGGAACTTCAGCAGGTGCGCCTGCGCATCGAGCAAGGGCTTCCCGACGCCCGGACCGGAGAGACGCTGTCGCCGGAGGAATTTTACCGCGACTTCACCGAGCATCTGCTGGCAACGGCCCCGGCCGTGCGAAGCGTCTCGACGGCCCATGCGCTGCTCGACATCGTCTCCGACCGCACGACCGTCACGGCCCATGCCCTGGAGATGTATCATATCAACACCGCCGTTCTGCTCGAAGAGCTGCAGCGACTCGCCGTGGGCGATGACTCCCGGACCGAGATTCCGATCCGCATTCCCGGACACGCGGGGCCCGGACCGGCACAGTCCGGTGCCGAGACACGCACGCTCGACCGGTTCGGCACCGACCTCACGCGCATGGCCCGTGAAGGAAGGATCGACCCCGTAGTGGGACGTGAGGCGGAGATCGAACGGGTGGTGCAGATCCTCTCGCGCCGCAAGAAGAACAACCCCATTCTCGTCGGCGAGGCCGGCGTGGGCAAAAGCGCCATTGTCGAGGGGCTGGCGCTGCGCATCGCCCGGGGCGAAGTGCCCCACACGATCGCCGACAAGCGGCTCTTTGCGCTGGATGTCGCGGCGCTGGTGGCCGGGACGAAGTTCCGCGGCGACTTCGAGGAGCGCATGCAGCAGCTACTCGACGAACTGCGGCAGAGCGACGACACGATTCTCTTCATCGACGAGATCCACACCATCGTCGGGGCCGGGGCCACGCAGGGAAGCCTCGACACGGCCAACCTGCTCAAACCCGCGCTGGCCCGCGGCGAGATCCGCACGATCGGCGCCACGACCTTCGACGAATACCGCGAAAACATCGAGAGCGACGCGGCGCTCGAACGCCGCTTCCAGCGGGTGGTGGTCGAACCGACGACCGCCGGGCAGACGCTCTGCATTCTGCGCAACATCGCCCCCGTCTACGAGCGGCACCACAAGGTTCGCTACACCGAAGAGGCGCTTCGCGCGTGTGTGAGCCTCGCGGAGCGCTACCTCACCGACCGGCAGTTTCCCGACAAGGCGATCGACACGATGGACGAGGTCGGGGCGCACATGCATCTGCTCGCCACACGCGAACCCGAGGAACTCGTGCGCCTGCGCGCGGAGCTTGACGACGCCGTGCGCGAACACCGCCAGGCGCTCGCGGCACAACTCTACGAACGGGCCGCGGAGAGCCGCCTGCGCGAAGTATCCCTGCGCACGCGCCTCGCGCGAAGCCGCGACGCCTGGCTGCAGGAGCTGGAGGCACACCCGGCGACGGTCACCGTCGAGGCGGTCCGGGAGGTCATCACCTCGATGACGGGCATCCCGACGGAGCAGCTCTCGGGCGACGAGCGGACGCTCCTGCAGCAGCTCGGAGCGCAGCTCGCCCGGCGGGTCGTCGGGCAGCCGGAGGCCGTGCGGAGGATTGCCGACACGATCCGCCGGGCCCGGGCCGGACTGCGCGACGAACGGCGTCCGATCGGCGTGTTTCTCTTTGTCGGGCCCACGGGCGTGGGCAAGACACTCCTGGCCAAGGAGATTGCCGGGAGTCTCTTCGACCGGCGCCACGGACTGATCCGCATCGACATGAGTGAATACGCCGAAAAGCACAACGTCGCGCGCCTCGTCGGATCGCCGCCGGGGTATGTCGGCTACGGCGAGGGCGGACAGCTGACCGAAGCCGTACGGCGTCAGCCCTATGCCGTGGTGCTCTTCGACGAGATCGAGAAGGCACATCCCGAGGTCTTCAACATCATGCTGCAGCTCTTCGACGAGGGGCATCTGACCGACGGAAACGGCCGCCGGATAGACTTCCGCAACACGATCCTCATCATGACCTCGAACGTCGGATCGCAGGCCGCCGTGCAGCGCTCCGCGCGCGTAGGCTACGCCACCGCCTCGAAAAGCGACGCGGCGGCAACCGCCCCGCAGGGCGAGTACCGCAAGGCCCTGGAGCGCACCTTCGCCCCGGAGTTTCTCAACCGCATCGACGAGGTGGTGTTCTTCCGCCCGCTGGAGCCCGGCGACGTGGTACGCATTGTCGATCTCGAACTGGAGGAGCTGCAGAGCCGCACGGCCCGTCTGGGTTACCGAGTAAGGGTCACCGACGCCGCCCGACGCCGTCTGGCGGCCCTGGGCTACGAACCCCGCTACGGGGCGCGGGCCCTCAAGCGAACCCTTGCCGAGCAGATCGAGGAGCCGCTCTCGACGCTGATCATCGACGGGCGTCTGAAGGAGGGTGACACGGTTGTCGTGGAGTCGGACCGCGGGCGCGGCGTACGGCTGCGCGTGGCCTGAGGGTCGGGGAGACCGTCCGCCGCCAGCGCACAAATCCGGCAGAAGAAATCATCAGAGATCTTTCTGCCGGATTTTTTACGCCGCCCCGCCGCCACCGATTGGTAATCGGGCCAAAATTCGTACCTTTGCGGACCTCAAGAACGGAAAAACATGTACCGCTTTTCGACATACCGAAACCAATACCGCGCAAACCTGCGCCTGGCCCTGCCCGTCGTCCTCACCCAGGTGGGGCAGATTCTCACGCAGGTCGCCGACAACCTCATGGTCGGCCGCTACGGAGGAGAGGATCCCCTGCCGCTGGCCGCCGTATCGTTCGGCGGATCGGTCTTCTTCATCCTCTTCATCGCATCCATCGGCATCGCTCTCGGCATGACACCCCTCGTCGGAGAGCTCTACGCCCAGGGTGACCGACGCCGCTCGTCGCAACTCCTCCAGAACGGTATCCTCTTCTACAGCATGCTGGGGCTCGCCATGGCCGCCGTGCAGTTTGCCATCATCCCGCTCATGTACCGCCTCGGACAGCCCGTCGAGGTGGTCGACGCCGCCATCCCCTACTACCGGATGCTCGTATGGAGCATGCCCTTCGTCATGCTCTTCTTCGCCTTCAAGCAGTTTCTCGAGGGCGTCGGAAACACCCGCGTCGAGATGGTCGTCACGATCGTCGCCAACCTGGCCAACATCGTCTTCAACTGGCTCTTCATCTACGGACGCTACGGGCTGCCCGAGATGGGGGCCGCGGGGGCCGGCCTCGGAACGCTTCTCTCGCGGATTATCGCGCCCCTGCTGATGATCGCCTACTTCTACACCCGACGCCGCTACCGCCTCTACCTGGCGCTCTTCGCTCCCCACAACTTCTCGTGGCACGCCGTCGGACGCCTCACCCACATGGGACTGCCCATCTCGCTGCAGATGTTCCTCGAATCCTCGGCATTCGTCGGCACCGGCATCATGATGGGTTGGTTCGGCGACGGCGCCAAGACCGCCATCAGCGCCAACCAGATCACCACCACCGTGGCCAACTGCGCCTTTATGATCGTCATGTCGATCGGCGCCGCCACCACCATCCGCGTCTCCCACTGCTACGGGGCCCGCAACATCGGCGAACTCTCGCTCGCCGCAAAGGCCTCGTACCACCTGGTGCTGGCCTGGAACTCCTTCGCCGCACTGGCCTTCATCACCCTGCGCCACCTCATTCCCACGCTCTTCACCGCCAACGCCGAAGTGATCGCCATCGCCTCCCAGCTGCTCGCCTTCGCGGCACTCTACCAGCTCTCGGACGGCATCCAGAACGTCTCGGTAGGCATCCTCCGCGGCATTCAGGACGTCCGGATCATCATGCCCATCGCGCTGATCTCCTACTGGCTGCTCAATCTCCCGGTAGGCTATCTGCTGGGCTTCACCCTCGGCATGGGACCCTCGGGGCTCTACCTCGGATTCTTCTTCGGACTCTCGGCCGCCGCGGTGCTGATGATCCTCCGCATCCGCCGCAGCATTGCCAAACTCCGCACGTCAGCGCAGGGAAAATAAAAAATTTTTCGTACCTTTACGCAAATTATACCCTGCAATGGATAACGAAAAACAACATAACGGCGCCTGCAAACCCGAAGTGGGTCGCGGCTGCGCCTTCTGCAACGACGGACAGGAACCCCGGGCCGTGCTTCGTGACGGGTGCTTCAAGCTCCACGAAACGGCCTGGCTCGACGAATACCCCGTCAACAAACCCTCGGAGATCGTCGAGGTGCGCTTCAAGAACACCCGCCGCTCGTTCTACCAGAATGTCAACAACCTGCCGCTCAAGCGTGGCGACATCGTGGCCGTCGAGGCCTCCCCGGGCCACGACATCGGCATCGTCTCGCTCACCGGCGACCTCGTGGCCCGGCAGATGCGGCGCACGGGATTCACACCCCACAACGGCGAGTTCAAGAAGATCTACCGCAAGGCCAAGCCCTACGATATCGAACGCTGGCAGGAGGCCATCGCCCTGGAGCATGAGACGATGATCGCCTCGCGGCAGATCGCCGCCGAGATGGGTCTCAACATGAAGATCGGCGACGTGGAGTACCAGGGCGACAAGATCAAGGCCATCTTCTACTACATCGCCGACGAACGGGTCGACTTCCGCGAGCTGATCAAGGTCTTCGCCGAACGGTTCCACATCCGCATTGAGATGAAGCAGATCGGCGCCCGTCAGGAGGCCGGGCGCATCGGAGGCCTCGGCGCCTGCGGCCGCGAGCTGTGCTGCGCCTCGTGGATGTCGAGCTTTTCGAGTGTCACGACGGCTGCGGCCCGCGTGCAGGACATCTCGCTCAACCCGCAGAAACTTGCCGGACAGTGTTCGAAGCTCAAGTGCTGCATGATGCACGAATACGACGCCTATGTCGATGCCCGCAAGGAGTTCCCGCGCGTCAAGGAGCCGCTGCAGACCGTCGACGGAGAGTGGTTCGCGGTCAAGAGCGACATTCTGGCCGGGACGATGACCTTCTCCTCGTCGAAGGAGTCGATGGCCAACGTCGTCACGCTGCCCGTCGCCCGTGTGAAGGAGATCCTCGCCCTGAACCGTCAGGGCAGGAAGGTCGAGCAGTTGCAGGCCGACAACGACACGCGTCCGACCGTCGAGGAGCCCTCCTATCGCACCGAGGAGGACAGCATCACACGCTTCGACCAGACCAAGCGCCGCAAGCGCGGCGGGCGCAAGCGCAACGCCTCGTCCGACAAGATGCAGGAAGCGGGCGGAAACGATGCCGCATCCTCCGCATCGGCTCAGGCAGATGGCAATGCCGAAGCGCAGGCTCCGCGCGCAGAGCAACAGGAGCGCCGCCGCAACAACCACCGCAAGGGAGGCAACGGCAATGGCGGCAACATGAAAAAGGAAGGGAACAACAACGCAAACAACCATACCGGCGGAAACGGCCGTCATGCCGGGAACGGCGCCCCGGAACAGCGCGGCACCCGGACATCCGGCGCATCGACATCCGGTACACCGGCATCCGGAGACGATGCCTCCGCAAGCAACGCCCCGGCGCGTGAAAACGGCAACAGCCCCCGCGAGGGCGGCAACCGCAACCGCAACGCCCGCAACCGCCGCCGCGGCAACGGCAACGGCGGCAACGGCAACGGGGGCGGCAACGGCAACGCCGAGCGAGGACCGAAACCGAACCGCAACAACCGGGAGCAGCCCTCAGGAGAAAACAAGGAGTAATCAAGAACGTGCATCGGAGAGGGTTCATGAGGAGGATCACTCACGGCCTTGCGCTCGCCGCAGCCGGAACATTCGCCGCACTCGGCGCAGGATGCGTCACGGAGCACCGCTCGGCGGTCTGTGACGTCGATCCCTTCGCGTGGTCGGAGGCTGCCGAAATCCGCTATGTCAACACCGACACCCTCGGACGATTCGGCATGGAGCTCTTCCTGCGCTGCAACGAGCGCCTGACGGACGATACCCTGACGGTCCGCATCACCACCATCACCCCCGACTCCCTGCGCTTCGAGGAGCCCGTACAGCTGCGGATCCCCCGCACGCGGGACATCGCGGCGCTGGGACGTGAGGTCGTGATCCCCTACCGCCGCCACGTGAGCCTCGTCCGAGGGGGCGAATACCGGATCCGGGTGATACCCCTGCGGACGGTCGCCGGCATCGAGGCCGTGGGCATCCACCTGACCGACAACGACTGACCCTGCCACGGAAAACAGAAACCTATGGGAAAAGACAAACTCCGCAGATTCCGCGAAAACCTCGGCTTCGAGTGCTTCGTACAGCCCGAGTTCGACGAGGTATTCCGCCGCGACTACCGTCTCAAGGGGCATTGGCGCAGCGATTTCTTCCACAACGACCATCCGATCGTTCTCGAACTGGGATGCGGCAAGGGCGAGTACACCGTGGCCCTGGCCGAACAGGATCCGCAGCGCAACTTCATCGGCATCGACATCAAGGGAGCCCGGATGTGGCGCGGGGCGAAGACCGCCACCGAACGCCGGATGACCAACGTCGGATTCCTCCGCACACGCATCGAATTCATCAACGGACTCTTCGACGAAGGGGAGGTTGACGAGATCTGGATCACCTTTCCCGATCCGCAGCTCAAGACCCGCCGGGCCAAGAAGCGCCTCACCTCGCCGTTGTTTCTCGAGTCCTACGCCCGTATGCTGCGCCCCGGCGGCGTCATCCACCTCAAGACCGACTCGAAACACCTCTACGCCTATACGCAGGAGGTGATCCGTCGCTTCGGACTTCCGTGCGAGGCCTCCGAACCGGACATCTACGGCTCGGGATACGCCGACGAGGTGCTCTCCGTGAAGACAGCCTACGAGGAGCGGTTCCTCGGCATGGGGCTGCCGATCACCTACACCCGCTTCCGCCTCGACGGACGCCGCGACTTCCCGTGGTTCGACTGGGAGGAGGATGAGAAACTGGAAAAAGACAACGAGGCGGAGCGTCAGGCAGGCCGCTGACTCAGGAGGTCAGTTCCCGCCACTTCCGACGCCAATTCCCGCTCTCGGCACGCTTCACAAACCTCGCCATCTACAAAAAGAAATGAGTATGCGCGTTCAGAAACACCCGACACATCGCCGCTCCGCATGGTCGGGAGCGATTGCGGTAACGGCAGCAGCCCTGCTGGCAGCCGCGTTGCCAACGGGCTGCATCAGCGACAAGCGGGAGGACCCCGAGGCGGCAACGATCATCCGTGCCGGCGACACGGCACCCGACTTCACGGTCGAGATGTTAGACGGATCCCGTCAGCGGCTCTCCGACCTGCAGGGGCAGGTTGTACTGCTCACCTTCTGGGCCTCGTGGTGCCCGACGTGCCAGGCCGAGATGGAGGTCGTCGGGGAGCGGATTATCGAACACTTCGCCGGGGCGCGCTTCTCGTTTCTCCCTGTCTCGCGGGCCGAGAGCCGCGAAGAGGTACAGGCCTTTATGGAGCGTGAGGGATATGCGTTCCCCGTGGGCATGGACCCCAACGGACAAATCTACGGACTCTACGCCACGAGCTATATCCCGCGCCACTACGTCATTGCCCCCGACGGAACGGTCGTCTACCAAAGCGTCGACTACGACACGGCGAAGTTCTCCGCGCTGATCGCCGCCATCGAGACGGCCCTGCACGGAATCGAATAGATGATCTTCTTCAAACTGGATTACCCTCTTCAGCCCCCTCCGGTCCGGGAACTCTGCGCTCGGGAGAGCGCTTTCCACCACCGCAGAGGCACGAAGCCGGAGCCGATTACTCCACGTCGAGCAGCTCCATGATGCGACGCGCCAGTTCGGTGTTGTCCAGCACTCCGGCTATGCGGTCGGCACCCGTACCGTACAGGTAGACCGGAACCATCGTTCCCGTATGTCCGCCCGTGGAGAACTGATACTGGAGGCCGTTTTCACTGAGGGTGAAATCCTCCTTGTTGGCCGGAATCGTCACACCGCCCGTCTCGTGGTCGGCCGTCACGATGACCAGCGTCCCGGGCGTGCGGTCGGCAAAATCCATCGCCGCGGCTACGGCATCGTTGAAATCCCGCATCTCGGCCAGCAGCCGGTCGGCATCCTTCGCATGGGCCGCATAGTCGATCTGCGAACCCTCGACCAGCAGCATGAAGCCCCGTTTGTGACCCGCGCTGTTGGCCTCAAGCAGTTCGAGCGCCTTCTCCGTCGCACGCGGCAGGTAATCCCCGCGTCCGGGAGCCTCGGGAAGATGCTTCTCGGCCGTGCAGCACAGCACGCGCCCCTTGCCGATCCGCTGCAGCTGCGGCAGCGAGTCGACGACGAAATAGCCGCGCCGGGCAAAGGCATCGAGGTAGGTGACACCCTCCTCGCACTCCTCCTTGAGCCAGCGACGTCCGCCGCCGAAGAGCACGTCGATGTTCGATCCCAGCAGCTGGCGCGTAATCGCCCGACTGTCCCCACGATCAGCCACATGGGCATAGAAGGCCCCGGGAGTGGCATGCTGCAGGTAGCACGTCACCACGATGCCCGTCGCGTATCCCTTTGCCTTGGCACGCGTCATCGACGAGATGAGCGCCTTGCCCTCGGGATCCTGCCCCAGGGTTCCGTTATTGGTCTTGGTCCCCGAGGCCAGGGCCGTTGCCGAGGCCGCCGAATCGGTGACACGGTTGTTTGCCGAGCGTGTCACCACCAGGGCAACCTGCTGCGCACGGTCGAACGCCGTAGGTGCATACTTACCCTCGATCTGCAACATCGAGACGTCGGCCAGACCCATGCCGTCACCGATCATAAAAATAAGGTTGCGAACCTCCTCCGTCTGGGGATTCGAGGCTGCAGCCCCTCCCAACGAGAGGCTGAGCAACAGGACAAACAGAACTCTTTTCATCACTTTATCGGGAAATGGTCGGGTAAAAATAGGAAAAACGGTCCGGAACGCCAAACTTTTTACTACCTTTACATAAATATAACGCGCAATTTAATACCGCTGTAAAATGGATGTAAAGATCGCCCCGGACTGGAAGGAGCTGTTGGCCCCGGAGTTCGAAAAGCCCTACTTTGCCGCATTGACCGACTTCGTACGGCAGGAGTACGCCTCGACACGTGTTTATCCACGGGGCAGCAACATCTTCCGGGCCTTCGACAAATGTCCGTTCGAACGGCTCAAGGTGGTCATCATCGGCCAGGATCCATACCACGGACCCGGGCAGGCCAACGGACTCTGCTTCTCGGTAGGCGACGGGATTCCCTTCCCGCCGTCGCTGCAGAACATCTTCCAGGAGGTGCACGACGACACCGGCGCGCCGATTCCCGCCTCGGGGAACCTCGACCGGTGGGCTGAACAGGGGGTGCTGCTGCTCAACGCCGTGCTGACGGTCCGGGCCCACGAAGCCGCCTCGCACGCCGGGCACGGTTGGGAGACCTTTACCGACGCCGTGGTGCGGGCCATCGCCGAGCGCAAGCAGGGGATCGTCTACATGCTCTGGGGCAACTACGCACAGCGCAAGGGGGCGATTGCCGATCCGCAGCGGAATCTGATTCTCAAGGCCGTGCATCCTTCACCGCTCTCGGTCTACCGCGGATTCTTCGGATGCCACCACTTCTCGCAGGCCAACGCCTATCTCGTCAGCCAGGGCAAGGAGCCGATCGTCTGGTAACCGGCAGCCGGGACGCAGCCGCAACAGGCCGCACCGCATACACCCGCCCGGGCCGTTCCCGCCGCACAAAAAAATCCGGAGGCACCGAGGTGCTTCCGGATTTTCCATATCCGTTCCCCGCCGTTGCGGGCCCGGGGTTATCCCAGGTAGGACTTCAGCAGCTTCGAGCGCGACGAGTGGCGCAGACGGCGAATGGCCTTCTCCTTGATCTGACGCACACGCTCGCGCGTAAGGTCAAACTTCTCACCGATCTCCTCCAGGGTCATCTCCGAACAGCCGATGCCGAAGAAATACTTGATGATGTCGCGCTCGCGCTCCGTCAGGGTCTCCAGCGCCCGCTCAACCTCCGTCGACAGCGACTCGTTGATCAGCCCGCGGTCGGCATTCGGCGAATCGGGGTTCACCAGCACGTCGAGCAGCGAGTTGTCCTCGCCGTCGGCGAACGGCGCATCCACCGAGACGTGGCGTCCGGCCACCCGCAGCGTATCGGTAACCTTCTCCTTCGGGAGTTCAAGCTCCGTGGCCAGCTCCTCGGGAGACGGCGTACGCTCGTGCTCCTGTTCAAAGCGAGCGAAGGCCTTGTTGATCTTGTTGAGCGACCCCACCTGGTTGAGCGGCAGACGCACGATACGCGACTGCTCGGCCAGCGCCTGGAGAATCGACTGACGAATCCACCACACGGCATAGGAGATGAACTTGAAGCCACGTGTTTCATCGAACTTCTCGGCGGCCTTGATCAGGCCGAGGTTTCCTTCGTTGATCAGGTCCGGAAGGCTCAGGCCCTGATTCTGATACTGTTTGGCCACCGACACCACGAAACGCAGGTTCGCTTTGGTGAGTTTCTCCAGAGCCTCCTGGTCTCCTTTCTTGATTCGTTGGGCGAGTTCCACCTCCTCCTCCACCGTGATGAGCTCCTCCTTGCCGATCTCCTGGAGATACTTGTCCAGCGAGGCGCTCTCGCGGTTGGTGATGGATTTCGTAATCTTTAACTGACGCATATTAACTTAACTATCCTAATAAAGTCCTTACGTATGGGAACCCCGCCCGACAGCTCCGGGTCGCTACTCGACAAGCGTGTAGCTCGCCGACCGACCGTTGGGATAGATTCCGTCGATCGAACGCACCTTTTCGGTCATGCGCTGCAGATCCTCGAGCGAATAGACCGCCTGGTCGTTGATGTGGGTAATGACGAACCCTTCTCTGACGCGGGCGCGGGCCAATACTCCGCCGGCCTTGATGCCGACCACCTGCACGCCGCCCTTGATCTCGAGCTCGCGGCACAGCTTGGTTCCGGCGTCGGCGAATTTGCCCCCGAGCGCCTCGACGACATCGACGTCCGTCTTGGCGATGAGTTCCGTTTTACCTGCCTTATTACGCAAAGTGACATCAAATTGTTTCACTTTCCCGTCTCTTTTTACCGACAATTTGACCGTATCGTTGGGTCTGTGGCGCGCAACCTCCAACTGCAGCGTCGAGGGATCCGAGATCTTCACGCCGTCGATGGCCACGATCACGTCGCCCTTGCGGATGCCGGCCTCCGAAGCCGAGCCGCCCTCCACTACGCTGGCAACGTATGCTCCGCCGAGCTCGTCGATGCCCAGCTCCTTGCCCTCCTCATCGAGGAAGTCCTGATCCACCACGCGGAACTGGATGCCCAGCATGGCGCGCTGTACGACGCCGAACTCCTTCAGATCGACCACCACCTTGCGCACGATCGACTCCGGAACGGCGAACGAATAACCCACGTAGCTGCCCGTCTGCGACTTGATCAGCGTGTTGATGCCCACCAGCTCACCGCGCGTGTTGACCAATGCGCCGCCCGAGTTGCCGGGGTTCACCGCCGCGTCGGTCTGGATGAAGGCCTCGATGCGGAAATCGTTGGGAATAACTCCCAGCTGACGTGCCTTGGCGCTCACGATTCCGGCCGTGATGGTCGACTGCAGGTCGAACGGCGAACCGATGGCCAGCACCCATTCACCCAGACGCAGGTCGTCGGACGATCCGAAGGCCAGCGTCGGAAGATCCTTCGCGTCGATCTTCAGCAGTGCGAGGTCCGTAGCCGAGTCCTTGCCGATGAGTTTGGCATCGAACGTCCGGCCGTCGTTCAGCTTCACGCGCAGCTTCGTGGCGCCGTCGATCACGTGGTTGTTCGTCACGATGTAGCCGTCGTCCGAGATGATGACGCCCGAACCGCCGGCCCGCTGCTCCCGATACTCGGGACGTCCGTCCCCATATCCGTAGTCCTGCGGAATGCCGAAGAACTCCAGGAACGGATCGTACGAACGGCGGCGCATCTCGATCTGCTGGATCGCCTCGATGTTGACAACGGCCTTCACGGCATTCTCGGCCGCATAGGTCAGGTCGGGATACTGATCCGCCTGGTAAGAGGTGAAGTGGTTACCGGCCTGCGGCGTCCGTGCGACATGTGCGACGTGCGACGCATCCTGCTCGATATATGCGGCGGGCTGCTCGCGGTCGCCCGCAACGGCCCATGCCGTAGCGCCGCCCACGGCAGCGGCCACAGCCACAAATCCTAAAAATAAAAGTGCCTTTTTCATAGTCTTGCAAAATTGGTTCTTGTTCTCTTGTCAGAGGCAAAAATACGCATAGGCGAGTTCAATTTTTTTCCTTTGTGGGACAAACGCGGCGCTGTCGGCAGTTAGTATGTCACGCGACGAAAAAAAGTCCGGAAATCTCATGCGAGATCTCCGGACGAAGGTTTGCTCCGGGGAGCCGGACGGACTACAACCCGAAAGCCTTGCGGATCTGCTCCACGGCGTCGAGCTTCTCCCATCCGAAGAATTCGATCTCACGCTCCACCTCGCGGCCGTTCTCCCAGACCTTCTCCACCTTCCTGTAGGGGCGGTTGCCGAAGTGTCCGTACGACGCCGTGGCCTCGAAGATCGGGTTCTTCAGCCCGAAACGCTTCACGATGGCCGCGGGACGCAGGTCGAAGAGTTTGCCGATCCGCCGGGCGATCTCCCCGTCGGTCATCCCTTCGAGGGCCTTCGGACGCGGCGAGTGGTAGGTATCGACATAGATCGACAGCGGTTCGGCAATGCCGATGGCGTAGCTCAGCTCCACGAGCACCTGGTCGGCAACGCCTGCCGCCACGAGATTCTTGGCGATGTGGCGTGCGGCATAGGCGGCCGAGCGGTCGACCTTCGAGGAGTCCTTGCCCGAGAAGGCGCCGCCGCCGTGGGCGCCGCGGCCTCCGTAGGTGTCGACAATGATCTTGCGGCCCGTGAGGCCGGTATCTCCGTGAGGGCCGCCGATGACGAACTTGCCCGTGGGATTCACGTGCAGGATGTAGTCGTCGCCGATCAGCTCCGCGAGCTTGTCTTCGGCACGCTCCAGACGCGCCTTCACGCGCGGGATGAGGATCGTGCGCACATCCTCGCGGATGCGCTCCTGCATCTGACGCTCGGCCTCCTTTTCACTGAGGCCCTCGCCCGGACGGATGAATTCGTCGTGCTGCGTCGAGACGACGATCGTGTGCACGCGCAGCGGACGGTTCGTCTGCTCGTCATACTCGATGGTCACCTGCGACTTCGAGTCGGGACGCAGGTAGGTCATCACCTTCCCTTCGCGGCGGATGACGGCCAGCTCCTTCAGAATGACCTGTGCGAGAATGAGCGTCGCGGGCATCATCTCGCGCGTCTCGTTGCAGGCGTATCCGAACATGATGCCCTGGTCGCCGGCGCCCTGCTCCTCCTCCAGCTCGCGGACAACGCCCTGGTTGATATCCGACGACTGCTCGTGGATGGCCGACAGAATGCCACACGAGTTGCAGTCGAACTGGTACTCGCTCTTGGTGTAGCCGATGCGTCCGATGACGCGGCGCGCCACGCCCTGCACGTCGACATACGCCTCCGAGCGCACCTCGCCGGCTACGACCACGAGTCCCGTGGTGCAGAGTGTCTCGCAGGCGACTTTCGAATTGGGGTCGTGACGCAGGAATTCGTCGAGAATGGCGTCGGAAATCTGATCCGAAACCTTATCGGGGTGCCCTTCGGACACTGCCTCCGATGTAAATAAAAAACCCATTTTGATCCGTTTTTTAAAGGTTAAACGTCTAAAATGGGAAAAATTGGCTGTTGAGAAATAAAAAACGTGCTGTTTTAGCGATTTTTTATTGTGGTTTGCAATCAGTCAAATCTTTCCACATTCCCCGCTTGACAGACGGGGCTGCAAATATACGAATATTTTTTATTATCCAAAAATATTCTCTTGTGCGGGTCCAAATTTTTGTTTTTCTCAAACTATTGTTTATCTTTGTGTTGCCGGGTAGTGCCCAGCCTTGAACCTTTCAGAACAGAACTACCCCTGAAAACGCGACAGCCCGCTCGTCAATATACTTCCGCCGCGTCGACGCCTTACCTCGAAATAAAAAACCTAAAAACAACTCACCAATACCTCTACATTATGAAAAAACTTCTTAAAAGCATGCTGGTCGTAGCCCTTATGGCATCGGCTACCTGCGTATTGGCGCAAGAGAGGGAGAACCGCGATGCGAACAACAAGATCGTCCGCGGACCGTATCTCACCAACCGCTTCTTCGACAACATCTTCATCGGCGTCGCAGGCGGTGTGAACATCTACCAGGGCGAGAACGACAGCTACGGATCCTTCGGCAAACGCCTTGCCCCGGCTCTGGACATCAACATCGGAAAATGGTTCACCCCCTCGGTCGGAGCCCGCATCGGCTACTCGGGCATCAACGCCAAAGGATGGACCTCGGGACAGACCCTCTACGCCAAGGATCTCTTCGAGAACAACGTCTACAACGAGAAATTCGGCGTCTCGTACCTCCACGCCGACCTCATGTGGAACTTCTCCAACGCCGTGAGCGGCTACCGCTCGGACCGCACCTGGGACTTCATTCCCTTCGTGGGAACCGGCTGGGCACGCTCCTATGGCAACGACGCCTACAACAACGAGTTCGCCATGAGCGTCGGTCTGTTGAACAACATCCGTCTGTGTGACCAGCTGGCGCTGACGCTTGAGGCGCGCCACATGTTCGTCAACCAGAACTTCGACGGAGTCGTTCGCGGAGGAAAGGGCGAGGGCATGACCTCCGTCACCGTGGGTCTCACCTACAAGTTCAACCGCCGCGACTTCAGCCGCAAGCCGAAGGAGGTCGTTCCGGACTACACGCCCTACATCAACAAGATCAACGACCTGGAGAACAGCCTCAAGGACAAGGACAACCAGATCAAGGACCTCAACGACCAGCTGGCTGCGGCACGCAAGCAGAAGCCCGCCACGGTAACGACTGTCGAGAACGCCCCCATGGCCATCTTCTTCGAGATCGGCAAGGCCGACCTGACCGACAAGGAGCTGATCAACCTCGGATACATGGCCGAGATCATCAAGAAGTCACCCGACAAGACCTTCAAGGTGATCGGTTCCGCCGACAAGGCTACGGGCTCCGCCAAGCGCAACCAGCAGCTGAGCCAGATGCGTGCCGAGGCCGTATGCAACGCCCTGGTCGAGAAGTTCGGCGTCGACAAGAAGCAGCTGGAGGTTATTGCCAAGGGCAGCAACGACGAACCCTTCGACAAACCGGTGCTCAACCGCGTGACCATCGTCGAATAGTCCGCTTCCGCGCGTCGAAACCAAATCCCGGGCCCGCCGTGGGTCCGGGATTTTCATCTCTCATTGGGTCATGCCCCAGGATTGTCGTACCTCACAACAAAAAGGCACCGCCTTCAGAGGCGGTGCCTTTTCAATCCGATCGGAACAACGGAAGCCGCACGTGCCGCAGCGCAATAGGGCTGCACACCGGCTCCGCACGTCCGTTATCTACTATTTTTCGAGCATCTTCTTTACCTCGGCAACGACCGTAGCGCCGTTGTATCCGAATTTCTCGTCGAGCACCTTGTAGGGCGCCGAATATCCGAAATGGTCGAGACCGTGGATCACACCCTTCTCGCCGACCAGTCCCTGAAGATTGACCGGCAGTCCCGAGGTCATGCCGTAACGGGGGATTCCGGCCGGCAGCACGCTCTCCTGATACGACCGGGGCTGATCCCGGAACAAGCCTTCGCTCGGAACGCTCACCACGCGCACGGCAATGCCCTCCGCAGCAAGCGCCTCGGCCCCCTCGACCAGCGTCGAGACCTCCGAACCCGAAGCGATCAACACGGCAGCGGGCTTCGCGGCGTCCAGCACCACATATCCGCCCTTGAGAGCCTGCATCGCCTCTTCGCGACGGCTCGTGCGCAGTGCCGGAAGCGTCCGCACGTTCTGACGCGAGAGCACCAGCGCCACCGGACGATGCTCCTCGAGAGCGATCTTCCAGGCCGCAATGGTCTCGTCTCCGTCGGCCGGACGCAGCACGACCATCGAGCGCTCGCCGTGATGATTCTTCAGATGCTCCATCAGACGGATCTGCGCCTCATGCTCCACGGGCTGGTGCGTCGGACCGTCCTCGCCCACGCGGAACGAGTCATGCGTCCAGACGTAAACCACATGCAGACGCATCAGCGCCGAGAGGCGCACGGCGGGCTTCATGTAGTCCGAAAAGACGAAGAAGGTGCCGCACACGGGAATCACACCCCCGTGCAGCGCCATGCCGTTCATCACACAGGCCATTGTCAGTTCCGAAACGCCCGCCTGGAAGAAGCGGCCCGAGAAGTCTCCCCGCTCGAAGGCCTTCGTCTTCTTGAGGAATCCGTCGGTCTTGTCCGAATTCGAAAGGTCGGCCGATGCCACGATCATGTTCTCGACCTTGTCGGCGTAGAGGCTCAGCACGGCCGACGAGGCCACGCGCGTTGCCACATCGGGCTTCACATCGATCGACTTGTAGTCGATTTCGGGCAGCTTGCCCGAGAGGAATCCGTCGAGCTTGATGGCCAGATCCTTGTGCTCCGAGCGCCACGTCTTCTCGACGGCAGCCCGGTTGGCGGCCCACTCCTTCAGGGCCTCGCGCCGCTCGGCAAAGACCTCGCGGCTCTCGGCAAAGACGGCAAACGGATCCTCGGGATCCCCGCCCAGATTGCGTACCGTGGCGGCCAGGTCGGCTCCGGCAGCCGACAGCGGCTGTCCGTGCGTCGAGACCTTGCCTTCGAAACTCTCGCCCGCGGCACCCCGCGCCCCCTTGGCCATGATCGAATGGCCGATGATCAGCGTCGGGCGCTCCGTCTCGCTGTGTGCAGCCACCAGCGCCTCACGGATCTCGTTGATGTTGTGCCCGTCGATGGCCAGGACGTTCCAGCCCCAGGCCTCGTACTTCATCGCCACGTTCTCCGTGTCGACCTCGTCGACCTTCGTCGAGAGCTGCACGTTGTTGGCGTCGTAGTACATGATCAGGTTCGAGAGTCCCAGGTGTCCGGCGATCCGGCCCACGCCCTGTGAAATCTCCTCCTCAACAGCACCATCCGAGATGAAGGCATAGGTCTTGTGCGACATCCACTCGCCGAAGCGCGCCACCATGAAGCGCTCGGCGATGGCCGCACCCAGGGCCATGGCATGTCCCTGGCCCAGCGGCCCGGAGGTGTTCTCCACGCCATGCAGGACGTCGACCTCGGGATGCCCGGGCGTCACGCTCCCCCACTGACGCAGATTCTTCAGATCCTCCGTCGTGTAGAGACCCGCCAGCGACAGCACCGCATAAAGCATCGGCGACATGTGTCCCGGATCGAGGAACATCCGGTCGCGGAACGGATAATCCATCCGCTCGGGATCGTAGCGCAGAAATTCGGCATACAGGACAGTGATGAAGTCGGCACCACCCATGGCTCCTCCGGGATGCCCCGATTTGGCCTTCTCGACCATCGCAGCCGACAGAATGCGGACATTGTCGGCCACACGGCTCAGTTTCGAATTCGTTGTAGACATATAAGAGTTAGTATTTTCAACAGGTTCGTTTCAAATTCCGCCGCTCCTCCCGCTCGTTCCGTCTCTCCGGCCCGGACCCTCCGCAGGATGGAAATCTTCTACAAAGATAACAGAATTTTTTATCCCACCTGCTTCAACTCCACAATATTTGCCTTTTCGATCTTTTTCCTGGCGTAGGGCAGCGTCACGGTGAACTCCCGGGCGCCGCTCGACGGCAGCTCGAACATCGTGTCCATCATGATTGCCTCGCAGATCGACCGCAGACCCCGGGCTCCGAGCTTGAAGGTCACCGCACGGTCGACGATGTAGTCCAGCACGTCGTCGTCGAAGGTAAGTTTCACACCGTCGATCTCGAACAGCCGCTGGTACTGCTTGACGATCGCATTGCGCGGCTCGGTGAGGATCGACCGAAGGGCTTCGCGGCCCAGCGGCTGCATGTAGGTCAGCACCGGAAGACGTCCCACCAGCTCGGGAATCAGTCCGAAGGATTTGAGATCCTGCGGCGTGATGTACTGCATGAGGTTCGAACGGTCGATCGGATCGGCGTTGATGCGTCCGTAGCCGATGGCCCGGGTGTTGAGCCGCTGGGCGATCTTCCGCTCGATGCCGTCGAAGGCCCCGCCGCAGATGAAGAGGATGTTGCGCGTGTTGACCTGGATGAACTTCTGCTCCGGGTGCTTGCGGCCCCCCTGGGGCGGAACGTTCACGACCGTCCCTTCGAGGATCTTCAGCAGCGCCTGCTGCACGCCCTCGCCCGAGGCGTCGCGCGTGATTGACGGATTGTCACCCTTGCGGGCGATCTTGTCGATCTCGTCGATGAAGACGATACCCCGCTCGGCCTGTGCCACGTCGTAGTCGGCGACCTGCAGCAGCCGCGAGAGGATGCTCTCGACATCCTCCCCCACGTAGCCCGCCTCGGTGAGCACCGTGGCGTCGACAATCGTGAAGGGCACCTTCAGCAGACGTGCGATCGTCCGCGCCATGAGGGTTTTGCCCGTTCCGGTGGGACCCACCAGCACGATGTTCGACTTGTCCAGCTCCACATCGTCCTTCTTCGGCGTGTAGAGCAGCCGTTTGTAGTGGTTGTAGACCGCCACCGAGATGTAGCGTTTGGCAGCATCCTGCCCGATGACATACTGGTCGAGAAACTCCTTGATCTGCGCCGGTTTGAGCAGCTCCTCCTTCTTGAGCGGAGCCGCCGCCGCATGCGGAGCCTCCGTCTCGGAGACAAGGCCGTTCTCGACGATGATCCGGTGGCCGTTCTCGATGCAGCGGTTGCAGATGCAGGCGCCGTCGACGCCCTGGAACATCACCTCCACCTCGGAGCGCTGCGCCCCGCAGAAGGAGCAGGAGTCGTTGTTGCGGCCCCGGTTGTTCGTATGGGTTCCGTTGCCCGATGTGTTGTTATTCTGTTTCTGTGTCATAGGTCTTCTTCTCGCGTTTGGTCAGCACGTCGTCGATCAGTCCGTAATCCCGGGCTTCGCGGGCCGAAAGCCAGTAGTCCCGGTCGGCATCCTTCTCGATCTTGCGGATCGAAACCCCCGAATGGGCCGCCAGAATCTCGTACAGCTCGCGTTTGGTCTTCAGGATCTCGCGGGCCGTGATCTCGATGTCGGAGGCCTGCCCCTGGGCCCCGCCCAGCGGCTGGTGGATCATCACCCGCGAATGGGGCAGCGCGGCGCGTTTGCCCTTGGTGCCGGCCGTGAGCAGCACGGCGCCCATCGAGGCCGCGAGTCCCGTGCAGGTGGTCGCCACGTCGCACGAGACGAGCTGCATCGTGTCGTAGATGCCCAGCCCGGCCGATACCGATCCGCCGGGGGAGTTGATGTAGATCTGAATGTCCTTGTCGGGATCGGCCGATTCGAGGAACAGCAGCTGCGCCTGGATGATGTTCGCGGCATCGTCGTAGATCGGCGCTCCGAGGAAGATGATGCGGTCCATCATCAACCGCGAGAAGACATCCATCGTGGCGACGTTCAGCTGACGCTCCTCGATGATCGTGGGCGACACGTAGGCGGCGCTGACCGACTGGAAGTCGTGCAGCTTCAGGGAGCTGATGCCGCGGTGCAGCCGGGCGTACTTTTCAAATTCAGAAGTCATAGCGCAAATACGTTTCTATCAAAAAAAGACTTTGCAAACATCACGCCTGCAAAGTCCAAAGGTACGAATTTTTCCCGGGAAAAACTCAGAGCTCCTTCGCCAGTTTTGCGAACTCGTCGGCCGAAACGGACTTCTCCGAGACCTTGATCTTCGAGCGGATGGCGTCGACCACCTTGTTCTCGAAGAGTTTCTCGTAGATCTTCTGTCCCTGGTCCTTGTCGGCGAGGATCTTCTCGGCATAGCCGTTCAACATGTCGTCGGGAGCCGACGGCATGCCGTACTGCGCAAACTGTGCGGCAGCCAGCGCCTTGGCCTCGGCCAGCGCCTCCTCCTTCGTGACGGAGAGGTTATCCGACTTGATGAAGTGCTTCTGAAGGTAGTTCCAGGTAAACATCTTCAGGAACTGGTCGAAATCCTTCTCGATCTCCTCCATCGAGAACTTGCCCTCGTTGATGGTGTAGAGCCAGCGCTTGAGGAACCCTTCGGGCATCTTCAGCGCAGCCTTCTTGACGATGTAGTCGCGGACCTGCAGCGTGAAGAGGTAGTCGCTCTCGCGGCGCAGTTCGCTCTCGATCTGCCCGTCGATGAACTTCTCGAACTCCTCGGCGCTCTTGATCTTTCCGTCGGGGAAGGCCATCTTGAAGAACTCCTCGTTCAGCTCCGGCTCGGCGAACTTGCGGATCTTGGTGATCTCCAGCTCGAACTCGGGGTTGATGCCTTCGAGCTCATGCTCCTTGACCTGCAGGCAGGCGGCGCGCTGTGCGGCGGTCTTGTAGAGTTCGTTGATGTTGACCTTCATCTTGTCGCCGACCTTCTTGCCCAGGAACGGCTTGCGCTCCTCCTCCGTCATGGAGATCAGACCCACGTAGGCATCGGCCACATTCATGTCACCGTTGTCGAGCGTCACGGTCAGCGCCTCGTCGGAGGTCACCTCGTCGGTATCGACCAGACGCCCGTAACGACGCAGGTAGTTCGACCGGTAGTCGTCGTGCATCTTCTTGTCGATCTTGATCTTGTAGTAGGTGAGCTTATCCTTGTCCGAGAGTTCCAACTTGATTTCCGGGGCCTCGCCGATCTCGAAGACAAACTCGAATTCCGTGTTGTTGTCGAAATCGAATGCACCCTGCTCCTCCGCGGGGATCACGTCGCCCAAGTAGTCGATGCCCTCCTTCTGGAGATACTCGAAAGCGGCGTTCGACGCCTTGCGGTACGACTGCTCGGCCACGACGCCCTTGCCGTACATCTTGCGGATGATGCCCATGGGCACCATGCCCGGGCGGAATCCGGGGATGTTGGCCTTGCGCTTGTACTCGCGCAGCGCCTTCTCGACCTCCTGTCCGTAGTCCTCCTCGCCGACGGTTACCCGAAGCAGCGAGTTGTTCTCTTCGCGTTGTTCTCTTACGATGTTCATAATGAATGTGTTATATCTGTTATTCTTCGATTTTCCGTTCAGAATCGGGAGGCAAAGATACAAAATCTTTCCCGTTCCGGCAACAGATTCCCCTATAATATAATGAAATTATGATTTGTGGATTGCTTTTCGTAACTTTGCAGGCTATGTTCATCCGAGAAACCATGAAACGTCTGATCATCCTTCTGCTGGCCGTCGTAGTCTCGGCAGCCTGCGGCAACTCCGCAACGCGCTCGCCGAAGGCCGCCACAGCAACGCGCGCCGCCGCGACGACCCCGAAAAACTATACCTACCGCGTCAAAGCCGCGTACCCCCACGCCACCACCTCCTACACGCAGGGGCTCTTCTGGCACGACGGAGCGCTCTGGGAGGGCACCGGGCAATACGGCTCTTCGGTCGTGCAGACCCTCGACCTCGAAACCGGACGCACGCACGTGCTGGCCGAGCTGCCCCGCGGGGAGTTCGGCGAGGGAATCGCCCTCGTCGGAGACGAGCTTTTCCAGCTCACCTGGCAGTCGAACACGGCACACGTCTACCGGCTTCGGGAAGGACGCCTGACGAAGATCCGCGACTACCGCTATGCGGGCGAAGGATGGGGGCTGACGACCGACGGCGAGAAACTCTACTTCTCGGACGGCTCGGCCGATCTGCAGGTGCTCGATCCGGCGACGTTCCGCCGCGAGCGGCGCATCACCGTGACATACGAGGGAACGCCGGTGCGGTTCCTCAACGAACTGGAGTGGATCGACGGCCGCATCTGGGCCAACGTCTACACCACGGACCAGATCGTGATCATCGACCCCGCGACGGGCGTCGTCGAGGGGATCGTCGACCTCACGGGCATCCTTCCCGCGGAGGAGATCACCACGACGACCGACGTGCTGAACGGCATCGCGTGGGATCCCGACGCCCGGCGCCTCTTCGTCACGGGCAAGAACTGGAGCAAACTCTTTGAAATCGAACTCATCGAACAATGACACTTCCGAAAACCGACATACGACAAACGACGCTCGAAGGGGCGCTCGACCGCCGCATCCTGCTGCTCGACGGAGGCTTCGGCACCATGGTGCAGGGCTACGGCCTTGCGGAGGAGGATTTCCGCGGCGAGCGGTTCCGCGACTGGACGGTGCAGCTCAAGGGCTGCAACGACCTGCTTGCCGTGACGCGTCCCGACGTGGTGCGCGAGATCCACGAAAAGTACCTGCAGGCCGGGGCGGACATCATCGAAACCGACTCGTTCAATGCCAATGCCGTCTCGCTGGCAGACTACGGGCTCGAAACGCTGGCCTACGAGATTTCGCGCGCCGCGGCCGAAACGGCACGCGAGGCTGCCGACGCCTTCACGGCCCGCAACCCGCAGAAGCCGCGTTTCGTGGCCGGGTCGATGGGTCCGACGAACCGCACGGCCTCGATGTCGGCCGACGTGGCAAACCCCGCGGCCCGCGAGGTAACCTTCCGCCAGCTGGTCGACGCCTACACGGACCAGGCGCGGGGACTCGTCGACGGAGGAGTCGACATCCTGCTCGTCGAGACGGTCTTCGACACGCTCAACGCCAAGGCAGCCCTCTATGCCATCGACCGGCTCTGCACGGAGCTCGGGCGGTGCATTCCCGTGATGGTCTCGGGGACGCTGGCCGATGCCAGCGGCCGCACCCTCTCGGGACAGACCGTCGAGGCCTTCGCCGCCTCGGTGAGCCACCTGCCGCTGCTCTCCCTGGGTCTCAACTGCGCCTACGGAGCCAAGCAGCTGCTGCCCTACCTCGAACGCCTGGCAGCCGTGGCCGGAACCCGCATCTCGGCACATCCGAACGCCGGACTTCCGAACGTCATGGGAGGTTACGACGAAACCCCGGCGATGTTTGCCGAGGATGTCGGCGAATACATGCGCCGCGGACTGGTGAACATCGTGGGAGGCTGCTGCGGCACAACCCCCGCCCACATCTTCGAACTGTCGAAGATCGTCGACGGCTTCGCCCCGCGGCCGCTCCCCGTGCCGCGTCACGAAACGGTGCTGGCCGGGCTGGAGCCCCTGCGTGTGGTCCCCGAGGCGAACTTCATCAACATCGGCGAACGCACGAACGTCGCGGGTTCGGCGAAATTCGCCCGGCTGATCCGCGAAAGGAACTACGAGGAGGCCCTCACGGTGGCCCGTGCGCAGGTCGAAGCCGGGGCGCAGATCGTCGACGTCTGCATGGACGACGGCATGATCGACGGCGTGGAGGCCATGCGCACGTTCCTCAACCTGATGGCCGCGGAGCCCGAGATTGCCCGCGTGCCGGTGATGATCGACTCGTCGAAGTGGGAGGTCATCCGTGCAGGGCTCGAGGTGACGCAGGGCAAGCCGGTGGTCAACTCCATCTCCCTGAAGGAGGGCGAGGAGCCCTTCCTGCAGCATGCCGCCGAGATCCGCCGCTTCGGAGCCGCCGCCGTGGTGATGCTCTTCGACGAACGCGGACAGGCCGACACCTGCGAGCGGAAGATCGAAATCGCCCGGCGCGCCTACCGCCTGCTGACCGACAACGGATTCCCGGCCGAAGATATCATCTTCGATCCCAACATACTGGCCGTGGCCACGGGCATGCCCGAGCATGACGGCTATGCCAAGGCATTCATCGACGCCACGCGCTGGATCAAGGAGAACCTGCCCTACGCAAAGGTTTCGGGCGGCGTCTCGAACCTTTCGTTCTCGTTCCGCGGCAACAACGCCGTGCGCGAAGCGATGCACTCGGCGTTCCTCTACCACGCCATCCGCGCCGGAATGGACATGGGCATCGTCAACCCGCAGATGCTGCGCGTCTACAGCGAGATCGAGCCCGAGCTGCTCGAAAGGGTCGAGGATGTGATCCTCTGCCGCCGGGCCGACGCCGCCGAGCGCCTCACGGAGTATGCCCACCGGGTGCAGCAGACGGCGCAGACGGAGCCCCAGGCCCCCGATGCATGGCGCAGCGGAAGCCTTGAGGAGCGCATCAACCACGCCATGCTCAAGGGTGTGGCGGACCACATCGAGGAGGATGCCCTCGAAGGCTACCGCACGCTGGGCAGCCCGATGGCCGTCATCGACCGGCTGCTGATGCCCGCCATGGAGCGCGTCGGCGTGCTCTTCGGCGAGGGGAAGATGTTCCTCCCGCAGGTGGTGAAGACCGCCCGGGTGATGAAGCGCGCCGTGGCCGTGCTGACCCCCTACATCGAACAGGGAGCCGCCGAGACGTCGCACAACGCCGGGAAGGTGCTGATCGCCACCGTGAAGGGCGACGTGCACGACATCGGCAAGAACATCGTCGCCGTGGTGATGGCCTGCAACGGATACGAGGTGCGCGACCTCGGAGTGATGGTCGAGGCGCAGCGTATCGTCGACGAGGCCGTGGCGTGGGGCGCACAGGCGATCTGCCTGAGCGGGCTCATCACGCCGTCGCTCGACGAGATGGGCCATGTCTGCGAGGAGCTGGAGCGCCGCGGACTGCGGATTCCGGTGATCGTCGGCGGTGCCACGACCTCCGACCTGCACACGGCCGTGAAGATCGCCCCGCTCTACGGCGGCGTGGTGGTCCACTCGCCCAACGCCAGCCGCAACAGCCAGCTGCTCGCCCGCCTGCTGGGGCCCGACCGCGAGGCATTCGCCCGCGAGGTGGCCGACACGCAGGAGCGGCTGCGCAGCGAGTACACACGCCGACAGCAGACGCGCGAACTGATTCCGATCGTCGAGGTGCGCAAGGCGCGGCGCGGCGCGGCGTCCCATGTGCCCGTCAAACCGCTCCACGCGGGGCGCATGATCTTCCCCGACTTCGACATCGCGGATGCCGAGCGGTACATCGACTGGAACTTCTTCTTCCCGGCCTGGGGGCTCAAGGGGCGCTACCCCGAGATCCTCGACCACCCGCAGCGGGGCGAAGAGGCCCGCAAACTGCTGGACGACGCCCGGGCTCTGCTGGCCCGCCTGCGCGACGAGCGGCTGCTGACGCTCCAGGCCGCCGTGGGGATCTTCCCCGCACGGAGCGAGAAGGATGACATCTGGGTGACCGACTCCAAGGGGCGCGAGGTGCGCCTGGCGATGCTGCGCAACCAGACGCGCGGCGAAAAGAACTGCTCGCTGGCAGACTGGATCGCCCCCCAGGGCGACTGGATCGGATGCTTCGCCCTGACGGCCGGCATCGGACTGAAGAAACTCACCGAAGGATTCCGCGCCGCGGGCGACGACTATTCGGCCATCCTCGCGAAGCTGCTCGCCGACCGGCTGACGGAGGCCTTCGCCGAGTGCGTGCACACCTTCGTGCGGCGCCAGATGTGGGGCTACGAGACCGGCGAACTGCTCACCCCCGAACAGACCATCCGCGGCGAGTACCGCGGACGCCGCATGGCCTTCGGCTACCCCGCCTCGCCCGACCACTCGCTCAAACGCGAGGTCTTCGATCTGCTCGCCGTGGAGAAGACCACCGGCATGCGCCTGACGGAGAACTGGATGATCGATCCCGGAGAGGCGCTCTGCGGACTGATGTTCGCCGACGCCGAGTACTTCTCCGTAGGGGCGATCGACACCAAACAGCTGCTCGACTACGCCCGCCGCCGCGGCCTGGAGGTCGAACAGGTCAAAAAGCTCATTCCCAACAACATCCTTTGAAAGACAGATGAACGTAGTCGATATCATCCACGAGGCAATCGCGTCGCACCGCACCCGCTTCGCCTTCGAGCTGCTCCCGCCGCTCAAGGGAGACGGCAGCCAGAAGATCTTTGCCGCCGTCGAGCCGCTGATGCCCTACGACCCGGCCTACATCAACATCACCTTCCACCGCGAGGGGATCAAGGAGACCGTGCGTGAGGACGGCAGCGTCGAGTGGCACGTCGTGCGCCGGCGTCCCGGAACGGTCGGCATCTCGGCGGCCATTCAGCACCGCTACGGCGTGGAGGTCGTTCCGCACCTGATCTGCGGAGGACTCTCGAAGTACGACATTGAGGATACGCTCATCGACATGGACTTCCTCGACCTGCACAACGTCCTGGCGCTGCGCGGCGACAAGTCGCAGAACGAACGCCGCTTCATGCCCCATCCGCAGGGGCACGCCCACGCCGTCGACCTCGTGCGGCAGATCGCCGACATGAACCACGGACGCTTTATCGACGGAGAGGTCGAGGAGTGCCACCACTCGAAATTCTCGATCGGCGTGGCCGGCTACCCCGAGGTGCACTTCGAGGCCCGGGACATCACCTCGGACATCGAGCACCTCAAGGCCAAGATCGACGCCGGAGCCGAATACGTCATCACGCAGATGTTCTTCGACAACCAGAAGTACTTCGACTACGTGCGCCGCTGCCGCGAGGCCGGCATCACGGTGCCGATCATCCCGGGCATCAAGCCCATCTCGACGCTGCGCCACCTCGAAGTGCTGCCCGAGACCTTCAGCGTGAAGCTCCCCGAAGAGCTCATCCGCGAAGCCAAGGCCCATCCGGACCATGTCCGCGAGGTGGGCATCGAGTGGGCCATTGCCCAGAGCCGTGAACTGATGCAGGCCGGCGTGCCGGTGCTGCACTATTATACCATGAGCCGCACGACGAACATCCAACAGATCGTCAAGGCGCTCTTCTGAAAAAGTATCATCATGATGGATCCCGTCGCTTTCCGCCGCCACCTGCACGCGCACCCCGAACTCTCGTTCCGCGAGCACGACACGGCGGCATTCATCGCCCGGCAACTCTCGGAGCTGGGCATCGAGCACCGCACGGTGGCCGAAACGGGTGTGCTGGCAACCCTGCGGGGTGCCGGAACCCCCGACACCGACCGCCGCGCCGTAGTGCTGCGCGCCGATATCGACGCCCTGCCGATCATCGAGCAGACCGACTTCGCCTGGAGGTCGCAGAACCGGGGCGTGATGCACGCCTGCGGCCACGACGTCCATGCAGCCGTGCTGTTCGGCGTCGTGCAGCGGCTGGCCGCCGCCCGGGAGAGTTTCCACGGCACGGTGCTGGCGCTCTTCCAGCCCGGCGAGGAGTGCAACCCCGGAGGAGCGTCGCTCGTGCTGGCCGAGAAGCCCTTCGAGGGGTATGACGTCCGGGCCGTCATCGGCGAGCACGTCGAGCCGCAGCTCGAGGTCGGCACCCTGGGCTTCCGTGCCGGGAAGTACATGGCCTCGAGCGACGAGCTCCGCTTCCGCATCCATGGATCGGGCGGCCACGGAGCCCTGCGCCGGCAGTTGAAGGATCCCGTAGCGGCGGGAGCCGAGCTGCTGACTCGCCTGATCGCCCTCAACGGCGAGGAGTGTGTGCTGTCGGTGGGCCGCGTGGAGGCCGCGGGCGCCACGAACATCATCCCCGACGAGGTCTACATGGAGGGGACGCTGCGCACGTTCGACGAACGTCAGCGGGAGATCATCCACCGCCGCATCGAGATCATCGCCGCCGACATTGACGCACGCCACGGCGTAAGGACCGAGGTGGCCATCAGCCACGGATATCCGTGCGTGGTGAACGACGAACTGCTCGTCAAACGCGCCGTGGCCCTTGCCAAGAAACAGCAGCTGAAGATCGAGATGCTGCCCCTGCGCACGACGGCCGAGGACTTCGGATTCTACTGCAGGGAGTACCCGTCGATCTTCTACCGCCTGGGCGTGGGGCCCGACGCCGGACGCACCCATACGTCCACCTTCGCCCCCGACGAACGGGCCATCGAAACAGGCATCGGATTCATGTACAGCCTCGCGCTGCAGATACTCGAAAAATAACGGAACAACCCATGAACAAGAGACAACATCGCACCCCGCAGAAGGGTCAGAAATCAAACCGCGCGGAGATCATTCTCCACATGTTCCGGGATTTCCCCAACACGCAATTCACGCTCAAGCACCTGGCCTCGGTCTCGGGAGGCGCCTCGAAGGAGGGGCGGCGCGAGACGTTCGAGATCCTCGGACGCCTCTTCGACGAGGGAATCATCGAAGAGTGCTCGCGCGAGAAGTACCGTCTTTCGCAGCAGCACCGCCCCCGCTACGAAGGCGTTGCCGACATGACACAGTCGGGAGCCATCTACGTGCGGGTCGAGGGGCTTGAAGAGGATATCTTCGTCAACCCCCGCAACACCGGGAACGCCCTCAACGGCGACCGTGTGGAGGTCTCGGTGACGCACCGCGGCCGCAACGGCCAGATGGAGGGCGAGGTCACGCGCATCCTCGAACGCAACCGCAAGCCCTATGTGGGCATTGCCGAGGTGGGGGCGCATCAGATCTTCGTGCGCGCCGACTCTCGCCGCATGCCGATGGACATCTATCTCTCGAAGCGCGACTATCCCGACGTGCACGACGGCGAGAAGGTCGTCGTGCGCATCGTCGACTGGCAGCCCGGAAGCAAGAGTCCCGTCGGAGAGCTCGTCGAGCGGCTCGGCATCGCCGGCAACAACGACACGGAGATGCACGCGATTCTCGCGGAGTTCGAACTCCCCTACCGCTTCGAGCCGGAGATCGAACAGGCCGCGGAGGCCATCGACGGCAGCATCACGGCCCGGGAGATCGCCGCAAGACGCGACTTCCGGAGTGTCACGACCTTTACCGTCGACCCGGCCGACGCAAAGGATTTCGACGACGCCCTCTCGGTGCGCCGCATCCGCGACGGCGTCTGGGAGATCGGCGTACATATTGCCGACGTCACGCACTACGTCAAGCCCCATTCGGTGCTCGATGACGAGGCCGTCGAGCGCGGCACGTCGGTCTACCTCGTGGACCGCACCGTGCCGATGCTTCCCGAACGGCTCTCGAACGAACTCTGCTCGCTGCGTCCCAACGAGACGAGTCTCTGCTTCTCGGCGGTCTTCACCCTCAACGAGGATCTCGACATCCTCGACGAGTGGTTCGGCCGCACGGTGATCCACTCCGACCGCCGCTTCACCTATGCCGAGGCGCAGGAGGTGATCGAGACGGGCCGCGGCGACTTCGCCGAGGAGATCCTCACGCTCAACAGGCTGGCGCAGGAGATGCGCCGACGACGCTTCAAGGCCGGAGCCATCTCGTTCGAACGCGAAGAGATGAAGTTCCGCCTCGACAAGGACGGCAAACCCCTGGGCGTCTACTTCAAGGAGCAGAAGGAGTCGAACCAGATGATCGAGGAGTTCATGCTGCTGGCCAACCGCCGCGTGGCGGAGTTCTGCGCCCACCGCCGCAACGAAAAGGGGCGCGCCGTTCCGCGCACGATGGTCTTCCGCGTGCACGACGCTCCGAGCGAGGAGAAGCTCGACCGATTCCGGCAGTTCATCCTCCGCTTCGGACACGCCTTCAAGGCCTCGAAGGGGCGTGCCGTAGCCAAGGAGATGAACAAGCTGCTCAAGCAGGTCAAGGGATCGACCGAGGAGAATGCCGTCTCGACGATGGCCGTGCGGTCGATGGCCAAGGCCTACTACTCGACCGACAACATCGGCCACTACGGACTGGCATTCCCCTACTACACGCATTTCACATCGCCGATACGCCGTTACCCCGACATGATGGTCCACCGGCTGCTGGCCCACTACCTTGCGGGCGGCAAATCGGTCGAGAAGACGCAGGTCGAGGAGCTCTGCGAACGCGCTTCGGAGCGTGAGATCGTGGCGGCCGAGGCCGAACGCGCGTCGATCAAGTACAAGATGGTCGAGTTCATGAAGGCCCACATCGGCGAGGAGTTCGACGGACACATCTCGGGACTCTCGGAGTGGGGCGTCTACGTCGAGCTGGACGAGACGCACATCGAGGGCATGTCGTTCCTCAGGGACATCGAAGGGGACTTCTACCAGTTCGACGAGCAGCTCTACGAGATCATCGGCCGCTCGACGGGACGCCGCATGACCCTGGGCGATGCCGTGCGCGTGCGCGTGAAGCGCGCCGACCTGCAGAAACGCCAGCTCGATTTCGAGCTGCTGCTGCCGGGCGTCACGCCACGCCGGGAGGGCTCCGAGCGCGGACAGGGCCGCGGCCGCGGAGCGTCGCACGACACGTCCCGCAGGTCGTCGCACGGACCCTCGCCCAAAGTCCGCACCTCATCCCGCCGCAAAGGGCGCTGAGCCTGCGGGCCCGGCATGAAAATCACCGGGCCTGCCGGTCATGATGGCGCAAAAACGACCGACCCACAGAAACCAGCCCACAAAAAAAGACTCGTCCCCAAAGGGACGAGTCTTTTTTTGCACTCCTGCGACGGGATTAGAAGAGGTTCACGCCGTCGAGGGTTGCGATAAGGAACGTGGCAGCCACCGAAAGAATGGCGTACAGCTCCGGGAAGGCGGCAAGAATCAGCGTCTTACCCATCACGTCGTGACCGTTTCCGATGGCGGCGATACCGTTGGCGCAGATCTTCGCCTGGTAGATCGACGACGCCAGGTTCACGATACCCACCAGAATACCGGCACCCAGAATGGCGGCGCCCTGCGTTATCGTGGGATTGGTCAGACCGCCCTGCACGAGGAAGAAGCAGACGAATCCGTAAAGGCCCTGCGAACCCGGAAGTGCCGAGAGAATCATGTAGCTACCGAAGGCTCCGCTGTTCTTCTTCATGGCGCCGACCGAAGCCTGGCCCGCGATGGCGGTGCCGATGGACGATGCAATACCCGCCAGGCCCACCATCAACGCTACGCCGACGTAAGCCATTACCAATGCAGTTGTTGTTTCCATAATGATTGAAAGGTTTTTTTGATTGTTATTTATTTGTTTGTATTATCCAGTTTGCGGATCGGATCGAACGAGCGCGTGGCCATTTCGAATCCGGCATTCTTGAAGAACTCCACGAACGTAAGACGCATCGGGTGCACGAACGACGAGATGGTCGACATGAAGAGGTTGATGCCGTGGCCGACGAGCAGGATCGGGATCATGATGAGCAGCCGCACGACGATGTTCGCACCCTCGGGCACGAATCCCTGGGCCAGGGTGTTGAAGACCAGCGCCAGCACACCGCCCGAAAGTCCGATGGCGAACAGACGGATGTACGACAGCACGTCACTCAGCAGTCCGGTGATGTTGTTGTAGAGATCCCACAGTCCGGCGCCGACGTTAATGAGCGGATTGCGCTTCGGGTTGTTGAGCAACAGCAGCAGCACGCCTCCGACCGCCAGCGCCACGTAGAAGGCTACCGACCCCGAGGTGAAGCCCGGGATGGTAATTCCCGCCATGGGCAGCGCCACGGCCAGCATGCACGACACGAGGATGATGAACCACCCCAACTGTCCGAATGCCTGCGAGATGCCGAAGCAGCGCGTCGTCGTCCAGATGTTGAGCGCCATGCCGAAGAGGATCTGCACCACGCCGATCACCAGCGAGAGGATGAAGAACTTGCCCTGGAAGTCGAAGAACGGGATCGAGGGGAAGTACTCCGCCAGGCTCAGACCGAAGAACGATCCGCAGATCAGTCCGAAGACGATCGTCGAGAGGGCGCAGAGCGTTGCGAACCACGAGGCGCGGCGCATCATGCCCGGCGTGCGGAACTTCCGCAGCATGAAGAGTCCGGCGATCAGCAGGATCAGTCCGTAACCGGCGTCGTTGAGACAGATGCCGAAGAAGAGCATGTAGAACGGAGCGAAATAGGGCGTCAGGTCCAGCGTGCCGTATTTCGGACGCGCATAGAGGTCGCCGATCATCTCGAAGATCCGTGCGAAGCGATTGTTCTTCAGCTTCACCGGCGTATCGTCCTCGGGCGTCGGATCGCTCTTGATCCACACCACGTTGGGGTACGACTCCAGCAGGGCGTCGACACGCTCCGAGGTCTCCTTCTCGGCCCAGCCCTCCATGACCAGCAGCGACCCTTCGGCCTCACGCCGCGCCATGGTTTCGACACGCACGCCCTGCAGCCGCTCCTTCAGCGTGCAGGCGTAGGACGCCAGCTCGGCCTCGGTGGCCGCCACGCGCGAGAACTCCGCATCGAGAGCCGCCAGGCGCTCCTTCCCGGCAGCGATCTGCCGCTCGGCCTCGCGGATATCCATCTGCGGGGTCTTCAGCTCCTGGGCGTCGAGCGAGATCTCCTCCTCGGGACCCGCGACAACGACAAACCATACGGTGGCGTCGCTGCGGTCGATCTCCGAAAGGGTGTAGCGCTCCGACCACTCGGCAACGTGCTTGTCATAGATGCTGCGCTGTGCCGAGAGGCAGTGCACGATGACCCCCTGACGGGCGAGTTCGCGAAGGCGTTCGACGTCGAACGCCCCCCACGGACGCAGCTCCTCGGCCGTCTTCTCCAGACGGGCGATCTCCGCGCGCAGGGCCGCAGCCTGCTGCTGCGCGGCGGCATAATGGGCATAGGCCTCTTCGCCCGAGGCGAACGGCGCAGCCGCGGCATCGCAACGTCCGTCGGCGCGGAATGCCTTGAGGAACTCCGCAGCCTTGGCGCAACCCTCGATGTCGAGCAACAGCTGCCGGTCCGCCTCCGAAGGCTCCCAGCCCGTGGTGGTGATGTCGACCAGCCCCAGCTCGCGGAGCTTCTCGACGAAATCGCCGCTCTGCGCCGCATAGAGCACCAGGTCGTATTTAATCATCTTGGCTATCATAACATGGCCCCCTCCCCAGTCTGTTGTTGTTTGGTTTTCACGATCTTCTGGGCGGATTTCGAAAGGTTCTCCTCATCCTCCATGAAGCGTTTGATCTTGCGTATGGCGTCCTCGTACCCGGGGATCTGCACCTTTTCGTACAAGTTCACCTTCTGAGTGGTCTTGCGACGGGCGAAGTCCAGCAACTCCATCTTCCGGTTGCAGACCTCGTAATCGAGGCCCAGGCGCGCCAGCCGCTTGAGGATGTCCACACCGTCGGCATACCACACCGGCGCCGAGAAGAGGTCGTAGGGCTTCTCGTCGAAGACAACCTGCTTCAGCACCGGCGTGCGCACTCCGGCGATCTTCTGGATCGTCAGCTCAACGTCGGCAATGCGCAGCAGGCCGCTGTCGAACTCGCCCCACAGCTGTACCATGTAGTCGTACTCCCCCTTCAGGGCGTCCAACTGCCGCCGGTACTCCTGGGCCGCGTCCTTGGCCTTCTTCACCTCCGAGCGCAGCGCCGACTCCTTACTCTTGATCGTAGGGAGCGCCTTCTGACGCATCTTCAGCTGCTTGCCGAGTTCGCCGAGCGAAGTCTTGTTGTATTGAAACTTGATGGCCATCGTGCTTTACGCCTCCTTCCAATATTTCTTGATGAGCTCCTCCTTGATGGCCACCTCCTCTTTCGAGAAGTACTTCGCAAAGAGCGTCCACGCCGTGTCGAGCATCTCGGTGATGCCGATGTTGACGTCGATGGCCAGGAGTTTTTCCGAATAGTCATGGGCGAACTTCAGCGCACGCTCGTCGTAGTCCGAGAGGTCGAAACCGTTCTCGAGCTTCGTCTTGGCGTTCGCGGCATCCGCATACAGACGCACGCAGGCGTTCATCACCTGCGGATGGTCTTCGCGGGTCTTCTTGCCGATGACCAGCTGCTTCAGACGCGACAGCGAACGGAACGGGTCGACGATGACCTTGCCCGTATCGGAGTCGTTACGCAGGAACAACTGTCCCTCGGTGATGTATCCCGTGTTGTCGGGCACGGCGTGCGTGATGTCGCCGCCCGAGAGCGTCGTCACGGCGATGATCGTGATCGAGCCGCCGTTCGGAAGCTGCACGGCCTTCTCGTAGATCTTCGCCAGGTCCGAATAGAGCGATCCGGGCATGGAGTCCTTCGAGGGGATCTGGTCCATACGGTTCGACACGATGGCCAGGGCATCGGCGTAGAGCGTCATGTCGGTGAGCAGCACCAGCACCTTCTCGCCCTTGTCCACGGCGAAGTATTCGGCGGCCGTCAGCGCCATGTCCGGAACCAGCAGTCGCTCCACGGGAGGATTCTCCGTCGTGTTGACGAACGACACGATACGGTCCAGCGCTCCGGCGTTCTCGAAGACCGACTTGAAGTAGAGGAAGTCGTCGTTCGTCAGACCCATGCCGCCGAGGATGATCTTGTCGGCCTTGGCGCGCAGCGCCACGTTGGCCATCACGGCGTTGTAGGGCTGGTCGGGGTCGGCGAAGAAGGGGATCTTCTGACCCGTCACGATCGTGTTGTTGAGGTCGATACCGGCGATACCCGTGGCGATGAGCTCCGAGGGCTGCAGTCGCTTGAAGGGGTTCACCGTCGGGCCGCCGATCTCTCGCTCCTCGCCCTCGACGATCTCTCCGCCCTCGAGCGGTTCGCCATAGGCGTTGAAGAAGCGGCCGGCCAGGGCGTCCGAGACGCGCAGCTTCGGGGGCTCGCCGTGGAAGACGACCTCCGAGTTGGTCGAAAGGCCTTCGGTACCGGCGAAAACCTGCAGCGTAACGTTCTCGCCCATAATCTTCACCACCTGGGCAAGCTTGCCGCCCACGGTGGCCAGCTCGTCGTTGCCGACACCCGTGGCACGCAGCGTCACGGTCGCCTTGGTGATGTTGTCAATCTTGGTGTATATCTTCTGAAAGGCTCGTGTTGTCATGGCTTATTTGGTTTTTTCACTCACATACTCCTCGATCTGACGGCGGTAATCCTCGAATTTCGCGGATTTCCACTCCGAATAGTTCATCTGACGGAAGAGGTTGATCAGTCCCTTGAAGAACTGCGAGCACTCCTCGAAGTCACCGAAGGCGAAGTCGCGGCGGCAGATCTCCAGCACCATTTCGTACATCATCTTCTGACGCTCGATCGGGCAGTTGGCGTCGATGGCGTCGAAGGCGTCCTGCTGCAGGATCACGTAGTCGAGCAGCTCCGACTTCCAGAAACGTTCGTGGTACTCTACCGGCACACCGTCGTCACCCAGAATGTTGATCTGGTCGTTGGCCTCCTTGCCGCGCTGCACGATCGTCTTGCCCGCGTAGACCTGATCGACCCAGTTCTGACCGATGTGTCCGTCGAGGTATTCGCGGATCTCGGGGTATTCGAGGTATTTCGAGTAGGACTCCAGCGGGTCGATGGCCGGGTAGCGCTTCGAATCGGCACGTCCCTGCGAAAGGGCGTAGAAGCAGCGCGCGGCCTTCTTCGTCGACTCGGTCACCGGCTCCTTGAGGTTACCGCCCGCCGGCGACACCGTTCCGAGGAAGGTGACCGAACCCGTCTGTCCGTTGTAGAGCTTCACCAGTCCGGCGCGGGAGTAGAAGTTCGAGATGATGGCCGAGAGGTCCATCGGGAAGGCGTCCTGACCCGGAAGCTCCTCCAGACGGTTCGACATCTCGCGAAGAGCCTGGGCCCAGCGCGACGTCGAGTCGGCCATTACCAGCACCTTGAGACCCATCGAGCGGTAGTACTCGCCGATGGTCATACCCGTGTAGACCGACGCCTCACGCGCCGCAACGGGCATGTTCGACGTGTTGCAGATGATGATCGTACGCTCCATGAGCTTGTGGCCCGTGCGGGGGTCGACCAGCTCCGGGAACTCCTTGAAGATCTCCACCACCTCGTTGGCACGCTCGCCGCACGCCACCATGATGATCACGTCGGCATCGGCCTGTTTCGAAATGGAGTGCTGCAGCACCGTCTTGCCGGCGCCGAACGGCCCGGGGATGAAGCCCGTACCGCCCTCGGCCATCGGGTTGAAGGTGTCGATGGCCCGCACGCCCGTCTCCATGACGCGCGACGGACGCGGTTTCTCCGCATAGCTGCGGATGGCCTGCTTCACCGGCCACTTCTGCACCATCGTGATGGCGTGATCCTTCCCTTCGGCATCGGTCACCACGGCCACCGTGTCGGTCACCTTGTACTTTCCGGCCTGGGCGACGCTCTTGACCGTATAGGTGTCGGTCATCGTGAAGGGAACCATGATCTTGTGGCTCACCCACTGCTCCTTGACCTCACCGAGCCACGAGGCGGCCGAGACCTTGTCGCCGGCCTTGGCCAGGGGCGTGAAGTCCCACTGCGCGTCGAAGTCGAGCGGGTCGGTGATCGATCCGCGGGCGATGAACAGACCGTCCATCTTCTCGAGGTCGTTCTGAAGACCGTCGTAGTTGCGCGAGAGCAGTCCCGGAGCCAGCGTCACTTCGAGCATATGGCCTTCGAACTCGACCTTGTCGCCGA
>CALUMQ010000032.1 GCA_944321765.1 uncultured Alistipes sp.
TTCGCCGTTCACTTCGATGGTCTCTTTTGTCGAAACGGCGGACCGGCACAAAAACACGTGGTCGTTGGACATGTCCTTGAACGCCACCAAACGATAATTTTCCGGATGAATACCCTTTTTCATTTCGCTGTTTTTGTTAAAGATTCTGTGCTTAAGCGGGACAAAGGTACGAATTAATTCTCAACAAACAAGCCCCGGGGCAAAATTTTTCACCTCCCGGGCCGACGCGGGGTTGCGCAATCCGGATAGTTTTTCTATCTTTGCGCCACGCAAATCCCCGCGCAGGCGGAGATTTACGAGGGCCCATAGCTCAGTTGGTCAGAGCAGCGGACTCATAATCCGAAGGTCGTGGGATCATGCCCCTCTGGGCCCACCGCAAAAGGCTGCCACATGGCAGCCTTTGTGTTTTTGCTCCGGGCCGGCACATGACAAGCCTCGGAGGTCGTTCTACCGCACATCGGGGTCTCCGGGCAGAAAGGGACGCCGGGCCTCCGAAGGCCGGACATACTGCACGTCGATCGTATCGGCGGTCACCGTAATGATATTCATTCCCGAATAACCCGTCCCAAGAGGTCGGCCCGATGGTCCGCAGGTGATCATTCTTATCCCTTCGGTCTCGGCCTGCGCCGTATTGTGCAGATGTCCGGCAAAGACATATCTTACGGCATACCTTTTCAACAGGGAGATATACCGACGCCGCATCGGCTCCGGGAAATTCGAATACGTCTCCGGTTCATGACGCTCCGTCAGGATAATCGGGCAGTGCAGGAACAGAATCCGCTCCCGGCACTCTTTCGCCGCCTCCAGCTGCGCGCAAAGCCAGTCGTACTGGGACTCCTCGGCCGCAGATACGCCATCCTTGATCGGGCAGCTGTCGATACCCAGGAAGGCACACCCGCCAAAGCGGAAGGAAAACCGGTCGTAACCGTAGCGAGCCAAATAATCCCGAAGACGCGATTCCGAGAACTTGCCCATGTCATGGTTCCCGGGTAGATGGAAAACGGGGACATCCGGCCGAATGGAGTCGATCAAACGCCGGTATGCCGCAAACTGCGCCTCGTCGTCCGGATTGTTCACCATGTCGCCGGTCACGATGACAAACGAGGGGCACAGCAGATTGATGGCCGCTACGGTCTCCCTCAACAACCGTTCGCCCTCCGCAACACCTCCCTCCTCGCGGAATCCGAGCTGAGGATCGCTGATCTGGACAAAGAAAAATGGAGTTCCCGGAGCGAGCGTGTCGGCCAGACGGGGCGGCTGCGCAAACGCTCGAGGTGACAACGCGCACAGCACGGACACCAATAAAATATAAAGGCATTTCATTCGCAGGAGGATTTCTCGTGAGCAAAGATAACTTTTATCTCCAGATTAATATCCCAATTAATGAATTATTAAGAGTCGCCGCATAAATTTGTTTCAAAAACAACGCCTCATGAACATTTGCACGTACACACGACTGCTGATAATCGGGATTCTGTCGGGCACGCTTCTCGAAGGCAACGCCCAGGAGCCCCGCTACCCGGAGATCGACGGACTGGTTATGACGGGTTACCAGGGATGGTTCAATGCCGAAGGAGACGGAGCCGGCCTGCATTGGAAACACTACGAAAAGGAGCATCGCTTCGAACCCGGAAGTTGCACGATCGATCTGTGGCCCGAGGTCTCGGAATATGAAAAAACATATCCCACCGACTTCCGGCTCAGCGACGGATCCACCGCCCGCGTGTTCAGCTCCTACGACCGGTCGACGACGTTTCTGCATTTCCGCTGGATGCACGATTACGGCATTGACGGAGCCTTCATGCAGCGTTTCATCGCCTCAATCCGGTCGCCGAAGGGAAAAGCGAACTGCGACCATATTTTGAAGAACGCCCTCAAGGCTGCCCAGCAATACGACAGGGCCCTTTGCGTGATGTACGACCTTTCGGGCATGCATGCATCCGAAGCCGACCTGCTCATCGATGACTGGCGGGAACTGATGCAGCAGGAAAGGATCACCTCACAAAAACCCAACCAATACCTGCACTACAAGGGACGCCCGCTGGTAGCCATCTGGGGCGTAGGATTCAACGACGGCCGAGAATACGGGTTTGACGAAGTGGAGCGCATCGTCGATACGCTGCGCGGTATGGGATGTGCGATCCTGCTGGGCGTTCCCGCCCACTGGCGCACGCTGTCGATGGATACGGTCTCCGACGACCGGCTGATGAAAGTGATCGCCAAGTCAGACATCGTCATGCCGTGGTTCGTGGGCCGGTTCAACGCCCAAAGCTACCCGCGGTTCCAGGGAATCATCGGCGATGACATCGCATGGTGTCAAGAACACGACATCGGGTATATGCCGGTTCTTTTCCCGGGCTTCAGCTGGTACAATCTGCGCAACGGCGTGGCCGCACCGCTGAACCAGATCCCCCGGCTGCACGGCTCATTCTTCTGGCAGCAGGTATACGGAGCGATCTCCCAGGGCGCCCGAACGCTCTACCTGGCCATGTTCGACGAGATGGACGAGGGCACGGCATTCTTCAAATGCGCCAACGACGTGCCGGTCGGAGCGAGTCCGTTCCTCAGCTACGAAGGATGCGAGTCCGACCGCTATCTGTGGCTGGCAGGCATGGCGGCAAAAGCCCTCCGTCATGAAATCCCGTTGTCCTCCGACATGCCAACCCGCAAAACCGAATAAACCGACAACACACTACCTATGACCAAACAGCTTCTCTTTCTATACAGCCTTGCCGCCGTTCTGACCGCCGGCTGCAGCAACGACCCCGAGCCCGTCGATTATGTCAATCCCTACATGGGCAACATCAGCCATCTGCTCGTTCCGACCTACCCTACCGTGCATCTGCCCAACGGGATGCTGAGAGTCTACCCCGAACGCGCCGACTATACATCCGACCGCGTGAAGGGGCTGCCGATCGCCGTTACGAGCCATCGGGGAAAATCGGCGTTCAATCTGTCGTTCGGGAAATCCGGAGATGTAATCCGCCCCTGCAGCTGGTATCATTACGACAATGAAAAGATAACTCCCTACTCCTACTCCGTACAGTTCGAAGAGGAGGATGTCGACGTTCGCTTCGCCCCATCCTGGCATTCGGGAATCTACGACATGACATTCCGATCGACCGAGGCACCGTTCCTGGTCTTCAACACCGACTCCGGAGAGCTGCGCTATGAGCAGGGAGCCATCCGCGGGTGGCAGGACATCGATGGCCAAACCCGGATCTGTCTCCATGCGGAGACGTCGGCCAAAGTTCGGGAGGCGGAGCACTTCTCTCAAGGGAAGGGTGAATACGTCGTTCTGTATTTCGAGCCGGGGACGAAGCACATCGGCATACGCTACGGCATTTCGTTCATTGACGAGGAGCAGGCGGCTGCCAATCTCGACAAGGAGATTGCCGACTACGACATCGACCGGATTCTCCGCCAAGGAAGAGACATCTGGAACGACAAGTTATCGAAAATCAAGGTCCGGGGAGCCGACAATGACGCGAAAACCGTATTTTACACCTCCCTGTACCGCACCTACGAGCGAATGGTCTGCATCTCGGAAGGCAACCGCTATTACAGCGCCTTCGACCACAGCATACATACGGACAGCACGCGATTCTACACCGACGACTGGGTATGGGACACCTACCGGGCCGCTCATCCGCTGCGCATCCTGATCGAACCCGAGATGGAGACCGACATGATACGATCGTACCTGCGGATGTCCGCGCAAATGACGGACCAATGGATGCCGACCTTTCCCGAGGTCACGGGAGACAGCCGGCGCATGAACTCCAATCACGGCGTTGCCATCATTGCCGACGCCTGGAAAAAGGGACTCCACGGATTCGACCTGCATCAGGCCTACAAATACTGCAAGGGGGCCATTACGGAGAAGACGCTGGCACCCTGGTCGGGAGTGAGACGCGGCGCGCTGACCGATTTTTACTGGCAGCACGGATACATCCCGGCACTGCACCCGGGCGAGGATGAGACCTGTCCCGAGGTACATCCTCTTGAGAAAAGACAACCCGTCGCCGTAACCCTCGGAACCGCATACGACGAGTGGTGCCTGGCACAGATCGCCGACGAACTGGGGCAGGCAAAGGACTACAAGCGGTTTCTGAAGGACAGTTACAACTATCGGAATATTTTCAATCCCGAAACGGGCTTCTTCCATCCCAAGGATGCCGACGGAAGGTTTATCGAGCCGTTCGACTATGTACGTTCGGGCGGTCAGGGAGCCCGGGAGGCATACGGAGAGAACAACGGATGGATCTACCGCTGGGACGTACCCCACAACATCGCGGATCTGATCAAAATGACCGGCGGAAGCGAAAAATTCACGGAGGAACTCGACCGCATGTTCGACACGCCGTTGGGCAGCAGCAAATACGAGTTCTACTCCCAACTGCCCGATCATACCGGCAATGTAGGACAGTTCTCAATGGCCAACGAGCCATGCCTCCACATCCCCTATCTCTACAACTATGCCGGAGCCCCCTGGAAAACGCAGAAAAGAATCCGGACCCTGCTCAACGAATGGTTCCGCAACGACCTGATGGGCGTCCCGGGGGATGAGGATGGTGGCGGGATGTCGGCATTCGTCGTATTCTCCATGATGGGATTCTACCCCGTAACGCCGGGACTGCCGATATATGTCATCGGATCGCCCGTGTTCGAGGAGGTCACCGTAGATCTCGGCCATGGCAATACGTTCCGCATCGTGTGCCGTCACTATCTGCCGGAGAACAAATACATCCAGTCCGCCCGTTTGAACGGAGAACCGCTCGACCGATGCTGGTTCACCCACGAAGAACTCATGAGCAACGGACTCCTCGAACTGGAGATGGGGCCGCGTCCGAACAAGCAGTGGGCTACGGCCTGCCCTCCGCCATCATTCAAAATGAACCTTTAAACCGCACGCAACATGAAAAGAGCCCTGTTTCTGCTCACCGTCCTCCTGACGATGACCGCCTGCCACAAGGAGCAGGATAATCGAAACCGCCTTCTGCTCCTCGGAGACATCCATTACGATCTGCTGGAGAATCATGACCTCGGGTGGCTGGCCACCACAAAAGACGATCTGCGACAGGTCACCACCGAGTACAGTGTTTTTACGGCTAAATTCTGGGACCGCTTCAGCGAGCGGCTGGCCCAAAGGACAAAGTCCGCGCCCTTCTCGGCGGTACTGCAGATGGGCGACATCTCCGAAGGTCTCGCCGGAACGCCCGAACTCGCCCGACAGATGGCCCACAGCGTCTTTGCCGCGGTCGACTCCATCGGATTCGAGGTACCGGTCATCATCGCCAAAGGGAATCACGACATCACGGGACCCGGAGCCCGCGAGGCCTTCAACGAGATTTATCTGCCGAACATGGCGCGTCTCTCCGGACACGAGCGGCTCGAATCGGCAAACTACTCGACCGAAATCGGCGACATGCTCTTCGTCTGCTTCGACCCCTGGGAAGAGTCCGACAACAAGCATAAACTGGATCGGCTCGAACAGCAACTCTCCGCTTCGGATGCCCGGTACAAGTTCGTGATGGTCCACGAACCGGTCATTCCGATCAATGAACGCTGCTGGCACCTTTTCCGCCGGACCCCCGAGCAAAGAGAGCGCCTTCTGCACATCATCGCCGGACATCGGGCCATCGTACTGTGCGCCCACATGCATCTCTACTCGCTGGTCCGCAGAGACACCCCCGACGGCCCCATTCTTCAGATCATGGTCAACAGCGTCGTACGCGACAGCACGCTTCTCCAGCCCCGCAACGTGATCACACAATACGGAGAGTCGCTGGCGCTCGACAATCCTTCGTGGGAGCCCGAGACCCTCGAGCAACGATGCGCCTGGCTTAAAGAAGAGACTCCGCACATCAAATATTTCAAACAGGCGGATCTCCCCGGCTACGGAGTGCTGACGATCGATCCCCGAACCGACAACCTGACACTCGAATACTATGCGGCTTTCGGCGAGGAGCCGTATGACGTTGTCGACCTCAGCGCAATATTGAACCAGAAATAACGACAGCGTAAAAGAGACAAAAAACAACTATTCCCCCCGATTACAAACCTTCAAAACCATGAAAAAATTCGGTATAATCTTACTGCTCATCCTTTGGGGATGGGGCTCCCAGGCCCAGGAGCTTGTCAAGGGCGAAATCAAGGATGTCGAACCCCAGGGCTCCTACATGCCGACATTCAAGACGGACGGCGAGGACAAAGCGCCCCTCAACATCATTCTGATGATCGGTGACGGCATGGGAATGGCACACATCGCTACGGCCATGTATGCAAACGGAGGCGAGCTTACGATGACGAACCTCAAGACCTGCGGGTGGGTGCGCACCTGTCCCAAAGGAAGCTTCACGACCGACTCCGCAGCTTCGGGAACGGCCTATGCCACGGGAGAGAAGACCCACACCGCCGCAATCGGCGTCGATGTCAACGACAAACCGCTTATGAATCTTCCGGAAAAACTCGACAAGAAGGGAATCATCTCCGGCATCATCACGACCGACTATATGGACGGAGCCACTCCGGCAGCATTCTTTGCCCATCAGCCCGACCGCCACATGTCTGCCGAGATCTGGGCGGACCTCGGCTCCTCGAAGCTCACGTTCTTTGCCGGAGGGTGCGCCGAATCGTTCGAAGACCAGGAGTACGAAACGCGTGATGCCATCAGCAAGAAGTTCACGATCGTCAGCGATCTCTCCGAACCGGAAGTCGCACACGCCCGGCGTCTCGGATATCTGCCGCCGAAGGCCAAAACCGCATCCGTGAACAAGAACCGCGGAGACTTCCTGCCGGCAACCACGGCCTTTGCGCTCGACTACCTCTCCTCGAAGGCCGCCAAGGGCAAAGGGTTCTTTCTGATGGTCGAGGGTGCGCGCATCGACAAAAGCGCCCACGACAACGACTATCCGGCAGTTGTCCGCGAGGTGCTGGACTTCGACAAGGCGGTAGAGGCCGCCCTGCGCTTCGCCGAAAAGGACGGACACACGCTGGTCATTATCAGCGCCGATCATGAAACCGGAGCGCTTTCACTACGGGACGGCAATCCCGAAACGGGCCGAATGAAGGGAATCTTCGTCTCCCGCGGGCACACGGCCATTCCGGTTCCTCTGTTTGCCTACGGACCCGAATCCCAACGATTCATGGGCGTTCAGGAAAACAGCGATGTCAGCAACAAGATTTACGACCTTCTGGTAAACAAGAAATAGGCTTCGCGGCCCGCCGACAACAGGAAAGGCCTGCCCTCCGGAGAACGGAGGGCAGGCCTTTTGACACTGGCAGGCGTCTATTGCCGATCCTTGATGAAGCGATCGAAGCTGCACCGGAAATCCTCACCCATCAGCCGTTTGTACTCCTGCGTGAAGAGATTGAAAACATTTTCAGCTATTCCGTGACGCTTCTGCTGGATCAGCGCCTGGCACTTCACACGGATCGAGTCCTCGTCAAGCGAGTCGAACAGCAGAATCGCGTCGGCAAGCTGGATCCGCAGATCCGCAGAGAGATGCATCTCCCGATCATCGCGGATGCGTCCCAGCAACACGATAATCTTATCCGTATAGCTGGCCTTGAAACGGTCACACCATTCGGACCGCATGTCGGGCAGCAGGGTCCCGCTGTGTGCGATCCGTATCAAAGTCTGCAGATCCCCGGGCCCGATGGATCGGACATCCACACTGTCCAGATACCGGTTGTATCGAATATAGTCACAGAGAAGCACATCCCCGGACAGCCGCCAGCAGCTATCCGTCGAGACAATTCCGAGCTCGCCGATCTCCTCCAGCCACTTGCGGAGTTTGCGGATATTCACGCCCCGGTTGTTGTAATAACTCTCCTCGGACTTGTCCGACCACAGAGCCTCTTTCAGCTCGACATTGGAGATTCCCCCGCTCTGCTTGTCGGTATGAAGAATGATCAGAACCAACAGCTGGCGCATGACGGGGGTAAAATTGGATGTTATATCCTCACCCTTCGCATCGATCACGCGGAATCCGCCCATCAAATAGATTCCCGGATCCTTGTGTTCCTCCGGCTCGGGCGACTGCGGGAGATTATTCTGGGGCAAAGATACCTCGGAGCGGCGACGGCGCCGACGGCGGATCCCATACAGGACGAAACCCGCCCCACAGCCGGCCAACAAACCCGAAAGGAGATACCACCACCATCCCTTCATACGGGTTTGCGGATGCTCTTCCGCAAGATTGAGCACAGGACTCAGGATGGAATAGATCCGGGTCAGATAGCCACCTTCGGGGTCCTTCTCCACCACCACGGCATAATAGGACCGGCTCTCGGGATCGAACAACAGGCCGGCCTCCGAATCCACATCGATAAAATTATACGGAATCGAATCGGCCAATACCCGACGCTCGCCGTCGGCAAGGCTGCACTCCGTCAACTGCAGATGGGCATTATAGCTGTTGGGCGAATAAAACAGCGCAATGAAACTTTCCCCGTCTTCCGAGATGACAAGGTTCGAGGCAGCCACATCCAGATCGGAGGTCACTTCGGACACAGGAGTCCTCTCCCAAAGTTTACGTACCGAATAATCCTTCAGATCAAGTCGGTACAGGTCGTTATAAATCGCCGTCCCGAACTCCTGAATGCCCTCGCTGTTTCCTTTTCCTCCGTAGATGTACGCCACGCTGTCGGTCAATCCCACAGCACTCAGGTAGCGCGGAGCGATATCATCCAACCCGGCCCGAGATACCGTATCGGACCCGAGGCTCCAACGGACCATCTCATTCAGATAACGATGGAATCCGTAGCCGAAGAGCTGGACGACGGACGAATCCGCCGGATTATAGAATACATTGTGATGCAGATATTTCGAATGTGTCGTGCGGTGTATCGGCCGCTGCCAGCGGCTGTGGTCGAAATCGAATGCGTTTACAACGGGATTCCGGGATTCGAAATCATAATAGATCAACCGCCCGTCGGGCAGGACAAGGAAATCATTGGTGATGAGATTCTCGCTGATATCCTCGGAGAACGGATACTCCTGAATCTTCCAGTCCCGCAGGCCAAAGACATCTACACGCTTTGACGAGACAAAAAGCACGCGCGCCCGCGGTGCATCGAGTACGGGAAAGACCTTCGAATCATAGACCGTCTCGTGAAGTTTCTGCCAGTGGCAATGTCTCTCGACCAGCCATTCGGGATTCGTTACCCCAACGGTCAATGTGCCGGCCGGCCCCGTATCCGACAGGTCGTCTCCGTATCCGAGTTCCCAGAAATAGTCGACCTGCTTATGTTCCTGCAGCGAGAGTGCAATGTCGCGAAGCACCATCGGTGCCACGTCCGACGTGGCATAGACTCCGCAGGTGTTGGCCCCGAACAGAACCCTGGCCGTATGAGTCTTGCCGGCAGCGGCGAATTCGCATATCGGGGCATTGTTGGCCCGCACCGACAGATTCTCTCCGTCAGCGACAAGATCGATGCTGATCCGGTTCCACTGGTCCAGCGCGCCCCCGGAATCGAGCGTCAGAGGAGCTATCCCGTGTGACGAGGTCGTAATGCCCAGATAGGGAAGGCCACTGACGGGATTGCTCAGAATCAGATCGATCGGATGCCGGTCATCAACGACAATACGGCAAACATAACCGAAACACTCCTTCTCGACATTGATCTTCAGGTCAAACTCGAGTGTGAAAAATCTGGAAAATTTAATCCGGGACTCCTCTTCGGCCGGAATAACGAGCGAGGTCCGTGAATTCGGCGGCACCTCGTAGGAATGGAATGCCAGACCTTTCTCGACCTCCGCTCCGCACGATCTTCCCCAAGCGACGGTCTCAATGAACAAAATAGCAACAAAAACGAACAATCTCATAAGGGCAACATCCCATTTTTAGACTTCTTGTCATCATAAAGATAACAATAATAATTGAAACAAAAAAACGGGGCATTCGCCGGAATGCCCCGTCAAAGAGTTGCCCTCCCGGCTACGGCATCTTCAGCTGGCTCCGGGTAATTTCAAGGTATTGAGTCCCGTACTCGACGGTCGGTTCGAGTGCCGTATCGCATGTGAAGTCATTCCAGGAGTCGATCAGAATAATCGCCTGCTCTCCCATGTTCCGCTTGGCCACGTTGCAGAAATCGACATAATTGTCCACGCTGCGCTCAATGGACCGCGCCCCCTTTTCAGTCGTGTAATATTCGGGATAGATGCACGGTACGAAATCGTTGCCCCAGCTCTTAGCATAGGATGCCCAGTTCTGCCAGGCCATGTCGGTGAACGAATAGAAACAGTACCACCGTTCGTAATAGGTCTCGGGATACCACTTCCTCACATAATTGGCATTGAGCCAGCGGGCGGCCTCCGCATTGATCTGCGGAGCGACCCAGTTGGTCGTATTCTCGCCCACGATATAGAAGTCCAGCACATGGTCATCCACGGACGGATCCTCCTGCTGCAACGCTGCGGTATAATCCGCCATGGCCTGACGGAATGCCGGGATGAAGGTCGAATAGTCGTAGACCGAAGAGTAATTTCCCGGCAGAATGATGATCGGCCGGCCATCCGGCATCCGATAATAGTACTCCTTGGAGAACAGGCTCGCGTAAAGAGTCTTGAAATCGGATACCACGGCATCGAAATCGGCACCTTCTCCCGAGAGACTCGTAAGATGAAGATGGGAAAAGTTGTAGTTGAGCACCAGCTTCACCTTCGTGGCGTCCGTCCGGTAGTACTCGAAGGCCGAGACGAGTCCCTGCTCCGATGTCCCGCCGTTCCAGTCGATGACGAAGAAATCGATTCCGGCCTCATCGGCCCATTCGCACTGTCGGGTAAGGATCCCGTCCTGTGTCGAGGTGTAGACCTCCTCGCCGACAACCTCGCCCTGCTCGTAGATGAGATTCAGCTCCGGAGTATACCCCTGCGCCGAGGCCCACGTCTGATCGGTCTTGTTGCTGTAGAACGCCCCGACCTGCGTTTGTGTCCGCAACTCGGTCTGAGGAATATCGTAGTTCCAGTCGGGCGGCAGATATTCGTCTTTGTTGCAGGAAAACAGCACCGTGGCCACGGAGGCCAGGATCCACAGCATATTCTTTTGTTTGTTCATGACTGTCATGGTATTATGAATCTACAGATAAGGAGTCTCATTGGGAATTGCGGGATTCTTCACGTTCGGAAGTGCCCACCAAAGTTTTACGTACATGTCGTTCCCCGAAAAGCTGCCTCGCGGAACAAGGTACTCCGAGCAGGCCTTTTCACACTCGGCCGTATTGTACTGAACCTCCGAGGTGGGGTATTTCAACCGATACGGCATATATTTGTAATAGCCCTCGTATCCCGAGAAGCAGGGCTCGAACTGCAGCACCTGCGTACGACGCAGCAGCGTCCAGGCGTCGACTCCCTGGTTGGGAAGCGCCAGCCAATGCTGCATGATGATCTGATGGAGGAAATCGTTCTGTCCGACAATGCTGTTGCAGATCTGCAGCCAGTCCATAAACTGGGTGGAGATATCCTGTCCGGCATCATCGACGGTTTTCGTAGCGGTCCCCCATGCAATGCCGGGAGTTGCCAAATACGTATCCACCGCCTCGCCCGTAATGCCATAGTGAGTCATCGATCCGCGGATTCCTTCGTAATAATAATCCTCGGCCGTTTTCCCCGACGACTCACCCCAGCCTCTCAGCCGGGCCTCCGCCTTGAGGAAGCAGCACTCGGCATACGACATGAAGACAAACTCCGCATCGGGCTTCAGGAACCACTCCCCGATTTGCGAATAATCCTCGCGGGTCAACTTGCTGTGCACGTTCTCCCCGGGATAGGTCAGACCGCTCTCTCCGCCATATCCGCCGTAGCTTGCCGTATCGCCGAAATACTCCCCGGCATGCACCGGAACGGTTCCATCGCTGAGCTTCTTGTCCACCACCGGCTGCGCATAAACCGGGAGTCGCGGATCCCCATAGGGTTTCATATGGTAGCAGGCCGTTTCTCCGAAGGCCGGCAGCGTACCGATATTCTTGGCCTTCTCGTAGACAGCATAATAGTACAGCGGATTGTAATCGCCGCCCTCGGCCGAGATCAGACCGCCCCAGTGACTCAACACCGTATCGTCGTCCGACTGCATCGTCATGGTCTCATCGGCAAAGACCTCTTCGACGACACGTTGTGCCTTGACCGGATCGCCGTTGGGTGCCGGGTTGGAGATGCGCATGGCCAGACGCAGGCGCAGGGAGTTGGCGAAACGCTTCCACTTCATGATATCCGAGCGGCCATCCTCTCCCGGGATGAGAACATCGCTGGAGAAGACATCGCCTTCGGGATCCAGCCCGTCCGCAGCAGCCTTCAGATCGTCGAACAGCATGTAGTAAATATCCTGCTCGCGGTTATACGGAGAGACGATATCCCCGTTCAGGCCGCTTTCATAGGGTATGGGACCCCAGATGGCCGCAATCTGCGACAAAAGATAGCACTTCCAGATCTTGGCCATCAGAACCCGGTTCTCATAGCCGGGAACCGAGGAGTAGATCCGGATGATGTCCTGAGCCGGCATAACGCCCCGGACGTACGCATCCCGCCAATAATTGATCAGGGTCGACGGCTCCTCCGAATAACGCTGGAAACGCCCCTGGAATCCGACGAACAACTGCGTATAATTGAACGTAACGACGCGATTCAGATCGCCTCCGAAAAGGTTCATCGTTCCGCGGATGGAGGAGTTCATAAGCAGTTCGGGCGTCGGATTGTTGAGCGCATTGGGATTCTTGTTCAGCTCCTCAAATCCGTTCGTACAGGAGATGAGCAAAAAAACAAGGCATGGTATGAACCAATATCTTTTCATGGCATGTATACGTTATTTAGTGGATATTTTGATATCGAAACCGAAGGTCGTGATCGGAGGCAGCGATCCGTTCTCAATACCCCGGCCGTTACCGGACGTTGCGGCCGATTCGGGATCTATTCCGTCGGGAGTATTCTTGTAGAGCGTAAACGGATTACGGGCCACGAACGAAACCCGGATCGACGAGAAGGGCGTCTTGCTCAGCAGACGTGCCGGCAGCGAATATCCGAGGGTAATCTCGCGAACCTTGATATAGCTGGCATCGAAAATGGCAAACTCGTTGATGTTGCTGCGGCAGTATTCATAGGACGACGGCGTGTAATATTTCTCGAGCTTCTTGTATCCCACCGTATTGCCCTTGTCGTCATAGACCCGCTGTACGACATTGTCGCCCCAACTGATACCGTGCGTAAGCTGATCGTCGGGCTCGTTGTAGATCTGTTTGGAGAGGAAATATCCCACACGGCCCTCGTAGTTCTCCGTCGTCATACCGTTGGTCATCATCTTCTTGTAGGTGTTGCTGTACATGATGCCACCCATCTTGAAATCAAGCAGGAATGACAACGAAATGCCCTTGTAGCGGAATTCGTTGAGGAATCCCATCGTCCAATCGGGGCTGACGGTTCCGAAACCCATATTTTCGTTGGTTTCGAAGTAGTCGCCTCCGTCATTCATGATCATCTGCCCCTGCTCGTTCCGAACGACACCGATGCCGCGGATATATCCGTAAGGTTTTCCGACCTCCGCATTCACCGAACAGTTCGACGCGCTGTAAAGCGTCAGGCTGGAGACATCATACTCCTCCAGAAGCTCCTCGACCATGGAGATGTTCTTGGCGAAATTGACCGTCGTGCTCCACTGGAAATTGCGCTTCTTGACCGGCAGGAACGTCGCAGACAGTTCGACGCCGTAGTTGCGGATCTTTCCGGCATTGAAGTACCGGCGTTCGTATCCGCTCGTCGGCGTCACATAGGCCGAGACGATCTGATTGTGGGTCATGCTGTCATAATAGGTAAGATCGAATCCGATCCTGTCACGGAAAAACTTCATCTCCAGACCCGCCTCATACGAAACCGTGATCTCCGGCTTCAGATCCGGATTGTTCATGACCGTATTGTAATCGGTGAAGGGCGCGCCGTTGAACTGACCTCCGATCGTATAATACTGCCCCGTACGATACGGAGAGGTATCGTTGCCGACCATTGCATATGAGAATCGCAGCTTTCCGAACGAAAGCTTGTCCTTCAGGCTGTTGCTGAACAGCTCCGAAAAGATGAAGCTGGTTCCGATCGAAGGATAGGCAAACGAGCAGTTGTCAATCGGCAGCGTCGAGGACCAGTCGTTGCGGAATGTCCCATCGATGTAGAGCATGTCCTTCCACCCGATCGAGAGCGACGCATAGACGGAATTGGTACGCCGCTTGGAAAGACTCTGCTCGGGAGTGATCTTCTCCAGGGAGTTGGAGATATGGATGAAGTCGGACTCCACCAGCCCCACAACCGTCTGGGTCCGCTTGTCGTCCTTGCGCGTATTGGTCGAGGCTCCGGCCATGGCATACAGGTTGAAATCTCCGACCCGCTTGTTCCACACCAGACTTCCCTCGAAGGTCGTACTTTTGAACGTATCGTTAAATTCGGAGATACGACCCGCAGGATCGTTCATGCCTCCGAGATTCTGGAACGTCGTTCCGGACCACCAGTAGAAATCCAATCCGGCCCGGCCCTTGAACTGGATGTCCCACGGCAGCTTGATGGTCAGGTTGAACGCTCCGGTCAGACGGTCGCGCTCATCATCCGTAGGATTCTCGTTGATGATCCAATAGGGATTCGACGTATTCCGGTTTGTCGCCATCTCGTTGCCGTACTCGTCCTTGTAATGGCGCAGCTCCTCCAACGATGTCGAGCGGGCCATGTGCACGTATGTATTGACCGGGTTCCGGTTGTTCGAATTGGTATATTGCCGGTTCTTCACATGATCGACGATGTAGGTCATACGGGACGACAACTCGATCCACTTTGCAAAACGGTTGAACAGATTGAGGTTGAACGTATGTTTTGTCTCCTCGTTGACGCCTTCAACCACACTGTCGCCGTCATAGTTGGTGTAGCTCAGACGCATGTTGTTGTCCTTCGAGCCACTCTCGACAGTCAGCGTGTTGGACATCAGGCACGAAGTCTGATAAAAATCCCGGATGTTGTCCGGCTGAGGCAGGTAGCGGCGCTCCACCCCGTCGATGGCGATATAGGGCTGTCCGAGCATCATGGGGCCCCAGCTGCGGTAACGTCCGCCCGTAATGGGATTGGGCAGCTCCATGATGTCTTTGGTCTGGATGCTCAGGTCCATACCCACACCGAACGTATTCTGATACGACGGATACTCGCGGATCCGCTGAAAGGTCGTGTTGTTGCCGTACGTGAGACGGGTCTTGTTGTTTCCGGCCGAGCGTTTCGTCGTGATCATGATCACGCCGTTGGCGGCCCGGGAGCCGTAAAGAGCCGTGGCATTGGGGCCCTTCAGCACCTCGATGGAGGCGATGTCATCCGGATTGATGTCACCCATGGCATTGCCATAGTCCAGGCCGTCCTGCTCTCCGCCCACGGCACCGTTCTCCATGATCACGCCGTCGACGACAAAGATGGCATTATTGTCTCCCGTTGCCGAGGAGTAGCCTCGAATCACCACTCCCGAGGATCCCGTATTCTGGCCCGGAGGGGCTATGGTCAGTCCGGCAACCCGTCCCTGAAGCGATGAGACAAAATCGGGTGTACGGTTCTCCGAAAGAGCCTCCGAAGACACGGCCTGGTGGGAATAGTTCAGAGCCTTCGCCTCACGGCTCATGCCGAGAGCCGTAACGACCACGGTTTCCACATTCATCGAAACGGGATCCAGCGCCACATCGATCTTCGAACGGCTGCCCACGGGTTGATTGATACTCGCGTAACCCAGAAAGGAGAACTCCATCGAGATCTCTTTTTTCGGATCGATCGACAGGAGATATTCGCCCTTGATATCGGTCGTCGTGCCCGACACGACGTTTCCGCCCTTATCCTTCGACACCACCGTTGCACCGACGATCGGTGTGCCGGTTTCGGAATCACTGACAACGCCCACAACACTGACTTTCTGCGCAAACGCCGACAGACTCATCAGCAGGGCGATCAAGAATATTATGCTTTTTTTCATCGTAGAATCAGTTCGTTAGTGAAGGTGTATCCTCTTATTCATACCTTTACTTCTGGTTGTAAAGTTCCGTAAGGTCTATTTCATCGAAGGGCTCGTCTCCAAATGCGGGATAGTAGCGCAGCAGCACACGCTCCTTCCGGGCGTCGATGGAGATCACCGCATAGCCGGCCAGATTATTCATTTTGTAATAGGTGACATGCTTGGCCTCCTCGGAGAGCGTCTGCTTACGCTGTTCGGCCGTCGAGGCATTCCAGGTCGGCTTCCAGTCGACCAGCGCCGGACCGTAGCTGTCGAGTCCGAACTGATAGGTCGGTTTGGCCGTTCGACGCAGATTGGTGGTGCTCGTCACCATCACCTGCACGATCGGGCCCCAGGGCGTATCCCTGCGCAATACCGAGTAGCGGTGCAGGTGGGCACACAGAAAGATCGCCTTGTTTTGAGCCAGCACCTTCAGAAATTCGTCACGGCTCTCCGGACGGGATTTCAGATAGTACCAGCAACGCTCCGTCGCGGGAATCGCCGGTTCGTGCATGCAGACAAACTTGTATTTGGCCGTAGAATTTTCGAGCGCCTTCCGGGCGAAATCGATCTGTTCGGAGGTATTGCCATAAGCGTCCAACACCACAATCAGCACTTCTCCGATCTGATAGAGATAATTCGCTTCCTCAACCTCTTCCGAACCGATCTGTTTCTTTATAAAGGGAGTATAATAGGTTTTGAATGCATCCCGGGCCTCCTGCCGGCACTCATCGAAACCCGTAACATCATGATTTCCCTTTACGAGCAGCCAGGGAACCCCGAGCTTCGCCGACTCCAGCACATTCATCATGTTTTCGGCCATCCGGTTGGACATGCCTTCCACGTTGGCTATACCCTCCGAGATGTCTCCCAGCTGAACGATGCATCGGATCGGAGGTTCGCACTCCGCAATACGGCGGTCCAGAGCCTCGACCAGGTCCGACCAGTTGCTTTTGGTTACAGGGGCATACGTTTTGGTGATCTGCTGATAGTCGCCGGGCTTGTTGGCCTGCATCTTCTCCAGATCATAGAAAGAGGTGTCACAATAGTGCACGTCTCCCAGAACCAGGAGACTCACATCCCCGGTTTTCCTGGCACTCCGGCCGTCCGAGGGATTATCCAGCATGTTACATCGCGCCGCATCCACATGAAACAGGACGACAGCAATGGCGCAAACTTGAAGAATTCTATTCATCGGTCATAATTTTAGGTTTAGTAAATACCGACAATCGAAAAATCTCGAGTTCGAACCTTAAGCCAAAGCTAAATTAGCCCACAGCTCTTAATAGAGGATTAATATCCGTATTAATGAGACTTTTTTTTCGATTTTTTTCATTTTGTAACAGAATATATATCTTTTTTTATATAAATTTGTGCTAACGCAAGAGGCTGACATATCGTTTTCCCGTTCGAATCTTAAGCCCAAAGAAAACAACACAACGATGATGAATTATGAACGGGATAAAAAACACATTACCTCTGTTTGCATGCATGATATCCTTATGCATGTTTTCTTCGTGCCTTGAGGTCGAGAAGTTCATACAGGAGACGTATGTCTACGAACCGTCCGGGCAGAAAGTCGACATCTCGGAGTTGAAAAAGCTCGAGGCCGACGCAACCATTACCGAAGACATATATATACAAGGCATCGTAACATCCAGCGATGCCAACGGCAACTACGCCCAAAAGATCGTAGTGCAGGATCCGAGTGGCGCCGTATCGATCAAGGCCGACCTGAGCACCTCGAACGAATTGTTCCCCATCGGGCAAAAGGTCTCCATCCAATGCCGGGACCTGGTTCTGGCAGACATTGGCGGTAACCGTCAGCTGTGTGCCTCCGTATCGGGAGAAGGGTTGCAGAAAACCGCCTCGGCCATCGACAACCGTACCGCCCGCTCGACAATCTTCGCCATCTCCGGAGGCTCGCCCATAGACCCGGCTCCGCTTCATCTGAGCGACCTGGACGCCGACCTGCGTTCACACGAGGACTGCCTGGTAACACTCCAGGAGGTTTTCTTCCAGACCAATCTGCTGCCGTTTGCCAACGAAGGCGGATCGTCCGAACAATACCGGACGCTCTATGACACCGAAGGGCACACGGCGCTGCTCTGCACGAGTGATGGAGCCACCATGGCCGGCGAAACGCTTCCCAAAGGCAAAGGATCCATCACGGGAATCCTGACATACGCCAACGGAAATCCCGTAATCATGATCCGTTCGATGGACGATATTGTCTTCGACTCCTCCGTCGACTGCGAGGTCAACGATCCCGACGACCACGAGTCGGACATTCTCCTGACGGAGTACTACGCCGCCAACGGAGCCTACTATATCGAGATATTCAACGTCGGGACCCAAACCGTCGATCTGAGCGAATACAGCCTTGCGCGCGACAACGCCTCCGACGGGAAATTCGACCATACGCTTTCCCTTGACCAACAGCCGCTCGGGCCCTTCGGCATGGCCGTATATTGCAATACGGAGGCCTCTCAGAGCGTCGTGAAACAGAGCACCCCGGCCGAAAACTGGGATCCTCTGCGCACCAACTATTCCACGATCCGCCTCGACGAACTGCAGCTCGACGGGAACTCCCAGATCGCCCTGCTGAAGAACGGCGAGATCGTCGACATGCTTTCGACCACCAACAAGTACAACTGGGCGGCCAACAAGACGCTTATCCGCCGGCAGAACATCAAGGGGCACTCCAAGACGAGTGACTTCACGCGTGCCGATGCGGGCTGGATCACCAAAGTCGCAGCCTACGCCTACAACCTGGGAAACCACCGCTTCTTCGATACGGATCCCGACTTCGAATCCCTTTCGGCACCGATGCCCAAAACGATTCTCGAAATTCGTTCGATGGATCCCGGAATCATCTCCTCGTCCCTGTCGATCACCGGGCGCATCACCTCGGACCGCACGGCCGGGAACGTGGCCGGGAACCGGCTGTTCATGCAGGACGGCTCGAACCGGGGCATCTGCATCGCATTCCGCGAGGGGCAGAACCACACCTACAACGCCGGAGATGAAATATCCGTGGAGCTGTACGGCAGCGAGCTCATCAATGAAAACGGACTCTGGGTCATAAAGGACTGCGTTGTATCGCGATCGGCAAGAACAGCCTCCCCCAGCTACATGCCGGAACCTGTCGAGGCCTCGGTTTCGCAGATCGAGAACCTCCAGTCCATGTACATTTTCATAAAGGACGTTCAGATCTCCGAATCGGCCCTCGGCGCGAATTACGGCGACGGCGCTGCACGGTCGGAGGACCTCTTCGCCAATGAGTTCTGGATCTCGACGCTTGCCGAAGCGACCTTTGCCGCAACCCCCGTGGCACAGCAGAGCGGTTCGATCCGCGGCATTGCCGGCATGGATGGAACCAATCCGGTAATCATGCCCCGCAACGAGGAGGATCTGGCGGATCTGAATCAGACCCGCTTCACCCCCATCAAGGCCGCTCCCGTCGATGTCGCCGTACTGAAAAATTACGCCGCGGGAACCATTCCCGACGATATCCGCGTCACCGTCACCGTCACGACCGACAACAGCGCCGGCAACATGCCGTCGAACAAGATCTTCGTACAGGATACTGCCGACGGATTCCTTCTGCAACTTCCCGGAGCCAACACCTACTCGTTCGGACAGACGCTGATCATCGTACTCAAAGATGCACAACTTGCAAAGGGGGACGAGTTGATCGTCACGCCCGCCTCGGAGGGATCGGTAGTGGCCATCGGAGCTCCCGACCCGTCGTTGCAGCCCACCCGGATCACCCCGAAGGAACTCGCCGACAACCTCTACAAACTGGTGACGATATCCGACGTGCAGGTTGACGAGTCATGCCGACTGAACAAATTCGAGGGCACGCTCAAATTCAACGCACGCGGTATCTCCTCCATGATCAATGTCGTAATCGAGCCGACGGCAGCATGGGCCGGGGCATACCTTCCGACGGCAGCAGGCGCCATCACGGGACTGCTCTCACGCAACGGTACGGACTTCGTTCTCTACCCGCGCAGCGAGGCCGACCTGCAGGAACTCCCGCATAACGGAACACGTCTCGACGGAGAGAAGGTCGTATACTTTGTTCCGAGCACCGATCCCGCCGCCGACCTGTTCATCTCGGAGACCGTAATGGGAGACCTCGACGCCAATGGAGCGCTGCTCAGTTCGGTTGCACGCAACAAATGCAACTCCAAGTTTGTGGAGCTGTACAACCCGACCGGCGAGTCGCTGAAGCTCTCCGACTACCGGGTGGCATGCATCAAATACAACAACAGCGTATCGCGAAGCGACATCGCCTATTATCAGTTCCCCGAAGGGCTGACACTGGCTCCCGGGCGGACGGTCGTCTTCAAATATGTCAGCTGCGCGCTGGGAACCTCGACCGCGGCCTTCATGACCAACACGATCTGGCCCGTGGGATACTCGGGAGACAGCAATCTCAAATCCGACGTGAAGATCGACACCGAAGCCGTTCCCGGCGTCATTCTCTGCCTCGATGCCCGGGATTACTCCAAATCGATCGCCAATGCGACACAGGCATTCCCGGGATTTGACGGCAACGACATTCTGGTTGTTCAGAAGAGCGTCGACGAAGGGGCAACCTGGACGGAGATCGACCGCTTGTTCTCCCTGCCCACGGCCAACGGAACATTCACCGGAGGGGTCACCTACCCGTTCCTGAAGGGTTACATGCGCAAACCCGGTGTACTCGGGACTCCGGGCAACCTCACCGACGTACAGGATCCCGCCTATACGGAAAAGACCTCCAACCGGAATCACAACGACTTCGAGAGCACGCAGTGCAATCCCACGTCCGGAGGTGCTGCCAACTGGATTCCGATGTCCATCGGAGACACGAGCGATCTGGGTGTGCATGCATTCTCCATCGAATGAGGCAGCCCCCCGAAGAGCGTCATCAAGGAGCTTTTCGAGGATTCTGAAAAACAAAACGGCACGCAACGCAGGTTGTGTGCCGTTTGTCGTTTCAGCGCAGGTGGAAGGTCCCCGGGCGGAATCACCCGCCGCCCCGCAGCAGGGCTTCACTCTCGGCGGGGCCGGATCGACGACAGACGTGCCACCTGCTTCAGGTCGAACATCCCGTAGATGTTCACCGCGACGGTCTCCTTCTCCCCCCAGGTCAGCATCAGCAGCTCGGAGTTGAGCGAGAAGGCCGCCTCGCGCAGGTAGAAGCGGGTCGTCTGCCCCTGCTCGGAGGTCGACATCACCAATTGGAAGGAGTTCGCCTGGTCGTCGACCAGCACCTCGGCATCGGCCACGAAGCGCGCGGCAGCGGCCTCACTCCCGCCGTCAAGGGCCACGATGCGGATATACTGGATGCCGTCGAGCAGATCGGCCAACTTCCCGTCGCCCTTCTCGGCCGCCTGGCGGCTCATCATGCGCATCATCTTGCGTTCGAGCTGCACGCTGGTAAACCCCTCGGCTTTCGAATAGCGGTCGAAGAAGCGCCAGGAGGCATTCTGCCCGCTCGCCAGCATGGGCAGCAGCACCAGCAACAGTATCAGAATTCGTTTCATATGCCGAGGGTTTTACATGGCCAGGTTGAGACCGAACGAGAGCGGATGCACCTCGGGACCTATGCCCTTCTCGAAGAGCGGCGTCACGCCGTAGCGGACATAAAGCCCGACGCAGTAATAGGAGACCGTAGCACCTACGCCGAAGCGGAACGAGTTCACCCCCGAGAGCGGATTCTTCTCCTTGGGTTTCTTATAGATGGCGTTGGCGCCCATCGTGAAGTCGAAATACCCCGTCAACGACAACTTCAGATGCTTGGCCGGGGTGCAGGCAAAACTGAGCGGAACTCCCAGCGACGTGACACGGAGCTTCGACTTGTCGGCCGGCTCGTCGAGTGTCACGGGAGTGATCATTCCGTTTTCGTTGCCGAGCGTAAGCGAACGGTCCGCAAGACGGAAGTTGTCGACCGTATAGCGCAATCCGAAGATGACGGAGGTGTTGTGCCGCTTGTCCAGTCCGATATCCAGTCCGACGAGCATCGTGGAGAAGTGGAACGAGTTCCCGTTCTTGAGGTCGAAGAATTGCTCCGTGCCGGCGGGATAGGCGCCGTAATCCAGGCCGGTGGCGATGTTGTAACCCCACTCCGTCCGGCTCAGGGCGATCAGGTTGAACCGCGACTGCTGTATCTGTGCGGCACGGGTGCGGAGCGTCTCACCCGAGATGCCCGAGAGCGTAATGCCGAATCCCCCGACCTCGAGCACCACCTCGTCACCCCCCGAGGCACGGTGCAGGGCCACCAGGTCGGTGTCGACCGTATCGAGGCGTTCGAGGCTGTCGGCCGACAGCGGTGTTGCGCAGAGACGGAGCATGACCGTCGAATCGGGCGCTTCCGCCTCCGGATGCGTTGTTTGTGCCCCCGCGGGGCAGGCCCACAGCAGCGCTGCGGCCGCCACAAGCAATGAGTAGGGTTTCACTTTCATTTCCGATGTGTGTTTTCTGTTTCTTTCATTCCGTTCATTCGGTCTCGAGCAGCTCGTCGACCAGCCGGGTCGGGGCGTCAAGCGCCGCAAAGGAGTCGAAATAGGCCGTTGCCTGCATGGCCACCTCCCGGTCGTAGATCGCCACTCCGTCGATGTAGCAGTAGGGCTCGCGCAGACGGTCGACACCAATATAAATACCGATCGCCACGGCGGCCGCGGCCGCCAGCGCCGAGCTCCAGCCGACAAGGCGCCGGCGCAGGGTCGGACGTTCTCCCGAGCGCATGACCGCCTGCGGAGGCCGCCCTTCGGAAGAGAAGGCTGCGGCGTCGACCGTCCGGGGCATCCGCTCCTGCGAAAGGGCCCCGAGCCCCTCGAACAACAGCCGGTACTCCTCGAGCGAAGGAGGCAGCGCCTCCGCCGTCCGAAGGCTGTCGCGCAGTTCGCGCTCCTCGGCATCGGTCGCCGCACCCGAGAGCCAGCGTTCCGCCAGCCGTTCGAGCCGTTCATTTCGCGAATCCTGAGTCTTCATCGTTCATCATCTTTTTCAATACCTCTCGCAACGTATGTCGTGCGCGGGAGAGGAGCACGCGCACCTGGGCTTCGTCACACCCGAGCAGGGAGGCAATCTCGCCCGTCGGATACCCCTCGATATCCTTCAGATGGAGCGCTTCGCGCTGCCGGTCGGGCAGCGAGCGCATCGCCCGGCGCACCAGCTCCCGCGCCTCCCAACGTCCGGCCTCCCCGTCCGTCGACCGCTCGGCGTCATCCCCCACCGCGGCGTCACGCCGTTCATCGGCCCGGCGTTTGCGCAGCAGGTCGTAGCAGCGGTTGCGCACGCAGGCCATCACGAACGACTCGAGGTTACGGCGCGGCTTCAGCCCCTCATGCTCACGCCACAGACGCTCCAGCAGGTCGTGCACCGCATCCTCGGCCTCGGCCGACGAATACAGCAGACTCCGCGCATAACGATACATGCGGTCACGAAGCGGCAGGATGCGGGCGGTGAATTCGAATTCCTCCATGGTATCTGTAAGACGAAGCAAAGCGTCGAAACGCAACATCGGAAGATTAAAGATCGTCATTTTTCCGAAATTTTCGGCATCCGGGATCGAAAAGCCCTTCCGGAAACGCGTCGGGTTCACCGACCGTCACCCCGGCAGGAGGCGTCACGACCCGCCGGGAGCGGCATGAAGGCCCGAAAAGCGAAAAAATTTTGAAAAAACAGGTACTTTGTATTGCAAAATACCTAAACATGTCATATATTTGCACCGTGATACTTCCATGTCCCGCCAGAACAACGGACGCCCGAAGGGTTCACACCTTAATATTATGAAAGAGACACTAAACGTAAACATCGGCTCCATGGCGTTCACCATCGACCGCGACGCCTATCAGGCTCTGGAGCGCTACTTCGAGGAGATCCGCCGACGCCTGCCTGCCGGCGACACCGAGACGATGAACGACATCGAGACCCGCCTTGCAGAGATCCTTCTCGAGAAGGTTCCCTCGACCATGCACGTCGTCACGCTCGAGACCGCACGCGCGGCCATGGCACGTCTGGGGGCTCCCTCCGAGTTCGGCGAGCCCCGCGACGCCTCAACCGACGCCGCCGAAGGTGCGGATCCCGCCGCCACACAACCTCCCGTGCGCAAACTCTACCGTTCGCGCACCGACCGTTCGATTGCCGGCATCTGCGGAGGTCTGGCCGCCTATTTCGACGCCGACCCCACGATGATCCGACTCGTCACGCTGCTGCTCATCCTCTTCGGAGGACTCTCGATCTGGGCCTACATCATCCTCTGGATCGTCATCCCCGAGGAGCCCGTCCGACCGTACAACCCCTTTACCAGATAACCGATATGGAGACGGAAAACAACCACAGACTGCAACGATCCCCCAACAGGATGATCGCCGGCGTATGTGCCGGAATAGCGGAATTCTTCGGGCTCAACGTCACGTCGGTCCGCCTGGCCACGCTGCTGCTGCTCCTCTTCGGAGGACTCTCGCTCTGGGTCTACATCATGCTCTGGCTGATCATGCCCCGGGCCCCCAAAAAGACAAACGTATAACGATATGGCTGAAGACAACGTAAAAGCGCAAATGCGCAAAGGCATTCTGGAGTATTGCATCCTCGCCATTCTCTCGCGCGGGGATTCGTATGCTCCGAAGATCATCGCCGAGCTCAAGCAGGCCGAGATGATCGTCGTCGAGGGTACACTCTACCCGATCCTCACGCGCCAGAAGAACGCGGGACTGCTCACCTACCGCTGGGAAGAGTCGCCCCAGGGACCTCCCCGCAAATACTACACGCTCACCGACAAGGGCCGCGAATACCTGGTGGCGCTCGACGAGGCCTGGGCGGAGCTCGTCAAGCAGATCGAACGCATCCGCCACGGAAACGCCGACTCCGGCATCTGACACACGAAACACCATCACGTCATGAAAAAAACACTCATTCTGCTCATCGCGCTGGCCGCCGCATGCACGCTGGCCGTACACAACACCTGCCAGGCGGCCTGGCCGTTCGGCAAACGCATCAAGGGAAGCGAGCGAATCGTCACGAAGAATCTCGACGCTCCGGACTTCGACGCCCTCAGCGCCGCACGCGGCGTACGCGTGGTGCTCTCCTCCGAGGCCCGGGGGATGCGCATCGACGCCAACGACAACCTGATCGACTGGGTGGTCACCGAGGTCAACGACGGAACGCTCGAAGTGACCATCGACAAGGCCATCACCAGCGTCTCGGATGTCAACGTCACGGTGACCCTTCCCGCTCCCAAGGACAAGATCCGCTCCCTCGAGGCAACGAGCTCCGCCCGGATCGAGAGCGATGCGACGCTCAAGGCCGACCGTGCACGAATCGAGGCTTCGAGCGCCGCCGAGATCAGGACGTCGCTCCGCGCCGACGGATGTGCCGTTGCCGCGTCGAGTGCCGCCGAGATAGAGATCGAACTCACGACCCAGTCGTGTTCGTTCGCCGCCTCGAGTGCCGCGAAGATCCGGGCGACGGTCGAGACCACCGACTGCTCGGTCACCGCGTCGAGCGCCGCAAAGATCATCGTCAAGGGAGAGACCGGGAACCTCTCGGCCAAGGCAAGCTCGGCGGCCGATATCGTCGCCTCCGAACTCGCGGCGGACAACGCCTCGGCCGAGGCATCGAGTGGCGCCGGGATCGACGTCAACTGCCGGAAGGCGCTCAACGCCCGGGCTTCGAGCGGTGCCGACGTCCGCTACCGGGGCGACTGCAGCGTCGAGTCCGAGAAATCGAGCGGCGGCAGCGTCCGTCGCAGCTAAACCGACCCATCACACACTGAGAACCCACAAAAATGAAAGAGGTAAAAAAATGCAGCATATCGGGGGTGGCATTCACCATGGATACCGATGCCTACGAGGCCCTCGACAACTATCTGAAGAGTCTGCAAAAGAGCTATGCGAACAATCCCGACGGCGCGGAGATCATCGCCGACATCGAGGCGCGGATCGCCGAACTGATCCTCTCGGCGCAGGACAACACGCGCGTGGTGGAGAAGCCGCTGATGATGAACATCATCCAGCAGATGGGCTCCGCCGAGGACATCTCCGACGAGAGCTCCGACCGCGACCTGCAGTACGACACGCCCCGCATCCCGCGCCGCCTCTACCGCGACACGGAGAACGCCAAGCTCGGAGGCGTCTGCGCCGGCATCGGCAAGTATTTCGACATGGATCCCGTCTGGGTGCGCCTGGCCTTCTTCCTGCCACTGCTGCTCACCTGCTTCTCGGGCATACCCTTCCTGTTCTGGTTCGGACCCCTGTTCGGCAATCTCTTCGGCATCCTGCTCATCTGCTACTTCATCATGTGGTTTGCCGTGCCCGCGGCCCGCTCCGCGCGCCAGAAGCTCGAGATGAACGGCGAAAAGATCACCGCCCAGTCGATCGGCGAGGTGACGACGGCCGCCGCCAACAACGAACCCGACGCCAAGGCGCGGCCCATCATTGCCGAGGCGGTATCGCTTTTCGGAAAGATCGTGCTCATCCTGCTGAAGATCTTCGCCGGGATCCTCGTCTTCGGACTCATCATGGGGGCCTGCGCGCTGATCATCGGACTCTTCGCCGTGGTGATCGGAGGTCCGGAGCAGATCCATCTCTACAAACTGGCCGACTTCTCGCTCTGGGTGCCCATCCTGGGAATCTTCATCGTCCTGATCCCGGTCATCCTGCTGATCTACGTGCTGATGTGTCTGATCGCCTCGCGCAAGCCCGGCGGACGGGCCGTGCTGGTCATCTTCCTGCTCTGGATCCTCTCGATCATCGCCTGCTCGGTCATCGCCATCCGGGAGAACGTCAGCGAAAAGCTCCGCAACAAACGCAACAAGATCGAACAGGTTCTCAACAGCGAGATCGTCATCGACGGCGACACCATGACCCTGGAGCGGCTGCTCGACGAGTTCGATGACAAAAGCGTCGTCGAGGAGGGGCGTCGCTCGGTGCACATCTCCGTGCCGTCGAAGTCGCTCGACATCCTGGTCGACAAGAGCAGGGGCGAACTGAAGATCGACGCCGAAGGGAATACGGTACTGCTCCGCGCCGCACAGGGTGACTCCACAACCGTAGAGCCCACGGTGGGACAATGACACGCCGGCCGGAGGCTCCGAAACGACGGCTTTGCCCGCGGCAGCCGCTCCGCAGGAGGGGACAACGCCCCGGGAGTGAGCCCGACAGAGAACCTCCGCCCCGAAAAACAACCGCCGATGCCGTTTCCCCGCACGGGGAGGCGGCATCGCCTTTGATAATTCTAAATATATTCGTACCTTTGGATGGTTTTGTTTTTAATACATGAGAGTATGGCCGGAATCAAATGCATCGGCATTCTGACCTCGGGCGGCGACGCTCCGGGCATGAATGCGGCGATTCGCGCAGTGACGCGCAGCGCAATCTACAACGGATTCACCGTCAAGGGTATCATGCGCGGATACAAGGGTCTCGTATTCAACGAGATTGTGGATTTCAAGTCGCAGAGCGTCAGCAACATCATCCAGATGGGAGGCACGATCCTCAAAACGGCGCGCTGCAAGGAGTTCATGACCGCCGAGGGGCGCAAGCAGGCCTACGACAACATGGTGGCGGCGGGAATCGACGCCCTGGTGGTCATCGGCGGCGACGGATCGCTGACCGGCGCCAACATCTTCGCCGCGGAGTACAACGTTCCCATCGTGGGACTCCCCGGAACGATTGACAACGATCTGGGTGGCACCGATTCGACCATCGGTTACGATACGGCCCTGAACACCATCGTGCAGGCCGTCGACAAACTCCGCGACACGGCGTCGAGCCACGAGCGCCTCTTCTTCGTCGAGGTGATGGGGCACACGGCCGGCTACCTGGCCCTCAACAGCGCCATCGCCACGGGCTCCGAGGCGGCCATCATCCCCGAGATGGAGACCGAAGTCGACCAGCTGGCCGAACTCATCAACCACGGATTCCGCAAGAGCAAGAACTCGGCGATCGTGATCGTGGCCGAGAACCCCAAGACGGGCGGCGCCACGGCACTTGCCGAACGTGTGAAGAAGGAGTTCCCGCAGTACGACGCGCGCGTCACGATCCTGGGACACATCCAGCGCGGAGGCTCCCCGACGGCCGTCGACCGCATCCTCGCCTCGCGCATGGGGGAAGCGGCCATCGAGGCCATCCTCGACGGACAACGCAACGTGATGATCGGCACGATGAACGGCAAGATCGTCTACGTACCCTTCGCCAAGGCCGTGAAACACGACAAGGGCATCGACCGCAACGACCTGGAGCTGGTCAAGATCCTCTCGATATAATCCCGCGCATCCGCACAACCATGAAGATAAAACGCGTCATCGGCATCGGCAATGCCCTCACGGACATGCTCGTCAACCTGCGGACCGACTCCGCTCTGGGACGGTTCGAACTCGCCAAAGGCTCGATGAGCCTCGTGGACACCCGTCTGCAGACGGAGATCTCGAAATCCGTCGCCGGACTCCCCTATTCGCTCTCGCTCGGCGGGTCGGCCGGCAACACGATCCGCGCCATGGCGCGCCTGGGCTGCCGCGTGGGATTCATCGGCAAGGTGGGGCCCGATACCACGGGTGACTTCTTCATCCAGGCGCTCGAGAACCTCGGCATCGAACCGATTGTCTTCCGCGGCAAGGAGCGTTCGGGCAAGTGCGTGTCGCTGATCTCCCCCGACGGCGAGCGCACGATGGTCACCCACCTCGGCGCGGCCCTCGAACTGTCGGAGGAGGAGATCGAGCCGACGATCTTCGACGGATACGACTGTCTCTACGTCGAGGGATACCTCGTGCAGAGCCACGAACTGATCCTCAAGGCGGCGCGCACGGCCAAGAGCTGCGGGCTGAAGGTGGCCATCGACCTGGCGAGCTTCAACATCGTGGCCGAGAATCTCGACTTCCTGCGTACGCTCGTCGAGCGCTACGTGGACATCGTCTTCGCCAACGAGGAGGAGGCGAAGACCTTCACCTGCGAAGCCGAGCCGCTCAACGCCCTGCAGACGATCTCGACGATGTGCGACCTGGCCATCGTGAAGATCGGCACCAAGGGGGCGCTGATCAAGCAGGGCGACGAGGTCGTGCACGTCGGCATCATGGCCGCCGCCAGGCGGGTCGATACGACGGGCGCCGGAGACTTCTATGCCGCCGGATTCCTGGCGGGTCTCTGCGACGGGCTTTCGCTGCGGCAGTGCGGCACGATCGGCGCCATCACCGCCGGCAAGGTGATCGAGGTCGTGGGCACGACCTTCGGCGAGGAGGCCTGGGAGGATATTGACCGGCTGGTCAGCAAGGTCAAGAACGAGAAGTACCTCTTCTGACCCGCCACAGCGCTGCAGGTGTGCGGGGCGGGATGAAACGCGGAAATGAAATAAGGGGCGGAATCCGTTGCGGATTCCGCCCTTGTGTCTCTTCGGACCCTCTTTCAGACCTCCTCCGGCGTCCGCGACACCCGGGTGAAGAGCCCGCGGCTGATGCCGCGGCGCAGACGCAGGAGCCACACCGACTTCCGGGGCGGCATCGTGCAGCACAGCAGCAGCGTGACGCCCCACTTGACCGCTTCGAAAAGCAGCGTCCTCACGACCCGGTGGTGAATCTGCGCCCGCAGACGCTGGCTGACGCCGACGTTGTAGCTCAGGCGCCGGAAATAATCCTCGGTGAGCTTCCGCGGCGGAATGATGTGCCACATCACCGCACCGGGAACATACCAGATCGTCTCTCCGCCGCGCAGCAGACGTTCGAAGAGGTCGTTCTCCTCACCGCCGATCAACTCGCCGTTGACGCGTCCGAGCGACGGATCGAAGCCCCCGAATCGCTGCAGCCCCGCGCGGCGGAAGGCCATGTTGCCCCCTCCGGGGACGCGTCCCGCGGGAAAGGGGCGCACCGCAGGGCCGAAATCCATCGGATTGGCAATCGGCATCTCGACAAAATGCGACATCCACGTTGGACGCCCTTCGGGGTAGTCGGCGATAATCCGTCCTCCGGCAACCACCGCATCGGGATGCGTGTCGAAAAAGTCGAGGTAGGCCTGCAGAAATCCCTCATTGACGCGTTCGTCGTCGTCGATGAAGGCCACGAGCGGCGCCCGGGCCTCGGAGAGTCCCCGGTTGCGGGCATACGACACACCGGGGCGCCGTTCGTCCACACGCCGCAGGTTGAACGCCGCATGCCCCCGGGCAAAGGCGTCAAAACGACTGTGCGTATCGTCCGTCGAGTTGTTGTCGACGACCACGCACTCCCACACGTCGGCCGGCAGCGTCTGCCGGACCACCGACTCGAGGGCCGCAACGAGCTGCGCGGCCCGATTGTGCGTGGGGATGACGAGCGAAATCCGAATCATGGCACGAATGTAACGAAATATCTGCAAAAAAGTATATCTTTGCATGAAATATCAAACAAGACAACCTCTACCCATGTACAAATCGATCCGCACGATTCTGACGATGCTGGCCGTCTTCTGCACGGCAGGCCTCTGGGCTCAAAGCGTCTCCTGGACAAGCTCCGTGGAAGCTGTCGAGGGCAACACCTACCGGATTCTTCTCGAAGCCTCGATTCCCGACACATACCATATGTATGACATGGGCCCCTACGAAGGAGGGCCCAACGCCACGACCATCACCTTTACCCCCTCGGAGGGGATCGAGCTCGACGGAGAGGTCGAGCAGCTCTCCACGCCGCACCGCTACTTCGACGAGATGTTCGGCATGGAGATCGGCACCTTCGAGGGCACGGCGCAGTTTGCACAGCGCGTACGCCTGACGGCGCCCGCGGCATCCGTCAAGGTCGCTCTCGAATGGATGATCTGCGACGATACGAACTGCATGCCTCCCGAGGACACGGAGCTGACCATCACGGTGCCCGCGGGCGCAGCGGTGGCGGAGGCTCCGGCAACGACACCCTCCGCCGAGGTCTCCCCGGCAGCTGAAGCCGCTCCCGCGGCCAAGGATGCCGCAGGAGGAGGATCGCTCTGGTCGCTGATCATCGAAGCCATCCTCTGGGGATTCGCCGCCCTCCTGACGCCCTGCGTCTTCCCGATGGTGCCGATGACCGTCTCGTACTTCCTCAAGGGCGAGGGCGGCCCGACGATGGGACGCCTGCGCGCCGCCCTGTACGGACTCTTCATCGTCCTGCTCTACACGGTGCCCATCGCCGCAATTATCCTCATCACGCGCATCGTCGGCGGCGACGCCGTGACGGCCGACATCTTCAACTGGCTGGCCACGCACTGGTTGCCGAACATCCTCTTCTTCCTCGTCTTCATGGTCTTCGCGGCGTCGTTCTTCGGAGCATTCGAGATCACCATGCCTTCGTGGATGGTCAACAAGAGCGATTCGAAGGCCGATACCAAGGGCCTCGGAGGCATCTTCTTCCTGGCTCTGACGCTCGTCCTCGTGTCGTTCTCCTGCACGGGCCCCATCGTCGGCTCGGTGCTCATCAAATCGACCTCCGGCGAGTTCTGGACCCCGATCATCACCATGCTCGCCTTCTCCGTAGCCTTCGCCCTGCCGTTCACCCTCTTCGCCCTGTTCCCCTCGGTGCTGAAGAAGATGCCCAAGAGCGGCGGATGGCTCAACTCCGTGAAGGTCGTGCTGGGATTCATCGAGGTGGCTCTCGGCATGAAGTTCCTCTCGGTGGCCGACCAGACCTACCACTGGGGACTCCTCGACCGCGAGATCTACCTCGCCGTATGGATCGTCGTCTTCTCGCTGCTGGGACTCTACCTGCTGGGGAAACTCCGCTTCGCCCATGACGACGAAGTCACGCACCTCGGCGTGGGACGTCTCGCGCTGGCCATCATCGTCTTCTCGTTTGTCGTCTACCTCATCCCCGGCATGTGGGGCGCTCCGCTCAAGGGCCTTTCGGGATACCTCCCGCCGCTCACGACCCAGGACTTCGTGCTCGGAGCCAACACGGCCCCGGCCGCCCCGGCCGCGCAGAACAACATGGACGGCACGCGCAAATACAGCGATTTCCTCCACCTCCCGCACGGACTGCAGGGCTTCTTCGACCTCAAGGAGGCCGAGGCCTACGCCGCCAAGGTCCGGAAACCGATCTTCATCGACTTCACGGGACACGGATGTGTCAACTGCCGCGAAATGGAGGCCCGCGTATGGTCCGACCCCCGGGTGCTGGAGATCCTCAACAACGACTACGTCATCTGCGCCCTCTATTCGGATGACAAGAAGGTGCTGCCCGAGGAGGACTGGGTGACCACCGAGGCCGGCAAGGTGCTCAAGAGCCTCGGGAAGATCAACTCCTACTACGCGCTGAAGACCTACGGCGTCAATGCGCAGCCCTACTACGTGCTGCAGGGCAGCGACGGAAAGCCGCTCGTCGAACCGCGCGGCTATGACCTCGACGTGGAGGCCTTCATCGACTTCCTCAACCGCGGGAAGGAGGCCTTCGCCCGGGAGCGGTAAAAACAGCACTCAGGACATGAAAAATCCCGTTGCAGAGTCTTGCAACGGGATTTTTTGCTGCGCAGGCGTAGCAAAAAACTCCTTACAGAGCGGCCCCGGCCCGCTCGTCGGAGAATTCGTCGAACATCGTCGTGCTCAGATACTTCTCGGCACGGTCGGGAAAGACCACCACGATGTTGCCGCGCTCGATGCGCCGTGCCGTACGCACGGCCGCAAGCATCGCCGCACCGCTGCTCATCCCGGCGAAGATGGCCTCCCGGGCGATGATCTCCCGGGCCATGGCAATGGCCTCCTCGCTCTCGACCATCTCCTGGATGTCGATCTGCGAAGGATCGTAGATGTCGGGGACGATGGCCTCCTCGAGGTTTTTCAACCCCTGGATGTAGTGGCCGCGGATGGGCTGGGCGCAGACAACCCGGATGTCGGGCTTCATCACCTTCAGGAAGCGCGACAGCCCCATGAGCGTTCCCGACGTCCCGATGGCGCACACCAGGTAGTCGATCCGCCCGCCGGTCTGCTGCCAGATCTCCAGCGCCGTGGACTGGTAGTGCGCCAGGTAGTTCGAGGCGTTGGCAAACTGATCGGGCATGAAGTAGCGGTCGGGATGCTCGGCCACCATCCGCCGGGCCAGGCGAATGGCGCCGTCGGTCCCCTCCTCGGCCGGAGTGAGGATCACCTTCGCCCCGTATGAGCGGATGATCTTGCGACGCTCGATCGACACGGCGCGGCTCATGACTATCTCGACCGGATACCCCTTGACGATCCCCACGATGGCCAGGCCGATGCCCGTATTGCCCGACGTGGGTTCGATGATGGTCTTCCCGGGGGTGAGGCGCCCCTCCTGTTCGGCAGCCTCGATCATCTTCAGCGCGATGCGATCCTTGATGCTGCCCGTGGGGTTGAACCCTTCGAGTTTGGCGAAGATGTTGACCTGCGGATTGGGATTCAGACGTTGGATTTGCACCATGGGCGTATTGCCGATGGTGTCCAGAATAGTATTTGCAACCATAGAGACACTGACCTGTAAGAGACCTAACCGCGTAAAGATACGAAATTTCCGACAGAACGGATCTGCGGAGCTCTGAAAACGGAGAAAAAAAGAGCGTGCAGGCGCACAGGGCCGAATGTCCGGGGTCGGGGAGAGGCTTCGGGAGAAGGCCTCGGGAGAAGGTTTCGCGACGCACACAAAAAAAGACGGACGACTCTTTCGAATCGTCCGTCGTGGTAGCGGGAGGAGGACTCGAACCTCCGGCCTTCGGGTTATGAGCCCGACGAGCTACCAACTGCTCCATCCCGCGATGTATCTTCAGGGCGCCGCAGCGCTTCCTATCGCTTTTGCTGGTGCAAAGATAGTACAAAAAAACGACTTCTGCAAATCCATTTTGCCCGGCGATGGTTCCCAAGATCTCTTTTGGCCTTTTTATCAGTCCCTTAGGACCGATTTTTTTATTTCAGCGACGCCGCCACGATCTCCGAAAGATCGACCACCGGGCGCCGTGTGCCCCGGCCGATGGCCTTCTTGCAGAGCGGACAGGCCGTGACGATCACCTCGGCCCCCGTCGCCTCCATCTCGGCCGCAACCGACCGGGCGATCTGCAGCTGCTGTCCGTCCGAGATGGCGAGGTTGGCCACCGAGGAGCCGCAACAGAGGGCATTCTCGCGCGTCGAGGCGGGTTCGAGCAGTTCGCCAACCGCCTCGATCACGGCCCGCGGCTCGTCGTAGATGCCGCTGCCGCGCCCCAGTTCGCACGGATCGTGGTACGTATAGCGCGTCGTGCCGTGTGTCGGCGAAAGACGCCCGGCGCGGATCAGCCGCAGGATGTATTCCGAATGGTGCAGCACCTCGATGCCCGGCAGGTCGTAGTCCTCGCGGAAGACCTTCAGACAGATCGGGCACGACGTGACGAGGGTCGTGATGCCGTGCTTGCGGAAGAGTTCGGTGTTGTAGCGCATCATCTTGCGCGCCGAATCGGTCTCGCCGGAGAGCTTCAGCGGCCGCCCGCAGCAGACGCCTCCCTCGCGGTCGGCCCACCACACCTCCTCACCCGCGGCCTCGAAGATCGTCGACATGGCCGAGAGCGTGCGGGGCGTAAGCAGCGTCATGCACCCGGCAAAGTAGCCCACCTTCCCCTCGCCCGACGAGCGGTCCACGCCCCGCAGATAGGTGTAGCGGCGTTCGTCGGGAACGTTGCGCATCCGGTCGCGGGAGTTGAGCCGCAGCGTATTAAGGTCGATACCCACGGGACACTTCTCCTCGCAGCGTCCGCACATCAGACAGTTGTCGGCCACCGGACGGGTGAGCATTCCGTAGCGGCGGTCACGCAGGAAGTAGACCGACTGTACGTCGTTGATGCCCAGCACGCTCTGCAGCTGGCACGGGTCGATGCAGATGCCGCAGCGCGAGCAGGCCTCGATCTGGAAGTGGTCGTACGACGAGTGCTTCTCCGTCGAGCGCAGGCGGTAGTGACGCAGGAAGATGAGCGGGATCTCCGTGAAGATGTGCATGTAGCGCGAGAAGGGCAACGCCACGAAGAAGAGTCCCAGACATGAGGAGTAGAACCACCAGGCCACCGTTTCGAGGTTCATCAGAGGCAGCACGCCGATGTGCGCGCCCATCCATCCGCCGATCGACCCGGTGAGGAACCCTCCGCCGCCGTAGAGGGCGCAGGTGGTGCTTTCGGCCACCAGACGCGCCGGGAAGATGAACCACAGGGCCGAGAGGGCGATGCGGTCACCCAGGACGTGTTTCGTCGTGCGGCGCATGCCCATGGCGCGCGAATAGAGGCGTTTGCCCCAGGCCAGCGCCACGCCCGAGAGGACGAAGAGCAGCAGCAGGTCCATCGCAAAGTCGAAGAAGGGCTTGTGCGGAAGACTCGTGGCGAAGTATTTGAAGAAGACGTGTCCCTGCAGGGGCACCCAGCGGAATCCCACGTAGGAGATGGTCTCGATCCACCCCATGACGATGAGCAGGAACCACCCGAAGGCCAGCGACATGTGCATGTATCCCAGCAGGGGGTTGACGCGGAAGATACGGCGGTGGAGCAGCGACTCGCGCACGACCTCCCAGGCGGCGCCCAGCGTGCGGTGCGTGAAGAGCCCCCGCAGGATGAGCCGCTTGTCGGACCGCGGCAGGCGCAGGAGCCACAGGATCCACTTCCACGCCACGATGATGAACATCAGCGCGGCGCCGAGGATGAACGGCAGGCAGAACGGTGCGTAGAATGTCATCGTCAGAAATCCCCCAGTTTACGTTTCACCAACATGACAACGGCCCGGGTGTTGATGCCCCGGGGGCATACCAGCCGGCACTTGCCGCAGAGCATGCACTTGTTCATCTCGGCATAGATGCCCTCGTATTCGCCGCGGCGCACCAGCGTGTGCGTGCGCCGGAAGTTGAAGTCCGTGAGGTTGCCCGCCGTGCAGACCGCCGTGCAGGCCCCGCAGCCGATGCAGGTCTGCAGCTCGGGCATCTCGTGCAGGATCTCGTCGCTCTTGCGCAGGTTGTTGCGGTCGAGGTCGATGGCCCGGGGCTTCGAAATGGTGTATCCAAAATTGATCGCCGCCATACGCGTCACTGCATTACATATCGGGCCGCGGCATCGGCCGCAGCGGTTGCTTCGTTGAGCGATTCGCCGATGTTCTTCGGCGCGGAGATCGTCCCGGCATAGAAGATCCCCCCGATGTTGCTGCAGACGTTGCCCAGGAAGAGATCGCGGGGCTTCATGAAGCCGCTCCGCGCACGCTCCAGCCCGGCGCCACGGGCCAGCTGTTCGTTGTCGTCGTTGGCCCGCATGCCGATGAGCAGCACGAGCATGTCGACGCTCATGCGCAGCGGACGTCCGGTCAGCGTATCCTCGGCCTTGATCTGCACGCGCCCCTCGAGCGTGGGGCTCGCCTCGGAGATGCGGCCGCGCACGAAGTGGATGTTGTAGGTCTGCTGCGCCTCGCGGTACATCTCCTCATACCCGGGGCCGAACATGCGGATGTCCATGTAGAAGTTGAAGACGTCCGACTCGGGGAAGAGACGCTTCATCTCGATGGCCTGCTTGACGCCCGTCACGCAGCACACCTTCGAGCAGTGCTGCTGGCACACCTTCTCGTCACGCGAGCCGACGCAGTGCAGAAAGGCGATGCGCCGCGGTGCCGAGCCGTCGGCCTTGGCCACGCGCCCCTCGTTGAACATCCGTTCGAGGTCGGCCGACGTCACCACGTTGTCGTAGATGCCGTATCCGTACTCCTCCTTGATCGAGGCGTCGAAGAGCGTGAAGCCCGAGGCCAGGACCACGGCGTCGCATGCGAGCCGCTCGCCGCCGGAGAGCACTACCTCCCGCGGCGACACGCTGCACACCTCGGCCGACATGCGGCACTCGATGCCGCTGTCGTTGACCCGCCGGCGCAGCTCGGTGAGCACCTCCTGCGCAGGGGTGAACGACGGGAAGAGCACGTGCCAGCCGCGGAGTTTGCCTCCCAGCTCCGGCTCCTTTTCGATGAGGACGGGCTCGACGCCCTGTTCGGCCAGCCGCAGGGCCGTCTGCATGCCCGCAATGCCGCCGCCGATGACGATGACTCGTTTCTTCATTACTCTCTGATGTCGTATATCGTATCCGTCGGGCAGCAGTTCACCACCGCCGACGCGGGTTTTCCGATGTATTTGCCGTTGCGTCCCAGGTATTTGGCCGCGGGATCGTATTCGATGCCCATCTTGTCGAGCAGCGGCTCCACGTCGACCTGGTGCATCTGCATGCCCAGCGTCCAGGGGTCGTAGCCCAGCACCAGTCCGGCCATCTCCTCGTAGGTGAGCACCGGAATGCCGTGGCCGTTCTCGCCGTAGGTCGTGCCCTCCATCTCGGCAATCGTGTACTGCCACTTGTCGAGGAACATCGCACACCCGGGGCAGTTCGCGACGATGAAGTCGGGCTTGTAGGGGGCCATGCTCTCGAGCTTCTTGTGCGAGTTGGCGATCGAGTAGCCGCGGTTGGCCTGCACCAGGTAGTTGCGGAATCCGAAGCCGCAGCAGTGGCGCCGTTCGGGATAGTCGACCACCTCGCCGCCCCACGACTCGATCATTCCGGCCAGCACATAGGGGAATTCCGATCCCCCGATACCGGATTTCGGGAAAATCTTCGCATAGTGGCAGCCGATGTGCTCGACCACCTTGAGCGGCTCGCCCGTCGTGGCGTTGACCAGCAGGTGCCGGGCTCTCCGGGCGATCTCCTCGCGGAAGTGGAAGACGACGTCCGACGTGTGGGCCAGACTCTGCGGCTTGCGGAACTCGCGGCCCGTAGCCTTGTAGAGGTATTCGCGCGTGCGCTCCTCGGTCTCGGGAAACTCCTCCCAGGTGGCCAGAATCTCGTTGTAGATGCCGAACGAGGTGATGCACGAGGTGACGAAGTTCTTGTACCCGGCGTCGTTCATCAGCGAAAACTGCCGCGCCACGACCGTCATGATGGTCTCCAGCGGCACGATGTCCGAATGGTAGCCGATGCCGGTACACGACGAATGCTTCGGATCGTCGAGCAGATCCTTGCCCAGGTCGTTGTGCAGAATATCTATGAAAGCCTTCTCGCTGCCCGGGAAGAAGTTCTGCCGGATGCAGCTGCGGGCATAATAGTAGTTGTCGTCGGCAATCTCCTTCTGGTACTCCTGCCAACTGCGACGTTTCATCATGGCATCAATAGTGTTCGTTGCTGTTCGTCTGATAGACGTCCATCATGTATTGTTGATCGGCGCCCTTTTCGTAGCCCATTTCGCGGGCCTTGCGGTCGGAGTAGCGTTCGATGGTGTCGAACATCTCGCGGCCGCCGCTCACCTCGAAGATGCGGTTGATCTCCGCGAGCGACTCCTCGTCCAGGCGCCGCAGCGCCCCGGCGCCCTCCTTCCCGTAGACCGGCGAGAACTGTCCGTAGATCTCCTCGTCGTGGTCGTAGATCCACTGCCAGACGGTTCCCTGCTCGGGGTGCAGCTCCGGCTTGACCAACTTCGGCACGAGGCAGTAGCCCGTGCGGAGGATGTTTTCGCCGATCGTGCGCTTGAGGGCCAGCTGCTGCCGGCCTTTCTCGCTCTCGACGAAGAAGCCCAGACGCTGCGACAGACGCCGCAGCGACTGAATGACGTACCCGGGGGTATTGCCGCGCGGGCAGCGCGGACGGCACGACATGCACTCGCCGCAATACCAGATCGTATCGCTCTTCAACAGCGCCTCGATGGCGTCGTCGTCGCGCGTCTGCACGGTGTTGACGATCTGACGGGGGTCGTAGCGGTAGAACTCCGCCGCGGGGCAGACCGCCGTACAGACGCCGCAGTTCATGCAGGAGTGGAGGCCTTCGCGCATGCGCACATCCTCCTCCATGAGCATATCGAAATACTTTCCCATAGGCACAAAAAAACCTTTGCAACGGCAAAGGTAGGGATTTCGCGGCTGGCGCGAGGTGGTACAAATGCGTAAATTTCGCCCCTCAGCGGCGCTCGTAGGTCTCGAAGACGAAGGGCCACGGGAACTCCTTTCCGCAGGCAAAGGCCTCGGACGAAACGAGCCGCCAGCGGTCGGGATTCCACGCCGGGAAGCGCGTGTCGCCTTCGTAGTCGTGCTCCACGCGCGTGAGGTAGAGGCGGTCGGCCAGCGGCAGCGCCTCGGCATAGACCTGCGCGCCGCCGATGATGAACAGCTCCTCCGCAGGATCGGGAAAGAGCGCCAGGGCCTCCTTCAGCGAGTGCACCACCCGGCAGCCGGGGATCTCCACGCACTGACGCGTAAGGACCACGTTGGTGCGGTTCGGGAGCGGCCTTCCGAGCGACTCGAAGGTCTTGCGGCCCATAATGACGGGATGGCCCGAAGTGAGGGACTTGAAGTGCCGGAGGTCTTCGGAGATGTGCCAGATCAGACGGTTCCGGTCGCCGATGACGCCGTTGCGCGCAACGGCTGCGATAATCGAGAGCATGAAGGGTGGCGTTTGACGTGAGACAACGTTTCAGAATGACATCGGGGCCTTGATCGCCGGCCAGGGATCGTACCCCTCGAGGATGAAATCCTCGTAGCGGAAGTCGAAGATCGACCGCACGGCGGGATTCAGCCGCATGTGCGGCAGCGGGCGCGGTTCACGCCGCAGCTGCTCCCCGACCTGCTCCAGGTGATTCAGATAGATATGCGTGTCGCCCAGCGTGTGGATGAACTCGCCCGGCTGCAGGTCGCACACCTGCGCCATCATCATCGTCAGCAGAGCGTAGGAGGCGATGTTGAAGGGTACGCCGAGGAAGGTGTCGGCGCTGCGCTGGTACAACTGGCACGAGAGACGCCCCCGGGCCACGTAGAACTGGAACAGCACGTGGCATGGCGGCAGGGCCATGTCACCGATCTCGGCGACGTTCCACGCCGAGACCAGGATCCGCCGCGACTCGGGATTCGTGCGGATCAGCTCCACGGCCTGCGCGATCTGGTCGATCACCCCTCCGTCGGGCCGCGGCCACGAACGCCACTGATAGCCGTAGACGTGGTTCAGGTCGCCGAAGCGGTACCCTTCGACGGGCGACTCGATGCCGGCCGAGGCGAGGAACGTCTCCCGGTCGACGGGCAGCACGCCGTGGCGCACGCACAACTCGTTGTAATAGCGGAAGGCGTCGTTGTCCCAGATGTGGACGCCGTTGTCGACCAGATACTTGATGTTGGTATCGCCGCGCAGGAACCACAGCAGTTCGTGGATCACCCCCTTCAGGAAGACCCTCTTGGTCGTCAGCAGCGGGAAACCCTCCGCCAGGTCGAAGCGCATCTGATGCCCGAAGATCCCCCGGGTACCGGTTCCCGTGCGGTCGCCCCGCACGACGCCCTCCTGCTGGATGCGGCGCAGCAGATCGAGGTATTGTTTCATGATTCAAGCTTTTTCAACGTCAGCTCGCCGCGGTCGTTCAGCACGGCGTAGGCGGGATCCTTCTCCCAGCAACCGAGGTGCACCACGTGCAGCGACCCGTCGCGGAAGTCGCGCGGGAAGTGCATGTGTCCGAAGACAAAGTGGTCGACGGCATGCGTCGCGGCATATTCGCGGGCATAGGCGATCAGCGGCTCGGTGAGCGAGGCGTCGAATCCTCCGCCCGTTCCGTTGCGGCGCGCCTCCTCGTCGGCCCGGTTGTGGCTCTTGCGCGACTTGCCGCTCCACCACTGTCCGAACTTCAGCGCCAGGTCGGGATGCAGAAACCACGAAAAGGCCCAGCGCAGCGTCCGCGAGCGGAATGTCGCATTGAGGGCCCGCAGCAGGGGCTGGTCGTCGATCTTCATGTTGTCGCCGTGGGCCACGAAGACCCGCTGCCCGCAGAGCGTCAGCAGCTGCGGCGAAGTGTATATCTCCACACCGCATTCGCGCCGGAGGTAGTCGCCGACCCACATGTCGTGGTTGCCCGTGAAGAAGACCACGCGGATCCCCCGGTCGGTCAGTTCGGCCAGCTTGCCCAGCGTGCGCACGAAGCCCTTGGGCACCACGCGCCTGTATTCGAACCAGAAATCGAAGATGTCGCCCACGAGGAAGATCGCCTCGGCATCGCGCGACACGGCGTCGAGCCATGCGACGAAACGGCGTTCGACACTCCGTGCCGACGCCTCGTCGCCCGCACCCAGATGTATGTCGGATGCGAAATAGTACATTAGCGGGTCAGTTCGTCGAGCTTCGCCTCGAGGCTCTTGCCGTAGATGTCCTTGGCCACGATGGTCCCCTCCTTGTCGATGAGGAAGTTTGCCGGGATGCGCTGCACGTTGTAGAGGCCCAGGGCCATGGAGTTGCGTCCGCGCAGGTCGCTCACCGAGATCCAGGGCAGTTGCTGCTCCTGCACGGCAGTGATCCACAGCGGTTTAGACGTGTCGATGGCCACCTGGTAGACCTCAAACCCGACGGGTGCATCGGCATATTTGGCGTAGATCTCCTTCAGATCGGCGTTCAGGGCGTTGCTCGAACCCATCTCTGCCGACCAGAAGTCGAGCAGCACGACCTTCCCGGTCAGTGACGACAGGCGGATCTTCTTCCCGTAGATGTCCGGAAGCTCCAGATCGGGATACGACGCCTCGGTGATCTGCGAGGTGAGGCTGATGCGGGCGTCCATACGGGCGATCTCGGCCAGCAGCGCCTGCAGGTAGGGCGATTCGGGATAACTCTGCTCAAGGGCCTCGGCCACGGTGCGGAAGTAGACCACGTCACTGTCGCCGTTGAAGAGGTACGTATCGCCCGGCAGCCGCTGGTAGAGGGCGTAGACGGCCGCCAGCGAGGCCTTGTTCTCGATGATGAAGCGCAGCTGCTCGCGGCGGATGCGGTAGTACTCGTCGGTGTATTCGCGTGTCAGACGCTGGCGATCCTCGTCCGACAGCTCCTGACGTCCGAACTCCCCGGCAATGTCGTCGAGACGCTGGGCCCCGGAGACGAAGGCCTGGTAGAAGGTGCGCAGCAACTCCGATTCGCGGGAGCCCGAGACGGTGTAGTTCCGCACGACGCTTCCCACGGAGCCGACATTGAGGCGGTCGCCGCCGGCAATGAGCAGCGGAATGCGCTCCCCGTTATAGATAAGGTTGTACAGCAGCGGGGTTTCCGACACCCCCTTGAGTTGAAAGGCGTAGCTTCCGTCGGGAGCCAGCTGGGTGGAGTCGATGACCTCCTGCTTGAGGGGCGAGGTCTCCTCCAGATAGATGTTTTTGGCTTCGCTGCCCACGAAGCGGCCCGAGATCTTCACCGTCGAAGACTGGCAGCCGCACAGCACAAGGGCCGAAACGAACGATATGGCAAGTGTCTGTCTGTTCATCACGTTGCGTTTAACGGATACAAAGATAGAAAAATTACGCAAAAGGCAATCGTTTATTTTTGCGAATTGCGATGCTGGCCGTTATTTTTCATGTAGCCCCGGTGTTGCTGCTGATTGCGGTTTTTGGCCGACCGCCCGGTCGAATGCCCCGCACGGTTCGACGATCCGTTCTTCGGCGAACGTGCCGAAAAGTGCTGTTTATAGTCGCTTCGGAGATTGTTCAGGGCCACTTCGTCGATCTCGATGGCACCTCCGGACATGCGTTTGATGTCCTTTACGATCACCTCGTTGTTGGGATGCTCCTGGTTGTATTCGTAGCTCTTCGCACGCATGTAGCGTGCCAGGTTGTCGACCGTCGACGCCACGACCCGCGGATTGGGCTCCGCGGCCAGCCGTCCGATCATGCGTTCGACGTATTTACCGTAGTGCTTGTAGTTGATGCGGCTCTGCGTGTAGGGCATGTGGTGCGGGGAGACCATCAGCTCCTGGCGCGTGGGGCGCGGATAGGGGGAGTCCACATCGAGCTGAAAGTCAGACATGATGAACAGATGATCCCAGAGCTTGTGGGTGAAATCCGCCGTGTCGCGCAGCAGCGGGTTCAGGTTGCCCATCACGGCGATCACGGCCCGGGCCTGGCGGTTGCGCTCGCGACGGTCCTCGATTTCGAGCAGCGAGTCGATCATCTCCTGAATGTGGCGTCCGTACTCGGGCAGATACAACTTGCGCCGCGTGTAGTTATAGTTTTTCTTCATACATATCTATTATGCGGATCGGACCGCTGTTTCGATTCGTCCTCCCGGCATGCCGGAAAGGCCGTTTCAATAAACCGTTTCATGAGGGGGTTGCCCCGACTCCGGACCGCAGGGCCCGGTTCCCGAAATCTTCGGAAAATCATATCTTTGGGGTCTCGAAGGCGCGTCTGCGCATCGCTCCGACAGCTCTCGGAAGCCCTCGGCGCGCCGTTCGTTCATTCCGATGCAAATCATCGACAAAAGTAGGTAAAATTTCAGGAAAAACAAGCTATGGCAAAGGTTTTAATCGTGGACCGATCAAAAAGCGTGCGAAACATTCTGCGCGAGAGGCTCGAATACGAGGGCTTCTCGACCGAAGCGGCCGAAGACGAAACGTCCGCCGCGGCCCTCTACGACAAGATTCCGTTCGACGTAATCCTCTCCGACACGGGGTGTCATCTTCCCAATGTCGGGGTGCCGATGATCGCCCTCTCGGCGGATTCGTCGGTGGATTCCGCCGTGGAGGCCGTGCGCAACGGCGCCCGGGACTTTCTGACCAAGCCCATCGACATGAACCGTCTGCTGCAATCCATCCACCGGGCCATCGACACCCCTGCCGGGGCAGCAGCAGCCGCAACACCTGCGACACCTGCGACTCCCGTCCGGCGGGCCCGCCGGGCCCGCAACACCGGGGCGGAGGTCATCATCGGATCGTCGCCCGAGATCGAGCAGGTCCGGCAGCTCATCGACAAGGTGGCGCCCTGCGAGGCGCGCGTGCTGGTGACGGGCGAAAACGGCACCGGCAAGGAGCTGGTCGCACACTGGCTCCACGCCAGGAGCCGCCGTGCGGCGGCACCGTTCGTCGAGGTCAACTGCGCGGCCATCCCCTCGGAGCTCATCGAGAGCGAACTCTTCGGACACGAACGCGGAGCCTTCACCTCGGCCATCAAGCAGCGCAAGGGAAAGTTCGAACAGGCCGACGGCGGGACGCTCTTCATGGACGAGATCGGCGACATGTCGCTCGCCGCACAGGCCAAGGTGCTGCGGGCGCTGCAGGAGAACCGTATCAGCCGCGTGGGCAGCGACCGCGACATCGAGGTCGACGTGCGCGTGATCGCCGCCACGAACAAGGATCTGCGCGAGGAGATCCGCCGGGGCAACTTCCGCGAGGATCTCTACCACCGGCTGGCGGTCATCATCATCCGCGTGCCGGCGCTGCGCGACCATCCGGGCGACATTCCCGCGCTGGTCGCACACTTCATCGACACGGTCTGCGCCGAGGACGGCACGCCTCCCAAGGAGGTGACCCCCGAAGCGATGAAGCTGTTGCAGAAGATGCCCTGGACGGGCAATATCCGCGAATTGCGCAACGTCGTCGAACGGCTGCTGATCCTCTCGGGCGAACGGATTACCGAGCAGGACGTACGACGCTACGCCAACTGACCCCCATCGGGAAGAGGGGCGCTCAGAGCAGCCCGAGCAGCTCTTCGGGACGGTCGACCAGATGCCCGGCCCCGGCCTCGACCAGCTCCTGCCGGTCGCGGAAGCCCCACGTCACGCCCGCCGAGCGGACGCCCGCAGCCCGTGCCGTCTGCATGTCGACGCCCGAGTCGCCGACGTAGAGCACCTCCTCGCGCGGCGTGCCGGTGCGTGCGAGGATCTCCCCGACGACCGCCGGATCGGGTTTCAGCGGCACACCGGGACGCTGTCCGAAGACCACCGCGAAGCTTACCCCGGGGAAGAAGAGGCGGATGAGCTTCTCGGTACCCTCCTGGAACTTGTTCGACGCAACGGCCATCCGCACGCCGCGGCGCGCGAGTTCGGCGACCAGCTCGGGAATTCCCGCATAGGGTTTCGTATGGCAGTCGATATGGTCGATGTAGTACTTCACGAAGTCGGCGCGCACCAGCGCGACGTTTTCGGGCGTGCGCAGCGGCTCGGGCAGCGCCCGCTCGACAAGCCGCAGGATGCCGTTGCCGACGAAATGGCAATACTCCTCGTAGGAGTGCTGCGGAAGCCCCCGCACGGCCAGGACCGCATTGCAGGCCACGGCCAGATCGCCGATCGTATTGAGCAGCGTGCCGTCGAGGTCGAAGATCACGAGCGATGTTTTCATGGCATTCATCCGTTGTTTTTATGGATTTTCCATCCCACCGCCGCGACAGCCATCGACATAAGCGGCGAGACGATGTTGAAGATGCAGTAAGGCAGGTAGGTGAAGGTCGACACGCCGAGGACCGTAGCCTGCGTCATGCCGCACGAGTTCCACGGGATCAGCACCGAGCAGACCGTAGCCGAATCCTCGACCGAGCGGCTCAACAGCCGCTCCTCGAGACCCCGCCGGGCATAAAGATCCTTGAACAGACGCCCCGAGAGGATGATCGAGATGTACTGGTCGGCGGTGCAGAGGTTGAAGAAGAGCCCCGCGCCGACGGTCGAGGCCACGGCCGGGAAGGGCCGCCGCACGAAGCGCAGAAAAATGCCCGTCAGCGAGCGCAGCATGCCGCTGCCGGTCATCACGCCGCCGAAGCACATGGCGCAGATGATCAGCCACACGGTGTTGAGCATGCCGGCCATGCCGCGCGTGGCGACCAGTTCGTCGAGGGCCTCCGTACCGGTGGCGATGTGCGTGGCTCCGAAGCAGGTGGTCAGCACGCCCTTGAATCCCGACAGGAAGTCGAGCCGCCCGACGCCGGCCACCTCGGCCACCAGAGCGGGCTGCGCCAGGCACATGGCCACGCAGGCGAAGACCACGGCGCAGAAGAGCGTCACGATGGCCGGGAGCTTGCGGGCAATGAGGATGCCCGTAGCCAGGGGCACGAGCAAGAGCCAGGGCGAGATGCGGAACGTTGCGTCCAGCGTCTCGGCGTAGGTTTCGATGTGGGTCTCGGCCCCGTGGTCGAGCAGGAATCCCGCCGCGGTGAAGACCCCCAGGGTGATGAGCATCGACGGCACGGTGGTGTAGAGCATGTAGCGGATGTGGGTGAAGATCGGCACCCCGACGGTCGACGACGCCAGCACCGTGGTGTCGGAGAGCAGCGAGAGCTTGTCGCCGAAGTAGGCTCCGGAGATGATCGCTCCGGCAACCCACCCCGCGGGGAATCCCATGGCGCTGCCGATGCCCATCAGCGCGACGCCGATGGTGGCGATCGTGGTCCACGAGCTGCCGGTCATCAGCGACACCACGGAGCAGATCACGCACGAGGCGACGAGGAAGACCGACGGATGGAGGATCTGCAGTCCGTAGTAGATCATCGTGGGCACGACGCCCGAGACCATCCACGTGCCGGCGATGGCGCCGATGAGCAGCAGGATCAGGATGGCCGAGGCCGAGGCGCGGATGTTGTCGATGATCGACTCCTCGAGCACCTCCCAGCGACAGCGGTAGAGGCCGATCGAGAGCATCACGCAGACCGACGTGGCGGAGAGCAGGGCGATCTGGCTGCCGCCGTTGATGGCGTCGCCTCCGAACGTGCGGATCACGACGTAGAGCAGCAGGGTCAGCACGGCCAGCGGGATGGCCGAGATCCAGGGCGAAGGGCTCTTCGCCGGAGCGACTTGCGGAGTATCTTGCTTCATGGGTTGCAAAAGCATTCGTTCATTCGGGCGCAAAAGTACGAAAAATTGACGGCTTCGCAGCAGGCCGCCGCCCCGGGAGGCGGAACTTTTTTTCGACCGGAGAAGCGGGATTTTGCAAAAAAACATTATCTTTGATTTCGGCAACCCGATTGAACAGCACCATGAAAGCCCTTCGCAACGTCCTACGATTCTACATCGACGGATTCCGGGAGATGACCCTCGGGCGCACGCTCTGGGCCATCATTCTCATCAAGCTCTTCGTGATGTTCGCCATCCTGCGCCTGCTCTTCTTCCCCGACCTGCTGGCCGGGAAGGACACCACGGAGCGCGCCGACTACGTACTCGAAAACCTGATTCCCGAAAACTGACACCATGTTTACCGATTACCTTTCGACCGTCGACTGGTCGCGGGCGCAATTCGCGCTGACGGCGATCTACCACTGGCTCTTCGTGCCCCTGACACTCGGGCTCGGACCCCTCATCGCCATCATGGAGACCCTCTACGTCCGTACGGGCGACGACTTCTGGCGCCGCACGACGAAATTCTGGATGAGGCTCTTCGGCGTGAACTTCGCCATCGGCGTGGCCACGGGCCTCATTCTCGAATTCGAGTTCGGAACCAACTGGTCCAACTACTCGCACTTCGTGGGCGACATCTTCGGAGCCCCGCTGGCCATCGAGGGCATCTTCGCCTTCTTCCTCGAAAGCACCTTCATCGCCGTGATGTACTTCGGCTGGGGGAAGGTCTCCCGGCGCTTCCACCTCACGGCCACGTGGCTCACGGCCATCGGCGCCAACCTCTCGGCCTGGTGGATCCTCGTGGCCAACGCCTGGATGCAGCACCCCGTGGGCTGCACGTTCAACCTCGAAACCGTGCGCAACGAGATGAGCTCCTTCTCGGAGGTGGCCCTCTCGCCCGTGGCCGTGAACAAGTTCCTGCACACGGTCACCTCGTCGTTCACCCTCGCGGCGCTCTTCGTCGTGGGCGTCAGCGCCTGGTACCTCCTGCGCGGCCGCGAGAAGCGCATGGCCTCGAAGAGCATCGCCGTGGCCTCGATCTTCGGACTCCTCTCGGCACTGGCCACGGCCTGGAGCGGCGACCGCTCGGGGGCCATTGCCGCAACCACGCAGCCGATGAAGCTCGCCGCCATGGAGGCGCTCTATGACGGCGAACAGGGCGCCCCGCTGACGGTCATCGGAGTGCTGCGCCCGGAGGCCGAGCGCACGTCGAACGACGAGGCGTTCCACTTCAGGATCGACATTCCGAAGCTGCTCTCGCTGATGAGCTTCCGCGATACGGAGGCCTTCGTCCCGGGCATCAACGACCTGATCGAGGGCAACCCCGAGCAGGGGATCCTTCCGGCCGCGGAGAAGATGGCCCGCGGACGGGCGGTCATCGACACGCTGGCCCGCTACCGCACGGCCCGCGACGCGGGTGACACGCAAACCATGCAGCGCATCGCGGCGCTCTTCGACGGCTCGACGCCCCAGGGCGAGGAGTTCCTGCGCGAGAAGTTCGCCTACTTCGGATACGGATACCTCGACTCTCCGCAGCAGCTCGTGCCCAACGTCCCGCTGCTCTTCTACTCGTTCCGCGTGATGGTCGGCGCCGGATGCCTCTTCATTCTGCTGCTGCTCCTTGTCTGGTGGTACAACCGCCGCGACAGCCTCACGGCAAAACGCTGGCTGCTCCACGCATGCGTCTGGTGCATTCCGCTGGCCTATCTGGCCTCGCAGGCCGGATGGATCGTCGCCGAGGTGGGTCGCCAGCCCTGGGCCATCCGTGACCTCATGCCCGTGAGCATCGCCGCCTCGAAAATCCCGAGCGGCTCGGTCACCACGACCTTCATCCTCTTCCTCGTACTCTTCACGGCACTGCTCATCGCCGAGTTGAGCATCCTCCTGCGTCAGATCAAAATAGGTCCCAAAAACGAATAAGCCATGGATACGCTCTCGCTGCTTCAACACTACTGGTGGTTCCTCATCTCCCTGCTGGGCGCCCTGCTGGTCTTCCTGCTCTTCGTGCAGGGCGGGCAGGCCCTGCTCTACCGCCTCGGGTACACCGAGGAGGAGCGCAACCTGATCGTCAACTCCCTGGGACGCAAATGGGAATTGACCTTCACGACGCTGGTCACCTTCGGAGGGGCCTTCTTCGCCTCATTCCCGCTCTTCTACTCCACGTCGTTCGGCGGGGCGGTCTACGTCTGGATGGCCATCCTGCTCTGCTTCGTCCTGCAGGCCGTGGCCTACGAATACCGCCGCAAGCCCTCGAACGTCTTCGGCGAACGCACCTACGACATCTTCCTGATGATCAACGGCCTCGCGGGACCGCTGCTTCTGGGCATGGCCGTCGGCACACTCTTCACCGGAGCGCCGTTCACCGTCGACCGCCTCAACCTGGCCAACGAGGGCGGAGCCGCCGTCATCTCGCAATGGGCAACGCCCTGGCACGGACTCGATGCCGTGGCGAATCCCCGCAACTGGGCCCTGGGGCTCTCCGTGGCGCTGCTCGCGATGATCCTCGCCTGCCAGTTCCTCGCGCACGACATCGACGACGAGGCGATCCGCAGCCGCATCCGCACCTGCCTGCGCCGTCTTGCGGGAGGTTTCGTCGCCGTGTTCGTCATCTGGCTGCTCACGCTGCTCATGGCCGACGGCTGGACGGCCGACCCCGCGACGGGAGTGATCTCCGTGGAGCCGCACAAATACCTCCACAACCTGCTCGCCATGCCCGTTGTAGCCATTCTGCTCGCGGTCGGCGTCATTGCCGTGCTCTGCAGCATCGGCATGGCATGGGTCGGACGCCGCCGCGCCATCTGGTTCGGAGGCAGCGGAACGGTGCTCACGGTGCTGGCGCTGCTGCTCCTGGCCGGATGGAACCATACGGCCTACTACCCCTCGACGGTCGACATGCAGGCCTCGCTGACGATCGCCAACTCCTCGTCGAGCCTCTTCACGCTGCGGACCATGTTCTGGGTATCGCTCTTCATCCCCGTCGTCGTGGCCTACATCTGGTACGCATGGCGTTCGCTGAGCCGCCGGCCGATCACCCGCGAGGAGCTTCGCGACGGCGGTCATCAGTATTGATGCGTCGATTCCCGCCGGAAGGCATACAAACGAAGAGCGGAGGCCGCAGCCTCCGCTCTTCGCATATTTGCACAACCCGGATCGATTCCTTCTATTTCGACTCCTCCGACGAAGGACCTCCTCCGAAGGGATACTGGTGCTCGTGCACGTCGTCGAAGCGCATGCCCTTCTCGTAGGTGCGCATCGCGCGGCGCGACATACCCATCGACGAGAATCCTCCGTCGTGGTAGAGATTCTGCATCGTCACCTTGCGCGTAAGGTCCGAGAAGAGCGTCAGCACGTAGTTGGCGCAATCCTCCGCCGTGGCGTTGCCCAGCGGCGACATGCTCTCGGCAAACGACATCAGGTCGTTGAGCCCCAGCACGCCGCTTCCGGCCGTCGTCGGCGTCGGCGACTGCGAAACGGTATTGATGCGCACGTGCTTCTCGCGTCCGTAGATGTATCCGAAGCTGCGGGCGATCGACTCCAGCAGTGCCTTGGCATCGGCCATGTCGTTATAGCCGTAGAGCGTACGCTGCGCGGCGATGTAGGTCAGCGCCACGATCGAACCCCACTCGTTGATGGCATCCTTCTTGCGCGCCACCTGGATGGCCTTGTGGAACGAGATGGCCGAGATGTCGAGCGTCTTCGAGAGGTAGTCGTAATCCAGGTCGTCGTACGTACGCCCCTTGCGCACGTTGGGCGACATGCCGATCGAGTGAAGCATGAAGTCGAAACGACCCCCGAAGTGCTCCATCGTCTTGTCGATGAGGTTTTCAAGATCCTCGACGCTCGTGGCATCGGCCGGCACGACGATCGTGTGGCACTTCTCGGCCAGCTGGTTGATCGTTCCCATGCGGATCGAGACGGCGGTATTGGTAAGCACGATTTCGGCGCCCTCCTCAACGGCGCGTTCCGCGACCTTCCAGGCGATCGACTGTTCGTTGAGCGCTCCGAAAATCAAGCCCTTCTTTCCTTTCAGTAAGTTGTAAGCCATATTCTTTTTTCGGTTAAAAATCCGGGCAAATATAACAAATTTTTCTTTGCCAGCTGCAAAGAGCTTCATTTTCACACCTTCAGGCCCCACACGGCGGCTCCGCAGACCGCGGCACGGGATTTGTTCTCCGATCGGAAACCTCCGGGTGAAAACCTTTCACTCCATAAACCGACACATCATGAAATTACATCTTTACTCGCTTCGCACGCTCATTGCCGGAGTATTGTCGGCAGGGCTGCTCCTCCTCGCGGGCGGCTGCACGAAAAACACCATCACCATCGAAAGCAACGGGCTGACCTCAAACACGTCGGACGGCAGCGGCACAGGCTCCGGCGATGACACCGGATCGGACGGTTCGACAGACAACCCGACGGGCAAGAATCTCGTAGCGTTCCACGCCACGCTCGAAAGCCTGAACATGACCCGCTCGATGTCGCCCATCTCGGCCAACACGCTGGTGACGATCTTCGCCTACCACGGAGAGACCGACAATGCCACCTCCACGGCACCCATGGCCCGCGGCAACTACGTGGCACAGCAGGCCGGCATGCTTTCGGGAGTTTCGAGCTACAAGATGTACCTGAGCAACGGCACGTTCGACTTCTACGCCGTGTCGACCAACTCGGCGGCACGCTTCCCGACCATCACCAACGGCGTCTCGGGAGCGCTGCAGAACGGGGTGGACTATCTCTGGTGGAGCTGCACGGACTATGAGATCGACAACTCCCAGGTTACCGTTCCCATTATCTTCAACCATGCGGCCACGCAGATCGTCATCGAGCTTTCGGCCGGAGACGGCATCGTGCTCCAGCAGATCGCCTCGGCCACCCTTACGCCGCCGCAGAGCGGCTCGACCCTGGATCTGACCACCGGCGTCATCTCCCCAGCCACGGGCTATGCGACGACCACGGCCACGATGGGCGTCAACGGACTGACGGCCCAATACACGATGCTGCCCCTGCAGACCGACACCCCCATGACGCTCACCCTGTCGATCAACCTCAACTACGATCCGACGCCCCACCAGTACACGGTCAGCATACCGGTTCCCGACGGAGGGTTCCAGGGCGGGAACTCCTACCTCTACCAGGCAATCGTCGATGCCAACACGGTGACCTTTCCCTCGGTGGATGTCAACGACTGGAATACGGTCGACGAGTCGGGGAATCCGCTCTATCCGCATTAATGCGGAACGGCGCGGAGATCCGGACGCGGCCAGGGTCAGCATCCCACCCGCAGCGTCGCGGTCTGCGGAGCAAAAGAATGCCGGACGCCGCGAAGTTCCCGCTGCGGCGTCCGGCAACAAAAAAGGGGGATTCCTCAAGGAATCTCCCTCGCTCTCAAACCTGGGGTGACTGCAAACTATTTGGCAGCCTCGGTGGTCTCTGCAGCAGCAGCGTCCGTCGTCTCGGCAGCGGCCTCGCAGCAGGTCGTCGAGTCACACTTCTCCTCGGTGCAACCCTCACACTTTGCCTCCGGAGCAGCTGCTTCAGTAGCAGCGGCCTCAGTAGCATCGGCAGCCTTCTTGTTCGAGTTGCCACAGCAACCTACCATGGCAACGGCAGCCAGAACGATGACAAAAGAAAAAATCTTTTTCATAGGACTTATAACTTTTATTTAGCGCGGCAAAGATATATATTCGGAGGAAAAAAGCAAAGCAAAAAAATTTATTTTTTTATTTCGTCGCATTTTCAGTCCAGAAAGTCCGATAACGAGAGCCGTTCGGACATCAGATAAGCCTTCGGAAAGGTCGGCAACACCTTGTTCATCAGAATGATGGCCTCCTCGCGCGTCAGGCAGTTGCCGATCGTCACGCGGAAATAGGGCGGCGGGCTGTACACCGCATAGACCTTGATGCCGGGATAGGTGGTTTCGAAGAGCTCCTTGGCGGCGAAAGCCTCCTCGCGCGCATTGGGTCCGTTGTCCGAGAAGATGCACACGCGATGCCCTTCGACATGGAGCTTGTGCTCCGCGCGCGACACCTCGGAGACGATCCGTGCGGCATCGCCGTGTTCGGTCACCGTCACCCGGGCCTGGCCGAAGAGCGTGGCGGCCGATGCCGCGGGTTTGGCCAGCTGCTGCTTGAAGGCGTCGAGCATCTGGGCACGCAACGGCGCAACGCACAACATCAGCGCCGCGACAAACACTCCGACGAATAGTTTATGTCTCATTCTTCCAAAAAGTTTTCAAGATCCTCGATCGTCACGCCAAAGGTATTCAAAAATTCCGACAAAGGCATCCGTTCGCGTGAAATTTTTACCGGAACGCCCCCGCCGCGACCCGTGATGTGGACCGAAATCTCGATGCGGTCGCCCGCGCCGGCACGGATCCGGCGCTGCAGGGCGTAGTAGGCCATGGGATCCTCGACCTTCACGCGCCAGATGCTCCGGCAGTCGGTTGTCGTGCGGGGCTCCACGCGCACCGGCTCGTGGAGGAGAAACTCCGCGGCAAGGCCCCCGGCGAGGTAGAGTTCGAAACGGGCCTCATCGAGGCGCAGCGTACGGCGCGAATCGTTCCGCACGCGCAGCGTCACCGCCGCTCCGGCCGACCCGAGGCGTGCAACCTCCACGACACGCTCCACGGCGATGTCGCGCTGCGCACGCTCCACGGCGCGGCGGCACGACGGCAGCCCCAGCGCGACGGCAAGGGCCAGCACCGCGACGCACATCCGTCGCCGGAGGATCGACGGCCCGACGTTCATCGCTCGCCGATGTAGATTTGCGCAATGCCGAAACTCTGGCTCCGGGCCCGGCAGTTGTGGAATCCGGCACGTTCGAGCAGCTCCAGGAAGCGCTCCGGAGCCGGAAATTCGGCCACCGAGGCCGGGAGGTACTCATAGGCCCGCTTGTCGTGCGAGACGGCACCGCCGATCCGCGGCAGGATGCGCCCGGCGTAGAACTCGTACACCGCACGGAAGAGCCGGTTGCGGGGGCGCGAGAACTCCAGAATGACCACCCGCCCGCCGGGCTTCACCACCCGGGCCAACTCGCTCAGCCCCGCTTCGAGGTTCTCGAAGTTCCGCACACCGAAGGCCACCGTCGCCACATCGACGACCGCGTTGCCGAGTTCGAGGTGCTCGGCGTCGCCGCGGTCGAGGACAATCCGGTCCTCAAGCCCCCGGCGGGCGATTTTCACACGGGCCACGTCGAGCATCTGCTCCGAGAGGTCGACGCCCAGCACCTGCACGCCGCGGATGCGGCGGGCCATGGCGATGGCCAGGTCGCCGGTGCCGGTCGCCACGTCGAGGATCCGCCGCGGCCGTGCGCGCCGCACCTCCCGTACGACATGACGGCGCCACAGGCGGTCGATGTTCCACGAAAGGGTATGATTCAGCAGGTCGTATTTCGGCGCGATGTTGTCGAACATCTCGCGCACCTCCTCCTTTTTGGTCTGATCGGAATCGTAAGGTTTCATGATTCGGTATGGGGTAACTTGTTCATCGAATTATTCGTAACGGATGGTCTCCTCGGGGCGCACGCGCGAGACGACCGACGTGGGGATGACCAGCAGGGCGACGATTGCCGCGAGGAATCCGACGTTGAGCGCCAGCCACCAGCCCCAGCCCAGCGATACGGGCACTTCGGAGAGGAGGTATCCCTCGGGATCGAGCTTCACCAGATGCGTCCAGCGCTGCAGCAGGCAGAGCCCCAGCCCCACGGCGTTGCCCCACACGAGTCCCCGCAGCGCCACGAAGGCCGCGCGCCAGAGGAAGATCCTGCGCAACTGTCCCGAGGGCATGCCCAGGGCTTTGAGCAGGCCGATCATGCGCGTGCGCTCAAGCACGAGGATCAGCAGCGCCGAGGTCATGTTGAAGAAGGCCACGACGAGCATGATGACGATGATCACCGCACCGTTGACGTCGTGGGCGCGCAGCCAGTCGAAGATGTTGGCATAGCGTTCGGTGACGCTCGTGGCCGCGAGGTTCGACGTCTCGTCAGCCTCGTCGTGAAGCAGCCGCCGGTCGAGCGTGCGGGCAAACGCCGCCGCGTCGTCGAGCGACCGCACGCGGATCTCGTATCCCGAGATCTCGTCCGGGCCCCAGTCGCTGAGGCGCTGGACGTTGCGCAGATCGGTCACCACCACCGCATCGTCCATCTCCGAGAGTCCCGAGGCGTAGATCCCCGCCACCTTGAAACGGTCGCGGCGCGGCAGCTCCCCGGGCTCGACAAAGAGCATCTCGACCTTGTCGCCCACGCCGAGCAGCATGCGGTCGGCCAGCGAGCGCGAGAGGAGGATGTCCTTCGTGCGCACCGAATCACCCACGCGGGGCAGCGTTCCCTCGACGAGCCATTCGCGGAAGCAGCTCCAGTCGTAGTCGCGCTCGACGCCCTTGAGCAGCACCTCGCCCACGGCCTCCGGCGTGCGGACGATGCCTCCCTTGACGGCATAAGGCGCCAGCGCGCGGAACCCCTCGGTCGTGCGGATCAGCTCCTCGAGATGGGCGCTGCGCCGCACCGGCTCGGCGTCCAGGGCGTCGATTCCCCGCACGTCGGTCACCGAAACATGGGCGGCAAAGCCCTCCATCTTGCGCGCCACCTCGCGCTTGAAGCCCATGATAACGGCCAGGGCGAGGATCATCACGGCGATGCCCAGCGCCACCGACATCACGGCAATGCGCTCCATCACCCCGGGCTTGCACCCCGGAGCGGGCCGCGCCATGCGGCGTGCGATGAAAAAGGCGAGACTCACGGACGGCTATTATCTTTGAGAAATTGATGCAAAGTAACTATAAATTTCTTATTTTTGCCCGAAAGATTTCGGATTTTATGCAAAAACTGGCTCTCATCACGGGCGCGACGTCGGGAATCGGCCGCGCCACGGCACGCCGCCTCGCCCGGGCAGGATACGACATCATCGCCACGGGACGCCGCGCCGAACGCCTCGCCGCCCTGAAGGCGGAGATCGAGGCCGCCGGCGGACACTGCACGACGCTCGTATTCGACGTCCGCTCCGAAGCGGAGGTGCGGCGCAACCTCGAACCCCTGGCGCGCGTCGACCTGCTGGTCAACAACGCCGGACTGGCTGCCGGACTCGAACACATCGACCGCGGCGACACGCGCGACTGGGACGCCATGATCGACACCAACGTCAAGGGGCTGCTCTACGTCACGCGCGTCATCACGCCGAAGATGGTTGCGGCCGGCAGCGGCCACATCGTCAACATCGGCTCGATCGCCGGCACGGAGCCCTACGAAAACGGCGCCGTCTACTGCGCCTCGAAGCACGCCGTGCACGCCATCTCGCAGGCGATGCGCGCCGACCTGCTTTCGGCAGGGATCAAGGTCACGGAGATCCGCCCGGGCATGGTCGAGACGGAGTTCTCCGAGGTGCGTTTCCACGGCGACCGCGAGCGTGCCGCGCAGGTCTACGCCGGCGTCGAACCACTCACGGGCGAAGATATTGCCGAAGCCATCGCCTGGGTCGCACAATTACCGGCCCACATGAACGTTAATGATATGGTACTGATGCCGGCGCAGCAGGCCGGATCGTATTACACGTACCGCAAACCGTAACCACGAAAACTGAAAATCATCATGACACCTTTATTTGTATCCCTGCTCCAGGCAGGTTATTACGCCGAGCCCCACGCCGCACGCTACGACGCCGCAACGATGGGCATGTTTCTGCTGATCATCGCCATCGGCGTGATCGGATTCATCGTCCAGGCACGCCTTCAGTCGGTCTTCAAGAAGTATTCGAAGGTCCAGTTCCCCGGAGGGCTGACCGGCGCCGAGGTCGCCGAGAAGATGCTCCGCGACAACAACATCCACAACGTGAAGGTGACGCACGTCGGCGGACACCTCACCGACCACTTCAACCCCCAGACGATGACCGTCAACCTGAGCGATTCGGTCTACTCGTCGACGAGTGTCGCCGCCGCGGCCGTCGCCGCCCACGAGTGCGGCCACGCCGTGCAGCACGCCCGCGGCTATGCCCCGCTGGTGCTGCGCTCGCAGCTGGTGCCCGTGGTGCAGTTCGCCTCGTCGGCCGCCACGTGGGTCATCATCCTCGGGCTCATTCTGCTGGCCACCACGCAGAACGAACTCCTCTGCTGGATCGGCGTGGCCATGATCGCCCTCTCGGCGCTCTTCTCCATCGTCACGCTGCCTGTCGAGTACAACGCCTCGGCCCGCGCCCTGGAGTGGCTGCAGAGCAGCCGCACGATGCAGGGCATCCAGCTCACGCAGGCCCGGGAGGCCCTTTCGTGGGCCGCCCGCACCTACCTCGTCGCGGCGCTCAGCGCCATCGCCTCGGTGCTCTACTACGTCTTCCTGATCCTCGGACGACGCGACTGATCCCGACATGAAGGCCCCGGAGAAAGACTACACCCATCGCAGCTGGCTGGCTGTCACGGCACTCATCGCGGTGCTCGTGTGCGTAAGCTTCATCCCTCCGCAGGAGGTCCTGGGCGTCAAGCTCCGCAGGGCCAACATCCTCTCGGACCTGATAAGCTTCGACGATGCCCTCCTCGAAGAGGCCGCCAACGCCGAACCGCAGCTCTTCGACGAGGAGGAGTTCCACATCGACATGGCCGCCGTCGCCGAACGCCTCGAAGCCGACACGCTTCCGCCCGCCGCACCCACGCGTTTCGAATGGATCCTGGCGTCGGATTCGCTGCCGGAGCGGAGGCCCGCGCCCGACAGCACGCGCCTGACGGACGGTGCGCCGGTTCCCATCGAGGACTTCAGCGACAGCGGCCGCATCGCGGCCTTCTGCGACACGCTTCTCACGGCACGGCGTCCCGTGCGCATCGCCTTCCTGGGCGACTCGTTCGTCGAGGGCGACATCCTGACGGCCGATCTGCGCGAAGAGCTTCAGAAACGCTTCGGCGAACGTCCGGGCGGCGGGGCGGGATTCGCCCCGATGGCCTCGCCGTTGACCGGCTTCCGCCGCACGATCAAGACCCAGTCGAAGGGGTGGACGGCCTACAACATCATGCAGCGCAAGTCGGCCCCCGAGCACCTTCGCAACCACTTCTATGTCTCGGGATGGGTCTGCCAGCCCGCCGCCGGCGCCTCGACGCGCTGGGAGAACACCGACTACCGGAGCTGCCTCGACTCCTGCACGACGGCCCGCGTGCTCTTCCTTTCGCCGCAGGAGAGCCGCCTCGAGGTGACGCTCAACGACACCCTCCGACGGGAGTTCACCGTGCCGGGCGACGGCGCCGTGCGGGAGATCGTCGTCGAGGCGCCGCACCTCCATGCGCTCACCTTCAAGGTGCTTGCCGGCACCGAGGGGTTCATCGGCTACGGAGCGATCTTCGAGGGTGGCGGCGTGGTGGTGGACAACTACTCCGTGCGCAGCAACAACGGCCAGGCGATGTTCTGGACCAACCCTTCGGTCAATGCGCAGATCAACGCCATGGCGGGCTACGACCTGGTGGTTCTCCAGTACGGGCTCAACATCATGCAGGCCGGGGTGAAGAACTACACGGCCTACTCCGCGCAGATCGAAAAGATGGTGGCCTTCGTGCGGCAGTGCTTCCCGGGAGCCGCCGTGCTGGTGCTGGGCGTGAGCGACCGCTCGGTGAAGACCGACACGGGCTTCGAGCCCATGGATGCCATTCCCTACATGCTCGACTACCAGCGTCAGGCCGCCGAGCGCTCCGGAGCAGCCTTCTGGCCCGTGTGCGACGCCATGCGCGAGCAGGGCGGCATGGCGGAGTACGTGAAGAACGGCTGGGCCGGCAAGGACTTCACCCACATCAACTACGCCGGGGGACAGCGCGTCGCCCGGGCGCTCTTCGATGCGCTCAACGCCGAGGTGTGCCGCGTCCGCACGGTGCGGCAGGCCGAAGCGGAGGCTGAAGCCGCCCGACGCCGCCGCGCCGAGGCCGCCGTCGTGGATTCGCTGCGCGCCAGCCGCATCCGCCAGGAGCTGCTGCCCTCGATCGGCGCCGAAACCCTCAACCTCCCGCATCCATGACACTGCCCACGACGGACGGACTCGGAGAAAAGCTCGCGGCACTGTTCCAATACGATGCCACCTCGCCGTTGATCTTCAGCAGCGGATTGTTCCTGTTTCTCTTCGCGGGATTTCTGCTGCTGTACAGCGCCTTCCGCCGTGCCACGATGGCCCGCATCGTCTACGTCATCCTCTTCTCGCTCTACTTCTACTATAAATCGAGCGGCATCTACTTCCTGCTGCTGATCTTCGCCGCGACGAGCGACTTCCTCATCGCGCAGGGGATCTCCCGCACGCAGAGCCGCCGGGGCAAACGCTGGCTCGTGGCGCTGAGCGTGGCGGTGAACCTCGGCATGCTGGGGTACTTCAAGTACACGAACTTTCTGATCGACATCTCGAACCAGCTCTTCGGGCAAGGGTTCCTCCAGTTCCAGAACATCTTCCTGCCGGTCGGCATTTCGTTCTTCGTCTTCCAGTCGATGAGCTACACGATCGACGTCTACCGCGGACAGTTGCGGCCCCTGAGCAACTGGCTCGACTACCTCTTCTACCTGTCGTTCTTCCCGCAGCTGGTCGCCGGCCCCATCGTGCGGGCCCGGGACTTCATCCCGCAGATCCGCCAGAATCCCGTCGTCGTCACCCGCGAGATGTTCGGTTCGGGAGTCTTCCTGATCCTCACGGGACTGTTCAAGAAGGCGATCATCTCGGACTACATCTCGCTGAACTTCGTCGACCGCGTCTTCGACGAACCGCTGCTCTACTCGGGATTCGAGTGCCTGATGGGCATCTACGGCTATGCGCTGCAGATCTACTGCGACTTCTCGGGCTATTCGGACATGGCCATCGGCATCGCCCTGCTGCTGGGCTTCCGCTTCCCGAAGAACTTCGACGCCCCCTACAAGTCGGCGACGATCACCGAGTTCTGGCGCCGCTGGCACATCTCCCTCTCGTCGTGGCTGCGCGACTACCTCTACATCTCGCTCGGCGGAAACCGCAAGGGGCGCCTGCGCACCTACGGCAACCTGCTCGTGACGATGCTCCTCGGCGGGCTGTGGCACGGCGCCGCCATACGCTTCATCCTCTGGGGAGGGCTCCACGGCGTGGCCCTGGCGCTGCACAAGCTCTGGATGTCCGTCGTCCCGGGCGCCAAGGCCCTGGGATCGCAGATGCACTGGTGGAGCCGTGCGGCAGGCATCTTCTTCACCTTCAACCTCGTCTGCTTCGGGTGGCTGATGTTCCGCGCCGAGTCGATGCAGACCGTCACGCTCATGCTGCACCAGATCTTCGAGAGCTTCAACGCCGCGGTGATTCCCCAGGTGCTCGCAGGATATGCGGGTGTCTTTGCGCTGATTGCCGCAGGCTATCTGCTCCACATGATGCCGCAGCGTGTCGACGCCCTGGCGCAGCGCCTCGTGGCCCATGCGCCGCTGGTGCTGCAGGTCGTGATGGCCGCCGCAATGATCTGGTGCGTCATGCAGATCAAGTCGAGCGACATCCAGCCCTTCATCTACTTCCAGTTCTAACCGCCAACGCCCGCCACGATGCACAACCTCGACCATCGGCTCTTCCTGCTGCTCAACTTCGACGGCGGTCCCGTGTGGGACCGCGTGATGCTCACCCTCTCCGGCACCACGATGTGGATACCGCTCTACGTGCTGATCCTCTGGATGGTGTGGCGCCGCGCGGGATGGCGCGGGACGCTCATCTTCCTGGTGCTGATGGGCGCGGCCGTGGGGGTGGCCGACATGGTGGCCGGCATCTTCAAACACAGCGGAGTGCTGGGCGACCTGTTTCCCGATCTCGAACCCCGCCTGCGGCCGATGTTCACCCCCTCGCTCGAGGGACTCGACATCTCACCCGACTCGCTGGCGGCAATCCGCCGTGAGGCCCTTCCGGGCGACTGGGCCGTGCATGTTCCGCCGAAGGCCGTGGCCGGGCGTTACGGAACCGTCTCGGCCCACGCCTCGACGATCGTCGCCCTGGCGGTGCTCTCGGCCACGGCGATCCGCCGCCGCTGGTTCACCGTACTCGTCACCCTATGCGCCCTTGCAATCTGCTACTCGCGCATCTACCTGGCCAAACACTTCCCGATGGATATCGTCTGGGGCGCCGCACTGGGCGCCGTGCTGGGATGGACGGCCTACCTTCTCTACCGCAGATTCACACGCCGTCCGGAGAAATAACTCCCGGAAGAGACCCCGTGCCCCAAAATCCTGCCGCATAGCCGAAATCCGTCGCGCGGGTTGCTATTTTGCGGGGTTTTTCGTATTTTTGCACGGATAAACGAAACTCTAAAAACACACCATATGGCAATCGAACTCAGCGAACAGGAACAACTGCGCCGACAGTCGCTCCAGGCATTGCGCGACCTGGGCATTGACCCCTACCCCGCCGCGCGCTACGACGTGACGGCCACGGCCCGCGAGATCGCCGAAGGATATGACGATGAGAAGAAGAACTTCGACAACATCCGCATCGCCGGCCGCATCATGTCGCGCCGCATCATGGGCAGCGCGTCATTCTTCGAACTGCAGGACCACACGGGCCGCATCCAGGTCTACATCCGCCGCGACGACATCTGTCCCGAAGGCGACCCCACGCTCTACAACACGGTCTTCAAGAAGCTGCTCGACATCGGCGACTTCATCGGCGTCGAGGGATTCGCCTTCCGCACCAACACCGGGGAGCTGTCGGTACACTGCCGCCGCTTCACCGTGCTCTCGAAGTCGATCCGTCCGCTGCCCGTCGTCAAGGAGAAGGACGGCAAGACCTTCGACGCATTCACCGATCCCGAGATCCGCTACCGTCAGCGCTACCTCGACCTGATCGTCAATCCGCAGGTCAAGGAGACCTTCCTCAAGCGGACGAAGATCATCTCCACGATGCGCGCCTTCTTCGATTCGAAGGGATATGTCGAGGTCGAGACGCCGATTCTGCAGCCCATTCCGGGCGGCGCCGCAGCGCGACCCTTCATCACGCACCACAACTCGCTCGACATAGACCTCTACCTGCGTATCGCCACGGAGCTCTACCTCAAGCGGCTGATCGTCGGAGGATTCAACGGTGTCTACGAGCTGGGCAAGAACTTCCGCAACGAGGGCATGGACCGCACGCACAACCCGGAGTTCACCTGCATGGAGATCTACATCGCCTACAAGGACTACCGCTGGATGATGGAGTTCACCGAGGAGATGCTCGAAAAGATCGCAACGGAGGTGAACGGCTCCACGGAGATCATGATCGACGGACGGCAGATCTCGTTCAAGGCGCCGTTCCGCCGCCTGACGATGACCGACGCCATCCGCGAAAAGACCGGCTACGACATCACCGGACAGACCGAAGAGCAGCTGCGCGAAGCCTGCAAGCGGCTGAACGTCGAGATCGACGAGACGATGGGCAAGGGCAAACTCATCGACGCCATCTTCGGACAGTACTGCGAAGGGGATCTCATCCAGCCGACGTTCGTCTGCGACTACCCCATCGAGATGTCGCCGCTGTGCAAGCGTCACCGCGACAACAAGGATCTTACGGAGCGTTTCGAGCTCTTCGTCAACGGCAAGGAGCTCTGCAACGCCTACTCGGAGCTGAACGACCCGATCGACCAGCTGGGACGTTTCCAGGAGCAGCTGCGCCTCTCGGAGAAGGGTGACGACGAGGCGATGTTCATCGATATGGACTTCGTACGCGCACTGGAGTACGGCATGCCTACCTGCTCGGGAATGGGCATGGGCATCGACCGTCTGGTGATGTTCATGACCGGGGAGACGTCGATTCAGGACGTGCTCTTCTTCCCGCAGATGCGCCCCGAGAAGAAGGCCGTGACGGATCCCGTCGAGGCCTACACGGCCATCGGCGTGCCCGAAGAGTGGGTTCCGGTGATCCAGAAGATGGGCTATCTGACGGTCGACTCGCTGCGCAAGCTCGCCCCGGGGAAGTTCTTCAACGACCTCTGCGGCTTCAACAAGAAGAACAAACTCGGACTCAAGGCCCCCTCGATGGAGGAGGTCAAGGCGTGGTGCTCGGCCGAATAACGGGCCAACGCCATCCGACAAAGTGTGACCAAACCAAGGAGTTTTAACAAAACAATACCATTATGAGAAAGAAAATCGTTGCCGGCAACTGGAAGATGAATACGCTTCCTGCCGAAGGAGTAGAACTGGCAAAGGGCATCGTCGCAGGACGCGGCGAGGTATGCTCGTGCGTGAACTTCATCGTCTGCCCGCCGTTCACCCACCTCTCGATGGTGGCCGAGGCCCTGAAGGGTTCGGACATCGAGCTGGGCGCCCAGAACTGCGCCGCCGAGGCCAAGGGTGCCTACACGGGTGAGGTCGCAGCCTCGATGATCGCCGCCCTGGGATGCAAATACGTCATTCTCGGACACTCGGAGCGCCGCCAGTACTACGGCGAGACCTCCGCAACACTCAACAAGAAGATGGAGCAGGCCTACGCCAACGGACTGACGCCGATCTACTGCGTGGGTGAGAATCTCGAGGAGCGTGAGGCCGGGAAGCACTTCGACGTGGTGAAGGCCCAGATCGAGGAGGTTGTCTACAACCTCACGGAGGAGCAGTTCAAGAACCTCGTCATCGCCTACGAGCCCGTATGGGCCATCGGCACGGGCAAGACCGCTACGGCTGATCAGGCTCAGGAGATTCACGCCTACATCCGCAAGGTGCTCGCCGACAAGTTCGGCGCCGCAGCCGCCGAGTGCCCGATTCTCTACGGCGGATCGTGCAAGCCGACGAACGCTGCCGAGATCTTCGCCAAGGAGGATGTCGACGGAGGTCTGATCGGCGGTGCCGCCCTGAAGGCCGGAGACTTCCTGGCCATCGGCAAGGGATTCGCCAAATAAAGGACACGCCCGATACGGGCGGTTCCGGATCTCCGGCGGCTCCGTGCCCACGGAGCGGAACGCCCAGGCGTTCATGAACGTGACCCTTTCCGCACCCGGTGCGGGAGGGGTCACCTCTTTTTATGGCAGCCGGCGGACAACGCCCGATGTCCTTGGCGCCCCAACATCTCCGACGTCCCGTTTCCCGACTTCCCCGGCCTTCCCAATGTGCAGCATTCCCGACCGGGTGTGTTCAAAAACCGCCATCAGGCGCTCCGCACCCATCGAAGATCCGAATGTTTTTCGTATCTTTGTATCAAACAGTTAACATTACACCTCATCATGAGCCGACTCATCATCCACGATTTCGAAGACTTTGCCCGCTACACGGGCCAGGAACTGGGCGTCTCGGACTACCTGAAGATCACCCAGGAGCAGATCAACCTCTTTGCCGACGCCACGCTCGACCACCAGTGGATCCACGTGGATCCCGCGCGCGCCGCAACCGAGAGCCCCTACAAGAAGACCATTGCCCACGGATACCTGACCCTCTCGCTGCTGCCCTACCTCTGGGGCGAGATCGTCGAGGTGCAGAACGTGAAGATGCTCGTCAACTACGGCATCGAGAAGCTGCGCTTCAACCAGGCAGTTACGGTGGACAGCGAGATCCGCCTGCGGGCCACGCTCCTCTCGCTGACGAACCTCCGGGGCATTGCCAAGGCGGAGATCAAGGTCTCGCTCGAGATCCGCGACTGCCCCAAGACGGCGATGGATGCCACGGTGGTCTTCCTCTACCACTTCCGGTAGACCGCCCGGCACAAGAGCCCCGTTCCGCACAAAAAAGAACTCCGGACCCTGCTCAACACAGGGTCCGGAGTCTTTCTATTCGCCGCCCGGCACGCGGAGAGTCGGCAGCAAAGAGGATCAAACGGGGATCAGTCGTCGATGTCAATCACCTTGAACTGACGGTCGAACTTGATTTCCAGATTATTGGAGAGCTCAACTTCCCACGAGTACTTGTCGCGGTCGATCTTATGGATGGAGGTTCCCGGGAAGGTCTCCTCGATATATTTGGTAATCTGCGGCGGGATGATCGAGGCAGGAAGCGCCTCGTATCTGCACTCGACGGAGGTCCACTCGCCATCGGAGCCGAAATCGACCTCCGTACGGTCGGTGTAGATCACCTCGTATTCCGAACCGATGAACTTGGGATCCTCGACGGCATAGGCCAGCGTCAGATCGGCAAAGTGGGTCTTCAGGAAGGTCTGGGCAGCTACGGGGAGTTTGTCCAGAGTAATGGGGCGTTCGCGTCCATCGGCGAAGGCAGCGGTCGTGCCGGCAAACAACAGTGCGGCAACAGCAATCAACATCTTTTTCATAGTCTTGAAAGTTTTATCGGTTAATATTGCTTTTAATTTCCACTACAAAGGTCGCGCACAATTCTGAACGGAATCTAAAATTGCGTTTAAAAACCGATTTTTTTCATTGCAGCTGCCTTCCGCTCCGCAAAACCGTCACTGCAACGTCTCCTGCGCCTCTTCCGGCCTCTTCTCCTGCGCAGGATCAGACAATGCCCCGACCGTCAGCGCGGGGTCCCAGATGCAGGGTGTGCCGTAGACCTCCTCGACCAGCTTGACGTACTCGCCGATGGGAACCAGTCCGACCGACGCACGCAGGGAGTCGAGCAGCCCCGGATGCTCCACGGGCCAGACGTAGCTGACCCGCTCCATACCGGAGGAGTCCCCTTCGACCAGACGGGTGCGCGAGAGTGTCTGCGTGCCGTAACGCTGCGGCAGACCTTCGCGCATGAGCACGCGGTCGAGCAGCGTGACATAGTTCGACATCGAGATGCGTCCGACCTCGACCTGCTCCTCGACAAGCGGCAGCCAGCGCCTCTGCATCGTGAGGTCGGCATGATCGATCACCAGCCAGATGGTCTCGCTCGCCTCCGAAGAGATCGCCTCGGGCCATCCCTCCTCAAGCAGCTCCGAGACGATGCGCTGGTTGGCAGCATCCGTCTCCTGCAGACGCGCATAGGCCTCCATGAGCGAATCGACGGGCGGAGGCGTCTGCCGCGAGAGGCGGATCACCTCCTGACGCACCGCCTGGTCGCGGTCGTGAACCACCCGCAGCAGCGAGTCGAGATCCTGGGCTGCCAGGGGCAGCACAGTGCCGAGCAATCCGATCAGCAGCAGGAACGTACGTTTCATCATCAATAGCATTTTGGAGTAAAAAAATTTCCGCGGAAGGGTTGTCTGGGCAAACCTCCCGCGGAAATTTCGAACTTCAGCACGCCACAGGAGACTTACTTTCACCCCCCCGGCGCCTGCGTGAAACTACATCTTCTTGCCGACGTTGGTCTTCTTGGCAGCCTTCGGTGCGGCAGCCTTGGCAGCCGTCGACTTCGGAGCCTTCGGTGCGGCAGCCTTCTTGGCCGGAGCCTTCTTGGCCTCACCCTCGACTACCGTAGCATCTTCTACGGCGTCGGTCGACTTCTTGGCCGAGCTCTTGCGCGAACGGCGCGTCTTGGGCTTCGCCTCGGCAGCAGCCGCAGGAGCGATACCCAGCGTGTAGGGCTCGTTGAAGTCCACGAACTCGATGATGCACATGTCGGCAGCGTCGCCCAGACGGAAGCCCGTCTTCAGGATGCGCGTGTAGCCGCCCGGACGCTCGGCGATCTTCGGGGCGATCGTGCGGAAGAGCTCCGTCACGGCCTCCTTCTGTTTGAGGTACGAGAAAACGACGCGCCGCGAGTGGGTCGTGTCCTCTTTCGACTTGGTTACCAGAGGCTCCACGAACATACGTACGGCCTTGGCCTTCGCTACGGTGGTCTCGATGCGCTTGTGCAGAATCAGCGACGACGCCATGTTCGAAAGCATCGCCTTGCGATGTCCCGCCTGACGGCCGAGGTGGTTGTAATTCTTATTGTGTC
>CALUMQ010000033.1 GCA_944321765.1 uncultured Alistipes sp.
ATGATGTTGCCCGCCTTTGCGAACTGACCTCCGAACAGTTTGACGCCGAGTCGCTTGCTTTCCGACTCACGGCCGTTCTTCGAGCTACCTACACCTTTCTTGTGTGCCATGATGATTCAGTTTTTAAGGGGTTATGCAACGATGTCCTCGACGAGAATCTGCGTAAGGTACTGGCGGTGTCCGTTGCACTTCTGATAGCCGGTGCGACGTTTCTTCTTGAAGACCAGAACCTTGTCATCCTTCAGATGCTTCAGGATCTTGCACTTTACTGCGGCGCCTTCTACTACAGGTGCGCCAACTTTGACCTGACCGTCGTTGTCTGTGAGCAGGACTTTGTCGAAACTTACGGACGAATTCTCTTCGCCCTGAAGACGGTGAACATAAAGTTTCCGACCTTTTTCAGCCTTAAACTGCTGACCTGCAATCTCTACTATAACGTACATTAAGATCGATTATGTATTTGAACATAAATTCGGAGTGCAAATATAGGCATAATTCTCCAAGAAACAAACTTTTCGGTATTTTTTCCTTTCGGGGATCCGTGGCACGGTTTTCGTTTCGAGCGGGCGGGGCCTGCGGGTTCCGTCCGCTGGTCCGAGGGGTTTGAAAAGTGTCCAATTTGGTGTTAAAAATTTCACAATATCATAAATTCTTGTTACCTTTACCATGGCAATAGTCACAACCGGTATCCAAAAGGAGCAAACGATGATAAACGACAAGGTGAGAATGTATCTGCTGCCGCCGTTGTTCAACGCGGCGGTGCGGGCCGGCGCCGCCATCATGCAAGTATACAAGAATCGCGACGATTACGACATAAGTCTCAAGAACGACCATACGCCGATCACGCAGGCCGACCGTGTGGCGCACCGCACGATCCGCGAGTACCTGGGCCCCACGCGCATACCGATTCTTTCGGAGGAGGGGCGCGAGATGCTCTACGACGAGCGGCGCAACTGGGAGCTCTACTGGCTGGTGGATCCGCTGGACGGGACGGTTGAGTTCATCAAGGGCAACAACGAGTTTACGGTCAACATAGCATTGATGGAGAACAACGTCTGCATCGGAGCGGTGATCTATGTTCCCTATTTTGAAAAGATGTACGTCGCCGGGCGCGGTGCGGGCTCCTTCCTCAAGGAGCATATCGCTCCGAGTGCGGCGGCCGACTACAGCTACGAGGAGATCGTCCGCGACTGGACGCCGCTGCCGCTTCCGGGCGAGGCGTCACATGACCATCTTGTCGTGGCGGTGTCGCGTTCGCACCAGACGCCCGAGACGGCCGCATATGTCGAGGCGCTGCGCCGGGATCACCCCGATCTGGAGGTTGTCGAGCAGGGCAGCTCCTACAAGTTCTGCCTGCTGGCCGAGGGCCGCGTGGACTATTACGTGCGCACGACACACACCTATGAGTGGGATACGGCGGCCGGGGAACTGATCCTCGCGGAGGCCGGAGGCTCCACGCGCTCGCTGCCCGACGACCGGGAGTTGCGTTACAACGAGGAGGACCTCCACAATCCGTGGTTCCATTGCCGATCGAAGTACTGCAAATTGTAAATGGCCAGGCCGGCAGCCGCAAGCAGATCTTCGCTTGACAGACCGGTCCCGGCCGTTGAGGTCCGATTTTCATAAAAACCCCGCAGGTCTTGCCTGTCGGGGTTTTTCATGGCTCCTCGGAGCGCTCAGGCCTTGTGTTCGATGTCGCAGGCTCCGCAGTTGCCCGAGCATCCGGCCAGGGTATGGCTGTCAGAGCACTCGGCCGAGCCGTCCGCCTCGCGCGTCTCCTGTACGGCGCACTTGATGCCCAGGCGCTGCATGTTCTTGTTGGTCGAGATCTCCGAATCGATGTGGTGCCCCTTGATCATCAGGGTCAGCGACATGCCGAGGACAAACAGCGCCACGGCCGCTGCAGAGCACAGAATGACGATTAACCACGCAGGCATATTTTCACAGGTTTTTACGTTCCGAAATTTGGGGTTTCGGCGACAAATGTATACATTTGTCAGATAAATTGCAAAAATGTTGCCTGACTGCACCGTGGCTCTCCGGATACCCGGTGCGGGGGCGGAACGAACGAAATGCTGAATCTATGAAAATCGTGATTGCGGGCGCGGGGGAGATGGGAAGCCACCTGGCCCGGATGTTGAGCGGCAACGGCCATGACATCACCGTCATCGACAGCGATCAGAAGCTGCTTTCGGAGGTGAGCAACCTGGCCGACGTGATCACCGTCGAGGGGGACTCGACCGTTTTTGCGGTCCTGCGCCAGGCGTCGGTGCGCAAGTGCGACCTCTTCATCGCCGTGAATCACGAGGAGAATGCCAACATCGTCTCGGCGATGCTGGCCAAGAAGCTCGGGGCCAAGAAGTCCATCGCCCGCATCGACAACAACGAATACCTCGAACCCAACAACAAGGAGATGTTCATCGACATGGGCATCGACTACCTGTTCTATCCCGAAAAGGTGGCGGCGCGTGAGGTGATCAACCTGCTGGGGCACACCTCGACGACCGAATATGTGGACTTTTCGAGCGGCAAGCTCTCGCTGGTGGTCTTCCGCCTGGAGCCGACCTCCCCGCTGGTGGGGCGCGTGCTGGAGGGCTTCAGCGACGATACGCCGCCGAGCTACCGCACGGTGGCCATCACGCGGGGCGGGCAGACCATCATTCCGCGCGAGGGGGAGCAGTTCATGGAGGGCGACACGGTTTATCTCATCGCCCGCCAGGACGCCGTCCACGAGGTGATGGAGTTTTCCGGGCAGAAGAACATCGAGATCAACAACCTGATGATTCTGGGCGGTTCGCGCATCGGAATCCGCATCGCCACGGAGCTGCAGGACGAGATCAACATCAAACTGGTGGACTATAACGCCGAGAAGGCCTACCGGCTGGCCGAGATGCTCGACAAGACGTTGATCATCAACGAGGACGGCCGCAATACCGAGGCCATGATGGAGGAGGGCCTGTCGAACATGGACGCTTTTGTGGCGGTGACCGGACGCAGCGAGACGAACATCCTGGCGGCGATGCTGGCCAAACGCATGGGTGTGAAGAAGGTGATCGCCGAGGTCGAGAATCTCAACTACATCAACCTGGCGGAGTCGATCGGCATCGACACGATCATCAACAAGAAGCTCGTCACGGCGTCGAACATCTTCCGTTTCACGATGTCGACCGACGTGCAGGCGATCAAGTGCCTGACGGGCAGCGATGCCGAGGTGCTGGAGTTCATCGTCAAGCCCAACTCTCCGGCCACGAAGGTGCGGATCAAGGATCTGGGGCTTCCGGAGGATACGATCATCGGCGGCATCGTGCGCGGTGACAAGGTCTTCATTGCCGTGGACAACATGGAGATCAACCCCTACGACCGCGTGGTGGTCTTCTCGATGCCCGGATCTGTCGGCACGGTGGGACGCTATTTCAACTGATCCGGCATCTGGAAGAAAACGGATAACGTACAACGTTACGCAACGATATGTCTCTGAGAAATTCCTTGCTGCGAGCCTGGTTTGCACGGCGCGAACGGGCGATTGACCGCTTTCGGCAGCATCCGCTGCTGACGCAGGAGCGGATGTTCCGCCGGTTGCTGCACCGCGGAGCCTCCACGGCCTTCGGACGCGAGTTCGGACTGGGAACCGTCCGCACGGTCGAGCAGTTTCAGACACAGGTTCCGACGTTCGGCTATGAGCGTTTCAAACCCTATATCGAACGGATGCGTTCCGGCGAACGCGACGTGACCTTTCCCGGGCGGGTAACGCTCTTTGCCCGCTCGTCGGGGACGACCTCCGACCGCAGCAAGTACATTCCCGTGACGCGGGAGTCGCTGTGGTGGAACCATACGCTGGGCATGCGCGACGTGGCTGCGGTCTACGCCGCGAACTACCCCCGGTCGAAGGTCCTCGACGGCAAGACGCTGACACTCGGGGGCTCGTGTACCCGCGAAGGGGAGACGCTGGTCGGGGATCTTTCGGCGCTGCTCATTCACGAAACGACCTTCTGGAGCGGATGGTTCCGGGCTCCGAAGATCGCCACGGCGATTCTTGCGGATTTTGACGCCAAATGCGAGGCGATCTGCCGCGAGTGCGTCGGTGAACGCATTACGGCCTTTGCGGGGGTTCCGTCGTGGAATCTTGCGCTGATGCGCCGGGTGCTGGAGTATACCGGGAAGTCGAATCTGCTGGAGGTGTGGCCCCATCTGGAGATGTTTGCCCACGGAGGCGTGGAGTTCACCCCCTACCGACGTTCGTTCGAGGAGCTGATCCCTTCGGCAGGGATGCACTACATGGAGACCTACAACGCTTCGGAGGGCTTCTTTGCCCTGGCCGACGACCCGTCGCGCAGCGACATGCTGCTGATGCTCGACTACGGCACGTTCTTCGAATTCCGCCACGGCGAGCAGATCGTTCCGCTCGAAGGGGTCGAGTGCGGCAAGGTATATGCCCTGCTCATCACGTCGAACAACGGCCTGTGGCGTTATGAGATCGGCGACACGGTGGAGTTCACTTCGACGAACCCCTACCGGATCCGTTTTGCGGGACGTACACGCCAGTATATCAATGTCTTCGGCGAGGAGCTGATTGTCGACAACGCCGAGGCCGCGTTGCAGGCTGCCTGCCGTGCAACGGGTGCCGTGGTGAGCGAATACAGCGTGGCGCCGTGCTACATGTCGCTGCGCGAACGCGGAGCCCACGAGTGGATTGTGGAGTTCGAACGCCGGCCCGATGACATGGAACGTTTCGAGGCGACGCTGGACGAGCAGCTGCGTGCCGTGAATTCGGACTACGATGCCAAACGGCGCACGACCCTTGAGCGGCAACACCTGACGGAGGTCGCCCCGGGGCTGTTCCTGGCCTGGATGCGGGCCCGGGGCAAGAACAAGGTGCCGCGGCTGTCGAACGACCGCCGGGTGGCCGAAGACGTGCTGGCCTTTGCCGCAGGGTGGGGCGGAAGCATGCAAACGAAGGAGCGATAACATTAAAACGATACGGTCATGTATATAGCCATTGCGGGAAATATCGGAAGCGGGAAGACGACGCTGACCCAGATGCTGACGGAGCATTACCATGCGAAGTGCTACCTGGAGGAGAGCAACAATCCCTACATCGGGGATTTTTACGAGGATATGAACCGTTGGGCGTTCAACCTGCAGATCTCGTTTCTCGGGAGCCGTATCCAGCAGACGATGGACATGCTTTCGGACTGTGGCGGGGGAGTGATCGTGCAGGACCGCACGATCTACGAGGATGCGCACATCTTTGCGGAGAATCTTCACGAGATGGGGCTGATGTCGACGCGTGATATCGAGACCTACATGAAGATCTTCCGTCTGGTGACCTCGCTCATTCCGCGTCCCGACCTGCTGATCTACCTGCGGGCGAGTGTTCCGACGCTGATTTCGCAGATCCGCAAGCGGGGCCGCGAATACGAGATGAACATCGACGAGCTCTATCTCAAGCGCCTGAACGACAAATACGACCACTGGATCGATACGATCTACGAAGGCGAGATGCTGGTGATCGACAAGGACCGGGAGGATTTTGTCTCGGATCCTGCGGTGCTGGAGAAGATCTGCGCCCATATCGACGCCATGCGTGCGAAGCTGAACAAATAATAGACGATGACGACGCAACTTCCCGAATCCTTCCGGCGGCGCGTGCTCGACGACCTGGGGGCCGAGGAGGGCCGTGCGCTCTGCGCGGCGCTTGACGGCGAGTCGCCCGTTTCGGTGCGGCTGAATTCAGCGAAGCGCGACGGCGGATCCTTGCCGGGCGTGGTCGCGGAGCGTGCCGTGCCGTGGTGTGCGGAGGGTCTGTACCTGCGCGAACGTCCGTCGTTCACGCTCGACACCGATTTCCACGCCGGGATGTACTACGTGCAGGAGGCTTCGTCGCAGTTCGTCGGACGGCTGCTCGACGGGGTGGCGCTCGACGGAGCGCGCATCCTCGACCTGTGCGCCGCCCCGGGCGGCAAGACCACCCTCTACGCCTCGCTGGTGGGTGACGACGGACTGGTCGTGGCCAACGAGATCGACCGCCGCCGCGCCTCGGTGCTGGCCGACAACGTGCGTAAGTGGGGGACGGGCAACGTGGCCGTTACAACTTGCGAGCCGCGGGCGGTTTGCGATTTTGAGGCGTGGTTCGACGTCGTGGCGGTGGATGCCCCCTGTTCGGGCGAAGGAATGTTCCGCAAGGACGACGAGGCGCGCCGGGAGTGGAGCGAAGGCAACGTGCGGATGTGTGCGGCGCGTCAGGATGCCATTCTGCGCGAGGCGTGGCGGGCGCTGAAGCCCGGAGGCCGCCTTGTGTACAGCACCTGCACGTTCAACCGCGACGAGGACGAAGGTACGCTGGAGCGGATGCTGACATGGGCTGGCGGGGAGGTTGTCGAGGCACCGGAGGTTGCCGTGGATGCGGCATGGGGCATCGTGTGCGGAGCCGTGGGGCCGTGGCGCACCTTCCGTTTCTATCCGCACCGGGTCTGCGGCGAAGGCTTTTTTGCGGCCGTGGCGTGCAAGTCGCCCGAGGCGGAGGGGCGTATGCGCGTGCCGAAGGCGCGGCGTGAGGTGATCATGCCTGCCGCTCGGAAAAGCATCGGGGAGCTCTCCCGCTGGGTGCGGAATCCGGAGCGCATGCATTTTGTCGAGGCGGCCGGCACCTGTTACGCCTGGCCGGCATCCCAGCAGACGGCTCTGAAGGCCCTGTCGGGAAGCCTGCCGGTCATCTATTCGGGCGTTGCGCTGGGGCAGCTCTTCAAGGGAAGTCTGAAGCCCGATCCGGCCCTGGCCCTTTACGCCGGACTCTACCGCCGGGCGATTGCCGTGGCGGAGCTCGACGGGGAGCGGGCTTTGGCCTACCTGCGACGTCAGGAGATTGCGCCCGAGGGACTGACGGAGGGCCTCGATCTGATCTGCGCCCGGGGGCGTGCGCTGGGATTTGCCAAGCGCATCGGACGCCGTGTGAACAACATGTATCCCAATTCGTTGCGAATCATAAAACAGTAGTTATGGCCGAGAAACTTTTCTATACGATGGGCGAGGTGGCGGAGATGTTCGACGTCAATCAGTCGTTGCTCCGTTACTGGGAGTCGCAGTTCAAGATCCTGCGCCCCAAGCGCAACAAGAAGGGCAACCGGCTCTTCACGCAGGAGGATATCCGGAACCTGAAGCTGATCTATCACCTGGTCAAGGAGCGCGGCATGACCCTCGAGGGGGCCAAGAAGGCGTTGCGCGGAGCGCAGACCGACGGCGGAAGCGACATGAACCGCGATGCCGAACTGATGGAGCGTCTGCAACGCATCCGTTCGCTGCTGGAGGAGGTGCGTGAGGATCTGAAGTCCGAGGCACCCGAGGTGGAGGAGCATGCTGTGAAGCCGGCGCCGGAGCGCAGATCCGGGCGGCGTCCCGTGGTGAAGATCGACGAATCGGGAGCGGCGACGTCCGCCGAAGGGGCCGAAGGAGCCGAGGCGTCCGGGAGCACCGGGAAGACGCCGGCAGCCACCCGGCGTACGACACGCCGTCCACGGCGCAAGAAGGAGGAGTCGGAGAACAAGGAGCTTTTCGCCTTTTATGAGCAGTCGCTCTTCTGAGTCCCTTCTGATTTCCCCGGCTGCCTGCAGACCGGGAGTTGCGTATTGCCATTCATTATTTTGAAAACGTATCATCTTTAATATCCTGAAAATATGTTGATCCGGGAGATAACCGATGCCATCGAGCGGTTTGCCCCGCTCGGATGGCAGGCCTCATATGACAATGCCGGACTGATCGTCGGTCGTGCGGACGACGAGGTGCACCGGGCGCTGCTGGCCGTCGACGTCACCGAGGAGGTGCTCGACGAGGCCGAGGCCGAGGGGTGTGACATCATCATCACACACCATCCGATCGTGTTTCATGCCCTGAAACGCTTCAATTCGGCCGATTACGTGCAGCGGTGCGTCGAGCGCGCCATCCGCCGCGGCATCGCGCTCTATGCCTGCCATACGAACCTCGACAGCGCTCCCGAAGGGATGAGCTGGCGTGTGGCTCACAAACTGGGGGTCGAAGGGCTTGAGGTCCTGCAGCCTGCCGAGCCCGGGAGTGCCGTGGGATTCGGTGTCGTGGGGGAGCTTCCGCAGGAGGTGCCGACGCGGGAGTTCATGGAACGGATCCGTGAGCGGCTCAACGTGCGGGTGATCCGTCACAGCGACGTGGCGACGGCTACGGTCCGCCGTGTGGCGGTCTGCACGGGAGCCGGGGCGTCGATGATCGGCGACGCACGGCGCGCGGGAGCCGATTTCTACCTGACGGCAGACCTCAAGTACAACGATTTCATGACGCCCGATAACGCCCTCACGGTGGCCGATATAGGTCATTTTGAGAGTGAATATTGTGCAATTGAGATTTTATTTGATATTTTATCGAAAAATTTACGTACCTTTGCGGTTCGCAGGAGTGAACGCTCGCGCAATCCGGTGAATTATCTGGTGTAAGTCTAAATTATACAACACAATATATGGCAACGCAAAAGAAAACGGCCGACGTCGATTACTCGATGCAGGAGAAGATTCTGGCACTTTACGAGCTGCAGAAGATTGACAGTAAAGTGGACGAGATCAACAAGGTGAAAGGCGAACTGCCCCTCGAGGTTCAGGACCTGGAGGACGAGATGACCGGAATGAAGACCCGTATCGACAACATCAATGCCGAGATTGACGAACTCAATGCCCTGACCAAACAGCGCAAACGCGAGGTGGATCAGGCCCGGATCATGATCAACAACTACAAGGAGCAGCAGAACAACGTACGCAACAACCGCGAGTTCGATGCCATCACCAAGGAGATCGAGTACCAGGAGCTCGAGATCGAACTTGCCGAGAAACGGCTCAAGGAGTATGCTGCAGGCATCAAGGCCAAGAAACTCCAGCTGGAGGAGGCCGAGGCAGCCGTTGCGGAGCGTACGGCGGACTTCAACGCCAAGAAGGCCGAACTGGACGGTATCGAGGCCGAGACGGCGCCTCTGGTGGAGCAGTATGAGGCTCAGGCTGCCGCAGCGCGCGAGAAGATCGACGAACGGCTGCTTGCGGCCTACGAGCGCATCCGCCACAATGTCCGCAACGGACTGGCCGTGGTGACCGTGAAGCGCGATGCCTGCGGAGGCTGTTTCAATCGTATTCCGCCCCAGCGTCAGGTCGAGATCCGTCAGGGCAAGAAGATCATCATCTGCGAGTACTGCGGACGTATTCTTGTGGCCGATCCCGAGGCGTCGCAACCCCAGGAGTAGGCATCTTCAGGGCCATTTTTCAAACATCCAGGGAGCTTCCTTTTCGCGGGGAAGTTCCCTTTTTTGTTATTAAAAAATTTTTCTTTCTCCCCGGGCGACAACAGATGTTAATTTATTAACATTAAAATCTTTCCGTCTTTTGCAAATTATCCTTAACTTTGTTGCGTTTGAATGCCGACTTAAATTACTGCCATGAAAATAGCTATCGCCCAGTTGAACTACACGGTCGGAGATGTGGACGGAAATACCTCGAAGATCATCGAGGCGATCAACAAGGCCAAGAGCCAGCGTGCCGATCTGGTGATCTTCGCCGAGCAGTCCGTCAGCGGAACCCCGGCTTTCGACCTTCTGCGCAAGACAACCTTTCTCGAATTGTGCGAGGATGCCCTGGTGGAGATCGCCTCGTGCTGCGACGGCATTGCCGCCATCGTGGGACTTCCGATCCTGACACACGAGGGAACGATCAGCGCCGCCGCCCTGATTCAGGACCGCAAGGTGCTGCGATACATAGGAAAGAAATACATTACCGCCCGTCGTGAGATGGGCTTTCTCGTTCCTTCGAAGGGCTATGAGTACGCCACGATCAAGGGACACAAATGCGTGATTATCGTCGGCGACGACCTGAGCCGTGAGCACGACTTCGACAAGTCGGTCGAGACGATCATCTCGATCAACGCCCGCAAGTACGGTCGGGGCACCATGACCTACCGCTACGAGATGATGCGCAACCTGGCCTTCGTCGAGGGCAAGAACATCGTCATGGTCAACCAGGTCGGAGGCTCCACCGAGATCGTGTACGACGGAACCTCCGGAGCGTTGAACAAACACGGCGAGCTGGTGCTCATGATGAAGAATTTCGAAGAGGACTTCCAGATCTTTGACACCCGGGCCACGCCGAAACCCATCACCGTTCCGTCGACCTACAACGACCGTACGCGGCTGGTCTACGAAGCGGCGCGCTGCGGGTTGCGCGACTTTTTCCACAAGAACAACTACGCGAAGGCTGCAATCGGACTTTCGGGCGGTATCGACTCGGCCGTCGTGGCGTGCATCGCCGCCGATGCGCTTGGTGCGGAGAATGTCCGGGCGCTGATGATGCCCTCGCCCTTCTCGTCGAACAGCTCGGTTGAGGATGCCAAGCTGCTGGCCCGCAACCTCGGCATCGAATACAACGTAATCCCCATCTCGGAGATCTATACCAGCGTGGTGAACACGCTCAAGCCGGTGATCGGCGGCACGGAGTTCGACGCCACGGAGGAGAACATTCAGACGCGTATCCGTACGGTGCTGCTCATGGCGTTGCAGAACAAGACGGGGCACATCCTGCTGAACTCCTCGAACAAGAGCGAAAACGCCCTGGGCCTCTGTACGCTGTACGGCGATACGGCCGGCGCCTTCAGCCCCACGGGCGATCTCTACAAGAGCGAGATGTACGATCTGGCACGCTATATCAACCGCATGCAGGGCAATCCCATTCCCGAGGCGATTCTCACCAAGGAGCCGTCGTCGGAGCTGCACCCCGGTCAGAAGGACAGTGACATCCTGCCTCCGTACGAGGTGGTCGACGCCATTCTGTTCCGCATGATCGAGGAGGGGCAGCATCGTGAGGAGATCGTCAATGCGGGCTTCGACTCGGAGGTCGTGGAGAAGATCCACTCCATGATCATGCGCAACGAAAAGAAACGCTACCAGTTCCCTCCGGTGCTGCGTCTCTCGGCCTGCTCGTTCGGCCACGAACGGCTGATGCCGCTTACCAACAAGTACGGCGACTGATCAGAGACCCGGAGTTGTGACCGAACAAATCGAGCATAGCGGGATTGTCGATCGTGTCGAGGGCGATACGGTCCATGTGCGCATTACGTCGCACAGCGCTTGTGGAAGCTGTCGGGCGCGGGAGGCGTGCGGACTGGCCGAAACGCAGGAGAAGATCGTCGCGGTGCGATGTGCCGCCGCCGGGGAGTATGCCGCCGGCGAGGCCGTTACGGTGGGTGTCCGTCGCGGCGTGGGGCTGCGTGCCGTGGCTTTGGCCTACGGCGGGGCCCTGGTCGTCCTGCTGGCGGTGCTGATCGTCGCCCAGAGCGTGTTGAAATGGAGTGAAGGCATGAGCGCCCTCGCCGCATTGGCCGGTGTGGGCGTTTATTATGTCGCGCTGTGGCTGCTGCGCCGTAGAATCGAACACACAATTCAATTTACAATAACTAAAATCTGATGCAAGTATTACTATTCACGATCCTGACGCTGTGCGCGTTGGGAATCCTCTCTGCGGTAATCCTCTACTTCGTGGCACAGAAGTTCCGCGTCGAGGAGGATCCGCGGATCGACGAAGTGGAGAAGATGTTGCCCGGGGCCAACTGCGGAGGTTGCGGATTTGCCGGATGCCGCGGCATGGCCGATGCGCTGGTCAAGCAGGACGACATCTCGAATCTCTTCTGCCCGGTGGGTGGCGGTGACTGCATGAAGGCCATTGCCTCGTATCTTGGCAAGGCGGCGGCGGAGAAGCAGCCCGAGGTGGCAACGGTCCGTTGCGGCGGGACGTGCGAGAAACGTCCCCGCACCAACGAGTACAACGGCGCCAGGTCGTGTGCCGTGGCCGCATCGCTCTATGTGGGCGAGACGGGGTGTGCCTACGGGTGCCTCGGGTTCGGCGACTGCGTGGCGGCCTGTACCTTCGATGCCATTCGGATGAATCCCCAAACGGGGCTTCCGGAGGTCGATCCCGACAAGTGTACGGCCTGCGGGGCGTGCGTCAAGGCGTGCCCGAAGAAGATCATCGAACTGCGCAAGAAGTGGCCCAAGAATCGTGCGGTCTATGTTTCGTGCGTTTCGAAGGACAAGGGCGCCGTGGTGATGAAGGCCTGCAAGGCCGGATGTATCGGTTGCGGCAAGTGCGTGAAGGTTTGCTCCTTCGGGGCCATTATCGTTGAGAACAACCTCGCCTACATCGATCCGCAGAAGTGCAAGCTGTGTCGCAAGTGCGTGAACGAGTGTCCGACGGGAGCCATCCGGCTGGTGGGCATGGATCCGCTGCCGAAGGAGCCCAAGACGCCGGCAGCTCCGAAGGCCGCTCCGGCGGCCGAAAAGTCCGCAGCCGTGAAGAGCGCGCCCGTTGCAGCGAAAGCCGAGACGGTCAAGGCCGCCGCGGCGGCTCCGGCTACCGAGAAACCCGCTGCCACGCAGACGCCCAGTAAAGAATCGTAAAAATTTGCAAGCATAGATATGAAGACATTTCCAATGGGCGGAGTCCATCCGTCGGAAAACAAGTTGAGCAGTGCCAAGCCGATCGAAGTGCTCCCGCTGCCCGAGGTGGTCAACGTCCCCCTCGCGCAGCACATCGGAGCTCCGGCGGTCGCCAAGGTTGCCAAGGGTGACAAGGTGCTTGCGGGGCAGCTCATCGCCGAAGCCGGCAGCTTCATGTCGGCCAACATTCATGCGCCCGTTTCGGGAACGGTGACGGCCGTTGATCTGGTGCCCAACGGGCAGGGTCTGCGTCAGATGATGATCACTATCAAGCGCGAGGGCGACGAATGGGCCGAGGGCATCGACCGCTCCGAGACTCTTGTCAGGGAGTGCACGCTCTCGTCGCAGGAGATCATCGCACGCATCAAGGAGGCCGGCATCGTCGGTATGGGCGGTGCGACGTTCCCCACGCATGTGAAACTTTCGATCCCCGCGGGCAAGAAGGCCGAGTGCGTGATCATCAACGGTGTGGAGTGCGAGCCCTACCTTACGTCGGACCATCGCATGATGCTCGAGCACGGCGAGGAGATCGTCGTGGGCGTAACCATCCTGATGAAGGCCGTGGGTGTCGAGCGGGCCTATATCGGTATCGAAAACAACAAGCCCGACGCCATTGCGCACCTCACGCAGATCGCTGCATCGTATCCCGGTGTGGAGGTCGTGCCGCTGAAGGTCCGCTATCCGCAGGGCGGTGAGAAGCAGTTGATTGCCGCCGTGACGGGGCGTCAGGTGCCGCCCCCGCCGGCGCTGCCGATCGACGTCGGAGCCGTGGTCTGCAACGTCTCGACGACCTATGCCGTTTATCGTGCCGTGCAGAAGCGCATGCCGCTCGTCGAGCGCGTGGTGACCGTCACGGGCAAGAGTCTGAAGGAGCCGCGCAACCTGCTGACCCGCATGGGAACGCCCGTTGCGACACTGCTGGAGGCGGCCGGCGGTCTTCCCGACGCCGTGTGCAAGGTGATCAACGGCGGTCCGATGATGGGTCGAGCGATGGTCGACCTGGCGTCGCCCGTCACGAAGGGCTGCTCGGGAATCACCGTCATGACGGGTCGGGACGCTGAGCGCCGCACGGCCTCGCAGTGCATCAAGTGCGCGAAGTGTGTGGCCGCCTGCCCGATGGGTCTCGAACCCTATTACCTCTCGAAGATGACGCAGAAGAAGCGTTGGGACGAAGTGGAGGCCTCGATGATCACCTCGTGCATCGAGTGCGGCTGCTGCCAGTCGACCTGTCCGGCCTACCTGCCGCTGCTGGACTGGGTGCGTCTGGGCAAACAGACCGTCATGGGCATCATCCGTTCGCGCGCCGCTGCCGGGGCACCTAAAAAGTAAATGAAAAACGATTCAAATATGGCAAACAAACTCATTGTCTCTCCCGCACCCCACGTGCAGACGGCGCAATCGACGGCCCGCATCATGCGCGACGTGGTGATCGCCCTGCTGCCGGCGCTCGTCGTGTCGACCGTGGTCTTCGGTGCGGACGTGCTGCGCGTGACGGCCATTTCGGTGGTGGCGTGTGTGGCGTTCGAGTACCTGATTCAGAAATTCATGTTCCGCGGCCCGCTGACGATCTCCAACTGGTCGGCTGTCGTGACGGGCGTGCTGCTGTCGTTCAACCTTCCGGCGTCGATTCCCTGGTGGATCGTGGTGATCGGCGCGTTCGTGGCCATTGCCGTGGCGAAGATGACCTTCGGTGGCCTGGGCAAGAACCCCTTCAATCCCGCGCTGGTGGGTCGAGTCTTCCTGTTGATCGCCTACCCGGTGCAGATGACCACCTGGCCCATGCCCGTTCGGAGCGAAGCTCTCGATGCCCTGTCGGGCGCTACGCCGCTGGCCGCCGTCAAGCACGGCATTGTGGGGCCCGACGGCCTCGGCGTGCAGCACCTGCTGCTGGGCAACATGCCCGGATCGCTGGGTGAGGTTGCCACGCTGGCTCTGCTCGTGGGCTTCGTCTACCTGCTGTGGCGCCGCGTCATCACATGGCACATCCCCGTGACGATCCTCGTGACGATGGCCGTATTTGCCTTCGTCGCGGCGCTCTGCGAAGGAGAGTCGGGGGCGGTGCTGTGGCAGCTGCCTCTGTTCCACATACTGGCCGGCGGTGCGATGCTCGGTGCCATCTTCATGGCCACGGACTACTCGACCTCGCCGATGACGGTCAAGGGCGGGGTGATCTTTGCCGTCGGCATCGGTGTCATCACGATGTGCATTCGTCTGTGGGGTGCCTATCCCGAGGGAATGTCGTTCGCGATCCTCTTGATGAACGCCTGCGTGCCGCTGATCAACAAATATGTCAAACCCAAACGCTTCGGCGTGAAATAAGGAGGATGGAACCATGAAAAGCACACTTGTAAACATGACCGCCGTCCTCTTCGGCATTACGCTCGTGGCTTCGGCCGGCGTCGGCGTGGTGAACATGATCACCGAGGAGCCGATTGCTCTGGCCAAGGAGGCTGCGACGAAAGAGGCATTGACACAGGTGCTCCCGCCGTTCGATGCGACGCAGAGCGAGGAGATGACCATCGACGAGCTGCCCATCACGGTCTATACGGCCACGAAGGGGGATGCGGTTGCCGGCTATGCCGTGCAGACGATGACCAAACAGGGCTTCAACGGCGTGGTGCGGCTGATGGTCGGCTTCACGCCTGAGGGCGAGGTCGTCAACGTCAACGTGCTGGAGCAGTCCGAAACCCCGGGCCTCGGAACAAAGATGGCCGACGAGGGCAACCCGTTGCTGGGCAGCATCCAGGGCCAGAAACTCGATGCGAAGAAACTTGTCGACGGCAAGCTGGCCGTGAAGAAGGACGGCGGCGACGTCGATGCGCTGACTGCTGCGACGATCTCGTCGCGGGCCTATGTGGATGCCGTGAACCGTGCATGGATGGCCTATAAGAGCGTGACGACGGGCACGGAGCCCACCGATGTGGCTTCGGGAGCCTCGGCGGCACAAACCAACGAGCCGAAGGCTCAGAAAGGAGGTACCAATGAATAAACTGCGAATTATCCTGAGCGGCATCATCAAGAACAACCCGACGTTCGTGCTGGTGCTGGGCATGTGCCCGACGCTGGGTACGACGACCTCGGCCGAGAACGGCATGGGCATGGGGCTGGCAACGACCGCCGTGCTGATCATGTCGAATCTCGTGATCTCGCTCATCAAGAATCTGATTCCCGACAAGGTGCGCATCCCGGCCTTCATCGTCGTGATCGCCTCGTTCGTGACCGTCATCCAGATGCTGATGCAGGCCTTCGTGCCGGCACTCTACGCCTCGCTGGGCGTCTTCATCCCGCTGATCGTCGTGAACTGCATCATTCTGGGACGTGCCGAGGCCTTTGCCTCGAAGAATTCGCCTTTCGATTCGATGCTGGATGGTGTTGGCATCGGTCTGGGCTTTACCCTTTCGCTGACGGTCATCGGTTCGGTCCGCGAGATTCTGGGCAGCGGCGCCATCTTCGGCGTCAACCTCGGAATCGCCGACTACACGCCGCTGATCTTCGTGCTGGCTCCGGGCGCCTTCCTGGTGCTGGGCTACCTGATGGTTCTGTTTAACAAATTAGCCAAGAAATAACCGTTATGGAGCTTTCCTATTTTGCAATCATCGTCGGCGCCATCTTCGTTAACAACGTCGTTCTGGCGCAGTTCCTCGGCATCTGCCCCTTCCTGGGCGTTTCGTCGAAGGTCGAAACATCGTTGGGCATGGGAGCCGCCGTAACGTTCGTCATGGCGTTGACGGCCCTCGTGGCGTGGCCCATCCAGACCTATGTCCTCGTACCGCTGCATATCGAGTACATGCAGACGATCGTCTTCATTCTGGTGATCGCCGCGCTGGTGCAGATGGTCGAGATCATCCTCAAGAAGGTCTCGCCGTCGCTCTATCAGGCGCTGGGAATCTTCCTGCCGCTGATCACCACCAACTGCGCCGTGCTGGGTGTGGCGATTCTGATGATCCAGAAGGAGTTCACACTGCTGCAAAGCGTTGTCTACTCCGTGTCGACGGCTCTGGGATTCGCCGTGGCGCTGGTGCTCTTCGCGGGTATCCGAGAGCGCCTCGACTTCGAGGATGTGCCCCGATCGTTCCGGGGTGTGCCCATCGCCCTGGTGACGGCCGGCATCCTGGCCATGGCCTTCATGGGCTTTTCGGGGCTGGTTTAGGCCCTGTGCTGCAGGACGCGGGCCCGGGTTCCTGTCGAGGAGCCCGGGCCCACGGCATTTTACAGAGGTACGGAGACGTCTGCCGGAGCGGTATTTTGCGAATATTTTGTCCTCCGAGATGGATATTTATCGTAAATCGTTATTTTTGCATAATCTTACCAAACCGTAAAGCAAATGGAGGATATCATACAGCTGCACGATAAAAGATTCCGGGTGATGATCCCTGCCGATGAGATTGACCGTGCAGTCAGCGCCGTGGCCGAGCGCCTCAATGCGGATTATGCCGACAAGCCGACGCCGTTGTTTCTGGGCATTCTCAACGGCTCGTTCATGTTCATGAGCGATCTGATCAAGAAGATCGAGTTTCAGAACGAGCTGTCGTTTGTCAAACTTGCCTCGTACGAGGGTACGGCGTCGACGGGCGTTGTGAAGAGCCTGATCGGATTGAACGGTTCGATCGAGGGACGTCACGTGATCATCGTCGAGGACATTGTCGATACGGGCGAGTCGATCGAGCACATGATTCGCGATCTCGAAGCCCGCAAGCCCGCCTCGATCGAGGTGTGCACGCTCTTCTTCAAGCCGGCGTCGTACCGCAAGACATTCCCGATCAAGTACCGCGCCATGGAGATCGGCAACGAGTTTATCGTGGGCTACGGGCTCGACTACAACCAGCTGGGCCGCAGTCTGAAGGATATTTACGTGGTGACGGAATGAGCCGTATGAATCAAGATCCGTCGCTCTTTGACGGCGGACGGCTCCTGCCGCTCGTCGAGGATTTCTATACGATTCAGGGGGAGGGGTTTCACGCCGGGAAGCCGGCCTATTTCATTCGTCTGGGAGGTTGTGACGTGGGGTGCCGGTGGTGCGACGCCAAGTACACGTGGAATCCCAAACTCTACCCGCCGACTGACGTACGGACGGTGATCGACCGTGCCACGGCATGTCCGGCACAGGCAATCGTCATCACGGGCGGCGAGCCGCTGCTCTATCCGCTGGGCGTGCTGACCGAGACGTTGCGCGACCGGGGACTGGAGATCTTTCTCGAAACTTCCGGGTCGCATCCCTTCAGCGGGGTGTTCGACTGGGTATGCCTTTCGCCGAAGCGCCGGCAGCCTCCGCTGGACGAGGCTTTCGACCGTGCCGACGAACTGAAGGTGATCATCGAGTCGGAGGAGGATTTTGCCTGGGCCGAGCAGAATGCCGCCCGGGTACGTCCGACGTGCCGGCTCTACCTGCAGCCCGAGTGGAGCGTGTCGGAGCGTGTGATGCCTGCGCTGGTCGAATATGCCAAGGCGCATCCGCGGTGGAACATCTCCATCCAGACGCACAAATACATGAAGATTCCTTAACGGCCGCGAGAGCCGCAGGAGCCGGGACGAACTTCCGAAACACCGCATGAATATTCACCTGGGACGCAGATTCTGGATCGCCGCTACGGCGTTCATCATCCTCTTCACGATCTTCATCGTGGGGCGCAATGCCCTGCATGCCTTGAAGATCAAGCGGCAGATCAAGGTCCTGACGCGCGAAGAGGCCTATTATCGGGAGGCGATTGCCCGCGACAGCACGCTGCTCGAGCGTTTGCGGTACGACGATTATCTGGAGGAGTATGCCCGGGAGCACTACCGCATGCAGCGTCGCGACGAGCATGTCTATATTATGGAGGATTGAGTGGAATCTGTGGCCGCCGGTCTGCGTTGTAAAGGATAATTTGACAAAACGGACCCTTGCCGGGAGGCAGGGGCCCGTTTTGTCTGATGACTTTTACGACCGGAGACTGCGGGGGCGCTCCTGTCTGTTATTAGTAGTGCTCGAATCCGTGCCAGTCGAGTTCCTGAACCATCCCGTCGTGCAGCCACGTAAGGCCCGGCCGGGCGACAATGCGCCCGACAGGGTAGAGGGGCGCCCCGAAGCGGGCCTCGAAGGCTGCGGCCAGCGTGTCGGCCGCCTTCGCATCGGCGGTCAGCAGCAGCTTGTAGTCCTCGCCGCCGCAGGCGGCCGTGCGCAGGTCGGCACCTGCCGCTACGGGAATCGTTTCGAGGTCGATCTCGGCCCCGACACCCGACTGATCGAGGATGTGGCCGATGTCCGAGGCCAGTCCGTCGGAGAGATCCATCATGGCATGCACTTCAGGGTGCTCACCGAGCCAGATGCCTTCGGCTACCTGCGGCTCGGGACGACGATGTGCATCGGCCAGCGGAGTCTCCAACCGTCCATCGAGAAGGTCGCGCAACCCGGCTCCCGACGCTCCCAATCGTCCTGCTACAAAAATCCTGTCGCCCGGGCGTGCGGCGCTGCGGCGCTTGATCCGCCCGGCGGCAACGCGTCCTATGGCCGTGACGTTGATCGTGATGCCGTTTTTCGAAGCGGTCGTATCGCCGCCGACCAGTGCCGCGCCGTAGCGCTCCGAGAGTTCCCGGTACCCCTCCATGAAAGCTTTGGCCCAGTCACCCGTGGCGTCCGACGGCAGAGCTATCGAGAGCAGCGTCGCCACGGGGCGAGCGCCCATGGCCGCCACGTCGCTCAAGTTGACGGCCAGCGCTTTGGCGCCGAGGTCGCGGGCCGAGGTTGCGTGGCGCAGGAAGTGAACCCCCTCGACAAGCAGATCGGCGGTGAATACCAGTGCGTCGCCGTCTCCGAGGGGCAGTACGGCACAGTCGTCGCCGATTCCTTCGAATCCGTTTGTCGGGAGTGCGGCGAACGTGCGGCGGATATGGTCGATGAATCCGAATTCGGTCATGATAGCGGTATGGTGGCTTTGACGGCAAAGGTACCAAAAAATCGGCGCTTTTCTACTCCGGACCTCCGTTCCGGGGCGATAAAATTTGGCAGTGCGCGCCGCATGCACTATCTTTGTCGGAGATAAAAAACTTAGGGAAATCTCCAAACCATGAAGATACTGATTCTCAATGGCCCGAATCTCAACCTGCAGGGTCGGCGCGATCCGGGTGTCTACGGGTCGCAGACCTTCGAGAGCTATTTCAAACAACTTCAGGCTCGTTATCCGCAGGTGACGTTCGGCTACTTCCAGTCGAATATCGAGGGCGAACTCATCGATGCCGTTCAGCAGGCTGACGGCTGCTACGACGGAGTGGTGCTCAACGCCGGAGGGTATACCCACACCTCCGTGGCGCTGCGCGATGCCGTGTCGGCCGTCTCGGTGCCGGTGGTCGAGGTACACATCTCCTCGATCCTCGCCCGCGAGGAGTTCCGCCACGTCTCGCTGCTGGCTCCCGTGGCCAAGGGGTCGATCATGGGCTTCGGACTCGATTCCTACCGCCTGGGTGTCGAGGCGTTGCTGCCCGGAGTGCAGCAGTAGCGCAGCGATACGCAGGACGCGGCCTTTGGCCGAAAGCGCAGGGACATTGCGCGCGTTGGAGGCTGTCTTCCCGACGGGAGACTGAATTCTGACGTGTGTCGACCCTTGCGGAGATGTCCGGCACGCTCCGTGCCGGGTGATTGTTAACTTTAGCAGATTGTCGTTTTATGTACAGAATGAAAAAAACCAAGATCGTCGCCACGATGTCGGACTTCCGCTGCACGGAGGACTTCGTTGCCAAACTTTTCGATGCCGGCATGGATGTCGTGCGCATCAATTCGGCGCACGTCACCGAGCAGGGAGCCACGCAGATTGTCGAGACGGTGCACCGGGTGAATCCGGCCATACCGATCATGATCGACACCAAGGGCCCCGAAATCCGTGTCACGACGATCGCCGACGAATACGGCAACAGCATCCATTTCGTTGCCGGCGACCGCGTGGCGGTGCGTGGCTCCGACGGCTCGGACCTCACCACCCGCAAGGTGGTCTACATGAATGTTCCCTCGATCGTGCGTGAAATTCCCGTGGGGGCCCGCATGCTCATTGCCGACGGCGAGCTGGAGATCCGCGTCGTGGGCAAGAACGACGAGGAGCTGGAGTGTGAATTCACGGTCGGGGGTGCGTTGCGTTCGCGCAAGAGCGTCAATGTCCCCGGGGTGTCGATCTCGCTTCCCTCGGTTACGGAGAAGGACCGGCGCTTCATCGAGTGGGCCGTGCGTCACGACGTCGACTTCATCGCCCACTCGTTCGTGCGCTCGGCGCGCGATATCCGGGCCGTGCAGGAGATTCTCGACGCCCACGACAGCAAGATCAAGATCATCTCGAAGATCGAGAACCAGGAGGGGCTCGACAACATCGACGAGATCATCGAGGCATCGTACGGCATCATGGTGGCGCGCGGCGACCTGGGCGTGGAGCTTCCCGCGGAGGCGATCCCCAACACGCAGCGGCGGATTGTCGAGAAGTGCATCTGCGCCAAGCGCCCGGTGATCATCGCCACACAGATGCTCTATTCGATGGTCCATTCGCCTCGCCCGACGCGTGCCGAGGTGAGTGACGTGGCCAGCGCCATCTACGAGCGTGTCGACGCCGTGATGCTGAGCGACGAGACTGCCATGGGCGATTTCCCCGTGGAGTCTGTCGAGACGATGGCCCGTATTGCGCGGGAGATCGAGCGGGACGAGAAGCACTTCAAGCCGATGATCGACATGGACATGGTCTCGGTGAACCACGAAATCACGGCGCAGCTGGCCCGTTCGGCCGTGCGCGCCTCGACGAACCTGCCGATCAAATACGTGGTGCTCGACACGAAGACGGGCCGTACGGGGCGTTACCTGGCGGCATTCCGCGGGCGCAAGACCGTGATGGCCGTCTGCTATTCGCTGCATGCACAGCGCATTCTGGCTCTTTCGTACGGCGTGGTGCCGATCCTTCGCAACCAGGAGCTGCGGGACCGTTACCACTTCCTGGTCGACGCCCTGGAGTTCATCGACCAGTATCGCAAACTCGACGATGAGGATCTGCTGGCCATCGTGGGCGGCAGCTTCGGCCCCGACGGAGGCGCCTCGTACGTCGAGATCGCCAACGTGCGCAACATCCGCAAACGCAATGCGGAGATTGCGGCGCGGATTCCCGAACTCTAATTCCGGGGAGCGACGACCGTGGCGGAGCAGCAACTCAGGGAGAAGGTGACGCAGGGCGTGGCGTGGAGCATGGCCGAGAAGATCGGCTCGATGCTCCTCTCGATGGCCGTGCGTCTGGTGATCCTGCGCCTGCTCACGCGCGAGATCATGGGTTACATGGCTATTCCCACGGCCATCGTCACCGTGCTGCTGGTGTTGGTCGACGGCGGCTTCTCACAGAGCCTCATCCGCCGCAAGGACCCTTCGCGCACGGACTACAAGTCGGTCTTTCTCTTCAACATGACCATTGCCGTGGCCTGCTACCTGCTGATGGTGGCCACGGCGCCGCTCGTGGCCCGGTGGTACGACATGCCTGTCATCGCCCAGATCGCTCCGGTCTTCTACCTGCTGCTGCCTCTGACGGCCCTGTGCGCCGTGCAGAATACGATCTTCATCCGGCAGTTCCGCTTCGCCCTGCTCTCGAAGGTCACCTTCTTCGCCTCGTTTGTCGGCGGGCTGGCGGCCATCGCCTGCGCGCTGGCCGGGTGGGGCATCTGGAGTCTTGTGGCCGAACGTGTCATCTCGGTGGGATTGCGTACGGCGATTCTGTGGTGGCTGAGCGACTGGCGCCCCCGGGGACGTTTCTCGATGCGCCCTCTGCGCGAGATGTCGGAATTCGGCTGCAGCCTGATGGCTACCGACCTGATCTCGAACTTCTACAACAAGATCCCGCAATTCTTCCTCGGGTCACTCTATCCGGCCGCGACGCTCGGATCGTTCGACCAGGCCGTGAAGCTCAAGGACATGCCTGCCGTCACGGGTGTGCAGGCCGTGCAGAACGTCACCTATCCGGCCTTCTCGAAGATCCGCGACGAAAGGCCCAAACTCACCGAAAGCTACCGCCAGGTGGTGATGGTCGTCGCCTATGTCATGTTTCCCGTCATGCTGGGGCTCTCGGCCGTGGCTCACGATATGTTTGCCGTGCTGCTTTCTGATGAGTGGATGCCTACGGTGCCTTACTTCGAGGTGGTCTGCCTGGCCGGACTCTTCTATCCCGTGGCTGTCATCTCGATGAACATCCTCAAGGCACGGAGTGCCGGACCGTTGATCGTGCGGCTCGAGATCCTCAAGAAGATCGTCATGACGGCGATCTTTGCCGTGACGATTCCCCATAGTGTCATGGCGGTCGTGTGGGGACTGGTGGCCATTGCCTTCTGTGAAATGACGATCAACTTCTTGGCGACCCTGCGCTTCACCGATCTTTCGCTGTACCGCTTCGTGCGTACGCTGCTGCCCGTGGCGCTGGTCTCCGTGACGATGTATGCCGCCGTGCGGGGCGTGGCGCAGCTCCTGCCCGAAGAGGGGTTGCTGCGGCTGCTGGCCGAGATCGGCACCGGTGCCGTTGTGTACCTTCTGCTCTCGGTGGTATTCCGCCTCGAAGCGTTCCGCGAGGTGGCGGAGTTGCTGCGGAATCAACTGAAAAAGCGCTCCTGACGATCGGATGCCGAGTCATTCGGTCTCCGGGCCGCTCCGGCCCGCATGAAAAAAAGCAGACGATTGCTTCGTCTGCTTTTTTCATGCCTGTTCAGCCCGGCTTATTTATAAACCTTCGGCGAGATCTGGCCGCGCAGTACCGCCAGAGCATTGTGTACCAGCGCTTCGAGTTCGTTCTCTCCCGGGTAGACCGTGACGGGGGCGATGAACTGGCAATGCCGGCGAATGTACTCCACCACCGGTTCGTTGTAGGCGATGCCTCCGGTGAGCAGGATACCCTGCACGTCGCCTTCGAGCACTGCGGCCATGGCTCCGATCTGTTTCGAGATGTTGTAGCACATGGCATCCAGCACCTTGCGGGCGCGTTGGTCTCCGCGGGCAATGCGCTCCATCACCTGGATGACGGAGTTCGTACCCAGGTAGGCGACCAGTCCGCCCTTGCTCGACACGAATTTGAGCAGCTCCTCCTCGGAATGCTGTCCCGAGAAGCAGGCTTTGATCAACTCGCTCGAAGGGATGCTTCCGGCGCGGTCGGGCGCAAAGGGCCCGTCGCCGTCGAGGGCGTTGTTCACATCGACGATCCTTCCCCTGCGATGTGCGGCTACCGATATGCCGCCACCCATGTGGGCGACGATCAGCCGGGCCTCCTCGTAGACAAGTCCCGTACGGCTGCAGTGCAGCCGGGCGATGGCCTTCTGGTTCAACGCATGGAAAATCGATTTGCGCTGACACATCGGCATGCCTGTGATGCGTGCCACGTCGTCCATCTCGTCGACCACCGGAGGATCGGCGATGTAGGCCTTCACCTTGGCCATGTGGGCAATTTGTGCCGCGAGGAGTCCCCCGAGGTTGCAGGCATGCTTCATCCGGGCGTTGCGCAGGTCGTAACGCATCCGCGAGTTGACCTCGTAGACGCCTGCCGGGATGGGGCGGATCAATCCGCCGCGTCCGATGACGGCCGACAGATCGGCGAGTCGGAACTCTTTCTCCCGCAAGGCCGCGAGGATCAGCCCCCGCCGCCAGTCGAGTTGATCGAGGATATCCGGGTATTGGGCAAGTTCTTCGGTTGAGTGTCGAAGGGTTAAATCCAACAAAGGCCGCTCCTCATCATAGAGGGCGACCTTTGTGGATGTAGAGCCGGGATTTATTGCTAAAATCTTGTAGCCCATAAAGTTCTCGGTTCTGAGTTTAGGTGTTTGGTTTCAGGTTCAGGTTTCAGGTTTATTTGGACGCCAGGCAGGCCAGGGCGATCGAGTAGAGCTTGGTCTTGCTCGTGTCGCCGCGCGAGGTGAGTACGCAGGGCACCTTCGTTCCCATAACCATGGCGGCGAGTTCGCCTCCGCAGAGGTGCGTCGTGCACTTGAAGAAGACGTTTGCCGATTCGAGGTTCGGGAAGAGCAGGCAGTCGGGATCTCCGGCTACGGACGAGCCCTTGACCTTCTTGTGCTCGGCAACTTCCTTATAGAGAGCTACGTCGAGCGACAGGGGGCCGTCGATGATGACGTTTCCCAGCTGTCCGCGGTCGCCCATCTTGGCCAGCAGAGCGCCCTCGGTCGACGAAATGACACTCGGAAGCACCTGCTCCGAGGGGGCGATGCAGGCGATTTTGGGTGTGGTGATACCCAGCAGGTTGGCCGTGCGTGCGAGGTAGCCGATCTGGACCATCTTCTGCTTGAAGTCCGGCAGGGGGATCACCGCCACGTCCGAGATGATAAGCAGCTTGTGGTAGCAGGGCATCTCGACGATCGAGACGTGGCTCAGCACGCCCTTCGGCGGGAAGAGCCCGGCGTCCTTGTTCAGAATGCCGCGCATGTACTTGTCGGTCGACACGAGACCCTTCATCAATACGTCGGCGTTGCCCGACACGACGGCTGCCACGGCCTGCTGCACGCATTTCACATCGTTGGGTTCATTGACGATGTTGAAGGCCTTGATGTCGATGCCGTTCTCTTCGCACACCTGGGTGATGACCTCCTTGTCGCCATAGAGCGTCGGCTCCACGAGCCCCTCCTTGTAGGCCTCGTAGACGGCCTGCAGCGTGTGCGAGTCCTGACCGTAAGCTACGGCAAGACGTTTTTTACCCCGTTTTCTCGCCTCTTCGACGATTTCGGTAAGATGCTGAATCATGACTTTCTGTTTTTATGTCGGAATAATCTGTTTGTTGCGGTCTATTTAACCAGGTTGTAGGTGTCGGTGGCGATGACCAGCTCCTCGTCGGTGGCGATGGTGGCCACCTTGACCTTCGAGTCGGGGGTCGAGAGGATCTTGTTGACGCCCCGGGCGCCCTTGTTGGCCTCGGCGTCGAACTTCACGCCCATGAACTCCAGGCCGTTGCAGACCCACTGACGCAGTTCTGCAGAGTTCTCGCCCACGCCGCCCGTGAAGACGATCAGGTCGACACCGCCCATCTCGGCGGCATAGGCTCCGACGAACTTCTTCACCCGCGTGTAGTACATGTCTCGGGCCAGGATAGCCTGTTTGTTGCCCTCGTCGTAGGCACGGTCGATATCGCGCATGTCGCTCGAGAGATCGGTCAGGCCCAGAACGCCCGACTTCTTGTTCATCATGGTGTTCACCTCGGCATAGCTCATGCCCTCCTTTTCACCGATGAAGGTGATGGCGCTGGCGTCGACCGCTCCGCAGCGGGTTCCCATGACCAGTCCGTCGAGGGGCGAGAAACCCATCGAGGTGTCGAACGACTTGCCGTTGAGCACGGCCGTCACCGATCCTCCGTTTCCGATGTGGCAGGTGATGATCTTCGAGTTGTCGAGATCGAGACCTGCGAGCTCGGCGCCCACGCGGGCAACGTACTTGTGGCTGGTTCCGTGGAATCCGTACTTGCGCACGCGGTACTTTTCATAATAGGCGTGGGGCAGGGCATACATGTAGTTGAAGGCCGGGATGGTCTGGTGGAACGAGGTGTCGAAGACCGTCACCTGCGGTACGCCGGGCAGCACCTTCTCGATCGACAGTACGCCTTCGAGGTTGGCGGGGTTGTGCAGCGGGGCGATCTGGAACAGCGAGCGGATCTTCTCCTTGACATCCTCGGTGACGATGCAGCTGGCGGGGAAGAACTCTCCGCCGTGGGCCACACGGTGTCCGACGGCCTTCACCTCGTCGAGCGATGCGATTACGCCGTGCTGAGCGTCGGTCAGGGCGTCGAGCACCAGGCGGATACCCGTCGTGTGGTCGGGGATCGGCTGGCGGAGTTCGAAGGGCTCCTTTCCTACGGGTTTGTGGGTCAGAATGCCATCGGAGAGGCCGATGCGTTCAACGAGACCTTTGGCGAGCAGCTTGCTCGAGGTGTCGGTCATGTCGATCACCTGGTATTTGATCGACGAAGAGCCGCAGTTCAATACGAGAATAACCATGATATGTAACGATTTTTTAAGTTTTGTCCGTTGGGCTTCGCTTTTCGGTCTTCTTCCCGGAATTGCCCGGGAGCAGGCGGAAGTGCGAAATTATTAATAAAAGTATGCAATATTCTACGAATATGCAAATTTAAACATTATTTGCTTGCGATCCGTATTTTTTTTGAGCCTTCAGCAGCGGTTTTTCCGTGTTTCGACACTAGGGTTGTCGGATTTGTCCTTCGCCGCAGATCACGTACTTGTAGGTCGTCAGCTCGGGGAGACCCATCGGCCCCCGGGCGTGAAGTTTCTGGGTCGAGATGCCGACCTCGGCGCCGAAGCCGAACTGTGCGCCGTCGGTGAAGGCCGTCGAGACATTGACGTAGACGCACGCGGCGTCGACCGATTGGGTGAAGCGCCGGGCCGCCGCGTCGTTTTCGGTGATGATCGCCTCGCTGTGGCGCGACGAGTAGCGGGCAATGTGGGCGAGTGCATCGTCGAGTGAGTCCACCGTGCATATGGCCATCTTGTAGTCGAGAAACTCCGTACCGAAGTGCTCTGCGGCGGCGTGCCGGAGCAGACAGGCCGGATAACGGCCCGTGAGTGCACCGTAAGCCTCCTCGTCGGCGAAAATCTCCACGCGACGGGCTGCCAGCGGATCGCACAGCGCCGCGAGGTCGCCGAGGCGGGCGCGGTGAATGACAAGACAGTCCAGGGCGTTGCAGACGCTGACACGGCGCGTTTTGGCATTGCAGACGATGGCGCGGCCCTTGTCGAGGTCTCCGTCGCGGTCGAAATAGGCGTGGACGATTCCCGCACCGGTTTCGATCACCGGGACCCGGGCATTCTCCCTTACGAAGCGGATCAATCCTGCACCGCCGCGCGGAATCACTACGTCGACCTGTCCCACGGCGCCGAGCAGCGCTCCAACTGCCTCGTGCTCCGAGGGCAGCAGCGTGAACGACGCTTCGTCGAGCCCTTCGCCGCGCAGCGCTTCGCGCAGCAGGGCGGCGATCGCTTCATTCGAATGCCGGGCGTCGCTGCCGCCCTTCAGCACGCAGGCGTTGCCGGTCTTCATGCAGAGCGAGAAGATGTCGGCCGTGACGTTGGGCCGCGCCTCGCAGATCATGCCCACGACGCCGAACGGTACCCGTACCTTGCGGATGGTCATGCCGTTGGGACGTGTCCAGGCGGCGAGCGTCTCGCCCTGGGGGGATGACAGTTCGGCTACCGCCTCCATGTCCGAGGCGATGGAGGCGATGCGCTCTTCGGTGAGCAGCAGACGGTCGCGCAGCGGAGAATCGACGGCCATGGCCGCCAGATCCCGGGCATTGGCTGCGAGCAGCATGGCCGAATGTTCACGCAAGAGATGTGCGGCACGCTTCACGACGCGGCCCAACACCTCGGAATCGGTCTCTCCCAGGAGGTTCGCGGCACGCCGTGCGGCCTCGAATAGAGGTTCAAATCTTGCATCCATTGCTTCAGAGCGTTTGCAGATTCATTGTTGTTCGATGTAGAGGTAGTCGCAGTGTACCAGCGGTTTGAGCCCCTTCAGGCCGAGGCTTTCGCGGGCCGTCCGGCTGTCACAGGCTGCCCGTCCGATGCCCAGCTGCCTGCCGTCGGGGGCGAGAATCCGTACGATGTCGTCGCGCTCGAAATCCCCCTCGATCCGTGTGACGCCCACCGGAAGGATGCTGGCCGCCTTGCTGCGCGTGACGGCTTCGGCGGCTCCGGCGTCGAGCTGCAGGGCTCCTTTGGCGAACCCCTCGCTGCTGGCGATCCAGCGCTTGACGCCCGAGGCGCCGTGCGGCGCCGCCTCGAAGCGCGTGCACACGATGTCACGCCCTTCGAGCAGCAGGTCCGTGAGGATTCCGTCGCGCCGTCCGTTGGCGATGATCACCTCGATGCCTTCGCCGGCCACGCGCGACGCGATGCGGTTCTTGGAGACCATTCCCCCGCGGCCGCGCGACGACCGGACCGGATCGATATATTGCGAAAGGTCGCGCCCCGGCTCCACGCGGCGGATCACCTGCGAGGCGGGGTCGGCGGGCGAGCCGTCGTAGATGCCGTCGATGTTGCTCAGGATAATGAGCGCCTCGGCATCCATCATTGCCGCAACGAGCCCCGAGAGCTCGTCGTTGTCGGTAAACATCAGCTCGGTGACGGAGATCGTGTCGTTCTCGTTGACGATCGGCACCACGCCGGCCGCCAGCATCGTCTCCATGCAGTTGCGCTGGTTGAGGTACTGGCGGCGTGTGGAGAGGCTTTCGCGGGTGGTGAGCACCTGTCCGCAGATGATTCCGTAGTCGTTGAAGAGATCGTAGTAGCGGTTGAGGAGCTTCACCTGCCCGACGGCCGAGAAGAGCTGCCGCGCGGAGACGGGGTCGAGTCGTCCGACGTGCGTTCCGAGCATCCCGCGTCCCGAAGCCACGGCTCCCGACGAGACGAGAATCACCTCGAGACCCTCGCGGTGGAGTCGGGCGATCTGATCCACGAGGGCCGAAATGCGGGTGGTATCGGGTCGTCCGTCGTCGCGTGTGAGGACGTTGCTGCCGATCTTGATGACGATGCGGCGGTATTTTTTGATGACTGACATGTCTCTGCTCCTTTGTCCGGGCGGGGCTCCGCTCAGGGTTCGTACTTGTATCCCACGCCCTTGACCGTAACAATCCGTCCTTCGCCGATCTTCTGGCGCAGCTTGCGGATGTGCACGTCGATCGTGCGGTCTCCGACGATGACCTCCGAACCCCATACCGTGGCGTAGATCTCCTCCCGCGTGACGAGTCGTCCGGGTGTGGCGCAGAGCAGCGCCAGCAGTTCGAACTCCTTGCGGGGCAGCGGGAGGGGCTTTCCGTCGATTGTCGCCCGGTAGCTTTCGCGGTCGATCGTGATGCCCGATGGCTTGGCTTCGGACGGCTGCTCGCGGCCGATGTCGATACGCTTGAGGATGGCCTGCACGCGGCTTACGAGCAGCTTCATCTTGATGGGCTTGGTGAGATAGTCGTCGGCGCCGACGCCGAATCCCGCCAGCTGTTGCTCCTCTTCACCCAGGGCCGAGAGAAAGACGACCATCGTGTCCTTGAGCAACGGGTTTTCCCGAATGGCGCGACACGTCTGCGCGCCGTCCATCACCGGCATCATCATGTCGAGCAGAATCAGGTGCGGACGGCACTCGAGGGCGACCTTCAGCGCTTCGGCGCCATTTTGGGCCGTGAAGACTTCGTAGCCCTCGCGAACGAGGTTGTAGCGGACGAATTCGAGGATATCGACCTCGTCGTCGACCAAAAGAATGCGGTGGCTCATGGTGCTGGATTCGGATTCGTCTCTCCGGAGGCGGAGCGGCCGCTGCCGGGAGGCACATAACATCGGCGAATATACGAATTTCCCGCGAATAAACCAATTCCGGATGGGGCTGACAGATGTGCAAAACTCGTGTGTAAAGGCACCGGACGGGGGTTTGCGAGCCTCTTCGGACGAAAAACGGACGTTTCGGGTGGTCCGGAAGCCGCAGGTGTTGTATGTTTTGACGAAAACTTTTCCTCGTTCCATATAAAATGGTTATATTTGCAGGAATTATGTACTCCCGTGTCTACGGAGCTAAAAACGCGTACTGAGATGGCTACTGAAAAACCTACACTTCCTGCTCCCGAGGAGCAAGTCAGCCCCCGGGCTGAGGATGCACAAGCACGTCCTGCCGAGACTGTCGAAGTCCCCGAACCCGAAACGTCCGCTGCTGCGGAGACCCCCGCAACGACCGAAGCCGCCGAGGCGGCTCCGGCACCTTCCGAAGCGCCTGCCGCCCCGGAACCCATTGCGGACAACACGACCCCCGGGACCGAATCCGGCGCGGCGGCACCGCGTGCCAAACGGGCCCGCATTCCGTCGGCCGCCGAAGCGGTGCCTGTCGAGGATGAGGAGACGGAGCCTGTCGAACCGCAGGTGGACTTTGCCGACGAGGAGGCGGCCCTGGCAGCTCAGCACGCCGGACTGGAGATCGAGGGTGAGACGGCCGAGGAGGAGGCTGCCGAGCAGCTTGCCGAAGCGGAGTCGGCGCCTGCCGAAGAGAAGTTTGCCGGCAAGAGCAAGGAGGAGTTGGTCGGGCTGTTTGCCCGGATGCTTGAAGAGCAGCCCGTGCAGTCGCTGCGCCGCGATGTCGAGGCGTTGAAGATCGCCTTCTACCGCATCCGCCGCAACGAGGTGGAGAGTGCCCGGCGGAAGTTCCTTGCCGACGGGGGCGCCAAGGAGGATTTCACTCCGCCGGTTGACGGTGTCGAGGTGCAGTTCAAGGAGCTCTTCAAGGAGTACCGGCAGCGTCGGGATGAATTCATCGCCAACCTCGAAGCCGAGAAGGAGGCGAATCTCAAGATCAAGCAGGGCATCATCGAGGAGCTCAAGGAGCTGGTCAACTCGGATGAGACGCTCAACCATACCTTCACGAAGTTCCGCGAGCTGCAGCAGCGCTGGAAAGAGACCGGTCCCGTTCCGCAGCAGTACGTCAAGGATCTGTGGGAGACCTACAACCTGCACGTCGAGAACTTCTACAACTTCATCAAGATCAACAAGGAGCTGCGGGACCTCGACCTGAAGAAGAACTACGAACAGAAGGTCGCGCTCTGCGAGCAGGCCGAGGCGCTGGTTCTGGAGCCTTCGGTGGTCGAGGCGTTCCACAAGCTGCAGAAACTCCACGACGAGTGGCGCGAGACGGGTCCCGTGGCCAACGAATACAAGGAGGCGCTCTGGGAGCGTTTCAAGGCAGCTTCGAGCCGTATCAACAAGCAGCATCAGGAGCACTTCGAGGCGTTGAAGGCCGAGCAGGTGCGGAACCTCGAACTCAAGACGCAGCTGTGCGTGACGACCGAGGAGCTTGCCGCACAGCCGCTGACTACGCGCAAGGAGTGGAACCGTGCGAGCGACCGCCTGCTGGAGATCCAGAAGACATGGAAAACCATCGGCTTTGCCCCCAAGAAGGACAACAACCGCATCTACGAACGTTTCCGCACGGCCTGCGACCGGTTCTTCGAGGCGAAGCGCCGCTTCTACGCCGGGCTGAAGGCCGAGATGGAGCACAACTATCAACTGAAGACCGAGATCTGCGAGGCTGCCGAGTCGCTCGCAGGGAGCGAAGAATGGAAGAAGACGACCGACGAACTGATCGCCCTGCAGGCGCGGTGGAAGCAGATCGGCGCCGTGTCGCGCCGCCATTCGGATGCCGTCTGGAAGCGCTTCCGTGCGGCGTGTGACAAGTTCTTCGAGCGCAAGGCCGCGCATTTTGCCTCGGTGGACGGAGAGCATGAGGAGAACCTCAAGAAGAAGCTTGCCCTGCTTGATGAGATGGCCGCTGCCGATGTGAAGACGGGCGGATACGAGGTGATCCGCGACTTCCAGCGCCGCTGGGGAGAGATCGGCTTCGTGCCCATCAAGCAGAAGGATGCCATTCAGAAACGCTACAAGGCCGCTGTCGACGAACTTTTCGCCACGCTGCGCGGCACGGAGCGCGACCGTTCGATGGGGCGCTTCCGCGAGAAGCTCTCGTCGATGAAGGGGGCGGGCGACCGCCGGCTTCGTTCGGAGCGCGAGCGTCTTTATAACAAGGTGCGGCAGCTTGAGCAGGAGATCGCCCTGCTGGAGAACAACATCGGCTTCTTTGCGAAGTCGAAGAACGCCGAGGCGCTGATTGCCGACGTGCGTGCGAAGATCGACCGCGCGCGTGAGGAGATGGCCGCCACCATCGAGAAGGTCCGGCTGATCGACAGCCAGGAGCAGGAGGAGCATCAAACGGAAAACAAGTAACTCTCAATAAGATATAAGCAAGAACGGAAATGAAACTGACGAAACCCAAGTACGTATTCGTTACGGGCGGTGTAGCCTCGTCGCTCGGTAAAGGAATCATTTCGGCCTCGATCGCCCGCCTGCTTCTGGCCCGCGGGTACTCGGTGACCATACAGAAACTCGACCCCTACATCAATGTCGACCCGGGAACGCTCAACCCCTACGAGCACGGCGAGTGCTACGTGACGGAGGACGGCGCCGAGACCGACCTCGACCTGGGCCACTACGAGCGTTTCACGGACCATCCCACGTCGAAGGCCAACAACGTCACGACGGGCAAGATCTACAAGAGCGTGATCGAGAAGGAGCGCAAGGGCGAGTATCTGGGCAAGACCGTGCAGGTCATTCCCCACATCACCGACGAAATCAAGCGTCGCATCCAGCTGCTGGGGCAGACCAAGAAATACGACGTGATCATCACCGAGATCGGCGGTACGGTGGGTGACATCGAGTCGCTGCCGTTCATCGAAACGGTGCGGCAGTTGCGCTACTCGCTCGGTTACAAGAATACGGCGCTGGTTCACCTGACGCTGATTCCCTACCTGGCTGCTTCGGGTGAGTTGAAGACCAAGCCTACGCAGCACTCCGTGAAGGCGCTTCTCGAAAACGGTCTGCAGCCCGACATTCTCGTGCTGCGTACGGAGCATCCGCTGTCGATGAACCTGCGGCGCAAGGTGGCGCAGTTCTGCAACGTCGATGCCAACGCCGTGATGGAGTCGATCGACGTGCCGACGATCTACGAAGTGCCGATGAAGATGCACGAGCAGCATCTCGACGAGGTAGTGCTCGACAAGCTGGATCTCCCGGCCGACAAGGAGCCCGACATGAAGGAGTGGGTGGAGCGTGTTGACCGCATCAAGCACCCTTCGAAGACGCTCGAGATCGCTTTGGTGGGCAAGTATACCGAGCTGCCCGATGCCTACAAGTCGATCTGCGAATCGTTCATCCATGCCGGGGCGGTCAACGACTGCAAGGTGAAGCTCCGCTACGTGAATTCGGAGAAGATCACCCGGGAGAACGTCGCTTCGCACCTGGGCCGCATGGCCGGCATTCTCGTCGCTCCGGGCTTTGGAAACCGCGGCATCGAGGGCAAGATCGAGGCTGTGCGCTTTGCGCGTGAGAACAACATCCCCTTCCTGGGCATCTGCCTGGGCATGCAGTGCGCCGTGATCGAGTTTGCCCGCAACGTGCTGGGCATCGCCGACGCCAATTCGAGCGAGATGGAGCAGACGCCCCATCCGGTAATCGACCTCATGGAGGAGCAGAAGGGTGTGACGGCCAAGGGCGGTACGATGCGTCTGGGGGCCTATCCGTGTACGCTGAAACGCGGTTCGAAGGTCGCCGCAGCCTACGGCAAACTCAATATCTCGGAGCGTCACCGCCACCGTTACGAATTCAACAACGACTATCTGGCACAATTCGAGGCTGCCGGCATGAAGGCCGTGGGCGTGAATCCCGATACGGGACTGGTCGAGGTGATCGAGATCGAGAACCATCCGTGGTTCGTCGGCACGCAGTATCACCCCGAATACAAGAGCACGCTGTTGAATCCTTCGCCGTTGTTCATCGACTTCGTGAAGGCGGCCCTGGCCTATGATGCCGCAAGAAAGTAACCACCGCAGAAAAGGAACATATCTCTGAATGGATAAAAAATCAATTACCGGCATTGCCGTTGTGGCGCTTCTCTTCCTGGGATTCGCCTTCTTCAATGCCCGTGACCAGAAGAAATTACAGGAACAGAAGGCTATCTGGCAGGCCTATCAGGATTCGTTGGCTGCCGTGCAGCGGGCCGCACAACCCGCCGTTGATTCGCTGACGCTCGACGGTGCGGAGCCTGACTCCACGACGCTGGCGGCCCAGGCCGCCGCTGCGCGGGAACGTCGGGTCGAGACTCTCGGTGAGACGCTGACCTCGGCGCGCGAGGCAACTCCCGCGAACTTCTCGGTCGAGAACGACGTGATGACGGTGACCTTCTCGACCCTGGGTGGACAGATCACCGACGTTACGCTGAAGGACTATACCAAGTACGGACCGCGCGGCGAACGTACGCAGCCCATCGAACTGATGGATCCCTCGACGGCACGTTTTGCCCTGTCGTTCTACCTGAAGAACGGACTGCGCAACGTCCCTGTCAATACGATGGATTACGTCTTCGAGACGTTGCCCGTCGAGACGACGGCCGATGGGGCGCAGCGTGTGGCGATGCGCCTTCCGGTGTCGGAGGATTCGGCGCTCGAGTACAGCTACCTTATATATAATACGCAGACGCCCGAGCGAGACTACCTCGTCGACTTCGACGTACGCCTGATCAATATGGCCGGAGAGATGGCCAATCAGACGCAGATCCAGATCGACTGGTCGAACACCTCGTACCAGAACGAAAAGGGCTTCAAGAACGAGAACATGTACACCACACTGGCCTACCGCTTCCCGGGCGAGAGCTCGATCGAGGAGCTGGGCATGAGCGAGGAGTCGAAGTCCAAGGAGATCACGACACAGCTCAACTGGGTGGCTTTCAAACAGCAGTTCTTCTCGTCGGTCTTCATCGCCCCGGAGAATGTCTCCTACGCCAACGTGTCGTTCGATACGGCGGCTCCGGAGTCGACGCTGCTCAAGTCCTTCTCTGCGCAGATGGGTGTGCCCTACACGCCGCAGACCGAGGCCTATGACTTTGCCTTCTACTTCGGACCGAACAAGTATTCGATCCTTCGCAAGGTTGTAGGACCCGACGGCGAAAAGCTCCATCTTGAGCGGCTGGTACCGCTGGGCTGGGGTATTTTCGGATGGGTTAACCGCTGGTGCGTGATTCCGGTCTTCGACTTCCTCCGCAACTACATCTCCAACTTCGGCATCATCATTCTGATTCTGGTGATTCTGGTCAAGCTGGTGATCTCACCCCTTACCTACAAGAGCTACGTCTCGATGGCGAAGATGCGCCTGATCAAGCCACAGGTTGACGAACTGGCCAAGAAGTATCCCAAGCAGGAGGATGCCATGAAGCGTCAGCAGGCTACGATGGAGCTCTACAAGAAGGCGGGTATCAATCCCATGGGAGGCTGTATCCCGATGCTGATCCAGTTGCCGATCCTCTACGCCATGTTCCGCTTCTTCCCGGCGTCGATCGAGTTGCGCGGCGAATCGTTTCTGTGGGCCGACGACCTCTCGTCGTATGACAGCGTGCTGGACCTTCCCTTCTCGATCCCCTTCTACGGAGATCACATCTCGCTCTTCGCCCTGCTGATGGCCGTGTCGCTGTTCGCCTACTCGTGGTTCAGCTACCAGCAGACGGCCTCGTCGCAGCCTCAGATGGCCGGCATGAAGTTCATGATGGTCTATCTCATGCCGTTGATGATGCTGTTGTGGTTCAACGACTACGCCAGCGGACTGTGCTACTACTATCTGCTCTCGACACTCTTCACCGTGGGCCAGACGCTTGTCATCCGCAAACTGGTCGATGACGACAAGATCCACGCCATCATGCAGGCCAATGCCGCGAAGAAGTCCAAGGGCAAGAAATCGAAGTTCCAGTTGCGCTACGAAGAGTTGATGCGCCAGCAGGAGGCTCAGCAGCGCAATCGGAAGAAGTAATTCCTGTCGGGAGCCGGCCGGTTTGCATTTTGCATTATCCGCCGGCGGCCCGGATCGCAAACGAGGCCCCCTTCTCTCAGAGAAGGGGGCCTCGTTTTATGTTGCGGGGACTCCTGCGCTACTTGTCGAATCCGTTGGAGACAAACGTCAGTACGTCGGGCAGTACCGTTTGCCAGTACCGCCATGTGTGTCCGCCGTCGCGCATGCGGTATTGCAGCGGGATGTTGCGCTCGCGCATGAGGGTGTAGAACTCTACGTTGCTGCGCCATAGAAAATCGTCGTCTCCGCAGTCGACCCACCAGCGTATGGAGCGTACGGCGTTGAGCTGTTCCTCCGTCATGTTTCGGAGCGTGGCTACGGGCGAGTTGTCGGCGAGCGATTTCTGCAGGGCGTCGGTATAGTTGCGGGGTCCGGGAGGCACGTCGAGCAGACCGCTCATCGGGCAGGCGGAGCTGAAGAGCTCGGGGTGGTGGAAAGCATAGGCTGCCGTGCCGCCTCCGCCCATCGAAAGACCCGAGATGGCGCGGTGCTGCTTGTCGCCGATGATGCGATAGCGACGCTCCATATCGGGCATGAACTCCTCAAAAAAGAAACGTTCATACTCCCAGTCCGGGACATTGAAGTATCCCATGTGCAGTCCGGTGTGGTTGGGGCCTTCGCCCGAGGCATCGGGCATGATGACGATCATCTTCCGTGCGGCACCCGAAGCGAAGGCTTCGTCGGCAATCTGCCGCATGTTGCCCTTCTCAACCCAGGCTGTATGGGTGTCGCTGGCTCCGTGCAGCAGATAGAGCACGGGGTAGGACTCTTGTGTATGATCGTATCCGTCGGGCAGATAGACCGTGCAGTCCTTGTCGGCGTTGAGGATCTCGCTGTGCAGCGTGATGGTCTCGATGCGGCTTTGTGCGGAGACCGTCATGGCGGCCGCCACAGTCAGCAGGGTGGTGACAATAAGTTGTTTCATGGCTCTTTTGGGGTATGTTCTGTCAGTTTATTCGACGTAGAGCACCAGCCCCTTGAGGTATTCACCTTCGGGGTGATAGATGTTGATCGGGTGGTCGGCGGGTTGCGAGAGCTGATGCAGGATGCGCACCTTGCGTCCGGCGATCGCCGCGGCCGAGAATACCGTCGTGCGGAAGAGTTCCTTCGACACGGCCTGCGAACAGGAGAAGGTGAAGAGAATGCCTCCGGGACGTATCTGTGACAGCGCACGGGCATTCAGCCGCTTATACCCCTGCACGGCATTTCCCAGCACCTTGTGATGCTTGGCGAAGGCCGGCGGATCGAGGATGATCAGGTCGTAGCGGTCTCCGATCTCGCGCAGATACTCCACGGCATCGGCCACGACTTCCGAGTGTGCCGCCGTGTCGCCGAAGTTGAGCCGCATGTTCTCGGCAGCCAGTGCCACGGCGCGCTCCGAGGAGTCTACCGAGCAGACCTCCCGGGCGCCGCCCGAGAGAGCATAGACCGAGAATCCGCCCGTATAGCAGAACGTATTGAGTACGGTGCGCCCTGCGGCATATCGTTTCACGAGTTCGCGGTTTTCGCGCTGGTCGAGGAAGAATCCCGTCTTTTGACCCTCCTCCCAGTTGACCAGAAAGCGCTGGCCGTTCTCCAGCACCTCCTGTGCGGCGCTCGCGGCATGCCCCCAGAGATATCCGTCGACGGCGCCGACGTGAGCCTTGTAGGGGAGCGTTTGCGACGACTTGTCGTAGATGGCCGTCAACCGTCCGCCATAGACCGTGCGCAGTGCCTCGGCAATCTCCATCCGTGCGCGGTACATGCCCACGGAGTGACACTGCACGACGGCCGTCGTGCCATAGATATCCACGACAAGTCCGGGCAGCGAGTCACCCTCGCCATGCACGAGCCGGTAGCAGGTCGTTGCGGGGTTGTCCAGCAGGCGGAGCGTGCGGCGCACGTCGTGTGCCACGGCGATGCGGCGGTTCCACCACGCCTGGTCGATGGGCTCCCGGTCGAACGAGAGCACCCGTACGGCGATCGAACCTCCCTGGTAGTGTCCCTGGGCGATGAATTCTCCCTGATGGGTGTAGACTTCGACCAGCGCACCTTCGGCAAAGTCCTCTTCGCTTTCGGCCTTGATGTGGTCGATGGCTCCGGAGAAGATCCACGGGTGGCGGCGCAGGAGCGACTCCTCCTTCCCTTTGCGCAGAATGATTTGGGGTATCATGAGCGTTTCTTTTTTTTCGGCGTGTGCAGCAGTTTGTCGTAGATGCGGATGCAGACCCAGGCGTCGGTGGCTGCGTAGAGCTGTTGTTTGTCGGTGAGCGTCGCGGCCTCCCAGTTGCTCAGCCGCTGGGCCTTCGAGACGCGCTGTCCGAGGACGATGGCCGAGAGCTTGCGCAGACTCTTCTCCTCGATGCCCCATTGGGGAGCGATGGTTTGCAGGTCGATGAATCCCTCGTCGCGGAAGTGGCGGATCTGGCGCAGCGAGCGCAGGTCTCCGGCGACGTCGGCGCCGATCTTCAGCACCTGCCTGTTCTCGAAGAGCTGCAGAATGGGCTTGGCCAGCGGAATCTTGTTGAGCCGGAAGAGGTAACAGACTGTCGGTGTGGAGAGCTGGAGCAGCGAGACGCGGAATGTCACACCCGGACGGAACGAGGGGCGTGTTTCGGTGTCGAACCCGATGACCGGTTCTGCGGCGAGACGCTTGCAGGCCTCGACGATGTCGCGCTCGGCGTCGACAATGCGGATCTCGCCGCCGAACTCGATGGCCGGAAGTTCTGCGGTCTCTTCGTTGCTGATTTTCGCTGTGAATGAATTCGTGGTTGTCATCCGGAGTGTTGTTCCCGCAAAAATACCAAAAAAGTTTCAGAATCCGAGACTCCCCGGCGACTATTTTGTGCCCCGGAGGTTATTCCGCACGTTCGAGCCATCCGTCGCGGCGTGTGCGGATAGCGCCCTTGTCGAGCAGCGTGCGTACCGCCCGGCTCAGCAGGTCGGGGGCGCATGCCACGCGGAGGGACAGCATCCTCGGATCGGCAGGGCCCTCGGCGAGCAGCCGGAGCAGCTCGTCGCACAGGGCGCTCTGCGGGTCTTCGCGAACCTCGGATGTTGCGGCGGCTGCGGTGGTTTTGGCGGCCCGCTTGCGGGCCAGGCAGATGTCGCAGATGCCGCACGCAACGGGATGCTCTTCGCCGAAATAGCGCTGCAGCAGGACGCTGCGACACTCTGTCTCGTTGGCCGTGTAGGCAATCATCCGCTCGAAACGTTCGTGCATGAGCTCCTGCCGGCGGCTGTAGGTCTCCGGAGCGATGTAGAGGTCGGCGCGCGGAAGGCGCTCCTCGTTGAAGTAGAGAATCGGCGAGCGGTTCGAAGGTATGTAGCGGATGACGCGCAGCTGCCAGAGTCGTTTGAGCAGTTCGCGGACTCGCTCGACGGTGTAGCCGCTCCAGGCGGCCAGCTCCCCCTCGTCGATGGGCCGGAAGTCGGTGAAGATGCCGTTGTAGAGGCGCAGCATCGTGCGGATGAGGGGATCCAGTTCGTCGCGCTTCAGCCGCAGCCGGTAGAGGTCGTCGCGGCTCACGCAGAACATCACCCGGGCGGGATTGTCCTGGGCGTCGGTCAGCGTGAGGTATCCGTTCTGCTGCAGCAGTTTCAGCGCGCTCTGCACCGTCCCGGAGTAGAGCTTCGACCGCATGCAGAAGTCGTGGATGTTGAACAGGAACGAGGCTCCTCCTCCGTCGCCGATGCCGACCTGGAGAAACGAGCAGACCGCCTCGTAAATATCCTTGACCTTTTCGAGCGGCGGGAACTCCCGGTCGAAACGCCTCACGATGCGTTCGCGGTCGTCCGAGGCCGCCAGCAGCAGGGCGTATGCGCGCTGTCCGTCGCGCCCGGCGCGTCCGGCCTCCTGGTAGTAGCTCTCCAGCGAGTCGCACGGGGCATAGTGGACGACGAATCGCACGTCGGCCTTGTCGATGCCCATGCCGAAGGCGTTGGTGGCCACCATCACGCGGGTACGCCCGCTGAGCCACTCCTCCTGCCGCAGCGACCGTTCGGCATGCCCCAGGCCGCCGTGGTAGGCCGCAGCCGTGACCCCCTCCTGACGCAGCAGGTCGGCAATCTGCTCCGTTCCTTCGCGTGTGCGCATGTAGACGATGCCCGATCCGGCAACGTTGTGGACCAGACGCAGCAGCTGCCCGTTCTTGTCGTCGGTGTGGCGGACGCTGTACGAAAGATTGGGACGTGCGAAGCTGCTGCGGATGATGTGCGGCTCGGCGAAGTGCAGGTGATACATGATGTCTTCGGCGACCTTTGCCGTGGCCGAGGCGGTGAGCGCCAGCACGGGAACCTCGGGAAACTGCTCCCGAAGCTCGGCGATGCGCAGGTACGAGGGTCGGAAGTCGTAGCCCCACTGCGAGATGCAGTGGGCTTCGTCGACAGCCAGCAGCGAGAGCTTCATCCGCGCGACACGCAGGCGGAACACCTCCGTCGAGAGCCGCTCGGGGGCTACGTAGAGAAACTTCACATCGCCGTAGACGCAGTTGTCGAGGGCGATGTCGATCTGCCGGGGCGAGAGTCCCGAATGGATCGCTACGGCGCGAATGCCGCGGGTACGCAACCGGTCCACCTGATCCTTCATCAGGGCGATGAGGGGGGTGACGACCACGCAGATTCCCTCGCTGACGAGTGCCGGGATCTGATAGGTCAGCGATTTTCCGCCTCCGGTGGGCATCAGGGCCAGCGTGTCGCGTCCGTCGAGCACCGAGCGGATGATCTGCTCCTGTGCGGGGCGGAACGCGGTGAATCCCCAGTAGCGGCGGAGCACCTCGAAAATCTTCTCCTGAGCGGCTTCCATATCCGCAAAGGTATGAAAAATTGGTGGATTCGGGAATTTTTCCTACATTTGCTCCCAGGGCTCCCATCCGGCAGGAGGGGCGCCCGGACGGCTCCGGGAAGCGAAGGGGCGGTCCGTGGGAAACGGATCGGAATGATAGCCCCTTGTCGGAGCGGAACCGTGATAAAGTGCACGGGGCCCGTGCGGACGATTTTCCGGCGGGATCCTGCTGCGGAAGTGGGAAGATGAAAGCTCGAAAACGCATATCGTTGCTGTTGCTTGCAGCCTACCTGTTCGCTACGGTGGGTGTTGCCGTGGCGTCGCTTACGTGCCATTGCGTGGCGGCGAAGGCTGCTGCCGTCGAGCACCTCTGCTGCAGTCACTGCCAGCATCCCGATACGGCGCTGCCTGCCGACAGCGAGATGCACGCTCCCTGCTGCGGGAACCGTCACTCGACGGAGGTCGATCTCTATACGTCAACCCATCTCGAAGAGAACGAGCAATCTGTCAAGTGTGCCGTTTGTGACCTTCCTTTTTTCGCGATGACGGGTGAGTCCTTCGTGTCGCTGCCGTTGTTGCCGGCACGTGCCTGCGGCACCATCTGTTTGTCGGTTCCGCCGCTTCGGTCCGCGGTCTCCGAATGCTTCGGATTGCGGGCACCTCCAGTGCGTGGCTGAGTCCGCGCAGGATGCGCAACGATCCTGCGCCGCAATGCCGCAAATGTATCTGCGGCACAATTTCTTTCCGCATTTTCATTGTTCGTTCCGCGGGGTCTCGGCCTCCGGATCAATTTCCCCATAAACCATGTGCAACCATTCGTGTGAAGAGATGCTCGTGCGGCACGGAATACGTCCTACGGCAGTCCGGATTCTGGTGCTTGAAGCCATGTCGCGCTTCAGGAATACGTTCAGCCTTGCCGATCTCGAAACGGCGGCCGATACGCTCGACAAATCCTCGATCTTTCGATCGCTGACGCTCTTTGCCGAGCACCACCTGCTCCATGTCGTCGAGGACGGCAGCGGTGCCACGAAGTATTGTCTGTGTCACAACGACCATGCCTGCCGCGTTGAGGAGCTGCACTGTCACTTCCATTGCGAGGTGTGCGGAAAGACCTACTGCCTGGACCACGTCCATATTCCTCCGGTGAGCTATCCGGCAGGTTATGAGGTCCGTGAGATCAACTACCTGATCAAGGGACGCTGTCCCGCATGCCGGTCGAAGAAGTGAAGAACCGCTACAGGCCTTCGGAAGCCCTCCGCACACCGTTTGCGGAGGAGTGTGCTGCTTCAGCCGGTGAAATTTATCGAAGACCTTTCCATGAAACATTTGCAAAATATTCTTTTGGCGACCGCCCTGCTCGGAGGTTGCCGCATGGCTGCGGCCCAGGATCTGCGGGGCGTGGTGCGTGATGCCGAACGTCAGCCGTTGGCCGGCGCTTCGGTCTACTGGGCCGGGACGACCGTCGGCGCCGGTACCGATTCCGAAGGGGCCTTTCTCCTGCACCGTGTAAAGGGGTATGACCTTCTTGTAGCCTCCTTTCTGGGGTATGTCAACGACACGGTCCGCGTGGCGCACGGCTCCGACCATGTCGAGTTCTCGCTGCGCACCGAGGGCGTGGCCCTCGAGGATGTCGTGGTCGAGGGTGCCGTCAGCGGCAATTTCGTCAAGCGTGACGGCATCGTCAAGGGCGAGATGATCTCCTTTGCGGGCCTCTGCAAGATGGCCTGCTGCAACCTTGCCGAGTCGTTCGAGAACTCCGCGTCGGTGACCGTCGGCTACAGCGACGCCATCTCGGGGGCGCGTCAGATCAAGATGCTCGGACTCGCCGGCACCTATACGCAGATCCTCGACGAGAACCGCCCGATCATGCGGGGTCTGAGCTCGCCCTACGGTTTGAGCTACACGCCCGGCATGTGGCTCAACTCGATCCAGGTGTCGAAGGGTGTGGCGTCGGTGACGGCCGGACACGAGGCCATCACCGGACAGATCAACCTCGAACACCGCAAGCCGACCGACGAAGAGCGGCTCTTCCTGAACCTCTACCTCGACGACGAACTGCGCCCGGAGGTGAACCTTTCGTCGGCCTTTCCGGTGACGAAGGACAAGCGGCTTTCGAGCATCATCCTGCTTCACGGCTCGATGGACACCGACGTGCGCAAGATGGACCACAACGACGACGGATTCCGCGACCTGCCGCTTTCGGACCAGATCAACGTGGCCAACAAGTGGCTCTATGCCGCCGACAACGGCACACAGATCCGTTGGGGCTGGAAATTCGTGCAGGAGAACCGCCTCGGCGGAATGCTCGGATACCGGAATACCGCGGCCCTGCGCGAGGCGATGACGCGCGACTGGGACTGGGAGCAGAAGGATGAGCCGATGCCGCTCTACGGGTCGCACATCCGCAACCGCAATGCCAACGGTTATTTCAAGGTGGGCATGCCCGTGGGCCCGGCGGTCTACGATGCCGACGAAGCGGAGGAACTGCGTTCGAACCTTGCGTTCGTGGCCGACTACGACCACTTTAACGAGGATGCCTACTTCGGGCTCAACCAATACGACGGAACCCAGCACTCCGTGTCGCTGAATCTGATGTACAACCACTATTTCACTACCCGTTCCTCGCTGATCGTCGGGGCCCAGGCACACCTGGATTACTTCCGCGAGGGATTGCTGAACCGTACGCCGTGGATCGCGTCGCTTGCCGCCGCCGACTACGACTTCGACCGCAACGAGCAGGAGGCGGGCCTCTACGCCGAATATACCTACGCCATCAAGGAGAGGTTTTCCGTCGTGGCGGGCCTGCGCGGAGATTACAACGGCTTCTACGACCGTTTCTTCGCCACGCCCCGCGGCCATGTGAAGTGGAACATTACCCCCTCGACGACGCTGCGCGCCTCGGCCGGCCTGGGTTACCGATCGACGAACCTCCTGACCGACAACATCGGCGTGCTGGCCACCGGTCGGGCGATCCAGCCCGTGGCGTTTCGCGACGGACAGCTGGCGGTCGTGTCGTTCGGCGACATCGACCGCATGGAGAAGGCCCTCACGGTGGGCGGAAGCCTTACGCAGAGCTTCGGCATCGTCAATCCGGACGACGCGACGCTGAGCATCGACTACTTCCGCACGCAGTTCTACCACTCGGTGGTCACCGACCAGGAGATGTTTGCCGACCGCATCGTCTTCTACGACACCGACGGACGTTCGTTTACCGATACCTACCAGGTCGACTTCTCGTGGACACCCGTCGAGCGGCTCGACATCTTCGCGACGTTCCGCTACACGGACAGCGAGATGACGATCCGCCGTGCCGACGGTACGTCGGCGCGCGTCGAACGGCCGCTGATCAGCCGTTACAAGACGCTGCTCAACATCCAGTATGCGACGAAATTCCGCCGATGGGTTTTCGACGCCACGGCACAGCTCAACGGACGCTCCCGCATTCCCACGCAGACGGGCAACCTCGACGACAGCTACTATTCGCCGCGCTACCCGATGTTCTATGCGCAGGTGAGCCGCAAGGTCGGGAAGTTCGATATCTACGTCGGCTGCGAGAACATCGCCGACTACATTCAGCATGACCCGATCCTGAATGCCGACAATCCCTACGACTACCGTTTCAACTCGATGAACGTCTGGGGACCGCTCATGGGGCGCAAGTTTTATGTCGGCATGCGGTTGAATATCTATTAACAGAGCAACAATTACCTTAAAACAGACAATACGAAGATGAAAAAACTGTTGATCGTGTGCCTGACTCTCATGATGGGGACGGGCCTGGCGATGGCTGAGAAGCCCGCCTCGAAGAAGAGTGTGACGACGGTCTTTACGACCGATATCGACTGCGAGCACTGCGTGCAGAAGATCATGAACAACGTGCCGTCGCTCGGCAAGGGTATCAAGGATGTGCAGGTGGACCTGTCCAAGAAAGAGGTGACCGTCGTTTACGATGCCTCGAAGAACAACGATGCGAACATTGTCAAGGGCTTTGCCTCGCTCAAGGTAAAGGCCGAGCCGAAGGCTGCTGCCGAAAAGAAGAGCGACGCTCAAAAAAAGTAGAACCGGCGATCCGGAGACAGAGGGGGCGCGTTCCGATACAGGAACGCGCCCCGTTCGTTTGTCGGGAGCTGCATCCCGGATGACGCTATTTGCGCAGGGATGCGATCCGCCGCCGGATCAGCAGATCGGCGATGAGCAGCGCGAGTCCCGCTGCGGCCAGCAGCCCGCACAACTTCCATAGTCCGACGTCCCCCGGAACGTGTGCCGACAGGTCGAGTTGTGGCAGCGACAGGTCGAGTTGTGGCCATGCCCAGTCGGTCTCCGACACGGTTCCTCCGTCCGGCAGCGGCTTGAACAACGACAACTCTGATCCATCCGGACCTTCCGCCTCCCGGGTGAGGAGCCATCGTCCCGCGGCGGCCAGCCCCGCCAGCACTCCGGCGCTGCAGACTCCCGCCAGCACCCCTTCGATGTGCCGCCTCCGCCGCTCGGCACGGTGCAGACGCTCCATCACCCGTGCCGTAAGGTCTGCGGGCGGCTCGGGGACCGGAATCCGTCCGGCAGCCCGGCGAATCGCTTCACTCCGTTTCATCCGTTGTTGCTGTTTCATCCTTAACCATCAGGTATAATTTCTTACGCAGGCGATGCAGCCGCACCTTGACGTTGCTCTCCGAGAGCTCCAGAATTGCGGCGCATTCGCTGACCGGGCGCTCTTCGTAGTAGAAGAGCGTTACCAGGGCCCGTTCCGCGGGTTCGAGCCTCGCGACGGCACGCGTCAGCGCTTCGAGCTGTCGCTCGTGCACCGCCCACTCCTCCATCCGTTCAACCTCCTCGTCGGGCAGCAGGACCAGGCGTCGCTCGTCGATCTCCGTATAATGGCGCCGCGTGCGTCGTGCGCGCGTGAGCGCTTCGTTGCAGGCGATGCGGTAGATCCAGGTCCGGAAGCTGCTCCGGCCTTCGAAACGGTCGAGCCGGCTGAATGCCTTCAGAAAGGCATCCTGCGTCACCTCTTCGGCCTCTTCCGGGCGATCGACGATTCGTGCGACCAATGCATAAACCATCCGTCCGTAGCGGTCGACCAGATGTCCGTACAGCCGGGTCTCTCCGCTGCGAATGCGTCGTATGAGTTCCACTTCCTGATCTTCGCTCTGCATGACATTTCGTTAGACGCCGCCTTCGGCAAAAGGTTACATCCGCAGAAAAAAATCGGCCTGCTGTAACCTTTTTGCATGACGGGCGTCTAACAGAGCAAAGGTCGCAAAAAGAGAAGTAAAACCATTAAAAAATCGTTTGAATCATGCTGGATTTTATTGTCGTGCCGTTGGTGGTCGGAATGATCACACTGGGGGTTTACAAATTCTTCGAACTGCTCGTCTGCCGTCGCGAACGGCTCAACATCATCGAGAAACTCGATCCGGGCGCGTTGATCGACTATCTGAAGAACGTCCGGTTGGGGCTTCCGCTTGATGCCCTGACTACGGGTGGACGTACAAGCGCATTCTCGTCCGGAGCGCTGCGCCTGGGGTGTTTGCTGGTGGGCCTGGGACTCGGGCTGCTTGTCGGATACTGGATCGTGGCCTGCGATCCCGATATTGGATACGCCCAGAGTGTCGTGTATGGCGGTTCGGTGCTTTGCTTCGGGGGAATGGGCTTGATTGTCGCCTTCATCGTCGAGCGTCTGGTCAGCCGCAAGGATCGCGCCTGAGCCGTTCCATTTCCGAAAACAGTATCCCCGACCTTCATACGAAGGCCGGGGATACTTGTCTTTTCGGGCCGGAGGGCCGGATCCATGTTGTCCGGACCCCGCCTGTCGTCCTGACCGCTCCGGATCCCTTATTCCAGCGGGCGGATGCGGACCTCGGTGACACCCTCCAGTTCACGTACCAGCCGGTCGATGTCGGTCTTTTCGTCCACCTCACCGTAGTGATAGGGGTAGAAGATCTTCGGACGAATCGCCTTTACGGCCTCGACAGCCTGGTCGACGGTCATCGTGTAGGGCTGGTTCACGGGAAGGAAGGCGATGTCGATATCCTTGAGCCGCTTCATCTCGGGGGTAAGCTCCGTGTCACCGGCAATGTAGATGCGCGTGCCGCCAATGGTGAGGATGAATCCGCAGTCTTCACGGTTTTTGGGATGGAATTGCAGGTGCCCCTGCGAGGTGTTGTAGGCGGCCGTTGCCTCGATCTTCACGTAGTCGCGCGGCGTGGCGACGCTTCCCGGACGCATTGTGTAGCAGTTCATTTCGAAGGCTTCGGCCGAGGTGCGGTCGCACAGAATCTCGGTGTCGGGCGTAAGAATCTTCTCCACGGCCTGGATATCCAGGTGATCGTGGTGCGAGTGGGTGATCAGCACCACGTCGGCTTTCGGCAGCGACGCGTAGTCGGCATTTGCGCCCACGGGATCAATGTATATGTACTTTCCGTTTACGGCTATCGACAGCGAAGCGTGCTTGAAGAATGTCAGTGTGATCTCCGTCCCGTTACGGGTTGTGACAGTATCGGACGGATATTCAAGCGTTTTCGGACGTCCGCAGCCGAAGATAGAGAGTATCGACATAAGAGAGAGTATGAGTATGGTTGGTTTGCGTGTTTTCATGGTGGGGTGTTTCCTGGAATAAAGATAGGAAATTGCCGTGAAAAGTCCAAATCCTTGTCGGACGTTGAAAAAATTGTACCTTTGTGGCGGATTTGCTTTTCATCTGGTTGTGACCGCTTTGTCCGGTTCCGGAGGAGGGTGGAGTCGCGGAGGACAATTTTTTTTGTCCTCCCCATGCAGTAAAATGCCCCGAAATACGTTTATCCAAAAACTTAACTTTTTATATTTTGCACCAATGAAGAGAATAATGACTTTTATGTTGGCCGCCGCAGCGATGTTGTCGTTCGAGGGGTGCCTCAAGAACGACGAATCCTGGAACAAGTACCAGTCGGTCATGCCGGGTATGACCATCTATCAGCTGGCCATGAATCAGAACACCATCTCCCTGATTCCGGCCGATGCCGGCATGCGCATGGCCATACTTGTCGCCGAGGCGCTGTCGCAGGATCCGGAATCGGATCTTTCGAACCTGGATCAGCTCACCGTGTCGAGCGTGCGCGTGCTTCCGTCGCTGTTCAACAGCCTGACGAAGGTCGAGACTCTTTCCGACGGCAATTATCGCATCACCTTCAGTGATGCGGCGCAGCAGGCCGGCAGCGGACTGGTGGTTTCCGGTTCTGTACTGATTCAGACCTATGGTACGAAGTCGCTTGCCGAGGGTGGAAGTTGGAGTATTGTGATGGAGAATCTGACGGTATCGTCGGGAACCTCCTCGTCGGGATCCACCACCTCGAAGTTGCTGCTTGAAAGCGGTGCGACGACCATTGCCTGCGATGGTGCCGGAGTTTTCACCATCTCGGTCAACGGATTCCGTTCCCATTTCGACGGCAATTCGATCTATTCGAACTGGTCGGGGCAGTTTGTGGTGACGGCTCCCGATGCGTCGATGACCTACGCGAAGTGCTCGAAGAAGAATTTCAAGGTGTCGGGCAGCGCCAAAGGCCCCACGATATACACGGCCGATGCTATTCTGAGCCAGCCGCTGACGATCAACTATACGCTGACCGACGGACTCTACCGGGGCCTGCAGATCATCGACGGAACACAGACCTGCACGCTTCCCAACTCCATTGAATACAGTGCATCGGACTTCCCTGCCGCCACGGTAGTCTATTATTGGACTTATAACGAGTCGTCCAATTCGGCAACCTACCAGGTTTCGTACAACGGATCGGTTTACCCCAACTGATCCGGGAAGCCCCCTATATATAATGTAGCCGGGAGCAGTCCATAGACTGCTCCCGGCTCTTTTTTGTACGTTCGGGATGTGTATGTTTGCTGGTTTACTGTCGCGTTCTCATTCAGACCGATCTTATTCCGGCTTTTGCGGCGCATCGAGACGCCGCACCGAAGGGATGCAGAAGGCCACGATCCCGAGCAGACAGATGATTCCTCCGGCCAGCGTGAACGTGGTGGTCAGCCCCAGACTTTCGGCCAGAAATCCGGTGCTTAGAAGCCCGATGACCGAGGGCAGCAGTCCGAAGCTGCGGTAGAGTGACAACACGCGTCCGAGCAGTCCAGCATCGATGCGGGCCTGCAGTACGGAGATGAACGAGGCGTTGAAGATGCTGCTTGATATGCCGGCTGCGGCTGTGAGTGCCGCAAATACATAGAATGCCGATTCCGGGAGCAGCCCCGAGAGGAGGAACGACAGTCCGACGACCAGATACATGAGGTTGATCAGCACGATGCGGCTGATGCGGTAGACCCGGGCGCCCATGATGGCGCCGCCGAGCAGGGCGCCGCCTCCCCAGATGATTTCGACGAAACTCATCTCCCAGGTCCCGCCTCCGAAGTGGTTGAGCGTCATCAGGGGAAAGAGCACGCCGACGGGCATGATGAAGAACCACACGGCAATGGCCAGAGCGAAGAACCAACCCAGCCCCGGTTGGGAGTGCATGGCGGCGAACCCTTCGCGGAATTCGCGCCACAGATCCGGTCGGCGTTGCGCGTGTTCGGGATTCGGAATGTACACGAGGAGCAGCGTCAGACAGCCGATGGCCGCCCCGAGGACATCGAGCAGCAGGATGTTGCCAATGGAGGTGAGGCCCAATAGCAGGGCCCCGAGAGCCGGACCCGCGATGTCCGAGAGCGAGACGATGACCTGATTGACGCCGGCGATGCGTGTGAGTTGCGACTGAGGGGCCAGCAGCGGCACGGAGGCCTGCATGGCCGGGACATGGAAGGCCGAGCCGGCGGAGCGGCAGGCCAGCAGCAGGTAGACGTGCCACAACTGGGCCGTGCCGCGCCAGAAGAGGATGGCCAGTCCCAGGGTACAGAGGGCGATGAACGTGTCGGCGAGGATCATCGTGCGTTTGCGGTCCCAGCGGTCGATGTATACCCCGACGAAGAGCCCCAGCAGCGCCTGTGGAAGCATGCCCGATATGGCCGAGAGTGCGAGGACCTCGGCCGAGCGGGTTTCGATGCTCATCCAGAAGACGATGGCGTAGGCGACGATCGAACTGCTGAGGATCGAGGCCAGTTGTCCGCTCCAGATGATGGCGAAAGTCTGTTTCCAGCTCTTCATGGGGTGAGTGGCTGCGGCGAAAGAAAAACGGCGGACACCTTGGGAGGAGTCCGCCGTGCCAACCCTCTTTCGGAAGGTTATTTAACTGCGTTAACTATTGCCTCGAATGCCTTCGGCTCGTTCATGGCCAGGTC
>CALUMQ010000034.1 GCA_944321765.1 uncultured Alistipes sp.
GCGAACTGATCCTGGGGCCGCTGCTGATCGCCATCGGAGCCTTCATGCTGCTGGGTGACCGATTGAAACTCCCCTCTTTCGGATTCAGCGGCAACGGCGAGCGGTTGGCCCGCCGGGGCGGCTGGGGTGCCCTGCTGCTGGGGGTGCTCTTTGCGCTGGCCTTCTGTCCGACGAGCGGCGTCTTCTACTTCGGGATGCTCATCCCGATGTCGGCCTCGGCCGAAGCCGGATACCTGCTGCCCGTTCTGTTTGCCGTGGCCACGGCACTGCCGGTACTGGTTGTCGCCTGGATCCTGGCTTTCGGCGCCCGGCGCATCGGGCAGTTCTACGGCCGGATGCAGACGATTCAGAGATGGCTGAACCGGATCGTCGGAGGGCTGTTCGTGATGATCGGCATCTATTATTATGCAATCATGTATTTCTAAAAAATAAAGGATATGGAAACCAAGAACGAAAAGAAAAAAGGATTCTGGGCTTCGCTCTTCTCACCGAAACCCTGCTCATGCTCGTGCGGCAATAACCTGATTGTGGAAGAGAATGAAAAACCGACGGCACACGATTTCGGGAACATGAAGCCCGACGCGCCCCGCGCGGCGATCCGCGAGATCAGGATTCTGGGGCCGGGCTGCGCCAAATGCAAGTCGACCTACCAGACCATCGCCAAAGTCGTCAACGAGAACAACCTCGACGTACAAATCACCAAAATTGAGGACATCGTCGAGATCATGAGTTACAACGTCATGAGCACGCCGGCCGTTGTCGTGGACGGAGAGGTGAAGATCAAGGGGCATGTCCCCTCGGAGAGCGAGATCAAACAGCTGTTGGGTATTTAGGCGAGGCGTATGGATACGAAACGGGAGTTGAAGATCCTTGCGTGGATCATCCTCATTTTTACGGCCGTCTTTTTCCTGCCGATCGGCAGCGAGCGCTTCCTGACGGCCATTGACGCGACGCTTGACCTGGCCCGGTGGTATGCCCGCGAGCATGTCATCCTGTGCCTGCTGCCGGTCTTCTTCATCGCCGGTGTGATCGCCGTCTTCGTCAGCCAGGGATCCGTCCTCAAATACTTCGGGGCGAATGCCAAAAAGTGGCTGTCGTACAGCGTGGCGGCCATTTCGGGCGGCATCCTCGCCGTCTGCTCCTGCACGATCCTGCCGCTCTTCACGAGCATCTACAAGCGCGGCGCGGGGCTGGGGCCCGCCATCGCCTTCCTCTATTCGGGGCCGGCGATCAGCATCCTCTCCATCATCCTCACGGCCCGGATTCTGGGCATCGAGCTGGGCATCGCCCGCACGGTCGGCGCCATCCTCTTCTCGGTGGTCATCGGGCTGCTGATGTCGTTCCTCTTCCGCCGCGAGGAGCGGGCCAAACGCGCGGAGCAGATGAACATCGTCCCGCCTCCCGAGAAGCGGCCGATGTGGCAGACTTCGTTCCACTTCTTCACGCTGGTGCTGATCCTCGTCTTCGCCAACTGGGGCGCACCGGCCGCCTCGGACCGCGGCCTGTGGGCGACCCTCTATGCCTGGAAGTGGTACATCACCGGCGCCCTGGCGCTCGTGCTGTGCGGATCGCTGGTGAAGATCCTGCACCTCCGCCTGCTGTGGGTGGCGCTGGGCGCTGCGGCAACCGTCGTTTCGGTCGTGCTGGCCAACCTGTTTGTCGGCGATGCGAAGCTCGTGCCGCTCGTACCGATGGTGGTGGCCATCGCTGCGCTCTCGCTGATTCTGCTTTTCGACCGACGCGACGCAGAAAACCGCGAATGGGCCCTTTCGGCGTGGGGATTTGCCAAACAGATCCTGCCGCTGCTGGCCGTGGGTGTCGTCACGGCGGGGTTCCTGCTCGGATCGACCCATGACCAGACGGCCGTCGCGGGCATCATCCCGAACCGCTGGATCGAATGGGCCGTCGGGGGCAACTCGCTGCTGTCGAACTTCTTTGCCAGCTTCACCGGGGCCTTCATGTACTTCGCCACACTGACCGAGGTGCCGATCATCCAGGGGCTGCTGGCCTCGGGCATGGGCAAGGGCCCGGCCCTGGCGCTGCTGCTGGCCGGGCCGTCGCTCTCGCTGCCCAACATGCTGGTCATCCGCGGCGTGCTGGGGACGAAAAAGACGGTGGTCTACGTGGCGCTCGTCATCGTCATGGCCACGCTGGCGGGATTCCTGTTCGGCAACCTGTTTTAAACGGAGACACGCCAAGCGTCGCGTTCAGGTTGGCATGCTTCACCGGATCTCAGCCGAGCCGGCTCGCCGGGAGCCGCCCTCCTGAACGAAACAACTGTCAAATAAAAACAGGCAAACGCACGGCTTGCGTCTCAATATTTGTCCTGAATAAAATGGGTACGCTGCCGCGGTTCATAGACCGGTTTGTCGATTCCGTTGCGTCGGCCGATCTCGATACACTTCAGCAGCCACGCCATATTCTGGCCCAGGGTACGCATCGTCTGCAGCCCCTCGCGGTCCTTGCGGACATCCTCCGCAGTAAAGCCATGGACCGAGTTCCAGTATTGGGACGGGACGATGGGCATGTTGCTGATGGTAAAGTATTGGTTCAGCTGCTCGAATGTCGCAGAGGCCCCGCCTCGTCGACACGAAACCACGGCAGCACCCACCTTCCCGGCCATACGACCCTCCGTAGCATAGAACAGCCGGTTCAGAAAGGAGATAAGCTGCCCCGTCGGCCCGCTGTAATAGACCGGGGAGCCTATGACCAGTCCGTCGAACTCATCCAGCCGCCGCTGGATCTCCTGCACGGCATCGTCCCGAAAGCAGTGTCCCGTCTCGAGGCATTTGCCGCACGCAATACACCCCGCCACGGGTTTCTTGCCCAGATAAAGCAGTTCGGTCTCGATGCCTTTGTTCTGCAACGTCGCGGCAACCTCGCTCAGAGCCATATACGTACAACCCTCACGATTGGGGCTGCCGTTGATCAACAGGACTTTCATCGTTCGTCAGAATTTATGGGCCAGGGCCGCGGCCTGTTTGCAGCCATCGGTCTTCTCGATATCGCCTTCGTTCAACACGCCGGGGACGAGAACCTCGCCCGCAAGATCCCATTTCAGCAGTGCAGCCGTGCGCTCCATCGGGATCCGCACGCCGTCGAGCACCGTACGATCCTCCTCCTCACAGCAGGCGATCAACGCCCACCGTTTTCCGGCGACAGCTTTCCCTCCAACGACGAGCGAGAAGAGACAGTCGATCACCCCTTTGATCTGTGCCGGAATGGAGTACCAGTAGACCGGCATGGTGAACACAACGGCTTCGGAGTCGAGAATCGACGTGGCAATGGCATCGAACTCCGCGTTGAACGAGCAGGCCTTGCCCGTCTTGTAGCACGTCATGCAGGCATGGCAGCCGCCAACCTTCATGAAGGCCGCATCGAAAAGCTGTATCGTATGGCCGCAGGCCTCCGCCTCCCGAATGAATGCGTCGGTCATGGCAAAACTGTTGCCCTTTTTACGGGGGCTTCCCGTAATAACCGTGATTTTCATGGATCTTCCTATTTTTTGATGGTTTTCGATTTCTGGTTACAGGCCTTGGCTACACACCGCCACACTCCGCACGAACTTCCCGGCCGCAGCCTTCACGGCCCTGTACTCTTCGATGCGTGCTCTCATAACTTTATGTCGTTTGAAGATTTTGTATGTCGCAAAGCTAGGAGATTCTCTTGATTCGCACAAGTAGTGAAAAATTATTCAGGTATGGAAAAATTTATCGGTATATACCTGTTTTGAACCTTTATCCTTAACTTTGCGTCATACAATCCGACAAGCACCATGTACGAAAGGAAGATTCCCGTCGATTTCAGCTGTCCCCTGCGACTGACCATGAGCATGATCGACTCCAAATGGAAATCCTGCATACTGGACGAATTGCGGCATGCCTCGATGCGTCCGAGCGAATTGCATCGGGCGCTGCCCGAAGCTGCGCCCCGCGTGCTCGACCTGCAACTTCGGGAGCTGGTCGATGACGGACTGGTCGTGAAGACCATTTATCCCGAGCTGCCGCCCCGCTCGGAGTACTCCATCACCGAATTGGGGCGATCGCTGCTCCCGATCATCGACGCCATGATCGAATGGGGCAAGGTTCATAAAGAGCTGTTGGAAAAGCGGAATGCCCGATAAATATCGCCTCCGGCAGAATGCCGCTTCCGGACAACGGTGTTATATAGCGGGAGGGACAGACAGGGTCCCCTATGACTCTTTATAAGTGGTCGGCGAACAGCCGACCGCTTTCTTGAAATAGACCCCGAAAAACGATTGGTTGGCAAAGTTCAGCATGTCGGAAACCTGTTGAACCGTATATTGGCCGCTCTTCAGCAAAGCCTTGGCCTCCAGAATCACATAGTCGCGGATCCATTCTCCGGCATGACGCCCGCTGACGGCATGAACCACCTGCGAAAGGTATTTCGGGGTCAGACACAGTCGGTCGGCATAGAACTGGATACTGCGTTCCTCGGTGTAATGTTGCCGAAGTTCCGCAATAAAACGGTCGAAGATCTGTTTCTTGCGAGATCCCTGCCGGGAATCCTGCTGCTCGACCATAGGTGCCATCCACTGACAAACCTCGCCGTAAAGAACCTGCAGATATCCCTTCAGAATGTCGTACTTGAAGCGAAAGTCGGGTTGCCGGAGTTTGTCGCGCAACGCCCGGTAGATGCCCAGCAGCTCGGCAGACTGTGCATCGGTAAGCTGCAGCAACGGTTGCTGCGAGAGAAACTTGCGGACAATAAACGCTCCCTCGGAATTGTCCTCCGCTATGACGTAATCATTCGAAACCGCGATAATGACAATTCTGCAATCGGACGACACCTCCAGACATTGTCCGATTGATCCCGGAGTCACAATCATCCAGGTATTACGTCGCAACTCGTATTCATTCAGATTCAAGCGAACCCGCATCGATCCCGCCAGGCACAGTTCTATGATCGAAAACTGGATCTTGAATGGGTAAGGCGCCGTGAGAAAGGCTCTCATCGCAGGGTCGTTCGTCAAATCGTGAGGTGGATCCTCTCCGTCAAGGTTGTCGGCCAGAATGACCTTGTTGTCGAAGATACAACTCCGTTCGTCGAGCGGAATGGCTGCTATAGGAAGGGCATTGAAGGTCTTGAGTGCAGACATCGGTATTCGTTTTTACGTTGGCAAATATACGCATTCAAACAACAAATCAAGGCATTTAATCTTCAAAAAGCCTCTTTTACCATCCTTTCGAACAATAGACCCACAACATATGACAAAAGGCTTCGGAGAAAAATCGGCAACTTTGCCGCCGTGAAACCACTTAAAAACGGAATAACGATGAAACATGCAGGAAGAGGCCTCGGAGTCGCGCTGGCGGCTCTGTTGTGCGGATGCGGGAGCGGCACGGAACAGACGCCGTTCGTGCAGCGGGTATGTCTGGTACAGCCCGTCGTGTTGGGCGGGGAAACCGTGCGTACCTATTCGGGCGTCGTGCAGGCGGTCCACGAGGTGAGTCTGGGATTCAAGACCCCCGGACAGATTGCGCGCATTCATGTCGCCGAGGGCGATTTCGTACGGAAGGGGCAGCTGCTCGCCGAACTGGATGATGTCGACTACCGGCTGGCGGTCGAGGCACTGCAGATTCAGTACGATCAGCTCAAGGACGAGGTACAGCGTACACGGCAGCTGTTCGAGCAGCGGAGCGTTTCGGCCAACGACTTCGAGAAGGCCAGTGCCGGATTGCACCAGTTGGGCATCCAGCTACAGGTCAATCGCAACAAGCTCGATTACACGAAACTGTATGCTCCAACCGATGGATATATTCAGAAGGTGAACTTCTCGCCGGCGGAGATGGTCGATGCAGGAACGGCTCTCGTCTCGCTGCTCGACGTCTCGGGCCTGGAGGTCGAAGTCGATATTCCGGCCGGTGAATACCTCCATCACGACCGATTCACCCGCTTCAGCTGCCGGGCGGCCGGGATCGAGGGTGAAGTCCCGATGCGTATGGCGGGTCTGCCGCCCAAGGCGGACGGGAATCAGCTCTACCACCTGACGCTGGCGTTCGCCGCGCAGCCCGATCGGCAACTGACGGCCGGCATGAACGTCGAGGTGCGGATTGCGATGGCCGACACGACACGTCGTCGTGGGGTTGCCATTCCGCTGGGGGCGCTCTTTCTCGACGGAGAGACACCCAGCGTATGGGTCTTCGAGGCCGATTCAACGGTTTCCCGCCGCGCGGTCACGGTCGACAACACCGATGCCGAAGGGCGCGCTGTCATCATCGAGGGGCTGAGCGGCAGCGAACAGATCGTGCGGGCCGGCGTCGCGGCTCTCGAGGAGGGTGAGAAGGTCCGCGTGGTGGAGGCTCCGAGTCAAACGAATGTGGGAGGGCTGTTGTGATGAAGATGAAGTTGACCGAATTTTTCATCCGGCGGCCGGTACTGTTCTGGTCGATGGTGGGGGCCATTCTCATCGCCGGCGTGTTGTCATACCTCTACATGCCCAAACTGGAGGATCCGGCCGTGGCCGTCAAGCAGGCGATGGTCGTAATCCCCTATCCCGGAGCCAGCGCCCACGAGGTGGAACTGAAGGCGGCGCAGCTGATGGAGGACGAACTGCGGGCGCTGCCCAACGTCAAAAAGGTGAAGAGCGAGTGCCGCAACGGTTCGGCCATACTGACCGTCGAGTTCCAGATGACGGTGCTGAACCGCGACCTGGAGCAGCACTTCGACCTGTTGCGCCGCAAGGTGAGCGACGCGGCGGCACGTCTGCCCCAAGGGTGCTACGACCCGGTGGTCATCGACGACATGATGGATGTCTACGGCATCTTCTACGCCCTGACGGCCGACGGCTATGATTACCCGGAGATGTATCGCTACGCCAAGTTCCTGCGGCGCGAACTGCTCGACGTGAAGGGCGTCAAGCGGATCAATATCGCGGGCAACCGCGACGAGGTGATCAACATCATCCTCTCGAAGGAGCAGATCGCCCGCAACGGCGTAATCCCCACGCAGATCATCTCGGCGCTGCAGCAGGCCGGAAAAACGGTCAACGCCGGGCAGTACCTGAGCGGGGACGAACGCATCGCTCTCTATGTCGATTCTGCGGTTGACGACGAGGAGGAGATCCGCAACCTGGAGATTCGCACAATGGACGGCCGGCAGATGCGCATCGGCGATGTGGCCCGCGTCGAGCGGGGATATGCCGAGCCGCAGCGCAACGGTTTCTTCGTCGACGGACGTCCGGCGCTGGCCCTGTGCATCGCCATGGAGTCGTCGGCCATCGTTCCCGACGTGGGCAAGGCGGTCGACGCCCGGCTTGCAGAGGCCATGCGGCAGCTTCCGGCCGGATTCCACACGGAGAAGATCTTCTTCCAGCCCGACAAGGTCTCGGAGGCCATCTCGTCGTTCATGTGGAACCTGCTCGAATCGGTCCTCATCGTCATCTTAGTGCTCATCTTCACCATGGGACTGCGCAGCGGTCTGATCATCGGGTTCGGACTGATATTGACGGTAGCCGTGTCGTTCCCGATCCTGCTGACGTGCGGCACGACGCTGCAGCGCATCTCGCTCGGCGCCTTCATCGTGGCCATGGGCATGCTGGTCGACAACGCCGTGGTGATCATGGACGGCATTCTGATCGACAAGAAGCGGGGGCTGAGTCCGAAGATCTATCTCTACCGCATCGGACGCAATACGGCTCTGCCGCTGCTCGGGGCTACCATCATCGCCGCTTCGACCTTCCTGGGCATCTATCTCTCGCCCGATTCGGCGGGCGAATATGCCGGAGATCTCTTTCTGGTACTGTGCGTGAGCCTGTTGGCCAGCTGGGTGCTGGCACTTGTCCAGGTGCCGGTCTGCGCCAAGTCGTGGCTCCCGGCCCGCGAAAAGCATCGGAACGAAAACTCGGCCGTGATGAATTCGCCCGTTCACCGTTTCGTACGTCGCGCAATCGCCTTCCTCGTCGGATACAAGCGCGCAACGATCGTCGTGGCGTTTGCCGTGCTGGCGCTTTCGATCTTCGGCATGACGCGCGTAAAGAACCTCTTCTTTCCCGATTTCGACTACAAGCAGTTCGTCGTCGAATGTTTCTTCCCCTCGGCGACGGATGCCGACCGGGTACGCGACCGGCTGCTCGTGATGAGCGACAGCGTGCAGCGCCATCCGGGGATCGAGCGCGTGGCCGTCAGTCAGGGCAGCGCCCCGGCCCACTACTGTCTGGTGCGTCCGATGACCTCGGGAGGCGACTGCTACGGCGAACTGATCGTCGACTGTCCCGACTACAAGACCGTGCTCCGGGAGATTCCCTCGATCCGCCGCGAGCTGCGCGAGGATTTTCCCGAGGCATACATCCGCATCCGCAAGTACAACTTCTCGATCTCCACGTCGCACACCGTCGAAGTGGAGTTCGCAGGGCCCGATCCGGCCGTGTTGCGCGAGCTGAGCGCCCAGGCCGAAGCCATCATGCGCCGCTGTCCGTACGTCGACGCCTACTCCGTTGAAAACAACTGGAAGCCCCGGGGCAAGGCTCTCGTGGCAGAGTTCAACCAGCAGGATGCCCTGCGTGCCGGAATCGGCCGCGGAGATGTGGCCAATGCCCTGTCGGCCGCCACGGACGGCATGCCGGTCGGCGTGCTGAACGACCAGGAGCGCATGGTGACGTTGAATCTCCAGGTGCGCAACGACGACGGCAGCCGCATCCGCAACCTCGACGAGATTCCCGTATGGAGCATGATGAACCTACGGATGACCGACGAGGAGCTGCAGGGAGCGCTGGCCGGCGGCCGGGGGATGAGTGAACTGCAGGACCGCATGTTCCGCGCCATGCCGCTCGGGAATGCCGTACGTGACATTCGCCTCGACTGGGACGAGGATGTCGTGCTGCGAATGAACGGCCGGCGGGTAATCGAGGCGGAGTGCGACCCGAATCCCGACTGTGACGAAGCGACGCCGGCCAGGGTCGTGGCTGCGATCCGCGACGAGGTCGAGGCTATTCCGCTGCCCGACGGTTACACGAGGCGCTGGGTCGGAGAGGGCGAGCTGCAGGGCGAGGCCATCGGCAATCTGATGAAGTACCTGCCGCTGACGATCTTCCTGATCCTGGCCATTCTGCTGCTGCTGTTCAACAGCTGGCGCAAGGTGCTGCTCATCCTGCTCTGTTTCCCGTTCGTATTCTGCGGAATCACCCCCGCGCTGCTCCTCACGGGACAGCCGCTGACCTTCATGGCCATCATCGGCATGATGGGACTCATCGGCATGATGGTCAAGAACGCCATCGTGCTCGTCGACGAGATCAACCGGCTGCAGACCGAGGAGCATCAGCCTCCCTACACGGCCGTCATCGAGGCAACCGTCTCGCGCGTGCGTCCCGTGTTGATGGCCTCGCTGACAACCATCGTCGGGATGATTCCGCTCATCGGTGATCCGATGTACGGATCGATGGCCCTGACGATCATGGGCGGTCTGACCGTTGGCACGATCATCACGCTCATTCTGCTGCCGCTCTTCTATGCGGCGATGTTCCGGATTCGCAAACCTCAAAATGTATAAAAAATGAAGATCAATTATATGGCAGTTCTGGGAACCGCCCTGCTCTCGGTATCTGCGGCCCGGGCCCAGCAGCCGCTGCCGCTCTCGCTCGCCGAATGCCGCGAGCGGGCACTGGCCCACAGCGAAGAGCTGCAGCAGGCCGACATCCGGCTCGAGCAGGCGCGCCTCGACCGGCAGATTGCCTCAACGGCCGCTCTTCCCAAGATCGAAGGTTCGGCAACGGGCGCCTACGTCGTCCCGGATATTGACATGATGGGCATGGAGCTGCGCATGCGCGGAACCTACATGGCGGGACTCACTCTCACGCAGCCGATCTATGCCGGCGGCAAGATCGCGACGGCCCGCCGCATGGCCCGCATCGGCGAGGAGGTCGCCGGCGAGCAGCAGCGCATGACGCGCATGGACGTGCTGGTTGAGGCCGACAACGCCTATTGGACGCTGGTGGCCGTCGAGGGGAAGGTGCGCATGCTCGAAAGTTATGCCGCGCAGATGGATACGCTCTACAACCAGGCATCCGCCGCCTTCGAGGCCGGCATGGCCATCGAGAACGACCGCCTGCGCATCGAGGCCAAGCGCAGCGAGATCCGCTATCAACTGCAAAAGGCCCGCAACGGAGCCGATTTGTGTCGCATGTCGTTGTGCCGCGTGATCGGCGTGGGGAACGACGTGCATCCCGAGCCCACGGATACGCTTTTTAAACCGGCGGCTCCGGGGGCGTTGCAGGCCGATCTGGAAGCCCGGCCCGAATTGCGGATGCTGGAACAGCAGGTGGCCCTCGGCGAGCAGCAGATCCGCGACGCCCGTTCGGCCATGCTGCCCACGGCGGGGCTGTCGCTCGGATACACCTATTACGGAAACATCAAGCTCCAGAGCATGGTCGATGCCGGAAACGGGACTTTCGTGCCCTACTCGCAGGAGTTCCGCGACGGGCTGGGCATGGCGATGGTGGCCGTGCAGATTCCGATTTTCCACTGGGGCGAGAGCCGCAAAAAGGTGCGAAAGGCGCGGTTCGAGCTGCAGAACGCCCGGTTGGACCTGCAGAAAAACACCCGGCTGATGTCACTCGAAGTCGAACAGGCGATCCGCAATGTCGAGGACGGGTACCGGATGATTCAGACCGCCGAGCTGGCGCTGCGTCAGGCCGAGGAGAACCTGCGCGTGATGCGCAACCGTCATGCGGCGCAGATGGCTCCGCTGACCGATCTGCTGGATGCCCAGTCGCAGTGGCAGCAGGCCGCCAGCAACCGCATCGAGGCGCAGACCCAGTACCGGATTTACGAAACGGAGTATCTGCGGGCCACGGGACATCTGGAGTAGGAGGAATTGCAGCGTCGCAAAAGGCGCAAGCAAACAGGGCGGCCCCGCAATGCGGGGCCGCCCTCATGTTATGTTACTACCCTATCCGGATTATTTCGTCCACCCGGACGTCCAGTCCGAATCGGAACGTACGGCTCCCTTGTAGGCCGCAGCCGTGAAGAAGCTGTCGTCGAGGATCTTCCCGCCGTCGATCGTGCCGACGTATCCGTCGGTCAGCGCATTGACATAGTCGGTGGCATTGCCCGTTGCGGCGGCAAAATCCGAGTTCGTATAGATGCCGTTCTCCGAGTCGAGCACCGTGCTCATCGAGACATACTCCAGTTTCGAGGGATTCTGCGTCTTCGAGAAGGAGTTCTCGGTCTCCGTGGTCTCCAAGGTGATGCACTTCGCCTTGCCCGTCACGATGGCGTTGTAGAGTTCCACCTCCGTGCCGGCACGAAGCCGGATGCCGCGTGTTCCGGCCGTCGAGTTGTTGCCCACGAGCGTCACGTTCGCCAGGACGGGGTGTGCCACCGGCGTGGCGGCCGCATTGTTACCGTTGTTGTCGCACTCCATCAGGCAGTCGCAATCGTATCCCAGCGTCGACTCCGCCTCCTGATACCCTACCAGGAACTGGCCCTTGCCGTTCCACCCCTCGGTCCAGTCGAACGAGTCGTCGGAGCAGCTCGTCGAAACCAGATATTTCACGTTGACAGAGCCTCCGAAGAACTCGAATCCGTCGTCCGAGCCCTTATAGGCCTGAAGGTATTCGACCGTCGTGCCGTTGCCCACGCCGTAGAACGACACGCCGTTGGCCTCATGCTCCTCGTCGAGGGCAAAACCCGTATATTCGAGGCGGATGTAACGCAGCGTTCCCGAATTGTCGGAATCGTCGCTGCCCCCGTAGGGAGCGTTGCCGATCTCCGAAAGTACGCCCTGACCGGCATTCGTGTGGGCACGGCCGCAGATGTGGATGCCGCCCCAGGCACCGGACTCCTTCAGCTCGGAGGTCATCACGATGGGGTTCGAGGCCGTACCCTGGGCGTCGATCTTCGCACCCTGCTCGATGAGGATATAGTCGGGCGTTTCGTCGTCGATGGCTACCAGTTCAACACCCGGCTCGATATACAGCGTGGCGCCCGCCTTGACGTGAAGGCCTCCGCTGAGTTTGTACGAACTGCCCTCGGTGAGCGTTGCGTCGGAGGTGATGTTGCCCGAAAGCGTCGTCCCCGCAGGAATTTCGCCCGAGAGTCCCGGATCGGGATCCCCGTTGCCGTTATCGTCGTTGCAGGCCGTAGCCATCATCGAGCAGGCAAGAAATGCCGCTGCCAAAAATTTCCAGTTCTTTTTCATTGCAAAAATCGTTAATGAATGGTTTGATTCGATATGTTTCCCTTGATCAGAACTTCAGATTCAGACCCACCTCGAAGCCCGTGCCCCGAAGGTAGCGCTCGACCTCGACCGTCCCGCCCGTCTGCGGAACCTCCTGCTCGAAGACCATCGCACGGTTCAGCAGGTCGGTGAGCTGCAGCTTCAGCTCCGCACGTCGGCTGAAGCGGTATCCGGCCGTCAGATTGAGCGTGTGCACCGCCCGCTGCGTGATGTCGCCCAGACCCGAGATGCCGACGGCATGGATGCGCGGTCCCTGAAGGTTGTAGAGCAGCGCCAGGTTCAACTGCCGCCCGGCACCCAGCTGCGGAGACCACGTAAGATCGGCGTTGACCAGGTAGGGAGAGGCTCCCTGCAGCGCACGCTCCTTGTTGGTATAGACGCCTCCGTCGGGCAGCTTCACGTTGGTGTACATGTAGGTGGCGTTCACCCCGAGGCGCAGCGTGCGGGCCAGAACCTTGCGCAGCTCAATCTCCACGCCCGCCGCCATACCGTTGTCGGCGTTGCGGAACGTGTGGACGGCGGCGCCTCCCGAAAGCATCTGCACACGCTCGATCGGCTCGTCGAGGTATTTGTAGTAGCCCGTGACGGAGAACATGTCTCCCCTGCGGTTGAGGAACTCGTAGCGCAGGTCGAGGTTGTAGTTGTAGCTGTTCTGCAGCGATTCGTTACCGCGCAGCTGCACCGAACCGTAGGACTCCTGGTAGAGGAACGGCGCCATCTCGACGAACGACGGTCGCGTCACGGTACGTGAGAGTGCCAGACGCAGCTGGTGCTCCTTGCCGCACGTGTAGCGGAGATTCAGCGCCGGGAAGAAGTCGTGCTTGTCGAGGTTGCGACGCTCGCGCAGGCTCTGGTCGTTGTAATAGAGCACCCACTGCTGCGAACCCTCGTAGCGCACGCCGGCATTGATGAGCAGCGACGGAAGCGGCTGCAGATCGACGCAGAGATAGCCCGCAAGGATCCGGTTCCCGGCTTCGTAGCTGTCCTTGGGCTGCTTCTGCCGGTTGATCGTCAGCGTGCCGTCGGCCACGTTCCCGAAGTTGAGGTAGTCGTTCGGCGTGTAGATGTCGGTGATCTCGGGGTGCAGGTCCGAAATGTCGTAGTAAAAGCGTGTGCCGGCATAGTCGCGGCTCTTGTCCTTCCACGACACCCCAGCCGTGAGTTTATGGCCCGCGCCGAAGGTGTAGTCGGCGGCGATCTGGGCATTCCACTCCCGCTCGTCGAGCGTGCCGAAGTAGCGCATGGTCTCCTGCTGGTTGAGGTCGAAGAGACTCAGCGTGCCGTCGTCGTGCTTGAGGTACATCACCTGGCGGCGGTCCGGTTCGTCGGACGACGTTCCCGAATAGGAGCCGCTCCACCGCAGGTGCCAGCGTTCGCCGAAGAGATGACGGCCGTTGATCTGGTGTGTCATCAGGCGGTAGACGTGCATTACGTCGTTGCTCCCGATGAGCTGGTGGCTCTCCTGGTCGTATCCCTCGCGCCGGGAGTAGGTGTCCGTGGCATTGCGGGCATAGAAGAAAGTGTAACTGAGGCGGTCGGCATCGCGCAAAGTCGTGCTGAGGCTCGCCAGAGCCGCCATTTTCAGTCCACTTGCATAACTGTCGTATTCGTATTCGTCGGTCGTGCGGCCCGTGGCTTCGAGCAGGCGGAACGTCGCGTCGCGCATCGTCTGCTGCTCGTTGCTCAGACCTCCCGACGCCAGGACGCTCACCGTCTGACGCCCCACGCGCATGTCGCGTCCCCAGGCGAGGTTGCCCCCGAAGGCGGGCAGCGCCGCGTGTTTCGACACCGAGAAATCCGTATCGAAGATATCCTTCGTCCGGACATACTGCCGGAAGTCGGACAACGATCCCGACATGGCCCGCGGGTCGACCCCGGGCTGCGTGAAGAGCGAGCGGTGGTCCATGCGGTAGAAGTCGCGCCCGACGGTATTGAAGGCCCCGCCGGTATGGAAATCCACCGAAAAGAAGTTCTCTCCGGTATTTTCCCGGGTGTTGATGTCGATATGGGCCCCCGAGTAGTCGGCGTACGAGCTGACCTCGTAGACCTTGCTCACGGTGATGTTCTTCACCGTCGACGAGGGGAAGATATCGAGCGGGATGAGTTTGTTGTCGGGGTTGGGCGAAGCGATGGGCTGTCCGTTGAGCGTGGTGATGCTGTAACGGTCGCCCAGACCGCGCACGATGAGCTGTCCGGCCGAGGCGATGGAGATTCCCGCCATCTTGCGGACTCCCTCCTGGACGTTGGAGATGCCCTTGAGAGACATCTCCCGGGCACCCATATTCTCGATCGCCACGTTCGAGGCGATACGTTCGGTCTGCAGGGCACGCTCCGATTCGAGGTTCTTGCGGGCCGTCACCGTCACCGAGGCCAGCACCTGGTTGTCGGCCTCGAGTTCGATCACCGTCTCGGGCATCGCCTCCGCCACGCGGATCTCCATCCGCTGCGGGTGGTAGGAGACGTAGGAGACAACCACCGTGCAGGTGCCCGGGACAAGGTTCAGTTCGAAACGTCCAGAAGGATCGGTCGTCGTACCCTGGGTCGTACCTTCGACGACGACCGTCGCCCCGACAAGCGCCTCGCGGGTCTGCCGGTCAACCACGGAGCCACGGAAGGGAACCGCTCCGAGAACTCCGCTCACAATACCTGAAAACAACGCTGTAAGAACAATCTTTCGCAACAACATTCGCAATGTAAATTTCTTCATGTTTTTCCGCATGCAAAATTGCACCGCCAATGTTACAACGGTATGTAGACGGGATGATATTCCCTTGACACGGGCCGCCGGGAGGATCGGAACCGCCCGGATGCGGAAAATACTCGTCCGTGCAGGACAAAAAACGTCTCCAGAGGGTACAGTGCCGCATAAAGTTTCGTATTTTTGGAGGTCCTAAATGCTGTAGTCATGTGGAAAATCCTCTCAACGGCCGCCCTCTGTGCGGTCTGCATGCAATCCGGCGTGCATGCCCAACCCTATCATGATGCCGAAGTGTTCGATGCCCGCGGCCCGGTCCGTCAGATCAAGGTCGAGACGATCCTCTCAGACAAGACCGTCACCAGAACCTACACCTTCTCCCGCGAGGGTGTCCTAACAGCCACAGACTACGGCCCCATTCTCGATCTCGAACGCGACGCGCAGGGGCGTCTTACGAAATACGTATTCGATGCATTCGAGTCCTCGTATCGAGACATCGAGTACGACGGGACGGGCCGTGTCGTTCACCTGTTCTCCTCGTCCGCAGACTGCACGTACCGCTACAACGAAGAGGGTCTGATCGTCGGGGAGACCAATGCGATCTTTGGAATTCCGTCCGATACGCACTATCGTTACCACGAATTCGACAGCTTCGGGAACTGGACCTCACGCGATGTCGACTGGATCAGCCAATCGAGCGGCGCAACTGAAAAGCGCAAGGAGGTACGGACCATCGAATACTGGACAGCGGGTTCGGAAACACCTGCAGGCGACGTCGCGGCAGGAAGCGGCACGGACAAAGCCGGAACAAAGCCTGTGAACGGGCAGATCCAGTCCGGAACATCGGAGGATAAGAGGGGCGGATTCCTGCTCGAAAGTTTCTCGAAACTTGCGGAGGGCCGGGCCAGAAAGCAGGAAATGGCCCGGGCGATGCGCGAAAAGAGTCTGCAGCGGCGGGCCGAAGCGGCTGAAGAGGCAATCGGAGCAACCCGGTTGACAGCCCGGGCGATGATCGAGAATCCGCTCGGCGTGTTGACCGTTCCACTCTCCTACGACGAGGCCGTGGAGCGCCTGAAAAACCGCACGGACTGGATTCCCGATCTCTCGGAGCCCTGGAAGATCACACTCTCGCCGGAGCAGGGATACGATCTGGACTATGACGGTTTTATTCCGGAGGTCGTGGCGCTATTCTCCACCGGGGAGGGGCACATGCTGCAGGAATACGGCCTTACGTTCACCTATATTCAAGGAGGCAACCTCTCCGAGGCAACCCCGGTGAATCTGGTGCGGCATAAAGCCGTAACGCTGGCTCAGAAGATCGTCACCGCGTGGCAGGCCGAAGGTTTCGTCGTCGAAGAGGAGACCGAGGTCGATCCGTCGCAGTTCGACTTTGCGATGTATTGCGAAGAGCCGGCGCGCACGACCCGCATCCGGGTCTCCGGGAAGAAACTCTTCGTGCCCAACGTGTTCTATTCCGTACACGTAAACGTAACGTTGCATTAGGGAAACTGTCGGGCGTCCCCATCCGCAAGTCCCGGCGCAAGGGTGCAAAACTCCCCGCCGAAGAGACAACAAAACGGATAAATCACTATTTTTGCGTCGTTTTCCGAATAAAGACTCCCACAATGGCCGATACGCACAAAATCAACAAAGTCGAGGTCCGCAACCTTCAGATGGAGGATTACGGACAGTTGGCTCAATCCTTCACCCGCGTCTATGCGGACAAGGATGTGTTCTGGACCCGCGAGCAGATTCACAAACTCGTGGAGATATTTCCCGAAGGGCAGATCGTCACGGTCGTCGACGACAAGATCGTCGGATGCGCCCTCTCGATCATCGTCGACTACGACATGGTAAAGGGCGACCACACCTATGCAAAGGTCACCGGAAACGAAACCTTCTCGACGCACAACCCCAAGGGCAACATCCTCTACGGGATCGAGGTCTTCATACACCCCGAGTACCGCGGTCTGCGCCTCGCCCGACGCATGTACGACTACCGCAAGGAGCTTTGCGAAAAGCTCAACCTCAAGGCCATCATGTTCGGAGGCCGCATCCCTAACTACCACAAGTATGCCGACAGGATGCGCCCGAAGGAGTACATCGAGAAGGTCCGCTCACGCGAGATCTACGATCCCGTGCTGACCTTCCAGCTCTCGAACGACTTCCACGTGCGCCGCGTCATGCCCAACTACCTGCCCAACGACGAGGAGTCGTGCCACTGCGCAACGCTCCTGCAGTGGGACAACATCTACTACCAGCCCCCCACACAGGAGTTCGTCGACAAGAAGACCACCGTGCGCGTCGGACTCGTGCAGTGGCAGATGCGCACCTACAAGACCCTGGACGACGTTTTCGAGCAGGTGGAGTTCTTCGTCGATGCCGTGTCGGACTACAAGAGCGACTTCGTGCTCTTCCCCGAATACTTCAACGCCCCGCTCATGGCCCGTTTCAACAACCTCGGCGAAGCCCAGTCGATCCGCGGCCTGGCACAGTACACCGAGGAGGTCCGCGACCGCTTTGTCGAACTGGCCATCAGCTACAACATCAACATCATCACGGGAAGCATGCCCTACATCAAACCCGACGGCGCGCTCTACAACGTCGGATTCCTCTGCCGCCGCGACGGCACCTACGACATGTACGAAAAGGTGCACGTGACGCCCGACGAGGTGAAGAGCTGGGGACTGAGCGGCGGCCGCATGGTGAAGACCTTCGATACGGACTGCGCACGCATCGGCGTATTGATCTGCTACGACGTGGAGTTCCCCGAACTGTCGCGCATCATGGCCGATCAGGGTATGCAGATCCTCTTCGTGCCCTTCCTGACCGACACCCAGAACGGATATTCGCGCGTCAGGGTCTGCGCACAGGCCCGGGCCATCGAGAACGAGTGTTTCGTGGCCATTGCCGGAAGCGTCGGCAACCTCCCGCGCGTGCACAACATGGATATTCAGTATGCACAGTCGGCGGTCTTCACGCCGTGTGACTTCGCCTTCCCGACCGACGGGAAACGCGCCGAGGCCACCCCGAACACCGAGATGATCCTCATCTCGGACGTCGACCTCGACCTGCTCAACGAACTTCACACCTACGGAAGCGTGCGCAACCTCCGCGACCGGCGCCACGACCTCTACGAACTGCGGCTCAAAAAATAGTCCGTCGGGCATGTCCAGCGTCTCGAATCCCTGCCAGCCTCCCGCCGAGGTGCTTCACATCCGGAACATGGTCTGTGACCGTTGCATTCTGGTTGTGAAGCAGCTGCTGGAGCAGCACGCGATCCATCCGCTGTCAGTAACGCTCGGCGAAGCCGCCCTCCCGCAGAAGCTCGGCGAAGAGGAGCGGCAGCGCCTGCGGGAGGAGTTGCAGGCGCTGGGATTCGAGCTCATGGAGGAGCGTCGGCAGCAGCTGGTCGACCGGCTCCGCAGCGCCGTGATCGAGTTGGTCCGAAGTCTCGATGGCCCTCCGCGTGAGAATCTCTCCGATTACCTGGCCCGCAAAACGGGGCACGACTACGGGTCGCTCAGCCGCCTCTTCTCGGAGGAGACCGGGACAACGCTCGAAAAGTATGTGATCGCGCAGAAGATCGAACGCGCCAAGGAGTTGCTGCTCTACAACGAGCTCTCGCTTGCGGAGATTGCCGACAGGCTCGGCTATTCGAGCAGCGCCTATCTCAGTGCGCAGTTCAAAAGCGTGACAGGCATGACTCCCACGCAGTTCCGGGCCGCGGGAAACAAGGCCCGGAAGAGTCTCGACCGCGTCTGACACGATGTGTCCGATGTCCTGGTGTGATATCGCCGGGGCGACAAAATCTCGTAAAACAATTCCAAAATTCCGTAACGCACAGCTCGTCGGAAGCCTCTATCTTTGCCGAAAACAGGACAACGATGGACGATACGATGTGCACGAAACGAATCTACCCCGTGACGGGAATGAGTTGTGCGGCCTGCGCCGCGCGGGTCGGCAAGGTTCTCGAAGCAGTGCCCGGAGTACAGAGCGCTGCGGTGAATTTCGCCGCGGCCACCGTCACCGTGGAGTTCGATCCCGGGGCAACCTCTCCGGCCGCGATGCAGCAGGCCGTAACCGATGCGGGATACGGACTGATCGTAGATCCGAAGCAGGGAGCCCGCGAAGCCCGGCGGCAGCAGAACGAGCACTACCGCAGGCTGCGCCGTGACGTGCGCGCCGCCTTTGTACTGGCCGTGCCGCTGCTTGTGGTCGGGATGTTCTTCATGCACAGCGCCTGGTCGCCATGGGTGAGCGGAGTGCTCGCCACGCCGCTGGTCTTCCGCTTCGGGCGCGAATTCTTCGTCGGAGCGTGGCGGCAGCTGCGTCACCGCTCCGCAAACATGGATACGCTGGTGGCCCTGAGTTCGGGTATCGCCTATCTGTTCAGCCTCTTCAACCTCCTCTTTCCCGACGTCCTGCGCCGCCACGGACTCGAACCTCATGTCTACTTCGAGGCTTCGGGCGTGGTGATTGCCTTCGTGCTGCTCGGAAGGCTGCTCGAAGAGCGGGCCAAGAGCGGCACGATGGAGGCCATCCGCAAGCTCTCGGGGCTGCGGCCCGACGTGGTGACGCGTCTCGACGAGACCGGAGCGGAGCACAGCGTGCGTCTTGAGGAGGTGCGGCCCGGGGATCGCATTGCCGTGCATCCCGGCGAGCGCATCGCCGTCGACGGGTCGCTGCTCGAAGGCAGCTCCTACGTAGACGAAAGCATGCTCAGCGGCGAACCCGTGCCGGTTGCCAAGCAACCCGGAGACCGGGTGTTTGCCGGAACGGTCAACCAGCACGGAACGTTCCGTTACCGGGCCGAGCGGGTCGGAGAGCAGACCATGCTTGCGCAGATCATCCATCTGGTGCAGGATGCGCAGGGAAGCCGTGCCCCCGTTCAACGGCTTGTCGACCGCATTGCCGCGGTATTCGTCCCGGTGGTCATCTCCGTGGCGATACTGGCTTTCGTACTGTGGATCCTCCTCGCCCCGGAGGATGGATTCGTCCGCGGGCTGCAGGCGCTGGTCACGGTGCTGGTCATCGCCTGTCCGTGTGCGTTGGGACTCGCCACGCCGACGGCCATCATGGTAGGTATCGGACGCGGCGCCGAAGCCGGAATTCTGATCAAGGATGCCCAGGCGCTGGAGACCGCCCGCCATATCGACACGGTGGTTTTCGACAAGACGGGAACGCTCACCGAAGGCCGCCCCAGGGTTCGGGAGGTGGTCTGGGCCCGGAAGTCGGTCCGCCATCCGGAGTGGCTGGCGGCACTCGAAAGCCGTTCGCAGCATCCGCTTGCCGACGCCGTGGTACGGTACCTCACCCCGGATACGGACGGAACAAAGGTTGTTCCCGAACATTTCGAGGAGCGTCCCGGGCGGGGTATCGTGGCGGACATCGAGGGCGAGCGTTGCTGCGTGGGCAACCGCCGGCTGCTTGAGGAACAGGGGGTTGAAATCGACCCGGAGCTGGAGAAGTCGGCCCGCCGATGGATCGAGGATGCCGACAGCGTCGTATGGTTTGCCATAAGCGGACGGGCGCAGGCGGCAATTGCCATCTCCGACCGGCTGCGCGCCACGACGCAGGAGGCCGTGGAGCAGCTGCAACGCCGGGGCATCGAGGTGTGGATGCTGACCGGCGACCAGCAGGCGGCGGCCGAGGCAATGGCCCGCAAAGCGGGAATCGGGCACCTGCGCAGCGGCGTGCTGCCGGGCGACAAGGCCGACTTCATTGCCGGGCTGCAGCGCAACGGACGCCGCGTGGCGATGGTCGGCGACGGCATCAATGACAGTGCGGCGTTGGCCCGAGCCGATTTGGGGATAGCCATGGGAAACGGAAACGACATCGCCCTGGAGGCTGCCCACATGACCATCCTCACCCCCGACCTGCGCAAGGTCGGCGATGCGCTCGAACTCTCGCAGGCCACCGTGAGGACCATTCGTCAGAATCTCTTCTGGGCCTTCTGCTACAACATCATCGGCATTCCCGTCGCCGCAGGGCTTCTCTATCCGTGGTGGGGCGTACAACTCGACCCCGTGCTGGCCGGAGCCGCCATGTCGCTGAGCAGCGTGAGTGTCGTAGCCAACAGTCTGCGGCTCAAGAGACGAAAAATAGGAAATTCCACAACGACAAAAAAACTGACTGTCATGAAACGAACATTCCATGTAGAGGGCATGATGTGCGGCCACTGCCGGGCACATGTCGAAAAGGCGTTGAACTCGATCGAGGGCGTACAGGCCGAGGTGACGCTCGATCCGCCGAAGGCGGTTGTAACATTCAGCGGCGAGCCGCTTCCGACCGGGGAGTTGCAGCGCATTGTCTCGGAGAAGGCCGGAGAATACCGTCTGACAGAGGAGAAATAGTACCGGCCGACGGGCAGGAACGGCACATGTCGAAGGCCCGTTGCAGCAGTCTGGCATCGGAAAAAGCAGGCAGCAGGCACTGTCTGCTTTTTCTTTTCGGGACTCAAAGGATCGAGAAATCCTCGACAGGTGTTGGTATTCCCGAAGATTTTCCCGAAATTTCGGCGCTGTACCGCAAACTTCATAATATTCAGACAAGATGAAAAACTCTTACGTTGTCGGCATCGGCGAAGCACTCTGGGATCTGCTCCCCGAAGGCCGCAAAATCGGTGGCGCTCCGGCAAATTTCGCCTATCACATGTCTCAGTTCGGATACGACGCCATCGCCGCAAGCGCCGTCGGCAAAGACCCGCTGGGAGATGAGATTCGCGCAGCATTCACGGCCATGGGGCTGAAGTTCGAGCTCCCCCAGGTCGACTACCCTACGGGAACCGTCAAGGTTACGCTCGACGCGCAGGGAATTCCGCAGTACGAGATATGCACCGATGTGGCCTGGGACAACATTCCCTTCACCGAGTCGCTGCGCGGCATCGCCGCATCGACCCGCTGCATCTGTTTCGGGTCCCTGGCCCAGCGCAGCGCAGTTTCGCGGGCAACAATTCACCGATTCCTCGAGACCATGCCCCAGGACGCGCTGAAGGTCTATGACATCAACCTCCGGCAGCAGTTCTACTCCCGGAAGGTGGTCGAAAACTCCATGAAGGCCTGCGACATTTTGAAGATCAACGACGAGGAGATTCTGACCGTCGCACACCTCTTCGGTCTCGAAACCACCGACATGAAGGAGGCCTGTCTGGCGCTCCGGGAGCAGTATGCGCTGAAGATGATCATCCTCACCTGCGGGAGTTTCGGCAGTTACGTATTCTACGACAAGGGTATATCGTTCCTCTACACTCCCCATGTCAAGGTTGCCGATACCGTCGGCGCCGGGGATTCGTTCACCGCGGGATTCTGCGCCTCGCTGCTTCACGGCCACTCCGTCCCCGAAGCGCATGCCAGGGCCGTTGCCGTCTCGGCATTCGTCTGCTCCTGCCACGGCGCCATGCCCCGGCTCCCCGAAGAGCTCACACATCTTTAAATTCTGTCAGGCACCGGCACCTCCCGAGTGTGTATGCAGAACTGACAAATGCCGCGCAAAACCCTTTCTCGCGCGGCATTTGCCATTTTTTTACGATATGCATGCCTCATTTGAAAAAAATTCGTACCTTTATCCGATACGAAGCTGTTATGCAACCGTAGAATTGTCAGACCTATACAAAAACAACCTGTATGAAGAAGCTATTGATCCTTTGTTTCATGGCGGGATCCGCCGCAGCATACGGGCAGTCACTTCCGCTCGAAGGATTCGCCTACGCCCCAACCCCGGCTCCCGACGGCAAGGAGTGGCAGGACCCCGAACGGCTCGCCCTGAACAAGGAGCAGCCTCACGCGTGGTTCTTCACCTTCCCCGACACCGAAAGCGCCCGCCGCGTCCTGCCCGAAGCGGGGGCCTACTACCTCTCGCTCGACGGCGTGTGGAAATTCCATTGGGCAGGGAATCCCGAAGAGCGTCCGGCGGAATTTTATAAGCCCGGATATGATGTCTCGACATGGGACGACGTAACGGTACCCATGCAGTGGAACGTCGCCGGAATCCAGAAGGACGGAAGTCTGAAGTACGGCGTACCCATCTATGCCAACCAGCCGGTGATCTTCGCGCACAAGGTTGCCGTCGACGACTGGCGCGGCGGCGTCATGCGCACCCCACCCCAGGACTGGGTGACCTACAAACACCGGAACGAAGTCGGCTCCTACCGACGCACGTTCTCGCTCCCCGAAGGGTGGGACGGCCGCGAAGTGTACATCAACTTCGACGGCGTGTCGTCGTTCTTCTACCTCTGGGTCAACGGACAGTACGTGGGATTCTCGAAAAACTCGCGCAACACCGCCTCATTCGACATCACCCCCTATCTGAATGCAAAGGGTGAAAATATCGTTGCCGTGGAGGTGTACCGCAACTCCGACGGGTCGTTCCTCGAGGCGCAGGACATGTTCCGCCTGCCGGGAATCTTCCGGACCGTCTCGCTCTCGTCGACAGCGAAGGTGCAGGTCCGCGATCTGCGCGTACGTCCCGACCTCGACGCTTCATACACCGACGGCGTGCTCCGCATCGAGGCCGACGTCCGCAACCTCGGAAGGAAAGATCTCAAGGAGGGGTATTCGATCGCATATTCGCTCTATGCCAATGAACTCTATTCGGATGAAAACTCACCCGTGCAGGGGGCCGAGGCTGTCGCCGAGGTGGCTCCGACGTCCGTTGGGCTGACATCGATGACCGAAGCCGAAATGCACGTGGCAAACGTCCGCAAATGGTCGGCTGAGGAGCCGTGGCGCTATGTCCTGGTCGGAGAGCTCCGCGACCGCAAGGGTCGCGTGGTCGAGACCTTCTCGACGGGCGTGGGTTTCCGCAAGGTCGAGATCCGCGACACTCCCGCCGCGGAGGATGAGTTCGGACTGGCCGGACGCTACTACTACGTCAACGGGCAGACGGTAAAGCTCAAGGGCGTGAACCGTCAGGAGATAGACCCCGCGGTGGGTAATGCCATCTCCGTGAAGCAGATGGAGCAGGAGATCATGCTCATGAAGCGCGGAAACATCAACCACGTGCGCAACTCCCACTACTCGTGCGAACCGCACTGGTACTACCTCTGCGACAAGTACGGCATCTATCTCGAGGACGAGGCCAATCTCGAAAGCCACGAATACTATTACGGCGACGCCTCGCTGTCGCACGTCAAGGAGTTCGAGGCAGCGCACGTCGCCCGCGTCATGGAGCTGGCACACGCCCATGTAAACCACCCCTCGGTAGTCATCTGGTCGCTGGGAAACGAAGCCGGTCCGGGCAAGAACTTCGTCGCGGCCTATGACGCCCTGCACGCCTTCGACGCCTCGCGTCCCGTGCAATACGAGCGCAACAACGACATCGTCGACATGGGATCGAACCAATATCCGTCGATCGCCTGGATGCGCGGAGCCGCAACGGGCCGATATGCCATCAAATATCCGTTCCACATCTCCGAATACGCCCACTCGATGGGCAATGCCGGTGGCAATCTCATCGACTACTGGGAGGCCATCGAGTCGACGAACTTCATCTGCGGAGCCGCTATCTGGGACTGGGTCGACCAGGCGCTCTTCGCCTACGACCCCCAAACCGGCGAACGCTACTGGGCCTACGGAGGCGACTTCGGAGACAAGCCCAACAGCGGCATGTTCTGCATGAACGGCATCCTGCTGCCCGACCACTCGCCCAAGCCGGTCTTCTACGAGGTGAAGAAGGTTTACCAGAACGTCGGCGTCCGGGCCCTCGACATGACGCGCGGCGAGATCGAGATCTTCAACAAGAACTATTTCACCTCGCTGGCCGACTACCGCATCGTGTGGGAGCTCTACAAGGATGGTGAGAAGATCGAGGAGAGCGATCTCTTCCGGGCGTCGCGGGCCATCATCGGACCCCGCATGCGCATGGTCTACGGCATTCCCTACGACTATGCGTCGCTGGACGAAGGAAGCGAGTATTTCGTCAAGGTGCGCTTCCTGCTCGCCTCGGACAAACCCTGGGCCAAGGCCGGCTACGTGCAGATGGAGGAGCAGCTGCCGGTGAAGGCCGCCGGGGTGAAGCCCTCAATGAGTACGCTCACGGCTCAGCGCCCCGCCCCCGAGGTGAGCGAGGAGGGGAATCTGACAACCGTCCGCGGCGAAGGATTCGTCGTCACGTTCGACAACCGCCAGGGAACCATCCACTCCCTGGCATACGACGGTCGTGAGGTGATCCGTCCGGGCCAGGGTCCGCGGATCGATGCCCTGCGCGCTCCGACCGACAACGACAACTGGGCCTACACGCGCTGGTTCGAAAAGGGGTTGCACAACCTCCGCCACAAGGCCGTGGCACAGGCCCGCGTCGATGACGGAACGGGCAACAGCGTACAACTGATGTACACCGTCGTCTCGCAGGCCCCGAATGCCGCCACGATCGAAGGCGGAACCTCGGGCCGTTACCGCATCGTCGAGCACAGGGAGCGCCCGTTCGGCGAGCAGGACTTCCGTTTCGTGACCAATCAGATCTGGACCGTCTATGCCGACGGATCGGTCGAGCTGCGGGCGGAGATCACCTCGAACGAGCCCTCGCTGGTTCTCGCCCGGTTGGGATACGTCATGGAGCTTCCGAAGGAGCTGAAGCATTACGACTACTACGGACGCGGTCCGTGGAACAACTACAACGACCGTCGCTCGGGAGCCTTCATCGAGCACCACGCCAGCACGGTCGACGAACAGTTCGTCCCCTTCCCCAAACCGCAAAGCATGGGCAACCGTGAAGAGGTGCGCTGGTGCGCACTGACCGATGACAACGGAAACGGCGTGGCATTCGTAGCCGACAGCACGATGTCGGCATCGGCCCTGCCGTGGTCGGCCGTGGAGATGACCCTCGCCCCGCACTTCTACCAGCTGCCCGAACCGTCGGCCACGCATCTGCACCTCGACCTCGCGGTGACAGGGCTCGGAGGCAACAGCTGCGGGCAGGGCGGACCGCTGGAACCCGATCGGGTGAAGGCCTCGAACCATGCGCTGGGTGTGTTGATCCGTCCGGTGCGCAACGGAGAACTCCTCGAAACGACACGCGTCGCCCTGTCGGGCGAGGTTCCCATCTCGATCTCCCGCTCGCGCGACGGAATGGTAAGCATCGCGAGTCGCAAGGCCGGAGCGGCCATTCTCTGCACGATCGACGGCGACAAGAGCCGTTCGTTCACCTACACGGAACCCTTCATGCTGCGTGAGGGCGGCACGGTGATGGCGCGCTACGCCGGACAATCCGCCGTGGAGACCTCGGCAACCTTCCCGCGCATCGAACAGATTCCGATGAGCGTGGTCTACGCCTCGAGTCAGGAGACCGGCATCGGCGATGCCGCGAATCTCGTCGACGGAGACCCCTCGACCACCTGGCACACGATGTACTCGGTGACGGTGGCCCAATACCCCCACTGGGTCGACTTCGACGCCGGAGAGGTGAAGCGGATCCGCGGGTTCCGCTACCTGCCCCGGCAGGATGGCGGAACAAACGGCAACGTCCGTGAATACACCATTCAGGTGAGTCTCGACGGCAAGACGTGGGGAGATCCCGTGGCTTCGGGATCGTTCGCAAAGGGGAGCCGCGAACAGCGGATCGAGCTGCCGCAGCCCGTCGAGGGGCGCTACGTCCGCTTCACGGCCCTCAGTTCGCAGAACGGCGCAGACTATGCAGGGGGTGCCGAATTCTCGGTGATAGCCGACTGACGACGCGGCAAGACATGAATCGAAACTTTACACAACAGGTTATATGAAATTGAACCACAGAATTCTGATCCCCCTGTTTTCGCTTGCAGGGTTGCTGTGTGTCGCAGCCGAAAGCCGGGCTGCGCTCCGGGTCGAAGGAGAATCGGATGGAAGTCGCAACTCCGCAACCGTCGAGGCAGAAACCGGGACACGAATCATCTCCGGAGTGCGGCAGTTGAACCCCTCGACCTTCGAGGTATTACGCACGGACGGATTGCGCATGGTTGTCGAATGTTACGGGGAGACGGTCTTCCGCCTCTTCCTCGATCCGCAGGGTGGCATACTCCGCGATCCCGAGGCCGACCCCGAGGCACAGATCCTCGCAGACGACCCCCGACGCCCTATCGAGCAACTGACGGCTGCGGAGGCCGAAGGGGCGGTGACGATCGCCTCCGGCTCCGTGAGTCTGAAGTTCGACAAGCACTCGGGAGGCATCCACATAACGGACCTGCGCCGAAACGAGGTTGTCGCCGAAACGATTGGTGACGTAGACTTCGCTTCGGGCGGAACAACCCTCACGCTGAAGGAGCAGCCCGAAGAGTATTTCTACGGCGGAGGCGTGCAGAACGGACGGTTCTCCCACAAGGGGCACAGCATACGCATCGTCAATACCAATCAGTGGACCGACGGCGGTGTGGCTTCGCCGACCCCCTTCTACTGGTCGACGGCCGGATACGGCGTGATGTGGTACACCTTTGCACCGGGACTCTACGACTTCGGAGCCGCCGAGCCCGGGAAGGTCACACTGACACACGACACGCCCTATCTCGACCTCTTCGTGATGGTCGACCAGACGCCCGAGGATCTGCTCAAGGGTTTCTACCAACTGACCGGAAACCCCGTGCTGCTGCCCAAGTTCGGATTCTACGAAGGGCATCTGAACGCCTACAACCGCGACTACTGGAAGGAGGATGAAAAGGGAATCCTCTTTGAGGACGGCCGCCGATACAAGGAGAGCCAGCAGGACAACGGAGGCATCCGCGAATCGCTCAACGGCGAAAAGGAGAACTACCAGTTCTCGGCTCGCGCCGTAATCGACCGCTACGCAGCCCACGACATGCCCCTCGGGTGGCTGCTGCCCAACGACGGATACGGAGCCGGATACGGCCAGACCGGGACGCTCGACGGAAATATCGAAAATCTCCGTCAGTTGGGCGAATACGCCCGCGAACGAGGCGTGGAGATCGGACTCTGGACCCAGTCGGATCTCCATCCGAAAGAGGGGATCGACGCACTGCTGCAGCGGGACATCGTCAAGGAGGTGCGCGATGCCGGAGTGCGCGTGCTGAAAACCGACGTGGCCTGGGTCGGGGCAGGATACTCGTTCGGGCTCAACGGTGTGGCCGATGTCGGACAGATCATGCCCTTCTACGGAAACGACGCCCGGCCTTTCATCATCTCGGTCGACGGTTGGGCCGGCACGCAGCGCCACGCCGCCATCTGGACGGGAGACCAGACCGGAGGAGACTGGGAGTACATCCGCTTCCACATCCCCACCTACATCGGCTCGGGCCTTTCGGGACAGCCCAACATCACCTCGGACATGGACGGAATATTCGGTGGCCGGAACATCCCGGTCAACGTCCGCGACTTCCAGTGGAAGACCTTCACGCCCATGCAGCTCAACATGGACGGATGGGGCGCCAACCCGAAGTATCCCCATGCTCTCGGTGAGCCTGCGGAGTCGATCAACCGCTGGTATCTGAAACTCAAGTCGGAGTTCATGCCCTACGCCTACTCCATCGCCCGCGAGGCGGTCTTCGGAGTGCCGATGATACGGGCCATGTTCCTCGACGACCCCAACCCCTACACGCTGGGAACCGCCACGCGTTATCAGTATCTCTACGGTCCCTACGTACTGGTGGCCCCGATCTACCGCGCAACGGCAGCCGATGACGAGGGCAACGACCGCCGCGACGGCATCTACCTCCCCGAAGGGAACTGGATCGACTTCTTCACCGGAGAGCTCTATACGGGCGGACGCATCATCAACAGCTTCGATGCTCCGCTCTGGAAGCTGCCCGTGTTGATCCGTCAGGGCGCCATCCTTCCGATGGCGGCTCCCCACAACAACGTGGCACAAATGAATCCCCGCGAACGGATTTACGAACTCTATCCGGCTGGACACAGCGAATTCACGGAGTATGACGACGACGGCAGGACGCAGGGTTATCTGAACGGAGAGTTTGCCGAAACACGCATTACGACGGATCTGCAGGGAGAGCTTCTGAAGGTCGACATCGCCCCCACCGAGGGTGGATTCTCCGGGATGGAGCGTGAAAAGAGCACCGAACTGCGCATCAACGTCACGCAGCGTCCCGGGAAGATCTCGGCGCGCATCGGCGGGCGGAAAGTCAAGCTCGCAGAGGCGGCCTCGGCCCAGACATACGCCGAGGGCGAGAACGTCTGGTTCTACGACGCCGCTCCGGAGATGAACCGCTTTGCCACAAAGGGCAGCGACATGGAGCGTCTGAGTGCGGTGAAGAATCCCGTGGTGCGCATCCGCCTCGCGGCAACGGACGTGATCCGCAATGACGTGGAGGTGGAGATGAAGGGGTATGTCTACGCTCCGCAGGAGCGGCTGCTTCTGTCGCACGGCGTGCTGGAGGCGCCCGTCGCCGGATTCCCGGACGGGAAGGTCGAGGCCTACACGCTGACCCCCACATGGAAACCCGTTGCAAATGCAGACTGTTATGAGATCGAGTTCGGCGGAATGCTTTACGCCACGATCCGTGACACGATGCTCCGTTTTGAGGATCTGCGGCCCGAAACCGACTATGCGATGCGTATCCGCGCCGTGAACGGGTCGGGAGTTTCGCCGTGGTGTGATCTCTCCGTTCGCACGAAGTCCGACCCGCTGGAGTTTGCCATCCGCGGCGTACGGGGACACACGTCGTGTCCGAACCAGGGCGGACAGGGCATCGACCGGCTGTTCAACTTCGACGAAAGCGATACCTGGCACACGCAATGGAGCGCAAAAGCCACGCCGTTCGAGCTGCTCATTGATCTGCAGCGTGTCAATACGCTCGACCGCTTTGACTACCTGCCCCGTCAGGATGGCGGGAACGGCACGTGGGGACGCGGACGCGTCTCGACGAGCATGGACCGCATGAATTGGGTGGAGGCCGGGACATTCGACTGGAAGGGCGGCGACGTGAAAAGCTTCACGTTCGACAAGCGTCCCGTTGCCCGATACATCCGCATCGACGTCGACGAAGCGGTCGGCGGATTCGGCTCCGGGCGCGAACTCTACATCTTCCGTGTACCGGGATCGGAGAGCTATCTGCCCGGAGACATCAACCAGGATCAGCGCATTGACGAAAACGACCTCACGTCGTATATGAATTACACGGGACTGCGTCAGGGCGACGGAGATTTCGAGGGTTACATCAGCAAGGGCGACCTCAACGGCAACGGATTGATCGACGCCTACGACATCTCGACCGTGGCAACGCGGCTTGACGGAGGTGTCGGACATCCCGACGGAGAGTCGCTCGCCGGAACCGTGAAGATCTCGCCGGCAAAAGCCTCCTGCAAGGCCGGAGAGGTGATGGAGATCCGCGTGGAGGGTGTCGGTCTGCGAGGAGTCAACGCCCTGAGTTTCGCCCTGCCGTACGACCCGCAGCAGCTGGAGTTCCTCGGCATCGACGCCCCGGCCCTGGAGCAGATGCGCAACTTCTCCAACGACCGGCTCCACACCAACGGACAGAAGGTGCTCTACCCCACCTTTGTGAATGTCGGCAAGCAGGCGGTTGTCGAAGGGGATGTACCGCTGATGGTCATACGCTTCCGCGCACGCACCGACTGTCGGCCCGATCTGAAGCCGGCAGACGGATTGCTGGTGGATCGGCAACTGAATCAGCGGGCATTCTGAACAGACAAGCTACAGCACAGGAACGGGGACCTTCGATGAAGGTCCCCGTTCCTGTAATCGCCGGAGTGGAGTGTCCCCCGGGAGATTCACTATTGACAAAAAAGAGTTACCTTTGCAGAGAAAAATTTTTGTCCATGCTGAGAATCATCCTTTTCATTGGCGCCGGAAGCTTCCTCGGAGGCGTGGCCCGCTATCTGCTCTCACAGGCCGTACAGAGCAGCGCAAACTCCTCGTTCCCCTGGGGAACCATGGTCGTCAATGTGGCCGGATGCCTGCTCATCGGCATTCTCTACGGGCTCTTCGAACGCAACCATGTGGGTAACGAGGCCCTGCGAATGTTTCTCACCGTGGGGTTCTGCGGGGGATTCACCACCTTCTCGACCTTCGTGCACGAAAACTATGCGCTCCTCGGAGACGGGAACTTCCTCCACGCCGTATTATATCCCGTACTGAGTTTCGCGTTGGGACTGTTGGCCGCAGGGATCGGGCATCTGATCGTTCGCAACATTTAATAAGCCTGGCGCGCACAACCGGTCCGCCAGCAGCCACGTGATACTAAAGAAAGAGCACCCCGGGACAATCAGGATTTCCGGGGTGCCCTTTTGTCTGGTCTTGCAGTCTTAGCGGCGCAGCAGGTAGCGGAGGACGGCCCAGCCGCCAAAAATCTGCAGCGCCATGCCGGGCAGTCCGACACGGAAATCCTGCACGGCAGCGTGGAAATCGCCCACAAGAGCCCATTCGCCCAGCGAACCCAGCAACTGGTAGACTACAACGGTAGCAGCCAGCAGAAGCAGCGTGGCACGGCGGAAACGGGCAGCTGTCCAGCCGGCAATCAGGGCCAGCAGGCACGACTTGAGCAGAATGGCAGGCAGAACGGCCGGAGCCGGCATCCCGAAGAGCAGGGAGTTCACGACAGGCGAAGCCACGGCCGTCAGCAGGCCCGTGCGCCAGCCATATTTATATGCTCCCACCAGCGTAAAGAAGTAAATCGGCAGCCACGTAGGCCCTCCTGCAGGCAGCAGGTGGCACAACTGCGGCAGCACGATATTGCCGACAACGAACAGGCCGGCATACAGGTAGGTCCTCGCCTCTTTATACTCCAGCGAATAGAGTCTTACGGCAGTCGTTTGCATGAGGTTTTGTCTTTTGAAGTTCTATTCACCCGTCTTACGGGGCGTATCGGTATCGGTTTCGGTCCGGGAGGCCGGCAGCGTCGCGACAAAGGCCGCAATGCGGTCAAAGCACGCCTCGGGGGTTTTCAGTTCATAGCAGCGGCTTTCGAGCGGACACCAGCCCGTCTGAGAGCGGTTGATGATGTGCGGCACCAGAGATCCGTAACCCACGCGTACCTGCGAGCCGGCGAAAAGTGCAAGTGCCGGCTGGCTCAGCACGTCGGCATAAACGGCATTGACACCTCCCAGAATCATCAGCGCCGCAGCCGCCTTGCCGACAACCTTGTCGGCAATGAAGGATTCGCGCAGCAGTTCGGGCCGCTCCTCAAGCAGGTGGTAGAGGTCGAGCACACCCCGCTGCCGGAATACGTAGCGCTCCCCGCGGTGGAGGATCACGCACGAGCACGACTCGGCGTGCAGTGCATCGATCGTGCCCTGCAAAGCAGTATCGCGTGAAAAATCTTCGTTGCGGAACTCTTCCATCGGGATGATACTTCGTTGATGCGGATCACTCATAGATTTCGTTCAGCAGGCGCGCCAGGCGCAGTCCGCCGCGCAGGAACTGCCGTTCGACAACCGGCGTGTATTTCGTCACGTAGTCGTACGAAATCTTCATTCCTTCGGGCGTCGAAGCGTAGATCTCCGTGCAGAGTTCCAGCGTTTGACGCATCCAGTCGACCGGACCGCCCGCAGCCTCCGCCGCAGCCTCCTCGTCCGACAGGCGGTCGATCTGCTCGCGCCACTCGGTATAGCTCCAGCGGTGTGCAGACTCCGCAAGCGACGTATCCCAGACGGAATGGAGATTCGTGTCGGAGCCGAAATAGAGAACCTTCACCCGATTGCCGCCCAGATCACTCAGGTGTCCCCCGTGCATCGGGCAGTGCATGTCCCCGACCAGGTGGATCAGCATCTTCAGGTTCAGCGCCTCCTCGGAGGGCGTCAATCCCCCGCGCTTGAGTTTGGCAACAAGATCGGTCACAGCCTGCAGCACGTCGCCATCGGGATTCCGGGGCATGCTCTCGAGCGTCTCCCCTTCGTCAACATTCAGGTAATGCCACGTCTTCGTATAGGCATATTCGGGCGTGTGGCTCGCCGAATCGAGCCAGTTCGAAAAATAGACCGGCGAGTAGCCGCCAAGCACCTCGGAAACGCGTGCCGCAGCCTGTGGCGTGAGGTGGCATTCGGCAATATAGGCCGTAACGTCATGGCCCTTCTGCCCCCACGCGAACGTATCGCGGGCAAACAGCAGTCCCAGGCAAAGAACGATCAGTTTCTTCATGGCTTGTAGTATCGGTTACTGGTTCATCGTGGCGAGGAACTCCTCGTTGGTCTCGGTCATGCCCATCTGCTTCTGCAGGAACTCCATGGCTTCGACGGGCGTCATGTCCGAAAGGTATTTGCGGAGCACCCACGTGCGGTTCATCACCTCGCGCGGCAGCAGCAGATCCTCCCGGCGCGTGCCCGAAGCAATGACGTCGACGGCCGGATAGACACGCTTGTTGGCCAGCTTGCGATCCAATTGCAACTCCATGTTGCCCGTACCCTTGAACTCCTCGAAGATCACCTCGTCCATCTTCGAGCCGGTGTCGATCAGTGCCGTGGCGATGATCGTCAGCGAGCCCTTCTCCTCCGTATTGCGCGCCGCGCCGAAGAAGCGTTTGGGCTTGTGCAGCGCATTGGCGTCGACACCGCCCGAAAGAACCTTGCCCGATGCCGGCTGCACGGAGTTGTAGGCCCGGGCCAGGCGCGTGATCGAGTCGAGGAAGATCACCACGTCGTGACCGCATTCAACCATGCGCTTGGCCTTGTCAAGCACCATCTCGGCCACCTTCACGTGGCGCGAGGCCTGCTCGTCAAAGGTCGATGCCACGACCTCGGCCTTCACGTTGCGCGCCATCTCGGTCACCTCCTCCGGACGTTCGTCGATCAGCAGCACGATCATGTAGACCTCCGGATGATTGTCGGCAATGGCATTGGCTATGGCCTGCAGCAGCATCGTCTTACCGGTCTTCGGCTGGGCAACGATCAGCGCACGCTGGCCCTTGCCGATCGGCGAGAAGAGGTCGACAATGCGCGTCGAAAGGTTGTTGTGCCCCTTGCCCGTCAGGCAGAACTTCTCACTCGGAAACAACGGCGTCATGTATTCGAACTGCACGCGGTCGCGGATGTATTCGGGCTTCAGTCCGTTGATCTCGTTCACCCGTACCAGCGGGAAGTACTTCTCACCCTCCTTCGGCGGACGGATCGATCCGTTGACCGTATCGCCGGGCTTCAGTCCGAAGAGTTTGATCTGCGACGGCGAGACATAGATGTCGTCCGGAGAGTTGAGATAGTTGTAGTCCGCCGAGCGGAGAAATCCGTAGCCGTCGGGCATCACCTCCAGCACCCCTTCGCCCTCGATCTCGCCTGCGAAGTCATCCTTCGTGATGATCTCCTCCTCATGAGACATCGGGGTGCGCACCGTCGGGGAGTCTGCCGGACGGGAAGGCGTCGCGTGCGTCGCAGCAGGGTCCGAAGTCTCTCGGTGCGAAGTCTCGGCAGCCGGTTCGGAACCTGCAACGGCAGAAGATGCCGCAACGGGCTGTGCTGACTTGGGTTTACGACCGCGGCGCTTCGGGGCCGGCTTGAGCGCATCGGCCTCAGAATGTGTCGCAGCATCGGCTGTGGAAGCGTCTACAGTATTTTTATCACCCTGGTTGTCTGCATGTTTATCCGGCGTGAAAACTCCTTCGAGCTTCTCCGGAGCATGTGCGGCATCCGAAGCGACGATCTCGTTCGTCGGAGTTTCAGCAGCGGGCTCCGCACCCTTCGGAAGGCGCGGACGGCGGCCACGGGGCGATTTCGGACGGGGAGCGGGAGCTTCCGCAGCCTCGGACGAGGGCGACGACTGCGGTGCAACTTTCGCAGAGGAGCTCTCTGCGGAGGCGTCCGTTTCTGCAATCGCGGCAATCAATTCGCGTTTCTTTCTCATGAGATTCTTGATGCCCAATGCTCTGGCTATTTCGCGCAACTCGGCAAGGCTTTTCCCCTCCAGCGCTTTCTGATCCTGCATACGTTAAATTTTCGATTCGTGTGATTTCTAATCCGGACGGACATCCGGACCGATGGGAATACGCATGCAAAGATAGTGCATTATTTTGAATTGCAAAACAAAAATGGCTCCTCGGCAATTTTTCAGTCCGCGAGAGAGAGTTCTGCCGGCGATGCGAAATACCTAATTTTGGCGATTGCTTCGTCTGTAGATTTACACGACCTTTGCCACTGAAACAATGATCCCGGATTTTCAGCCATTGCATTGTTTGTATTGTTAATGTTTGTGTGTGAGAAACCCCTCCTCCGGACTCCGGAAGAGGGGTTTTCGTATTTCTCACCTCCGGATTCCATACTGTCCGGAGCTCTGATACGGCAGACCTCCGAAAAGAATCTGGCCGAAGGAAGAAAGAATTACAGAATCGGAAAAAATCAGAAGGTATAAACACATACGTAGACGCAGGCTGCCGCAAGACCACCCAGAAGCGGTCCGGCAACGGGCACCCAACTGTAGCCCCAGCCGCTCGGGCCTTTGCCGCGAATCGGCAGCACGGCATGCGCCACGCGCGGCGGAAGATCCCGCGCCGGGTTGATCGCATAACCCGTGGTGCCGCCCAGAGACATGCCGATGGCCATGATCAACATCGTCACGGGAAAACTCCCCAGGCTGCCCATGCCGATCTCGGGCGTATTCTGCTCGTTGCCGATGGCAAGGATGACGAACACCAGCAGGAAGGTTCCCAGGAACTCGCAGAAGAGATTCCGCGGTTTATCCATAATGGCCGGCATCGTACAGAAGACGCCGAGCTTCGTCGGAGCATCGTCCGTGGCATCGAAATGATCCTTATAATAAAGGTAGACAAGCACCGCCCCGCAGAATCCGCCGGCCAACTGTGCAATGACATAACCCGGGACGTAGCTCCACGGAAAAGTGCCGGCAGCAGCCAGACCGAGCGAAACCGCCGGATTGAGATGCGCTCCCGAGTAGGGTCCGGCGATCAGCACGCCGCACATCACGGCAAAGCCCCAGGCCATCGTAATGACAACCCAGCCGCCGTTCTCTCCCTTGGACCGCTTCAGGGCGTTCGAGGCGACGACTCCGTCGCCAAGCAGCACCAGAACCAGCGTGCCGATGAACTCGAACACGCACTTGGTAAACAGTGAGATCTCCATGATTCAAAGTTTTTTAGTGGGTTTCCGTATGCAGAATCCGCCGAACGGCATCCTCCCACCCCTCGATCGCACGGGCAATTCCCGAACGGTCGGAGGTCGGCTCGAACGTCGATTCGGCCTGCCACTGACGGCGAATTTCATCAAGATCGGTCCAGTAGCCTACGGCCAGTCCGGCAAGGTAGGCGGCTCCCAGAGCCGTGGTCTCCGTCACCCGCGGGCGGATCACCTTCGTACCCAGCAGATCGGCCTGGAACTGCATCAGCAGATTGTTCCGCGCGGCACCTCCGTCAACTTTCAGCTCCTTGAGTGCTATGCCCGAGTCACGCTGCATGGCTCCGACAATGTCGTACGTCTGGAAGGCGATGCCCTCGAGCGCCGCGCGTGCAATGTGCGCCGCCGTCGTGCCGCGGCTGATGCCGCTGATCGAGCCCCGGGCGTACTGATCCCAGTAGGGAGCGGCCAGCCCCGTCAATGCCGGAACGAAGTAGACTCCGCCCGTATCGGGCACCGTCGAGGCCAGCGCCTCGACCTCCGACGAGGAGCGGATGATGCCCAGTCCGTCGCGCAGCCACTGCACGACCGATCCGCCGACGAAGATACTGCCTTCGAGCGCATAGTTCACCGTCTCGCCGATCTTCCATGCCACGGTGGTCAGCAGGTTGTTCTTCGACAGGATGGGCTGGTCGCCGCTGTTCATCAGCAGGAAGCAGCCCGTGCCGTAGGTGTTCTTCACCGAACCGGGCTCCGTGCACATCTGGCCGAACAATGCCGCCTGCTGGTCGCCCGCAATGCCGGAAATGGGAACCTTGTGGGCAAAGATCGTCGTCTTGGTGTGTCCGTAGATCTCGCTCGATGACTTCACCTCGGGCATCATCGACAGCGGAATATCGAAGAGTTTCAGCAGATCCTCGTCCCACTGCAGCGTATGGATGTTGAAGAGCATCGTACGCGACGCGTTGCTCACGTCGGTCACATGCACCTCGCCGCGCGTCAGGCGCCAGATCAGCCACGTATCGACCGTACCGAAGAGGAGTTTTCCCTTGTCGGCGCGGGCCCGCGCTCCGGGAACGTTGTCGAGAATCCACTTGATCTTCGTGGCGCTGAAATAGGCATCGACAATCAGTCCCGTTTTCGAACGGATGAACTCCGTATGGCCCTCGGCCTTCAGGTGGTCGCAGTACTCCGACGTGCGGCGGTCCTGCCACACGATGGCGTTGTAGATCGGCTCCTCGGTCTCCACATCCCAGACAATGGTCGTCTCCCGCTGGTTCGTGATGCCGATTCCGGCGATATTCAGACCGTTGATGTCAATCGAGGTGATCGCCTCGGCAATCACCGATGCCTGCGACGCCCAGATTTCGTGCGGGTTGTGTTCCACCCATCCGGGTTTGGGAAAATACTGCGGGAATTCACGCTGCGCCATCGAGCAGATCTGACCCTTATGGTCGAAAACAATGGCCCGCGAGCTGCTCGTACCCTGGTCGAGCGACAAGATGTATTGGTCCATAAATGTTGGTAGTTAGTCGGTTACGTATCCATCAGGCCCGAGTATCGAAGGTTGTCCGAGGTTGGCGGGCTGAAGACATACAAAGTTAAAACTTTTTCTCGAAATGCAACAGGGTATCGCGAAGTTTTTATTCGAAATACAACAGGTTTCGATACGATACATGCAATTCTCTCCACATCCCGCACTCGGGATTCCACACGACAGTCGGAATGCGTTTGATGAACGACGCCGTGCACTTTGGAAGATTTTTTGTATCTTTCGTTCCCGATGCCGCCGCCTACCCGCCGTGAAAAGTCCAGAAAGATAAAATCCCGGGCCGAAGGGGCGGCGGATCACTCCGAATGCTGAAAAAACTGCTCAAATATACTCTACGGACACTGCTCGTACTGCTCGTGCTGCCATTTCTGATCGGGGGGATGCTCTACATTCCGGCCATTCAGGACTACATCCGCCGGCAAGCCGAGCAGCAGGTGGCACGACACCTCGGGATGGAGCTCTCGATCGGAAGTATCCGGCTTCGGTATCCGTTGCGGCTGGTCATCACGCAGACGGCGCTCGCCCGTGAGGGTGACACGCTCTTCGCCTGTCAACGGTTTGCCGTCGATGTCGCGCCGCTGCCGCTGATCCGCCGGGAGGTCGCGGTCCGACGGCTGGAGCTCGTCGGGACACGCCTGAACTACAACGACTCGCTGGCTGGAATGGCGCTCCGGGGATCAATCGGGGAGGTGGCGCTCCGCACGAATCGCGTCGATCTGAAAACCAACAGCATAGAAATTCGCGACGTTGAGTTGACGGACGGCGACGTAGCACTGGCGCTCCGGTCCTCCCCTGCGGTCGAGAAGAGTGATTCCGCAGAGACGGCGGCACCGTGGAGAATCGGCGTCGAAAGTCTCAACATCGAAAATACGGCTGTCGGGCTGCGTCTGGAGCCCGGGCCGACGGAGATTGACGTCCGTCTGGCCGATGCCGCCGTCGAGCAGTGTCGTGTCGACATGGGGCTTCAACAGGTCGATGTCGGGAGGGTATCGCTCGACCGCGGATCCTATGTCTATCGGATTCCGGCAACCGGAAAGAGCGTGGAAGCAGCTGACTCCGGCAGGGAGAGTTCAGCGGCAGGGCCGGCAGAAACAAAGGAGAGTTCGACAGGCGGCACAACGGAGGCCGGAGAACCGGAGTCCGCCCCGTGGGACGTCCGCGTAGCGAAGATCGAGCTGATCGGGAACCGCGCGGAATATGCCGTGGCGGGGCACCGTCCGGGCAAGGGATTCGACCCGGAAGCCATCGAGGTATCGGGGCTCGGGCTGGAGATCGATTCGCTCCGCTCGTACGGAGCGGAGATTGACCTGCAGATTGTACGAATGAGTTTTATCGAGCGTTCGGGGCTCACGGTAAAGGAGCTCCACGGAGGTGTTACGGTGAATGCCGACAGTCTGTTGCTCTCGGGATGGCGGATCGTCACCCCGCAATCGGAGCTCCGGGCCGATGTGCGGGCCGGAGGCGGATTGACTGTACTTGATCCGGCAGCGGGACTTGCAGCCCGGGTCTCGGCAGACGTCAGTCTGGACGAAGCGGCACTCCTCGTATCCGGACTCGGTCAGCCGGCGCTGCGCGGAAAGCGGCTCCAATGTTCGGCGGAGACCGTCGGGAGGCTTGGCGACCTGAATCGTCTCCGAATGGAGGTATCGATGCCCGGGCATGCGCAACTCACGGCCGAAGGGGCCGTCAGGGGGCTTCCCCGTCCGGAGCAAACGGATGCCGCGCTGCGGTACAAAGGGTCGTTCCGCAGGATGGGATTTCTCAAGGCCATGTTGCCCGACAGCGCGCTGCGCCATCGGATTGCCATCCCGGCGCGCATTGATCTGCACGGCGAGGCCCGAATGCGGCAGGGAGCGTATGCTGCAAATCAGGTCATCGAGCTTCTCGGTGGGCGTCTCTCAACGAACGGAACGTTCGACCCCGCGCGGGAGCAATATGGCGTTGTGATACAATGCGACAGTTTCCCTCTGGGAAGCATACTGCCCCACGATTCGCTGGGCAGGGTCGATCTGAGGATCGACGGCCGAGGCGCAGGATTCGATCCGTTCAACGGAAACACCCGCGCGCAGATTATGGCCGCCATGGAACGATTTGAGTTCCGCGGGCGGAACTTCGGAGGTTTGGAGTTGCAGGCCCGTCTGGAGCAGGGGCGGATCAACGGACGCGTGGCGGACAGCGACGAAGCCCTGCGGATGGAGCTGGCTCTCGACGGAGCGCTCTCCGCCGAACGGCAGGAGGCAGGCATCAAGGGAGTGGTGCAGCGTTTCGATCTGGCGGCTCTCGGCGTGACGGCCGATTCGATCGGAGGGTCGTTCGCACTCGACGCCCGGGGCTGCATCACGGCCAGAGACAGCATGGCGGCCCGCGTCGATCTCACGGAGATCATGCTCCACGGAGCTGCGGGCGAGAGTCCGATTCGTCCGACCGGAGTGCAATTCGCAACGGCACCATCGGGAACGCATCTCGGAGTCTACTCGGGGGATTTTCAGCTTTCGTTCGGCTCTCCCGCAACGCTCGACGGCCTCTCGGAGGCGTTGGCCCGCAGCATCGACACGCTTCGCGGGCAGATCGGACCCCGGGGCATCGACATGGAACAGCTGCAGCCCCTGCTTCCGGCATTCCGGCTGGAAGCGGCAGCCGGGGAGGAGAACATCGTTAACAACTTCCTGCGCACGAAGCAGCTGTCGTTCGAGCGGCTGGCCATCGACGGAGGGAATGGCTCCTCACGCCCGTTCCAGATACAAATACGAATCGACGGGCTCTCGGCGGCATCCTTTGCGCTGGACACCCTCGCCGTCGGGCTATGGCAGCAGGGCAAGGGGCTGAATGCCCGGATGGAGGTGGCAGACCGACCGCACGGAAAGGACTCGCTGGCGCGGAGTGTCGTCGAGGCGTATGCCGCAGGCCACGATCTCCAGGTACGTTTCGACCGGCAGGCGCCGGGCGAGGTTCCCGTACGTTTCGGAGTGGGCGTGGCGTGGAACGACCGGGAGGCAACGCTGCGCGTGCTGCCCGATCTGGGAACCTGGCAGGTCAATCCCGGGAACTACGTCACCTACGGATTCGACCGGGAGCTGCGGGCCGATCTGGAGTTGTCGCGGGGCACACAGCGCCTCGGGATCCATACGGTGGAGATTCCGGGACTGCCCGGAGCCGTCCGGCTCGACATCGCCGGGCTGGACATCGCACGCACGCTCGGGATGCTCCCCGCGGCCCCACCGCTCGGAGGCACGCTCGCAACGGAGGTTACGTTAGGATTTGCGGCGGATTCGCTGAATCTCCGTACATCGCTTGCGATCGATGAACTGAGTTACGACAACCAACGCTTCGGAGATGTACTTCTCAAGGCCGACTATGCCCGAGGACACGGGCACTCGGGTGGCGTGCACTTCACTCTCGACGGAGACGAAGTAGTCGCCGCAGAGGGGGTTTACAGAGACGACCAAGACGAAGAGAACGAGCCGCTCGACATACGCGGATCGATCAACGCCTTTCCGCTGCAACGTCTCAACGCCTTTCTCCCGGAGGAGCTGCTCCGGTTGAGCGGCGCCCTGGACGGATGGGTGCATGTCGAAGGATCGGTGGAGAAGCCCCGCTTCGACGGAGGAATACGCTTCGCACAGACGCAACTCCGCGTGCCGATGATCGGCACGTCGTTCAGGCTGGCTCAGGATACGATCCGCATTGCCGGAGCAAGCATCGCCTTCGACCGTTTCACCATCCTCCCGCCCAACGACAATCCGCTGACCATCGACGGAGTGATCGATCTCTCCGATCCCGGAATTCCATCCGCCAACCTGCAGCTCCGGGCCCGGAACTTCCAGTTCCTCAACGTCGCACGCAAGGAGCGTACGGCCGTCTACGGAACCGGGTACCTCAACCTCGACGCATCGGCCCGCGGAGCGCTCGACCGGATGGCCATACGCGGAAACATCGCCCTGCTCCGCGGTACGGAGATCAACTACGTGATGCAGGATGCTCCGACGGAGATCCGACAGACGTCGCAGGATGTCGTGTCGTTCGTGTCGTTCGACGAGGTGGATGCCGCAGAGCCCGCCGCTCCTGCGGCACCGCTGCGTGTCGGAGGCCTCGACATGCTGATGAATGTCGACATCAGCAGCGACGTGGCACTCGGCGTAGATCTCTCCGCCGACGGCAGTAACCGCATCGATCTGCGCGGCGGCGGGAATCTCTCCTACGCCATGAACCCCCTGGGCGATGTCTCCTTCTCGGGACGGTACACCCTCTCGGGCGGATCGGTGCGCTACAACCCGCCGGTCATCTCGCAGAAGATCTTCGCCATTCGTCCGGGAAGCTACGTCGACTGGACGGGCGACATCGCCGATCCGTCGTTCGACATCACGGCCACGGAGACCGTGCGGGCCAGCGTCGCTGCGGACGACGGGCAGTCCCGGTCGGTGAATTTCGAAATATCGGTCAACATCCGCAACTCGCTCAACGACCTGGCAATTTCGTTCGGACTCGCGGCCCCCGAGGATCTCACGATGCAGAACCAGCTGCAGTCGCTCACCGAGCAGCAACGAGCCATGCAGGCCATGAACCTGCTCATATACAACACCTACACCGGTCCGGGAACCACCGCAAAGGTGAACACCGAGAATCCGCTCAACGCCTTCGTGCAAAAGGAGCTGAACCAATGGGCGCAGAACTCGCTCAAGGGTGTGGATCTCAGTTTCGGGATCGACTCCTACGACCAGACCGATCCCAACGGCGCACGGACCGACTATTCGTACCGTCTCTCGAAGAAACTCTTCGGAGACCGTGTGCAGATCATCATCGGCGGCAAGTTCAGCACCGGTGCCGACCCCTCGGAGAACCTCAAGGAGAACATGATCGACGACATCTCGCTCGAGTATCTGCTCACCAAACGCGGCAACATGTTCCTGCGCGTGTTCCGTCACACGGGCTACGAAAGCATTCTCGAAGGAGAGATTACCGAAACCGGCGTGGGATTCATCCTGCGCAAGAAAATGTCGCGTCTGGGCGATCTCTTCCGCTCACAGCGTCGTCAGGACAAAAAATTGAACGGCAATGCTTCCGACCCGCAATGACATATCGCGACGCCTCCTGTGCGGTCTGCTGCTTTTCGCGGCCGCCTGCTCCACCACCCGGCGCCTGCCGGAGGGCGAGGTGCTCTACACCGGAGTGAAGAAGATCCGCATCGAGCCCGACTCGGGCGTCGTACTCTCCCCGGCGGCCGAGAGCGCCGCCCGGCAGCCGCTCTCCGTGGCTCCGAACAATCCGCTCTACACCCCCTATCTCCGCACGCCCCTGCCCATCGGACTCTGGGCCTACAACTACCTCTACACCCCCAGGGAGAAAGGATTCAAATACTGGTTCTACAGACGTCTGGCCAAAGAGCCCGTGCTGATCTCGAAGGTGCAGCCGGCATTGCGCGCCAAGGTGGCCGAACAGGCCCTCGGAAATTTCGGATACTTCGGATCGCAGGCGTCGAGCGAGCTGCTCTATCGCAAAAAGGGGCTCAAGGCTAAGGTCGACTACACGCTCCGCATCGCACCGCCCTATTGCTACGGATCAATCAGCTATCCGACGCTCGACGGAGAGATCGGACGGCTGGTCGACAGTTTGCGCGGCACCTCGCCGCTGTGCACCGGCGCGCAGTACAATCTCGATACGCTCGTGGCCGAGCGACAGCGAATCACCGACGTGCTGCGCAACCGCGGATACTACTACTTCCGTCCCCAATACCTCGAATATCAGGCCGACACGACCGGCGGCGGACGGCGTGCCGATATCCGGCTGCGTCTCAACGCCGCAACACCGCCCCAGGCGCTCCGTCCGTACCACATCCGCACGGTGACCGTGCAACTGACGAATGCCGAAGCCGGGAAGACCGACACGCTGCAGCTGCACGGCACGACGCTCCTCGCACAACGTCCGATGAAGATCCGTCCGCGGATCCTCGAACAATCGCTCGCCATACGGCCCGGCCAGCTCTTCACCGTCGATGCGCAGAGCAACACCGTCACGGAGCTCAACAAGTTGGGAATTTTCCGCTACGTGAATCTCAGCGTCCCGGTGATCGACTCGCTCAGCGGCGTCGATTCGCTCGACATACGCATCGACGCGCAGTTCGATCTGCCGATGTCGGCCGATATCGAGACCGACGTGGTATCGAAGTCAAACAGTTTCCTCGGACCCGGCATCGCCCTCAAAGTCAGCAACAACAACCTCTTCCGCGGCGGCGAGGTCCTCGCCCTGAAGCTCAACGGGTCGTACGAATGGCAGACGGGAAACAGAAACTCCGGAGGCAAGGACTCCCGGCTGAACTCCTACGAACTGGGATTGAACGCCACGCTCGACATTCCACGGCTGCTTCTGCTGCGCAGGGCCCGACGGTTCGCGAGTCGCTCCGGAAGCACAGCCTTTCAGCTGGGGCTTGATCTGATGAACCGCCCCGACTACTTCCGGATGATCTCCTTCGGAGGATCGGCCGGATACAACTTCCGCACGTCGGCATACAGCACACACGCCCTGACACTCTTCAAGCTGACCTACAACAAGCTGCTGCACACGACAAAGGCCTTCGACGAAACGATGGAGGCCAATCCGACCATTGCGTTGAGTTTCCGCGACCAGTTCGTCCCGGCCATCCTCTACACCTACACCTTCGACAAACTCTACGGCGCCTCGGGCAACCGGAGATTCTTCTGGCAAAACACCTTCACCTCGGCAGGAAACATCCTCTCGGGCATTCTCGGAGCCTTCGGAGAGAAACGCCCCCGGCAACTCTTCGGGAACCGCTACTCGCAATTCCTCAAGGAGGAGAGCGACATGCGCTTCTACCATCGTCTCGGAAACGGTAACACCTGGCTGGCAACACGCTTTCTGGTGGGGGTCGGCTACGCCTACGGGAATTCCGAAGTGATGCCCTACAGCGAACAGTTCTACATCGGCGGAGCCAATAGCATTCGCGCCTTCACCGTGCGCTCGATCGGTCCCGGAAGCTATCGTCCGCCTGCCGATGACCGGAACGGATACCTCGACCAGACGGGAGACTTCAAGCTGGAGGCCAATGTCGAGTTGCGCTTCGGCATCCTCGGACGACTCAACGGAGCGGTATTCCTCGACGCCGGAAACATCTGGCTGCTGAAAAACGATCCGCTGCGTCCGGGGGCGGCGCTTAACGGCAAGAGATTCTTCAATGACATCGCCCTCGGAACAGGCTTCGGCCTGCGCTACGACATCAGCTATCTGGTACTGCGTGCCGACCTCGGCATAGGAATCCACACACCCTATCCGAATCCCGACAAAAAGGGGTACTACAACATTTCAAGTTTCAAGGACGGGTTGGGATTCCATCTGGCCATCGGATATCCGTTCTAATGAGTCGACGTTCAGTCGAGGAGTTGCGGACTAACCGTATTTCGCGAAAAAGTCCGACAAGTTGTTCTATTTGTATCAAAATATAAAATATATTCAGTATACAAAAGAAACTATTAATATCTTTGCACTCCGACACGATCTGCTCCCCGATAGCCAAACGGCAAAAGGCCGGGAAAGCGACAAGGGTACACTACTCATTAACAAACTGTAACGATGAAACGGTCAACCATCGAGGACGCCATGTTCCCGGCCTGCCCGGTGAGGAACATTCTGGCACGACTCTGCGATAAATGGGCGTTGCTGACCCTTTTCCTGCTGGCACGCTCACGGTCGGGAAAGTTGCGTTTTTCGGAGTTGAAGCAGGCCATGCCCGACATCTCGCAGAAGATGCTCGCAACAACCCTCCGCACGCTCGAAGAGGATGGTTACATCTCGCGAACACTCTATGCGGAAGTTCCGCCTCGGGTGGAGTATGCTCTCACGTCGCGTGCCGAAACGTTGCGCCCGATTCTCGAGGAACTGCTCACGTGGGCCGTGGAGAACATGGATGACGTCATGCGGGATCGCAGGCAGGCTCACCTTTCGAAAAACGGGAAAAACGAATGATAGTATGAAAACTGCACAATTGGATCACTATGCAAAAAGAGGGCAACTCGTCGTCCGCGAGGCTCCCGTTCCGGAGCCGGCGGCCAATGAGGTGCTGATCAAGGTGCGCGCAGCGGCCGTCAATCCGCTGGAGCTGCTGATTGCCTCGGGAAGCATCCGGCTGATTCAGGATTACCGGCTGCCGCAGACGCTGGGAAACGAGTGTTCGGGCATCGTCGAGCGGGTTGGAAGCCACGTTCGGGCATTCCAGCCGGGTGACGCCGTCTACACACGGTTGCCGCTGGAGCGGATCGGTGCCTTTGCCGAATATGTTGCCGTAGCGGAGACGGCCGTGGCAAAGATGCCTGCGGGGTATGCGTTCGATGTGGCAGCGGCCATACCGCTCACCGGCCTGACCGCCTGGCAGGGGCTGGTCGAAGTTTTGGAGGCACACGCCGGACAGACACTGCTCATTCCCGGCGGGTCGGGCAGCTTCGGGCAGATGGCCGTGCCGATTGCCCGGACGCTGGGTCTTCGCGTGCTGGTGACGGGCAATGAACGCGCGCGTGAACAGTTTCTGGCCATGGGCGTCGAACGTTATATTGACTACCGCCGGGAAAACTATTGGGAAGTGCTGTCGGGGGTTGATCTGGTCATCGACACGCTCGGAACCGGCGAATTCGAACACGAACTCTCGGTGCTGAAGCCGGGCGGACGATTACTAAGTCTACGGGCCACCCCCAACGGGGAGTTTGCCCGGCGAAGCGGCTTCCCCTGGTACAAACGGGCCCTCTTCACGCTGGCCGGAATGAAATACGACCGGGCGGCCCGCCGTCAGGGCAAGGAGTATCGCTTCCTCTTCGTGCATTCCGATGGCGAACAGCTGCGGCGGATCACGGAGATCGTCGAGCAAAACCATATCACGCCGACCATTGACCCGCATCGTTTCTCGCTGGATCAGATCAACGACGCCCTGCGGCTCGTGGCCGAAGGACCGATCAATGGGAAGGTGATCATTCGGATGTAACACATACAGAATATGAAAATGCATGGAATCTGTTTCAGCCCGACGGGCGGAACGAAGCGAGTAGCAACGATCTTGAGCCAGGCGCTGGCCGATGAGACGGTTTGGGTCGATCTGTCGGCGCGCGATGCCGATTTCGGCCGCGTAGCACTGACCCGGGAGGATGTGGCATTGATCGCCGTGCCCTCTTACAGCGGACGTGTCCCGACCGTCGCCGCAGAGCGGCTGGAGGCCCTGCATGGAAACGGGGCCCGGGCCATTCTGGTCTGCGTCTACGGGAACCGTGCTTATGAGGACACGTTGGTGGAGCTGCGGGATGCGGCCTGCCGGGCCGGATTCAAGGTCGTAGCAGCCGTAGCGGCCATAGCCGAGCATTCGATCGCCCGCCAATATGCCACGGGGCGTCCCGATGCGGAGGACGAAGCGACGTTGCGGGATTTTGCCGCACAGATTCGTCAGAAACTCGACCAGGGCTCCCTCGATGAACCTGAAATTCCGGGGAACCGCCCCTACCGCAAGGCTGCCAGTGCCGGCATCGTACCCAAGGCGACGCGCGCCTGCGTGAAGTGCGGCGCATGTGCGGCAAAGTGCCCTGTCGGAGCTATCGATCCGCAGGATCCGAGGCGGGTGGACAAGCAGTGCTGTATCTCCTGCATGCGGTGCGTGGCGATCTGTCCCCACGACGCCAGACGAGTCAACCGGCTGATGCTGGCACTGGCAGGCCGGATGCTCAAAAAGGTCTGCGCGGAGCGGAAGGCTTGCGAACTTTATCTATAAGCCACATCCGTGCCGAAGAGATTGGATCCTGCCGGCATCGAGACCGGACGCTTACCTAAATTATTTATCAAAACGGCATCATGGAGTCCACATACGGTAGGTCTTACGTAAAAACCCGCGACGATATATCACATAAAACATGCTAAATATGAATCAGCAAGAGGAGATCATCCGCGACATCGATGTGCAGAGCGTCATGACCAAATCCTCGCTGCCCGTTGGCGGCTATTCGGTCAATCCCTACGTGGGGTGTCCCCACGCCTGCAAGTATTGCTACGCCTCGTTCATGAAGCGTTTCACGGGCCACACCGAGCCTTGGGGTTCGTTTCTCGACGTCAAGCACTGGAAGCCCGTCGGCAATCCGCATCGCTTCGACGGACAGCGCATCGTCATCGGCTCGGTAACCGACGGCTACAACCCCTTCGAGGAACAGTTCCGGCGCACGCGTCACCTGCTTGAGGAGCTGCGCGGTACGACGGCCGAGATCATGATCTGCACGAAGTCGGATCTCGTACTGCGCGATTTGGACCTGCTGCGCACGTTTCCGCATATGACCGTTTCGTGGTCAGTCAACACGCTCGACGAGAGGTTCCGAGCCGACATGGACCTCGCGGTAAGTATCGAGCGGCGCCTCGAAGCCATGCGACAGGTTTACGAGGCGGGCATCCGCACCGTCTGCTTCGTCTCTCCGATCTTCCCGGGCATCACCGACCCGAAGGCCATCATCGAACGGGTGAAAGATTTCGCCGACCTCGTCTGGCTCGAAAATCTCAACCTGCGCGGAGCGTTCAAGGCGACGATCATGGACTATATCCGCGAGAAACATCCCGAGCTGGTGCCGCTCTACGAGGAGATCTACAACCGCCGCCGGACAGACTACTGGCAGGCACTCGAACGGCAAATGGCCGACTATGCCGCCGCAAACAGACTGCCGTATCGCGTGAATGACCTGCCGTACGGCCGTTCCGAAAAGGGCCATCCCGTCGTGGTCAACTACTTCTACCACGAAAAGATCCGGCGCAACAACCGTTGACCCTTCCGACGGATGATCGCCAAGGCCTACCTACACAGGTAACAGATCCATGTTGGGATCGGCAAGGAATTCAATACCTGTGCCGCCAATGTCAGCCGCTGGTCCCGGCTTTATCGGCATGAATTTCCGGGAAAGTTGTCCATTCGTCAGGGAACATTGCCCTTAAGGCGGTATCCATCCTCAGCCCATCCATGAACAAGCTCTACCTTACCCACGAACAGATGGCTCAGCGCATCCAGGAACTTCGGCCCGACTCAAACCGGAGCAAATGCGCTGCGCCGTTCTGGAGACGATGATCGATCTGGCGAAATCCGACTTGAGGATCTCGATCCGAAAGAATCTGAAGCCAAACAGTCCAGGTAGTCAAGGGGCATCATACACAGGGTGGACAGCATGCACGTTGCGGACTGTTTGACCATACCCGTCAGGCACACTATAAACAATTGAAACACAAGCAAATCAGGATGTTGGAATCGGACATCATCCTGACGCCGCCCCGCATCCTCCATGGGGGGGGGTCGGGGCTGTCGGTAACGACAAAATCCACTTTCTGTAAAACGGGTAGACACCCCCGAGTTATCGTTACGGACATTTTATCCGTACCGCACTACCTTTGCATGGAGATTAAAATCGGGAGATTATGGATCGAAGAGATTTTCTGAAACAAGCGACCGGCTATGCTCTGGCGGCAGCCGGAACAATGACAGGCATAGGACGGGTATTTGCATCTGCAAGGCCTGCAGGGAAGAGCAGGCCAAATGAGTTATCCGGCAACCGGGAAACGGGCAAGGATATGGAACACCGGAATCTCGGCGGAATGGAGGTTTCCGCCATAGGGTTGGGCTGCCTGCCGATGGTGGGCTATTACGGCGGAAAATACGAGAAGAAAGAGATGATAGCCCTCATCCGCCGGGCATACGACCAAGGGGTCACGCTGTTCGACACGGCGGAGGTGTACGGGCCCTATACCAGCGAAGAGTGGGTGGGCGAAGCCGTCGCACCCTTCCGCGACAAGGTGAAGATCGAAACCAAGTTCGGGTTCGGCGTGGAAGAGGGGCAGCCGACCGCCCTGAACAGCCGTCCCGACCATATCCGTCGGGCCGTGGAAGGCTCGCTGCGCCGTCTGCACACCGACTACATTGACCTGCTCTATCAGCACCGTGTAGATCCGGACGTGCCGATGGAAGATGTTGCCGGCGTAGTAAAAGATCTGATGCAGGAAGGCAAGGTGTTGCACTGGGGATTATCCGAGGCCAGCGCCCGCTCCATTCGTCGGGCCCACTCCGTATGTCCGCTTTCGGCGGTGCAGAGCGAGTATGCCATCTGGTGGCGTGAGCCGGAAACCAAGATATTCCCCACACTTCAGGAATTAGGGATCGGCTTTGTACCTTATTGCCCACTGGGTCGTGCATTCCTTACCGGAACTATTAATGAGAACAGCCGTTTCCCAAAGGACGATCGCCGCTACAACCTGCCGCAATTCCAACCCGAAGCGTTAAAGCACAATATGCCGTTGGTTCATCTTGTGGAAGAATGGGCGAAACGCAAGGGCGTAACCCCGGCGCAGTTCGCCCTGGTATGGATGCTCTCGCGCAAGCCGTGGATTGCTCCGATACCCGGTACAACCAATCCCGACCATCTGGATGATTTTCTCGGTGCGGCATCCGTGCGGCTGACTCCCTATGAAATGGAAGAGTTCGATGCAGCCTATGCCAAAATAGACCTGATGGGACACCGTGCCGATCCGTTCACGGAGAGCCAGATTGACAAATGAGAATACGATAACATTTAATTGATAAGAATAATGGAAACGAATCTTACGTACGACATGTACGTTCCTACCCGCGTAATGTTCGGGGCAGGGATACTGAACAAACTGAGTGAACAACCGATGCCGGGACGCCGCGCCCTGATCGTGATCTCCAACGGAAAGTCGACCCGTGCCAACGGCTATCTCGCCCGCACGGAGGAGCAGCTGCACAAGGCAGGCGTGGAGACGGCGGTGTTCGACGGCGTGATGCCGAACCCCACGGTCAGCAATGTCGAGGCCGGAGCGAAAGTTGCCCGCGAACACGACTGCGATTTCCTCGTGGCATTGGGTGGCGGCAGCGTGATGGACTGCACCAAGGCCATTGCCGTGATGGCGACCAACGACGGCGAGCTTTGGGACTATGTGCCCATCGGTTCGGGCAAGGGCAAACCGATCGCCGTCCGGCCGCTGCCTATCGTCGCCATTACCACCACGGCCGGGACGGGCTCGGAGACGGACAACTCGGGCGTCATCACCCGGGAGGAGAGCTTCGAGAAGGCGTTCGTAGGCGATGTCTCGCTCTTTCCGGTTCTCTCGATCGTCGATCCGGAACTGATGGCCAGCGTGCCGCCGACCTTCACGGCCTATCAGGGTTTCGATGCCCTGTTCCACAGCACCGAAGGGTACATTGCCCGGGGGGCGAATCTGATGAGCGACATGTACGCCCTGACGGCCATCGAGAATCTGGCGAAATACCTGCCCCGCGCCGTAAGGGACGGCAAGGACATGGAGGCCCGCACCCACGTGGCTTTCGGCAATACGCTGTCGGGCGTGGTGATGTGCCTTACGCTGATCACGAGCGAACACGCGCTGGAGCATGCCCTTTCGGCCTATCATCCGGCACTGCCCCACGGCGCAGGGCTGATCATGATCAGCCGGGCCTACTACAAATACTTCATCGAGCACCATGCCTGCGACGAGCGCTTCGTCCGCATGGCGCAGGTCATGGGGATGCCCGACGCCTCGAAACCCGAAGATTTCCTCACGGCCCTCACCCGTCTGCAGGAGGCATGCGGCGTGGCCGACCTGAAGATGTCCGACTACGGCATCACGCCCGACGAGTCCGAGACGCTGATGCGCAACACGCGCGAAGTGATGGGGGTGATGTTTACCAGCGACCGTGTGCAGATGACGGACGAGGATATTGTGAATATCTACCGGGAATCGTATAAATAACAGATTCTTTATCAAAGAACTCCGGAGACAGTGTTTGTCAGTTTTTGATAGGCACTGTTTCTTTTTTGTCCGTTCATTTTCAGTAAAATTGGTATAAACGCAGAGGATATGTCTATCCCGCTTCGTCTTGTGCTGCCGTATCTTTGTATCGTAATAAGAATCAATAAATTAAAGAATATGAAAAAGTTGTTTTTAATCCCAATGATGCTATTGGCAACACTTATGCTGACAGCGGCATGTAGCGAAGATGACCCGACACTGGACGAACAGGAACAGACCACTCCCGAAGAAAATGATGAGGGAGAAGGTAATGAAGGCAACAATGAAGAAGGCGGAAATGTGGAGGGAGGCAACGGTAGATATCTCGTCCTCTATTGCTCCCGTACGGGCAATACCGAGCGTATGGCGCAGACCATTCAGGCCACGTTGGATTGCGATATGATAGTGGTAGAGCCGGAAACGCCTTACGAGGATGATTACAACGCAATGCTCGACCGGGCGCAAGCGGAACTGGATGCTATCGAACAGGGCAATTATCCGGCTATCACCACATCCGTGGAAAGTTTCGATGAGTATGACATCGTGTTCATCGGCTATCCCATCTGGTACAGCCATATTGCCACGCCGATGCAGGCATTCCTGCACAACCACGCCGACTTGTTGGCCGGGAAACATATCGCCCTCTTTGCCAGTAGCGGGAGTAGCGGCATAAGCACTTCCGAAAGAGATGCGGCAACGCTTGTGCCCGATGCCATGTTTGAGGAATCGCTGCTGCTCACCTCCGGGACGCTGGGCAATATGGAGACACGCATTCCACAATGGCTGGAGAGTCTTGGCACAAGTCGTGAAAAGCCGGATACGCCCAATGCCACATCCCTGAATGTCAATCTAATTGTGGGCAAGCAGACTGCTGCAAGAGACAGAGAATGTAACGTAAGATTTGAAAAACAATGACATGATGATGGAAAAGTTCAATATGGCACAAAATCTATTAACCGCCCTACTCCTGTTCGGTCTGGTATCATGCGGCAGGGCAGACCGGGGAACGCATTCGTCCAGACAGCCGGGCATGTGCGCCAAGGAAGAGATGGCTGCCGACGCTATCGTGCGCCTGTCGAAAATCGAAGTCTATCCGCAGTTCCTCGATGAATACATGAAATATGTGACAGAGGTAGGTGAAATCTCCCTGCGCACCGAACCCGGTGTATTGACCATGTATGCTCTCGGCGAAAAGGAAAATCCCTGTAAAATAACCATTCTTGAAACATATGCAAGCAGGGAGGCTTACGACAGGCACATAGCTTCCGGACATTTTCAGAAATACAAACAGGGAACGCTCGATATGGTCAAATCACTGGTATTGTCAGATCAGACACCGCTCAATCCCGCCAACCGGATTCATAACTTTATGGAGTAATATGCTCAATACATGAAAAAGAGATTGTTCACTTTGTCGTTTGTGGGGATCTCGCTCGGCTCCGTTTCTCTTTGCGGTCAGACGGTCGATCTCCACACCCACATCATCCTGCCCGAATATCGGGAGGTACTGAAGGTGCATGGTGCGGAACTCGAAGAAACCTTTCCGTTGCCCGAATGGGATGCGGAACGGCACATCGCCTTTATGGACCGTGCGGGCATCCGTACCGCCGTGCTCACGATGCCCGCCCCGCAGCCCTCCTATGGCGATACGGAGGAGTCGGCCCGGTGTATCCGCCGCGTGAACGAGCGCTCGGCGGAGATCAAACAACAATATCCCGGTCGGTTCCGGTTTTGTGCCGCTCTGCCGTTGCCCGATGTGGATGCCGCCATCCGCGAAGCCATTTATGCGCTTGATACATTGGGCGCGGACGGCGTGAAGCTGGCTACCAACAGCCGTGGTCAGTATGTGGGCGACGAGGCGCTGGATCCGTTGATGGAAGTCCTGAACGAGCGTCATGCCGTCATCATCCTCCATCCGCACCGTCCGACACCTTATCCCGAGGAGATCATCGCCACCACACCGCTGGCCATGTATGAATATCCTGCCGAAACCACCCGGGCCGTGGTGAACATGCTGGCGCGAAACGTGCTGACCCGCTACCCGAATCTGAAGGTCGTCGTACCTCATTGCGGCTCGTTCCTGCCGCTGGCATTGCCGAGAATGAAATCCATCCTCCCGGCGATGGTGAAGCAGGGCTCCATGCAGCCGATAGACTGGGAAGGCAACCTGTCGCGCCTTTACTTCGACCTGGCGGGCTGTCCGGCCATCGAGGTCTTGCGGTCACTGCTCACCATCACCACGCCCGACCACATTCTCTACGGTTCGGATTATCCCTATCTGCCCGATGCCATGCTGAAAGACAACCTGCTCAAACTGAAACAGACGCTGGCATCGGACAAGGAACTTGCCGGATATGCGAAGATGTTTTTGTGGGGGAACGCAGAAAACCTGTTTGTCAAGGATGCAGCCGCTGACAGTACTCCGACGGAGTGATGCCCTCCTGCTTCCGGAACATGCGGCTGAAATGCTGGGGATATTCGAAGCCGAGGCGGTCCGACACCCGGGAGACCGTTTCCCCGGCGGCCAGTCCGTTCTTGGCAAGCCGGATGACGAACTGGCGGATGTGGTTGCTCGCCGTCTCCCCGGTTGTCTTTTTGATGACATCGCCGAAATAGTTGGCCGACATGCACAGCTTGTCGGCACAATACTGCACGGTAGGCAGTCCGAGGGTCAATTGGAGTTTGTCCTCGAAATAGTCGCGGAGCAGGCGGTCGAAGCGGACGAGAATGTCGGAGTTCTCGATCTTCCGGGTCAGGAACTGACGGTTGTAGAAACGCTGGCAGAAGTTAAGCGTCAATTCGATGTAGCCCACAAGGATGCGGTTCTGAAGCTCGTCGGACTTCCCCGTGAGTTCCTGGCGTATCTGGCGCATCAGTGAGACAAGAATGTCGTGCTCCTCGTCGGTCATGTGCAGGGCCTCATTCACGCGGTAGTCGAAGAACGAATAATCCTTGATGCGCCTTTCGAGCGGGAAACCATGCAGCAGGTCGGGATGGAACAGGAGGGCCCAGCCGGTGATTGCCACCCGTTCGCCGTTGTCCTCCTTGCCTCCCACCTGTCCGGGAGCCACACAAAGCAGCGTGCCTTTGTTATAATCATATTTGCCGCAGCCATAATCCAGATCCACATCGGCATCGTCCCGCAGAAACAGCCCATACACATTGTAATTGTTCAGACTGTGGCGGATGGGTGACACTTCGGTATAATCGATGACGCTGACCAACGGGTGCTGATCGGCACATCCGAGGTAGCGGCCGTAATCGCTGACATTCCTTACTTTTAATATTTTGCTCATCCCGTTTCCTGTTAAACCGATATTTCAGATTGCCGGCTACAGCTTGCCTTATGCAAAGATAAGGTATTTCACGGACAATGATTTACGCAGACGCGCAATTTCAGTGAAAATGGTATGGTTTCCCAACTTATGGTTAAGGTATTCCTCCCTGTTCCGGCGTAATTTTGCCTCAGATGAAAACAAGATACTATGAAACGGACAATCGAATTTCCCGAAGAATTGTGCGCGGACGAGGCGGTGTGCTTTATCGCGGACCGTCATAACGTCACGCCGCGACGACTTTTGCGTGATTTCCTTGTTGGTGAAACCTCCTTGTCTTTGGAGCCCAATGAAGTTGAAATACTGAACGGTCTGTATGGTACGGGCAAAGATGATGAAGTCTCGAATTATTCTTATTTCGGCTTGGCATTTAGAAAGAAGAGATAATTATGAAAACAAGAACATTGGGGAAAGACGGACTGACGGTCTCCGCCGTCGGCTTGGGCTGCATGGGCTTTACGCAAAGCTATCCCCCGTACCCCGACCGCAAGGATGCGATAGCGACGATACGCAGGGCGGTGGACTTGGGTGTTACGTTTTTCGACACCGCGGAGGTCTACAGCTATGGCCGGAACGAGGAGCTGGTCGGTGAGGCCCTGCAGCCGGTGCGCGACCAGGTGGTGATCGCCACGAAATTCGGCTACGACCTCGCCGAGATGCCCGATCTGACCACTTCGGCACGTCCGGTTTCCCTGTCCAGCCGTCCGGAGACCATCCGTCGGGCGGTGGAAGGCTCGCTGCACCGCTTGCGTACCGACCATATCGACCTTTACTACCAACACCGCGTGGACCCGAATGTGCCTGTTGAGACGGTAGCCGAGACCATAAGCGAATTGATAAAGGAAGGCAAGGTACTCCATTGGGGTTTATCGGAAGCCGCTCCGGCTACGGTGCGTCGTGCTCATGCCGTCTGTCCGTTGACCGCCGTGCAGAGCGAATATTCGCTCTGGTACCGGAAACCCGAGGCGGAGTTACTGCCCACGTTGGAAGAACTGGGCATCGGATTCGTACCATTCAGTCCGCTGGGCAAGGCAATACTCACCGGGCGTTTCAATCGCGATACGAAGTTTGACAAGAGCGATTTCCGCTCCGCCATTCCCCGCTTCCAGGGTGACAACCTGAAGCACAACATGGAGTTGGTAGAATATGTGGAAAAGTTGGCGAGAATGAAACAGACGTCTCCTGCCCGCATTGCCATCGGCTGGCTGCTGGCGCAGAAGCCATGGATCGTACCCATTCCCGGCACGAAGCGCATTGAGCGCATCGAGGAAAATATCGGCGGGGAGGATATACGGTTCACGACCGAGGAACTGGATGACATCCGTCGCCATTTGGACCGCATCGAGATCCGAGGCGGACGCTATCCCGAGGACCAGGAGAAGATGACCGGACTTTAATCCCGGGCCCCTATGGAACGACGGGAATTTTTGAAGAGGTCTGCACCGGCCTCCTTGGGCACCGTAGCAGCCGGATCCGGGATCGCACGGGCACTCAACTATCTGATCAATAACGAATCAAAGACAGAGAAAATGAAGATCGCAGTATTGACGGGAAGTCCCCGTAAGAACGGCAATTCCGCTTATCTGGCGGAGCAGTTCATCAAAGGCGCGGAAGAAAAGGGGCACGAGGTGTTCCGTTTTGACTGTGCATTCAAACAGGTCGAACCGTGTCGTGCCTGCAACCGTTGCGGCATGAACGGACCTTGCCTGTTCAATGATGACTTTCAGGAACTACGTCCGCACCTGATAGACGCGGACATGGTGGTATTCGCCACGCCGATGTATTATTTCAGCATCCCGGCACAGATGAAACGGGTAATAGACCGTTTTTATGCCATCAACGGACAGATCAAGGACACGCCAAAGAAATCCGCTCTTCTGATGACCTACGCCGACACTTCCCGGAAAGAGGCCGACCCGATGCTGGCGCATTATCATACGCTGATGGATTATCTTGGCTGGACGAGCGTGGGCGAAGTGGTTGCTTCGGGAGTGTGGACCGCAGGGAGCGTCAGAAATACGGATTATCCGCAGCAAGCCTACCTGTTGGGCAAAAGCTTGTAATCATTTATCGGTAGACAGGATGAAAAAAGTAATAGGTATCATCGTCCTCGTGCTGGCGGGAAGCCTGTCCGCGATGGCACAAACAACAGACAATATGGATAGAATCGAAGTATGCAAGCTGAATTATCACGCACTGTTCGGCAGCGAAGCCCTTACCGGACAGGGCACGGACCCGGAAATGATGGATATCCTCCAGAAGTTTATTTTCGGCGAGGTGTTTCAGACAGGACGCCTTACGTTGAAACAGCGCGAAATGATCACCTGCATCACCCTTGCCACGATGCAGACGCTCCCGCAACTGAAAGCCCATGCCGGAGCGGCTCTCCACGTTGGCGTCACTCCCGAAGAGCTGCGCGAAGTAATCTATCTTACTGCCCCGTTTATCGGTTTCCCCAAGATGCTGAATGCCGTGGCGACAGTGAATGAGGTATTCAAGGAGCGGGGAATCTCACTGCCGTTGAAAAAGCAGGGCTCGGTAACGGAGGGCAATCGTCATGAAACGGGCAAGGCCATCCAGGACAAGCTTTATCCAGGCGGTATCTCTTCGGTGATGGAGAATCTGCCCGGCGACATGGGAAAGGAGGTGGAGTCGTTCCTTACGGACTATTTCTTCGGCGAGATATACAGCCGTGGCGCACTCGACTTGCAAACACGCGAGTTGTTGGGCTATTGTGTACTGACCACTCTGGAAGCTGAAAGCCAGTTGCAGTCGCACTACCACGGGAACATCAACGTGGGCAATACGCCCGAAACATTGACCGCCGCAGTTATCCAGTGCCTGCCCTATATCGGTTTCCCTGCCGCTATCAAGGCGTTGCGCATCATTAAGCAGGAGTATGACAAGCGACATTGAAGATTTATGAACAAGATTATTTTAACATTGGCGGTGGCAATGACGATATGCGTTGCCGTGTGCGCCCAGAACAAAGAAGAGCATAATATGCAAACAGACGACAAACCGTTGATCGTGTATTTCTCCGCCACCGGAACAACAGCCAAGGCAGCCCGAACGATTGCGGAGATCACAGGCGGCACTTTGTATGAGATTGTTCCTCAACAAGCCTACACTTCCGATGACCTTGACTGGAATAACAGGCAGTCGCGCAGCTCGATGGAAATGAATAATCCGCAGGCTCGTCCGGCATTAAAAGACACAAAAACGAATGTCGCAGCCTGCAATGTCATTTTCATCGGCTATCCCATCTGGTGGAATCAGGCTCCGCGAATCGTCAATACATTCATTGAAAGCCATGACCTGAAAGGTAAAACACTCGTTCCGTTTGCCACATCCGGTGGCAGCGGTATAACGGGCAGCGTGAAAAAATTAAGGGAATCCTATCCTGATTTGGAATGGCAGGAGGGTAAATTGCTGAATGGAGCAAGCCGGAATGCCATCCAAAATTGGGCCCGAGACGTGATGAAAAAACAGTAATTCTCATAAAATCAAATCTGATGTTATAAAACGGTATGGCATAAATAGGATAGAATACTGCAGGTCAGGACTGGTTGTCCGACTTCGGAGAGGCAACCTCGCAGCAAGGTTTTCGGAAATATCCGAGAAGCCCATGGGTAACTCAAAGAACATCTTGCTGCGCTTATATGAGCACGAGAAATCCGTCAGACAGGCGTTCATCTTCGTATTCGACGGGACGGGTAGCAGTTTGCCCCGTGCCTGACAGTTGGCATCGTCGCGGTACTTCTCCAGCAGGGCCGCCGCCTGCGGGAGTACCGGAACACGGCTCATCACCGAGGTCTTCTCCCGAGGTTTGTGGATCCACAGTTGTCCCTCTTCGTCCGTCGTGAAGTGCTCCCGCCGCAGGTGGTCGACATCCGTGAAGGCCAGTCCCGTCAGCGCGCAGAAGCAGAAGACATCCCG
>CALUMQ010000035.1 GCA_944321765.1 uncultured Alistipes sp.
CGTGGCTACGAACTCGGGCCAGATCAAGACCGGTTCGATGTCGCGTTCGGACCGTATGGCCAAGTACAACCAGCTGCTCCGTATCGAGGAGGAGCTCGGCGACGAGGCTATCTACGGCTACAAGAAGGTCTATCGCAAGTAATCCGGCGCCCGGTTATCCGGGCTGCAGCGGATTCCGCAAAGCGGGGAGGAGCGAAGGTTTCCTCCCCGCTTCCTTTTTGCCCGCAGCCGCCCGGCACTTCTCCGACACAGCCTCCGACAATCACCGACAGCCACGGGGGGGGGCCACACGCACGGGGCCTCACGGTCACACGTACATACTCACACCCATACGAAAAGGAGCGCCGCCTCACCGAAGTGAAGCGGCGCTCCGGCCGTTTCAGCCGAGACCGGAGCCCTGCGGACTCCGGTCCTTGAAGCCGTTATTGCCTGCTTTTGGAACTCTTGCCCTCGGTCCCGGCCCCGGACTTCTCCGGGCCGACGGTCTCCAGCATCAGTTCCACGGCGCGCTTCAACTGCGCATCTTCGCCACGCAACTGTGCTGCCGGTTCGTTGGCCACGTAGATGTCGGGCTCCACCTGGTGATTCTCGGAGAACTGCCCGCGCATGTCGCGGCATCCCACCTGCGGGATACCGAATACGAGCGTCGGGTCGATCTGCGTCTCCCACCATACGGCGGTCATCGTACCCGGGACGGGCGTTCCGACGAGCTTGCCGATGCCCAGCTCCTTGTAGACCCACGGCGTACCGCAGGCGTTGGAGTAGTTGTCCTCGCAGATAAGCATGCACGAGGGACGCAGCCACTTGTTGAAGGGGTCGGAGCCGATGTACTGTCCGCGCGGCACGAACTGCTGATACTCCTTGCCGCTGAGCAGCGTCACCACATCGTCGTGGAGCCATCCGCCGCCGTTGTGCCGCGTGTCGATCACCACGGCCTCGCAGTTGCGGTAGCGGCCCAGCAGCTCGCTGTACAGGTGGCGGAAGCTCTCGCTGTTCATCGCCTGGATATGGACGTAGCCGATGCGTCCGTTCGACAGCCGCTCGGTCTCCTTGCGGCAACGCTCGCGCCAACGCTCATAGAGCAGGTTGCTGAGCTCGCCTGCACTGATGCCGCGCACGACCGTCTCAAAGGTCTTGCCGCCCTTGCGGATGCCGAGGCGGATCTTGCGCCCTACCTTGCCCTCGAAGAGCGGATAGTAGTCCTCGCCGGCCTTGACGGGTTCGCCGTCGACGGTCTCGATGATGCATCCGGCCTCGACCTCGCTCTTCATCCGCGCGAAGGGGCTCTTGGCAATCACCTCCTTGATTTTCAGTCCGTCGCCCGTGTAGGATTCATCGAAGAAGACGCCCAGCGAAGCCGTTGCCAACCGCGACGAGGGGGCATAGTAACGGGCCCCGGTGTGCGAAGCGTTCAGCTCGCCCAACATCTCGGAGAGCAGCTCCGCGAAGTCGTAGTTGTTGTTGATATGAGGCAGGAAGCGTGCATAGATGTCGCGGTAACCCTCCCAGTCGACGCCGTGCAGATTGACGTCGTAGAACTTGTCCTTGACCTGGCTCCAGGCGTGGTGGAAGATGTAGTCACGCTCGGCATAGGGACGATAGTCCTGGAATGCCTCGAAGGAGATGTGCTTGGTCTCTCCCGAAGCGAGGCTGACCCGCTTGAGACGCCCGCCCGAACATACGTAGAGGTTGTTCATATCCTTGTCGGCCTCGAAGCTGCCGCCGCCGATACTCTTCACCAGCACGCGGGTCGAGTAATCCTTCAGGTCGCGGACCCAGAGATCCATCGACCCCTCCTCCGACGGGAGCAGGTAGTAGAGCTTGTCGCCCGTTTTCGAAAGGTAGGCCCCGACGCCGCGCGACGAGTGCACGGTGAGGCGCACCACCCGATCGCGGCAGTTCTCCAGGTCGAACTCCAGCGGCTCGACTCCCTCTTCAACAGCCGCCGCGCCCTTCTCTTCGGCCTTCTCCTCGGCCTTCTTCTTCTCCTCTTCCTTCTTCTCGTCCTCCTTCTTCTCCTTCTTCGACTTGTTCTGCTCGATGAGCGCGAGGTCCTCCTTGTTCATGCGGAACTTCTCATAGGCCTCCAGGTCGAAAAACATGATGTAGACGTCGTACTCCGCACCCCACGAACCGTGGCTGCGATAGCCCGCGCGGTCGCTGTACCAGATCATCGCCTTGCCGCCGAGCACCCACGAAGCGCTTCCATCGGTGTAACCGCTCTGCGTGAGGTTGTGCATCTCGCCCGAGCCGTCGGCCTTCACCAGCACCACATCCTTGTTGTTCCAACCGCCGATGCCGATATAGTCCGAAAGGATCCAGCGGCTGTCGGGCGACCACTCGAACCACTGGTCGCCGTCGGTGTACGAATACTGCCACTTGCCCTCCATCGCCGTGCGGACCTTGCCGCTCTTGAGGTTCACGATGCGGATGGCCGTGCGATCCTCGAGGAAGGCGACCTCCTTGCCGTCGGGGTTGTAGGCGGGCTGGAACGACGCCTTGTCGGAATTGGTCAGGCACTTCTCCGTAAAGCCGGTGGCATAGGTGAACTGTTTCTCGTCCTTGTCCGAGATCGTCGACTCGTAGACCTGCCACAGTCCGTCACGCTCCGAGGCGTAGACCAGCGAGCGTCCGTCGGGCGAGAACTGCACGTCGCGCTCCTGACCCGGCGTTGCGGTGATCTGCTGCGTCGTGGCATACTCCACCGAGGTGACATAGACGTCGCCGCGCAGGATGAAGGCCACCTCCTTGCCCGTGGGCGAGGGGGAGATCTCCGTGGCGCCCGACGTGCGCAGCTGGCGGATCACGTCGCGGTCGAGGCGGTCGGAGACGATCTCCACGGAGAGTTTCTTCGGCTCGGCTCCCGGGCGCAGCGTATAGAGCTCGCCGTCCTGCGAGAAGCAGAGCGTGCCGTCCTGCGCGATGGTCAGGAAGCGCACGGGGTTCTTCTCGAAATGTGTGATCTGCCTGGCACTCCTGGCCCCGGGCTCCCGCTGCCAGACGTTCGACGTGCCGTCCTCCTCCGAGAGGTAGTAGAACGACTTGCCGTCGGGCGCCCAGACCGGTTCGCGATCCTCGCCGACGAAGTCGGTCTGCCTGGCATAGGTGCGTTCGCCGTCGAGCGTGCAGATCCAGATGTCACGCGAGATGGAGGCCTGCTCGTGCTTGCGCCACGGATCCTCGTAGCCCTTCCGGTCCTGATAGAGCAGCTGTTTTCCGTCGGGGCTCACCCAGATATGCTCCATCGGCAGCGACGAGAAGAGCCGCGGACGCCCGCCCTCGGTCGAGACTTCGTAGACCTGCGGAAACTGCGACGAGGGGAACTGGATATCCTCGGCCGACGGCATGATCGAGGCCGAGAAGAGCAGCCTGTCGTTGGAGAGGAATGCCACGGGTTTCTCCGAAGTGGAGTGGGTCGTCAGACGCAGCGGCTCACCCCCTTCGGCCGGGACGATAAAGACGTCCATGCCCCCCAGACGGTCGGAAGCGAAGGCGATACGTTTCGAATCGGGACTCCACACCGGCTCGGAGTCGTAGGCCGGATGGGAGGTGAGCTGCACGGCGCGACCTCCGCCGACGGGTACCGTATAGATGTCGCCCTTGTAGGTGAAGGCGACCTTCGAACCGTCGGGCGAGATGGCGCAGTGGCGCAGCCACAGAGGGGCATCGGCAGCCATGGCGCCGCCCGATGCCAGCAACAGAAACAAAGTAAGGATTTTCTTCATATCGAAAGATGTTTCGAGATAGGTATGTTCAATTGTCAAAGGTAAAAAAGATTTTCCAAAATAGAAAGGCCCGAGTACGAACGGGCTGTCCGATCGGCAACCAACGGGCGCATCGCATCGCGGCAGAAGCCTTCCGGAACCTCGTGCGGTCTTCAGGATTTTGCACTGTGGAAATTTATTGCTACATTCGCTCTGCAGGAGGCGCTTGCTTCCCGGGAGATGCCGGCCATCGGTCGCTCCCGCGGAAAAAGTCCTCGCTTAATCGCCCAAACTTTCATCGCCTATGGTTCAGAAACTCCTCTTCCTGGTTGCCGCACTTCTCTGTGCACTCCCCTTCCAGGCCGCCCCGCTGTGGCTGCGGTACCCGGCCATTTCGCCCGACGGTTCGAAGGTCGCCTTCACCTGCATGGGGCGCATCTACGTCGCCCCGCTCAACGCCGATCCCGGGGAGGCCGCACGCCCCGTCACCGCCGCCGAAAGTTACGCCTGTGCTCCCGTGTGGTCTCCCGACTCCGAAACGCTGGCCTATGCCTGCGACCGGCACGGAAACTTCGACGTCTTCACCGTCTGCGCCGCAGGCGGCGTTCCCTGCCGCGTAACCACGCATTCGGCCCGGGAGATCCCCTACGCCTTCTCCAACGACGGGAGTCGGATCTATTTCGGAGCGACGATCTCCGATCCAGCCGAAAGCGCCCTCTTTCCGAAGAGTTCGATGGGAGAGCTCTATGCCATTCCCGTTGGCGGCGGCCGTTACGAACGCATCCTGGCTACCCCTGCAGAATCGATCTGCTTCGACAGCGACGGCCGGACGTTTCTCTACCAGGACCGCAAGGGCGGTGAGAACGAGTGGCGCAAGCACCACACCTCCTCCATCACGCGCGACATCTGGAGCTACGACACCGCGTCGGGGCGCCATACGAAGCTGACCTCCCGGGCCGGCGAGGACCGCGACCCGCGGTATGCGCCCGACGGCCGCACGATCTATTTCCTGAGCGAACGCAGCGGAACGTTCAACGTCTGGGCCATGCCGGCGGACGATCCCGAAGCGGCGCGCCAGGTGACCTTCTTCAAGACACATCCGGTGCGTTTCCTGACGGTGGCCCGCGACGGAACGCTCTGTTTCGGATACAACGGGGAGATCTACACCCAGCGCGGAGACGCCTCCCCGCGGAGAGTCGACGTAGAGATCCTCCCCGACGGCTCGACCGAACGGATCTCACGCCTGCCGGTCAAGAGCTGGCGCGGCGCAGCCGTCTCGCCCGACGGCAAACAGGTGGCATTCGTCTCGCGCGGCGAGGTCTTCGTCACCTCGACCGACTACAAGACCACCCGACGCATCACGTCGACGGCCGCCGCCGAGGCATCGCCGAGCTTCGGCGCCGACAACCGCACGATCGCCTACGCCTCCGAACGCAACGGATACTGGAACATCTACACCGCAACGATCGTACGTGACGAAGACCCCAACTTCCCGAATGCGACACTCCTCGAGGAGAAACCGCTCTTCAAGGATGAGCAGATCGACCGCACGTGCCCCTGCTACTCGCCCGACGGCAAGGAGCTGGCCTTTGTCGAGGACCGCTGCCGTCTGATGGTGCTGAACCTCGCAAGCGGCAAGGTGCGCCAGATCACCGACGGATCCCAGCAATACTCTACCGGCGGGACAATCGACTACGCCTGGTCGCCCGACAGCCGTTGGTTCGCCATCAGCTACACGGGCAACCGCCACGACCCCTACTCCGACATCGGACTGGTCAGCGCCGCAGGCGGAGAGCCCATCCACAACCTCACCAACACGGGCTACTTCGACAGCGATCCGGTCTGGACGTCGGACGGGAACGCCATTCTCTTCTCGTCGGATCGGTACGGCATGCGGAGCCACGCCTCGTGGGGCTCGCTCAACGACGTGATGATCGTCTATCTCAACCGCAAGGCGTTCGAGATCGCCTGCATGGACAAGGAGGAGTTCGAATGCTACAAGGCCGCGGAGAAGCGCGCCGCCGGGGAGCAGGCCTCCGCCGACGGAAAAGAGCCGGAAGAGGCGAAGAAGCAACACGACAAGCCGCAGCCGGAACTGGTCGTGGAGCTCGACAACATCGACGAACGCATCGTCCGCCTGACTCCCTTCTCGGGAGACATTCACGGATATGTCCTCGACGACAAGGGAGAATATCTCTACTATTCGATCTCCAGCGGTTCATCGAGCGACATCTGGCAGCTGGATCTGCGCAGCCGGGAGAACAAGCTCCTGCACAAGGGACAGCGCGGCGACCTGCTCTGGAACAAAGCGACGGAGTCACTCTTCAGCCTGGGCTCCGAGACGAAGCGCTACAAGAACGGAACGGGCTCCGCAACGACCGTTCAGGCCAACGGCATGCTGGAGGTGGATCTGGAAGCCGAACGCGCCTACATGTTCGACCGCATCTACCGCCAGGAGAAGGAGCGTTTCTACGACGTGGCGATGCACGGCGTCGACTGGGAGGGGCTGTGCGACAACTACCGCCGCTTCCTGCCCTCGATCAACAACAACTACGACTTTGCGGAGATGACCAGCGAGCTGCTCGGAGAGCTGAACGTCTCACACACCGGATGCCGCTACAGCCGTCCGAAGAGCGACGATGACGACGCCACGGCCGACCTGGGACTCATCTACGACTTCAGCTACAGCGGCGACGGACTGCTCATCGCCGAAGTGGTGGCCGGAGGTCCGTTCGACCTCTACTCGTCGCAGGTGCAGGCCGGCGACATCGTGGAGAAGATCGACGGACAAAAGATCTCCGCCGGCGAGGACTTCTATCCGCTGCTCAACCACCTGAGCGGACAACGGACACTCGTCTCGCTCTACCGCCCCTCGGAGGGCAAACGATGGGACGAGACCGTCGTGCCCGTCACGCAGAGCCGCCTCTCGGGACTGCTCTACAAACGGTGGGTGAAACAACGCGCCGCAGATGTCGAACGGCTCTCCGGCGGACGCTTGGGATACGTTCACATCGAGTCGATGGGTGATGCCAGCTTCCGCACGATCTATGCCGACATCCTGGGCCGGTACAACCACTGCGACGGAATCGTCATCGACACCCGCTTCAACGGCGGAGGCCGCCTGCACGAGGATGTCGAGGTGCTGTTCAGCGGCGAGAAGTACCTGACACAGGTTATCCGCGGCAAGGAGGCGTGCGACATGCCGAGCCGCCGGTGGAACAAACCTTCGGTCATGATCACCTGCGAGGCAAACTACTCCAACGCCCACGGCACCCCGTGGGTCTATCAGCACCGCAAGATCGGCAAAGTCGTCGGCATGCCCGTTCCGGGCACGATGACAAGCGTTTCGTGGGAGCGCCTGCAGGATCCCTCGCTGGTCTTCGGCATTCCGATCGTCGGATACCGCACGGAGTCGGGCAACTACCTGGAGAACACACAGCTTGAACCCGACGTTCTCGTTGCGAACTCACCCGAGGAGGTGGTACGCGGACGGGACGAGCAGCTGGAACGGGCCGTGCAGGTGCTGCTTGAAGAGATCGACGCCCGCAAAAAGCAGTAACCGGCTGGAATTGAAACGTTCGGTACCCGGAAAGGCAGGCCGGATCCGGCAACATCCGAAACGGGATGCACGTAGAAACGGCAGGCCGGGCCTCACCTCCGAGATCCGAAGATTCACAACAGAATACGGGACTCCATCAGGAGTCCCGTATTTTCAGAAATTGCACCATGAGGCCTCCAGACGAAGCAAGCCTGGCAACCGGATGGTTGCCAGGCTTCTCAAGATACATTGCGGGATTCACGGGAATCACTCCTCAACGGCTGTTCCTTCCTGAGAAACATTTATCATACAGTTCTCCGCGCCGCAAGTCAGGATAACCGTTCCCGTTCGTTCCGCACCGGTATTCTCCGAACACTCCATCTTCACCTCCCTCGGACCCGAGGCCCGGTCAGGGACCAGCGTACACCAGTCCGGATGACTGGAGACCTCCCAGGCTCCCGGAGCTGAAACAATCAGGTTCCCGGTCTTGCCCTCCTTGGGAAAAGTCCAGGTCTCGGTCGACACTTCGAACGGAAGTTCCTTTTCGGCATCATCGCACCCCATAGCCAGCGCTACGAGGCACAACAGAATCGAATACAGTATGTTTTTCATGAGATATGTTTTTTAATGATTTTATCAATATCCGGGATTCTGCACCAGATTCGGATTCTTATTGATCTCGCTCATCGGCACAGCCAACCAATAGTTTTTAGGAGACTCGAAAACACGAATACGTCCACCCTGATTCGCTTCGATCACCTGATAAAACTCTTCTGCGGTCTTTCCGTCCCTGTTCCACGAACGCGGCTGCTTGTTCATCACTTCAGGAGCCTCCTTCCAACGACGCAGGTCGTGAAAGCGACGGCCTTCGAACAGAAACTCGATAGAACGCTCCTGATGAAGGATCTTGCGCAGTTTCTGACCGGAAGGAATTCCGCCGGCAAGAGCCCATGAATCCTGGAAACGGGGCAACCCGCAACGCTTGCGGATCAGGTTAAGATATTCAAGACTTCGTTCACTGAGCGATCCATTGTATTCGAAATCCGCTTCAGCATAGTTCAGGTAAAGCTCCGGCAGCCGCAGATACGGATATGCATAATAATAATAACTGAACGAATTGCTCGAAGCGTTGTAGGTCGAAGCCTTGGGAATCCACTTTTGACAGACATACCCCGTACAGCTTTGATATTCATCAGTCTCCTTGAGGGTACTGCCATGCAGTTCATCCCCGCGCAGATACAGCGTGATCTCCTTTCCGTCTACCTCATACTTACCCCGGTCATATCCCACAGACGCATAGAACCTCGGCTCCTTGTAGAGATGAAGATTAACCGTCCCGGCTTCAGCATTGTAAGCATAAGGGTCAATGTTTTTCGTTTCGGGATCATCTTCCCAGGGAAGGCCATTTTTCGTGTAATACATCTCTACGGCCTCCATGGTGGGGACTTCGGAGGTCTTCCAACCCTTCGACATGTTCTTCGCTATAGAGCGGGGTCCCATAAGCTGCTGCAATTTCTGACATCCTCCTCTGTCACCCTTCGCCTCGATGAACTCCACACCATTCCAATGCTCTTTGGTAAAGGCATCCCGATAGTTGCGTCGACCTCGCTCCGCATCGGGAAGACTCGAGTCGGCGGACGTATAAAGGTAATAGTTCTGACGTCCGATCTCCTCATTGTACCTCTCCGCCACGGCAATCGCATCGGCCGCAGCATCCATCGCTATCTTCCATTTTTCAGCGTCATATGTCGTGTTCATGAGCGGCGTACCGTCCGGATTGTTGAATCCGACGTAATCGGGATTCCCGTTCACCAATGGAGAGGCCGCATATAACAACAGCCGGGCCTTGTAGCTCAATGCAGCCATCTTGGTCGGAAGTCCCAGTTCGGTATCGATAACCGTTTCAGGCAGCAGATCGGCCGCCTTGTCGTAACACTCCGCGATATATTTCACACATTCGTCATAAGGGGTGCGGGGAGCATAAATCTCTTCGTCCGGAGCGTCATTGGGGATATATCTTTTCACCAAAATAATCGGTCCGTAATATTCCAACAGCAGCTGATGATAATAACCGATCAGATACCAGGCCTCACCGGCATACCGGTCAGCATTCTCCGGAGAGATTGCCGGAACCTTGTAAACGTTGTCCAACAGGTAAAAAGCATACCGGATCCCGCGATAAATGTCGTAATTGGTGCCACCGCTTACACTATAGGGCGCCCAGCGTCCGAAATAGGTAACATTGGCATTCTCTTCCCCGTAAATGAGGCTCTTACTGGAAAAGTAGTAGGTGGTGCCAACGCCTCCCGTCATCAGGTCATCTCCGGCGAACTGGTCCGGCGACCAGTCATATCCGATCAGGTTGGGCATGTAGGTACGCATGTAATAGCGATATTTCTCGGCCTGCTGTGTCGTTTTCCAGATATCATCCTGAGTAGCCTTTCCTTCAGGAACGACATCGAGATACTCGCAGGATGGAAGCAACAGAATCGGGAACGCAAAAAGCGCAATGAGTATGTTTTTCATGGTAACTGTTATTGATTTAAAAATTGAATTGGAACCCGAGGTTAAAGGTCCTTTGCAGCGGATAACTCAGACCGTTACCAGACCCTTTTTCAGGATCCCAGTATTTGAACGGAGCAAAAGTCAGCAGATTCGTTCCCGAGATGTAAACGCGCATCATCTTGTAGGAGTAGCCTATCTCCGCCGTCTTCAGCCGCAGCATCCGGCCGTTGCGCACATAAAGCGTACTGGTCTGACCGTTATGCTCGTTCCATTGCGAGGAGAGTCGCGGATAAGCGGCATGGGGATTGGGATTAGCTTCGCTCCAATGCTCGTCAGCAATCCACTGCACCAGTCCGAATCCCGGTTTCGCCTTGGTGGAGAACGGGTGAGCATCGTACATGACAATCGAGACCTTTCCCTGCCCTTGGAAGAAAGCTGAAAAGTCCAGACCTTTATATTTAAGCGAGAACCCAAATCCGTAGATGATTTCGGGAACCGTCGGATTACCGATCCAGCACTTGTCGTTATCGTCTATTACGCCGTCATTGTTTAGATCCCGGTATTTGATATCCCCCGGTTGAAGCGGATACCTGGTCGCATAGATACTCTCGGGGGAAGATGCTATCTCCGCCTCATCCTTGTAGAGGCCATCGGCAATCAGCCCTTTGGTCGAATAAATCGGATGTCCCTTTTTATATTGATAATCCCACTTATAAAAAGGCTCATCCATTGAAATGATCTCGTTGTGGGCATAAGTAAACGTACCGCGCAGGGACAGGATCAGGTCTTTGGAGAAAGCCTTGTTATAGTCCACCGAAATATCGACTCCCTGATTGTTCACCTTACCGATATTTCCCCAGGGCGTGATGCCGGACATGCCGAAGGATGAAGGCAATGACGAGCGTTGCATAAAGATTCCCGAACGCTTCTCCTTGAACCAGTCGAAAATGATATTCAAGCTGTTAAACAATCCGATTTCCACGCCGACATCGAGTTTCCGACTCTCTTCCCAGGTGGCACTGGGGTTTCCGTAGATAGAAAGAATCGGGCCGCTCTTTTGATCGAAATTGGTACCGATCTGCACGTCATACTGCTGATCCATGGCGACAGTACTCAAATAGGGGAAACGATCCGCATAATCCGACGAAATCACATCATTACCCACCAGACCATAGGATGCACGCACCTTGAAAAGGTTGACTTTATCCTTGATTCCGCGCCAGAAGGGTTCATTCGAGATCACCCATCCCGCAGCCACCGAGGGGAAGAATCCGAAACGTTTCCCCGGAGCGAAATTCTCGGAACCGTTATATCCGAAGTTGGCCTCGATCAGATAGCGTTTGTCGAATCCATAGGTGGCGCGCCCGGCCAGTCCCTGCTGTCGATACGGCAAGGAGGCGTACTCCTCCGCATCGGAAATATTCATGGCACGCTCCTTCTGGTGGTAAACGAATGTAACCCCCACGTCATGTTTTTTGTTGAACGTCCTCGCATAGTCGAGTTTCACCTGGAAGGCCAACTCCCGATAGCCATCCCTGCCGCGGGAGGTTCCCAAATAAGTCGTACCGGTATTCGTCGATGTGCTTGTATAGCTGTAGACGCCATCCGGATCAACGTCGTAATCGGTCAGCTGATACAGAAACGGGGTAAATGAGCGGTTGACCGCTGAATAGACCCGGTTATAGAACGTGGCCATACCCGTCAGACTCAGGCCTTCGGTAATGAAACCCAGATCCTGATTGACCGTCAGAGCCGATGTAAAATGTCCGCGAAACTTATCGCTGTATCCCCGACACAACTGGGCATAAGGGTTGACAAACGTATTCCCGTCCCAGGCATTTGCCGTACCGAAACGTACAAAGGTATCGGTCTCTTCACCGGGCAGGACCGCCGGGAATTCGCATGGCAGAGCCGACAGGGCGTAATTGAAGAGTGTTCCGACACTCTCGATGGGACCGTGGCTATAATGCAGCTGCGTGTTCATTTTCAGAGATATGCGGGTGGTCCGGGTAGCATCCGCCGAGACATTGGCCTGAAACAGATATTTCTGCGAATTGATATTCGTATTGAACTTCGAACTGGAAGGAGCCCGCATGATACCGTTTTCGTTGAATGCCGAAGCATTCAGAAAATAGTCGAGTTTCTTGGCGCCGCCCGTCATGTTGAAATTGAAATTCTGGTTAAACGTGCTGTTTTTGAAAAGCATGTCGTACCAGTCAACATTCGGATAGACATACGGATCAAGACCCAACCGGGTTCCCATGATCTTCTCGTTGGAATAACGGGGAGTATCCCCACGCGTGATGCATGCCTCATTGTAAGTCTCCATAAAGGTTACGCCATCGGCAATTTTCGGAACGCGCGTGGGTGCAGACATGCCAAACTCCGCCCGGACGTTAATCGTCATCTTTTCCGAGTCCCGTCCGTTCTTTGTGGTGATAATCATCACGCCATTGGCTCCCCGCGATCCGTAGAGGGCTGTTGCCGTAGCATCTTTGAGCACAGAGAACGATTCGATGGTCTCGGGAGGGATGTTGTTTAACATTTGGTTCGTAATCTCCACTCCGTCGAGAATCAGCAACGGCGACTGCCCGGATCCGAAGGTAGAAATGCCGCGGATCCAGAAACTTGCACCATCAGCGCCCGGTTCTCCCGATTTCTGAACAGATATTACACCGGCAATTTTGCCGCTAAATGATGTCGAAAGGTTACTCGACGAGGCATGCAGATCACTCGGACGAACCGACTGCACGGCTCCAACCAGCGACTCCTTCTTCTGTACGCCGAAACCTACGACAACCACATCCTCGAGTTTATTGGTTGCATCAGACAATATGATGAGTTTGAAGAGCTGCGTATCGGTAACAGGAATCTTCTTCGTATCATATCCCAAAAAGGAGATGGTGACCTGCTTGGTCGAGGCCGGCACGGTAATCGAATAATTTCCGTTAATGTCGGTAGTCGTTCCATACGTCGTATCCTCAACATATACGCTGGCGCCAACGATAGGCTGGTTGTCCGCTGAAGAGATCACGGTCCCGGAAAATGTCAACATCTTGTCCGGGGTATTCTCCGGAGCCGAAGTCCGCCGCGATATCGTCACCAGTTTTCCTCCGCTATTCACCGAGTAACGTAACGATTTGTCAAGTACCTGGTTAAGGACACTCCGGAGCGGTTCATTCTTGAACGATGCCGTAACGGATTTGCGGACATCCACCTTGTCGCTCTCAAAAAGAATCGAATAGCCGGTCTGCTTTTCGATCTCCTCCAATACCTTCTTCAAGGGAGTCTCTCGAAAAGTCTTCGTGACAGTCTGGGCATTGATTGCAACCGCCAGCAACAGGCACGGAAGTAATGTTGCAATCTTCTTGAATAGGAGATTTACATGCATAAGGTTTAAATTTAGGTTATGAAAGAAGTTTTCAGACTCGGTTTACTGCCGGCTATAGACACGATATCCTCGATCGTCTCTGGATATGGTAATCGGGAGAAGATCGCAAAGCCCCTTCAGGATCGATTCGATATCCTGAGCCTTGGTGAGCGAGATACGGAACGTCGTGTCATCGAAAGCCGTAGTACACAAATCAATCGGAACATCATATTCACGAGCCAGTTTCCGCAGAAGAGCCGGCAATGTAATCGCATCATAACGGATTATCCCGTCTATCCAGACCCGGAACTGCTCGGCATCGACTTGCTCTCGCTGCATGGTGTGTGAATCACAATGGTATGTGACCAGATCTCCCGGCTGCATTGTTTCACAGCCCTGGTCCGATTTGAAACGCAACGAGCCCTCGATCAGTGCAGCCTGCACGACCGGATCCTCATCATAGGCCGAGACATTGAACTTGGTGCCAAGGACAGTCAGCATACAGCCGCGTGCCTCGACACTGAATGGGATCTTTTTGTTCTCCGCCACCTCGAAATACGCCTCCCCCGAAAGACAGACATCTCGGGATGACTCGTTGAAACCGGATGTATAGCTCATTCTCGATCCCGCATTGAGCCAAACTTGCGTTCCATCGCAAAGCTCTATACGGCTGTGAGTACCCTGAGGCGCCTCGATCACAAAAACTTGCTCGGGATCCTGGAGATGATATGAAATAAAGGTGAAAACCAGAATAAGCACTGCAGCGGCGGCCGATAGGCGAATCCAGAGCCGACGAGAACGCAACCGACTATTACGGCGCTCGATTCTCGCATTAAGCGCCGCGAACGAACGCAGCACCTCGGCGGACGGTACATGTTGCTGTTTCCAGGCTTGCTCCCAAGCACGAAACCGTACCGTATTCTGAGGTGTTGCAGAGACAAATTCGAAAAGTTCGCTTTCTTCTTTCGGCGAGAGACGCCCTTCGAAATAACGGATGGCGAGGTCCTTGAAATCCATTCTCATAATATCGGTTGTTGTATTCTTACACTAATACAACAATCGAAACGGGTTTTACCCCCCCCTCGACACCAAAAATATTAACGGATATAAAAATTCCTTTGCCGGAGCGGCACAAAAGCTCAGGATGGCTGATTCAACAGCCAGGTCAGAATCAGTATCTGCATGTATAGCGACTTTTCATGCTCGAGAGCCTCGGCAAAAATACGCAAGGCCCGTTGGATGTGCCGTTCGACGGTATTCAGGGAGATATGGAGGCGTTCGGCAATCTCCCGATTCTTCAGTCCCTGGAAGCGGCTGAGAATAAACACTTCCCGACACCGTTCCGGCAAAGAATCCACGATCTGTTGTATTTGGTATTCCAACTCCTGATACAGGTAGGGATGTTTCTCTTCCAGAAACGAAAAGTCATAATTATACAAACGTTCGCCCCCGGATTTTGCCTGTGCCTGACACTTTACCACATACCTGTCGACAATACTTTTATGCTTTAAATAGTTGAGGCAGCGATTACGTGTTGCGACAAACAACAATCGTCGGGATTCCTCCGTATTAAAAGGGATCTGCTTGTTCCACAGTGCCATGAAACTGTCCTGTACCAGATCCTGCGCCGTAGAAGGATCATTGACAAAACGTTGTACATAGGCTAACAAACGGGGTTGGTAGTCGATATACATTTTCTCAAAATCAGACCGTATGGACTCGCTGTACATGGCTCGGAGAAAAATTGAAGGTTACGGAGAAAACTACTTCATCAATTTTTAGTAAAGGATAAATATACAAAAAATCTTTAGAAAACAATAAAGCGGCAAACTCGGATCTTTCAGATAGACAAATTATAATGCTTTTGGTTCCTGACAGGCTCACTATGAATACGCAGGAATGCCCCGTCGAGCCGTTTCTGTGTAGGACTCGTCGTCGTCCGTTTGCGGTCCTTCGTAATGCGCAACATGAGCGGGTGCCCCCCGTTGGCGAGGGTCTTGCTTTGGAAGCAAATGACTGAAATTGTGGCGTCCATAGCCTTTTGGCGGTTTACACACCCCGCGTAAAATGCCGCAGAAACGGGGGCAGAAGCCCGTTCGGCAGAGAGGCACAAAAACGAAAAAGGCTTGACAATCACATGATTGTCAAGCCTTTTCATCAGTCGGGGTGACTGGATTCGAACCAGCGACCACACGCCCCCCAGACGTGTACTCTAACCGGACTGAGCTACGCCCCGATTCCGCCCACGGAAGGTATTACCTTCGCTTTGGGACTGCAAATATAGAAAATTATAAAAAAACCTCCACATTTCTGAAAGATTTTTTTCTACTTTTGTCATGATGAAACGATCCCTACGCCTGCTGACTCTCCTTGCCTCACTCCTTCTGTACGGATGTGGCTCCCCCTCCTCGACCCTTCCTGAAGACTTCACAACGAAGATCTACACCCCCGAATATGCTTCGGGATTCGACATCCGCGGAAACGACCGCGACGCATCAACGCTCGTCACCATCCGCAACCCCTGGCAGGGCGGCAGCGACGTCGAGCAGCACCTGCTCGTGCTGCGCGAGGAGACGCAACGACCCAAGGCATTCCCCGGACAGATCGTCCGGGCCCCGGTACATCGCGTTGTCTGCATGTCGTCGAGCCACGTCGCGCTGTTCGACGCCATCGGGCAGTCCAGGCGCATCTGCGGCGTCTCGGGAATCGACTACATTTCGAATGACTATGTCCGTGAGCACCGCATGTGCGGCGAAGTCCGCGACGTGGGATATGATACGAATCTCGACTTCGAGCTGCTCTCCGCCATGCGCCCCGACATCGTGCTGCTCTATGGCGTGACGGGCGAGAACCCCGTCATCACCCGCAAGCTCGAGGAGCTCGCGATCCCTTATATATATATAGGGGAGTATATGGAGGAGTCGCCGCTGGGCAAGGCCGAATGGATGGTCGTTGCCGCCGAGCTGTGTGACCTGCGCGAGGCGGGCGCCGACTCCCTGCAGCGCATTGCCGGGAACTACAACCGGCTGAAGGAGCATATCGCCGGACTTTCCGCAGCGAAACGTCCGCGCGTGATGCTCAACACCCCCTACCGCGACACATGGTTCATGCCCTCGACGCGCAGCTACATGGTCCGTCTGATCGAGGATGCCGGCGGGGAGTACATCTATACGCAGAATGACTCGAACGCTTCGGTGGCGGTCGATCTGGAGGAGGCCTACCTGCTGGCCAACGATGCCGACTGCTGGATCAACGTCGGAGCCTGCAACACCCTGCGGGAGCTGACGACACAGAATCCCAAATTCGCAACGGTCCCCGCCGTACGCAACCATCGTGTCTGGAACAACAACCGTCGGCAGACGCCTGCCGGAGGTTCGGACTTCTGGGAGTCGGGCGTCGTACACCCCGACCGGGTGCTGGAGGATCTGCACACGATCTTCTCCGAGGACGGCGCCGCGACCTGGTATTACAAACGTCTCGAATAACCGATGAAGCGCCCGACTCTACTCTTCACGCTGCTCGGCATCCTGACGCTCGGCCTCTTCATCGTCGATCTGGCCGTCGGCTCGGTTGCCATTCCGCTCGGCGAGGTCTGGGCGGCGCTCACGGGAGGAGCGTGCGACCCCACGACCAGCGACATTATCCTCAAGATCCGCCTGATGAAGGCCATCACGGCCGTATTGGCCGGAGCGGCCCTTGCTGCCAGCGGTCTCGAGATGCAGACCCTCTTCCGCAACCCCCTGGCCGGACCCTACGTGCTGGGCATCAGCTCCGGAGCCTCGCTGGGCGTCGCGCTCTTCCTGCTCGGCGCTCCGCTGCTGGGCATCTCGGGACATTCGTTCGTACAGTCGCTGGGCATTGCCGGCGCCGCATGGATCGGTTCGGCCGTCGTGCTGGCCGTCGTCATGATCGTCAGCCGCCGCATCAAGGACATCATGGTGATTCTGATCCTCGGCATGATGTTCGGATCGGGCATCAGCTCGGTGGTCGAGATCCTGCAATACCTCTCCAACGAGGCGGCGCTCAAGTCGTTCGTCATCTGGACCATGGGGTCGCTGGGCGACGTCACGGCCGGACAGCTGAAGTTGCTGCTGCCGGTCGTTGCGGCGGGGCTCATCCTCGCCGTGGCGGTCATCAAGCCGCTCAACCTTCTGCTGCTGGGCGAGAACTACGCCCGCACGATGGGACTCAACATTCCCCGCACGCGCTCACTGATCTTTCTCTCGACGGTTCTGCTCGCCGGAACCGTCACGGCCTTCTGCGGTCCGGTGGGATTCATCGGCCTGGCCGTGCCGCACCTGGCCCGCATGCTCTTCGCATCGGCCGACCACCGCGTGCTGATGCCCGCCTCGATGCTCGTCGGCGCCGCGCTGCTGCTCGTCTGCGACCTCGCGGCCAAAAGCCTCGCCCTGCCCATCAACACGATCACCGCCCTGCTGGGCATCCCGGTAGTCATCATCGTCGTCATCCGCAACCGTTCGATCTTCTGACCATGAGCATCCTGCTGAACGATATCACCCTGCGCTACGGACAGCGCATTCTGCTGGAAGGGGTCTCGACGTCCTTTCCCCAGGCATCGCTGACGGCCCTCATCGGCCGCAACGGCACAGGCAAGAGCACCCTGCTGCGGGCCATCGCCGGGCTGGGACCGGCATCCGGCACGGTGGAGCTCTGCGGACGTCCGCTCGCAGCGCTCTCGGCCCGCGAACGCGCCACGACGCTTTCGTTCGTCACCACCGACAAGGTCCGCATCGCCAACCTCGCCTGCGAGGAGGTCGTGGCATTCGGGCGCGCCCCCTACACCGACTGGATCGGACATCTGCAGGAGGAGGACCGCACCATCGTGGAGCGCTCCTTGCAGCTCGTGGGCATGGAGTCCTTCGCCCGCAAGACGATGGACCGCATGTCGGACGGCGAATGCCAGCGGGTGATGATCGCCCGGGCGCTGGCCCAGGACACGCCGATCATCCTGCTCGACGAGCCCACGGCCTTCCTCGACCTGCCGAACCGCTATGCCCTGGCGCTGCTGCTCCGCAAGCTGGCGCACGAGGAGCGCAAATGCATCCTCTTCTCGACGCACGATCTCGACATCGCCCTCTCGCTCTGCGACACCATCGCACTGCTCGACACGCCGCATCTTCACCATCTTCCGGCCGGGGAGATGGTGCGCAGCGGGCTGATCGAGCGGCTCTTCGCCGGAGAGAACCTGCAGTTCGACCCGCAGCATCGCAGCGTTCGGATGCGTCAGGGATAAAAAAGATCATTTTTCTCCGATATTTTTTGTCAAACTCACTTTTTTGCTTACCTTTGCACCGCTAAAGGGGACTCCGTTGTTCCGGGCGCAAGGTTCGGGTTTGCGGATTTCCGATAGTGGTAGAGGCCCATTCGTCTATCGGTTAGGACGCAAGATTTTCATTCTTGAAAGAGCAGTTCGATTCTGCTATGGGCTACACGAGGGGTGCCGGAGCGGCAAAAGGCTGTGGAACGGTTCGGGACGGAAACGGGACGGACGCGAAACAGTTGCGTGAAAGCATCCTACGGGTGAAATCTCACAGGAGCGGGCCTCGGGCCTATCCGGAAACGGCTACGGCCGCAGCAGACAGGACAACTGAAAAGTAAAAAATAAAAACAAACGAATTATGGCAAACCATAAGTCATCGAAGAAACGGATTCGTCAGACCGTCACGAAGCGGGCACACAACCGTTTGTTCCACAAGACGGCGCGTAACGCTGTGAAAGCGCTGCGTTCGACCACCGAGAAGAGCGCTGCAGAGGCTCTGCTGCCCAAAGTAACGGCCATGCTTGACAAGCTGACCAAGCACAACATCATGCACAAGAACAAGGCCGCCAACCTCAAGAGCGCCATTCAGCTCCACGTCAACTCGCTCTGATCGGGCGTCGCGACAGGACAATCAATACGAGTCCGGTTCCTTCCACAGGAGCCGGACTCATTTTTTACCGCCCAATGACCGCTCTTCAAACCTGCCGGCTCTCACGCGACAAAAAAATCGGCACACCCCGCGGGGCGTGCCGATCCGATGGTTTCCGAAATCCGGGAACTATTTCTGCAATCCGTCGATCACGGCGGTGATGCGGTCGAAGACCTCGTCCATCGTTCCCACGCCGTTGACTGCGGCATACTTGCCCTGAGCCTCATAGTACTTCGCCACCACGGCCGTCTGCTTGTGGTAGACGTCGAGGCGCTCGCGAATCACCTCCTCCGAGGCATCGTCGGCGCGTCCCGAAACCTGGCCCCGCAGCAGGATGCGCTTCACCAGCTCCTCCTCCGGGACGTGGATATCGACCATGATGTCGACCTTCAGACCCTCTTTGGCAAGAATCTTGTCGAACTCCTCGGCCTGAACCGTCGTACGGGGAAATCCGTCGAAAATGCACCCCTTGGCGTCGCGGTGGTCGGCAATGTAGTTGGCGATCATTCCGATGACGATCGAATCGGGCGCCAGCTTGCCCTCCTTGATGTAGGACTCCATGCTGCGACCCAGCTCGGTCCCGCGGCGGATCTCGTCGCGGATCACCTCGCCCGTCGAGACGTGGTCGATTCCGTAATGTTCTTTCAACCGTTGTGCCTGCGTGCCTTTTCCGCAACCCGGAGCACCGAATAAGACGATGTTTATCATAATCGAATCCTTGTTTGTGATTGGTTTAGGCAAAAATACGTTATTTTTTGGGGAAACAAGAGGTTTTCCTTAATTTTGTAAAAATTTTTCAGAACCATGGAGCAGAAAAAACGTACCGAAATCGCCTCTCTCGGGCAGTTCGGACTCATCGACCGCCTCACGGCACCCTTCACGCCGCACAACGCCTCGACACTCAAGGGGGTGGGTGATGACGCCGCGGTACTCACTCCGCCCGAGGGGTGCGAGGTGCTCTGCACGACCGACACCTTCTTCGAAGGGGTGGATTTCGACCTTACCTACTTCCCGCTCAAGCACCTCGGGTACAAGGTCGTAACGGCCGCCGTGAGCGACCTGCTGGCCATGAATGCACAGCCTTCGCAGATAACCGTCTCGCTCGGCGTCTCGGCCAAGCTCCCCGTCGAGGCATTGGACGACCTCTACGAGGGTATCGCCTTTGCCTGCCGCGAGCAGGAGATCGACCTCGTGGGCGGCGACACGCGCGCCTCAATGACCGGACTGGTAATCGCGGTCTCGGCCTTCGGGTTCGCACCCCGGGAGCAGATCGTCTACCGCAACGGAGCGCAGCTGCACGACCTGATCTGCATCACGGGCAACCTCGGAGCGGCCTACATGGGGCTTCAGCTGCTCGAACGCGAGAAACGCGTGTTGTCGGACGTTACGAACCCCGAACCGCAGTTCAAAGGGTACGAATACCTGCTCGAAAAATACCTGAAACCCCGCCCGCGGACCGACATCATCGCGACACTCGGGGAGGAGAAGATCCGTCCGACATCGATGATCGATCTTTCGGACGGGCTGGCCAGCGACCTCATGCAGATCTGCAAAGCCTCGAAATGCGGTGCACGCATCTACCTCGACCGCATTCCCATCGCCCAACAGACTACGGCCCTGGCCGAAGAGATGCATACGGATCCGGTTGTGGCGGCGTTGAACGGCGGGGAGGATTACGAACTGCTCTTCACCGTGCCCTTGTCGATGCAGGAGCAGGTGATGCGGCTGGGACTGGTGGACGTGATCGGCCACATCACGGCCGAATCGACGGGTGCTTTCCTTGTGACGCCCGACGGACAGGAGATCCGTCTCAAAGCCCAGGGCTTCCCCGGCTAAGAGCCGGGATTTAAGGGCGATAGACGTGCACAAAGCTCCTGGCCCAGTTCTGCGCTCCCGGTTAAGAGCCGGGATTCAGGGGCGATAGACGCACACAAAGCTTCTGACCCAGTTCTGCGCTCCCGCCTCTTAGGCGGGCGGGCGCAGAGACGGACGGAGACCCTTCAAGGCACCCTTTGCCCCTCTAAAACCCGGCTCTTAGGCGGGCAGGGCGCAGAGACGGACGGAGACCCTTTAAGGTATCCTTTGCCCTCCTAAAACCCGCCTTTCAGGCGGGAACCGTCCCCAAATACCACTCCGATGGTCAGCAGGCAGTGGCTGTTCGCACGTTCTGTCCACACATATCCGAACGTCAGACGCAGATGGTGCCAGCACTCAACACCCGCGCGGGGCATGGCCCCGAAGCGAAAAGACCAGTCAGAGGCACCGTCTTGTGGCATATCGGCCGTATGTCCAACAGCCAGCCAGCCTGCTCCAGCTCCGAAAAAGCACTCCACACGCCGTGCCACCCGAAGATTGTAATCGGCAACCCCCATCATCCGGCCGGAATTATAGAATTTGGAAAGGCAGGTCGCCGGAGATTCGCGCCAATAGAACGAACCCATCGACTGCAAACCCACGTCAAGGGGGATACTCCGCAGGTTGTAACGAAGCTCGAGGCCTCCGCAGAGGCCTACATGCATATTGGTCTGGCCCGGCAGCGAGGCATACCCGAAGGTCGGACCCAGGGCCACCTCCAACTCGATGCGCCGTACGTTGCGCTGCACATCCATATGCCCCGGAATGCTTTCTGGAGTCTGCGCCCGCACCGTGCCGAGCAACAGCACGGCCGCAAGCAAACAAGGAAAAAGTCGTTCCATCGCGTTCACGGTTGTAATCGGACCAAAGATAGCGCAAAACCGCCCGAAAACAACAAACCTGCCGAATTTTTCTTCCGCAGTTTTCTTTTTTTCAATTTATTGCGTATCTTTGCAGGCCCGAAATGGGTAATAACAACTAATTAAACGCATTATGAACAATTACGAAACCGTTTTCATTGTCACGCCCGTGCTGTCCGACGCACAGGTACAGGAGGTGGCTGACAAATTCCAGGGTGTCATCACCGAAAACGGCGGTCAGATTGTGAACAAGGAGTCGTGGGGCCTTCGCAAGCTCGCCTACCCTATTCAGAAAAAGACCACCGGTTTCTACTTCCTCATCGAGTTCACCGGCGAGGGATCGCTCATCAACACCCTCGAAACGCAGTATCGCCGCGACGAGCGCGTGATCCGTTTCTTGACTTTCAAGCAGGATAAGTACGCCGTAGAGTACTCGGCAAAACGTCGTGCAAAACTTTCTAACAAACAGGAGGAGTAAACCATGGCACAGGAAAACAAGGCTCAGTCGGAAATCCGTTACCTCAACCCCGTAACGGTCGACGTCAAAAAGAAAAAATACTGCCGTTTCAAGAAGCTCGGCATCAAGTATGTTGACTACAAGGACGGCGAATTCCTCAAGAAGTTCCTCAACGAGCAGGGCAAGATTCTTCCCCGCCGCCTCACCGGAACGTCGCAGAAGTTCCAGAAGAAGGTCGCTCAGGCCGTAAAGCGTGCCCGCCACCTCGCCATTCTGCCCTTCGTAACCGATTGCATGAAATAATTTAAAGGAGGAACAGACTATGGAAGTTATTCTGATCAAAGATATCGAAAAGCTGGGTTACGCCAACGACATCGTGAACGTGAAGCCTGGTTACGCGAACAACTACCTCATTCCCCAGGGCTTCGCCAAGGTAGCAACGGCATCGGCCAAGAAGGTGCTGGCCGAGAACCTCAAGCAGCGTGCACACAAGGATGCCAAGATCCTCGCCGACGCCCAGGCGCTGGCCGAGACGATCGCCAATCTGCCGCTGTCGCTGGCCGTCAAGGCCGAGGAGGGAAAACTCTTCGGTACGGTTACCGCTGCCGACCTTGCAGAGGCTCTTGCAGCCAAAGGAATTACGGTAGACCGCAAGGTGATCTCCGTCGAGCCCATCAAGACCGTCGGCGAGTACGAGGCTACGGCCCGTCTGCACAAGGAGGTCAAGGCTACGATCAAATTCTCGGTGGTAGCTGCCGAATAAGGCACACCTTTCCGAAGGGGAGGGTAATACTTGCCCCGCATAAAAAAGGCTTTCCGTTGAACGGAGAGCCTTTTTTGCATTTTATCTGCTTGCGGGGAGGGTCGGCCCGAACAGAAAAAGGTCGGACCGAACCGACATGAACAGATACGGCCAACCAAGCCGAACACAGACCGAGCGGGCCGAACAGGCAGCAACAGGCAGCAACATTCGCCTGCTCAATGGCTGCAAGAATCGGTTCGGGCCACCTTTTCTCGAAGACATCTCACGGATGCCGGAAATGGGAACGTCCGGAAGAGAATCAAAAAGGAGAGAATCCGAGAGAGAATCCGAGAGAGTCCGAAGGAGGAGTAGCCTAAAAATGCCCGGAGATATCGGAGGAGTGCCCGGGAGGGGCCCGAGACAAAAAACGCCCGCACCTGAGGTGCGGGCGTCATCATATTCGGGAAAGAACTGGATTATTTCTCCTTTTCCTTCTCCTCGGCTTTGGCGGCAGCCTCCATAGCGCTCTTCAGAGCAGCCAGTCCGGCGATGTCACCGAGCGTCGTCTTCTCGACCGAAGCGTTGATCTTCTTCACGGTCGACTTCGTAGCGTCGGCAGCAGCACGCTTCTCGGCCTTCTCGGCGGCAACGGCCTCACGACGGGCATCGTCGTAGGTACGCAGGTGCGAGAGGGTGATGCGCTTGGTAGCCTTCGAGAACTCGATAACCTTGAAGTCGAGCTTGTCGCCAACCTTCGGGGTCGAGCCATCCTCCTTAACCAGCTGACGCGACGGGCAGAAGCCCTCGATCTCGCTGTTCAGAGCAACAACGGCGCCCTTGTCGGTAATCTCGGTGATCGTGCCCTCGTGTACGGTGTCGACAGCAAACTGGCTCTCGTACTCGTTCCACGGATTCTCCTCGAGCTGCTTGTGGCCCAGCGAGAGGCGACGGTTCTCCTTGTCGATCTCCAGTACGACAACGTCGATATCGGCACCGATCTGCGTGAACTCGGCCGGGTGCTTGATCTTCTTGGTCCAGCTCAGATCCGAGATGTGGATCAGACCGTCGATACCCTCCTCGATCTCCACGAAGACACCGAAGTTGGTGAAGTTGCGCACCTTGGCCTTCGTACGCGTGCCGACGGGGTACTTGGTTTCGATGTTCTCCCACGGATCGGGCGTCAGCTGCTTGATGCCGAGCGACATCTTGCGCTCCTCGCGGTCGAGCGTCAGAATGACGGCCTCAACCTCGTCGCCGACCTTCAGGAACTCCTGAGCCGAACGCAGGTGCTGGCTCCACGACATCTCCGAGACGTGGATCAGACCCTCGACACCCGGGGCGATCTCCACGAAGGCGCCGTAGTCGGCCATGACAACCACGCGGCCCTTAACCTTGTCACCCACCTTGAGGTTGGGATCCAGAGCCTCCCACGGATGCGGGGTAAGCTGCTTGAGACCCAGAGCGATACGCTTCTTGGCCTCGTCGAAGTCGAGGATCACGACCTTGATCTTCTGATCAAGCGACACGATCTCCTCGGGATGGTTCACTCGGCCCCACGAGAGGTCGGTGATGTGGATCAGACCGTCCACACCGCCCAGATCGACGAATACGCCGTAGGAGGTGATGTTCTTGACGGTACCCTCGAGGATCTGACCCTTCTCGAGCTTCGACATGATGATCTGCTTCTGGGCCTCGAGCTCGGCCTCGATGAGGGCCTTGTGCGAAACCACGACGTTGCGGAACTCCTGGTTGATCTTCACAACCTTGAACTCCATGGTCTTGCCGACATATACATCGTAGTCGCGGATGGGCTTCACGTCGATCTGCGAGCCCGGGAGGAATGCCTCGATGCCGAAGACGTCGACGATCATACCGCCCTTCGTGCGGCACTTGATGTAACCCTTGATGATCTCGTCCTTCTCGAGGGCCTCGTTGACACGGTCCCACGACTTGAGCTGACGAGCCTTCTTGTGCGAGAGGGCCAGCTGACCGTTCTTGTCCTCGGCCGACTCGACGTAGACTTCAACCTTGTCGCCTACCTTCAGGTCGGGGTTGTAGCGGAACTCCGATACGGGGATGATACCCTCGCTCTTGTAGCCCACGTTGACGGTCACCTCGCGCTTGTTGATGCCCGTTACGGTACCTTCGACCACCTCGCCGACGGTAACGTTCGACAGCGTCTTGTCATAGGCGGCTGCGATCTCCTCTTTCGGCTGATCATAGACTCCCAGGTCGTTTTCGAAGGAATTCCAGTCGAAGTTCTCGTTCGAGACTACGTTTTTCGTTTCTTCCATGTTGGAAATTGTTTGCGATACAATCGCTCGTTAAATGGTTAATAATAAAGTTCGTATCCCGGCACGCGCAACATTCCCACGCGCGCGGGACTGCAAAGGTATATCTTTTTCGCTGGAAATCAAAAATTTTCAACGCTTTTTCGCCCATCCTGTGCGCCGCGCGCTCAAAGCGACCGTACGGAGGCCGGGGTCACGCGCTGACGCACGCCGTTGTCCGGCACAAGGGGTGTTCCGCGCTCCAGCTCCTCGAGCAGCACGTCGGAGACCTTGAGATCCGTCACCGCTCCGTCCGTATACTCCAACCCGGGATAGTTCCGATAGATGTAGTCGCTCATGGCCACACGATAGCTGCGGTTGTCGCGCAGCGCGGGGAAGCGCACGCCAAAGGCCCGATCCTCTCCGTTGACGAGGATCTCGTACGGCGTGGTCGAGACGAGGTCCACGCGGTGTCCCTCGCGCGTCGCCTCGTTGTATTTGGCAACGATCATCCGCTCCATCTGCCGCGGCGTCATCCGCATCACGGCGATCCGCGTGCCGAACGGCTCCAGGTCGTAGATCCGCGCGGTACCGACCCCTCCGGCGGCAATCGAATCCAGCCGCACGCCGCCGATATGGTAAAATCCCACCTCGGCGCCGGTTGCGCCGGCGACCGCCGCAGCCATCCAGTTGGCCAGCCCCTGCTTGTCGGCCCGGGCCGAGAATTGCCCCACGGGGCGGTTCAGGTGCTCGTCGGCATAGTATGCATCAACCTCCGTCTGATACGCCGCATCGGGCGCATAGCCGGCCAGCGGCACGAGGCGGTAGTCGACATCGACCACCTTATGCCCCCGCAGGCGGATCGTCGTGACGCCCACGTTGCGCAGATCCTTGCCCGTCTGCGTGAGCAGCGTACCGTTGACCAGCGTATCGAGCGTCACGTGCGTATGTCCGCCGATGACCACGTCGTAGCGTGTCTCGCGGCCCAGCAGTTCGGCATCGCGGTCGTCGCCCATGTGCGACAGGAGCACCAGAACGTCGACCTTCGGACGCAGCGCCTCGGCGCACTCCACGGCACGCTGCTGAGGATCGGGGAACTCGAGCCCCGTGAAGCTGGAGGCGTGCCCCGCCGGATGCCCCGGGCCTTCGTAGTTGGTCACCGCACCGACAACACCGATGCGCAGACCGCCGCGCTTCAGAATCACGTAGGGAGGCAGCTGCGGAAAGGTGCAGGTGTCGCTCACGACGTTGGCGCACACGACATCGCACGTCATGCTGTCGAGCATCTCTCCGAGGAAGGCCTGACCGTGGTCAAACTCGTGGTTGCCCAGCGTGACGACGTCGTATCCCAGGCGGTTCATCAGCGCAAGCATCGGCATCCCGGGCGTCGGGGCCAGATCGACGTAGGCGTTGCCGGTCCAGCGGTCGCCGGCATCGAGCAGCACCACGTTGTCGACCGTGTCGCGACATGCCGCAACGGCCGAGGCCAGGCGGGGAAAATTCTGGATCTTGGCATGCATGTCGTTCGTCGACAGCAGCACGAGAACCCGCTCCTGCGGCGTGCAGGCCGCCGCAAACAGCAGAAGACTCCCGGTCAAAAGACGAAATAAACGTTTCATATTGTCGTTAATATTAGCGATAATGGTAGGGGGACAGCGGCAAAAGTACGATTTATTTTTTATCTTTACCGGATCAAAACGAAGGTTTTATGGACGGAGACATCAAAATAATCTGCGAGAATCTCAACTGCGATTTCAACGTCGCCATGGGCACACCCCTCTCCGAGATCGCCCGGCTTCTGACGCCCGGGCCGCACCCGTTTCTGGCAGCGCTGGTCGACAACCGCATCAAGGAGCTGAACTACAGGATCTACACTCCCGTGAGCATCCGCTTCATCGACATCACCTCCTTCGCCGGCATCCGCGTCTACCAGCGCACGGCCTGGTTCCTGCTCCAGAAGGCCGTGAAGGATCTCTACCCCGGGCAGACGCTTCACATCCGCCACTCGATGGGTCAGAGCGGCTTCTACTGCGAGATCGACGGCATCGACTCTTTCAGTCGCGAGGCCGCCGAACGGCTGAAGCAGCGCATGCACGAACTCGTGCTGCGCAATCTGCCCATCACCCGCACCCGCATGCTGACCTCCGAGGTCCGGGCCCGCTACCTGGCCGAAGGGTTCACCGACAAGGTGGAGCTGCTCGACACCCGTCCGCGCCTCTACAGCGACCTCTACACGCTCGACGACACGGTCGGCTACTTCTACGGATCGCTGGCCCCCTCGACAGGCTACGTCACGCTCTTCGACATCGAGCCCTGCTACCAGGGTTTCTACCTCGCCCTTCCGCTGCGCACGAATCCCGACCGGCTCAGCCGCGACGTCCAGCAGGAGAAGATGTTCGGGATTTTCCAGGAGTATCAGTCGTGGGTTGCGCTGATGGGCGTGCCGACGATCGGAGCGGTCAACGCCCGCACGCTGTCGGGCGACGCCGGGGGTATGATCAAGGTGGCCGAGGCGTTTCACGAACGCAAGTTCGCATCGCTGGCCGACGCCATCCTTGACGCCAACCGCCGCAACGGGACCCGCATGGTGCTGATCTCGGGACCCTCGTCGAGCGGCAAGACCACCTCGGCAAAGCGTCTCAGCATCGAGCTCGGCGTACTGGGACTGCATCCGGTGATGATCTCGCTCGACGACTACTTCGTCGACCGCGAGAAGACCCCCCTCGACGAAAACGGCGATTACGATTACGAAGCCCTCGAAGCGATCGACCTGGAGCTCTTCAACGACCACCTGCGGCGGCTGATGCACGGCGAAAGCGTCGACATTCCGCGCTATGACTTCATCTCGGGACGCCGCATGCAGCACAACAACCCGCTGACACTCGACGACCGGTCGATTCTCATCATCGAGGGCATCCACGGACTCAACCCGCGGCTCACCCCCTCGATTCCCGACACACAGAAGTTCCGCATCTACATCTCGTGCTTCACGTCGGTGGCCATGGACAACCTCACGCGCATCGCCACGACCGACAACCGCCTGCTGCGCCGCCTCACGCGCGACTACCAGCAGCGCGGCTCCAACGCCCTGGCAACCCTCTCGCGCTGGGCCTCCGTGCGCCGCGGCGAGGAGAAGCACATCTTCCCCTATCAGGAGAATGCCGACGTGATGCTCAACTCGTCGCTCTTCTACGAGATCTCGGTGCTGCGCCCCTTCGCCGAGAAGATCCTGCGCGAGGTGCCCAATACGGTGCCCGAATACGGCGAGGCGCGGCGTCTGCTCAAGTTCCTCGACAACTTCATCCCCATCGCTCCGGACGAAATTCCTCCGACGTCGATTCTGCGCGAATTCATCGGCGGCAGCAGCTTCACCTACTGACCCCGACGGGTTCATGATTCAGGACTCCGCGGGAGTTCGAACTGAAGTCGGCTATGCGGGAGAGGAGACGGCTGCCGCGGAGGATTCCGCGTCGGAGTGGTCGGCAAAATAGCGCTCCAGAGCGGTCCGCGTCGCACGCCGGCCCGCCTCAACCAGCTCCTTCGAGCGGTAGAATTCGAACATTCCGTAGCTGTCGGCCGGCAGTTCGACACGCACGTCGGGCGGACAGATCCGGCACATGAGCTGCGTGATGTGCTGCTGCATGATCTGCGACGACGCGACCAGCATCTTGTAGTAGTTCACCGAGAGGCGCGAGCGCAGCACGGGATCGGCCCCGAAAGGGGCGCTTACATCGACGGCCACGAGCAGGTCGCCCGGCTCGCGCCGCACGCGGTTGACCGGCAGCGGATTGACCGTACCGCCGTCGATAAGCACCATCCCGTCGCGGTGCACCGGACGGAAGACCGACGGGATCGAGATCGACGCGCGGATGGCATCGTAAAGTCCCCCGCTGTCGAGCACCACCTCGCGGCCGGTCAGCATGTCGGCGGCTACGGCCGCAAAGGGGATGTCCAACTCCTCGATCCGCACGTCGGGCACCATCCGCTGCATCGCGCGGATCACCCGGTCACCCTTGACCAGCCCCTCGGAGCTCAGTGCGAAATCGACCAGACTGAAGACCCGGTAACGGTCCAGCTTGCACATCCACTCGCGAAACGCCTCGAGATGTCCCGAAGCATATACGCCGCCGACCAGCGCACCCATGGAAGTTCCCGAAACGGCCGCAATCTCGAACCCCTGACGCTCCAACTCCTCGATGGCCCCGATATGAGCCACTCCCCGTGCACCTCCGCCGGCCAGAGCCAGCGCCACCCGTCTCTTCTTCATACTACTCACTTACGATTGCTATTGAAAATAAGGTATTCCGTTTCCGCCGCGAAGTCGTTCGGACTGCAGCACTCGGTTGTTTCGTACATGCATCGTGCCGAATCCTCCCGGCGGGCGCCACGGGCCGTCACTCCCGCGATTCCACACCTCCGGGACACGGCCATCGGGGAAAAAGGCAACATGCGCCACACCCCGCAGGAGACCACGCTTCGCCCCGCCGACACGCAAAAGGAAAAGAAGGGTGCTCACGGCTCCGGGAATGCCTCCGGGAACACCTCCGTCACCACGCAATCCATCGGCACGTCGTGCGGCTCGACGGGCAGCGCATCGACGAGCTGATGGGCGAAGCACACCCCGATCTTCACGGCCCGCAGCGTCGGTTGCGTCAGGTAGCGGTCGTAGTATCCGCGTCCACGCCCCATGCGCCCTCCGCCAGGAGTGAACGCCACACCCGGAACAACGATCAGGTCGAGCTCCCCGGGAAGGCACTCCTCGGCCTCGGGCCCGGGCTCCTCAATGCCGAAGGCCCCGATGTGCTGCGTACGGGGATCGTAGCGGAAAAACCGCATCGACGCCCCCTCGACCCGCGGCACGGCCACCCGCTTGACGTCACTCCAGCGCGCCAGCGCCTCCCGCGTGTCGGGCTCGTCGGGCAACGAGCAGAACACCCCTACCGTCCGGGCCTTCGCAAAGGCCTCCAGCCGCTCGACGCGCCGGAATATCTCGCACGATGCCGCCGCCCGTTCGGCGGGGTCCAGCGCCCGGTTGCGCACACGCATCCGGGCACGCAACTCCCTTTTCATCATAAAGCCCGTTTTTTCCATACAAATTCCCCGCGGATTTCATTGTTATTCCGCAAACAATGGCTATCTTTGCGTCCGGAGAACGTCCCGACCGGGAACACAAATCATTAACAAATATAACAAATTTCAAAACATTATGAGCTGTTTTCTATCTAATTCCTCGCTTGGCAAGAAGTTAGTTATGAGTGTGACGGGGTGCTTCCTCGTGCTCTTCATCCTCTTCCACATGTCGATGAACGTCACGGCGATCATCTCGCCGGAGGGCTACAACATGATCTGCGAGTTCCTCGGGGCGAACTGGTATGCCCTGGCCGGCACCGTCGTGCTGGCTCTCGGCGTGCTGATCCACTTCATCTACGCCATCATCCTCACGCTGCACAACTACAAGGCCCGCGGCAAGCAGCGCTATGCCGTCACCGTCCAGGAACCGGGCGTGGATTGGGCTTCGAAAAACATGCTCGTGCTGGGCTTCATCGTCCTGGTCGGCCTGCTCATCCACCTCTTCAACTTCTGGTCGAAGATGCAGCTCGTGGAGATCATGGGCCAGCACACCAACTCGCTCGGCCTTGACCCCGCCGACGGTGCCGCACTGATCCGCTACACCTTCTCGCAGTGGTACTACGTGGTGATCTACCTCGTGTGGTTCGCCGCCCTGTGGTTCCACCTCACCCACGGCGTATGGTCGATGTTCCAGAGCGTGGGCTGGGCCAACGACACGTGGTATCCCCGCCTGAAGTGCATCGCCAACATCGTCGCAACGATCGTATTCCTGGGCTTCGCCGCCGTGGTGCTCGTCTACTACCTCTGCCCCTGCATGCTCGGCGCCTGCTAATCCTTTCCACATTGTAGAACAATAAACACACAAACGATATGTCTTTAAAATTAGATGCTAAAATTCCTGCCGGGCCGCTCGCCGAAAAATGGAGCAACCACAAGGCAGCTATCAAGGTCGTAAGCCCCGCCAACAAGCGCAAGCTCGACATCATCGTCGTCGGCACCGGTCTCGGAGGCGCCTCCGCAGCCGCTTCGCTCGGCGAACTCGGCTACAACGTCAAGGTGTTCTGCATCCAGGATTCGCCCCGCCGCGCCCACTCGATCGCCGCTCAGGGCGGTATCAACGCAGCCAAGAACTATCAGAACGACAACGACTCGGTATACCGACTCTTCTACGATACGATCAAGGGCGGCGACTACCGCGCCCGTGAAGCCAACGTTT
>CALUMQ010000036.1 GCA_944321765.1 uncultured Alistipes sp.
AGTTGGTGTTCGACAAAAAAACTCAAAAGCTGCTGGGGGCGACACTTTACTGTGACAGAGCGACGGACATGATAGGCGAGCTTGCTCTGGCGCTTGCAAACGGAATGGGCAAGGAGGAGCTTGCTCGAACTGCAAGGCGCCCACCGTGCCGATGATCTTGCGTCCGTTGAGCGACGAGGTGAACAGCTGCGCCACGCCCTCGTCCATCAGCTGGTCGATGCCTTTGGCCAGCTGCTTGAATTTCAGCGGGTCGGCATTTTCAATGTAGCGGAACTGCTCCGGCGCGAACGACGGGATGCCGGTGAATTTTAGTTTTTCGCCCTCGGTGAAGGTGTCGCCGATCTTGAAGTTACCCGTATCGTGCAGACCCACGATGTCGCCCGGATAGGCGAAGTCGATCACCGACTTCTTCTCGGCCATGAAGGCCGTCGGCGAGGAGAACTTCATCTGCTTGCCGCTGCGCACGTGGAGGTAGTTCTTGTTGCGCTCGAACATGCCCGAGCAGATCTTCAGAAAGGCAATGCGGTCGCGGTGGTTGGGATCCATGTTGGCGTGGATCTTGAAGACGAAGCCGGTCATCTTCGGCTCCGAGGGCAGCACCTCGCGGGTCTCGGTCATTGCCGGACGCGGCGACGGCGCAATGCGGATGAAGCATTCGAGCAGCTCGCGCACGCCGAAGTTGTTGACCGCCGAGCCGAAGAAGACCGGCGCCAGCTCGCCGCGCAGGTAGGCATCGCGGTCGAAGGGGTCGTAGACACCCTCGACCAGCTCGACATCCTGCCGCAGCTGATCGGCAAACTGCTTCCCGACATGTGCATCCAGCACTTCGGACGAGAGATCCGAGATCTCGACCGTCGAGGCGTCGGCCGTCAGCTTCTCGTCCGACGTGAAGAGCGAGAGGTGTTTCTCATACAGGTTGTAGACCCCCTTGAAGGTCGCACCGTTCGATATCGGGAAGGCCAGCGGCCGCACGCGGATGTGCAGCTCCTTCTCCACCTCGTCCAGCAGGTCGAAGGGCTCCTTCGACGGACGGTCCAGCTTGTTGATGAAGACAATGACGGGAGTCTTGCGCATGCGGCAGACATCCATCAGCTTGCGTGTCTGCGCCTCGACGCCCTTGGCGCCGTCGATGACGATGATCACCGAATCGACGGCCGTCAGCGTGCGGTAGGTATCCTCGGCAAAATCCTCGTGGCCCGGCGTGTCGAGGATGTTGATCTTGCAACCCTCGTATTCGAAGCCCATGACGGAGGTGGCCACCGAGATGCCGCGCTGACGCTCGATCTCCATGAAGTCCGACGTGGCGCCCTTCTTGATCTTGTTGCTCTTGACGGCTCCGGCCACATGGATGGCGCCTCCGAAAAGAAGCAGTTTCTCCGTAAGGGTGGTTTTACCCGCGTCGGGGTGTGCGATGACCGCAAACGTGCGGCGGCGTGTGATCTCTTCCTGTAAGGTCATGTATTACTGTTTCGGATAATCTGCATTGTAGTGGCAGCCCACGGACTCCTTGATCTCGCGCCCCTGCTTGATGACCAGATAGGCCACGGCGATCATGTTGCGCAGTTCACACAGCTCGCGGTTGGGTTTGGTCTTTCCGTAGAGCTCTTCGGTCTCCTCGAAGAGGATTGACAGACGCCGCATGGCGCGCTTCAACGAGAGGTTCGACCGCACGATGCCCACGTAGTTGGTCATGATCTGCTGCACCTCGCGCTTCGACTGGATGAGCATGAGCATCTCCTCGGTGTGCTGCGTGCCCTCGAAGTCCCAGTCGGGAATACCCTCCTGGAAGTCGACCTTGTCGATCAGCGACGAGGCGTGGCGCGCTGCCTGGTCCGCATAGACCACCGCCTCGATCAGCGAATTCGAAGCCAGACGGTTGGCGCCGTGCAGCCCCGTGCACGAGGTCTCGCCCAGCGCATAGAGGTGGTTGATCGAGGTCTGGCCGTTGGTATCGACCTTCACGCCGCCGCAGCAGTAGTGTGCCGCCGGGGTGATCGGGATCCAGTCCTTCGTGATGTCGATGCCGATCGAGAGACACTTCTCGTAGATGTTGGGGAAGTGGCTGCGGATCGAATCGGGATCCTTGTGCGTGACGTCGAGATATACATAGTCCATGCCCAGACGCGTCATCTCGCGATAGATGGCGCGGGCCGTCACGTCGCGCGGGGCGAGCGACTTCATCGGGTGGTACTTGTCCATGAACTCCGTACCGTCGGGCAGACGCAGGATCGCCCCGAAGCCGCGCATGGCCTCCGTGATGAGGAAGTTGGGCTTCTCGCCGGGATTGTAGAGCGTCGTGGGGTGGAACTGGATGAACTCCATGTTCTCAGTAATCGCCTTGGCGCGGTGGCACATGGCGATGCCGTCGCCCGTGGCCACGACGGGATTCGACGTCGAGGAGTAGATGTTGCCGCAGCCGCCCGTGGCCACGATGGTGAATTTCGAGAGAATCGTCTCGATTTCGTTGGTATCGAGGTTAAGCACGTAGGCCCCGAAGCAGGCCAGTCCGCGCGTGTGGCGCGTGACGAACTCCCCGAGATGGTGCTGCGTCAGCAGGTCGATGGCAAAGTGGTGTTCGAGCACCGTGATGTCGGGGTGTTTGCGCACCGACTCCACCAGGGCCCGCTCGATCTCCGCACCCGTGAGATCCTCGTGGTGGAGAATCCGGTGTTCGGAGTGCCCCCCCTCGCGGTTGAGCTCGAAGCGTCCGTCGGGCGTCTTGTCGAAGCGCGTCCCCCAGGCGATCAGGTCGGCAATCAGCTCCGGGGCGCGCCGCACGACCAGTTCGACGGCCCGTTCGTCACATTTGCCCGCGCCGCAGACCAGCGTGTCGTGGATATGTTTCTCGAAGGTGTCGGGAGCGTACGTCACCGAGCAGATGCCTCCCTGGGCATAGTTGGTGTTGCACTCCTGCATTTCGCCCTTGGTCACGATCGTAACGTGTCCGTAAGCGGCGGCTTTCAGCGCGAAGGAGAGGCCCGCGGCGCCGGAACCGATAACCAGGAAATCGGTCTTCATAGGTTTCTTTTTTGCGTTATGCAGCGCAAAGTTACAAAAAATAGTAACTTTGCCGCACAATTTCAGGCAAAAATGGAACGACATATCGACATCAACCGTTTCGACTACGACCTGCCCGAGGAACGGATCGCCAAATTCCCGCTTCCGGAGCGCAGTGCCTCGAAGCTGCTCGTCTATCGGAGCGGGGAGATCTCCGAGCGTCACTTCGCCGACATCGGCGACGTGCTGCCCGCCGGCGACCTGCTGGTATTCAACAACACGAAGGTCATCCGCGCGCGGATCATCATGCACAAACCCTCCGGAGCGCGCATCGAGGTCTTCTGCCTCGAGCCGCACGACCCGGCCAACTACGAGCGGGCCTTCGCCGTGACGGGCAGCTGCGAGTGGTCGTGCATCGTGGGCAACCGCAAGAAGTGGAAGGAGGGCTACGTGGAGATCAACTTCGACCACGAAGGCACGGACTGCCACCTGCGGGCGTGGATCACGGAGGATCGCGGGCGCGAATGCACGGTGCGTTTCGAGTGGACGGCGCCGATGACCTTCGGGCAGCTGCTCGAACACCTCGGACGCATTCCCATCCCCCCCTACCTCAACCGCGACAGCGAGGAGATCGACAACACGCGTTACCAGACCGTCTACTCGAAGTTCGAGGGGTCGGTGGCCGCCCCCACGGCCGGACTGCACTTCACTCCGGAGCTGATCGACGCAATGAAGGAGCGCGGCTTCGCCTTTGAGGAGGTGACGCTCCACGTCGGGGCGGGGACGTTCCTTCCCGTAAAGGACGACGACGCGGCGAAGCACCCGATGCATACCGAGCACTTCGAAGTGCGCCGCACGACGGTGGCCCGGCTGCTCGAACACTGGGGACACATCACCGCCGTGGGAACGACCTCCGTGCGGACGCTCGAGTCGCTGCCGGCCCTGGCCTGGCGCATCCGGCAGGAGGGGACGGCCGCCCCGGAGCGCACGATCGGGCAATGGGAGCTGTACGACATTCCGGAGGAATTCACGGGGCGCGAGGCGCTGGAGACGCTTCTGGCCTGGATGGACCGCGAGGGACTCGACCGGCTGAAGACCGCCACGCAGATCATGATCACTCCGCTGGGATACCGGTTCCGCGTGGTCGAACGCATCGTCACGAACTTTCACCAGCCCAAATCGACGCTGCTGCTGCTGGTCTCGGCCTACGTGGGCGACGACTGGCGGAGGATCTACGATTACGCGTTGGGGCACGGTTTCCGCTTCCTGAGCTACGGCGACTCGTCGCTGCTCATGCGGTAAGGGCCTGCCGCCAAAGAAAAATCGGGATGAAGCCGTCGCGCTTCATCCCGATTGTCTTTTTCCGTCCGGGAAGGGGTATCAGCCGACCACCGAGGCTTCCGATGTTTCGGGATCCTCCGCGTCGGGCGTGGCATTGCGCAGTGCAAGGCGCTTGACCCACACCACGAATCCGCCCGTGAGGATAAGGTTCAGCACGATGGTCAGCACCGAGATGATCAGCGCCGGACCGCCGAGGTTGTAACCCAGGGCGATGAAGATCACGCCGGCCCCCACCTCGCCGCGGGTGAACATGCCCACCGACAGGGCCAGACGCTCGCTCAGCGCCCGGTCGCGGTAGAAGAAGAGCGGCACGAGCTTGCCGAGGTTCGAGAGGGCCGAAACCGCCACGACATGCAGCACGAGGATGCCCCACGGCATCATCGGCTGCGAGGCCGTCACCGACAGTGCAGCTTCGGCGGGCTCCGTGGCTCCCGACGCCCCGGCGCCGGTCACCAGCGGCATGCTCAGTCCCACGAGCAGCATGAAGAGAAACGAGATGCCCGTGGCCACGCGGTGCTCGGTCGGGGTGTCGATGTGGCGGTGCTTCATGAGCATGCCGACGACAAAGGCCGGAAGCAGCACCTCGATGTGGATGCTGTTGTCGTGTCCGAACCAGTGCGAGGTGGCAAGGTACAGGCCCTGCGTCACGGCGCAGACCGCCACCGAAAGACCCAGGATCCGCCACCACTCCTGCCGAACGTTCCACCGCGCCTGCCAGCGCCATCCGATGACGAGCAGTACGGCGACCACCGCCACAATGGCCAGCATCTGCCACCGCAGGCCGATCATGAGGATCTGCAGCGGGATCATCAGCAGGATGGTGTCCAGGTCGTCGAAGATCGCCAGCACCTGGATCTTGCGGTAAATCCAGCTCTGCTTCAGGTGCAGGGCCGCCAGCATCGTGAAGAGGATGCCGGCCGAGGTCGGCGCGGCGAAGCGGCTCAGCAGCAGATTCTCCTTCCACGCCTCGGCGCTGCCCCACAGGTCGGAGGGCAGCAGTACAAAGATATAGTAAAGGACAATGAGCAGCCACGGAAGGGCCGCCGTGGCCATGGCGATGAAGTAGTCGGCCGTGTAGGAGCGCCAGCGCGACTTGTCGATCTCGAATTCCCGACCGACGTTGATCATGATGAATCCCAGACAGACATAAAGCAGCGTGTCGGTCGAGGCCTTGAAGGCCGCATGGGCGCCTCCGAGCCATCCCGGAAGCAGCTGCGAGGCCACGAGGCCCAGCATGAGAAACAGAGAGAACGAAAGAACTTTTCGCATTGATAGTTTGTTGTTTACGTGGTTTTGCGCGTAATCAGCGGCACAAAGATAGCCGTTTTGTTCGGGATTCGGAAATCCCGGGCCTCGGGGCGTGAAAAAAATAACAACAAACGAGCCGCAAATCCACAATTATTTTGTACCTTTGCGGTGCCGAAAGGACAATTGGATTCAACACTATACTTTATTAAACCATTACAACTATGCAGATTGTAGAGATTCACGCAAGGGAGATCCTCGACTCGCGAGGCAATCCGACCGTTGAGGTCGAAGTTCGTACTGTTTCGGGCGCATTCGGCCGTGCAGCCGTTCCGAGCGGTGCCTCGACGGGCGAGAACGAGGCTCTCGAGCTCCGTGACGGCGACAAGAGCCGTTACCTGGGCAAGGGCGTGCTCAACGCCGTCAAGAACGTCAACGAGGTGATCGCCCCGGCCATCATCGGCATGAACGTCTCCGATCAGGTCGGCATCGACAAAGCCATGATCGCCCTCGACGGAACGCCTACGAAGTCGAAGCTGGGCGCCAACGCCATCCTCGGCGTATCGCTGGCCGTAGCCCGCGCTGCCGCCGACTACTTCGGAATGCCCCTCTACCGCTATATCGGAGGCGCCAACGCCAAGACGCTGCCCGTGCCGATGATGAACATCATCAACGGCGGTTCGCACTCCGACGCCCCGATCGCTTTCCAGGAGTTCATGATCCGTCCCGTGGGCGCTCCGTCGCTCAAGGAGGGCGTGCGCATGGGCGCCGAGGTCTTCCACAACCTCAAGAAGGTGCTCCACGAGCGCGGACTCTCGACGGCTGTCGGTGACGAGGGTGGCTTCGCTCCCGCACTCAACGGTACGGAGGATGCTCTGGAGTCGATCATCAAGGCCATCGAGAAGGCCGGCTACGTTCCCGGAAAGGACGTGATGATCGGTATGGACTGCGCTTCGTCGGAGTTCTACAAGGACGGCATCTACGACTACACGATCTTCGAGGGTGAGAAGGGCGCAAAGCGCACCTCGAAGGAGCAGGTAGAGTACCTCAAGGGGCTGGTTGCCAAATATCCCATCGACTCGATCGAGGACGGTATGTCGGAGAATGACTGGGAAGGCTGGCAGCTGCTCACCGCAGAGCTCGGCGGCAAGTGCCAGCTCGTGGGTGACGACCTCTTCGTAACGAACGTAAACTTCCTGAAGAAGGGTATCGAGATGGGCTGCGCCAACTCGATCCTCATCAAGGTAAACCAGATCGGCTCGCTGACCGAGACCCTCGACGCCATCGAGATGGCTCACCGCGCAGGCTACACGACGGTAACGTCGCACCGCTCGGGCGAGACCGAGGACTCGACGATCGCCGACATCGCCGTGGCTACGAACTCGGGCCAGATCAAGACCGGTTCGATGTCGCGTTCGGACCGTATGGCCAAGTACAACCAGCTGCTCCGTATCGAGGAGGAGCTCGGCGACGAGGCTATCTACGGCTACA
>CALUMQ010000037.1 GCA_944321765.1 uncultured Alistipes sp.
AGGGAAAAGAACCGCCCAAAATCGGACTCCGAACCCGAGTTTTACATTTTTCCGAGAATATCGGACACATGAAATGAAGCGTCAAACAAGGTTTTGCCGCCTCTTTACAGTGCGTCTTTTTGTGGCATCGGCTAACGCCGTAACTAACAGAAAATTAACGAGTTACAACGCTTTTCTGCATCGAAAAGTAATGACCGGAGAATAGCCGTAACAGAGTATAGTTCTCAATATCTAAATGTATGTATATCTGAAACTTGCATCTCACCAACATGTTCCATCCTATTAAATTTCAACCAATTGTTACTATTATTTTCCTGCAGGATAAATAATTAAGCAATATTCTCATTCAAAATAATCGCATCGAATAACCCCAAAAATCGAGATCCAGTATATTGCATGAGGGACACGGCAAAACAACCACCCGAAACGCCGAAGTGAAACTTTACACCTGCGCAGCCATGCAAACTTCGCACAAAAACACTATCTTTGCAGACAGTAAAAAAACTGCAAACACGATGAACGCTATCACTCACACCGATTTCTCCTTCGAAGGCCAGAAAAGCAAGTATACCGGAAAGGTCCGCGACGTCTACGACATCAACGACGAATACCTTGTCATGGTCGTCACCGACCGTATCTCCGCATTCGACGTGGTCCTTCCCGAAGGTATCCCCTACAAGGGTCAGGTCCTCAACCAGATTGCCGCCAAGTTCCTCGATGCCACGACCGACATCCTTCCGAACTGGAAACTCGCCGTACCGGATCCCATGGTCACCGTAGGCCGCAAATGCGAGCCCTTCAAGGTGGAGATGGTCATCCGCGGATACCTCTCGGGACACGCATGGCGCGAGTACAAGGCCGGAAAGCGAACCATCTGCGGCGTCGAGATGCCTGAGGGGATGGTGGAGAATCAGAAGTTCCCCGAGCCGATCATCACCCCGACCTCAAAGGCCGCCGAAGGACACGATGAGGATATTTCGAAAGAGGAGATCATCGCTTCGGGACTCGTGAGCCGCGAGGAGTACGAGCAACTCGAACGATACACCCGGGCGATCTACCGTCGCGGCAGTGAGATCGCCGCAAAGATGGGGCTGATCCTCGTCGACACCAAGTATGAGTTCGGGAAAAAGGATGGCGTCATCTACCTCATGGACGAGATCCATACACCCGATTCGTCGCGCTACTTCTATGCCGAGGGGTACGAAGAGCGTCTGGCAAAGGGTGAGCGGCAGCGGCAGCTCTCGAAGGAGTTCGTCCGCGAATGGCTTATGGCCAACGGCTTCCAGGGTCAGCAGGGACAGAAGGTGCCCGAGATGACGCCCGAGATCGTCGCCGGCATTACCGACCGCTACATCGAGCTCTACGAGCAGATCACCGGCGAGAAGTTTGTCAAGGCCGAGGCGGCCGACACACAGGCTATCCTGCAACGTATCGGGAAGAACGTCTCCGAGTGTCTGAAGCACCTCGGGAAATAAAGGCTCTCGTTTACACAAAAAAGGCGGCAAATTGATATTTGCCGCTTTTTTATAAAAAACCTCTCGTGTGCATGGAGGCTACCCGGAGTCTACTCCTCCAGCCATCCGTCGACATCCCGGGCCTGGACTGCCGTGCGGCATCCTTCGATCCGGTTGTTGCGCAACCGGACATTGCGCGCATTCCGCACAACAATGCCGCACTCATTCTCCAAGGTTCCCCGGATGGTGTTGTCCTCGATCCGGATCCCGTCGTGCAGCAACGTATGCTCCGTATCGGGAGCTCCGATCACCACGGCAATGCCCGAAGCTCCATATTGGCACCCCGCGCCCAGGCCGCAGGCAACAATCACATTGCGTGCAACGATCACATCCCGGCCGTGAGAGCCCTCCTTCCAGTCCGATTCCGCACCCACATGAATCGCCGTGCCGGTGCATCCGCGAAAGATATTGTCCTCGATGCACACGCCGCGGGTCTTGGACAGCACTCCCCGTGCCAGGTTGCCCCAAACGACCGATCGGCGAAACTCCAGACGCGGAAGTTTTGTAACATTGAACAGGCAGTAGTCTTCAAAATTCTCCGGCAGCGCACCCTGCACACGAACCCTCACATCGAGCGACCCCTCCCGATGAAAGACCTCCGTCACCTCAACCTCTCCTTCGGGAATGAGCGTCGACGTACGCACGATCTCCATGCGGTCTCCCACACGCGGGACATCGGGAATCTGGGCATGGGTGAAGGTCGGAGCATTCAACACCAGGGTCACGGTATCCCCTTTGACTGCCGCCATATCGTGATAATAGCCATGCACGTTGGTGGCATCATCTCCCTGACCGCGGAACAGACACCCGTCGAAGGAGACCGTTCCCTCGCAGCAGGCGAAATGCGTAGCATCCGTGTTGGTCGAGAAGCCATATCCGTCGGCCGGGACGACCGACAGCCGAAGAATCGACACATCGCGGCTGTCAAACCCTACGATGCCCATGCCGGGCTGCGAATGGATCGTGACGCCCTCGAGCCGTGTTCGCTCACTGCGCAGAATCAGAATCGCCGGCCGGAAATGAAACGAATGAGGGGCGGCAACGGCAGCTCCCGCCATACGCTCCGGCAGATGTCCTTTGAAACGTACCAGGTTATCGCCCAGAAGCGTTCGCTCGGGAAAATAGAACGGATCGCGGTATATGCCACCAATCGCATCGTCCCACAACATCAGACGCGGAAAAGGCATCGCCGCCGTAATCGTGCGTTCCGGACGGAACCGTACGGTGAACGACTCCTCGTCGACCTGCGTCACGACGCCCTCGGAGAAGGGTTTGCGCAGATAATCGATCGTCAGCCCCCGCAGGGTGAAATCCCGGCAATCGGCCAACGTGACCGGCTCCATCCACCCCTCGCACAGCAGCACGGCACCCCGGGCTTCGACGGTGATGTCCTCGGAACCGGAGAAGTCGAGACCGCTCACATAGGGGTAATAGGGTTTGAAGATTACCGACTCGGGATTCTCGCCCATCTTTCCACAAAGCACCTCCTCCTCGAGACGTTCGGCTTCGGCATCCCGCAAACGGTAGACGCCCGCCGGGATCACAAGTGTCGTCCCGGCATGCGTGCGACAATACTCGGCAGCGCGGCGCAGGGCGCGGGTATCATCCTTTCCGTCATCGGGCCGCGCGCCAAAATCCGTTACCGACACAACATGCCCCGCAGGGAAGTCTGCACGAATGGCAGCCAACGACGTCTCCGCGAAGATCAGAGTCGCCGCACCAAAGACCCATTTGAATAGATTTGTCATACTGAATTGAGATGTAATGTAAAATTATAAAATTTCTACCAAAACGTGGAGAATCCGCTGAAGAGTTTTACTCCGGGCCGATTGAAGTCACCCGGCGAAAAGAAGCGCAGCCCTTTTTGGGGCTGCGCTTCTCTCAGATCGGAAACAGGGGTGAATCAATAACTCTTCAGACGGTTCTGCGTCTTCAGAGCCTCTTTCCGAAGCGCTTCGGGCTGATCGGAGGAGAGGATCCGGGAACACATCGCCTCGATGGCCGGGCGCTGCCACGAAATCGTGAACCAGCCCAGCGCCTCGACAGCCGCAACCCGCAGTTCGGGATCGAACGAAGGATCCTCGGCCAGAGCTATCAAGCGCGGAACCTCGTCGTGATGCGGATAGTTGCGGAAATAGTTGATCTCGCTCTTGCGGCGTGAGAACTTCTTCGTCGTATCGACAATGTAGGCAAACGTCTCCTCAAGGCGGGATTCCACCGCCCCGGCCCGACGCAACAGCACGGCAAGACGCTTGTCACCCTCATAGAGGTAGGGTTTCGCCGCAAAGCCCGCCTTCAGGGCTGCCGAGAGTTTCTCGGAATTGAAGAAACTCAGCGAGTTCTCCAGCTGGAAACGCACGCGCGCCGACAGATCGTCGTCGGTAAGCGCCTCCACGGCAATCGGAATCAGTCGCTCGTCACCGCAATCGCCCATCAGCATCGCCGCCATACGGCGAACCAGTTCATAGGAGTCGTTCGAGGCCATGCGCAGCGCCTCGATAAAGCGCGGGTCGTGCTTGCTCGAGAGCAGCGTCAGCGCCTCCAGGCGGACGCTTCCGTAGGGAGAGTTGCTAAGCCGGTCGTAAAGCAGGTCGCAGATCGCCGGATAGCCGTTCTCGCTCAGGCGCCGCAGCGCAATGGCCTCGACATCGGCCGGCATGTCGTGATCGACCAGACGCAGCCAGAACCTGTTGTCCGCACGTCGCGTCGTGAGAGCCGCACCGAGGTCCAGCGACGGCAGCGCACGGTTCACGAACCGATAGGTCGGATCGCCGATCAGATGCGTCTCGAGGTAGTGCGTGTGGCAGGCCCACTGTCCGACGCGCACCCCGCAGTCGAGCAGCCCGATATAGCGGTCGGGCCACTTGTCCTGAAGGGCATTGACCGTATTGCCCTGGGTCACGACCGTCTGGCCCGGGCTGAAGATGTAGCTCGTAGCAATGCAGTCGTCCTCGTAGAAGGATCCGTTGAAGCAGGCGTCGAACATCACGAAGCGCGGATTCAGTGCACGGTCGTAGAGATCCTCGACATGAATGTCCATCATGTGGTTGAAGATCGAATCGGCGACAAGCAGCGAATCGTTGACCTCGCACCACGCCTCCGGAACACCGTACTGCTCGACGAAATACTTCGTTCGCTCCGCGGGGTTCTTGTGCCCGGCGATCTTGCTGCGCAGGAAGAGACGGATATTCTCGATCGACGTATTGATGTCCGAACCGTTGCGATAGCCCGTGATGTACTGCATGGTCGGAGCCCCGTGGTGGTGGCACAGCGCCACGTCGACATCGGGCTGCTCCATCTTCTCCAGCAGGTAGGGCTTCATCGGCCAGCGGCTTTGGAAGTCGTAGAAACGTACCTTGTTTCCCGGAGCAAAGAGTCCCGGCAACTGCTCGCGCAGCGATATCTGCTCGCCCGACCACGCTTCGAGAGCCTCGGAGTTGTAGCCGTGGCCGCGGAAGACGAAAAGGTTGTCCAGGGCATTCGCCTCGCGGTGCGCTGAAACGACCTTGCGCAGGTAAGCACGAAGCAGTTCATCGGAATCGACGCCTTCACGCTTCGGAGGGCGGATGCGTGCCGAATAGATTGGCGAAGCGATGTACTGCGGCGACTCGGGCGCAAGCGAATAGTAGAAGAAAAGCGGGTTCTTCTCGTCCCGGCGCAGGAATTCGAACTGCAGCGCCGGATCGTCGTAATAGCGGTCCGAGGGAACCGATGAAGAGCTCCACTCCCCGCGGTCCTGGCTCGCCTTGAACGCCGACGTGAGATGCTGTGCATCGCGGATCATCGGGATGGGAATCTCCCCGATGAATACCACTCCTTCGAGCGGCGCACGGTCGGCAATCATCCGGACGATCTCGGCCCGAATGGGTTCGGGAGAGGCCCACTCGTCAACCAACAGATAGGTCCCCAACCCCTCCGATTCAAGAACGGCCCGGTAGTCATCGATCTCCTGCGCCGCCGCGGCATAGCTGCGGCTGTCGACAAAGATGGCAAAGGTCGTGGGACTCTTTACCCCCGGGCAGGTGATGCGCGGAGCGGCTTCCGCCAACCACGGAAGAAGCACCGCCAACAATAAGATGCTGAATCTCTTCATATCACTTGTTTTGGTTTGTGGTGTTCGGAACGGAAACGGTGCTTTCGAGGCGCAGCGCCGTCTGCATCAGTTCGCCCTTCAGCGACGGTTCAGCGGTCTCGCCGGCCAGTCGGCGGCACGTGTCGATGATCTCGGCGCGCCGGGGCGTATGCACAAACCATCCGAGGCATTCGGCCACGTTGACTCGCAGTTCGAGAGGTTCCGACGGCGTGGCAAGGAGCTGCAGCAGTTCCGGAACGTACTCATGATAGGTATTGTTGCGCATGGAGCGCACGGCCGAGATCCGTGCGGCGAGCGTCTTTCCGCTGCGCAGCTGCTGCAGGTCGCGATCCTTCATCCGGAAATCCCGGCCGAGGGATTCGCGGAGCTGTGTCAGCACGGAATCGCGGTCCGCCACCGTCGAGGCGGCAACAACCGCCTGCAGCACCGAATCGGCCGACGCCTCGGGCGAGAGCTGGAGCCCCTTCCGGGCGATGTAGCAGACACGCTGCGACTCGTCGTCGTCGACAAGCGTCTTCACCAACGCGGGCAGCAGCGCCGGACGTCCCAACTGCCAGGCATAGGTGGCCGCATTGCGGCGCAGCAGCTCGTAGCGGTCGCCCAATCCCAGCAGAACGCCCTGCTCGAAGGCATCCTCGTCACCGAAGCGTCCGAGCAGCTTGAGCGCCTCCATGCGCGTGGTGGCGCACGGCTCTCCGCGCATCACCGCCAGCAGCGCATCGGGAGTCATTGCCCCCATATCGGTGAGCATGCGCAGCGAAAGGCTCTTCAGATCGGCATAGGGCGTGCTGTCGAGCAGCGCCTGCCAGTAGGCGGCGTCACGGCGGTGCAGGGTCATGGCCTGCGAGACGTCGTTCGTCTCCACCGGACGGAAGCAGAATGCCGGGTCGCCCAGGATATGTCCCTCGAGCGTGGCGATCAGCCGGTTGTACTGCCCCACGCGAACGCCGTGCGAAAGCAGCCCCACCATCTCGTAGGTCCATCGGTCCTGCAGCACATTGACCGTATTGCCCTGCGCGGCGGCCGTCCGGCCCGGACCGAAGAGGTAGTATCCCGAGATGTTGCCCGGCTTGTGGAACGACCCGTTGTAGCAGGCGTTGAACATCACGAAGCGCGGCTGGACGGGAAGATCCGTCAGATCCTCCAGCTCGATGTCGCGCGGAAGCGTCCCCTCGGGTTCCGAGGCTGCGGACTCCTCGCGCTCCAGCGCCTCGAAGAAGGCATCCGTAAGGTGGTACTCCTTCTTGAAGGACTCCCGGAGTCCCTCCAGGTCGGCCTTCTCGCCCTTGCGTTTCTCCATGAACTCGGCCCAGCCATAGGCCCCGCGGAGCTGCTCGTACATGGCATCAAACGTATCGGGTTCGGGCGTATAGGAGCCGACGTGCTGGGCATCGGGCGATCCGTGTTCGTTGAAGAGGATGGCATCCACCTCCGGGCGCTCCAGTTCGTCGAAGAGGCGGTATTTCATGTAGGGATCCATCCGGAAGTTCAGCTGGCGCAGGCGGGCCGCCTCACGCGTATTGGTAAGCGGGAAGTTCTCGTCCATGGCGATGCGCTCGTCCATCCAGCAGATCAGGCAGTCGGAGTTGTAGCCGTCCCCGGCATAGGTCACCACGTGGTCCAGCTGATCGACCCGCTGCCGCTCGGCAACGACCTTCTCCAGATAACGGGCAATGCCCGCATACTTGTCGCCTCCCAGCTGCTCGGGGTAACGGATACGTCCCGAATAGAACGCCGGATCGAGACGCTGCGGAGAGGTCGTGGAGAGGTTGTAGTAGAACCACAACCGGTCGACCGTGTCCTGCGCCACGCGCTCGAACTCCAGATCCGGACAGTCATAATAGCGGTCCGAAGCCACCGACGACTCGTTCATCGGGAACTTGATCTCGTCCATCTTGAAGGCCGTGGTCATGTGCTGGGCGTTGCGCACCAGCACGATCGGAATGTCCCCGACAAAGACGGCGCCCTCGAGCGGAGCCCGCCTGGAGGTTTTGCGCATCAGTCCGTACAGCTCCGCACGAACCTCCTCGGGCGTCTGCCAGTCGTCGCAGAGAATGTAGGCCGCCAGTCCGTCGGCCTCCAGCGCATCGCGGTAGGCGCGCAGCTGCGGCAGGGTTTTCTCATAGGTCGTGCGGTCCACGACAATCGCAAAGGAGGTCGGATGCCGCTGCTGAGGCTTCTCGACAAGCGGCTTCGCCCCAACGAAGCCCGGCAGCAGCAGTGCTGCAAGAATGAGGTATTTGAGTGTTTTCATGGCGAATTATTTTTTCGATTTCAACCGGTTGACCATGCGCACGAGCTCCTTGCGGAAAGTCGGCGAAAGATCCTCCTGCGACAGCAGCTCGCGGCCCGCGCGGGCAATCTGCTCCTTGTGCACCGAGAGGTTGAACCACGCCAGCGACTCGGCAAGGCGCGTACGCAGCGTCTCGGACTGGGTCGCGTCGTTGAGCAGCGCGAGCAGTTCGTCGGTCATCTGGTTGTAGGGACGGTTCTTCAGGAACGAGATGCTCATGAGTTTCATGCGCTCCGAGGTCTTCGGATCGCGCAGTTCGGCAAGCGTCTCCTCGGCCTGCGACAGTCCATCGGCATTCTCGATCTTCCGCAGCAGCTCCTGCTTCAGCGAATCGGCGTGGAAGTAGTGCTTGTCGGCGAAATAGCTTTCGATGGCCTGCTTCGTCTTCACGCGGTCGAAGCACTGGATCGACTCGCCGATGTTGAACACGATGCGTGCGGCGTTGCGGTCCTGGGCATAGACGTCGATCAGGATGGGAATGAACCGCTCATCCCCGACACGCCCCATACGGGTGACGGCCACCCGGCGCAGGAACTCGAACCGGTCGTAGGCCGCCAGGCACAACGCCTCGCGGTAGACCTCTCCGCCAAGCGACTCCAGCAGCCGGAAGGCGTTGTAACGCACGACGGCATAGGGCGACTGCTTCATCTTGTCGAGCAAAAGATCAGACAGGTCCGGGCAATCGCTCTCCCAGAGGCGGATCATGGCGAGATTCTGCACGTCGGGAATCTCGTGGTTCAGCTGTGCGAGCCAGAACTCCGCGTCGCGGTTCGCCGCCATGGCGTTGATATCCAGTCCGGGATGTGCGGCGACAAAGCGATAGGTCGGGTCACCGATGACGTGCGACTCCAGGATGTGGATGTTCTGCGCCCAGGCGCCGATCCGGAGCCCTTCGCCAAGCAGCCCCAGCAGGTCGAAGGCCGATTTGTCCTGAAGCACGTTCACGCTGTTGGCAAAGGTCGTCACGCAGCGTCCGTCGGAGAAGATGTAGTGTCCGGCGATGAAGTTGTCCTCGCGGTAGTCGCCGTTGTAGCAGGCGTCGAAGATCACGAAGCGCGCATTGGGGGCAATGGCGGGAATCTCCTCAAGAATGATTCCCGTCCGGAGATCGGCCAGCGAATCCATACGCAGCTGTCCGGCGGTGTCGGGAGCGCAGTACCACGTCGAGTCAAGCCCCAGTTCGGCGGCCTGACGCAGCGCCGAGGAGCGGCTCGAGGCCGAACGGCGCGCACGCTCGCGCAGCATGAAGCCCATCTCGAAGCAGGCATCCTCCGGTGTGGAGACATACGGCGTGCCGGAGAGGTACTGCCGGTCGGCCAGGCCGTGCTCGTGGAAGACCATCATGTCGAGATCGTCGCGCCGCACCTCGCGGATCACCGTGCTCTTCATGAAGGGCTGCATCGAGTAGCGCAGGAACTTGGCGCCCTGCGCATGGCGGAACGTATCGCCGAACTGTTCGTCGAGCAGCATCTGCTCGTCACGCCACGCCACCAGCGAGTTGGAGTAGGAGCCGTGGCCCGTGTAGGAGACGAAGCGGTCGAAGCGGGTGGCCGCGCGGTGTTCGCGGACAGCCTTCTCCAGATAGCGCGCGATCTGCGCGTAGGGGTCACCGAAAGCCTTCTGCGCCTTGATGCGCCCCGAATAGATGTCGCAGCTGATGTACTGCGGCGAATCGGGAGCCAGTTCGTAATAGTGGAACAGCCCGCGCGCCGGAGCTCCCTGAGGGATGAACTTCAGGTCGAAATCGTCGTAGAAGCGGTCCGAGGGAACGGAGACTTCGTGAATGTCGTATTCATACTCGTTCATCTTGAAGGCCGAAGTAAGGTGCTGCGCCTTGGTAATCATGGCGATCGGAATGTCGCCCACAAAGACACATCCTTCGAGTCCCCGGCGGGCGTGAAGATCGACGAGGACTTCGCGGACCTCCTCGGGAGCGCTCCAGCGGTCCGAGACCACAAAGACGGGCAGACCCTCCTCCTCAAGAACCTTCCGGTAGGCATCGACCTGCGGCCGACAGCGCTCCAGCGTGACATCGTCGATCACAACGGCGAACGTCCGCGGCCCCTCAATGGTCGGGGCTTCGATCGTCTGCGAACGGCCCGGCACAGCGAGCAGCAGCAGGACAACCGTCCCCCAAAAACGATTTAGCGATTTGTGCATATCAATGAATTTTATCCATGGATGAAAACAGCATCGGAGAAGAGCCCCTCCGGGCCCCTCTCCTCTCGCTGCATACTTTGGCAATGTATGGTCGGATCCATCAGAAAAGCAATCCCACCTTGAAGCTGGCCAGCAGCCGGTCCTTGAACAGATCCTGGTGATCCTGGGCCTTGAAATAGTCGGCCGCCGCCGAGACGAAGAGCGCCCCGCGCGATCCGAAGAGTCCCGAAAGCGAATAGGTCACCTCGCCGCCGCAGGAGGTATATCCCGTGCCGAGGCTGTAGAAGTCCCGCAGCGTGAAGTCCCGGTAGCACTCCGTATCGGCCTTGTAGCCGTTGTAGTCGATCGCATTGTCGCTGTTCGTCTTCAGCGCCCCGCGCACACCGGCCAGAATCGCATGACGCGACCCGATGCGGAAGTTCTTCTTCGCAAAGAGGTTCATCGTGATGTTGTCGATGTTCTGCGTGCTGTGCGGGAAGTAGTAGATGTTGTCGAGCTGCTCCGACTCCATTCCCATGCCAATGGTCCAGTCATAGCCGCCGTCATCGGTCGTGCGCATGTACTGCATCGATCCCCGCAGGTAGGCCGACGAGGCATTCGACCGGATGTTCTTGGCCTTGATGATCCACTTGGCCACCTCGAACGAGTTATCATACTCCTGCACGTACTGGATGCCATCGATGCTGCGGTGGTCGTACGACAGATTGAAGAGGAGCGCATTGGCGCGCGAAAGCGTGAAGCGTGCGTTCAACGCCACGGAGTAGCGCTCGTCGATCGTCGTGCCGACCATCTTCGGGATGGAGTAGCTGTCGGTCACATCCTCCACCTCCTGCGAATAGTTGCCCGACAGCAGCAGGTGCACGCCCTTCGAACGGAAGGTGTACTCCCCACCCACGCCCATGCAGTTGGCGTTGTAGATACGCTGGTTGTCGGCATTCAGCGACCCGATCTCGGCGTTGATGAAGAAGCCCGGGAAGTTCATGACGTAGGCCGTCTGGTTGACCAGCGTCACGGAGTTCGTGGCGGCTCCGTCCTCACGACGCGAATAGTAGTGGTAATGGGCGCCCAGGGCATGTTTCGACCCGAGCAGCACCGTCACGCCGGGATTGATCTCGAACTTCGACAGCGAGGTCAGCGGCCGCGGGTCGAGCTGCTTGGCGGCCTGACCGTTCTGATAGCCGAGGTCCACGCCGATGACCACATGGCGCCACAGAACGGGCGATGCAGCCTTCACCTCCATATCGAAGAGCTGGTTGATCCACTTGCTCTTGTTGGGATCGGCAAGGTAGAACGGCGTACCCCGCAGCGGATCGAAGAGCGTCGCGTTGTACTCCGCATCCCGAAGATTCTCCCGCGTATAGGAGAAGCGGCCCCAGACATACGTATTGCGCAATCCGGCGATGCGTCCGCCACCGTCCGTGGAGAAGCTGTACGCCGTGTTGTTGGCGCCCTCCTGCACCCGTTTGAGCGATCCCTTCTCACGGTCGAGGCCCAGAGCCACCTGGCTGTAATAGCCGATCGAGTCGAGCTGGATCCCCGAGGCGTTTTTCGAATGGGTGAAATGCAGGTTCTCGAGCTTCAACCGCTCGATGGAGGCCGGAGTGTTGGCCCGGGCAACGACGTACCCGGCGGTATCGTCCGGGAGCGCGGTCTCCGCCTGCTGTGCCGACGCCCCGAGCGTTACGCAGGCGGCCATCAGCAAACTTCCAGTCAATCTGAAGTAGTTGTATGTTGTCATAGCACGTGTCGTCTTTGGGTTATTGATTCAGTGACCAGCTCCAGGCAGGCTGTTTCTCTCCGTTGCGGCGGTGCATCGGAGGCGTCATCACCTCGAAATCGGCCGAGGAGTCGTTCGTATCCTGGTAGATCGGAGTCCCGTCGGCACGGTGGCCGATCACCTTCCGGCACACGCTCTTGTTGACGTACGCGGCCTCCACCGAGGCGGCCCCGGCATCCACAAAGCCCGGAATACGCTTCATGTTCAGCGCCGTCGAGGTGGGAATCAGCTCCACGCCGTCGAGAATCTGGTCGGCCGGAATACGGGCGTATTCGGTCGAGCTGCCGACGGGGTGCTGCGTCGTTTCGCCGAGCTTCCAGTAGCTCGTATCCTCGTAGGTAAGCTCTCGACCCGGCTGGTAGAGGCAGAAGGCCGATCCGAAGACCGAGGTCAGCCACTGAAGCGTGTTCACGCTGCCCGACCAGTAGACATACGTCAGATTCGGAACGTCCGGATTGTTGCGCTGCGCATTGCCCGACCACGCCTCGAACTCCACCTTCGAGTTGTCCATCAGGGCATATTCGCCCGTACCTCCCTGGTTCTTCGTGTGGTCGGCGGCCTCCTGGGCCACGATGACCGACTCGCCCGGATAGAGCGGATAGTCCTGACCCGTACCCGGGAACTGCCATACGACCATGCCGTAGACGTAGTTGTTCTGTCCGTCCTCGGCCGGCCACTCCGGAAGCGTCGCCGTGGCGACATTCGGGTGCAGCTGTGCAAAGCAGAGGTGATCCAGGTAGTAGACCTCGTCACCGTTGTTGTAGATCTCGTAGAACTGGTTGCGGAAATAGTACCCCGGGCTGCCGCAGTAGAAGATCTCGCGGAAGCAGAGACTCCCCACCTGCGCCGGACGGATCGACATCGAGTAGTCCTGCGATGCCGCAGCCTCCTCGGGGCTGATGTCATGCATCAGCGCCTTGTTCTGCAGCGATCCGTTGAGGTAATAGGTCGCACCCTCGAACTCGACGTTGCCCGTCACCGAGATCGTGTAGTTGCCCGGCGTGACGTCCGCGACGGCGATACCGTTCTCGTCGGTCGTCGTCTCGATGATGGCATCCTCGTCGTAATTGACGAAACGGACGTTCAGTCCCGCAGGTTTGAAATTCGGATCCGCCTCGCCGTTTCCGTCCGAATCGACGAAGCCCGTAACGGCGCTGACCTTGATGGCGACGCTGATCGGATCGACGATCGACGCGTCATGAGCGCTCTCCATCATGTCGATGCACGAACTCATTCCGAGAGTCGCTCCTAACAGGGTCACAAGGCTGAATATGGTTCTCTTTTTCATGATATGGCTCTTTTGGGGTTATTTTATCTTGATCGACAGGGCCGCTCCGAAGAAGAACGTACTGGCATTGCGCCGGGTGTAGCTGCCCGGATTCTTCTTGCTCTCCCAGATCGGCGTGCTGCGGAACATGTTGTTGGCAAAGAACGAGATGCGCATGAAGTCGCGGATCTCCTTCGTCACGTTGATGTTCATGCAGAGGATCGGCGGCATCGACCCCTCGAGCACGAGGCGGTGCGTATCGAGCGACGGACGCATGTCGATGCGCTGGAACTCCGGCTCCTCGATCCGCGACGGATCGAAATCGTAAACCTGCCCGTCGAGGCGCGAGATGTACTTCACGGGGATCGAGTCGTTGCCGTAGGTCGTGTAGTTGCGCTCGTGCCACGTGATGCTGGCCGTCAGCGTCACGACGAATCCGATGCGCGGGATGTTGTGCGTAGCACGCAGGTTGGTCGTCGTGCGCGTCGAGTGGCTGACCGTATTGCCCGGTTCGAAGACTCCCATGTGCGGGTACATGTCCTCGACCGTGCTGCCGCCCGGACGGTTGTCGAACGTATAGTAGTTCTTCCACGACTTGTATTTCGTCCACGACCCGTTGAGTCCGAACGACGTGCGGATGGCGTCGATACGTCCGAAGTCAATATCCAGCTCGACACCCTCGGTCTCGTAGGCCGAGAAGTTCGTCGGAATGCGGTAGCTCAGCAGGATCTTGTCCGACGACGCAACGCTCAGCACCGGCAGATCGGTCTCGTTCGCGGGCTTCGCAGCCTCATACTGGATGTAGTCGACGCACTTGAAGGTATCGAACGTCTGGCTCAGCATGTAGCCGTTGTTGCTACGGTCGCGGAAGTAGGTGACCGATCCGCGGACCTGACCGATGCGGAAGTCGGTGCCCACCTCCCACTTGGAGGTCTTCGAGAGCTCCAGGTCGGGATTCTCGGCCGAGTAGACGTGCGTCGTGGCGATCTGGAACTTCTGCGCATCGGAGAAGCCGCTCTGGGCGCTGTTGTCGAAGTTCAGGATGTCGAAATAGGCGTTGTCGGGATAGAGGTACCCCAGCGAGGGGGCCTTGTAGGTGATACCGTATCCGCCGCGGATGCTCCAGTGGTCGGGAATCAGCTCGTACGAGGCATTCAGACGCGGGGCAAGACCGCCCTTCTTCATGTCGAAGACCTTGTCGTAGCGGACGCCGGCCGAGATGTCGAGACGCCGCGAGAGGATATCCATCGAGAAGTTCTCCTCGAGGAACAGGCCCACGTGGTTCATGAACGGAACGTCGCGGAAGGCGCGTTCACGCTGTGTGGCGAAGTTCTCGCCCAACGTGCGGTAGGGAGGGAACTCCGGATCGAAGACCTTGCCGCGTCCGAGGTTGCCCGACGAACGGAAGTCGGCACCGACGGTCAGCGAGTGGCGCGTGGGGCCCAGATCGCCCGAGAAGAGTGCCGACAACTGCGCATAGGTCGTCAGCTCCTTGCCGTAGAGGTTGTACATCTCCGTATAGCTCGAAGGCAGACGCCACGCCTTGCCGTCGGCATCGGCCGCAGGGATGTTGGTGATCTTCGTCCCGTCGTCGAGGTAGATGTCACGGCCCGGGAAGCTCGAAAGGATCGCTCCGTCGGTCTTCGACGTGGAGTAGGTCCAGTCGGCATTCGAGCGCATGTCCTCGAAATAGGTCTTCTTGTTGGTATAGTCCACCGATACGGCGTACTTCACGGCCTTGAACCAGCCGTTGTTGAAGTTCAGGCTTCCGTTGGTGTTGAACCGCAGTCCCAGGTCGCGCTGGTTCGTCGTGCGAAGGTCGTTCTCGTCGTCGGGGTTCGGCTCGCCCTTGTCCTTCGTGTAGAAGAAGTTCAACGACGTATTGGTCGACCACTTCCCGATGAGGTTCGAGTAGGCCAGGCGCCCCGTCGCACGGTTGTAGGTATCATACCCTTCGGTCAGATCCTTCTGCGAGAAGGTGTAGTCCACGCCGTAGTTCAGCACGCCGCCCCGCGCACCGAGTCCCACACCGTGGGAGATGGAGGCCATGTAGACATTGGGGTTCAGGTCCATCTGGATCGACAGCGGCGAACGTCCCGCCTTGCTGTTGACGATCACGGCTCCCGAGGAGATGTCGCCGTAGCGTGCCGAAGCGATACCCCGGATCACCTCCACGGACTCGATGTTGCTCGTCGTGATCGTACGCATGTCGATACCCGAGTTGGGCGTTGCGATGCTCGTGGCCGCCGCCGACCCCAACGCTACCGACATCGTCTGCATGTTGGCGTTGTTCGAGATCGGGGCTCCGTCCATGATGACCGCCGTACCGAAGCTCGAACCGTTGCGCACGGCGAACGTACTGGCATTCTGAAGCGTGATTTCCGAGGAGGTGCGGGTCTCGGCGCCCGGAAGCAGCGACATGACGTCGGCCAGCGAGGTGGCCTGGATATGGTCCATTGCCGATTTGGAGATCTTCGAGGCCGTCGATGCGCCGGTCTTGGTCGATTCGGCCGAGACGACAACGTTCTTCAGATAGAAGGAGGTAGCCTCCAGGGTGAATTCGAAATCCTTCGCGGCGGGAAGGGTCACCGTCTGCGAAAGGGTCTCATAACCCAGCGAGGAGATCTCGACCTGGTAGGATCCGGCATCGATCGACTTGATTTCGTACTGGCCGTTTGCGTCGGTTGCCGTAGCCAGTCCGATCTCCGGAAGCGAAACCACGGCATACGCCAAAGGAACCTTGTCAGATTTCCCCCCCCCGGTAGACTCTATCGAATAAATAGTGCCGCGGAAGGTTGTCTTAGCCCGGTTCTGAGCCGACACGGAGGCCGCACAGCAGAGTAGCAACAGAAACGATACGACTCTCAATGGCAAAAAATCCTTCATAAGCGGAATGTTTTGGGTTAAACAAATATTCATTTACACATCTTGAGGAGTCGTTCTGCGATTCGGCCGAACTCCGGTGCGGCAGGGCTGCACCCGCAAAACGACGGCGCAAGATAAGAAGATCTCTACGGAAAAGAACCGGCTCAGCATCAATTTACCTACTTCTGGGTATCGGGCGCGGGTTCTCGGTTCCACGAGCGATATACCCTTGACGAAGCTCTTGTTGCATACCGACAACAAGCGATGTTTTGCATCCTAAAAACTTCCTGTTGCTTACGAAAAGCAATTCGTTTTATAACAAACCGTAATCAACAGAGCCTTACGAAAGATCTGAAACCTCCTTGAGAACGGCTGTTTGACGGATGAATGCTCGTTCACAAATATAGTAAATTTTTCTATGTTGCAACTATTATGGCATAAAAAGACCAAAATAGTACGATATAATATCGTAAAAATAAGTAATTTACATTTATAAAAAATTTTTTTATCGTTCGTTGCACGACCATTTGATGTCTGGTGTCTTTCGATCCGTCTCTTTACGAATAAAAATGAAACTTTTTCACACGCCGGAGTTTCGCAGAACACGCAAACGGCATCCCGTCGGACAGAGATCGCCGGGTGATGCAAAACAAAAAATCCGAAGAGAGTCTCCTCTCTTCGGATTTACGGATCCGTCGGCAAAAGACGGATGGACTAACGGCCCGAAAGCATCAATTCCGGAGCGACACGCATCAGCATGGTCCCGGGAGCGAACACCGGTGGAATGTACGGTTCGGTAACACCCGTTTCGTAGTCGGTAGCCTTGCCCGGTTCGACAATGCGCAGATCGATCAGCGGCGGGACATCCAGGTTGTCGGGAATGTTGATCACGCCATCGGCGCTTCCGTCGACATTCGGATTGCCGCCCCACGGATTGCGCATGGCGAACAAAGCATCCGGATCGGCCGAATGCATCAGCGTATAGGCATGGCCCGAAACCGTCTCGGTCCCGTCGACGGGAACCCCTCCGGGATTGAACCCGCCCACGACGATCTTGCCCAATTGCAGGCAGACACTCACGGCCCGCGCCAGCTGATCGTTCTCCAGCACGCCGCGGTCGAACGCGAAGCTGCTGCCGTTACCCGTGAAGAGCGGCGCCACCAGCTCGGTGCCGATTCCGTTGATATCGGGATTCACCTGATAGATGGCATTCCACTTCATGACGGCCTTTTCGAGAATCGTCGACCAGCAGGCTACGTTGTTCTTGCCGCTTGCCGCCTGGATCGTGCCGCCGGCATCGGCCAGGAACTTCGAACTGACGGCCACATCCACCGGCTTTCCCTGGGGATCGAACATCGCCACCGTATAGGTCTTGTCACCGTTGTCGGTGATGAGTGACTTCACGAATCCCGGATGCACATAGGCAAACGACGCAAATACAGCCACGGCACAGCAGTCGCCGATACCGTGCTGATTGACATCCGCCGGGCTGGGAACTCCCGCCGTGGGATAAAGCGTCACGCTGAACTCCTTCCAGTCGAGGTTTTCACGGTTCGTTGCCGGAACTTCGGGTTCGTTCGACGCATCGGCAAGCCAGGCGCGCTGTTCGTCGGTCGTTGCATCGTGGCCCGTATAATGCGATCCCATGGGCGTCGTGTTGCTGTCGGTAAAGCTGTAGGCGTACTCCATCAGATCGTCGATGTTCAGCCGCACCTCGGAGATGCTCAACTCCGCAATACGCGTTGCCGTGCCCGAGTTGTTCGATTCGATATCGAGCCGCAGATAACGATACGACCGCGTATTCACAAAGTCATACTTGACGGTCTGCTTGCGCCCCCCGAAGGTCTGGTTCTCACGACGGTCGAGCAGGATCCACGTCTTGCTGTCCGCCGAGCCGAACAAAGACCACGACTTCGGATCATTCGCGGCATCCTGGGCAGACGACGTGAGCGAATAGGTGTTCACCGCAACAGCCTCGTTGCCGTTCCAAAGTATCGAGAAGGAGGTCTGCGGGGTGGCGAAGTCCGTATTGACGTTGTTGTCGACAAGCTGCGCGATGCCGCACCCCGACAGCGCGTCGGTAACCTCCGTAGAGAGCGTACCGCCCGAAGGCATGCGGGTATTCGACGACAGCAGGCGTACCGAGGTGGGTTCGGGAGTCGGATCGGGTCCCTCCTCCGATGAATCGTCGGAGCAGGATATCGACAGGCTCAACGGCAGAAGCAGTGCGAAACTCAGAATGCCCTTCGCAAGCCACGGAAAAAGATCGGAGATCTGAATTTTTTTCATGTCCTTGTGTTTTAGGTTCGTGGGTTCGGGGAACTACCCCATTCGGTCCGGACGGACTCCGGTCCCGGATTGATCCGGGACCGGGCCCCCGTTAATAGACCGAAAATTCGTAAATGCGCACGGTGTTGCCCTCGCTCTGGTCGGGCTTCGTGACAAGCAGCCGTACGTAACGCGCCTGGACAGGCTCCGAAAGCAGGCGGTCGGTCTCCAGCTCCTTGTTGTCGAAGACCGTGTCGACCGTCTTCCACTCCTCGTCGGGCGTCATACGCACCTGGAGACTATACTCCTTGGTCGTGTAGTCGAGCGACTCCAGACCGGCGTGCATCACCGTCCAGCCGTGAACGGTCTGTTCGGAACCCAGGTCCACCGTGATGAACTTGGGACGCGCTCCGCTGACGTCGCACCACTTCGTCTCGATATTGTCGTCCAGCGCCAGCTCGGCACGCTCCGAACGGTTCACCTCGCCCGAACGCTCGGTCACCGGTTTCCCGAAGACGAGATTCTTGGTGAAAAGCGCCCCTTCGTCGGCACCCGTAATCGGGAGCGATACACGCAGCAGATCCTGCGCCGGAGTAATCGTATTCGTATGATCCTCGGCGGCCGTTACCGCGAAGACCACGATGCGCTGGTCGTCGGGAAGAACCAGTTCGCGCGCACCGGCAGGAATGTCGATCGCCGTGCAGAACATGTAGGTGAACTCGTAGGGAACGTCCTCGTTACGGATCATATCGTGCGTGTGCGTGCCGCAGAAGAGGACATCGGCACCCTTGAGGTAGCCCTCCGTATGGTCCGTATGTCCCCACTGGCCGATGAAACCGCCGTAGTAGGGAACCAGTACGGGATACTCCTTGCCGTCGACCGTGAAGGCGACCTCGTTGTCATGACGCGTCGAGGCGGCCACGATATAGAGCTTGTTGTAGTTACCCTCGGGCAGTGCGATGGTATCGCGACGGCACTTCACGCCGTTCTCGGCCTCCGGAGATCCGAACTCGAAGCGAACGCCCTTGAACTCGAGCGTCGTGGGGAAGAGTTCGGCGGCATAGGAGTTGCCCTTTCCGTCGAAGTTGGCGTCCGAACGGTAGGGGTTGTAGGAGGCGGTCTTCATGTTGAAGGGCAGCTCCACCGGAGCGCTTACGATCGGCGCAGCCTTCTGCTCCGGAGCCGCCAGACGAACCTTGAAGGTCTTCATCGCGAAGGGCTTGATCGTAAAGGTGAGGCGGTTGCCCGAGAACTTCACGTCGCCGATCTCATCCTCGATACCGTTGAGCTCCTTGGCCGAAACGATGTTGCCCGCGAAGGTCACCGTAGCCTCCTGAGCCTCCTTCCCCGAGGTCTCGTAGAAACGAACCACATAGTCGTCCGACTTCTCGGCCTGCTTCAACGCACGCATGGCCACGTTCTCGTTCTGCGTCGAGGCGAACGAGAAGCTGCGGCCCAGCGCACCCTTGTGCTTCTCGGCAACGAAGGCCGTCAGCGGCTGGTTGAGCACCTCGGCCTTCGAAACCGTGCGCCCGTTGCGGTAGTCGCCCTCATGCCCTACGATCGAGTAGGTGAAGGTGTGGTGTCCGAAATCCTGATGATCCTGGTACGTGTAACCGCCCTGCGTCTTCGGCGTGTGGAGCAGCGTCAGACGGATCGTATGATCGTTGGGCTTGTCCCAGCCGTACTTGCTGTCGTTGAGCACCGAAACGCCGTATGAGCCGTCCGTATCGGTCAGATCGGCCCACTGCTGTGCATAGACCTCATAGGCCGTCTCGGTATTGTTGCCGCGGGCCACGGAACCGACACCCAGGTCGTAGGTAGCCTTCGGGTTCGAGACGCTCAGCGGGAATTCGGCCTTCAGCAGCGCGTTGGTCGAGGCCCAGTCAACCTCGTTGCGGATGTCGATGCGGTCGTCCTGGCCCCCGTTGGTCAGCGTGACGTACTGGCGGAAGGTCGATTCGCCGTAGGTGCGCTCCACGCATACCGATGCACGGACCGGACCCTGCTCAACGACCGAGATCTTCACGTCGCCGGTTACCGAAACCGGCTCGGCGTCGACGGTCTTCTTCAGAATCTCCCAGGCCGGCCAGCTGAACGACTCGTTCTCGGTGAAGAGTGCCAGGCGGATGGCCTTGCCCTCGCGAACCAGCTCGCGGCCGTTGCGCTTGTCGACGATCGAACGGATGTCGCCGTTGGCGTCGAACGACACCTTGTAGATGCCGTTCTCAAGCGACGTCTCGCTGGCCTTCAGCGCCGAAGCGGCCTTCTGGCTGCCGCCCTGACGCACCTCGTAAACGGCATAACCCGTTGCGGGAACCGTAGCGCTGAAGAGCACGCGGAGCGAACCGTTCTCGAAGCCCAGCACCTGATGGGGAACCCGGGCGCCCTTGTCGTCATAGACGCTCACACGCTCGTTGCGGGCCGGAATCGTGGCCTCGACAACCTCCGTGACGGGGAAGCCCGCCGCGTTGTAGATCACCAGCGGCGTACCCTTCACATTGGTGTTCAGCGCACGCGACACGCCGCCGACCGACGTCGTCAGCACGTTGGCAAACTCCTGCAGCGACAGCAGCTCGTCGTTCCACGAAAATTCATAGGCGCGCGGAATGCTCGTACCCGTCAGGTCATCGTGGAACTGGTGCCAGATGAAGCGTTTCCACGCCTCGGTCAGCGTCTGACGCGGATAGGCCACGGCACCCAGCCAGTCGGCAGCCACCGCACTGCGCTCGGCAGCATCGGCCATCTGCTCGTTGCGACGGTTGTAGTACTTCATCGCAGCCTGCGACGTATAGCAGCCCGTAGCGTGAACATCCATCAGCAGCTCGTCGTTCCAGACCGGAAGTTCGGGATGCTTGTCGAAGGGAAGATAATCCTTGTAGAGCTGGTCGCTCGTGGCGCTGATGATCTCCAGCGGTCCGTTGCCGTTGATGCCGGCCTCCACCGCACGCACCGACTCGATCGTCGGAGCGCCGCCCGTATCACCCGTGCCGTAATAGTGGTAGACGGTCTTGATCGGGCTGGCGGAAACCATGTTGATCAGAGACTTGTTCTTGCTCAGATCCTCATAGCGCCATTTGGTCGTATAGTTGTGGGCATCCATCACCGCCATGATGCGCGATCCGTCGACGCCCTGCCACAGACCGATTTCGAAGGGAATCTTGCTGCCGTTGTCGTAGAACGGACGGTGACGCCACATCAGCTTCTGCGTCGAGAAACCGATCAGTCCGCAGTGCGAGGCGATCGTGGGGAGCGTCCACCCGAAGCCGAAGCAGTCGGGAAGGAAGATGTCCGTACCCTCGACACCGAACTCGTCCCGATAGAACAGCTGTCCGTAGAGGATGTTGCGCGTGAACGACTCCGCCGAAGGGATGTTCGGGTCGGTGGCGTCCCACGTGCTGCCGGTGATGTGCCAGCGCCCCTCGCGGATGTACTGCTTGATGAGCTCGTACTGATGAGGATAATACTCCTTCATCCACTGGTACTTGATACCGCCCTCGAAGTTGAAGATGTAGTCGGGGTACATCGACAGCAGAAGCAGGTTCTGGTTCAGCGTCTTGGGGATGTACTCCGAGATCGAACGCTGCACGTCCCAGTTCCACTGCGAATCGAAGTGGGCGTCGGAGACCATGTAAACCTTACCGGCCTTGCCGGAGGTCTGGTCCTGGGCCACGACCGCACCGCCGAAGGCGAACAGCGCCAGGCCCAACAAAAGGGTTCTTTTTTTCATTCTTCAGATTATTTAGGTTCAAAGTCTGATTTGCGTATCATTCATCGCCGCTCCAGATAGACCCCCAGTTCATCCACAAGGGGTGTATCGGAGGATTTCTCGATCGTCAGCCGCACGGCATCGCCCCACACCGTATCGAAACGGTGGATCTTGACCCGTCCGGAGCGGACCGGCACATCGATCGGATGCCACTCTCCGCAGAGACGGTACTCGAGGCGGTACGACTCGATGCGGCGCCCGCCGCCCTCGGTAAGAACGATCGTGTTCAGCGGCTGCTCCCCGTCGAGGTAGACCGTCAGCCAGGGAGTCTCCACCTCGGGATTCGAGACCCACGACGAATCGAAGTCGTCATCGGTGGCGAGATCCATGATGGACATATCGTAGCTCCAGCTGCCATCCGCCGGACGGTGTTTGGCGAGGTTCGGGGAGATGATGGGAGCCTCCGTCTCGGGAAGGTCGGCCACATGCCCGGGATTCTTCCACAGACGACCGATCTCCTTCAATGCTTCAAGCGCATTGTCATCGATACGCCCCTCGCGGTTCGGCGCCACGTTGAGCAGGAACGTGCAGTAGACGTCGCCCATCGGAACGATGTTCTCCGTAACCAGCTGCTCGGGCGACTTGACAGGCGTCGTCGGGAAGCTCTCCTTCCAGAACCAGTTGGCCTGAAGCGGCAGGCACGAAAGTGCCGGGAGGCGGTTCGACTCCTTCGAGATGTGTTGTCCGGCTCCCTGCTCGTAGGACTTGATGTCGGTGTAGAAGAGCCCCTCGGCAGGATATTTCGCCGCATTGAGATCCATGACCAGGCACTCGGGCTGCAGCGACTTGATCAGCCGGTAGATCTCCTCGAAGGGAATTTCGTCGTAGGAGATCCGCGACCACGGCGCGTCCCATCCGTCGATGATGAGCGCCTGGATCGGGCCGTAGTTCGTCAACAGCTCGCGCAGCTGCGCCTTGACAAGCTCCACATGCTCCCGAGTGATCCATCCCGGACGCAGGCGGTGGTGCGTGTCGAGAATCGAGTAGTAGAGCGCCACCCCGAGCCCCTCGGCACGGAAGGCATCGACATATTCGCGGACGACATCCCGTTTGCAGGGGCTGTTCATCACGTTGTAGGGCGTGGTTTCGGTCGCCCAGATGCAGAAACCGCTGTGGTGCTTGGTCGTCAGGCATCCGTAGGTCATGCCTGCCGAGCGGGCCGCCGCAGCCCACTGCCGGCAATCGAGGGCCGTGGGATTGAACAACTCCGGCGATGCATCGGGATCGGGCCAGTCCTGGTTCACATAGGTCGGCATGTTGAAATGAATGAACATACCGAACCGCGTATCGACAAACTCCTGCTGCAGCTCATGAAGCGACCGTGGCCCGGCAGCCGTCAGATGTCCGGCAATCAGGCACGAAAAGATGCACAGCAGAGATCTCATCAAACTCTTCATCATGTTCAAATGTTCGGACAAATATAACTATATTTTTTTAATAATACCAATTCCCTACGTCGGGGCATCCTCGGACCGGGCTATTGGGCGATGTCGCCCACGGCGATCTGGTACTCCCGCCACAGCGAATCGATATCGTACTCCTCGCCCAGAATGTGTTTGATGGCGCCGTTGAACGACCACGGAATCACCTCCCGCGTACTGCGGTTGAACTTGCGCAAAAACTCCGGATCCTTGTTGTCGCGCAGCCACACGAAGAAATAGCCCGCCGTACGGTATCCGTCCATGTAGTTTCCGCCTTTGGGTCGAGCCCCGGGACCGAAACCTCCGTTGGCAACACGCACCGCATCGGCCATGCCCTCGATGAAGGCCCAGACCACCCGGCTCGTACCGTACGATCCGATACCCTGCGGTTCGAGCTGATAGGCATGCGTCAGTTCATGAAGCAGCACGCCGCGGGTTTCGAAAAGGACCTTGTCCCGGTCGCCGTCGCGGAACGAATTCTCGACATGACGCGTGCTGTAGAAGATATCGACATAGCCGTTTCCGCCACCCTTGGCCGAGATGCCCTCGACATCCTCCAGTGTGTAGTGAATGCGCCGTACGGTCGTGATGCTGTCCTCGGGAGAGTCATACAGCGTGGCCAGCACCGTGCGCGCCTGCTCGGCGATGTACGCCTCGGGATCGGAGATGATGCTGTGGTAAATCTCCGAACCGCGCGTCCCCGCAGCCTTGTCCTCGAAGACGATTTTTCCGACATTGTAGTTCGACCAGTCGGCTTCGGCCGACTGGGGTTTCATGGAACAGGCCGCAAGGCCCGCCAAAAAGAACAGGACGTAATAGAAGTAACTCTTTTTCATGAATGGTAGTTTTGAATCGTTGTCATAAGGTCGTCATCGACGAGGGTTTCGCCTCCGGAGCCGTGCCCCGGCGCCGGTCGGGCGTAGCGCCCATCCGGAACTCCAGCACCCCGCCCTGCATCAGTTCGTCGTGCGTGAGGTACATTCGCGTAACCGGCCGGCCGTTGAGCTTCACCGAGCGGACGTAGCGGTTGCGCGCGCTGACCTCCGGCGCCTTGATCTCCAGCGTGCGGCCGTTTTCGAGGTGCAGCACGACATGAGGCAGATAGGGAGCTCCCAGCACATACTCATCAGAACCCGGACATACGGGATAGAAGCCCATGGCACTGAAGATATACCAGGCCGACATCTGTCCGCAGTCGTCGTTGCCGCAAAGCCCGTCGATCGAATCGACGTACATCCGGTCCATGATCTCGCGCAGCCAGTACTGCGACTTCCAAGGCTGTGAACTCCAGGCGTAGAGGTAGGCGACATGGTGGCTCGGCTCGTTACCGTGGACGTAGTTGCCGATCAGTCCGTCACGCGTGATATCCTCGGTCTTCTCGAAGAAGGCGTCGGGAAGGTGCATCGTAAAGAGCGAATCGAGCCGCTCGACGAAGCGTCGGTCGCCGCCCATGGCTTCGATCAGCCCCTGCACGTCGTGCGGCACATAGAACGAATAGTTCCACGAATTGCCCTCGATGAAGCCCTGGTCATGGGTCTCCATCAGATCGAACGGCGTCTTCCATGATCCGTCGCGCAGACGCGGACGCACGAAGCCCAGCGAGGGATCGAACAACCGCCGGTAGTTCATGGCCCGCTGGCCGTAGAGCGCCGCCAGCGAATCGGCTCCGGCACGTGCGGCCGTGCGGCTGATCGTCCAGTCGTCGTAGGCGTATTCGAGCGTCATCGACGCCCCGCTGCCGCTCCGCTCATAGGGAACGTAACCCAGTGTACGGTATTCGTCGATCCCGTCGTAATAGGAGAGATTCGAACTGCTCACCATCGCCTCCAGCGCTTCACCGGCATCGATCGGAAGGCCCTTGGTGATGGCATCGGCCAGCGTCGACACGGCGTGGTAGCCGATCATGCACCAGTTTTCGTTGCCCATGTGCGACCAGACGGGAAGCGCCTTGTGGACGCTCTGCCGGTAATGGGCCAGCATCGAGTGCATCATGTCGGTGTTACGCGCCCGGTTCATGAGGTTGAACAACGGATGCAGCGCCCGGTAGGTGTCCCACAGCGAGAAGACCGTATAGTTGACAAAGCCCTCGGCCTGGTGGATGTTGTGGTCCACGCCGCGGTAGCGGCCGTCGACATCCATATAGACTGACGGGTTGATCATCGTGTGGTAGAGCGACGTGTAGAACATCGTCTTCTGATCCGGGGTACCCTCCACCTCGAACTTGCCCAGGGCGTCGTTCCACTTCCGGAACGCTTCGGCGCGAATCGCATCGAAACTCTTGCCGGAGGTCTCCGCCTCGAGATTCCGCAGGGCCCCCTCGGTGCTTACGGCCGAAAGCGCCACACGGACCTCCAGCTGCTCTCCGTCCGAAGGGTCGAACTCAAACCAGGCGACCACCTTCCGGCCCGAGATCTCGGGAAAATCGTGCGTCATGTCGAACTTGCGCCAGAAACCCGTATAGAGCGGCTTCTGACGATCCTCGTATCCATAATGAGCGATGGGTTTCGAGAACGTGGCGGCAAAATAGGTGTAGTTCTCCCGCGACCAGCCGTTCGTCAGGCGGTAACCCGTAATCAGCGTATCGTTTTCCACACGGATCCCCGCCCAGAGCGTCTTCCCGTCGTAGTTGTAGATGCCGTGCTCCAGGTCGACGATCACCCGTTGGAGCGAATCCGCCGGATAGGTATAGCGGTGAAGTCCCGTACGTTCGGTGGCCGTGAGCTCGGCGCGCACGCCCGAATCCTCGAGCCGCACCTCGTAATAGCCCGGAACGGCATGCTCCGAAGAGGCATCCTTTCGCGAGCGGTAGCCCGAACGGGGCCGGTCGGCATCCCCCGGTTCGAGACGCCGCTCCCCCGTCGTGGGCATGAGCAGCACGTCGCCCAGATCGGAGTGTCCCGTTCCGCTCAGATGCGTGTGGCTGAAGCCCACGATGGTGGGATCATCCCACTGATATCCGGCACAATAGCGGTACACTTCGGGTTGATAGACCCCGTTGATGTTCTGGGGGACAGTCGAGGTGTCAGGACTCAATTGCACACCTCCAAAAGGCACACAGGCTCCGGGGAACGTATGCCCCATGCGAATGGTTCCGATAAAGGGATTGACCCACGATGCCGGCTCCTGGGCATACGACGGAACGACAGAGGCCACACATACGGCCGCAATAGCAAAGATTCTCATATTATTTAAGGCAGGCTAAATGGATATGTCCTGACAAAGGTAACAATATTCTGAAAAAGTAGGACCGGAAAACGTATTCCGGCCCTACCCGACATCTGTTTACGGTCGCTTGGGCGGTTGTCCCAACGGCTATTTACCGTTGGCCCGCAAATACCACATGACCCACTTCTCTCCTGTCGATGAGATCATGTAGTAATAAAAGTCCCCGTCGGTGGGAGTTGCAGTGTTGATCGTTGCCTTGACGATAATCAGACCGTCGGCATCGTACAGGAAATCGGTCAAAGGCTTCATTCCATCCTCGGTCTGCGCCACCTCGTCATCGCTCAGGCTGCCCCCGTAGGGATAGGTGTACTCCCCGAACGAGAAGACGGCAACCTCCTTGGTAACAGGGATAATCGGCTTGCCGGTATTGTCCGTCTTGTTCTTGAACAGGAAGTAAGCCTTGCTGAAGGGCGCTGTGATAAGGCCTCCCGTACTGCCGCTGTACTCCAAGGTCATTCCGGCTGCGTCGAAGATCGATTCGGGTATCGACGGATGGAGATTTCCGCGTTTCAACTCGGATACACGGTCAATGCCGCCGTAGCTCTTCGGGACAAAGATGCTGTAGATATCGCTCTCGGACATCGGAGCCTGCAACTGCATGCCCTCCGCACCGAGGGGATAGAGATTGAACGTAGCACCGTCGAGCCCAATGCCCGAGAACTCTACGTCGCCGTTGACAACGGCCGACCACTCCAGCTTCGAGAAGTCGTCGTTGTAGGCCATCGGCACGGTCACATGCTTGGCATCCTTGCTCTCCGATGCCTCGATATAGGTTACCGTCACCTGCATGGCATCCAGATCGAGATCGTAATGCATGGCAAAGGAGCTGTTCCGATAGACCGATCCATAGGTCAGGTTCAGCGCCTCAAGACGATCGACGAACAGCTGCTGCAGCTGAGCGGCCGTCAGCGTCGTCACCGAGGTCTGCTCGCCGTAAACCGTCGTGTTCTCCACTCCGTCGTTGTAGACAACATAGGGACGAAGATAATAAACCGTACCCTCGTTCAGGCCGTTGATCGTCACCGAGAAGTTGCCGAAATCGGGAGTCGAGGCGGCAACCTTGCTGCCGCTGACCGTCGGATTGGCCGCCGTGCCATAGGCCACGCCGCAATCACTGACTGCCCAGCCTTCGGCACCGCCGGCTACCGTAAATTCGGCCACGATGTAATTCATGGAGGCCGTTGCCGAGGAGATCGTCGCAGTCAGCTCGTCATAGGTCGTGAAATCAAACTGCGAACTGTAGTATATGTCCGCACCTGCAATGGCATAAGCCCGGACATAGTAGGTCGTCGAGGGCTCCAGCCCCGTGAGCTGGGCCGTAAAGGGGCCGGCACCCGTTCCGGGATCCTTCACCGAGAAATCCTCGGGGGTGGGATTCTCCTCCTCCGCCCAGCAGATTCCACGCTCGGTAACGCCGTTGCCATAGATCTCGGCATCGAACACGGCCGTGGTAACTCCTACCGAGTACAACTCGACTGCCGTCGCGTGCACCTCGCCGGAGTGATCTATTTCGTCCTCGCACGCCGCGGCAAACAGTAACGGCAGGCAAGCAAATATCCATTTTTTCATATTGAATTTTCTTTATTGGCGGTTTGTTTTCATCTTTTCAGCCCCGGCGGATCTCCGGACCGCACCCTTCGATCGGAACGGTCCGGGCCGCGGGTTACTCTTGGCAAGCCTCGCTACTCTTCGGCTGTCCAGTCATAGTTCTGAACCATCAGCGGGTTACGACGAACCTCGGCATCGGGAATCGGCATCAGGTAGTGACGGGGTTCGAAAACGCGCGTCTGCATCACGACCTTCTGGAAGAACTGGGGAGGATCCGAACGATAATCCAGTCCGTGGAGGTCGCCGCCCTCACCACCGGTGTGGTAGGTCGGGTAGACCCAACCGTCGCCCTGGCCGTTCACATCCGACTCTCCGTTGGCAATCTTCCAGCGACGCACGTCGAAGAAGCGGGCCGACTCGAAGCACAGCTCGACCAGACGCTCGCGGCGGATGCGGTTGTCCACATCGGTACGGTTGGCAGGATAGGGAATGCGGGTATAGCCGTTGTCGTCGACACCCTCGCCGTACTCCGGAATACCGGCACGCGAACGGATCAGGTTCACATAGTTCATCGCTTCCGAATAGTTACCCAGAGCGCTCAGCACCTCGGCATAACTCAGGTACATCTCGCCCAGACGAAGGTTGCATGAGAAGTGGTTGTCGCGCCCGGCCTCCTTGCTCGAACGGGCCGTCTTGCGCATGCCGTAACCCGTATAGGGACAGTCATGGCTGGCAATGGCGTTACCCGAGTTACCGTTGTAGTAGAGCTCGGTGGTCACCTCTCCGGCATTGGTGTCGGTATTGAGCCACGTCGATCCGTTGTAGGTCACGCAGACATAGAAGCGAGGCTCGCGGTGCTCCCACTGCTTGAGGGTCAGGTTTTCGTTCTTCTTGAAGTAGTTGCGTGTCGGAACAACGGGGTCGTTGTAATCCTCATCCGATCCGTAGTACTCGGCCGAAGGCGTCGTGTTCAGTCCGTAGTCCTTGTAGTCGGGATCGTCGTCGATGCGAAGGCCCTTGTCGGTAAAGAAGAGGTCGACCATCTCCTGGCTCGTACCGAGGCCCAGACCGCCGTCGATGCCGTAGCCGTTGCGGTAGCCGTTGTGGTACGGCGTGATAGCGTAGTTCAGCTCGCCGTGCCATACCTCGCGGATGAAGATGTTCTCCGGGCTGGTAAGCTCGCATCCGTCGGTTACCTGGCGGTACGACTCATAGGGATCCAGCTTGCCGTCAACATACACCTTGTGCAGCGAATAGTTGCTGCCGTAGGTCTCAAAGAAGTCGTCGAAGGCATCCTTGGCCGTCTGCCACTTCGTCTCGTCGTACGTCTGCGGGAAGAGGTTCGTGCCGTCGGTATTCTTGACGCTGGCCAGATCCGTATTGCCATTGTAGAAGGGGCTGGCGGCATAGAGCAGAATCTTCGCCTTGTAGGCCTTGCAGGCGCCGGCATCGATACGTCCGTAGTTGGCTCCCGTGTAACGTGCGGGAAGATCCGCGGCTGCCATGTCGAACTGTTCGGTCATGAACTTCACGCACTCATCCACCGTATTGCGGGCCTTGAGCAGCGATCCCAGCTCGGCACCCGTGTCGACGGGATCCTCGCCCAGAATCACGATCGGGCCATACAAACGGAAGAGGTGGAAGTAGTAGAGGGCACGCATGCCGCGGGCCTGCGCCTTCCAGACCCGCTTCTCGGTATCCGACAGCTCGGGGTTGCCGTCAACGCGCTGAATGAAGATCGACGCCTTGTTGATGCCCTGATAGAAGTGGTCGTACCAGAAGGTGACGTAATCCGACGATGCGGAGGTCTGACTCAGGTTCCACTTGTGGGTGTTGTGCCAGTCCCAGCTCCAGTTCGCCTCGATCGATCCGGCCATCCAGATGCCGCCGTAACGGTCCGCATAGCTCGTATAGAATCGCTCGCCCGTGTTGTCGTCGGCGGCATAGGAGTAGATGTTGTTGAGGAACTGTTCGGTCTTGGAATAATTCGTGAACGTGTCGTCCAGGTCGAACTGAACGCCCGGCATCTCCTCGAAGAAGTCGCATCCGACCATGCCGACGCTCAACGCCAAAGCCAATATACTCGATTTAATGATCTTTTTCATGGATTTTTCGGGTTTATGATTTTTTAGAAGCTGAACCGTACTCCGATCGAATAGCTCGACGTATTGGGATATGCCGTACCGTTATTCGTGTTGAGCTCCGGATCCCAGAGTTTGAACTTCGACAGCGTGAAGAGGTTCGTTCCCATCATGTAGATGGAGGCATCCTTCAGGAAGCACTTGTTCATCCAGCGCTGCGGCAGACGGTAGGAGATCGTCAGCTGCTTCAGACGCAGGAAGCTGACATCCTTCTGCCACCAGGTGCTGGTCTGCGTATTGTTGGTGTTCGACTCTCCGGTGTAGGTCAGGCGGGGGTAGAAGACATCCTGGTTGGTAGGATCTTTCGGATCCCAGCGATCGCCGATATTGGCATAGAGGTTGTCCAGACCGTTCTGTCCCGAGAAGGGGTGAATCGACCGTCCCGAAAGGCAGCGGTCCGCCTTGGCGATGCCCTGGAAGAGTGCTCCGATCGAGAAGTTGTGAATCTGCAGGTCGAACCCGAAACCGTAGTAGATCTGCGGAACGTCGCCCTGGCCTATAAGCGTACGGTCGTTTTCATCGATACGTCCGTCTCCGTTCAGATCCTTGTACTTGATGTCGCCCGGATAGAGCGTTCCGAACTGTGTGGCGTGGTTGTCGATCTCCTCCTGGCTCGTGAACAGGCCCTCGGCGATATAACCCCAACGACCGTTGACATTCGTACCGCGTGTCTCAAGCCACGGATAGGCCGGAGCCGGCGAGTCATCCTCGATGATCTTGTCCTTGTTCCAGGCAAAGTTTCCGCGGACGGTCAGGAAGATGTTCTGCCCGAACGGCTGCGTGTACTCGAGCTGAGCCTCGATACCCTTGTTCTCGACAATACCCAGGTTGGCGTAGGGATTCTCCACGAATCCGGCATACTCGGGAATCACCTGACGACGCAGGAAGATCTTGTCACGATACTCGTGGAACAGATCCACGGTCAGCGACAGGCGGTCCTTGAAGAAGTTGACGTCGATACCGACATCCTGCTTGCGCGAACGCGACCAGCTTACATCCACACCATACTTGAGGATGCTCCAGCCGCTGGTCAGTCCGTACGACTCGCCGAAGCGGTTGCCGTAGATGCCGTCGGAGCCCATCACGCCCTGATACATGAATCGGCGGTCGGTGGTCGTGTCGCTACCTACCCATCCGATCGTGTAACGAAGCTTCAGGTAGGAGATCCACGAAGGAGTGCCCCAGAACGACTCGTTCGAGACAACCCAGCCCAGACCGAATGCCGGGAAGACACCGTAGCGGTTCTCCGGAGAGAAGTTCTCCGAACCGTTGATACCGATATTGGCCTCGATCAGGTAGCGGTCGTCGTACGAATAGGTCAGACGTCCGGCATAACCCTTGTTCTTGTAGGGAAGCGACCCGGTCATGTCCGAGGCTGTCAGATCGCGATAAACCTTCTGGTTGTAGAGCAACAGTCCGCCGACACGGTGCTTGCCGAAGGCGCGGTCGTAGTTGAGCGACGCCTCGAAGTAGGTCGTGCGGTTCGAACCGGAACTCTGTGCAAACTCGAGCTGCTGGTTGCCCTGACGAATGCGGGTCATGTTGTAGTTGCCCTCCTCGTCGAAGACCGTATCTTCGATCCAGAGTCCCGTGTTGGGATCCTTCTGGGCATCGAAATAGTACATGTCGTCCCAGCGGTTGTAGTTCAGCGTACGCGAGTTGTAGGCATCGAAGGCCACCAGCGCCGAGATGTTGAAGCCCTTGCTCCACTCCGTGAAGCCGAGATCCTGCGTCACACGGATGTTCGAGTTGATCGTATTCTTGAACTCCTGGTAGTAACCGCGCTTGGCAAGGTCCATGTAGGGGTTGCGCAGGTCACCGTTGGCCGAGATTCCCGACAGCGATCCGTCGGGCATCGTCTTCGGAAGGTAAACCGGGTTGATCTCCATCGACGAGGAGAAGAGCGTCGCAGCGCTCTGCTGCGGATAGTGGCCAGCCGAAAGATAGCCCGAAACGCCGACATCCACCGTCGTGGTAGCCGTAGGTTTCAGATTCACGTTCGTGGTATAGTTGTAACGGTCGAAGGTCATCGCCGTATTGTAGTTCTCCAGTTCGAAGTTCTTCGTCATACCCGTCTCGTTGTAGTAGCTCAACGACACGTAGTAGTTCGCGCTGGGAAGACCTCCGCGGACATTCACGTTCGCACGGCGGTTATGGCCCCACTTGTTGAAGATCTCGTCCATCCAGTTCACGGCCGGATAGAGATATTCGTTATACATGCGGGGATTGTCGTTGGGAAGAATGCCATGGGCCTTCTTCGTGGCGACGATATACTCCGGAGAGTAAAGCGGACGCGCATCCGGATAGGCGTTGGCATAGGCCTCGTTGGCAACCGCCATATAAGTATAGGCATCGGCCATTTCCGGAACCTTCGTCATGCGCGTGAAGCTCTCGTAGTAGTCGAAACTGATCTGGGGCTTGCCCACCTTACCGGGCTTGGTCTTGATGATGATGACACCGTTGGCACCGCGCACACCGTAAACGGCCGTTGCCGAGGCATCCTTCAGCACGGTGAACGACTCGATGTCTTCCGGATCGATGTTGTTGAAGCTGCGCTCCACACCGTCGACCAGGATCAGCGGCGACGAACTCTGACCCGTGAAGGTCGAGATACCGCGGATCCAGATGTCGGAATCGTCGTGTCCGGGCTCGCCGCTGCGCTGCACGGAAACCACACCGGCGATACGGCCCGAGATGGCCGACGAAAGGTTACCCGTGGGGACCTTGATGTCGGCAGCACGCATTGTCGACTGGGCGCCGACCACCGAGACCTTACGCTGACGGCCGTAGCCGACAACGACGAGTTCATCGAGTTCCGAGACATCCTCGACAAGTACGACGTCGATCACGCGACGGGCGCCGACACGCTCCTCCTGCGGCTTGTAGCCCAGGAAGGAGAACTCGAGAATGGGATCATCCGTCTTCAGACGGAGGGTATACTGACCGTTAAGGTCCGTAACTGCAGCGTTCTGGGTTCCTTTTTCCACGACCGTGGCACCGCTCATCAGCTCGCCCTTCTCATTGGTGACACGTCCCGTCACGGAGGCGTCTTGAGCGTACACGGCAGGAACTCCGACCTGCAAGACAGCTATTAAACACAATGCTTTTGCATAATGTCTAACCTTTTCATACCATTTCCTCATAAGCTTGATAATTTTAGGTTACATTACAAATTACGGCAAAAAAATACGCTTCGAGGTTCCCACCCGTGCCAAAATATCCGCCGAATTCAGAACAGGCATCAAGGAGACATATGCGTCAACGAGAGCACATCATAACTCAATGATAAACAGAAATATATACACAACAATGATCAAGCAGGGCACAATCGTGCGTCCAAATGGAGCACAACACGGATATTTTCACGATGCGATTCGGGGCCTTCGGAAACAGGGGAAGGCCCGGCATTTTTACAATGACAGCTTCACCAGCGGATTGGGATACCAGATTCGGACTTTTCAGGCAGAATATCGAACTCCACGGCAAAACGGGTTCACCTCTTTCCCGAGACGAAAAGAGGTTAAGAGGCAAGAGTGAAGAGGAAGATCCGCTCTAAAGAGATTCTTCGAGGAGTGCTGGACAAGAAGGGGATGGTCCGGCAGAAGCATCCGGGTAAAAGCACCGGCCGGGGAACGGACCCCGTACAACTCGGTCCGGCGGCTATCGCTCCGGTTCCGGCCCGCCGTTGTGCAGGTTCCGATAGTCACTGGGGGTCATGCCATAACGGGCGGTGAACTCCCGATAGAAATAGGAGCGACTCGTAATGCCGATCTCCGCAATTACCTCCTTGATGGGCAGGTTGCCGAGCAGAAGCAGCGCCGCCTTCTCCAGACGGTAATTCTTGATGAACTCCGCCGGGGAGTAGTCCGACACCTCCTTGAACTTCCGGTAGAACTGCCGAGAACTCATGGCCAGGCGGTCGGCGATGAACGAAGAGCCCAGGTTCTCCCGGTCGATGTTGTCCTCGATAATGGCGACCATCTTGCGGATAAACTCCACCTGCTCGCTGGTCGTACAGGAGAGCATGTTCGCCACGGGCTCCGGAAGCCCCTCTACCCGCACCTGTCTGATTCCCGTACGGCCATAGATCGCATGGTGAAGAATCTCCCCGAGATAAACAATATCGTAAGGCAGCATCACAAAGGCATCGGCGCGCAGAATCAACTCCCGACGTACGGCCGAGAAGCCCCGCCACGGCAGCAACAGCACGAAAGCCACCTTCGCCAACAATCCTCCGTTGCGATTGACAAACTCCAGGAAGGTCTCCTCCGACTCGGAGTAGATCATCAGATCGACGAGAAATACCGCCGGGGATCCGCTCTGCATGTACTCGACGGCCTGCTGGATGCTGCGCACCTGATAAACGACATATTCGTTGCAAAGCATGTCGTCAAGCAGCCAGTACATGTCGTCATGATCCTCGAGCAGCAGCACGATCTTACGATCCGCCGAGGGGACAGGACGGGACTCCTCGGCCGGTCGGAACGACAGGGTCAACACGCCATCCTCCTCCGAGAAGGTCACAAGAGGATCAACCTGGACCATCAATACCCGGACCTGCCGATGCAGAAAGTCCAGCACGACATCGCCCGACGACTCGTCTGCGGACACATCGTTCTCGGTAAGACGCTCGCGGAGGTGCCTCAACAGCGTCCGGGAAGAACGGAACGTGACGTTCATCCGCCCCTCCGACTCCGAGACCGACATCACGAAACGCCGCGGACCTGCCGCATAGAGGTAGATATAACTGAAGAAGAGTTTGAGCGCGTTCTTGTAGACCGGAAAGGCAAACCCTTCGGGAATCTGCGTCTCGATGTTGCCCAACTCGGGGCTTTGCCGCATGGCAAAGCGCATGGCTTCGTCACTGAGTTCCTTGATATTGGCACGGCCGTACACGGAGTATCGCTTCAGATCGGGCATATACGGCAACTCCTTCTCTCCGGGATGAGCCCCGGTCATCAGCAGCGACATGACGGTCTCCTGAATGGTATCGGCAGCAGATCCGCGCCCGCCGGGATCCGCCGGAATCCGGCCACTGGCCCGGTAGATCGCCGTCAGGCCCGCGGCCACGGTGCGGTTGCCGCCTGGCGGCAGCGCTCCCGACGTCTTTCCGCTCTCGAGGCGCAGCAGTTCGTCGATCACGCGCTTGTGCCGCGCGGCTCCGCGCAGCAGCACGAAGAGGAAGAGGCACACTGCGATTGTCAGCAGGACAAAAAGCATCCGCACCCAGGTCCTCTGATACCATAACGGAAGAATCCGCAGCGGGACTGCGAGGCTCTTGGCCTGGGAATCGAAGACATCCTTGCGATAGCGCACATGGAAGACGTACTCCCCGGGAGGAATGTCCGAGTAGGTGGCCTTGTGAAGTGCCCGGAACGGCGACCACTTCTTGTCATACCCCTCGAGCATCCAGGAGTACTCGACATCCGATCCGGAGATGAAGTCCGGGACCACGAACGACAACGTGAAATCGTGATCCGGAGACCTGAACCGCAGTCCCCGCACCGGATCATAGTAATCGCAAAGGCTCTCCTGCCGGTTACCGAACGCAAGCCCCCGCAGCAGAATATCGGGATAATAACCCGTATTCTCCGAGCCCCATTTGTCGAGATAGAGGAGTCCGTCCATGCCGCCGAAGAAGAGTCGTCCCGTATAGGGACATTCGTAATAGGCGTCGTCGCTGAACTCGCCGATCTGTACGCCTCCGCTGTAATAGAACGAATGGAACGAATCGTCGCGGGGATTGTACTTGACAAGTCCCTTGTTGGTGCTCAGCCAGAAGAATCCGTCGGCATCTTCGAGAATGCCGTGGATCATGTCGTTGATGAGCCCCTGTTCCCGGCCCAGGTAGTGGGGCTCGATCTTTCGGCCCTCGAAGTGCAGGCGCACCAGACCGGCCGAGGTTCCCACCAGCAGATCACCGTCCCGGGCCCAGCGCAGGCACAGCACATCGTCCACCGGGCGTCCGGTCAGTTCACGCAGCGAGTGGATCCAGTAATTGCCGGTCGTCAGGTCGAAGCGCACGAGACCCCGGTCGCGGCTTCCCAGCCAAAGAACCGAGTCGCCCTGGTTGACCATCGAATAGAAGGTCGAAAGCTCCTGCTGTTCGTGGAAAAAACGGTAACGACGAACGTTGTGAGCCACGATGTCTTCACCCGATTTTTGCAGAATCAGCCGATAAAAACCCTCCCGCGTCGCAACGTACAGCGTCGTATCATTGGGTTCGTAGACCTGGTGCACCTCTTCGAGATGCCGGTTTTCGGGCAGATCCACATGGCGCAGGCGTGTATCCCCAAAGCGGTAATAGAAGAGTCCCGCGGGGCCCGAGCCTACCCAGAATCCATCCATGAAACGGCTCGCCCGGAGTGAATAGACCGGGAACTCGATGTCGTCGCGCGAATACGAATTCACGGATTGCTGCTTCGCGGGGAAGAAGACATCCGCCTTCTCGGCGCTCACCCCCTCGGCATAATCGCGGATGCGGACCAGTCCGTCGCCCTTCGTCCCGAACCAAAGCGAGCCGTCGCGGTCGGTCAGAATCGACCGCACCTGCCGCGTGAAGTTCTGCGAGAGATCCCGCGTCATGAGATTCGTCGCAATGGAGTGGCGTTTGGTATACATCATGGCACCCTTGCCGTCGACACCGATCCACAGAATCCCCTGCTCCGAGTCCTTGTAGAGGCAGAAGATGCGCAGATTGCGATCGATGATCTCCTCGCGGTAGGATTCGATGGCCCGGAGCTGCATCAGTCCGTTGGTGCGGAAGGCGATCATCAAATCGTCGTAGAAGGGGACGATACCCACGATGGGACCGTATTTGGCCACCAGCGACGAGAGGTTGCGGATATAGACCTTCGTCTGTCGCCACACGTCATATATGTAGAGGTCCTTGTTCGAGTCGATGAAGCAGAAGGACTTGTCATCCTGACAGAAGAGCGTCTCGACACGAAGGGGATGGAATTCGCTGGTCGAGAGGCCCGCCATGGTATCGGTCGAGGCGTCGTCAAAGGAGGCTACCGAAATGCGGCACACCTCGCCCGTCCGCGTGGAGTCGGGAAAGAGCCACAGCTCGCCCGACCCGGTGACGAACGAACGGTGACCCGGATCGCTCACCCTCACGGGAAGATCCTCGATACGGACGAACCGCTCCAGCGTCGGGTTGTAATAGGAGATGCTGTCGGGAGCCACGAGCCAGGTTGCACCATTCGAGTTCGAACACAGATACGTTCCGGAAGTTATCGGGTAATTGGCCTCCACGCACCGGTGCTCCCGCGAAAAACGGTTCACGCCGCTCTGGGTGGTAATCCAGAGACAATTGCCGTCGGCGCGGCTGATTCCGAAAATCACGTTGTTGTCCAGCGTTTGCGGCTCGGAGAAGTCCGAACGGAAAACCTCCATCTCCTCGCCGTCGAAGCAGTTCACTCCGTCGTAGGTCCCGAACCACATCAGCTCGTCCTGATCCTTGTAGATGCAGATCACCGAACTGTGCGACAGACTCTGCTGATGGCCGATCTCACTAAATATATAGGTGTTATTGTCATCCTCCGGCGAGGCATGCAGGGGGGGGGAAATGACGAGGCACAGCGCAGCAACGACAAAGTATACGATCCACTTCCTACCGAAAGATGTCGTGGGGCCACAATACGTCGGGCGAGAATCGGGATTCGATTCCGCTCCGTTTCGCCAGGTATCGTCAAATTCGTTGGGGACGACGTCTTGCCCCGGCATCCGCCCGAGGCTACAGGTCCACGCCGACACGTGTACAAATTTATTTCCCCCCATGAATGGATTCATCGACGATAAAAATACATCTTTTTTGTCATTCGGCAAATGATTTCCCCGAGATTTTATCCACATCGAGCCCTTCCATAGGGTCTGATCTGTCAAAAGTGAAACAAAAAAAGTCATTTGAGAACAGCTCTCCGAACAACGGGCCGATCCTCGCCGGAACCTCCGACAGGAACCAGAAAGGAGGCAAAAAGCAGCTTTTCGACCGTTTTGTACCGAAAATCCGGGAATTATTTTAACTTTGCATAAAATTGTCTCGGCCGATTTACGAGGCAATTGCACACGCCAACACCAAAACAACCAAATACCCTGTAGAACTATGAAGAAAATCTTTCTCTGCGGACTGGCCTCGCTCCTCGCCTGGACTGCCGGTGCGCAATCGAACGAATGGCAGGACGCCACCGTCAATGCGGTCAACCGCATGCCGATGCATGCCTCCTTCTTCGCCTTCGAAACGCCCGAAGCCGCCCTCGGCGGAGACCGCACCCGCTCGGACCGTTTCCTGACGCTCAACGGATTCTGGAATTTCGACTGGGTTTGCGATGCCGACCAACGGCCCACGGACTTCTACCGCACCGACTACAACGACAAAGGCTGGGGCAAGATGCCCGTCCCGGGAATCTGGGAGATGAACGGATACGGAGACCCGATGTACCTCAACGTTGGCTACGCCTGGAGAGGATGGTACAAGAACAATCCGCCCTATGTACCCGTCAAGCAGAACCACGTGGGATCCTACCGCCGCACGATCGACATTCCCTCCGGCTGGGACGGCAAGCAGATCGTCGCACACTTCGGATCCGTCACCTCGAACATCTACCTCTGGGTCAACGGCCGTTATGTGGGTTACAGCGAAGACAGCAAGCTCGAAGCCGAATTCGACATCACCCCCTACGTGAAGCCCGGCGCCAACCTTATCGCCTTCCAGGTCTTCCGCTGGTGCGACGGATCCTATCTCGAGGACCAGGACTTCTTCCGTCTCTCGGGCGTCGGCCGTGACTGCTACCTCTATGCCCGCGACAAACGGCAGGTGGAAAACATCCGCGTCAACGCAGCGCCCTCGGCCGACTTCACCTCCGGAACGGTGACCGTCGAGGCCGCGCTCTCGAAGGCCGCGCGCGGATGCACACTCGACCTGCAGCTGACCGGTCCCGACGGCAAGCAGATCGTGGCCCAGCAGCAGAAGATCAGCGGGACGACACTCTCCTGTACGCTTGACGCCGGAAAGGTGGCGCTGTGGAGCGCCGAGACCCCCGTGCTCTACACCCTGACGGCAACGCTCAAAACCGCAGCCGGACAGGTTATCGAAGTCATTCCGCTGAAAACCGGATTCCGCAGCGTGGAGATCCGCGACGGACAGCTGCTGGTCAACGGTCAGCCCGTGCTCATCAAGGGTGCCAACCGTCACGAAATGGATCCCGACTACGGATACTACATCTCCGAAGAGCGCATGCTTCAGGATCTCCGCATCATGAAGGAGTACAACCTCAACGCCGTACGTACGTGCCACTACCCCGACAACAACCGCTGGTATGAACTCTGCGACCAGTACGGCATCTACGTCGTTGCCGAGGCCAACATCGAGTCCCACGGCATGGGATACGGCGAGAAGACCCTTGCGGCAAACCCCATCTACGCCAAGGCTCACATGGAGCGCAACACGCGCAACGTGATGCGTTCGATCAATCACCCCTCGGTCATCGTGTGGTCGCTGGGCAACGAGGCCGGCGACGGTCCCAACTTCGACGCCTGCTACGACTGGATCAAAAAGTACGATTCCACGCGTCCGATCCAGCATGAACGTGGCATCGACCGTCAGAACGGCCGCAACACCGACATCGTATGCCCGATGTACTGGCCCTATGATCTGTGCGAGAAATACCTCGCCGGAAACCCCTCCAAGCCCCTCATTCAGTGCGAGTACGCCCACGCCATGGGCAACTCCATGGGAGGCTTCCGCGAATACTGGGATCTGATCCGCCGCGAGCCGAAATATCAGGGCGGATTCATCTGGGACTTCGTCGATCAGTCGCTCCACAAGAAGGGTCGCAACGGCGTCCTGATCTATGGTTACGGCGGTGACTGGAACCCCTATGATCCCTCGGATCTGAACTTCTGCGACAACGGGCTGATCAGCCCCGACCGCCGTCCCAATCCCCACATGAAGGAGGTCGGCTACTTCTACCAGTCGATCTGGACCTCGTGGGCCGGCGAGAAGGCCGGAAATACGGTGGACGTGCTGAACGAGAACTTCTTCAAGGATCTCGCGAACTACGACCTCCACTGGGAGGTGCTGTGCGACGGAAAGCCCGTCTGCCGCGGCGTCATCAACGACCTGAAGATCGCTCCGCAGCAGCATGCACAGATCGCGCTGCCCTACGATCCCGCAGCGCTGCCCGCCCGGGGAGAGTTGATGCTCAATGTCGCCTACCGGCTCAAGAACGCCGACGGACTGCTGCCCGCAGGTCACGTTGCGGCACGCGGCCAGCTCCCGATCCGCGACTATGAGTTCACGGCACCGACGGTGAACACGAATCTCGAGGAGGAGCCGATCACCCTTGCCGACAACCACGACAACTTCCTGATCATCGAAGGAAACGGTCTGCATATCGACTTCAACCGTCAGACGGGATTCATTACCCGCTACGAGTTCCGCGGGCAGAACTTCCTGGCCGACGGAGCGTACATCCGTCCGAACTTCTGGCGCGCCCCGACCGACAACGACTTCGGCGCAGGGCTGCAGAACCGCTATGCCGTCTGGAAGAACCCCACGCTGAAGCTCACCTCGCTGACGCATGACGAGGCCGAGGGCATCATAACCGTAAAGGCCTCCTACGACATGCCGGAGGTCAAGGGCAGCATGCAGATCGCATACTCGATCGACAACACGGGCGCCATCCTCATCGACCAGACGTTCGACGCCTCGGAAGGGGTCGAGATGCCCGACATGTTCCGCTTCGGCGTGCGCTTCGCCATGCCCGAGGGCTTCGAGCACCTCCAATACTACGGACGCGGTCCGGGCGAGAACTATGCCGACCGCAAGTGGGCCGACTTCATCGGGCTCTATACGCAGAGTGTCGACGAGCAGTTCTATCCCTACATCCGTCCGCAGGAGACCGGCACGAAGAGCGATCTGCGCTGGTGGCACCTCGCAGATATCGGCGGCCGCGGTCTGATGGTCACCTCCGTGGCACCCTTCTCCGCTTCGGCCCTCCATTACTCGCAGGAGTCGCTCGACGAGGGTCCCGTAAAGCGTCAGGGACATTCCCCCGAGGTGGAGCGTCAGGACGAGGTTTCGGTATGCATCGACAAGGTTCAGTACGGACTCGGATGCATCGATTCGTGGGGACGGCTTCCGTTGCCCGAATACCGCGTACCGTATGCCGACTACAACTTCCAGGTGAAGATCGCTCCGGAAAGACACCTCCGGTAAGTATCCTCACGACAGAATCACACAGAGAGGGAGTCCCGATGGGGACTCCCTCTTTTGGTTGCTGCCGGCTTGACGGAAAGCGGAAAAAATATGTATCTTTGTCCTCAGCTTCCACCCTTTCGCAGGGCCGGATGATCAACCGCCACACAACGCATGATGGAGACCTTCACGCAATTCTGTATCGACTGGGGCTACTGGGGCCTCTTTCTCTCGGCATTCATCGCCGGGAGCATTCTGCCGTTCAGCTCCGAAGCCGTCATGGTCATTCTCGTTCGCATGGGGCTCAACCCCGTGGGATGCGTCGCGGCCGCGGCACTCGGGAACACCCTCGGCGGCATGACCTGCTACTGGATCGGATCGCTCGGACGCACGGAGTGGATCACCCGGCTGGGCGTCTCGACGCGCCAGCTGGCCCGAGCCCGGAAATTCCTTTCGGGGCGCGGCGCCATGATGGCCTTCTTTGCCTTTCTGCCCACGATCGGCGAAGCGATCGCCATCGTCCTGGGGCTGATGCGCAGCAACGTCTGGCTGACGGGCATCTCGATGCTCATTGGCAAAACACTGCGTTACATCGTCGTACTGGCTTCGTTCGAAGGAGTCCTCTCACTGTTCTGAATGACCGTCATGGAGATCCGCCCGACCAATACCCCCTCGCGCGAACTGCTCCTGCTGGCCGATGAATCAGAAGCCTCCGTTGCCGACTACGTCGGACGGAGCCGGTGCTATGCAGCCTTCGAAGAGGAGCATATCATCGGGCAGTACCTGTTGCTGCACACGCGCCCCTTTACGGCCGAGATCGTGAACATCGCCGTCCGGCCAGACCGTCAACGGCAGGGAATAGGGACACAACTGCTGCATCACGCCATCCGAACCGCCCGGGGAGACGGGTTCCGCCTGCTCGAAATCGGCACGGGCGACTCCGGCACGGGGCAGATCGCCCTGTACGAACGCTGCGGATTCATCCGCTGCGGCATCGACATCGACTATTTCCGCAAGCACTACCCTGCCGCGATTTTCGAAAACGGCATCGAATGCCGCCACATGGTGCGCCTGCGCATGGAACTCTTCCCGCAGGCCTCATCCCGGTAGTCGCCCCCCAAGGCAAAAAAAGACCGGTCTCCCGACGGAAGACCGGAACTCACATGACAAGCACCGCCGTACCGGCTATTCGGCCGATGCGCCCAGCGGCGAAGCCTGCGTATAGGTACGCGCCGCCAGCTCCTTGTCGAGCATGTAAAGCCCGAACTTGTTGCCGTCGACAGCCTCGCAGGCGGTGATCATCTCGCGGGCCGACTCCTCCTCCTCGACCTGCTCGTCGATGAACCACACAAGCATGTTCGACGAGGCGTAATCCTTGTCTGCGGCGGCAATCGACGCCAGGTTGTTGAACATCTCCGTCACCTCCTGCTCATGCTTGAGCGTGTCCTGGAACATCTCCAGCGGCGACGCCCAGCGTGTGCGCACTTCGGCAATAGGCTGGAGCGTAACCTCCGCATTGCGCGAAAGGATGTAGTTCATCAGGATGCGGGCATGGTCCTGTTCCTCGCGGAACTGTACGTAGAACCAGTTGGCAAAGCCCTTGAGCCCTTTGGCCTCGGCATCCATCGACATCGAAAGGTAAAGATAGGCCGACCACATCTCGGCATTGATCTGCGCATTGAGCGCTTCGTGCAGTTTTTTACTCAGCATAATTACGTGTTTTTTAGGTTGTGTGTTCTTACGCAAAGATAGATTGTTTTGCGTGATTTTACACAAAAACCCGATCGTATTATCTTATATGCAAATAGGCTGCCGTTATCGACACAACACGCCCCGGGTATGCAGGATATCCGGGGCGCAGGGAGAGATACTGAAGCCGTTCAGTCGTCAAGATCGACCAGGCGGAACGCCTTGTCGAAGGAGACCTCGACACGGTTGTCGAGCTTCAGCTCATATCCGCGTCGGTCGCGCTCGATGGCAGTGACCCCGCATTCGCCGAACAACTCCTGCACGCGGGCGAGAACCGGCTGCGGAACAAGTGTCGAGGGCACCTGTGCATATTTGCACTCGATCTGCTTCCACTCGCCACGGCGGTCGAACTCAACCTTCGAGCCGTCGACAAAGACCACCTTGTACTCCTTTTCGAACCAGTCGTTGGAGACCTTGGCGTAGGCTACGCGGCTCTCGGGAAAGGCCTGCCGCAACAGCTGCTGCGAGGCGGCGGGAAGCTCCTGCACGGTGAGCGGACGGTCGGAGTCCGCCAAAGCGGGATAAGAGATCAGAAGGGCCGCCAGAACAAGTACGACGGCAGCAAGGATCGAGAAGCGTTTCACGGTTTTCTTCATGGATGGAAGGTATTTTCAAGTGGATGGTTCAAGGGGGGAACCTCGGCGGAAGGTTCTCTTCCGGAGTTCCCACTGCAAAGATGGCCCCTGAATCTGAAACAAACCTGAAAAATCCACGAGAAAGGCAAAAAATCAGCTCTCCGCAGGGAAATCCACCGCAAAGCAATGGCGTCCGTCGACGTACGCATAATTTATATGCAGCCCGTACAGCCGGCAAACCGACTCGACGATCGCAAGGCCCAGGCCCGAAGAGCCCGCCTTCTCGGTGGCGCGGTAGAAGCGGTCGAAAATCCGCGTCCCGTCGAGCGGACCCGCCGCACCGTCGTTCGTCACCTCAAGCCGCCGCCGGGTGATCAGCACCTCGACCGTTCCGTCGGCATCCCCGTGCACGAAGGCATTCTTCAGCAGGTTGGCCACCAGACTCTCGGCCAGCGAGGGATTCATCCGCACGGTGAGCGGAGCCTCGTCACGAACCGTCAGCCGCATGCCGCGATAGGCGTAGATGTCGTACATCTCCTCGGCCGTGCGGCGCACGAGCGACGTCATGTCGACCTCCGCCACCTCGGGAAACTGCCCGTTATCGATCTTCGAAAGCAGCAGCAGCGTCCGGTTCAGGCGCACGAGGCGTCCCAGAGTCTGCTGTACGGCGGCAATTTCGGACAACTGCTCGGGGGTCAGCGTCCGGGCATCGTCGACCAGCATCTCCAGGCGGTTGCGGCACACGGCCAGCGGCGTCTGCATCTCGTGCGAGGCATTGCCGATGAACTGTTTCTGCCGCTCGAACGACGCCTCGGCACGCTCGGCGAACCGCTCCACGGCATCGTTCAGCCGCCGGAACTCCACCACCGGCGTCGGAATCGCCAGCGCGGCGTTGTCTCCTCCGACCCGGTAGGCATCCAGCCAGCGCAGCAGGGCGTACAACGGGCGCATCATGCGGTGCAGCAGCAGCGCCGCAACCAGCAGAATCGACACCAGCAGCAGCAGGTACAGCCACACACACCACCAGAGAATGGCCTCCTGCAGATCGCCCTTCTCAATGGTCGGCGTCATCACCGTCAGCTCGAACCACCGGCCTGTCCGGTCGCGGAACAACTGACGCAGCACACGCGCAGGCTCCTCGTCGTCGCGTTCCGGGATGTAGAGCTCCTCGTCGCTGTAACGCTCGTGAGCGTATGTCCGGGCATACTCCTCGGTCACCTCGGTCAGGTAGTAGTCATGTCCCCCTTCGGGCCGGGTCGCCGAGATCTCGCCCCCGGCCAACACCCGTTTGACAACCGCTTCGGCCCGATCCTCCAGCATGTCGTCGGTCTCGTCGGCGATCTCGTCGCTCAGCGTCATGTAGAACAACAGCGCCCAGGCCGCCAACAGCAGCGACAGAACCCACCACAGGTGGAAAAGCATGCGGTAGACCAGTCTCACGGCTGTACGAGTTTATATCCAAAACCATAGACCGCCCGAAGCTCGATGTCGGCTCCGGCGTCGGCAAGTTTTCTGCGCAGATTCTTCATCTGCGCATAGACGAAGTCAAAATTGTCCACCTGGTCGATGTGGTCGCCCCAGACCCCTTCGGCCAGCGCCGCCTTGTCGATGGTGTGGTTCGGACGGCACATGAAGTAGTGGAGAATGTCATACTCCTTGCGCAGCAGCTCCACCGGACGCCCCGCCACCTCGACCCGGCGGCTGTCGGGCCACAACCGCACATTTCCGGCCGTGAGATACTCCTCGCCACCCTGCTGATGACGCCGCATGACGCTCCGGATCCGGGCACTCAGCTCGGCCAGATGAAACGGCTTGGGAAGGTAGTCGTCGGCCCCCAGCTCCAGCCCCTCGACCTTGTCGTCGAGCGAGTCGCGCGCCGAGATGATAATCACTCCTGCGTGGTTGCGGCGAGCCTTCAGCTCGCGGAGCAGCTGCAGTCCGCTGCCGCCCGGGAGCATGATATCCAGCAGGATACAGTCGTAATCATAGGCGGAGAGTTTCTCCGAGGCCGAGGCGTAGTCGGCAGCCTGCTCGACGACGTATTGCTCGCGCTGCAGCGTGCGGGTCATGATCTCCCGCAGCGAGGGTTCGTCTTCAACAATGAGTATCTTCATAGCAAGGTATTTTCACAAAACAACACCCACAGCAGCCCTGCCGCGGTGCAGATCCGGCGTAAAGGTAGGCCGGGAATCCGAAAGGAATCTGAAATGGCGCCCCGGAAACGGAACCCCCTACGGCAACTGTCCCGTGCGTTCGAAATAGCGCTGCAGGACCAGCAGCGAGATGAGCTTCTCGCGCCGCCGGTCGCGGAACTGCGCGATGTATTCGTGGGCATGGGCGATGATTGCCTCGGCCTCCTCGGGATGCTCGATGTAGTAGCGCATGCGCTCCTCGAGATCCGAATAGTCCGGCTTGATCTCCACGTAGTGATAGTTCGGACGCAGCGTCCCCTCCATGAACCACGTCTCGTAGGTCGGACGCGGCATCACGGCCAGCGAGTTCGACGACATGATCCACTTGAGATTCGTCGCCACATCGAAGCCCTCGATTGCCAGGATGAACTTGTACTTCAAATGATCGTACATCGCAATGTGGGGCTTGACCCACTCGGCGGGATACGACGGATCGGCATCCGAAACTCCGGCGTCGCAGCACGTTGAGCCGTAATACATCCGCATAAACCGTTCGCGGTGGGGCCGGAGACGGATGGCCAGGCGGAAAATCGCCCGGTCCTCCTTCGCCCGGAACGGGATGTCGTCCTTCAGAAAGATAAAGTGGCGGATCTTGTCCAGGTTCAGCAGCACGGAGTTGGCATTGTCGCCATGAATCGGGCGGCTCTTGACCACCGACGGTACGGGCGGCACCGTCGTCACGTCGCCCGTAACGGTATTCCACAGCAGGCGATCGTCGAACCAGCGCGTATATTCGTACGTATCGAAGAAGTAGGCCGAACGAACGCCCTTGCGGAACTTGTGCTCCGACAACGGCCACAACCCCTCACGGGTCACGGAGGCCTTCGCGGGATCGAGCCGGTTGTAGTAGTCCGCCCGGCGGCTGATATACTCCCAGTCGGGACGCTGCCGCGCCTCTTCAAGGAGGCGTTTCAGACGTCTCTGCAGCAGAAACTTCGGCATCACGTAGCGCACGAAACTCGCCACGAACCACAACGCCTTGACTGGCTTGTTGTGAAAGAGTCGGTTCAATCGGTTCATCGCAGGGCTGGGTTTATGCAAAGATAGGCATTATCCGCGGATACGGTACAAAAAAAGGCGGAAACTTGTCGTTCCCGCCCGAGAGTTCGTCGTAGCGAAGTGCTAGGCCTTCGAACCGTCGTAGGCCCATTTCACATACATTGCACCCCACGTATATCCGCCGCCGAAGGCCGCAAGAATCAGATTGTCGCCCTTGCGCAGCTCCTTCTCGTAGTCAAACAGACACGTCGGAATCGTAGCCGCCGTGGTGTTTCCGTTACGGTCGATGTTGATCATGCACTTGTCATGCGTGATGCCCATACGGCGCGCCGTAGCGTCGATGATGCGCAGGTTGGCCTGGTGAGGAACCAGATAACGGATATCGTCGCCCGTCAGGTGGTGACGCTCCATCATCTCCACCGAGACGTCGGACATCTTCGACACGGCAGCCTTGAAGACCGCATGCCCGTCCCACATGATCGTATGCCAGTTGTTCTGAACCGTCTCGATCGACGCAGGATAACGCGATCCTCCGGCCTTCATGTAGAGCTGAAGCTCACCCGAGCCGTCGGAACGCAGGATGGAGTCGATAATACCGTATCCTTCGGTATTGGGCTCAAGCAGCACGGCAGCGGCGGCATCTCCGAAGAGCGGGCAGGTCGAACGGTCCGTATAGTCGACGATCGACGACATCTTGTCGGCTCCCACGACAATCACACGCTTGCACGACCCGGCCTCGATGAACTTCGCTCCGGTGGTCAGCGCAAAGAGAAAACCGCTGCACGCCGCCGAAACATCATAGGCAAAGGCATTCTTGCAGCCTGCCTGATCGGCAATCAGGTTACCCGTCGAGGGGAAGAACATGTCGGGAGTCACCGTGGCACAGATGACTGCATCGATCGACATCGGATCGACACCCGTTTTGTCAAGCAGGTTGATGACGGCTCGTGCTCCCATGTAGGAGCTTCCCACACCTTCGCCCTTGAGAATATGACGGGTCTTGATGCCCGTATGCGACATGATCCATTCGTCGTTCGTGTCGACCATGTGGCTCAACTCGTCGTTCGTAAGGATATAATCGGGCAGGTATTCACCCACACCCGTTATCGCTGCTGTGATTTTTCCCATTCCTTAGATCTTTTTGCTTGGTTAATGTTGAAACGCCTGCCGCAACTTCGTCGTCAGGCCGGCCTTGATGACCTGTTCCGTCGAAAGAATCATGCTCTTGATGGCCAGCGGGGAGGAACATCCGTGCCCGATGATGACCGGAGCATTGACACCCAGCACGGGTGTTCCTCCGACATTCTCGTAATTCATGGCGCTCCAGAACGGATTCTTAACCCCCAGAGCCATATTGATCCGGTAGAGACCCTCGGCCATCTTCAAAACCGTGTTGCCGACAAATCCGTCGCAGACGATCACATCGGCCACCTTGCCCGAGAAGAGGTGCGACGCCTCGATGTTGCCGACAAAGCGGATCCGCGGCTCACTCTTGAGCAACTCGTGAGCGGCCTTCGTCTGGGCATTGCCCTTGGTCTCCTCCTCACCGATGTTGAGCACCGCAACGCGGGGGTTCTCAATGCCCAGCACCGCCTCGGCATAGATCGAACCGATCACGCCATATTGGGCCAATACCTCCGGCTTGCAATCGACGTTGAGTCCTACGTCGAGCAGCAGGGCCGGACGCCCCGTCACCGTGGGAACGGTCGACGAAATCGTCGGACGGATGATTCCTTCGATCGGTTTGACGGCATACATCGAGCCGACCATCATGGCTCCCGTGGATCCGGCGCTGGCAAATCCGTCGATGGCGCCCTTGGCCAGATAGCCGAAGCCCACCGTTATGCTCGAATTGCTCTTCGTCTGGAACGCTTTGGCCGGATGGTCGCCCATCTCGATCACCTCCGTGGTCGCCACGATATCGAACCGGTCGGAAGGGCAGCCCTCCGCCTCCAGCAGACTGCGGATGCGTCCCTCATCGCCGAACAGCACGATGCGGCTCTGCGCATCGAGCGCTTCAAGCGACATGACGGCACCTTTGACCGCGGCTTCGGGAGCGTAGTCGCCTCCCATAGCATCTATACCAATCCTTGTCATCTTGCGGTAAGGTTCTTTTCTCGGGTCCCGACACCGTCCCGCACATGCGCCCTTTTCAGCATAACGGCCCACGTCCTGCACGGCTGCAGAGACCTTTCAGACAGTAAAACCTGGTATTAAAAAAAGAGGGCATTCCGTCGGGGATGCACACTCTTGGTATGCCGAATCTATTCGGCGGCCTTCTTCTCGATGGCGAGCTTTCCGCGGTAGTACCCGCACTCGGGGCATACTCGGTGATACAGAACGGCTGCACCGCAGTTCGAGCAGGTTACAACCGTCGGAACAGTTGCCTTGTAGTGGGTTCTGCGCTTATCGCGTCGCGTCGACGAGATTTTGTGTTTAGGATGTGCCATTTTACTATTGTTGTTATAAGTTTAACGTATCTTCTCGTTCTTTCGTATCTCTTCTGCGGCCCCTGCCCCGGCAGAAGGCTCCTCTGCGGACTCCTGCGCCATGCGGTCGCGCAGCGCCGCGAGCTTCGACCACTCTCCCCGGGCGGGAGCCGCCTTGCCGGCATCCGCCTCAAGCGACTCGAACTCGTCCTGCGAGACAATGCGGAAACGCCGGAGCATGTCCGGATCGCACTCGCCCTCGGGATGCACCCGCTGGTAGGGAAGCGACAGCACGATGCTCTCGTAAATGTACTGCGACAGATCGACGGTCGTCTCTCCCGGAAAGAGCCACAACACTTCGCCGTCGTACTCATGCTCCTCGTCGGAGAAGCGCACCTCAAGACGCCCCTCGAAATGAATCGGGACGTTGCAATCCTCCAGGCAGCGATCGCATGGCACGACCACGTGTCCCATGATGCGGATATCGAGCAGCATGAGGGTCTCCGTGCGCTCCAGCTCCACGATCACCTCGCACTTCCCGTCCTTGATCTCCGAGCTTCCGAACTCCTCGAAGAGGGACTTGCCCACCTCGAAACGAAATTCGTGACGTCCGGTCGAAAGGCCCTGAAAAACGATCGAATAACTCTGAGCTTCCACCACTTGAACACGTTTAGTGCGCAAAGTTACTAAAAAATAAGACAATTGCAAAGAAAACGCATACATTTAGCATCCGGAGCCCGGCCGGGAAGAAATAAATTTGGCCGGATGAACAGGCTGTGCTATCTTTGTACGAAGCCCGCGGGACGGGGTTCCGACACCGCTCTCCGGCCGGATCAAACGAGGCACGAACAACATGGAAAAGGGATTCAGGATCGAGGTCAAATGCCACTACGACGCCTGGTGGCGCTATAACGTTGCAATGATGTGCGGATGCTTCGACGCCGACGACCGCCGCACGGATTTCGTATCGACGGCATCGGATGTCGCCGACGTGGGGGCCAACCTCACCGTCAGGCCCGACGGGATCCCCGACCGCAGCCGCATCACACTCGAAACTCCCCCATGCGACCATGCCCTGCTCTACGTCTATATCATTCCGCATACGCTCCCCACGGACAACGACATCGACAACACGCGTCCCTTCGATATCGAGATCCGCATCTTCAGCGAAGGGCACCTGCTGCACAGCGAGAAGCGCAAGATCAACCAGTGGTCGGGAGCATCCATCGAGCTGAAGATCAAGAAGTGATACACATACGCACATTCGCCCGCTGCGGTCGCACCCGCAACGCATGACCGCAACCCGGCCACAATTCAGTCACAACCCGGACCGCACCCCGTATTGCATCCGGTCACAAAAAAAGAGGGAACCCCTCGCGGGATTCCCTCTTTCTCTGTAGGCTTACGACTATTTGTTGTTGTAAGCAGCCATCTTCTCGATGAGCATGAGGACCTTGTTCGAGTAGCCCCACTCGTTGTCGTACCAGGCGACAACCTTTACGAAGGTGTCGGTCAGTGCGATACCGGCGGCCTTGTCGAAGATCGACGTACGTGCATCGCCCAGGAAGTCCGACGATACGACAGCGTCCTCGGTGTAGCCCAGGATGCCCTTCAGTTCGCCCTCCGAAGCCTCCTTCATGGCAGCGCAGATCTCATCGTACTTTGCAGGCTTTGCCAGGTTGACCGTCAGGTCGACAACCGATACGTCCAGCGTCGGAACACGCATCGACATACCCGTCAGCTTGCCGTTCAGCGAAGGAATAACCTTACCTACGGCCTTGGCGGCACCGGTCGACGAGGGGATGATGTTGCCCGAAGCGGCACGTCCGCCACGCCAGTCCTTCATCGAGGGACCGTCGACGGTCTTCTGCGTTGCAGTGGTCGAGTGAACCGTCGTCATCAGACCGTCCGTGATACCGAACTTGTCGTTCAGGACCTTGGCGATCGGGGCGAGGCAGTTCGTGGTGCACGATGCGTTCGAAACGATCTTCTGACCTGCATAGGTGTCGGTGTTCACGCCGCATACGAACATCGGCGTAGCGTCCTTCGAAGGAGCCGACATAACCACATACTTGGCACCGGCGGCCAGGTGAGCCTGAGCCTTCTCCTCGGTGAGGAACAGACCCGTCGACTCTACGACGTACTCGGCACCTACCTCATTCCACTTCAGGTTGGCGGGATCCTTCTCGGCGGTGACGCGGATAGCGTGGCCGTTGACGATCAGCTGGCTCTTCTCGACATTGTAGTCGATCTCGCCCTTGAACTGGCCGTGCATCGTGTCGTATTTCAGCATGTAAGCCAGGTAATCTACCGGGCAGAGGTCGTTGATACCTAC
>CALUMQ010000038.1 GCA_944321765.1 uncultured Alistipes sp.
TGAACTTCAGAATGCTGTCCCGGACCTTCTCGCGAACCCATACGTCCGACACGTCGATTCCCATATTGCGCAGGTAGCGGATCGTGCTCCGGGGATCGGGGATATTCAACTGCTCGGCAATGTCGAATGTCGCCAACTTGCCGCCGCACATCAGCAGCGAATAAAGGCGGAATTCATTGTGAGTAAGGAAAAATTCTTTACCTTTGTGCAGCACTTGATACAATGCCCCTGCGCGTCGGCCTCGGACGCCGGGGGCGTGTTGTTTCTGATTCATACCTCCGGCGATTATTTACGGTTGGCACTTTCGGCAAGACGCAGCGCAGCAGCCGCGCGGCGATCCTCGCGGGTAACGATACGCGATTCGATCCACTGCAATAGATCCCGACGGGAAAACACCGTGCGGCGGCCGAATTTCTTATAAGGGATAGCCTCTTTGTAGACCAGATTGTAGAGAGCTGCCCGCGTGGTGGGAATACCTTGTTCGGTGATGAACCGCGCCGCGGTATCAGCATTCATTCCGTCTGTAACCACGGGTTCGTTCTTCCGCCGGAAAATGTCCAGTTTCGGAATAATGGCAGCTACCTCATCGGCAACAATGGAGCGTAACTGTTCGGCAGTCGTTACAATAATTTGTTCTGTCATACTCTTTGCTTTTTTAACGATTCTACAATTCCTGCGGGCCCAGCAGGATGTCGTTCAACGTTGACAGTGCAAAGAGAGTAAAAAGGGTGAAGGGGGACCAAGCGAAACCAGTCCTCAAAATTTGCGGGGACTGTCCCCAAAATAAAAAAGTGCCCTTGCAGGCACTTGTGGTGGCGGTTGCTATCCGTGTAAAATGATACCGGAAGACAACATAGAATACTATTCGGAGGACTGTCCTCCTTTCATAAACTCATCCAATAGCGCCTCAACATCTGGCTGTAATTTATCGTTAAGATGTTTCCAGGCATATGAGTTTTTGCTATCCCGAATCAATCCGCCCGTTACAGCTTCGATCAACTTGGCAATCGCTGTAGCCGTGTAGGACTGCGTAATCTTCAGCCGCACAAATATGGCATATAACAACGCGATAGATTGTGCTCTCGAAATTTTTCCACAATCTTGCACTTTACTGGTTATAATTGTATCTTCATCGCTATCGAACTCTATTTTCTGTGTATTCCGTGCTTTAGCGATCAACACAGTTCTAACTTGGTCCAATGTCTCTTTGTCTATACTTTCATTTGTGCTTGGCACCCACATACTCGATTGACATAGCGCTATAAATAGTTCTATCTTTGCGGCTTTATTTTCTCCGGACGCCTTAAACTCAGGAAAACTTATGCCAATTTTCAAACGGCTACCCTTTTTTAATGGGATAATTGAAAATTCTCCGTTGTATAATTCGGGAATATTGATTATACTGGATATTTGAGTAAAATATATATTTTTACGGCTCATTATAATATAGGGGAGCCATTCAGTTAAGGCATCTATAAAATAGACTCCAGCAGCATATAAATCCTCGCACATATTTACTGCTACGGACATATCGCTACATTCTGATTTGTATTCTGTCAGAACTCTTAAATACGCCTCCCGATATAAATTGGCTGCTTCTAATGCTTTTTGTGTCATATGTTTTTAAAATTTCGTTAATAATTCTGCATTCTTTTCCCGCTCCTCGCGTTCGAAGCTCGCGAGGTAGTTCTCCGTGGTTTTGAGGTCGCTGTGCCCCAGCGATTCGGAGATATAGGCGATGTTCGCCCCGGCCCGCTTCAATACCGTGGCGAACGAGTGCCGGGCCGTATAGGTCGAGATCGGCCCGATGCCGAGCTGTTCGCCCACCTCCTTCATGCGCTTGTTGATCGCACGGGTCAGGAACTGCGTCTTCAGTTTCCGACGCATCGCGTCCTCCGAACCGTCCAATACCGGGAAGATGAACCTATCCGGAGCTGGAGGATTCCCCCAGCGGTCGATGATTGCCTGCATCCGATCGGTCACGATCACCCGAATCTCCTTGCGCGTCCGGGTCGTGCGCTCGGTTTTCTGCCGCACGAAACAGATTTCGCCGTTCACAATATCCCGAAACCTCAACCGCACGAAGTCGGCGACATTTATACCGTTGCAGAGGTAGAGAAAAAGCCAGTAATCACGGTATTTGGCCGTTGCATCGCTGCCGTCCTCATACCGGGCCAGCATCCCGATCTGCTCCAGCGTAAGGGCCATTTTGCGGCCTTCTCCCTCCTGGATCTCATACCGACCCTTGCCAAAGGGATATTGAGCTTCCCGGATCATACCTTGCCGCCGGGCCTCGTTGAGGATTGCCCGCAGGTGACGGAGGTGGATTGCCACGGTCGTCTGCGCTTTACCCTCCGAGAGCAGGAAGGCAGAATAACGGCCCAGCCACGACGGGGTAACGGCATCGAACCGAATATGCGAACCGGCGAAACGTTCCAGTCCGAGAAGTACACCCCGATAGACAACCATACTACCCACGCGACCGGCGTGTTCCAACTGATCCATTTTCGCCCGGAATGCTGTGTTTACCGTATCAGAAGCGGCACCCTTCAATCGGTTGTTCAGCGCATCGAGCGAGAACGCACCCGAGGTGGCCAGCACCTCAACAGCCGACCGCACGATCTGGTAGCTGCTTTCGATGTCCTTGCGGACCGCTGCCAGCGTTCGCGCCTTGGTTGTCGGCAACGCCTCCCACTCCTCCGGGGTCATGTCTTTGCCCGTGGAATAGTAGCATCGCGTCCGCTTGTAGGTGACCCGAATTTTTACGGGACACTTTCCGGACTTTTTCGGATGCGAGGTGTCGAGCATAGGGGATACCGTTATGCCGTCCTTTGAGTAGTTCATCTGTGTATAAATTTTGGCTTCGGTACACAATTTATACACAAAATTACAATTTCCAGCGAAATAAACAAAAACGGAATGAAATAAAATAGCTATATTTACAACTGAAATACAGCGATTTATAAATCAATAGATAAGTCGGCAAAAAACGGCAAAAATCGCCGGTTTACGATTCATAATCATGAGGTCGAGAGTTCAAGTCTCTCTCCCGCTACGAATTGAAAAAGTTGTGAAATGGTATCATTTCGCAACTTTTTCTTTTTCCTGCCTGGTCCGAACTCTCAGGATATTTCTCGTACACCTCGTCAATCGAACAAAAAATATTATATTTACATAAAAATGAAACCTTGCACACAACCTCCAGATGTCTCCGAAACTGATTCTCATATTTGAAAGAACGTATATTTGGATCCATAAACTGAAAAGATCCTCCCTGGGTTGGATTCTGTCATTTATAGTGGCTGCGGCCAGCACGCTGCCTTACGAAATGATTTTTGATATTAAAGGCATGATGCTCTATGTCTTTATAAAACCGCCTCTGCCCATTCTCCTGATGTGGGGGTGCTGTGTCATCGCGCTGTTGTTGTTTGTACTCGACAGTCTCATTGTCAGGACGCTTCAAAAATACAATGATTTCAGCCAGCTTGAACAGATCATGAGAGAGAATGCCGACAATTCTTGTTTTAACCTTGAGAAGTACAGCAATGGCTTTATATGGGGACAGGACCGAACGATTCTCGTATGCAGCAACATTATAGAAGGGTACCGAACCCATCAGATTCATCTGGACTCGGTGATAACTGACAAATATTACCGTTTTCAGGACTCCCCGGCTCAATGCAGCACGGATCTGAATAAAAGTTATGAAGATTTCATCAGAACGGACACAACCGCGAGGATCAGTATCGAGCAAAACAACGACAACGACAAATGGATGCTTGCAGGAATTAGCAAAACATGCAATCGGGATGATCAAAGAGTCTATCTCAAACTTCAGAAGACAAAATGGAGTATGAACAGATTTATCTGGTGCAAGGTTTTTCCGGAACATTTGCTGGACAAGAAAGCAGCCCTTGCCGAGGTCGCCGACGACTATACGAAAGGCTATTATCCGAACAGTCTGTGTCTTCATCTCGTCGTCATAACGGCAGACCGGAAGGTTGTTCTCAACAAAATCAGCGGGGTCAACAGCAATGATTATCCGTACACTCTTGCCGCTACAATCGGCGAGCAACTCGAAATATCGGATTTCAACAACCGGACGGACTACAACAATGAGTTCGTCGACCGATGGATCGAGCGTGCCTTCAAGGAAGAATTCGGACTGACAGAGACAAATTACCACCGAATTGTTGACGCCGATTCCGCAAGAGTGCTTGCTTTCGTGGAGGAGGGTGACATTTACAATTTCTCGATGGTCACAACCGTAACGTTAAATTATTCGTTTGAAGATTTTAAAAGACATATCTCTGTCGCTCCCGTTATGGACAAAGAGTTTACTGATCCTGTACCTCTGGATATTAAGGATATTCCCGGTGAACTAAACCGACATTTCAAAAATTGTCGTGGAAAAGGAAATGGCGATTATCATCCGGCTACAGCCATGAGACTCTTTCTGACATACGCCCATTTCTATGGGATTTGCCGATTCAAAAATGAATACCAATCAGCCCATAGACGTCGAAATCTATAATATCGGGCATTAAAAAAGCCCGCAACGCTCCAAAGGGCGCTGCGGGCCAAGATATCGACTTGCGGTCGAACTACTCTACTTCGATCAGCGGAGCATCTGTCGGAACATTCTCCCCGACTTCTACGAGGATCTGTTTTACCGTACCGGCATAGTCCGTCGTGATGGCATTCTCCATCTTCATGGCCTCGAGAGTCAACACCTCCTGACCGGCTTTCACCGTATCGCCGACCTTGACGTTGATCTCAATGATACGACCCGGCAGCGGTGCAGCCACCACATTGCCCGTGATGACAGCCTTCGGCTTCTCAGCGGCTTGTGCAGCCTCTTTCTCTTTGGCCTGTTCTTCGGCCTGGGTTGCCTTGTAGGCCTTGACCTTTTCATTGGTCAGGAAGATCTTCGCAACGGTCGGGAAGAGCTCCAGCAGCAGCACTTCCTTCTCGTTGGCGGCAAGTTTCACGCCTCCAGCCTCCGGAAGCTCCGGATTGGGCTGCATCTTGTATTTGGAGGTGTCGTAGGGAGTCTCCTCACGCACCCCGCAGATCTTGAAGCGGAACTCGGGATCGATCTTTACGGGTGTCTTGCCGTATTCGCCCTTTACGAGGCCCACAAACTGCGACGATTTGTTGGTATACATCGGTCGTCCGGCCTTCTCGTCGAGGGCGCAGTTCACGGCCTGGGCTCCGACGATCTGCGACGTCGGGGTGACCAGAGGCGGAAGACCTGCGGCCAGGCGCACCGAGGGAATCAACTCCATGGCGCGCGGCAGAATCTCTTCGGCCTTGAGTTGCTTGAGCTGTGCAACCATGTTCGAGTACATGCCTCCGGGAATCTCGGCCTTTTGCACCAGTTCGTTCGGCGCAGGGAATCCGAAGTAGGCCTCGATCTTGCGGCAGGCGTCGATCGTTGCGGCCTCGTCGTCGGCCTGAGCGGCCTTGATGGCTCGGTCGAAGAGCGCGTCGATTTCGGCAGGAAGCGTATCGGTCAGCGGATTGAAGGCTTTCGGCTCGGGTTTCTCTACGCCGAAGACCGACTGGTTGAGCTCCTTACGGATCTCACGCAGCTGCGTATTGATCTTCGCGACGGCCTCCATGTTGACACCCAGGTCGATGCCGAGTTTCTTGCAGAAGACATAGATCAGCTCGATGGCGGGAGCACCCGTACCTTCGGCAAAATACCAGCAGTTCGTGTCGACGATGTCGACGCCGGCGATGATCGCTGCCAATACCGAGGCCAGACCATAGCCCGGCGTGCAGTGGGTATGGAAATCCACCGGAATCGTAAGATGCTGCTTGAAGAGCTTGACGAGCGTGGCAACACGGCGCGGCGGAATCAGTCCCGACATGTCCTTGATGGTGATCATGTCGGCACCCAGGGCGGCCATCTGCTGGGCCTTGTCGAGGAAGTAGGCATCGGTGAAGACCGGGGCGGGATTTTTCTTGCCGCGAAGCTTGTCCCAGAAGCTCAGCTCGGGGTATTTCGGATCCACCGTATAGCATACGGCGCAGTCGGCGATACCGCCATATTGTTTGACATATTTGATCGTCGACTTTACGTTGTCCACGTCGTTCAGCGCATCGAAGATACGCATGATGCCAAGACCGCTCTCGATGGCATTGCGGCAGAATCCGTCGATGATTTCGTCCGTGTAGGGCGAGTAGCCGAACAGATTGCGGCCGCGCGAGAGCGCCGTGAGTTTCGACACGTTACCCACGGCCTTGTAGATCGTCTCCAGGCGGGTCCAGGGGTTTTCGTTCAGGTAGCGCATCACCGAGTCGGGCACTGCGCCGCCCCATACCTCCATCGCATAGAAGTTGGCATCTTTGTAGAACGGCAGGCACCGGTCGATCTGGGCCTGGTTCATACGCGTGGCGAACGACGACTGTTGTCCGTCGCGCAGCGTAAGGTCTCTGATTTTGAGATTTCTTGCCATTGTCTTTATTGATTTAAAGGATCTTGCGGCTTTAAAGCTTTGTTATTCGAATAACAAAGGTACGAATCCCGAATTAATTTCCAAGTTTTTCGCATGAAATTTTACCTCCTGATCCGGAAACGGGAGATTTTTACCGCACGGTATGCCTGCATTCGGAACGTCGGAAAAGGTAAAATGGCATTTCCGGGGCCGGATTTTCAACAAAAGGTTGGAGAAGACTGAAAAAATTACGGAATAAAACCTTTTAAAGCATTGTAAATACTGATTTTTTAGTATACATTTGCCCAAAAGTACAAATCATAACTTTTTAGTATGATATTCCTGAACGTGTCGATACAAAATATGTCCTCACTCAAAGGTTGCTGAACAAGGGATATTCCTGCGTAAGGAGTATCCCTTGTATCGTATGGGTTCGATGAAAAATCCGCGCCATTGTTCTATGCAATCGGAATACACCACTTTTTATTAACCAAATTTCATGCGTATGAAGAGATTTCTACTTCTCCTACTGCTGATGTTCTCCTTCTCGGCCGTCTCCGCACAGGTCACGACCTCGAGCATCAGCGGCAATGTGACCGATCAGAAGGGACAGCCGCTGGTCGGTGCCACGGTGATCGCCATCCACGTTCCTTCGGGAACGCAATACGGCGCTGCCGTCGATACCAAGGGCAACTATCGCATCTACAATGTGCGTCCGGGCGGCCCTTACACGCTGCGTTTCCAGATGATCGGGTACCGGACTGTCGAAAAGACCGACATTCAGCTCGCCCTGGCCGAAAACAGCGTCAACAACGCCAGTCTCAATGAGGATGCCATCGGCATGGAGGCCGTCGTGGTGTCGGCCGACGGCAAGGAGAGCTCGATGAACAGCGACCGGGCAGGTGCCGTCATCAACGTCAACCGCGAGGCCATCGAACTCATGCCCACGGTCAGCCGCAGCATGAACGATGTGATGCGCCTCTCGCCGCAGTCGAACACCACCTCCAACGGATTTGCCGTCGGCGGCGGCAACTACCGTCAGTCGTACGTGACGGTCGACGGCGCCGCCTTCAATAACGCATTCGGTATCGGCGGCAACCTCCCGGCCGGAGGCACTCCCATCTCGCTCGACGCACTGGAGCAGGTATCCGTAGCCGTGACGCCGTTCGACGTGCGTCAGAGCGGTTTTACGGGTGGAGCCATCAATGCCGTGACCCGTTCGGGCGACAACGAACTGCGCGGATCGGTCTACACCTACCTCACGAACAACAACCTCAAGGGTATCCATGTCGGTGACTACGATCTGACGCGCAGCGCCGCTTCGGAGTATACCTACGGATTTACGCTCGGCGGTCCGATCGTCAAGGACAAACTCTTCTTCTTCGTCAACGGCGAGTACCAGGACAACGTCACGGCGGGCCCGACGCGTCTGGCACGCCCCAACGAGGAGACCGAATACGGTTCGGGAACGGACTACAACCGCCCGCTGGCCTCGGACATGGACAAGATCCGCAACTTCGTGCGCGAGAAATTCGGATACGAGACGGGTGACTACGCCAACTACGACATCAAGACCCCGGCCTACAAGCTGATGGCCCGTCTGGACTGGAACATCAACGCCAACAACACGCTGAACCTGCGCGTGTCGCACACCCACTACAAATACTCCTCGGGACCGTCGTCGTCGACCTCCCCGCTGAGCGCCAGCAACATCTATCCGGGTCACGGATCCGGCGGAGGCCGTACGTCGAACTACGCGCTCTATTTCGAGAATTCGCGCTACTACCAGCGTCAGGACTTCACGTCGGTGGCTGCCGAGTGGAACTCGCGCCTGTTCGACGGAAAGGGCAACAACGCGCTGCGTTTCACCTATTCGTACCAGAACGAGCCGCGTACCTACGACGGAGGCCTGTTTCCGACGGTCGACATTCTCAAGGACGGTGACGTCTACGCCTCGCTCGGTACGGAGGTCTTCACCGAGGGCAACCTGCGCCGCGTTTCGACCATCGTCGTGACCGACGAGTTCAACCTCCGCGCCGGCATCAACAACCTGCTGGCCGGCGTGCAGTTCGAGCACAACAAGGCCACGAACGGCTACATGCAGGCCGGTGCCGGATATTACGTCTATTCGTCGATGGATGATTTCTTCAACAACGCCCAGCCTTCGGCTTTCGGCATCACCTATTCCAACAGCCTCGACGGCTCGCAGTTCCTCGCCCAGATGAGGTACCAGCAGTTCTCGCTCTACCTGCAGGACGAGCTTGAACTCCACAAGAACTTCCGCCTGACGGCCGGCCTGCGCTTTGAGGTGCCCATCTACCCCTCGCTCGACGGCAACTTCAACGAAGGCTTCAGCAAGCTCAAATTCGGCAATACGAGCTACTCGACCGACCAGGTGCCCAATGCCCGCCTGACTGTTTCGCCCCGTCTGGGATTCAACTGGGACCTCACCGGCGAACGCAAGTATGTGCTCCGCGGAGGTACGGGCTATTTCGTAGGCCGTCTGCCGTTCGTGTGGCTCGTTTCGGCCGTCGGCAACTCGGGTGTCGGACAGACCACCTACTATTATGACAATGTGGCCAACGCAACGAAGATCCCGTCGTTCCACACCAATCCGAACGACATCCTCAAGGATATCGACGCTCAGGCTTCGGTTTCGATTCCCGGATCGCCCACGATCATCGACGAGAACCTCAAGATGCCGGCCGTATGGAAGAGCTCGCTGGCCTTCGACGCCAAGCTGCCCGGAGGCATTGACTTCACCCTCGAGGGAATCTACAGCAAGGACTACCACCCTGCCGTGGTCGACAACCGCGGCTACAAGCCCTGGGACGGCACCTCCTATACGGAGTATGCTCCGGGTGACAAGCGTCCTGTCGTAAACCAGATGTACAGCGACGGAACCTGGGCCAACAAGTACCAGAACGTCTACTACATCCGCAACGCCGGCAACGACGCCTACTACTATTCGGTTTCGGCTCAGCTGCACAAGAGCTTCGCCTTCGGTCTCGACCTGGCGGTGGCCTATACCCACTCGGGCGGCAAGAGCTACGGCGACGGCATCGGTGACCAGGTATCGTCGGCCTACAAGACCAACACCTACTCGGTGGGCGCCAACAACAACCACGAGCTCGGATACGGTACCTACATCGCTCCCGACCGTGTAATCGCATCGATCGGTTTCCGCAAGGAGTACGGCAAGCACTTCGGGACGTCGGTGGCCCTGTTCTACGACGGCGGTCAGCTCGGTTATGACGGCGGCTACTCCTACTCGCGCTACTCGTACACCTTCTCGAGCAACATCGTCGGCGACTACGGCGCCAACAACCTGCTCTACATTCCCGAGAGCCGCGAAGCCCTCGACAGCTGGAACTTCGGCGACATCACCAGCAACGGCAAGGTAACCTATTCGGCCGAGGAGCAGAAGGACGATTTCTGGGCCTTCATCAACCAGGACAAGTATCTGAAGACCCGCAAGGGCAGGTACACCGAGCGTGGCGGCGCCCTCATGCCGTGGCATCACCGCGTGGACTTCAAGTTCGCGCAGGACTTCTACATCAAGACCCGCGACGGAAAACGCAACACGCTGACCTTCGGCGTCGACATCATCAACGTTGCCAACCTGCTCAACAAGGACTGGGGCCTTTACAAGCAGGTGGTCAACAGCGGACTGTTGAAGTACAACAAGGGTGTCTACAACTTCCAGCAGGCCAGCGGCCGTCGCGTAACGTCGACCTTCCAGAACTACACGAGCTTCAATTCGACCTTCTCCGTGCAGTTCAGCCTGCGCTACCGCTTCAACTGATATTGACGGCGTGACCGGGCCGCCGGGGCTTTTATCGTACAAGGCGACGCCCCGGTCTCGTGGCCGGACGCCAGTCAACCGATTCTTCTCCCCCGATTCGGATACCTCTCTCTGGAGAGGTCCGATCGGGGGATTTTTTTCAGTCCCCCGCCGACCAAAAGTTCTCCGTTCGAACGGACCGAAGAGAAAAAAATCCTCGCAGGCGTTTGACCGGAGCCAAAAAGCACTATCTTTGATGACCCGAAACCCCAGTTGACCTCGGATGAGTGCGCTGCCGGGACCTGACTAACCCTTAAAACCTCTTGAAATGATTTTTTTGTACCCCTTCTCCAAAGGTGTATCTGCCAGACACCGGGGAATGGAGCGACGTTGGTTCGCCCTTCTTTTTGCGGCGGCTTTCACGTGCAGCTGTTCGAAAAGCGACGACACTCCGGCAGACCCCGTACCGCCTCAGGATCCCGATGCGCCTCACACGGTTGTCGTGAGTGCCGGAAGCAATCTCCCCGTTGCCGGAACCTTGACGGCTCAATATTCGGAATATACGGAGGAAAACGATGTGGGAAAGGTTGCCGACGGTGATCCGCAGACTGCCTACAAGACCGATCGCAGCCGTTTCTATATCGTATATGCCGCCTCGGAGCCGGTGGTGATCGACCACTACTCGCTGACCACGGGCAGCGGCACGAGAAGTACGGATCCCTACTCCTGGCGACTCTCGGCATCGAACGACAACGAAACATGGCGGCAAATGGACAAGCAGTCCTACGTTCTCTTCAATACGCGATACAATACGCTCAAATTTGCGTTCGACAATGACACCGCCTACAAATATTATCGTCTGGATGTGGATGGAAACGGCGGCGGCGCCTACACGCAGATCGGAGAGTGGCGGCTGGCTTCCGGATCGCTGGATCCCACACAACCCGCCACGATCAAGGTGCAGCGTACGGCAAACATGCTCTCTTCGTCGGGCAGCCTCACATCGCAATACAGTGATTCGCCGCGTGACGCCGACGTCGGCAAGCTTCTCGACGGTAACCCGCAGACCTCTTTCCAAACGTCGCACGACAGGTTTTACATCGTCTGGGATCCCGACACGAAGAGCTACGGAAATCGCTACAGCCTGACGGCTTCCGATCATGCGCAGAGCGCTCCGCGGTCATGGAAGCTTTACGGATCCGTGAACCGCAGCGACTGGGAATTGCTGGACGAGCAGTCCGACCAGCAGTTCGAGGCCGGAGAGACGAAAAGTTTCTTTTGCCGCAGGATCACCGACTACCGTTCCTACACCCACTACATCAGCTATCGGCTGGAGATTGAAGGCAACGGCGGCGCGGAGTTCACGCAACTGGCCGAGTGGAGCCTGCAATACGAATGCCGGGATCTGGGAGACTGTCTCTACTTGGCCGAAAATTTCAAGTACAGTGATAAGACACCGATGGGTGTGGAGTATGAGGGCATCCCGGCGACGAGCCAGGAGATTCTCGACCGCCTGGCCGATCCCGAAGTGGAGCCCGACATCACGGACTACGGCGAAAATCTGTACTGGAACGGTGATATCGAGGTAGACCTCTACCCTTTCGGCACTCCCCTTCCGACGGATGTGAACCAGCATCAGATCGGTAACTGCAGCGTGCTGGCCATGTATGCTTCCCTTGCCTATCAGTATCCGGAGTATATCCGCAACATCATTCGGGAGAATGCCGACGGAAGCTATACGGTGAAGATGTTTGACCCACAGGGAAAACCCGTCGACGTGTGCGTGAAGGCGACTCTCGTTCATCCGGAGGATTGGCGCGAGAACCCTACGTGGAAATACGGCGTAAGCGGGAAAAACGATGCTACGACCTGGTCGAGCATCATCGAGAAGGCCATGATGAAGTGGGAGTCGGTCTTTGCATTGTACGACAGCGGCGCGAATCTCGGAGGAATGAATGCCTCGACGACCAGTCCGCTGTTCACGGGTAACGGCGCCGGATTCTCCCTCCCCGTCGGGAAACTGACGTCGCAACAGCTTACTATCGCGGTGAAGGAGGCGATGGCCCGGGGGATGATCGTGACGGGAGGGTTCAGCACAGAAAACTGGACCGAGGACGGTTGGACGACAACCGGGCACACGTGGACGGCTGTTGCCGCAAACAACCCCAGTGCGCTGTTCGCCCTGCGCAATCCGTGGGGAAGCTGCGCCGACGCTGACGAAAAGAAAGATGGCGTATTGAACGTCTTCGACAATCCGACGATCGTCTCCACGATTGGGATCGACATCTACATGCCCGGTGCCGCTCTCGATTATTATCAGGCAAACGGCCTTCCCGTGGGCCGAACGGCCATTTACGACATTCCCGTCTGGTAGACCCCGGGGAGGTACGGGATACGCTATCGCACGAACCGCGTATTCCGTCCGTCGGAAAAGGCGGCTGTCTTCCATCGTGGAGGACAGCCGCCTTTATGTTGTTCGGGTTGAGAATCGAAGCACCCGTTGTCTTCTGCAGCCGGAGGGTTCTCAGAGAAGCCGTCTCCGCAGTTCGGCACACGCCCCTTCAGGATCGTTGTGCGCAAAGAGGAATCCGTGAATCCCCTTCCGTTCGGCCGCTTCGATATTGGCTTCACGGTCATCGATGAAGAGTGTCTCCGAGGGTGCCAGGCCGTAGCGTTCGAGCAGAATCTCATAGATGCGCGGCTCGGGTTTCACGGTGTGCTCCTCGCACGAAACCACCTCACCGTCGAAGAGCCCGTAGACCGGATAGCGGCGCAGAAAGTCGATAAACTCGCGCGACATGTTCGACAGTACGTACAGTTTGTATCCGGCACGCTTCAGATCGGCAATCAGCAGTTCGGTGGCACGAATCGGTTCCTGCAGGTCGATGGCGTGCTGCAGCACTTCGGCACACTTCCCGTATGGCTGTCCGGTCATATCGACCAGCGTATGGGTCACCTCGTCGAGTGTCGAGGTGCCGCGGTCGTACTCCTCCCAGAAGCGGGGCATCTGCGGAGCGCGCAGAAAACTGAAGAATTCGAGCAGCTCCGGCTCGCATTTGTGCTTGTCGCGGGCGAAGAGCACTCCGCCCAGATCGAATACAATGTTTTTCATCGTTGCAAAGATAATACAGACCGTCTGGAGAAGCAAATTTTCAACGCCTCATCACTCCGAAGCAAAGCGGGGCCTCACGATGTCGTGCGGCCCCGCCCGTAGGGAGTGGCGATCCGGATCAGCGGATCAGAACAGATGGCAGACGACGGTGAGTCCGGCCATGACGATCGAAACCATCGACATGAGTTTGATCAGAATGTTGAGCGACGGCCCCGAGGTATCCTTGAACGGGTCGCCCACCGTATCGCCGACGATCGTGGCGTGATGACAGGCGGAGCCTTTGCCTCCGAAGTTGCCCTCCTCGACCATCTTCTTGGCGTTGTCCCACGATCCTCCGGCGTTGGCCATGAAGACCGCCAGGACGAATCCCGAGCCGAGGCCTCCGACCAGGAGTCCCATGACACCGGCCACGCCGAAGATCAGCCCCACCGCCACTGGGACGATAATGGCCAGCAGACTCGGGAAGAGCATCTCGCGTTGTGCCCCGCGCGTGGAGATGGCCACGCAGCGGGCATAGTCGGGCGTTCCCTCACCCGTGAGAATGCCCTTGATTTCGCGGAACTGCCGCCGCACCTCCTGCACCATGCTCTCGGCAGCGCGTCCCACGGCATTCATCGTCAGACCGCAGAAGAGGAACGACATCATCGCACCGATGAAGACGCCGATCAGCACCGTGGGGTTCATCAACGAGACATGGTAGTAGTCCATGAAGTCGAGAATCGAGGCATCCTGCACGAAGCGCGTGGCACCGCTCGGCAGTTCGAGCATCGTCACGCCATTGTGGAGCAGCCCGATGCGGATCTCCTCGATGTACGACGCCAGCAGAGCCAGAGCCGTCAGTGCCGCCGAGCCGATGGCAAAGCCCTTGCCCGTGGCGGCCGTCGTGTTGCCCAATGCGTCGAGAGCGTCGGTGCGCTTGCGCACTTCAGGACCCAGACCGCTCATCTCGGCATTACCTCCCGCGTTGTCGGCGATCGGTCCGTAGGCATCCGTCGCCAGCGTAATGCCCAGGGTCGAGAGCATGCCCACGGCGGCGATGCCGATGCCGTAGAGTCCGAGCGAGAGATTCTGCGCCGCCAGCATGTTGTGCACGTCGAAACCGATGGCGCAGAGATAGGCCAGGATGATCGCCACGCCGATCGTCACCACGGGAATGGCCGTCGAGATCATCCCCGATCCCACGCCGGCGATGATCACCGTAGCGGGCCCCGTCTGTGAGCTCTCGGCAATCTTGCGCGTGGGCTTGTATGAATGTGAGGTATAGTACTCCGTAGCCTGGCCGATGATGATGCCGGCCACGAGCCCCGTGATGACCGAGAACGAGAGTCCGAGCCAGTTTTCGATGCCCAGCCAGTAGAGAATGCCGAAGGTTGCCGCAGCGATCAGCAGAGAGCTGGTATTGACGCCGCGTCCGAGCGAGCGCAGCAGCTCGCGCATCGTGGCCCCCTCCTTCGTGCGCACGAGGAAGATGCCGAGGATCGACAGCACGATGCCCACGGCCGCGATGAGCATCGGAGCCAGCACCGCCTTGACCTGTGTCGCCGCAGTATCGGCCGATGCGAAGGCTGCGGCGCCGAGGGCTGCCGTGGCAAGCACCGAACCGCAATAGCTTTCGTAGAGATCGGCGCCCATGCCGGCCACATCCCCCACATTGTCGCCCACGTTGTCGGCGATGGTTGCCGGGTTGCGCGGGTCGTCTTCGGGAATGCCCGCCTCGACCTTGCCCACGAGGTCGGCCCCCACGTCTGCAGCCTTGGTGTAGATACCTCCGCCGACGCGCGCGAAGAGAGCCTGCGTCGAGGCGCCCATGCCGAAGGTCAGCATCGTCGTGGTGATGACCACCAGTTTCTGCGGTCCGGCGATGTCGGTGAAGTGGTCAAGCACGAGGTACCAGAACGAGATGTCCAGCAGTCCGAGCCCCACGACCACGAGGCCCATGACGGCACCGCTGCGGAAGGCGACCTTCAGCCCGCGGTCGAGCGACTGCCGGGCGGCATTGGCCGTGCGTGCCGAGGCGTAGGTAGCGGTCTTCATGCCGAAGTATCCCGCCAGTCCCGAGAAGAAACCTCCCGTGAGAAAGGCAAAGGGCACCCAGGGGTTCTGCACTCCGGCGCCATAGGCCAGGTAGGCGAAGAACAACGCGAGAATAACGAATACGACGGTCACGACCTTGTACTGCTGACGCAGGTAGGCCATGGCACCCTTGCGAACGTGCGCGGCGATCTCGCGCATGCGCGCCGTCCCTTCGTCCTCACGCTTCATCGACCGATAGAAGAGCCATGCGAAAAGCAGGGCGACGATCGATGCCGCAGGGACGATCCAGAAGATCGAAGGAGTGTTCATAGAGGCAGGTTTTTTGGTCTAATCGTAGTAAAGATACGAAAATCCTGCGGGAATGGTACCGCGCGATGCAGATTTTCAGTCGAAAAGTGTATCTTCCGTCGCAAACGATGAACCCGGACACGCCGACAATCGGCGCATCCGGGTCCAGGAAGCAGATGAAAAAAGTATTGGGCCGGTCTGTTCCCTATTCGACCGGCGGAAAGACCGTGATGCGGAGGCGTGCGGCACCCATCGGAACAAGCGTAATGGGCTCGACCTGCTCGTCACGGGCATCCCACGGATCGGGCAGCACGCCCGTCAGGCCGTATTCGTCCAGCGTCCACGAGGGAACGCGACGTCCACGGGCCGAAAACTCCAGCGGCACGGACTCCAGCGTGAAGGGTTGATCGTCGGCCGGCCAGGCGCGGCGTGTCAGTTCGATCGGAGCATCGCTCACCAGTGCGTAGTTCCACGGCGAGGCGGCATGGATCTCCCACGAGGGCCACAGCGAGTCGTCGGCCCCCTCCTGCCAGCGCGAATCGTGTACGGCTGTCGTACGGCTGTCGATGCGCCGATACTCCTCGTCGATCTTCAACGACAGCGTCAGCGGGCCGTAGTCGACCGTCACACCGTTCTTGTTGACCTGCCACGTACGCTGCGAAAGGTGCATCGGGAGTTCCAACGTCACCCGATCGCCATCGTGCCACGTCCGCTCGATACGCACGTAGCGTCCGGCCACACACTCCCCCGCCGCCTTGCGGCCGTTGATCGCAACACTCGCCCCGTCGCACCACGTCGGAATGCGCAGATACAATGGGAAGGCAACCTCCCGATCGGTTGCAACGGTGAACTGTACGCGCTCCTCGAAGGGATAGTTGCCCTCTTCGACGAGACGGATGCGCTGCCCGTCGCCGACCGTCACCTCGGCCGAGCAGGCGCTGTAAACCACCGCTGCGACACCGTTGTCGGGCGTTGCCAGAATCAGATGACGGATGTAGTAGGGCCAGCCCATGCCATGGTTGTGCTGGCAGCAGCGGCTGCTGAAGGGATTCATGGCCAGGAAGGGTCCGCTGTTGTCGATGCCCGGATGATGGTTCTTCGAATCGCTGACCGCATGGTTTGCGCAGGTGAGGTAGCGCAGCGCCCGGTAATCGGGCATCAGCGCCGCAGGATAGCTGTTGAAGGCCACATCCTCGCAGTTCTCGGCCCACCGGGGATCGCCGGTCATCAGCAGCATGAGGTTGTCCGAGAGCATCTGCTCGACGAACGAACAGGTCTCGGAGCCCTGACGCGGATCGAAGAAGCCGATACGGGCATTTTCGTCGGCGGCAAACATCCCGCCCGGGAACTGTCCGAAGGCGCGGCGGATGAAGCTGAATACGTTGTAGGAGGCGTCGAGGCCCTTGTCGTCACCCGAGAACATCCACCACTCGGCCGGCTCGCGGAAACATTGTGCAATGTTGACCACATGCCAGTTGGGAAGTTCGGTCGCCCGCATCCAGTCGGCCGTGTTGCGGTGAATCTTGGCCGCCAGGTCGAGCAGCGACTCGTCGCCCGTGCGGTTGTAGAGCCATGCGACGCTCCACATCTGGTCTCCGCCGCGGCTGTTGTCCCAGTAGTGCTTCAGAAAGTGCTCCTCGGGGTACTGCTCCAGCCATCGGCAATAGGCGGTCAGAAAGTCGAGAACGCGCTCGTCACCCGTATATTCGTAGTAGTCCTGCATGATCCAGCAGACGGTCATGTTGGCCAGCAGGTCCCGGTTTCCGTGTTCGTCCTCAAGCACGGGGCCGAACCATCCGTCGGGCTGCTGCGTGGAGAGAATGCCCTCGATCCAGAAGCGTGCCTCGTCGAGCATCTCGGGATCCTCGAGCAGATACGCCGCGGCGGCATAGCCCCGCAGCCAGTAGGGAACCTCCTCCCAGCCGTTCTCCGCACCGCGTCCCAGCCAGGCGTTGTGCTCCTTTTCGAGCCAGATGCTGATCTCCCCGAGGTGTCCGTTGAGACCTTCGGCCTGAAGTTGCAGCTGGCGCGCCACCCACCCTGCCGGACGGACGTCGCCCATCGGCAGCGGGATGAAATACTGCGGCTGCAACGGCGCGCGATTGCTTACGTAATGTGCATTCCGGACCGAATTGTCGGGACGCTCGACACTCTCGATACGTTCGTTTCCGCACGAGAGTCCGGCCAGCATCAGTGCCGGAAGAAAAAGTCGGTAAAAAGGTTTCATATGTTTGAGTCGTATGGTTTTCGATCGTGGATTGAAGCAAAAAGCCCGCACGAAACGGACGCTGATCCATCTCGGCGGGCATTTGCAACGTATCTCGGGTCCCGTTATTTCCGGATGCGGGGCTCAAGCATCTTGATGAAGTATCCGCCAACTACCGAACGGGCCTTGAAGGCGCGGTAGTTCGGACGGTCGGTGAAGTACCAGTCCGACATCGGCACGCGGTCGACGGTCTCGTTCATGAAGGCGTAGAGCGGATCGATGAATTGCTCGAAGGTTGCCTGATCCGCAGCCAGCGTTGCGGTCCATACGATCCAGTCGGCCTTCGTATAGGTCTCGCGGCTGTCGAGCGGCAGTCCGTAGCGGTTCTGCTTCGTCAGGTAGTAGGCAATCTCCCGGGATGCGACCTCCTCGGGGAAGATATTCAGTCCCAGGAGCTTGTCCCATACGAGGTTATACTTCTGGCTCCACGTGCCGGGCTTGTCGAACGTCAGTCGGTAGTGATCGCCGTCGTCGGCCATCTCCACCCACTTGGCGGCCAGCTCGCGGGCCTTCGCCATGTACTGTTCCGAGACCTCCTTCTTGCCCAGCATCTCGGCCATGCGTCCATAGGAGGCAATGCCCAGGATTGCCTTGATCGAGAGGTTGGCATTGTGGGCGAAGTGTCCTGCGAAGTCATCGGTGCAGAGCTGGTTCTCGGGATCGAGTCCCTTCTCCACCAGGTAGTTCACCCACGTGGTCAGCACATCCCAATGCTTCTCGGCGTAGGCGGCCGAACCCTCCATCGCACATACGGCGGCTGTCAGCGAGAGCATGTTGCCCGACTCCTCGACCGGCATGTCGCCGCCGTAGGTCTGACCGTTGGCCAGCGGGTAGGTGCCCACGTCGTGTGCGGCGAACGGCTTGGTCCAGCGGCCGCTCTCGCTGTAATAGTAGATGTGGTTCATGAGGCCCTTGGCCAGCTCGACGTTATAACGCAGGAAGAGCGGTGCCGAGGGATAGGTCACGTCGACCGTACCGATCGAACCGTTGCTGTTGTTCTCCTTCGAGAGCCAGAGCAGGTCGCCCTGGGGCGAGAGCACCAGCTTGTGGGCGGCAATGGCCTGGCGGTATGCCAGGGCGCACAGTTCGGCATAGTGACGGCCTCCGGCTGCGGCGGCCTCCTCCATGAGTTCTCGGTCGAACGCATAGCAACGCTTGATCAGCGAGGCGTATTCGCGGTTGGCAGCTGCCAGCTCACCGAGGATCGTATGTTGTCCGTCGCGGTTCCAGTAGGGACGCAGGTTTTCGCCGAAGTACTGGATCGAATAGATGTCGTCGTAGCCGATCATCACCTTGCCGGCCGTCTTGTCGGCGCTTCCCAGCGTGCGGATCAGTGCCATGCGGGCCGCGTCATTCTCGCCCGAGGTGCCGACACCTTCGGTCGACCCGTTTACGAAGCGGGAACGTACGGCATCGCTCGTGCCGACCATGCCGAGCGTGTTCTCCTGCTCGGCAGCCAGGTAGAAGTAGCCCCAGTCGATGCGCAGGTCGTCACCGCATTTGGCAAGCACAGGCTGCTCCTGGCTGCCGCTCTTCAGGCATACGAGACCCTCCTGCGTGAAACATTCGCTGGCGCAGGCCTGCGTAGGCTGGTCGAGAGCCCAGTTGGGCGCAGCCTCCAGGTAGAGCTCCAGCTCATGCGGCTGTCCGTCGTTGGAGGCGATGCGGTAGGTCAGGTAGTTGACCGGGCGGCTTACCAGCGACAGATCCTCAAGGAAGAGCGGAGCCGAGAACGACAGTTCGAGATCCACCCCACCGCACGTGAAGGCGTAGTGCGTCTGCGTGGCCTGCACGTCAACCGAACGCTGCTCGGCCGTCTGTGCGAAATAGGCCGGCTGCTCCTTGGGAACAACCAGACCGAAGTCGATCAGGCCAAATCCCTGGGGATTCGTGCACTGTGCGGCGAGCAGGATTTCGCCCTTTTCAAGCGTCTGCAGCGCCTCCTCGGGGACGCGCACGCGACGGTTGCGGTTGCAGACTGCCCCGGTGTTGAAGACCTCGATGCCGTTGATGTAGAAGATGGCGTCATCGTCGTTCGAGAACTCCAGGTAGACCTCCTTGCCGCGCAGATCCTCGTCGAGCGTTGCAGTACGCCGCACCCAGATGTCGCGTGTCGTCCATTCGGTACGCGCCGTAGTCTCGTTCGCGGTTCCGTAAGCTCCCGGAGCCGTCGTCCACGAAGCATCGTTGAAACCGGGCTTCATCCAGTCCTTCGAGGGCTTTTCAGTCGTGTAACGACCTTCCCAGCCCTTGAGCGATACCGACGTCGGAACGATCGGAAGGAACTCCTGCTCCTCGGTTCCCATGAAGCGGTAGACGACCCCGTCGACCTTCAGGGCGCCGAGCAGCGGGAACTCGGCCCCCGTCCAGTGACGTACGGGACCGTCGTAGAGTTTGTCGGTCATCGACCAGGCGCTCGTGTAGGGATCGATCGTCACGAGCGGATAGGCCGGAGCCCGCAACTCGCTCGCGATCACGTCACCGGTCGGTACCGCCGATCCCGAGCAGGATGCCAGGGCCAGCGGAAGCAATGCTAAAAGCGATTTTTTCATGATATGGTTAGGTTTGTTTGGGTGAATATGCAGGAAGTTTCTCTTTCAGCGTTCCGTTCCGTAGACGTTCAGCGAGCACGACCGCTCCAATCACTCGATGGTGATCGAGTTGAGCAGATCGAGTTTTCCCTCGTTTACCAGTTTGAGGATCAGCTCTCCGAAGAGGGTGTTCTGCCAGGCAAACCATGCCCGCGTAAAGTCCGTGGGATCGTTCACGTTGAACGACTCGTGCATGAAGCCCGTGCCGGCGTCGGTGGTCATCAGCATCTCGATGCACTCCTTGATCTCGGCATCGTCCTGCGAAGTGAAGGCGCGCATCATGATGCTCATCGGCCAGGCCATGTCGTAACCCACGTGAGGACCGCCGATGCCCTCGCCCGCCGTACCGCGGAAGAAGTAGGGATTCGACTCGCTCCATACGAAGCGGCGGGTATTCTGATAGATCGGATCGTTGACATCCACATCGCCCAGATAGGCCATGGCCAGCAGACTCGGGACGTTGGCATCGTCCATCAGATAGCGGTTGCCGAATCCGTCGACCTCGAAGGCGTAGATCGTTCCGAACTCCGGATGGTTGTAGGTGGCGTATTTCTTCAGCGCCTGCTCCACTTCGTCGGCCAGCGCCGTGCACTCGGCTGCCATCTCTTCGTCGTGATTCACCGTGGTGAGGATCTCGGCGGCCTTGCGCAGCGAGGTCACGGCAAAGAAGTTCGAGGGGATGAGGAAGTCGAAGGTCGTGGCATCGTCCGACGGACGGAACGACGAAACGATCAGCCCCACGGGATTCACCGGATTGCCGTAGCCGTTGCAGCACTTCGTGTCGAGCTGCCGGTCGGTCTTGCGCAGAAAGACATACGGCCCCAGATCCTCCTTGCGCTGCTGTTCGCGCAGCGTGGTGAGCACCCGGCGCATGGCCTTGAGCCAGTTGTCACCGAAGACGCTCTCGTCGCCCGTGGTTTTCCAATAGTGGTAGGCCAGACGGATCGGATAGCACTGGGAGTCGATCTCCCACTTGCGTTCGTGCACCTCGGGGATCATGTCCGTACCGTCCGTCATCCAGTCGCCGCCCGTCGGGCCGTCGTTGAAGGCGTTGGCATAGGGATCGAGGATCAGGCATTTGAACTGCCGGTTGATAACGCCGGCCAGCATGCGGCGCAGCTTCTCGTCATGATTGGCCAACTGTACGTAGGGCCATACCTGCGCTCCCGAGTCACGGAGCCACATGGCATGGATGTCGCCCGTATAAACAAACGTATCGTCCATGCCGTCGGTGTCCTTGCGGAAGTGTACCGTGGTGTCGAGCGTATTGGGGAAGCAGTTCTCGAACATCCATGCCAGTTTCGCATTGGTCAGGGCCTTTTTCACACGGGCGATCTCCGCCTCGACGGCCTCCGAACGGAAGAGGCGGTCAGCCTCGGCCGGACGGTTGGTTTTTGCATAGGCCTTGTTGTTGCCCGCCTCTTTGCGGACCTTTTCAACGGGTGTCGTTGCGGCAGCGGCGGAAAGGCTTTCCACCGACATGAGGGTTGCGACAGCCAAACCGAGCTGTGCAATAGTAAGCAGTTTTTTCATGAGAATCATATTCGGTTCAGGTTGTTTTTTACCCTGCGGAAGGGAGAATCTGAACTCGTGGCCCGTTCCGATCCGCAAAGATAATCGATTTTCTCGCTATTTTGGTATTTTTTTAAAATTTTATGATTACTTCCCCGAGAGCTCCACACGGCTCATGCGTCCGAACATCTCGGCCATGGCAGCCTGCGTGAGAAGCCATTTTTCGCGGTCCTTGTTCTCACCGGTGAAATCCGTCTCGAAGAGTCCATGTCCGTCCCGGGCGTGCTCCCAGGCGTAGTCCAGGCTGCGCTGCACGTCGTTCAGGATGGCAGCGTTTCCGTCAACGGCATACAGCTCCGCAAGGCCGCGCACCATCACGGCCGAGAACCACACGTTGCCTTTGCGGATGATGCGGAACGGCGTACCGCCGTCCGGCGTAAACTCCTCGAAGAAATAATCGTGGCAGGCGGTTGCCGTGCGCTGAGCATCCTTCAGGTAAGGCTCCTCGCCCGTAGCCTTGTAGAGCAGCACTCCCGACTGCACCATCTGACCGCTGTTGTAGGCGAACTTCGCACGACCGATCTCCCCCGCGAGGTTCACATTGTCGAAGTAAAGTCCATCCTCCGGATCGAGCAACATCTTTTTAGTCCACGCATAGAGCGCCTTGCCCTCTTCGAGGTAGTGCGCATCGCCCGTTGCGGCGTAGAGCTTCAGCGCGTAGACGCTGCCCGGAGCATTCGAACAGGTGTTTTTCGAGTGCTTCTTCTGCTCGCACCAGTAGATGCCGCCGCCCAGCACATCGTCCATACCGCTCTCGATGAATTTCCAGATGCGCTTCGCCTCCTCGAGGTACTTCGCATCGCCGGTCGCCGCGTAGATGTCGCAGAAGTCGATACCCAGCCAGATGTTGTCATCGTAGAAGCGGTCCGAGGCCGGCGCCGTATTGATGTAGGAGGCATAGGCCACGGGCATGCGCGTCGTATCGAGATACTCGGCCAGTCCGGGCAGCACGCGCTCGTCGACAACACGGCGGTACGAGGGATCCGACTCGAGGATGACATTCGCCGCGGAGAGTGTGCCCGAGAAGGGCCACAGGTAGGAGTAGGGATTCGGCCGGGCCTGCTCCTCGGAGGCGAGATAGCCGGCACGGTAGTCGTCGTTGAACGGATAGTTCTCACGCAGCAGGAACGAACCCTCGACACCGTAATTGGCATAAAGGGAGTCCATCGTGGTCTTGGCGCGGAGCAGGTTCTCGTTCTCCTGTCCCGAAGGAGTCGTCTGACAGGCCGCGGATGCCAGTGTCAGGGTAACGAGCGAAGTAAAGACAACTTGTTTCATCTTGGGTTTAGTTTTTATGTTTTGGAATCATGTTCCACTCGGGCGGAATGCCATCCAATCTTGTATGGCGCGTTTTCCGGCGAACAAAAATAACAAACAAACGTCATTCACCAGTCCGTTCACATGTACAAATAGTACGTTTCCGCGCCAAAAGCCCCTTCAAAAGTCTTTATATGCATCAAAAAGCCGTGAAAAGAGATTTTAAATCGTTTAACGTACAGGTAGCGTCAGTTTGAACGTATGATTTTGTGACGTTTTTTTATGATTGTTGGCTCTTTTTTTCTATTATTGTGTCAAAAATCAACACCATGTATCCGATTCACGCACTGCCCCGTCTCGCTCGATTCCTCTCTGCAATGAGATTCTCGATACACTTTCTGCCGATCCTTTTGTTGCTTGCCGCGGCAACTCCGGCCGCGGGAAACAACCTGCGGCAGATCTCCAGCCGCGAAGGGATCTCGAACAACGCCGTGCTCTCGCTCGGACAGGACAAATACGGATTTCTCTGGGTCGGGACCTGCGACGGACTCAACATGTGGGACGGAGAGCGGATGCAGCTCTTTCCGAACGCCTGGCAGAAGGAGGAGGGACTCTCGGGCAATCTGATCGAACAGATTGCCATCACGCGCGATTCGCTCTTCTGGATCCGTACGAACTACGGTCTCGACCTCTTCGATCCGGGCGAGAAGAGCGTCGAGCGACACCCGCAGTTCCAGGGCATGTACAAGATCGCCTGCCGCACGAGCCGCGAGGTGCTGGTGCTGACACAGGACCGGCGAGCCTGGAGCTACGACCCGACAGCCCGTGAATTTACGCAGATCGCCTTCCCCCATGGCATCAACTACGACAATGCCCTGGCCATGCTATTCGACGAGGCCGGCAACCTCTGGGTCTGCACACCGCGCGAGGTGCACTGCATCGAAATCTCCTTCGCGCAGAATGGAACCCCCAGTTTCGGAACCTGCCGCACGCTTCACCCCGAAGTTCCCATCCAGTGGGCCTTCTCCGATCAGGACCGGCTCTTCCTGGTGGATACGCACCAGACGCTTTTCGAGGTGAAGAGCGCGGATGCTCATTTGGAATATCTTCTGGAGCTCAAGGAGGAGCTCCGCAGGCGCGGGAGCATCTCCAGCATCATCCGCGACGGTGACGACATTCTGATCTCGTTCTACACCGACGGAGCCATTCGGCTGCGACGCACGCCCCAAACCCGCGAAGGGTATGAGGTGGAGCCGATTGACATCCGCAGCGGCGTTTTTTCGCTGCTGAAGGACGCCCGGCAGGAGATCGTTTGGATCGGCAGCGACGGTCTGGGACTTTTCCAACAGACGCGCAACGACGTGGAGTTCAACTCCATCTCCTATGATGATCTGCCCTACGGGCTGTCGAAACCGACCCGGGCATTGATCGTCGACGACGAAGGATCTCTCTGGATCGGGACCAAGGGCGAAGGAATCCTGCGCATCCGCGACTTCTACCGGCAGCAGGACTATACGCGCCAGAACTCCGAACGGATCACCACGGCGAACAGCGACCTGCTGGACAATTCGGTCTATGCCTTTGCCCGCAGTCACCGCGACCTGCTGTGGATCGGCAGCGACGGCGACGGACTGAACTACTACTCCTACCGCGACCGCGCCATCCACCACATTCCGGCTCCCCAACCCGGAATGCTGAAGTACATTCACGGATTGTACGAATCCGATCCTTCGACGTTGTGGGTGGCCACGGTGGGCTGCGGCGTCTACCGGGTCGAACTGGCCGGAGACAATGCCCGGCCGCAGATTCGTGCTGTCGAACAGCTCCATTTCAACGACGAGCTGGAGATCAAGAACTTCTTCTTCACGCTCCAGCCCCAGGGTGATTCGATTCTATGGTTCGGGAATCGCGGAGGAGGTGCCGTGCGCTACGATCTGCGTACGGGCCGCCACAGGGTATTGAAGTTCGACCACGGACGCAACGCCATTGCCAACGATATCTACGCCATTCACTGCAGCCGTGACGGGCACGTATGGTTCGGGACGAGCGGCGGACTCATTCCCCTCGAGCGTGACTCCATGGTCTGCGCCACGAACCGGGCCATCCACGGTATTCTCGAGGACTCCCTGCAGAACCTCTGGCTGAGCACCAACCGCGGATTGATCCGCTATACGCCGCAGACGGACAACACGGTGGTCTACGGCTACTCCTACGGACTGCACACGATCGAATACAGCGATGGAGCCTGCTACAACGACCCGCACCGCGGCATTCTTTTCTTCGGCGGTACAAACGGTTTCGTCACCGTGCAACAGACCCCCTACCAGGAGGCAGCCTTCATGCCGCCGGTCCGTTTCCGCGACGTCCGCATGGGTGGAGAAATCTTCAGCGTCGAGAGCCTGCTTTCGCGCAAGGGGGTGCTGACCCTGCGCCACGACCAGCGGATCTTCACGCTCTCGGTGTCGGCCCTCGACTACATCAACGGCAGCAACTACACCTATTTCAGTCAACTGGCCGGATTCGACGAACAGTGGGTTGCCAATACCGGGCGTTTCTCGTTCACCGACCTGCCGACCGGGTATCACGAACTCCACGTCCGCTACCACAACAACATCTCGGGTGAGGACAGCCCCGTCTACACGCTTCCGATCCGCATCCGTCCGGCATGGTATGCCACCACGCTCGCCCGGATTCTCTATGTCGTGGCCGCGCTGCTGGGCATCGGAGGCGTGATCCGCTACTATCTGATGCGCTACCGACGGCGGCGTGCCGCCCGGCAGCACGAGCTCGAGCTGCGCCGCCGCGAGGAGATCTACGATTCGAAGATGGGTTTCGTGACAAATGTCACACAGGAGCTCACCGTTCCCCTGACGATGATCTCGGGACCCTGCCAGCAGATCCTCTCCCACCCCGGAACCGACGCCTACGTGCGCCGCTACGCCGAGACGATCCGTCAGAATGTCATCAAGCTCCATGACCTGATCTACATGCTTCGCGAGTTCCGCGGCAGCGACCACGAAACGGACCGTCCGGAGAACATCGAACTGGTCTCCATGTCGGAACTCGGCAACAGCATTGCCGAGACCTTCACCGAATATGCTGCCGGCAACAACATCCGCTGCGAGATCAACATAGAACCCGACCTGGTGTGGCCTACCGACCGCGACGGCATGTCAATGATTCTCAACACACTGCTGACCAACGCCTTCAAACATACGCCCTACAACGGATCGGTACGGATGACGATTTGCACCGACAATGGAGAACTGCGCATCGTCGTGGCGAACAACAGCGTCGGCGTAAACCTCGAAGATATCGAGGCGATTTTCGACCGTTACCGGATTCTGGACTATTTCGAGAAGAAGAGCGAACGGGGTCTGTCGTTCCAGGGAGACCTGCGCCTGGCCATCTGCCACAGCACGGTACAGCGCATGAGCGGCGACATTACGGTCGAAAGCACCCCCAACGATCTCACGTCATTCACGGTGCACCTTCCGAAACTCGCTCTTTCGAAGGCTTCCGCCGCTCCGGCCCGTGCCGAGGAGCGTCTCTCTCCCCTGCCGACATTCAACGAATACCGGTTGCCGGCCCGCGAGGAGCCGCGGCGCGAATACCCCTTTGCCAAGAACCGCCCCACGGTATTCATACTCAACGACAATGCGGAGATCACGAATTTCGTGGCCGATCTCTACGAACCGAACTACAACATCCGCATTGTCGACAATGCCACGGCAATGAACGAGCTGCTCAAACAGGTGCATCCCGACATTGTGATATGCGGAGCCTTCACCTCGCAGTCCGATTCGCTGGAGGCGATCCGTGCGGTCAAGGAGGGAAAACTTACGTCGCACATTCCGGTCATTCTGCTCTCTTCTGCCGGACAGATCGAAGAGCGTATCCGCAGTGTTGAATCGGGGGCCGACGTCTGCCTGACGCTGCCGTTCAATGTCGAGTACCTCAAGGCCGTTACCGAACAGCTGCTCAAACGCACGCAGTCGCTCAAGAGCTACTACACCTCGGCCATGAGCACCTACGAACTGGCCGACGGGAAGATGCTGCATCAGGACGACAAGGAGTTCATCGACCGCATGATGCAGATCATCAACGACAACATCTCCAACACGGAGATCTCGACCCGGTTCATTGCCGACGCGATGGGCATCAGCGTCAGAAACCTGTACCGACGGCTGGAGGGCATTCTCAACCAGACACCGACGCACATCATCAAGGAGTACCGGCTGATGAAGGCCGAGCAGCTGCTCACCACGACAAAACTCTCGATCGACGAGATCATCTACAAGGCGGGATTTGTCAATCGCGGCACCTTCTTCAAGTGCTTTGCCGCCAAATACGGATGTACGCCGAAAGTCTACCGCAAACAGAAACTCTCGCAGGTGCAGGAGGAGGTCGAAGCACCGGTCGGGGCATCCGGGTCCGGGACTCAGGCATAGGAGATTGCCCTGCAAAGACGGTCTTCCGCAGATTGCGAAGCGCTAAAAAAAGCGGCCGGAAAGCATGAATCTTTCCGGCCGCTTTCACTATGACGGATCTCCGCCCTGTCAGTCGATCAGCAGTGCCATGGCCTCGATCATCGTCGAAGCGCTGACCTGCTCATTCAGACGTCCGTCCCACGACGAACCCATCTCGCCCCAGAAGGCTCCGAAGAACCAGTTCGAGCCCTCCGACTTGTCAACGCCCTCGGTCCAGCAGACCAGGCCGTTGTAGATCAGGAACTGCTCGATCTCCTGGCGCAGCGTGGCATCGGCCGCATCGACCGAGGCATCCTTCCAGAGGTTCATCGCATAGCGTACGAAGATGCCCTTGAAGAGGGCGTTGTCGCCCGAACCTTCGTTGTTGAGCACACCGTCGGTCACCAGCGAGTTCATCGTGTAGCGTGCGGCACGGGCGGCGGCCGTCAGGTACATCGTGTCGCCCGTCGCCTTGAAGAGCTCGTGAGCTCCGCCCATGAAGGTTCCCTGGTTGTAGGTCAGGGCACCGCCGTTGATCGTTCCGTTGGACATGTTGTCTGCCACGGCGCCCGTCAGCGGATTGTAGAGCGTCGAGCTGAGCCAGTTATAGATCTTCTTCGCATCGGCCAGGTAGCCCTCCTTGGCCGTCTCGTCGGTGGTGTTGGCCCACAGACGCATGGCGCACAGAATGGCCGGACCGTTCGAGCAGGCGTTCTTGCTGTTCGAGGCGTCGAGGCTCCAGCGGATACCGCCGCCGTTCTCGTCGTCCGTCCAACGCGTGATCACCGTTTCGGCATAGGTCGCGGCAGCGGCGTCGAGGTACTTCTGAACGCCCGTTGCCTCGTACATGCGGATCAGCGTCAGAATGATCCACTCCGAGTCATCGGTATAGGCATTGCCGAATCCGTAGCTCCCCATGTAGGGGTTCGAATAGTTGTTGCCCTTGTTATCGTACCACTTCGACATGTAGTCGGCATAGGTCTCACGGCGTGCATCCCCCTCGGGCAGACGCAGGTAGGCATCCACAAGCACGTCCATGGCGTGAGCCTGCGGCCAGTAGCAGTAGGTCGACTCGCCCGTGCGGTCCTGATCCGTGTACCAGAAGGTGCCGCGGTTGGTATCCATGAAGTGCTCGATGAGCTTCTCGTCGACCTGATCGGCAGCTGCCGTCCAGTCGATGTCGTAGGCCGGCTTGATCTGCTCGGCGGGATCAACGACCTGCTCACCGTAGTATTTGTCATCCACCCCGCAGGCGCACAGCAGTGTCGCTGCGGAGGTAAGTGCCAAGATGTATTTTTTCATAAGTCGTTCGTATTGTCGACCGCGACGGACACCCGCCCGCAGGCGGGCATCCGTTTCGATCGGTTAATGCTCATTAAAAGATCGTCTGATCGGTGACGTAGGTGTAATAGTTCTCGACGTCGCTGCTCATGTTGAGCTTTACGGAGATCGTGTTCTGCGTACCGCGGTACGATCCCGGGAACTTGAAGTAGTAGGACCATTCGTCGCCGGGCTCCTCCATCAGATAGACGAAGAAGTTGCTGTTGCCCTCCTCCGAGAAGGAAGCGGGATCGGCGGGAGCATAGTCGGCCTGTTTGTTGCCCAGACGCATCTCGACACCGTCGAAGCTCATGTAGAGGTAGTAGCGGGTGTCGTTGCCGCCGTTGGTGGCCGAGAAGTTGTTCTTGCCCCAGACGCCGTCACCCTGATAAGGCAGGTCGACGACATGGCCGCTCATCTTGAAATCGTACTTCACGTCGGTGATCTTCTCGAAGAGCGACGTGCCGGCAGCGAAGTCCAGCGTGATGCGGTAGATGGCCTCCTCGGTGGAGGTGTTGCCGCCGGTGGTCTCGCTGATCGTGCCGCCGCTTACGGCAAAGTGGCGTGCGTCGGACTCCTGCGAATCGGTGATGTAGTAGGTTCCGGAGGTCAGCTTGGTGTAGATCTCGAACTTCCCGGCTCCCAACGACTTGAGTGCCTTGAATCCCGATCCGTATTCTGAGGCCTCACCCGAGATGTAGGCCGTCGTCGGAATACCCTTCAGACGGGTGATCGTCAGTTTGCGGCCCTCGGAGAGCGCCGTTGTTCCGAGCAGCGAGCTCTCGACGGCCCAATAGATGTCTCCGGTGGCTTCGGCGGGAATGCCTGCCGACTCGGCGATCTGCTCCAGCTGCAGGTGGGTCATGTCGACCGAACCGCTCACACCGGTGCTTACGCGGCTCACCTCGGAGCTCAAGGCGGCATCGGAGAAGAATACCAGCGAATAGGTCGTCAGCTGTACGGCGGGCGACGATCCCGAGAGAGGCTCCCAGGAGAAGGTTACCTTCGCACCGGCCTGGGCATTCAGCTCGACAGCAGCGTCGGCTGCCGGGGTGAGCAGCGTGCTCACGGCCTCGGCCGAAGCCTCGAACCCGAGGTCGAACGAGTGGTAGTAGTTCTCCGCATCGGGCGACATGTGCAGCAGGATGCTGGTCTCAAGGCCCTTGAGCTGACCGTAGAACTTCCAGATACGTGCGTAGTCGTTCGGATTGCCCAGATTGTCGACATCGGTGTGGACATATACATTGAAGTAGCTGCCGCCCTCGATCTGCCCGGGATCCGAAGCGTCCGTGCCGCTCTGCGAACCCCAGATCTCATACTCGCCGCCAACGACGGCACGGAAACGGTAACGGTCATCTCCGGAGGTCGGCACGCTGAAGTTATCGACGCGCCAGAGGCCGTTGGCTACATACTGGAGCGTGGCCATCGGCGTACCGTCGTAGCGCGTGCCGGCACGCAGCAGGGCGACGTCGGTAATCAGCGCCTTGTCGACCGTCAGCGTGTTGAAGTCCACGACGATGCGATAGATGCCTTCGCCCTCGTCCGTAGCATCGGCGCCTTCGGTCAGAGCGCCCTCTTCCGTGGCACCGAACGTACGCTTGTTGCCCTGCTCGTTGCGGTTGATGAAGCTGTAGGTGCCCGACAGACGCGTGTAGATCTCGAAACGTCCGTCACCCAGGTTGCGCATCTCCTGAGCAGCAGCGGGATCGGTTCCGAACTCGGAGCCCTCTCCCGTGATGTAGAGACGGTAGGGAACCTCAATGTCGTTGTAACGCTTTACGTAGAGGCTGTGCGGCTCTGCCGCGGAGAGTTTCTCGGCATTGCCCAGTCCGGCGCATACCGTCCAGAGAAGTTTGCCCGAGGTACCAACGGCAATGCCGGCCTCTCCGGCAATGGCGTTCAGCGTGCTGTGCGGCATGTCCAGCGTGGCGCGCTGTCCGTTGTTGTCGGCCAGGTAGCGGCCGACCTCCTCGCCCTCGGCGTTCATGAAGACCACGGTGTATACGGGTGTCCCGACTTCGGATACCTCCCATTCGAAATAGAGGCTGGCATCGGCCTGGTCGATCAGATCGAGCGAGTAGCCGTCCGACGGGTAGAGCAGCGTCTCCACGGCGCTGAACCCGGTGTCATCGTATTCCGTATGCTGGGTGCAGGCGCTCAGGGCAAGAGCGGCAAGCAGCAGAACGGCCAATTTATTGATGATAGCTTTCATAGATGATTCTCGTCATTACCCGGCATTCTCCGCCGTTCGTCTCCGCGGGGAGGCAAACGGCGGACCTGCCCGGATGTTTATTCAATATAAGTTACCGTATGATAATAGTAATCACGCGTATGATCCATGTGCACTTCGATCGTTACGACCTTCGTGGCGCTCCAGAGATCGGTGATCCACTTGAAGGTGTATCCCCACCATCCGTCGGCGGTGATGTCCTTGTTCATGTAGATCCGCCACCAGTCGGGGGCGCTGCCGCTCGTCGGCGCGTCGTTGTTGTTGTAGTTGACGCTCGACCACTTTTCCTGATAGGTCGTGTCGCCGCTCAGCGTGGCGAGGAATCCGTAACGGTTGTCGCCGTCGGTGGTCGTGTGCTTCTCCAGCAGCCAGACGCCCAGGCCCTGATAGGTGAGTTCGACGGCTCCGGCAACATCGTCGCGCTGGTACATGACGAGCTTCGTCACACGCTCGACGATCGTCGCACGGGTGTTGAAGTCGACATAGATACGGTAGATGCCGCTCTCGTCGACGCTGGCCGCCTGCGTAGCGGGTTTCACGTCGGCGCCGAACTCGCGCAGCTCGCCCTCCTCGATCGAGAAGCGACGTCCCGAGCCCGAGGTGTTCTCGCACATCTCGTAAGTGGCTCCGGCCTCCAGGTAGCCGATCACGGTGAACTCGCCGCCATCGGCACCGGTCATCTGGAACTGCATGGCGCTCGCCAGGTCGGTTCCCGTCTCGGTAGCCTCACCGGTCAGATAGAGCGTTTCGGGAATTACGTCGAAACCGAAGAGACGTTTGACGGACAGACAGCGCGGCGTCGCCTCGACGGGAGCCTCGGTCACTCCGCGGCTCGAAACGACCGACCAGTACATGTCGCCCGACTCCCCGGCCTCGATGCCGGCAGCCTTGGCCGCCAGATTGAGATCCTTATGGGCAAAGGAGGCCGTCGTCGACGATCCGGCATCGAGACGGTAGACGATCTCACCGCCGGGTTCGCTGAAGAAGACCACCTCGTAGTGAGGAAGCTGTCCGTCCTCGGCCAGAGCGGGTTCCCATGAGAACTCCACCGTAGCCGTCGAGGCGCTCAGCAGCTCCACGTAATAGTTGTCGGCGGGTGCCAGCAGTCCCTTCACGGGCGACACCCCTCCGGGTTCGTAGGTCAGGTCGTTGGAGCAGGATGCGCCTGCCAGGGCGAGCCCGGCCATCAATATATTCAGTACTTTTTTCATGACGTTCGATGATCTTGTTCGATTAATATCCCGAGTTGTTGGGGAGCAGCGACGGTACGAGCTGCGTCTCGGAGAGCGGCAGCGACCAGAGCACATCGCGGTTATCGTTGAACGAGTATTCGTCGATCTGACGTCCGTTGCCCAGCTCCTTGGCTCCGTAGACGGCGCCGTTGAGCAGGTCGCTCACGCCCTGTGATTTCGTATCCTTGTAGTTGATCCACCGGATGAGGTCGAAGTAGCGAAGTCCCTCGAGGGCCAGCTCGACGCGGCGCTCGCTGCGCACGATGTCGGTGTAGTCACCCGACGTGGGGAATTCGAGACCCTGGCCGATGATGCCGGCGCGCTGACGGATCGGGCGGATCGTCTCGTTCCAGACACTCTCGTCCATCTCGCCCAGATAGGCCTTTGCCTCGGCGTACATCAGCAGCACGTCGGCGTAGCGCATCATGATGATGTTGGTCCACATCTCCAGGTTCAGACCGTGGTCCGTATCGAAATACTTGCGCGTGTAGAATCCCGTGGGCGAGCCGTTGGCCGTGCCGGCCGCGTCGGTGCCCGACGTCACGTTGATCGTGCCCTTCGAAACGTAGTTGCCCGAAGCATCGCGATCCTTCCAGTCATAGCCGTTGTAGACCACCGTTGCCGCAAGGCGCGGATCGCGGCCCGTGTAGACCGTCGGATCGGCCGGCACCGTACCGTCGATATTGAGGTAGCTGTCGACCAGCGTACGCGTGGGGGCCTTCTGGCAGAGGTTGGCGCCCATCGTCAGCGGCACCATCGAATAGAGCGTCGACCACTGCTTGTCGAGTTCGATGGCCGCGTAGTCGAGGATCACCTCGCTGTTGTACTCGGCAGCCGACGTGAAGAGGTATTCGTAGGCCGAAATGCCGTCGTCGGTACCCTCGGTCAGCAGGCTGTAGGTTCCGTAGACACCCTGCTGGTGCATGAGTTTGTCGCAGATATCGGCCACCTTGCGCATGTTGTCGGCGACGGAGTTGCCCGTGCGCTGCACATTCTCGTAGAGGTACATGCGGGCCTTGAGCACCATGGCCGCAGCCTTCGTGATACGGCCGTTGTCGGCAGCCGTCAGCTCGTCGCGGCTCGGCAGATCATCGAGAATGTCGTCGATCTCCTGATGGAGCGTCTCCATGACCGTCTTGTAGGAGGTGCGGGTCATCTGGCGCGACTCCTCGAGCGAGATGTCCTGCAGGAAGAAGGGAATGTCCCCGTAGAAGTTGGTCAGACGGAAGTAGAGCCATGCGCGGATGAAGCGGATCTGCGCCTTCATCGACGTGAGCTCCTCGGCGCTGATGCCCGGGACGTCGTCGACGAACTTCATGAAGATGTTGCAGGTCTTGATACCCTGGAAGATCCACGACCACTCACTCTGGAAGATGGCCGTGTTGGGCGTAGCCTGTCCCGTGCGGATGGTTCGCGTGTCGGGATTTCCGCGCTGCTCGTAGAGGTTGTCGCTCAGCGCCTCGTCGGTCCAGATCTTGTCGTGCGAGAACATCTGGTTGTATGCCATGTTGAGCACCAGATTCGCGCGGTCGGGCGTGGTCCAGAATGCCTTGTCGGTGTACTTGTTCGTAGGCTCCTGATCCAGCGAGTTGCAACTTCCGAGCAGCAGAACCGTGCAGGCAAGGATCGTAGTGTGTTTCAGTATCGCTTTCATGTTTCGGTCGTTAATTAAAATGTGACATCCAGGCCCACGCCGTAGTACCGCAGATTCGGGTAGTTACGCGCCGAGTTGGCACCTCCGGCATTCATGTTCGAACCGAACTCCGAGGACTCGGGATCGACGAACGTGCACTTGCTGAAGGTGAGCAGGTTCTGGGCATTGACGTAGATCTTGAACTTCGAGACGCCGAATTTCTTCGAGATGCGCGAAGGAAGCGTATAGCCCAGCTGGATATTTTTCAGACGCATGTAGCTTCCGTCGAACATGTAGATGTCCGAGCCCATGCGGTAGTTGTTCTGGTTCGAAGGATCGGAGATGTCGGTCAGACGCGGCCAGCGGGCATCGGTGTTCGTCGGGGTCCAGAAGTCGAGCTGATGCTCGTACATCGTGTAGCCGTAGTTCGAGTGGAACGGCTCGACGAGCTCACCGCGGATCATCATGTCACGCTTGAGCACACCCTGCAGGAATACCGAAAGATCGAAGCCCTTCCAGGCGACGTTGTAGGTGAAGCCGAACGAGTAGCGCGGGAAGGCGTTTCCGAGGTAGAAGCGGTCGTTCTCGTCGATCACGCCGTCGCCGTTGCGGTCCACGAACTTCAAGTCGCCGGGCTGCACGGTCTTGCCGACAGGGATGGCCGAGTTGGCGATCTCCTCGTAGCTCTGGAAGAATCCGTCGGTCTTGTATCCGTAGTAGGAGTTGAACGGAAGACCCTCGCGCGTGATGCGCCAGAACTCCTCCTGGCTGGAGATGGTCTCGAAACCTTCATACTTGAGCACCTCGTTCCACGAATCACCGATATTGAACTGGAAGTTGTGCATCCAGTCCTGCTTCTGCAGCGTGTAGTTGATGGTCAACTCCCAACCCTGCGTGCGCATCTCTCCGGCGTTGTAGTTCTGGAGCGTGGTTCCCAGCATGGCCGGGGTCTTCGGCGTCACCAGAATATCGGTGGTGTGCTTGTTGAAGTAGTCGAATCCGAGGTTCAGCGAACCCTTGAAAAACGAAGCGTCGAAACCGATGTTGAAGGTCTTCGACACCTCCCAGCGCAGGTTGTCGGTACCGAGCTGGAAGCCGGCGCCGCCGACAGCCGAGTTGTTGAAGGCGTAGGTGTTCGCATAAACGTTGTAGGTGGTGAAATACTGGTAGTCGCCTACCGACTGGTTACCCAGCGTACCGTACGAACCGCGGATCTTCAGATCGCCGACATTGTCGCGGTAGCTCTCCATGAAGGGCTCCTCCGAGAGACGCCAGCCGAGCGACACCGAGGGGAAGAAACCCCAGCGGAGGTCGGAGCGGAACTTCGACGATCCGTCGTAACGGAACGAGAACTCGGCGTAATAGCGGTCCGCATAGTCGTAGGAGGCACGTCCGAAGATCGACGTAAGGCTGGTGCGCGTGGTGTTCTCGGGGGTTACGGACGACGAGCCCAGCACAACCTCCGTACCGTCACCCTTGATACCGAGGTCATCGGCCCACTTCAGGCTGATCTGGTTCGATTCCGAGGTATAGGACTCGTTCGAGGCACCAAGCAGGGCGCTGACATGGTGCTTGCCGAAGGTGCGGTCGTAGTCGAGCATCAACTGCGAGTTGATCAGATAGGCCTGCTGGTTCCAGTCCTCCGACTTGTCATCGTTGTTGGCCGAACGTCCGTCACCGATCGGGTTGCCCTGGGCATCGGTGTTGTAGAAGATCACTTCATAGGTGCGCGTATAGCGGTGGTTGGCGAAGACATCGGCACCCAGCACGCCGCGCAGCTTCAGACCGTCGATGAGTTTCACCTCGGCCGAGAGGTTGGCATTCACATAGTCGTTGCGGTATTTGTTCCATCCTCCCTCCTTGAGAAGACCCAGGGAGTTGAAGTCCGTCAGCTTGTCGTTGAGCAGGTACTTGCCCGTGGCGGGGTCGTACTGACGGTAATAATAATAGGTCGGAATACGCGAAGCATTGGCGATGGCGTTTCCGTCGATCGTCGTCTTGCTGTTGTCGTGCGCATACGAAAGCAGCGCCGTCACCTTCAGTCGCTTGTACTCGGTGGTGATGTTCGTACGGAAGTTGTAACGCTGACGTCCGTAGTTGGGACCGACGTAGTTGCTCTCCTGGTCGAAGTACCCGGCCGAAATCATGTAGGTCGTGCTTTCGCCGCCGCCCGAGAGGCTGACGTTGTAATTCTGCTGAAGAGCCGTCTTGAAGATCTCATCCATGAAATAGGTGCCGTTTCCGTGCGCCTTCAGGTCGCGGATCTGCTCGGCCGTGAACTCGGGAGCGAGGCCCGAATTGGCCTTGGCGATGTTGAGCAGCGTGGCGTTCTGCCATCCCTCGACCGGCGTGTAGAGCACCTCGGGATCCTGAACGCCGACCATGGCCGAGAGCTGAACCGTCGGAGCCTGGTTCTTCTTACCCTTCTTGGTGGTCACGAGCAGGACGCCATTGGCGGCACGCGAACCGTAGATGGCTGCCGTACCGGCATCCTTCAGCACGGAAACCGACTCGATATCCGACGGATTGAGCTTGTTGAAGCTCGAGTTGTCCGACACCAGACCGTCGATAACGATCAGCGGCTCGTTGTTGTTCATCGTACCGATACCGCGGATGTTGATGTTGAGCTGGTTGTCGGCGGGGTCGTTGCTGCGCTGCTGGATCACCAGGCTCGGGGAGGTACCCTGCAGGGCCTGCGTAAGGTTGGCCACCGAACGTTCGGAGAGCACCTCCGACTTGACCTGATCGACGGCACCCACGGCACGCCGGCGTGTCGTTGTACCGTAACCGATCACGATCACCTCGTCGACCAGCTGCGTATCCTCCTTGAGTGTGACGTTGATCATCGTACGGTTGGCGACAGGGAACTTCTGCGTCGCGTAGCCGATGAACGAGAAGCTGAGTTCGGCGTCCGGAGGACACGAAAGTTCATATTCGCCGTTCAGATTGGTCGAGGCGCCCGTGGAAGTGCCCTCGACGAGGACCGTAACGCCGGGCAGCGGATTGCCCGCGGCATCCTTCACGACGCCCCGGACCGTCACCTTGGAAGCCTGTTCCAGAGCACTGACATTCTGGTTCTCAGCCGAATATCCCAACATCGGGGGGGGGAGAATCAGCCACAGAACCGCTACAATGACCTGATACTTGAATTTAGTCATAAGTAGATCTGTTTTTTAATGATAAACATAATTGTGACCCGGCAGACAGCCTGAAGGGGACCGACCGCCGGAATCGGGGAAGTGAATTTAATAGATGAGGTTGTGGAAAAGATAGTCGCACATGTCGGGAGAGGCCGGCACACGCACAGAAGAGTTTCGTATTTCCATAAGCAAGTTGATTTAGGCGTTTTTTTAGGCAAAACAAAGGTATGCAATTACAAGAAGCCTCAAAAAATTCGCGGCGCAAAAATATGAAAAAGTACACGATCTGACACTACTTTGGCACAAATTTGTATGTTTTCGCGACACAAAAAAGGCTGTACAAAGGCATTTAACAGACAATTGGATGCAAAATCGTGCCGTCGCGAGCACAAAATCAGACAGTATTCTCAGCGAAAAATATATCTACACAACCCCTTACAAATATGTAATTGACGGGCAATCCCAACAACCTTTCTCCATAGTGCCTTGCGGTGCAGCAGCGATCGACAATCCGGAATGCGGAGAGACTGCTGAAGGCCGACGAAACAACCGCCGGCGCCCCGATTTTCGCGTCTCTTAATACGACACGACTACCCCTCCACCCGGTCTGCTGATACGAGTGTACATGGCAGGAAGAGACTTCGATACCAAGGTGATTGCAGGTACCCCCTACCCCTCCCCTGCAGCATCAAAAGCCACGAACGGATTCTAGGGCTCATTTTCCGCAATGTTATCAATCGCACCCGGAACTCCTGAAAGGATCGTTCCTGCACCTTTTCAAGAAGGATACTGCTGTAAGGGAGGGCTGATGGCGCCGCAACCAAGACTCGTGTAGAAACACACAAGACAAGCCGCGGAAGGTCCCCATAAGGACAAAAAAGAGGCCCGTACACCAAGTACGAGCCTCTTTCACAGCATTGCGGCTGCTGTTCCTGCAAGGGATCAGCTTCCGAAATTGTCGTAGAGAATGTTCTCGGGCGGAACGCCGAGCGAATCGAGCATCTTCACCACCGAAGCAATCATCATCGGAGGTCCGCACATGAGGTAGATGCAGTCCTCGGGAGCCTGATGATTCTTCAGGTAGTTCTCGTAGAGCACGTTGTGTACGAAGCCCGGCGTATAGGGAACACCTGCGGCATCGGCCTCCGGATCGGGACGGTCCAGTGCAAGGTGGAACGAGAAATTCGGGAATTCCTTCTCGATTTCGTGGAATTCGTGCAGATAAGGAGCCTCCTTCAGCGCACGGGCGCCATACCAGAACGATACGGGGCGCTTCGTCTTCTCGGTCTTGAACAGATGCATGATGTGGCTGCGCATGGGCGCCATACCGGCACCTCCGCCTACGAAGATCAGCTCCTGCGTATCGGGCAGGTTGTCCGGCAGGAAGAACTCTCCGTAAGGGCCCGAAATGGTCACCTTGTCACCCGGCTTGCGCGAGAAGATGTACGACGAGCAGATACCCGGATTCACCTTCATGAACGAGCCCGTGGCACGGTCGAACGGCGGCGTGGCAATACGGATGTTGAGCATGATGATATTGCCCTCGGCCGGATGGTTGGCCATCGAATAGGCGCGGAACGTCGGTTCGGGATTCGTTGCCACAAGGTCCCACATCTTCATCTTGTCCCAGTCGGCGCGATAACGTTCGTCGATATCCATGTCCGAGAACTTGATGGCATCGTACTTCGGAATGTCGATCTGGATGTAGCCGCCGCTGCGGAACTTGAGGTTTTCGCCCTCGGGGAGCTTCACGACAAACTCCTTGAGGAAGGTCGAAATGTTGCGGTTCGAGACCACCGTGCACTCCCACTTCTTGACGCCCAGCACAGCCTCGGGAACCTTGATCTTGAGGTTCTCCTTGACCTTGACCTGGCAGCCGAGACGCCAGTGGTCCTTGGCCATCTTGCGGGAGATGAAACCCGTTTCGGTCGGAAGAATGTCACCGCCGCCTTCGAGCACCTGGCATTTGCACATGCCGCAGGAGCCGCCGCCACCGCAGGCCGAAGGGAGGAACACCTTGTTGTTGGCAAGCGTCGCGAGCAGCGTCGAGCCGCTCTCGGTGGTAATGACCTTCTCGCCGTTGTTGATGTCGATCGTCACAGCGCCCGAAG
>CALUMQ010000039.1 GCA_944321765.1 uncultured Alistipes sp.
TGGTAGAGCGCAACCTTGCCAAGGTTGAGGTCGCGGGTCCGAGTCCCGTTTTCCGCTCTCCGGGTCAGAAGAGAGGACGAGCAGAGAACTGACCAAATCCTGGAAAGCCTTGTATATCAGCGATATATGAGGCTTTTTCTTATATTTCCCCACTCCTGTTGACGCAAAAGACAGCAAGTATTTCACGCCTTAATCGTGACCTTTTTTGCTCGGACCTAAAATAGGTCACGATTTAGCTCTATTTCGCTGATTTGCATCATTTTACTCTGCAACATTCCGGTGCTGGAGACACTTGATTTATTCAAAAAGGCATTACATAGAAGGCAAAAATGGACCCATTTTGCTTTCAGTTGTTGGACAGAACATCAAACGTCGTAATCTGAAGGGGCCGATTCAGCCAATTCTTGCCATCAGTTGTGAAAGCATTTAAAATATAAGGCCCGTCGATCTTTTTTTGAAAATAAAGGAGCTATTGAGAATATGTAATCGTTTGATTACTAGACTTTTTTGATGATATAGCCAAGTTTATCTTCGTATTCTTCAGTGGTAATTAGAGTCAGGAGAAATGTCCACGGTTTACGGTCAAAGCGATATACCGCCACCCCTTGCACGCTGTCGATCAGATTCAGACGGTTATACGAGATGTCGGATTGTTCGCCCCGTCATGGCAAAAAGGCTATTTTTCTGCTCGACGAGCTGCCCCCGGAGGGTTTAACGCAAGGAGTCGGACGGAAAGTTTCTCTCCTCCGTAGTATAGCGGCGTCCGGTCAATAGGCCCAATTCATCGCAATGATATGATCCATCGGTGCCCGAGTATGTACCCGGTCCTCCTTGATACGCTGGATGAAACGCTTTTCGACCGACATATTGGCTTCAGCCATCATCGAAATGATACGTACGATTTCAGCGGCGGGCAGATCGAGAATCGCCCGCAAGCGGACGATCCCGGAGAAATGACCTGCCGATCATGGCCTGTCGTATTAGTTTTTAAGGCGTTTAAAGTTCTTTGTCACATCAAAGTCCTTAGGCGTCGACGGCTTTTCGTCCTTAAGTATCAAAACAAGTTCATAGGCCTTCTTTCCTTCGAATTTTGCATTCTGCACCTCATAGAGGGGGAGCCATCCGTAGGCTTTCCGGTTTCCATACTCCGCCTCGACCAGGTAATTCGGGTATTTGAGTCCGCAGCTCCGGCTTTTGGGGAATACCTTCCGTCCATCCAGTGTGCATACACCTTTCGAATTCGTGGCGCTGACGATCTCAGGCGTTTCATTCACGGTGTAGGAATACCATCCGACCGGATACAGACGGATATCCGCCCCTTTTACCTTCCCGTAACTGGAGTCCTTTACCGCAATGCGGATAAGTTCCGGACACATGCTGTTTACCAGAGAGTCGATTTCCACCCGTTTGTCCGCGGAGAGGTTGATCATGTTCACGGCATAATCGCTCCAGTGCGTCTCTCCGTAGCAGTAATTCATCATGCAGCGGATTCCCGGGTTTCCGAGACCGTTGATCGGGTTCTTGTCGGCATCCACCGTCATTGCGTAGATGTCGGGCATGCCCCGGGAGTGGCCGAATTCGTGGATGATTCCGTCTGTTGCCATGCGGTCGAACGGATTGTTGAACCGCTGGCTCTCTGTCCCCCGGTCGTGGTAGATGGTCTGAATGTACGAGCCGTTCCAGCCGCCTCCGCCTTCGTCGGGATGGGATCTCACTCCATCCATTACCACGAGATAATCATGATCGGGATGAGGCTTTCCGACTTCGTCGCGTGACGAGCCTTCATAGACATAGAGGGCGTCCCAGTCCACGTCAAAATTGTAATATGCCTGGAAGCGTCTGTCGTAATTAAACGCCTTGTTTATCTCGTGAAACATCTGCTTGAGATTGCGTTTTACATTGTCCAATCCTCCCAGGGAATCCACGGACTGGGAATCGATCCCCACCTTCACGGTGAAGCGATATACCGGTTGTGCCTGAACCGATGTAAAAAACAACAGCACGGGAAGGGCGGTCAGAAACTTCAGCAGCGGCTTCTTCATCATATCTCAATGGTTTTCGGTTGTTTTTATCTGTTTATCGGTATGGCAGGTTCCTGCGATGCTTCGAGGTGGACCCGTCTGGTGTATGGTGTTCGAGGCGCCATATTGAATCCGTTTGAGGATAGGGCAGCCTTATGCCACAAGCCGATTGTTTTGAGTTATTCGAAAGATAGGAATCTTTTGCCAGAATGAGTTTATTTTATTCAATTTTTTTCATCTTGCGAGTCGTTTATTCCCTTAAGAGCCGGAATCCGGCAGTGGAGATCCTCCCCGGATGGCGTTGTGAACCGTAAATTTCTTGCCGGAGCGAAAGATTCAGCTTTTTTACTTATCTTTGTTCTTACCAACATTTACAGGCTAACTATTGAATCGATGAAAAGATCCCGATGCTTTCTTTTTCTTGCCATGCTTCTGTCGGTGCTGCTGATCTCCTCCTGTGCCGTTCATCCGCCGCGCAGACCCGGATCTCCGGCTCCGATGCATGAGCCGTACCGACGTCAGCCGCCCCGGGAGAAGCCTCCCAAGAAACACAAGAAGCCGAAGCCGCCGAAGAAACCCAAAAAGCCCGGGCGTGCGGCGCAGCCCGGGCCGTACGGTCCCGGGGTTCCGCCCCCTCCTCCGGGACGGTAGCCGGCCGTACCTCTCCGGTGGCGATTCCTGCATGACGTTCCGCTCCGAAGCCGTCCGGGATGTCGTCCGACTCGAAGTAAGGTGTGGCAGGGAGCGGAATCTGCTGCCAATCGGAAGGCTCTTCCCGATGCGTTGCTACTGTCTGTCAGCGGCGCGGGACGGAGGAGCCTTGGTGTTTTTTGATCGTGAGGCGCGGGAAGAGTTTCCGCAGACGTATCAGCTGGGTGGCGAGGCTGTTTCCCGCGACGATGAGGCTCACGGCGACGATGATCAGCAGCATGCCGCACACGATGCGCGGGGTGAGCTGCTCGCCGAAGATCGTCACGCCGAAGATGACGGCCGTAACGGGCTCCAGGGCTCCGAGAATGGCCGTGGGCGTGGCGCCGATGTATTGAATGGCTGCGGTGGTGCAGAGAAACGATATGGCTGTCGGGAAGAGAGCCAGGGCGAGGAGATTGCCCCACAGGTACCACCTTTCGGGGAGAGTGGCCTCGGTCCCGAACTTCAGCCGCACGAGGAAGAGCGAGAGTCCGAAGAGCAGAACGTAAAAGGTTACCTTCAGGGTGGCGACCTCCTGCAGCCGGGGGCGGTTGACCCCGACGATGTAGGCGGCATAGGAGAGTGCCGATCCCATGACGAAGAGCGATCCGGTGAGGCTGAGCGTCGCTCCGTTGCCGGTTTTGTAGAGCAGGCCGATGCCGCACAGGGCCAGAAGGATGCAGCCGGCCGTCTGCAGGGTGATGCGTTCGTGAAATCCCACGGCCATGATCAGCGCCACGAGAATCGGGTAGACGAAGAGCAGGGTGGAGGCGATTCCTGCATCCATGTAGTTGTAGCTCAGGAAGAGGAAGAGCGAGGAGAAGGCCACGAGCAGCCCCAGCACGATCAGCGGAAGAATCTCCCGGCGGCGGAGTCTGAAATCGCGTCCCCGGGCCTTGAGCATGACGCCCAGAATCGGAATGGCGAAGAGGTAGCGGAAAAAGAGCACCGAATCGGGATCCATGCCGGCCTTGTAGAGCGGCATGGCGAAGAGCGGATTCATGCCGTACGTTGCGGCGGCGACGGCACCCAGGAGATAACCTTTGGCTTTCGGATTCATCGGATGGGGAGATTTTTGCGGGAATTCCGCGGCAAAGGTAATGCTTTTTGCCGTTCGCGGGTCGGAACGGGCTGTTTTTCTTTTGCCAGCGACGCCCGAGGCGGCTCTTCGACGTTGGCGGCTGCGGAAAGCCCGGCAATCGGTTCGGGCAACTGTTTTTTTTCGTATCTTTGAGATCAAAATTCCTCCTGCCGGATGCGGCGCCTTGCCCGGCGCCTTCGACGGGGAGAGGTTAACCTGCTCAAACATAAATCTATGGAACTTCTCAAACAGCGGATTCTTACCGAGGGCAAGTGCTTCGAAGGCGGTATCCTGAAGGTCGACAGCTTCATCAACCATCAGATGGATCCGGTGCTGATGGGCGAGATTGCCGCGGAGTTCGTGCGGCGTTTTGCCGGCTCGGGGACCAACAAGATCCTGACCATCGAGGCGAGCGGCATCGCTCCGGCGATCATGACCGGCTACCTGATGAGACTTCCGGTGGTCTTTGCGAAGAAGAAGCGCCCCAGCACCATGGAGAACATGCTCTCCACGACGGTCTACTCCTACACGAAGAACCGGAATTACGACGTGTGCGTGTGCGGCGATTACCTGCGTCCGGGCGACAACGTGCTCTTCATCGACGATTTCCTGGCCAACGGCAATGCCGCAAAGGGGATCCTCGATCTGGTCCAACAGGCCGGGGCGCGGCTCACGGGCATGGGCTTCATCATCGAGAAGGCCTTCCAGCACGGACGCGACGCATTGGCCGCCTACGGGATCCACATCGAGTCGCTGGCGATCGTCGAGAGTCTCGACCACTGCACGATCCGTCTCAAGTGACGCGACGCCTTCCGTCCGGCCGCTCGGACCCTGCAACGTCAACCTACAACCCGAAATACATTCCCGACATGAAAAAACGCTTGCTTTCGGCGGCACTCTCGCTGGTGCTGCTCGGGGCGTCGGCCCAAGAGCTGACGCCCGACGACGTGAAGGAGATCCGCTCCTCGTTCGTCAAGGACGCCTCCACGACGGCGTTGCAAAACATCCTCACCCAGGAGTCGAACCTGCGGTCGCTGACGCTCAACCACGCTCTTCAGGGCAAGACCGACCACTACTTCAAGTACCGCGTCGACGTCAAGGGCATCACCGACCAGCACCAGTCGGGGCGCTGCTGGATGTTCACCTCGATGAACGTGCTGCGCCCCTCGGTGATGAAGCAGTTCGGGCTCTCGGAGTTCGACTTCTCGCATAACTACTGCTACTTCTGGGACCTCTTCGAGAAGAGCAACCTCTTTCTGGAGAATGTCCTGGCCACGGCCGACCGCGGGATGACCGACCGCGACGTGGAGTTCTTCTTCAAGAGTCCGGTGGGAGACGGAGGCGTCTGGAACCTCTTCTACAACGTGGCGGAGAAGTACGGCGTGGTGCCGCAGAGCGTGATGCCCGAGACGGCCCACTCGAACAGCACCTCGCAGATGCGCTCGGTGCTCAACGAACTGCTGCGGCGCGGCGGCTACGAGCTGCGCGGCATGGCTGCCGCGGGGGCATCGCCCAAGCGCCTCGAAACGGCAAAGAAGGAGCTGCTCAAAGAGGTCTACCGCGTGCTGGCACTCTGCCTCGGCGAGCCGCCCGTCACCTTCGTGTGGCGGTATGAGGGCACCGACGGGGAACTTCACACCCTGGAGACCACCCCGCAGGAGTTTTACCGCAGCATCATCCCCGATGACTACGGCCCTGACTCCTACATCATGATCATGAACGACCCCACGCGCGAATATTACAAGGTCTACGAGATCCGGAACTACCGCAACACCTTCGAGGGGGTGAACTGGGTCTACCTGAACCTGCCGAACGACGTCATCAAGCGGGCCGCCGTGGCGTCGCTCCGTGCCGGAGAGGCGATGTACGCTTCGTGCGACGTCAAGCAGTATGATTCGGCTTCGGGAGTCTGCGATCCCGGGATGTTCGACTACGCGTCGCTCTTCGGCGTGCGGCTCGACATGGACAAGAAGGCGCGGATACTGACGCGTCAGAGCGGTTCGGCACACGCCATGGCGCTGATCGCCGTCGACACCGACGAGAACGAGGTGCCGGTGAAGTGGCAGTTCGAGAACAGCTGGGGCCCCGACGCCGGACACAACGGATACATGACCTTCACCGATGCGTGGTTCGACGAGTACATGTTCCGGCTGGTGATCAACCGCCGTTATCTGGACGAGCGGTCGCTGAAGGCCGCCGCATCGGAGCCCGAGGAGCTTCCGGCCTGGGACTACATGTTCTGATGAGTGGCTGCCGAATGACAAAAGGAGCGGCGCATCCCCCGAAGGCGATGCGCCGCTCCTTTTACGTAGAGAGGCTACTCCGCTCCGTAGATGTACTCCACGGGTGACTTCTTGAAACGCACGATGCGCGTGTCCTTCGTTCCTGCGCCGTTCTTCTGCAGGTAGAGCGCCGACATGTTTCCGGCGATGTACCATCCCGACCCTTCGGGCGAGCAGACGGCGAAGAGCATGTTGTTGTAGTGCCCGGCATGCTTGATGCCGTCGGCGTTCCACTGCGCGCCGGGACCATACCACGTCACGGCCTCGTATTGCGGAAAGTCGGGACTCCACATCGAGGCGTAGAGCAGATCCGTGGCGGTCACCGATCCTATCACGATATCGTTGCGTCGGCGCTGCTCGCGCTTGATCGTCGCATGCCCCTCCCAGGGGGTGCGCAGCTGGTGCGAGCCGCTCCACATCATCCATACGTAGTCCGTGGCGTCGAACATCCGGTTGAACTCCTCCATCGACGGAAGTTCATAGCCGTCGGGAGCCAGCGCGTCGGCCGGAAGCCTGTTGATGTTCACCGAGCTCTCCGTCGAGAACCCGTCCATCACCAGGACGCCGTTGTTGTCCACCACGCGCATGCCGATGCCGCTCTCGCCCTGGTAGGCCCATCCCCAGAGTTCGCGGAACTCCTCCGCGCTGCAGTCGCGCAGGTAGTCGGCGACGCTCTTGCCGACCTCCGCCGCGGGATCCGCGGCGCTGAGCACCTGATCGTCGAAGTTGCGCGAGTTGCCGCGGGCGTTGTACTTGCACCACCACACGCCGTGGAGCCACGTCACCGGAAGTCCGTAGTTGCGGCGTGCAATCCGGTACTCCTCGCGCTCCGACCCGTCGGCGGCGTTGCGGATGACCAGCGTGGCCCACTGCGTGCGGCCGTTGGCCGTGGGGTCGTTGGGGCGCCATCCGCCCACGACGCGGATCGTGCGGGCGTCGTCGTCGCTCGGCGAGAGCTTCACCCACGGATCCTCCCCCTGGTCGAACTCCACGAGCAGCTCCTTGCCTGCGGGGAGGGTCAACCGCCCCAGCTCGTTGTCGACGTAGCGTCCGAAGTCGCAGAGATACTCCGTTCCGAAGTCGAGCGATCCCGTCACGACGGTCGGATTGGCCGCGAGGTGCAGCAGAATCCGATCCTCGGGATAGACCTCGTCGAACCCTTTGCGGCGGAAGCGGAGCGTGACCTCGTCGGCCGGCATGCCCGGAGCGTAGCGCGCCTTGCGGATCGTGTAGGCATTCACGACCCTCTCTGCGTGGGTTTCGGCGAGGGGCACGACCGTCAGCGGATACCCCTCGACCGCCTGCAGTTCGAGCTCGTCGTCGCAGGCGAGTTCGAGGCGGAACTCCACGGCGCCGTAGGGGAGCGTGAGCCCCGCGCCGTCGCTGTCGATCTCCACGCCTGCGGGCAGTTCCGAGGCTTCGGCGTCCACGACGATCCGTCCGTCGAGCCCCGGGATCAGATCGACCTCCCCGCCCGACGTCCACTCCTCGACGGTCATCGACGCCTGCTGCTGTGCCTTGTCGTAGCTCACCGTTGCCACATAGATGTGGTTGCGGCGGATCTCCGCCGGCAGCGCGGCCATCAGTTCGTGCTCTTCGCCGTCGATAAGGGCCTCGGCGTACAGCACCGCAGCGTCGTTCTTTTGCTCATAGAGGAGAGCCGCTCCGGGGGTATCCTTCGTGTAGGGACTCTCGGGCTGGAAGATCACCTCGCCCGAAACTGTCTCCTCCGGAACGGATTCGGCAAAGAGTCCCGTACGCAGCGCCGCGTCGCGGAACACGAGCCGGCGTACCTCGACCGCCGCCTCCGCACGGATCTGCAGGTCGAGACGTGCGATGCTGCGCGCAATCTCCACACGGCTCTCCGAAGCGCCTGTCAGCTGCGTCTTTCCCGAGAAGAAGCACTCGGGATGCCCGGCCCGGGTGCCGGCCGAGAGTGTCAGCCACTCCGCCTCGGAGATGTGGCGGGCCAGCAGTGCATCGAGATCGACAACCTCTCCGGCGTCGGCCAACACATAGAGCGTACCCTTCGCCGGGTCGATGTCGAACTGCATCGCGGCGCCGACCCGATAGACGGCGCTCAATACCCCCTCCTCGAAGAGGCAGGCGCTCAACGAGGCCGGTGCAGCTTCCTGCTCGCCCGAGGCCGTGCCTTCGGCAGTCTGGTAGTCGGCCACGCGCACGCTGATGCGGCTCTTCGAGCCGGCGGGCGTGCCGCTCTCTTTCTCGGAACATCCTGTCGCGGCCGCACCCGTCAGGGCCAGGGCCGCCATGATTGCATATGCTTTGATCGTGTTCATCGTTTTCTTCGTCGTTCTGAATCGCATGTGGAATTTATTCGTAGATGTACTCCACGGGAGTCTTCACACACCGTATGACACGCGTCTTGGTGGTATTCTGGCTCGAATACTTCAACCAGTTCTGGTTCGGACGGTCCGCCTGGGCGTATCCCTCCATGTTCCAGCTCCGCGAGGCGTTGCCCCAGGTGGCCAGCAGCAGCGTCATGCGGGCGATGTTTCCCGGAGTGGTGTTCCACTGGTGTCCGAGGCCGCAGAGCGTCCAGCGGCTCCCGCCCGCGCGGAATTCGTAGAGTGCCACGGTGCCGTAGTCGTGTCCGAGGAACGCCGCCTCGCGTTCGAGAATGCGGACGGTGATCTCCTCCCCGGCGGCATTGCGGTAGGTGCGCGTCCCCACGCCTCCGAGGTTGTAGTTCTCGTTGGCGGCGAAGAAGGCGTAGTCGTCGTAGGAGGGGATGCGGTATCCGTCGGGAGCCATCGCCGTCGGGTCCAGCGTGCCGAAGTTCCCGGCCGTGGCCGCCATTCCTTCGTAGTAGTAGGCTCCGTCGGCGTAGCGCAGCGGCAGTTCGTCGGAATTTCCCGCCTGGTACTGCCCGCCCAGGATCCGCAGCAGTTCGTCGTCGGAGCATGCGGCGAGGTAGTCGGCCAGTGCGGCATCTCCGGCCGGATCCTCCTGAATCGAAATCTGGTCGTCGAACGACTTCACGTTCCCGCGCAGGTTGTACTTGCACCACCACGTGTCGCCGATCTTCACGACCGGAAGCCCCTCGTTGCGGCGCCGGACGACATACTGCTCGGCGTCGCTGCCGTCGGCTGCGGCGATGACGATCCGGGCCTCCTGCGTCCGTCCGTCGGCCTTCGGGTCGTTGGGCTTCCAGCCGCCCAGCACGCGCCAGGCGCCCTGCTCCTCCGCCAGCCTCAGCCACGGATCCTCCCCGCCGTCGAACTCCACGCGGATCGTCCGTCCCTCGGGCAGCGTGAGGCGCCCCAGCTCCCCGTCGACATATTTCCCGAAGTCGCAGCAGCCCTCCTCATCGAAGGCCAGTGCACCGCTCGGCAGGATCGGATTCGGCTCGAAGACCACGACGATGCGCCCCCTGTGCACATCCCCGTGCCGTACCGTCAGATAGAGGTATTGGCGCTTCTCGCCGGGTACCCTCCGCGGACTCGACACGGCAACCTCGGCCACGGGCTCCAGCGCCCGCGTCGCGGCCTCGACCGAGGTTGTCACGCCGCGCGCGGCCCCCTCGACATCGACCGTGGCCCCGGCCTCGGCACGCACGGACAGGCGGAACGTCGCTCCGAGGTAGCCCACGTAGACCGAATCCCGGCTGTCGCTTACGCGAACGTTTGCGGGGAGCGTCGAGGCTTCGACGTCGACCAGCCCCCTGAGATCGGGCCGTGCATCGGTCGCGGCGCCCTCTTCCCATCCGTCCGCATCCACCGACACGCGCAGGTCGCTGCCCGCACCGTGAACCCGGAGCGTGTAGACCGTATTGCGCCGGAGGGTGCCGGGAAGCGTTGCAGTCATGCGGTGCCGGCCGCCGCCGAACGAGACGAGCACCTCGGCTTCGAGGGGCGTTCCCGTCTGTTCGCAGAGGTAGAGCAGCGGCTCCCGGGCATTGGTCAGCGGCGTTTCGGCATACTCCTTCGTGAAGTCACTCCGCTCGACGCCATCCGGCGTTGCGGGCGCAGCGGGTTCGATGACGTACCCGCTGCGGGCAATCCCGCGGATCGTGACGCGCAGCACCTCCACATCCTGATCCGGCGAAGCGATGTCGAGGCGTGCGACGCTGCGCCGCAGCAGCACGCTTCTGATTCCCGAGAGCGATGCGGAGAGCTCCGTCGAGCCGTTCATCAGCAGCCGTCCGGCTGTCATCTCTCCGACCGTGGCGGTTGTCCGCCCGAACTCCTCGAAGGTTGTGACACCCGGCTGCACTCCGTCGAAGAGTCCGCTGCGATCGTTGGCAACGAGCCGCAGTTCGCCCTCCGGGGCCGTGGGGTAGAGCGTGCAGATACCGTCGGACCCCACCTCTGCCGGAAGCGTCTCGGCCAGCACGCCTCCGACGAAGCGGTATGCGGTCACTGTCTCCAGCATGCTGTCGTCTGCAATGGCGCGGGTCGCCGTCGTCACCCCCTCGGCTTTGAGCCGCAGGGTGAGGGGACGGCCCGCTGCGGAGAGGCCTTCGTCCGCAGACTCCTTGGAGCACCCCGTCGTGAGAAGCGTCCCGAGGAGGAGTGCCGCCGTCCAGATTGAAATATCTCGCATTTTCATGGTCGTGTCAATATTTGTTGGGATTCTGTGAACTGTTGAGGTACGAGGGGGAGTCGATGGGCATCTCGGCGATGTGGTCCACATAGAAGTGGTTCATCAGCTCCTGGGCCCAGGGTCCGTAGGTGAACGAACTGCTGTGGCTGTATCCCATCACGTGCCCCAGCTCGTGGAACATGATTTCGCACGAGTAGGTGTTGAAATAGTGCTGGAACCACGCCTGCTGATAGGCCCCGAAGGTGGTTCCGCCGCCCAGCCCCACAACGCCGTTGCCCGGATAGACGAGTCCCACGCGCAGCGTGCGCGGCTGGCGCATCTGCCGCAGCACGGTCTCCACGGAGACCTTGTCCTCGACGCCGCCGTTTCCGTAGAGACGGTCGACGTTCTGGCGGAGAATCTCTTCATGCTCGGGCATGTCGATCATATAGGTGAAGTTGAGGAAGAGCGCAACCGCCTCGCGACAGTGTACCGGACGTATTCCCATCCAGTTGCCCACGGGACCTCCGTCGGGCTTCGAGGGATCGCCTCCGTAGAGCGCGAAACTGATGTTCCAGCCGTGAACGATGGCGGTGAGCTTCTCCCAGAACGGATCGCCCGACACGACGCGGAACTCCGCCGCGGCGAGCTCCTCCGACGTCAGGGGACCGATTTCGACAATGCGCCCCGACTCCGTGCGGGCGAATCCGACGCGCTGTGCGACCATCAGCTCCGCATAGAGGTCCGCGAAGGCCGGGATGCGGTCGAAGTAGGCCAGGTCGAAGAATTCGCCGTCGGCCTGCGAGGCAATGCGTGCGCGGATGAGCACGTCGGAGAGCTCCCGCGGCGAGTAGAAGCGGACGTGCAGACTCCCGTCGCCGGTTGCGGCGATCTGCAGCGGCGCCGAGGTGTTGAACGACCGCTGGGCGGCATCGGTGTAGACCGAGACGGGTTCGTCGTCCTGCAGGATGTACTTCACCCCGAGGCGTTCGAGAGCCTGCCCGGTGACGAATGCCGTGGCCGAAGCATCGTCGGGATGAACCACCGCGGTGCGGATGTGTCCGATGCGGTTCTGGGCGACCTCCTCGAGCGAGAAGGCGTAGGCGCGGCTTTCGGTGTGCCCGCGGTAGTTGCGGGTCGTCAGTTCGACGCTTCCGCGCAGCGGCGCTCCGTCGGCGGTCGGCGGGAAGCAGAAGGAGCGGTCTTCGTCGAGGTCTACCGTGAAGGAGCCTCCGCTGCTGGCGCCGTCGAAGGTGCCGGCCGCCGTGAATCCGGTGCGGAACTGCGGTGCGTCGATGGTTGCCTCGCGGTGCTGAAGCGCCGTCTCGACGTAGAGGTTGTTGAACGTGAACTCGAAATCGGTGCGTCCGATGATGCGGCGCTGCACGGGTTCACCCTCCATCTCGGATACGTAGACCTGTCCGCGTTCTCCGGCCTGGGCAACCACGCGGAAGGGCGTCTGCGAGTAGAAGTACTCCGCGGCGAGAGGCTGCTGCAGATCGGCCGGGAAGGAGAGCCATTCGTCGTCGATGTGTCCGATGCGGTGGATCGTCACCCGGTCGGTGTCGGCATTGCCGCGGATACCCAGCACCAGCAGGCGGTACTCGCCCTCGCGAAGCCCCTCGATGCGGATCTCCGACGTCGAAGCGTCATAAAGACTCTTGATCCCGGTCACGACGGCCCCGTCTGTGCCTGTCACGCAGAACTCCACGCGGTCGTAGTCGGCCGTCTGCCGCAGGTCGCTGCGGGTTGCTGAGTCGTCATATCCGACGTATTGGAGCGGGAAGCGCACGGTGTCGCTTTCCGACGGGCGGGGGGCCGGGGTCTCATCGCTCCGGCATCCGCTCATCAGGGCCATGCAGCCCAATAAAACGTAGGCGATTCTCTTCATTCCGAAGTTATTTTTTGTACTTTTGCACAAGGATCTCCGTTGTACGAAACCCGGTGTATCGGGTCGGACTGCCGTCTCCTTTTTGCGGGCGCAAATATACATCGTCGGAACGATACTTGGCGTAACATTTGTTACGGACGGTTTCAAGTGATTGTCAATCAATGATCTATGAGTTCTGAAATTCTCGATACGCCCTTGTTTCGCGGGTGTGACCGTGCGGTGGTCGGGGCGCTGCTCGACCAAATGCCCGGGCGTTGCGGAACCTTTCGCCGGGGCGAATTCCTTGCTCTGCAGAATGATGCGTGCCGTTCGCTGTTTCTCCTGTACCGGGGGCGTGTCCAGGCGCTGATGACCAGCGACGAGGGGCGTGAACTCTCCTTCGATGCCCTGTCGGCCCCCGACGTGCTTGCATCGCCGTTTCTGTTCAGCACCGAGGCGCTCTATCCCGTTTCGATCGTGGCGCGCAGCGAGTGTCGGGCGTGGATTATCGGCCGGGAGTGTGTGCAGAGTCTCATCGAGCAGGACCGCACCGTACTGCACAACTTTCTGACCATTCTCTCCGACCACAGCATCTTTCTGAGCACGCGGCTCAAGGAGTTTGCCCTGCAGACACTTACCTCGCGGCTGCTGGGGTACCTCGACAAGTACGGTTCGGTGCAGAATCTTCAGGAGACGGCCTTCATTCTCGGCGTGACGCGTCCGTCACTCTCGCGGGCCCTTGCACAGCTGGTTCGTCAGGGGGTGATCCGCCGTACGGAGGCGGGCTACGTCCGCGTGTGACCGCCCTCTGCGTGAGACTGTCGCCGGTGACTCCTCTCCGGCATGTCATGAAAACACCCGGATCCTGACAAAAGGATCCGGGTGTTTCCGGTTGTTGCGGATGGATATGGCGGGCACTACTCGATTACGGCCGCCCAGCCTCCGTTGCGGGTGAGTTGTACGGTGATCGTGTCGTCGGCGGTCACCTCACGCACCTTCTTCCGGTAGTCCATGGCCTGGCGGAAGGCGTTGATGCCATCCTCGAAGCTCGTCATGCGGAATGTCTTTCCCTTGGGGAGGAAGTCGAGCGGCACGTTGAAGGTGATGTCCCGCGGATCATCCTCGGCATTGATGGCTCCGATGTACCACTTGTCGCCCTTGCGCTTGGCCACCATGGTCTGTTTTCCGGCCACGGCGTACAGCGCGCGGGTCTCGTCCCACGTGACCGGAACGTCGCAGATGAAGCGTGTGCACTCCTCCTCGCGGTAGTAGAGCGTCGGGTTGTCGGAGAGCATCTGCACGCCCGATTCGAAGAGGATGTAGAGCGCCATCTGGTAGGCACGGGTACCGATGCTTGCCGAGTTGGGGCGGTTTCCGCAGTAGGCCTCGGGCTGCATGCTGATCATGGCGCCCGGCGTGTAGTCCATCGGACCGACGGCGTTGCGGATGTAGGGCATCCATGCGGAGTTGGCCGGCGTGCAGCTGCCCATCTGCTCCATGCCGCGCACACCCTCGTACGAGAGAACGTTGGGATAGCGGTACTCAAGGCCCGCAGGCTTGAAGGCTCCGTGGAAGTCGACGATCATCTTGTGACGGGCCGCTTCGCGTGCCACGCGCTCGTAGAAGTTCACCATCCACTGGTCGCTGCGGTCCATGAAGTCGATCTTCAGCCCCACGATGCCCCAGTCGCTCAACTTCTCGAACAGATCGAAGTGCTTCTCGACCGTGAGCCACGGGAGCCAGAGGATGATTCCCACGTTTTTCTCCCGTCCGTAGCGGATCAGCTCCTGCAGGTCGACATACGGATTGGCCGTAAAGGGATCGCGGGTATCCTTGGCCCACCCCTCGTCCATGATCATGTAGGGGATGCCGAAGCGTGCCGAGAAGTCGATGAAATACTTGTAGGTTTCGGTGTTGAATCCCGCTACGAAGTCGACGTCGGGCCCGTAGGGCGAGGCGGCGTTCCAGAAGTCCCAGCTCACCTGTCCGGGACGGATCCACGAGGGATCGTCGATCTCGCAGGGTTCGGAGAGCCGTGCGGTCATCGTGTTTTCGATCAGTTTGCCGTCCTCGTCTGCGATGACGAAGTAGCGCCACGGGAAGGTGCGCTCGCCGGCCGTTGCGGCGATGTAGTCGGCCTCCTCGAGGATGCGCATGCTGCGGTCGCCCCACTCCTCGGAGCGCAGCGGCACCTTGGGGAAGATGCCCTTCATGCCGTTGTCACGCTCGCCGGTGAGGAACATGCAGGGGTAATCCGCCAGTCCGGCTTCGCTGATGAGGATCTTGTAGCCCTGTTTGGTGTCGAGCAGTGCGGGCAGCACGGCCATGCGTCCTGCGGCGCTCCACTCCGTGGTTCCGACCTGCTCGTAGGGCTCCTCATAGGCGGTCTTGAAGCCCCCGGGTTGCTGGATGACGGCGGTGTAGTCGGTGGGGAAGTGGATCGTGAACTCCTCGTTGAGGACCTTGATCGAATCCTTCAAGTCGGTGATCAGACGATATGCCACGCCGTCGTCATAGGCCCGGAACTCCACGGACCAGCCGCCGCGGAAGTCGAGGCGCAGTGCGTTGTAGTGGTCCTCGACGGTGGAGAACTTGTAGGGAACGACGGGCTGGAACGAGCGTTCGGAGGAGGTGGTGCGGTGGCGGGCCAGCTGTATCTGGCGGGTCGAGGCCTGGTGACTGAGCTTCAGCCCCAGGGAGTTATCCTTGAGCAGAGGCTTCCTGTCTCCGTAGATTGTGTAGGTGATTTGCTTGTCGACATGGACCGCCACACCGATTTTCCCGTTCGGGGATTCCAGACCGAAGTCTTTGGCCGCAAGGGGCAGACTCAGCAGGAGCCCCAGGAGCAGAGTAAAGGTTCTTCGCATGATGATTCTTTGTTTAGGTATTGAGAATGTCCCTACAAAGATAGCGTTAAAACTTGTTTTAGGGTACAGGCTGGTGATTTTTATCGTTTGGGAATCTCTTTTATCGGAGATTTTCCGAGAGAGATGGGTCCGGTTCATATGCTTCCATGCTGCGGGATTTGGAAAGCAAAACCCCGTCTGAGTCTCCTCAAACGGGGTTTCCAGTGCCCAGGACAAGGATCAATTCGTGCAAACGAATACAAATGGTTGAATTTTAGATTATTTCATAACTATTTGTATTATAGTATTTTAATATTCATGTGAATGAATATTGGTCTTTCCTGTTTTAGGCGTTTTTCATAAATGCGGACACAGTGCGGACACGGATTTGTTGATGTATTCAAATATAAATCACATATTTGCGAAGCATCAAATGGTGAGTCTATGGCAAAAGTCATGTATGTACTGGCTCAGGGAGAGAACAGTGCCGGGGAGTCTCAGATCAATTTTCGGGTCTACATTTCGCGGGAACTGCGTTTGCGCATGCCGTCGGGCATCTGGATCGACCGCAAACGTTGGGGCAAGAAGAACGACATCAACATTCCGAATATCCCGGGCGAGGAGCGGAACGCTCTGCTGTCCAAGCGAGCGAAGCTGAAAGAGTTGGTCGACGTGATCGAACACACGATTGAGGCAACCGATGATAAATCGACCGTTACGCAGGAGTGGCTTGAAAAGTTGATTCGTCGGACGTTGCGCCCAAAGGCAACCAATCCCGTTGAGGAGAAGAAACGCGACTTTTTCTCGTTGACGGAGGAGTACCTTGCGGCTCACAAACTGTCCGAGTCCCGGGTCAAACATTTCAAGGTGCTGGTGCGGACGCTGAAGC
>CALUMQ010000040.1 GCA_944321765.1 uncultured Alistipes sp.
GCGTCCGTCAACACCATATATTGGCTGTCGACGTAGAACTGGTTGCCGCGGCCAACCGTGAAGAGAATTTGGATTTTGACCAGTTTGTTTTTCTGGGTCGAGCGGATGCGGTAGCAGAATGAAGCCATAGGTCAGGAGGTTTTGTCTGCTGCAAATGTAATCATTTTTGTCATACATTTGTCATACATCGGCCGAATTTTCGAAAACTTCCAGACCTCGCAGTTGATGAAAAACAGCTGTAAAATATTGATATATAGATAAAATAAAATTAAAATCGGTAAAATTCGATTCAAATTTATGGCGTCCTCTTCAGACCTCACAGAAACCGCGTTGCAGATGTCTACAATGCGGTTTTTGTTTTGTCATGCTTTTGTCCTCCCCGAGTCCGGCGGACTTCCGGTATCTTTCCGGTCGTGGAGGAAATTGTCGTGGATCGGTCGCCCCGGCCATGAGCAAGCCTTTTATATTATATAGTCATCCGCCGCCGTCGGCTTTGCACGGCGGAAATACAGCGTACGACGGAAACACAGCATACGATGAGAACACGGTGCACGGCGGGAACACAGCGTACGATGAGAACACGGTGCGGCGGGGAACACGGTGCACGATGAGAATACGGTGCGGTGGGGACACGGTGTATGATGGGGACGCGGTGCACGACGAGAATGCGGTGCGGCGAGTGGCAAGTGGCGATTCCATGATCTCGGTTGAACTGCTCCTTTCGCGGACCTGGCGGCGTCGTTTTGATTGCGCGATTCTGTTACGACAGTAAAATTTACCGCCGTAACAATCGCCCCTCTCCGGGCCTCTCCCGACCCTTCTTCCGTTGAAACACTGTCGCCCCGTCTGTCCCTCGCGGTTCGGGTGGCTTCATCTCCTTTTGATCTGCTGTCCGGGCTCCGATGCCTCCCGCCCTTCCTGATCGGCCGGGCCCGCGACCTCTGCCGCCTTTCCATCTGTTACTGCCCATCCGGGAGCGTATTATTTTGTTTTTTAGCGATTTGCACTGTGTGCCCTGCTGCCGCGCCACAGTATTCTTTAATTTTTTGAAAAATTTATCCCCCTTTTGTTTTGAAATTATTTTAAGAATGCATATATTTGCATTAGTTCAATGACCCAGATTATGAGGCGATACCTCCATACGGAAGTCCACAATGAGCGACGAATGCTCGTCACGCTCAAGACCGTCGCCTCCCGACAGCGTTGACGTCTCCGAAACTCTCCTGTTTCGCGAGGCGTTTTTTCTTTTTTAATCCCCGTTTCTGATGCTCCACCAGGCGGTCCCGGTCTCCCCGGGGCCGGGTGTTTCAGTACGTTGTCGTACCTGTTTATTATCCAAATATCACCTGTTTTTTTATGAAGAAAATCGAAGCTGTCATCCGTCGAACCAAGTTCGAGGAGACAAAGGAGGCGCTTCTGGAGAGCGGCGTGGAATGGTTCTCCTATGTCGATGTGCGCGGATCGGGGCATGCCCGCAACCGCAGGGTCTACCGCGGCGTGATGTACGAAACCGACATCATCGAACGCATGATGCTGATCCTGATCGTGCGTGACGAGCTGTGCGACACGGCGATCGACACCATCATCCGCACGGCCCGCACCGGCGAGATCGGCGACGGCCGGGTATGGGTCTCCGACATCGACCACTATTACAGCATCCGCACGGGGCGCTGCGACGAGCTGATCAACAAGAAGCGTACCCCCGAGGAGGTTGCGGCAGCCGCGGCCGCAGCCGCCGCATCGACGAACAAGAAAAGATAAGACGGCGCATTTCAATCTCTGGTCAGGTTAAAATTTTCAGGTTATGGAGAACAATTTGGACGCTGTGGCCCGTATCGACGGGCTCGTTTCGGCGGTCGACACCGTGTGGGTGCTGCTTGCCGCCATCCTTATTTTCATGATGCAGATGGGATTCGCCTCGGTGGAGGCCGGGTTCACCCGCTCGAAGAATACGGCCAACATCCTGATGAAGAATCTGCTCGACTTCTGCTTCGGGGCGCTGCTGTTCTGGCTGCTCGGATTCCGCCTCATGTTCGGTGCCGACGCCTTTGCGGGGCTGCTGGCCAACCCCTTCGAGCCGGGGGCCGCAATCCCCGACAACATTCCGCAGACGGCCTTCCTGGTCTTCCAGACGATGTTCTGCGCCACGACCGCCACGATCGTCTCCGGAGCCATGGCCGAGCGTACGCAGTTCCGGGCCTACCTGGTCTACTGCATCTTCATCTCGGCGTTGATCTACCCCGTGGCCGGGCACTGGACCTGGGGCGGCGGCTGGCTGGCGGCGCTGGGCTTCCACGATTTCGCCGGGTCGGCCATCGTGCACTCGGTCGGCGGCTGGCTGGCATTCGTCGGCGCGGCGCTGGTCGGACCCCGCATCGGGAAGTACAAGGACGGAAAGCCCCGTCCCATCCTCGGGCACAACCTCACCATCGCGACGCTCGGAGTCTTCATTCTCTGGATGGGGTGGTTCGGGTTTAACCCCGGCAGCACGGTGGGCATCTCGACGCCCGAGCTGCAGCAGAGCGCTTCGCTGGTCTTCATGAATACGAACATCTCCGCTGCGGCGGGGGCCCTGGCGGCGTTGGCCGTGGCGTGGATCCGCTACGGAAAGCCCTCGCTGTCGTTGTCGCTCAACGGCGTGCTGGCGGGTCTCGTGGGGGTCACGGCCGGATGTGATGCCGTCTCGCCGGTCGGCGCGGCCCTCATCGGCATCCTCTGCGGCACGGCGATGGTCTTCGCCGTCGACCTCTTCGACCGGATCGTCAAGGTCGACGATCCCGTCGGCGCCATCTCCGTGCACGGGGTCTGCGGATCGCTCGGAACGGTGCTGACCGGCCTCTTCGCCGTCGACGGGGGACTCCTTTACGGCGGCGGATGGCGGATGGTCGGGGTGCAGCTCCTCGGAGCGGCGGTCTATGCCGTGTGGGCGCTGCTGTGCGGAAGCATCCTCTTCCGGATCATTCGCCGGACGATCGGGCTGCGTGTCGACCGTCGCGTCGAGGAGGACGGCCTGGATTACTACGAGCACGGCGAGAGTGCCTACAACATCTGATCTCCGTGCCGAAAATCTCCTCGGGGCATGCCCCCCCCTGTCCGTCGGGGCGGGGCGTGCCTGCGGAGGGGAATTTTCTTACAATCCTGAATAAATTTAATAATTTCGGTTGCGATATGTTGCGATTTTCGGCCCGAAGCGTGAAAAATTAAAAATAATCGAAATGTGTCGCAGGTTGATGTGTCTGAATTTGTGTTATTCTCTCTGAAATGCCTTTTATTTTGCGCAAAGGTGTCGAAAATCGGAGAAAATAAATGGAATGATACGTTTTTTAGGCCGGAATTTTGTTTTTTTCGGGCGAATTTATTATATTTGTGTAATAAATAAGAGTTGCGTCACAGTCGTTATATGGGAGGAGGCTACTTTATGTATAAGGTGAGGTCGGCGGTTGTCGCTTTGTGTCGCCGGATGTGTCTGATGAGGCCCTCATCCGTCGTCCCCGTGTATCGGGATGCCAAATTCCCCCCCCCCGACTCCTTCGGCTGTTGATCCGATTTCTGAACCGGGCACTCCGGCCCGGAGGCGTCCCCTCTCCTTGTCGGACGCCCTGTTGAATCTCCGTCTGCATGCGATGCTCCCGCCCCGGGCGGGCAAACGCCGTGGCGACCTCCTCCCCGAGGCCGCCTGTCGGTCGTTTGTCTCCGAAGAGCGGATCCATGTCAGTCCGGAGCTGCTCTCCCTGATCTTCTCCTCCTTCCTGCTGCCCGTCCCCCCGGCGTGTGTAGGTTTGCCGGTCGCAGTCACCGGAACGTCTGATTGCCGGAATCCTCCGGCAATAGGCCCGTTGTTACTCCTGCTCCCGGACCGTCGGAAAGATCCTCGTCGCTCTCACATCATCAAACTCATTCATAATTAATCTTTTAAATCTCTGCCTATGGTAAAAAATCTCCTTTTATCGTTATTGGCGGTATTTAGCGTGCTGACGGCCTCGTCCCAAACGCGGACGGTCAAAGGCCTGGTCGTCGACGAGAACGGGACGCCGGTTATCGGTGCTACCGTGGTTCTCAAGGACCGCCCGACAATTGGTATCTCTACCAATGTCAACGGAGAGTTCGAGCTTTCGGGAGTGCCCCAGTCGGGAAAACTCCAGATCTCTTATGTGGGTTACAAGACTCAGGAAGTCGACGTGGCCTCGAAGGTGCGGGTTCAGCTCGAACCCGATACCCAGAATGTTGAGGCCGTGGTGGTAACGGGTATGACCCAGATGGACAAACGTCTCTTTACGGGTGCCGCCGATCAGCTGGTTGCCGATGATGTGAAGCTGGCCGGTATGGCGGACATCAGCCGCGGTCTGGAAGGCCGTTCGGCCGGTGTCTCGGTGCAGAACGTCTCCGGAACCTTCGGTACGGCGCCCAAGATCCGCGTGCGCGGAGCGACGTCGATCTACGGAAGCTCCAAGCCGCTGTGGGTGGTGGACGGAGTCATCATGGAGGATATCGTCGACATTGACGCCGACGCCCTCTCGTCGGGCGACGCCACGACGCTGATCGCTTCGGCCATCGCGGGTCTCAACGCCGAGGACATCGAGAGCTTCAACATCCTCAAGGACGGTTCGGCCACCTCGATCTACGGTGCGCGCGCCATGGCGGGTGTGATCGTCATCACGACCAAGCGCGGTCGCGCGGGCGTGAGCTCGATCAACTACACGGGTGAGTTCACCTACCGCATGATCCCCTCCTACAAGGACTTCAACATCATGAACTCCCAGGACCAGATGTCGGTCTACATGGACATGCAGAAGAAGGGCTGGCTGAATCTCGCCGAGACGATGACCGACTCGGAGAGCGGCGTCTTCGGAAAGATGTACCAGATGATCGCCGCCGGACAGCTGGGCAACGACGACGCCAGCCGTGCGGGCTACCTGCGGGCTGCCGAGTACCGGAACACGAACTGGTTCCGGGAGCTGTTCAACAACAACGTCATGCACACCCACTCGGTGAGCCTCACCTCGGGAACGGAGAAATCCTCCTACTATGCATCGCTGAGTGCCATGATGGATCCGGGATGGACGAAGACCAGCAAGGTGGAGCGCTACACGGCGAACATCAACGCCACGTACAACATCTTCAAGAACCTGTCGCTGAACCTGATCTCGAACGGCTCGTACCGTAAGCAGAAGGCTCCGGGAACGCTCTCCTCGGCCACGAACTACGTGACCGGCGAGGTGAAGCGCGAATTCGACATCAACCCCTACTCCTATGCGCTGAACACGTCGCGGACGCTCGACCCCGAGGAGTTCTACACGCGGAACTATGCGCCGTTCAACATTCTGCACGAGCTGGACAACAACTACATCGACCTGTCGGTGGTGGAGACGAAGTTCCAGGGCGAGTTGAAGTGGACGCCGGTCGAGGGGCTGAACCTCGCCCTGCTGGGCGCCGTGAAGTACCAGGCGTCGGTGCAGGAGCACAACATCACCGAGGAGTCGAACCAGGCCATCGCCTACCGCACGGTGGAGCCGACGACCGTTCGTGACAACAACCCCTACCTCTACACGGATCCGGACAACCCCTATGCCGTACCGGTAACCGTGCTGCCGCGCGGCGGTATCTTCGAGCGCACGGACAACAAGATGCTCTCGTATGACTTCCGTCTGTCGGCGACCTACAACAAGACCTTCGCCGGGAAGCACATCATGAATCTCTACGGAGGTATGTCGACGAACAAGATCGACCGTCACAACACGTGGTTCCGCGGCTGGGGTCTGCAGTACAGCAACGGCATGGAGCCCTACTACGACTACCTGGCCTTCAAGCAGGGTACGGAGAACCTGAGCAACTACTATACGATCGGCGATTCGTTCTACCGCGAGGTAGCCTTCTTCTTCAACGGAACCTACTCCTACATGGGCCGCTATACGATCAACGGCACCTACCGCTACGAGGGAACCAACAAGATGGGCAAGAGCCGTCGGGCACGGTGGCTTCCGACGTGGAACATCTCCGGAGCATGGAACATGCACGAGGAGAAGTTCTTCGACAAGATCCGTTCGGCCATGTCGCACCTCTCGCTGAAGGCCTCCTACTCGCTGACGGCCGACCGCGGACCGTCGTACGTGACCAACTCGCTGGCCGTCATCGAATCGGTGACTCCGTGGCGTCCGACGAGCGGCGACGGTGAGCCGGGTCTCGAGGTGACGAGCCTGGAGAACGCCCAGCTGACCTACGAGAAGAAGCACGAGCTGAACATCGGTATCGACGCCGGCTTCCTCAACAACCGGATCAACCTGGCGATGGACTGGTACAAGCGTGACAACTTCGACCTGATCGGCACCGTGACCACGCAGGGTATCGGCGGCGAGGTTTCGAAGTACGGCAACGTGGCCGAGATGAAGTCGAACGGCGTGGAGATCAGCCTCTCGACGAAGAACATCCAGACCAAGGACTTCAGCTGGACGACGAACTTCATCTATTCGCACATCAACAACGAGGTGACCAAACTCGAGACCTCGACGCGCGCCATGACGCTGGTTTCCGGAACGGGCTTCACGATGGAGGGCTATCCGGCCCGGTCGCTCTTCTCGTTCCAGTACGCGGGGCTGAGCGAAACGGGACTTCCCCAGGTGGTCAACACCGAAGGCGTGGTGAGCACCGACTCGTTCGACTTCCAGGACAGCGACGAGGATCACCTGCGCAACAATCTGGTATACTCGGGACCGGTGGATCCGACGGACCTCGGAAGCTTCGGCAACACGTTCCAGTACAAGGGGTGGCGTCTGAACGTCTTCATGACCTACTCGTTCGGCAACGTGGTGCGTCTGAACCCGGTTTTCAGCAGCTCCTACTCGGATCTCGACGCCATGCCGCGGGAGTTCAAGAACCGCTGGATGGTGGCCGGCGACGAGGCGATCACGAATATTCCGGCCATCGCCTCGAAGCGTCAGCTGCAGCAGAACTCCTCGATCAAGTACGGGTACAACGCCTACAACTACTCGACGGCCCGCATCGCCAAGGGTGACTTCATCCGTCTGAAGGAGGTGTCGCTGTCGTACGACTTCCCCAAGCAGATGATCTCGAAGCTGCGCCTCTCGTCGCTCTCGCTCAAGCTGCAGGCCACGAACCTCTTCCTGCTCTACGCCGACAAGAAGCTCAACGGCCAGGATCCGGAGTTCTTCAATACCGGAGGTGTTGCCGCGCCTGTTCCCCGTCAGTTCACCCTGACGATCCGCATCGGTTTGTAATTAACACTTGAAAGATTAGGTATGAAAAGAAATATCATTTATTGTTTGAGCGGTCTGGCGGCGGTGATGACCTTCGCCTCGTGCAGCGACTTTCTCGATCAGAATCCCGATCTTCGTACGACGCTGGACTCCGAGGACAAGATTGCCAATATCCTGGTCTCGGCCTACGTGAGCGGTTCGGGCAGCTATCAGGTCGTTGCCGAGCTCTCGTCGGACAACGTCTGCGACCGGGGCATCACCAAGAACTACTCCCAGCTTCTGGAGGATATCTACGAGTGGTCGGACAACGTGACCACGGGCAACGACTCGCCGCGCAACATCTGGAGCGCGAACTACAGCTGCATCGCCAATGCGAACCAGGCCCTGTCGGCCATCGAGGATATGGGCGGACCCGTCACCACGAGCCTCAAGGCCAGCAAGGGCGAGGCGCTGCTCTGCCGGGCCTATGCGCACTTCGTGCTGGCCAACCTCTTCTGCATGCCCTACAACCCCGACACGGCGGATCAGTATCTGGGCATCCCCTACATGGACCACGCCGAAACGGACCTCAACCCGCAGTATGACCGCGGCACGCTGAAGGAGGTTTACGAGAAGATCGGCAAGGATATCGAGGAGGGTATTCCCTTGATCGACGATACCTCCTACTCGGTTCCCAAATACCACTTCAACTACAAGGCGGCCTGCTGCTTCGCTTCGCGCTACTACCTCTTCATCCACGACTGGGACAACGCGATCAAGTATGCGGGCATGGCGCTGACCTCCAACCCGACGTCGCTGATGCGCGATTACGACGCGATTGCGGCCATTCCCAACAGTTCGAGTCGTCACCAGGCCTACGTACAGTCGTCGAGCTCGGCCAACTTCCTCGTGCAGGCCGCCACGTCGACCAGCGGCACGCTCTTCGGATGGTACTCCACGGGCGGACGCTATGCGCACGGCAAGCTGCAGGGAACCTATGAGACCGTTGCCCCGAAGTACGGCGGTCCGTGGGGCACGGGCGTGCAGTTCAAGGTGGGGCACACGGTGCTCTCCTCGTCGGGCAAGTACATCCTGCCGCGCATCTGGTATACCTTCCAGTATACGGATCCGGTGGCCGGAACGGGTTATTCGAAGGGCGTATCGGTGCTCTTCACCACCGAGGAGGCGCTGCTGAACCGCGCCGAGGCCTACGTGATGAAGATGCAGGAGGATCCGAGCGCCGTGGAGAGCGCCTTGGCCGACATGAACATGTATGCCTCGAACCTCTTCTCTTCGGGCTTCACGCCGATGACCGAGGAGTCGATCATCAAGTGGGCGAAGGAGACCTACAAGGACTACTCGCAGCTCTACGTGGGCAAGACCTCGGACACGAGCCCGCAGACGCTCAACCCCAAGAAGGAGCTCTTCGCCGCACCGTACAACGCCCTGGAGAAGGGCGGTCCTCAGGAGAGCATGCTCCAGGCCGTGCTGTTCCTGCGTCGCTACCAGTTCCTGCACGAAGGCATGCGCTGGTTCGACACGCGGCGCTTCGGCATCACGGTTTACCGCTATACGCTGGACGAGGATGACGAGACCGTGCTGCAGATTACCGACAAGATCAGCGACGAGAACGGGACTCCCGATCCGCGCCGAGCTCTGCAGCTGCCGTCCGACGTCATTGCGGCCGGTCTGACCCCCAATCCGAGAAACTAAAAACGCAAGCATATTATGAAACGATTTTTGATCATACTTTTCTCTTCGGTGGCGTTGCTCTCCCTGGCGGCCTGCTCGAACGACGATGATCTGAGCTCGACGAGTGTGATCCGGGAGTCCACGACGGAGGAGAACGATTTCGACCGCTGGCTGCAGCGCAACTACGTGGAGCCCTACAACATCCAGTTCAAGTACCGTTTCGAGGACATCGAGTCGGACATGAGCTACTACCTGACGCCGGCCAGCTACGAGCAGTCGATCGCCATGTCGAAGCTGGTGCTTCACATGTGCCTGCAGGCCTATGACGAGATCACGGGCAGCACGGACTTCATCAAGGCCTACTTCCCGAAGATTCTCTACCTGGTGGGTTCGTACGCCTACAAGACCAACGGATCGGTGGTGCTGGGAACGGCCGAGGCCGGCGCGAAGATCACGCTCTACAACGTCGACGGACTCAATACCGCGACGGTCAACGCGAAGACCTCGTACTTCAAGACCCTTCACCACGAGTTCGGACACATCCTCAACCAGACGAAGCCCTATTCGACGGATTTTGCCGAGATTTCCGGCCCGGACTACGTTCAGGACCAGTGCTTCGACGTCTATAAGACGGACGAGTCGGCGCTCAAGGACGGTTTCATCTCGCCCTATGCGTCGAAGGCCGACAGCGAGGATTTCGTGGAACTCATCTCGCTCTATGTCAACCGCACGGCCGACGAGTGGGAGGATATGCTGACCACGGCCGGGAGCAGCGGACGTGAGAAGATCGAGTCCAAATTCGAGATCGTCTACAACTACATGAAGAACAGCTGGAACATCGATCTCGACAAACTGCGCGAGATCGTGCTGCGCCGTGCTGCCGAGGCTCCCAATCTTGATTTCGATTCGCTCGAATAACCGAAAGTTTTCAGACAAACGCTACGCATATGAAAAAAACAACCATCATATCATTTCTGACGCTTCCCTTCCTGCTCACTTCGTGCTGGTTCGAGGAGGAGGACTTGTTCGACAAGTCGGCCTCGGAGCGCATCGAGGCGGCGAAGGCCGAGGCGAAAACGGCCCTCGAGAGCGCTGCGAACGGATGGCATGTACGCTACTTCCCCTCGTCGACGCAGGAGTTCGGAGGTTACAACGTTCTCTTCAAGTTTGCCGACGGACAGGTTACCGTCGCTTCCGAGACGGAGACCAATCCCGCGACCGCCGTCACGAGCCTCTACTCCCTGGGCGAGGATCTGGGTGTGACGCTCGATTTCGATACGAAGAATTCGGTGATCAACTACTTCGTGCACCCGCGCAACCCCGACGGACTGGGTTCCGACTACAAGGGCATGGAGGGTGACTACAAGTTCATGGTGATGGAGGCCTCGCCGGAGGAGATCCGCCTGCGTGGCATCATCTCGGGGAACACCTACCTGCTGACGCCCCTGCCGGCCGATGCCGACTGGGCCACCGAGGTGGAGACCTACCAGAACTGCGCCGAGGACATGGAGTTCTTCTCCTATACGTGCGAGGTGAAAGGCAAGTCGTACCCCGTGACGCGCACCGACCGCCGCTTTACGATCAAGGTCGACGACCAGACCACGGTCTATGCGCCGTTCATCTATACCAAGACGGGTATCAGCCTCTACGAGCCGATCACCATCGACGGCGTTACGGCCCAGGACTTCACCTTCAAGGACGAGTACTACTTCGAGGCGTCGGACGGCGCGGACTTCAAGTTCATGACTCCGGAGCCGATCCGTTCGGACATCACGTTCAATCTGACGGTTCCCGAGGAGGAGAAGACCTACCGGAGCGTGCAGGTTGACATCCAGCCGTCGAAGGATACGGAGTACTACTACGTCACCACGATGACGCGCACGGAGTTCGAGTCCTACCGCACGGACAAGAAGCTGACGCAGGCGCTGCTGGCGATAGTCAACAGCAACATCGGCTCGGGCGACGATCCCGAGGTGGTTGCCCAGAGCCAGCTCTATCAGGGCGCCAGCTCCTACACGCTCGATTACCCGAGCTTCTACGAGGAGTACGTGGCCATCGCCTTCGGCTGCGCCATTGCCGACGGGGCGTTTGTCGCGACGACCGACGTCACCTCGGTGCCCTTCTCGGTAGACGCGTCGCTGCTGCCGGCCGAGACGAACGAAAATTACAAGCGCTGGCTGGGCAAGTGGGCCGTGACGAGTACGTCGTCCGAGACGAGCGGCACCTCCTACACGTTCTACATCACCATCAAGCCGAACGTCATCAACTCGAACTTCAAGATCACCGGATGGGGCTATACGACCTATGCCGATCTGGTGAACATCGCGGCGACCTACTCGGGCGGCAACCTCCGCGTGACGGGTAACCAGGCCAATCTCTATACGACCTCGACCGGAACGCTCTATCTGGCCAACCGATATGTCGACCGGAACGATCCCGGAAGTTTCGGTATTGTGAACTCGACCAACGCCTCCAACCTGGTGGCCACCTACAGTTCGGAGGAGAAGGGCAAGGCCACGATGGTCGGCCGCAACGGATCGCTGACCAGCGGCGTTTCGTTCACGATCACCTGCCTGGAGCTCTATGAGCGCCGCACGGGTTCGACGTCGTACTATTACCTGCCGGTAGCCTCCGGATATACCTCGCTGGACTACTTCGTAGGACCCTACACGATGGTACAGCTTGTCGACGCCGAGGGCAACGAGCTCTCGCCGGCGGCCTCCGCGGCAACGAAGCAGCAGCTGCCGGCTCATCCGGCCCTGTTGATGAACGCCGCCGCACCTGCCGGTTCGGAGCGGTGCGAGGCGATCGAATAGGCGCCCCGAATGCCGAGATGGAAGGCGAATCCCCGTGCAGGGGGTTCGCCTTCCTCGTTTTTTGAGGCGTTTTCGTATCGAAAGTCTGCCGAAACGGGATGTTTGACAGAATTTTTTCGTACTTTTGAGATCGGTTTGCCCGGGCCCCGGGCCTTCGGCGCAAACCCTTACGGACCAATTACCCAAAAAACCTATTACCCAAACAACCTGAAAGAATCATGAAACGACTGTTGATGCTCGTTTGTGGCCTTTTGTGCCTGCACGGTGTGAAGGCCGAAGATTATTTTGTGAGGACGAAGAACTCCGTGATGGTGCTCAGCGGCGAAAAGGGGAGCCGTCTCAACTTCGTCTACTACGGCCCCGCGGCCACGCTCGACGAGATCCGTGCCACCGGCAACGGCCTCTGGTGGAATGCCTACCCGGCCTTCGGAACACACTGCACGGCCGAACATGCGCTGCTCGTCCAGCAGGCCGACGGCGACAATGCGCTGGAGCTGGTCCTCGACCAGGTGCGCGAATACCGGGAGGGCCCGGCGCAGGTGACGGAGTTCCAGCTGAAGGATCGCGTGCATCCGCTCCGTGTGGCGGTCCGCTACAAGGCCATTCCCGATGTGGATGTCATCAAGGTCTCCACGACGATTACCAACGATGCGCGGAAGCCGGTGACGCTCCAGCGTTTCGCCTCGGCCTACCTGCCCGTCAAGTCCAACGAGCTGTGGCTCTCGTACCTGGTCGGCGGCTGGGGCGCCGAGTGCCAGCTGGTCGAGGAGCCGCTGCACCGCGGCCGCAAGGTGGTCGGGAACCACGACGGAGCCCGTACGTCGTTCGTGACGCACCCCTCGTTCATGGTCTCGCGCGGCGAGCCTGACGAGCAGCGGGGATTCGTCATCGGCGGCACGCTGCTCTGGACGGGCAACTACGAACTCTCATTCCTCCGGGAGAGCAACGAGAGCGTGCTGGAGATCGTTGCGGGAATCAATCCCGAGGCTTCGGACTACCGGCTCGCCTCGAAGGAGAGCTTCGAGACTCCCGAACTGGTGCTGACCTGCAGCACCGAGGGCAAGGGGGGCGTGAGCCGCAACCTGCACCGCTGGGGCCGCCAGTACCAGATCATCGGCGGCACGCAGCCGCGCGACATCCTGCTCAACAGCTGGGAGGGCGTCTACTTCGACGTCAATCAGGAGGGCATGGAGCGTATGATGAAGGAGTTTTCGGAGATCGGCGGCGAGCTCTTCGTGATGGACGACGGATGGTTCGGCGAGAAGTATCCCCGCAACAACGGCTCCACGTCGCTCGGTGACTGGACGGTGTGCCGCGAGAAGCTGCCCCAGGGTATCGGCGGGCTGGTCGACGCGGCCAAGAAATACGGCATCAAGTTCGGCATCTGGATCGAGCCCGAGATGACCAACGCGAAGAGCGAACTCTATGAGAAGCATCCCGACTGGGTGCTGCGCCAGCCCGACCGTGAACCGGTCATGGGCCGCGGCGGCACGCAGCTGATGCTCGACATGAGCAATCCCGCGGTGCAGGATCATGTCTTCAACGTCGTGGACCGGCTCATGCAGGAGAATCCCGATATCTACTACATGAAGTGGGATGCCAACTTCTCGATCGAGAATGCCGCGTCGCTCTACCTCCCGAAGGAGAAGCAGTCGCACCTCTACATCGAGTACCACCGCGGGTTGCAGAAGACCCTGCAGCGCATCCGCGCGAAGTATCCCGACCTGGTGATCCAGCTCTGCGCCAGCGGCGGCGGACGCATGAGCTACGCCTACTTCCCCTATTTCAACGAGTGCTGGACGAGCGACAACACCGATGCCCTGCAGCGTCTCTACATCCAGTGGGGCGTGTCGCAGTACTATCCGTCGAACGTCATGGCCGCGCACGTCAGCGCTTCGCCCAACCATCAGACGGGACGCGTGACGCCGTTGAAGTTCCGCTTCGACGTGGCGATGACCGGACGTCTGGGCATGGAGATGAAGCCTTCGGATCTGTCGGCCGAGGAGCGCGAATTCGCCAAGCGCGCCATTGCCACCTACAAGGATATCCGTCCGGTCGTTCAGCAGGGGGACCTCTACCGGCTCATCTCGCCCTATGACAAGAAGCACTACGTGTCGCTGATGTACGTGACGCCCGAGAAGGATCGTGCCGTCTACTTCCTCTATCGCACGCAGTTCATCCGGAGCATTCCCGCCGAGTCGCGCGTTCTCCAGGGGCTCGATCCCGACCGCAACTACCTCTTCCGCGAGCTGAATCCCGAGCGTCCCGACAAGAAGGGTCCGCTCGACGGCAAGGTGATCAGCGGACGGGTGCTCATGGAGCAGGGCTTCTACCTGGAGCTGAACAAGGAGCTGACGAGCGCCGTGTATGAGCTGATTGCGCAGTAGCCGCCGGCGCTCCGGGCCGAAACCCGGTGGAAGGATCCCGACCTTTCGGGGAGGGCGATTCGAAGAGTCGTTCCCGCCCGAAGGCCGGGATCTTTTTCCGGTGCGGCCTCCCGTCTCGTTCCGCACTCTCCCGCGCTCCGGGACCGGCATTCTGTCCCTGCCGTCCGCCGCGGCGCCCCGATATGGATACACATCCCGGTTTTTTGTATCCGGATTACGGTTTGTCGCCCGTGCGTGCCGCACAATTCCCCGGGAAACACTATTTTTGTCACATGCCCCGGATCCCGTTGATCCGGACCTCGAAACCCGAAAAACCTTTGCCATGAAGGACGAGATTCTTGCTGTCGACACGATCGACCAATACAACAAACTCTTCGGACAGGAGACCCTGCATCCACTGGTGAGCGTCGTGGACTTCTCCCGCGCGCAGCCCCACACCTACGGGCGCATGAACCTGGGATTCTATGCCGTCTTCCTCAAGGAGGTGAAGTGCGGCGACCTGCGCTACGGCCGCCAGTATTACGACTATCAGGAGGGTACGGTGGTCTGCATCGCCCCCGGGCAGGTAGTGGGTGTCGAATCCTCCGGCGAGCCGATCCAGCCCCGGGGCTTCGGGCTGATCTTCCACCCCGATCTGATCCGCGGCACGCAGCTGGGGCGCGAGATCCGCAGCTATTCGTTCTTCTCGTACGAATCCCGCGAGGCGCTGCACCTCTCGGAGGCCGAGCGGAGCATCTTTCTCGACTGCCTGGAGAAGATCCGCGCAGAGCTGCACCACGACATCGACAAGCATTCGAAACGATTGATCGTCCGCAACATCGAGCTGCTGCTCGACTACTGCACGCGCTTCTACGACCGGCAGTTCATCACGCGTGCCGACGTGTGTCACGACACGGTGAGCCGTTTCGAGGGGTTGATCGACGACTATTTCCGCTCGGGGGAGGCCGAACGCCAGGGGGTGCCGACGGTGCGCTATTTTGCCGACAAGGTGTGCCTGTCGCCCAACTATTTCGGCGACCTGATCAAGAAGGAGACCGGAAAGACGGCGATCGAATACATCCAGCTCAAGATGCTTGCGGTGGCCAAGGAGCGGTTGGCCGGGACGACGCAGACCGTCACGGAGATTGCCTACGGGCTTGGGTTCCAGTATCCGCAGCACTTCAGCCGGTTGTTCAAGAAGAACACCGGGCTGACGCCCAACGAATACCGCCGGGGTCTCAACTGACAGCCGGGTGACGTATGGGTGTGTGGGTCTCAACTGACAGCCGGAGGGCGTGAGTAGGGACAGCACGGCACAGATTGCGGGCGCAGCGTGCGTGACGCCCGATAGGAGATAAGGCGGCTGAATCCTTTCGGGGGTACGGCCGCCGCTGTTTTGCTGCCTTCCCCACGCCCTTCTCACGCCCGCCACATCTGTCCCCACCCGCGCTGCCTGCCTGCTCCCGCCTCACGCCCGCCTCACGCCCGCCTCACGCCCTCGCCTCACGCCCGCCTCACGCCCTCGCCACCGTTCGCACCGCGCCCTCGCCGCCGCCCGCATCACACCCGCCGCCCGCATCACACACCCGCCGCCCGCATCACACACACCCGCCCGCCACTACACCCGCCGCCCGCCACTACACCCGCCGCCTGCCACCACACCCACCCGCGCTCGGCCCGCGCCCGCCTCGCCTTCCACATCTCACTCTACACCGCGCAGATGCTGCCGTCTCCGCGCGGCATCTGCTGTTCGTTTCGAAATGACGGAGTTTCGATTCGCTCGCCCCTCCCGTCCGGAACGCTCTCCGGACCCGCTTTTTCTGCGAATGCTTGCCTCGATGTCGGATCTTCGGCCCGCTTTTTCTCCCGGAGAGAGGCAACGGCCGAAAATTCTGCAACCAAATTTTTTGGCAGAAAAATTATAAAAATCGGACACAATTTTGTTTTTCAAAGAAAAAGATTTAAATTTGAAACAAGTTCGAAACAGATTCGAAACACCATCAACGTATTTTTGAAACGCTTTTATGAACAGAATTTGATCCGCCGCTGACTCGAAACCCTAAAAATCAACGTGTGAAGACCTCCTGCCGCCATGACCCGCCGGCTGCAGGAGCATGACTCTTTGGCGGCCGGGACTCCGTGAATCCGCTTCCTCCCGGGAGACGGGATATTCGGAAAACCCCGGGAATCACACGATGTATTATTAAATAGGTATTCGGATTCCGGAGGGACCATTCAAAAAAATTAAAAAATGAGAAAGTTTACGCCCTTTTTGCTGGCCGTTCTGGGTGTGGTGCTGTTGCTGGCCTGCAGTTCGAGTGATAAGGAGACGCCTGCGGGCGACAGCTTCGACGTGTCGTTTACGCTGCCCGCCTCGGTCGACGTCTCGCTGGGAGGAACCTGCGTTTTTACTGTGAAAGACGGCAAGGCTCCGTTGACCTCCGACTCTTTCGTTTTGGAATCCCAGGCCGGGGTCTCCTACCTTTGCCCCATCGTCGCAAGCTCGTCGGAGGAGTTCTCCGTGCAGCTCTCGAAGGAGTGCGTGGCGGGGTATTACAACGTCTTCATCAAGCGTGAGCAGCGGAAGAAATCCTTCGGACGCCTCTACCTGAACATCGTCGAGGAGCTGCCCGAGGACTTCACGCCCGACGCCGGGACGACCGTCTACGGCCGGATTACCGCCGGCGAGGTCGGCGTGCCGGGTGTCGTGGTCTCCGACGGCGTCGAGGTTACGGCCACCGACGCGGAGGGCATCTACCAGCTGAAGTCCGCCAAGAAGTGGGGCTACGTCTTCATGTCGGTGCCCAGCGGCTACGAAGCCTCGTCGCAGGGCGTGCTGCCCGTGCTGCACAAACTGCTGAAGAGCGATGCCCGGACGCTCGAACGTGTCGACTTCTCGCTGACGAAGATCAGCGGTCAGGACAACTGCAAGATCTTCTTCCTGGGTGACATGCACCTGGCCAACCGCACGGGCGACACCCGTCAGTTCGGGGAGTTCACGGCCGATCTGACCGACTACATGTCGGCGCACAGCGGTGAACTGATGTACGGCGTGACGCTCGGCGACATGACCTGGGACCTCTACTGGTATTCGAACAACTTCTACTTCCCGGAGTACCTCGAACTGGTCAACTCCCAGCTCAAGGGGCTGCAGATCTTCCACACGATGGGCAACCACGACAACGACATGAACACCACGTCGGACTACGCCGCGGCGGTGAAGTACGTCAACGACATCGCGCCGTCGTACTATTCGTTCAACATCGGCAGGCTGCACTTCATCGTGCTCGACGACATCGACTGCAGCGGCTACGACGGAACCAGCTCGCGGAACTACAAGAAGAGCCTCTCGGCCGAGCAGCTGGCGTGGCTGAAGAAGGATCTGCAGTATGTGGACAAGTCGACGCCGCTGGTGGTGACCCTGCATGCGCAGCTCTTCTATCCCACGTCGACCGGCTTCAAGATCGACCACGACGCCACGAGCACCGAGCAGCTCTTCAGCCAGCTCGAAGGGTATGAGGTGCACTTCGTCACCGGACACACGCACATGATGTTCAACGTGACGCCGCAGGATGAGATCGTCGCCGGGCGCAACTTCCACGAGCACAACGCCGGATCGGTCTGCGGCTCGTGGTGGTGGTCGGGCTACCTGACGCCGGGCGTGCACCTGGGGCAGGACGGCTCGCCGGGCGGCTACTCCATCTGGGACATCGCGGGCACCGACATCGAGTATCGCTACAAGGCGACCGGCTGGTCCGAGGATTACCAGTTCCGCAGCTACGACCTGAACCGCGTGTCGTTCTCGGCGGCCGACATCGCGCAGTGCCCGTCGTCGGTGGCCGGGAAGTTCGACAAGTACATCAGTGCCTATTCGGGAGGCGGCAAGAACGAGGTGCTCATCAACATCTGGAACTGGAACCGCAACTGGACGCTGACGGTTGTCGACGAAAACGGGAAACAGCTCGACTATACGCCCGTGTGGGCCTACGACCCGCTCCATATCGCCGGACTGACCGTTCCGCGGTTCAACAACTCGGGACTCACCTCGACGCCGAACTTCATCACCGAGAACTTCACGCACTTCTTCAAGGTCACGGCCGACGACGCGAATGTCGATCTGACGATCACCGTGCGCGACGAGTTCGGCAACACGTGGACCGAGCAGATGGCCCGCCCGAAGGAGTTCTCCGTCGACGCCTACCGCAATTGACCATAGATATAGATAAAACAATGATCTGCTGTAACTACATGAACCGCTCGAAACCAAACAATTCATTACTAACCAATTAATACAGCATTTATGAGAGTATTTAAACCCTTGGTTTTATCGTTGCTTCTGGCAGTCGGGGGGGGGATTTTGACCCTTTCGGCGCAGAACAGAACGATATCCGGAAAAGTCCTCGATGCACAGCAGCAACCCCTCGTGGGCGTGGCTGTTCTGGTCGACGGTACCTCCAAAGGCGTCACGACCTCCGAGACCGGAGAGTTTACGCTTGACGTCTCTTCCGACCCCGTGACGCTGCAGGTATCCTGCCTGGGTTATATCGACCAGAAGGTGAACGTTCCGGCCAGCCAGTCGATCGTCACCGTCTACATGCAGGAAGACGCCATCATGCTCGACGAGGCCGTAGTCATCGGTTACGGTACGCAGAAGCGTGTCAACCTGACGGGCGCCGTGGCGACCGTCGGGAGCAAGGATCTCGAAAACCGCGTCGCACACTCGCTGACCAACATGCTGCAGGGTTCGGTGGCCGGTCTGAACGTCACCACCTCGTCGGGAGGTCCGGGCTCCACGGCCTCGATCAACATCCGTGGTGTGACGTCGATCAACGAGGCCGACCCGCTGGTGCTGATCGACGGTGCGGTGGGTGACCTGAACCGCATCAACCCCAACGACGTGGAGTCGATCTCGGTGATCAAGGATGCCTCGGCAGCCGCCGTGTACGGAGCCCGCGCCGCCTTCGGTGTGATCCTCGTGACGACCAAGTCGGGTTCAGCGAACGACGGAAAGGCAACGGTCCGTTACAGCGGCCGCTTCGGATGGGAGGAGCCCACGACGTCGACCAACTACGAGAACCGCGGTTACTGGTCGGTCTACACGGTCAACAAGTTCTGGCAGGCCGACTCGGGCACGAACTATGTCGACTACACGGACTACGACATGCAGCAGCTGCTGGCCCGCGTGAACGACAAGACGGAGCATCCCGACCGTCCGTGGGTGGTCGAGGATACGCGCAACGGCCGCAAGCAGTGGGTCTACTACGGCAACTACGACTGGTGGGACATGCTCTTCCGCCAGCGCCGTCCGGTGCAGCAGCACGACATCTCGATCAGCGGCGGCACGAAGGACATCACCTACATGGTCTCGGGCGCCTATGACCGTCAGGAGGGTATGCAGCGCGCGATTCCCGACGTCTACAACAAGTACAACCTGCGTTCGAAGCTCGACTTCAAGATCAACCGCTGGGCATCGCTGTCGAACAACACGTCGTTCTTCGCCTCGAAGTACTCCTCGATCGGCGACGGCAGCGTGCAGAACACCATCGCCTACAGTGCCCGCCACGCCCTGGCCTGCTTCCCGATGCAGAACCCCGACGGATCGTGGCTCTACGGCACGCCGTATCTGAACTACAAGGTGGCCAACGGCCGTCACATCATGCTCAACGAGGGTACGCACCGCAACGTGGACCGTCGCAGCGACTTCTCCAACACGACGCGTCTGGTGATCACGCCGTTCAAGACGCTGAGCATCACCGGCGACTTCACCTACCGTCTCTACCAGGACCGCAACACGAGCCGCAGCTCGGCGATGTACTACCGCGAGTATCCCGACGGAGAGCTGCTCTCCTACGCCACGGGCGCCGGACAGGACCAGCTCGACGAGGCGGTGAACACCTACAACTACTACTCGACGAACGTCTATGCCAACTACGACGAGACCTTCGGTGACCACCACGTGTCGGGAACCGTCGGCTTCAACTACGAGAAGTGGGCCAGCAAGAACGTCTCGGCCTGGGGCCAGAACCTTCTGTCGGTGGACCTCGACGACCTGAACCTCGTCGGACAGAACTCCGACGGCGAGACGCTGACGGGTGTCGGCGGAGGTCAGAACGACTACGCCCTGGCCGGCTTCTTCGGACGTGTCAACTACGACTACAAGGGCAAGTACCTCGTGGAGGTCAGCGCCCGCTACGACGGAACGTCGCGCTTCCTGGGCAGCTCCCGTTGGGGATGGTTCCCCTCGGCATCGGTCGGATGGCGTATCTCGGAGGAGTCGTTCTTCGAGCCCGCGCGCAAGGTGGTTGACAACCTGAAGCTGCGTGCCTCGTTCGGAAGCCTGGGCAACCAGATCGTCAAGAACGGCGGCTCGCAGGTCTACTACACCTACCTGCGGCTGGTTTCGGTCAACGAATTTGCCGGCTATACCTTCGGCGAGGGCAGCACCATGGGCCGCTATTCGTCGCTGGGCGCTCCGGTGGCCTCCGACCTGACGTGGGAGACCGCCCAGCAGTGGGACCTGGGTCTCGACCTGTCGATGTTCAACAACCGACTCAGCGTGACCGGCGACCTCTACATCCGCGACACGAAGGACATGCTTACCGACGGCAAGGCCCTGCCGGGCGTCTACGGCGCCGACTCGCCCAAGATGAACGCCGCCGACCTGCGCACGAAGGGTTACGAGCTGACCGTCAACTGGCGCGACCAGTTCCAGCTGGCCGGCAAGCCCTTCAGCTACAACGTGGGCTTCAACCTGAGCGACTACAAGAGCGTCATCACCAAGTACGACAACCCGAAGAAGTCGCTCTCGATGGATTACTACGAAGGCATGGAGATCGGCGAGATCTGGGGCTTCAAGACCGACGGATTCTTCAAGACCACCGAGGAGGCCCAGGCCTATGCCAAGGAGGTCGACCTGAGCTACAGCTCGAACCGTCTGACGGGCGGCTGGCAGGCCGGAGACCTGAAGTTCCTCGATATCAACAATGACGGTATCTGGGGCATCGGCAGCAACACGGTCGACGAGCCGGGTGACCGTACGATCCTCGGCAACTCGCTGCCGTCGTTCTCCTACGGTATCAACGCCGGCATCCAGTGGTACGGATTCGACGTGTCGGTCTTCTTCCAGGGCACGGGCAACCACTACTGGTATCCCCACGGACAGGCGATGCCGTTCTGGGGCTGCTACTCCTATCCCTACCTGAGCTACCTGCCGATGAACTTCATCGACAAGGTCTGGGCCGAGGACAACACCGACGCCTACTTCCCGCGCGCCCGCGCCTACTCGGCCTCGGGCGGCTACCTGAGCAAGGTCAACGACCGCTATCTGCAGAACATCCGCTACCTGCGTCTGAAGAACCTTACGGTGGGCTATACCATCCCCGCGGCGCTGACGCGGAAGGCGGGTATCGACCAGATCCGCATCTACTTCTCGGGCGAGAACCTCTGCTACTGGTCCCCGCTGAAGAAGAATACGCTGTATGTCGATCCGGAGGCCGCCTTCAACCGCAGCTCCGACGTTGACAACAACGCCTTCTACCCGTGGGCTCGGACGTTCATGTTCGGTATAGACATCACTTTTTAACCATCAAAGTTGCGATCATTCATGAAACGATTTATCATATTGGCCGTGGCCTTGACTGCGGGGCTGTCGAGTTGCGATATTCTCGATACGAAGCCGCTGAGTCAAATAACGCAAACGGACTATTTCAAGACCGAGACTGAACTCCAGCTGTTCACCAACCCGTTGTACAACAACATGCTGGACAAGAATCCCTATGACGATCAGAGCGATCTTCTGGTCTGCCAGACCCTCTCCGACGAGATTCTCGGCGGCGAGAAGCGTACCGTTCCCAACACGGGCGGCGGATGGACGTGGACCGACCTGCGGCGCATCAACACGCTGCTGGAGTACATCGACCAGTGCGAGGACAAGGATGCCGTGACGCACTATACGGCACTGTCGCGCTTCTTCCGTGCCTACTTCTACTTCGAAAAGGTGAAACGCTTCGGCGACGTGCCCTGGTACGACGTGCAGCTGGGCTCGGCCGACGAGGCGCTCTACAACCCGCGGGATTCGCGCGAGCTGGTGATGACGAAGATGATCGAGGATATCGATTTCGCCATCCATGAACTTCCGAGCGAGGTGAGCACCTACCGTGTCAACCGCTGGGCGGCGCTGGCGCTCAAGGCCCAGTTCTGCCTCTATGAGGGCACCTACCGCAAGTACCACAACGTGCTTATCGAGGGCGCCAACGACTACACCTACTACCTGGATCTGGCCGCCAAGGCTGCCGGGGAGATCCTGACCGACGGTCCCTACAAACTCTACTCGACGGGCAACCCCGACACGGACTACATGACGCTCTTCGCACAGGAGGATGCCAGCCCCGACGAGTACATCCTGGCCATCAAGTTCGACTACGGTCTGGCCATTCACCACAACGCCACGGCCTTCACGCTGGTCCCGACGCAGGGTCGCCCGGGCTACACGCGCAAGATGGTGAACATGTACCTGATGAAGGACGGCACGCGCTTCACCGACCAGACGGGCTGGCAGGAGAAGTCCTTCATCGAGGAGACGCAGAACCGTGACCCGCGTCTGTCGCAGTCGATCCGTACGCCGGGCTACACGCGCATCGGCAAGACCGAAGTGCTGGCTCCCGACCTCGGATGCTCGGTGACGGGCTATCAGCCGATCAAGTTCGTGCAGAACCCCGACGATTCGGGCGGCAACGTTGACCGCAACGACCGTTCGACGTGCGACATTCCGGTCTACCGTCTGGCGGAGGTGATGCTCAACTACGCCGAGGCGAAGGCCGAACTCGGCACGCTGACGCAGGACGACCTCAACATCTCGATCAACAAGATCCGCGACCGTGTGGACATGCCGCACCTGAACCTGGCTTCGGCCAACGCCAACCCCGACTGGTACCTTTCGTCGGCGGACTACGGATTTACGAACGTCTCGGGCGCCAACAAGGGCGTGATCCTCGAGATCCGCCGCGAGCGCGCCATCGAGCTGATCCAGGAGGGCACGCGCTACGAGGATCTGGTACGCTGGAAGGCCGGACCGTGCCTCGACCAGGCGCTGACGGGCATGTACTTCCCGGGCGCCGGCGAGTACGACCTGACGGGCGACGGCAAGGCTGACCTGATCCTCTACAATGAGGGCACGGCCAAACCGGAGGCCGGTGACGGCGTCTATGTTTACCAGATCGGTACGGAGATCCTGCTCTCGGGCGGCACGCGCGGCTACGTCTCCTACCACAAGAACATCGAGCGCACCCCCTACAACGAGGAGCGCGACTACCTCTACCCGATTCCCATCAACGAGCGTACGCTCAACAAGAACCTTACGCAGAATCCGGGCTGGAACGACGGACTTTCATACTAAGACGGACACAGAAAAAGAACACGATTATGAAATTGGTAAAACAGATAACGGCTTCGGTTCTCGCAGCGGTGACCTTGTGCGGCCTGTGGAGCTGCAACGAGGATGAGGACCAGCTTTCGAAGGCGGTGCTGGCGAGTGCCACGACGCTGAGCTTCGAGGCGCAGAACGCCTCGGAGAAGCTGATCACCGTGTATTCCGATGCGAACTGGATCTCGGAGGTTCCCGAGTGGGTGACGATTTCGCCCGCGCAGGGGAGCGCCGGAACGACGGAGGTGACGGTTTCGGTGACGGACAACATGCGCGACGGCGCCGAGGACAATCCCCGCAAGGCGACCCTCGTATTCAAGGGCAGCACGCTGGCCAGCCGTGCCGAGGTGATCATCTCGCAGAGCGGCGACAAGTACCGTGACGTGAAGGACTACAAGCCTTCGGAGATCGCGGCGCTGGCCGACGAGAGCGTGGTGTCGATTCCCGACGTGATCGTCGTGGCGGTGACCACCGACGGATTCATTGTCAGCGACGCCGAGAACTCGGGCAATGCCTACATCATCAACTCCACGCCGGTGAGCGTCGGCGACCGTCTGTCGCTGCGCGGCACGAAGGGCACCGACACGCAGTCGCTGGCCATCGTGGAGTGCGACGAGCTGGAGATCCTCTCGACGGGCGGCACCGTTACCTACCCGACGGCCGAGGATATCACCTCGAAGGTTGACAGCTACAATCCCAAGGATCGCACCTATATTTCGGTGGACGGTGTGCTGAGCGGCTCGAACATCATTGTCGAGGGTGCGCAGTATTCGGTTGCCGTGACCAACGCTCCCGAGAGCATGGGCATTGCGGCGCTCAACGGCCACAAGGTGACGGCCAAGGGTTACTTTGCCGGTGTGGCGGCTCCCGTGATCCGCATCACGCTGACGTCGCTCGAGGACAAGGGTCTCTACAAGGAGATCTACTATGCCGAGGACTTCGAGTGGCTTGATCCGTGGGCGCTGGCTGGTGACAACAAGGGAAAGCAGGCCGGACGTACGGTCGAGGACGACAATCTTTCCGCCTACTGCCCGCAGCTGCCCACTCCGAAGGTCGACGGCGTTTCGGCACTCGATGCTCTGGAGGCCAGGGGATACGAGTTCCTGCGTGTGACGACCAAGACCGAGGGTGAGTGCATCTACCTGCAGCAGAACTACCTCAAGTTCGGCAAGACCTCCTACCAGGCAGGTATCGTGCTTCCGGCGATGGACAACGTTCCGGCCGGCACGAAGCTGACGCTGTCGTTCGACTGGTGCCCGATGCGTCAAACTGATGGTAAGATCGACCCGGTTAACCTGATTGTAATCATTTCCGAGGGCGACAATGAGATTGTCTCCTACGATATTCCCGAATCGGGCTGGGAGAATGGTCACGTACTGGAGTGGATCCGCGCCGAAGTAACCATCGAGGGCATCGACATCACCCCCGAGACGCGCATCACGATCCGTCAGACCCAGTGGCCCGCAGCGACGGCCAACCGCTGGTTCCTCGACAACATCGAGCTTGCGAAATCGCTCTGACCGTTCCGGAGCGGTTCGTCCCGGGACGGCTCTGCGCCGCGGGGACGACATGCCGGACGTCCAAACTGAAAAACACGGAATCCTTCACGGGATTCCGTGTTTTTTTGCGCTCCGGAGCCCGCACCCGACCCAGGGAAGTCATTTTTTTCGTATCTTGATCCGAAAAATCGAAAACCGCCCCCAAAACCTAAATCCCAAACCTCGGAAGAATGATGAAAAACCGACTCCCCGAATTGAAAGTTCCCCTGGATCGACGCGTCGGCTGGGTGGACCTGCTGCGTGTGCTTGCCTGTTTCATGGTGGTCTTTTCGCACTGCTGCGACCCGTTTGTCGCCGTCTTCGACAGCGATCACGTGACCTTCCTGCAGGGTGTGGCGGCCGGCAGCCTCGTGCGTGCCAGCGTGCCGCTCTTCGTCATGATGACCGCCGTGCTGCTGCTCCCCGTGCGCATGGAGCTCGGGGCCTTCTACCGCAAGCGCCTCGGACGCATCCTCGTGGCGCTGGTCTTCTGGTCGCTGCTGCTCCCCGTGCTCTACTACCTCTACATGCGGTGGGTCGGCACCTCAAGCCCGGCCATCGACCCGGCGCTCTTCACCGGTGAGGCGACGCTGCGCAAGCTCTGGAGCTTCGTCTTCAACTTCACCTACGACACCACGCCGCTCTGGTACCTCTACATGCTCGTGGGGCTCTACTTCATCATGCCGGTGATCTCCCCGTGGCTCGAACGCGCCTCGAAGCGCGACCTGCAGCTCGTGCTGGCGATCTGGGGCTTCACGCTGCTGCTTCCCTACCTGAAGATCGTGGCGCCGATGCTCGGATATGCGGGCAACTACGGCAACATGGGGCTCTACGGCGTATGCGACTGGAACGAGTTCGGCACCTTCTACTACGTCTCGGGATTCGCCGGATACCTCGTGCTGGCCTTCTACCTGCGGCGGTTCCCGCCCGCCTGGAGCTGGCGCCGGATGCTCGCCCTCTGCATCCCCGCGTTCGTGGTCGGATACCTGATTACGGCGCTGGGCTACGCCGAGATGCAGCGCCACTTCCCGGGCAACTACGCCTATCTGGAGATCATCTGGTACTTCTCCGGGATCAACGTCTTCCTGATGACCGCTCCGGTATTCCTCCTCGTGCAGAAGGCCGCCGCACGCCCGCGGCCGTGGATGGCGCGTCTGGCCGGGGCGACCTTCGGCATCTACCTCTGCCACTTCATCTTCGTGCAGGGGGCCTACGACCTCGTGCAGCGCATCCCCGGCATTCCGGCTCTGGTGCGTATTCCGCTGATGGCGCTCATCGCCTTCGCCGTGAGCTACGCCGTGGTGCACGTGATGCAGCGCTGGCGCGTGACGCGGCGCTTCGTGGAGTAGCGCTCCCCGGCGCCCGCCTCCGAACGCCGGACGCCCACACAAACCTGTCAACCCAAATCCAACACAATACGATGAAACGTCTTCTTTTGTTATTTCTGACCGTGGCGGGGCTCGGAACGCTCCGCGCACAGAACAACGTCGACTGGGCCAACTTCGGCCGTTTCGAAGAGGCCAACGCGGCGCTGAAGGAGTCCCCGGCGGTTGTCTTCATGGGCAACTCGATCACCGAGCAGTGGATCGGCACGCACCCGGAGTTCTTCTCCTCGCACAACTACGCGAACCGCGGCATCAGCGGCCAGACCTCGTCGCAGATGCTCGTGCGCTTCCGGGCCGACGTGATCGACCTGCACCCGCAGGCGGTGGTGATCCTGGCCGGGACGAACGACATCGCCCGCAATACGGGCTACATCTCGCTGGAGCACATCTTCGACAACATCGTCTCGATGGCCGAGCTGGCGCGTGCCAACGGCATCCGTCCGGTGCTCTGCTCGGTGCTTCCGACGCGTGACTTTCCGTGGAGTCCGGGGCTCGAACCGGCCCGGAAGGTGATCGAGCTCAACGCCATGATCCGTGCCTACGCCGAGCGGGAGAAGATCCCCTATGTCGACTACCACGGCGTGATGTCGGAGCCCGACGGCGGGATGATCGCCGCCTACACGACCGACGGCGTGCACGCCACGGCCGCCGGATACGACGTGATGGAGCAGTGCGTGCAGGCGGTGCTGGAGAAGCTGCTGCGCAAGCATCGCCGCTGACCGCTGCGCAAGCATCGCCGCTGACCGTGCGGACGATCCCGAAGGGCCGACGGTGGGGCCTCCGCTGATTCGGCGGTCGGTCTGCCGGGTGGGGGGAGGCCGCTGCCGGACGGGGGAGTTCGCTGCCGGGAGGGTGCCTTTCGGGCAAGGATTTCACCGCCGTCGTCGCCGGGCTTCGGGGATTTTGATTACCTTTGCGCGAATCAAAACCCCTGTTGTCCCATGGAAGAATTGACACTGACCACTCCGGCCCTGCTCTTCTCGGCCGTCTCGCTTATCCTGCTGGCCTACACGAACCGCTTTCTCTCCTATGCGCAGCTCGTGCGCACGCTCAAGGAGCAGCACGAACAGCACCCTTCGCAGGTCACCCGCGCGCAGATCGACAACCTCCGCCGCCGCCTTCACCTCACCCGCACGATGCAGGCGCTCGGGGTGTCGAGTCTTTTTCTGTGTGTGGTGTCGATGTTTCTGATCTACGTGGGGTGGGCGGTGCCCGCGGCCTATGTCTTCGGCGTGGCGCTCGTGCTGCTGATCGCCTCGCTCGGCGTCTCGATCCGCGAGATCCAGATCTCGGTCCGCGCCCTGGAGATCCACCTGCGCGACATGGAAGGAGAGTGATCCCTGACGGCCGCGGCCGGCGGACACTCCGCTCCGGCGGGTGTGCGAAGGGGGGGGCAAAGAGGCTGTAGGGCAAAGAGGGCGAAGGCGGTGCGAAAGAGGAGTGAAGGAGGGCCCGAAGAGCCCGGGAGTCATCACACCCCCCCCCAAAAAAAACGAAGATGCCGCGACGTCGCGTCGCTGCATCTCCCACTAACCTACTTGTAACCTAAAACCAACTCGTGAATACCTCGTTCCCGAGGATCACGCTGCAAAGATACGGGGCCGTCATCTCATCGGAATGACGGCCCCGTTGCATTTGTGTTACATTTGCCGCTATGCCTGACTTGGCGCCTGCGCCGGGGCGTGGCCGACGGCCGACGGACCCTCCTTCTCCTGCAGGAAGTAGAGCTGCGACTTGAGCAGGTTGCGCGACTGCAGCACCATGGTCTTCGTCTCGTTGAGGATCGTCAGGTAGAGTACGCTGGCCCGGGTGCTCGTCTGCGCGTCGCTGTGGATGCGCCGCAGCTGGTTCTTGATCGCCTCGACAATGGTGTCGAAGAGCCGGTCGCGCATCTCCAGCACCACGTCGAGCTCCGTGAAGTTCTCCGAGGCGAGCATCGTGTTGATCTTGTCGAAGATCTCCTCCACCTGGTCGTTCACGCGCATCAGGTCGACGATCTGCTCCTTCGACATCCCCTCGTGGTTGTTGTCGATGTGCTCGAAGGCCGGACGGGTGATGTGGATCAGCGCCTTGGTCACCTCCGAGAGGTAGTCGGTCACCTGGACGTAGAAGTGTCCCGTGTCGATGTCGCACTGCTGCAGGCGCTGCAGCATCGTGGTGATGCCGTACTTGCGGTCGCGGGCCTCCTCGAAGAGGCGGTTCGAGTCGCGCACCATCTCCTTGAGGACCTTGCGGTTCTCCTTGAAGACGGCCACCAGCGTGCGGTTGTAGATGCGCGTCACCTCCTGCATCGTCTCGCACACCTCGCCGATGCACGTGTGCAGCACCTCCTGCGGCGTCTCGGCCTTTTCGAGCGGCGAGGCCGGGGTCTCCTCCTTGAGCTCCGGCGTCTTGCGGTGGCTGCGGATGAGCAGCCAGGCGCAGAGGAGCGTGAGCGCGGCCACGGCGATCCATCCGCCCCAGAGCAGCAGCGAAGTGACGGCCAGGGCGATGAGAAATCCGCCCAGTGCGGTGACGAACCACCCCGAGATGACGGCCATCACGCCCGTGATGCGGTAGACGGCGCTCTCGCGGCCCCACGAACGGTCGGCGAGCGACGAACCCATGGCTACCATGAAGACCACGTAGGTCGTCGACAGCGGAAGCTTGTACGACGTGGCGATGGCGATGAGGATCGAGGCGGCGGTGAGGTTCACCACGGCGCGGATCATGTCGTAGGGGGCCGACGAACGCTCCTCGACGGGCAGGGGTTCGAACCGCCGGTTGATGGCCTGCTGCATGCGGGCGGGGATGATGCCCGTCCAGAAGTTGTTGAGCAGGAGCGTCGCGCGCACGAGGCTGCGCGAGAGGAGTGTCGAGCCGAAGCGCTCGTCACCCTCGTGCTGCGAGGCGAGCGAGAGCTCGGTTTCGGTGACGTGCTGCGACTTCTTCGAGAAGAAGAGCGTCAGCACCATGATGATGCCCGAGATGCCCAGCAGCAGGAAGTCGGCGCGGGCGGGGTTGGCCAGTTCACCCATCATCATCGTCTCGCTGCCCGTTTCGCGGGCGATCTGCCAGGCGTCGTAGCCGGCCAGGGGCACGCCGATGAAGTTCACCAGGTCGTTGCCGGCGAAGGCCAGTGCCAGGGCGAAGGTTCCCGAGAGGATGGTGATTCGCATGATGTTGAAGCGCATGCGCTGGAAGATCCACAGCAGGGCGGATGCCGCCACCCAGAAGAGCAGCAGCGTCACGAGGACGTGCTCGCCGACGTATTCCGATATCGACGTGGGGATGAGTCCCGAGCTCTTGAGCCCCTTGAAGAGGGCGAAGTAGAGGATGCCGGCGAGGGAGATGCCGCACCAGAGAGCTCCCCAGCGGCGGAAGATCGGGGCGTAGCGGAACGAGAAGATCAGCCGCGAGATGTACATGAAGAGCACGCCGGCGGCGAATGCCAGCGCCACGGAGAGGAGGATGGCGGCGATGATGACCATGGCCTTTCCGGTGTTGATGAACTCCGAGAGGTGCTGGATGGTAAGGTCGGCATCGGCGCCGATGCGGAAGAGTGCGGCGGCGACGGCGGCGCCCAGCAGCCCGAAGACCATCGAGACGGTGGTCGAGGTGGGGAGTCCGAGGGTGTTGTAGAGGTCGAGCAGCAGGACGTTGCCGAGCATCATGCCCAGGAAGAGCATCATGATCTCCTGGAAGTTGAACTGCCCGGGGTAGAAGACGCCGCTGCGGGCGACCTCCATCATGCCGCTGGAGGTGAGCGTGCCGATGAGGATGCCGGCGGCGGCCACCCAGAGGATCACGCGCCGCGGGGCGACCTTCGATCCGAGGGCGGAGTTGAGGAAGTTGACGGCGTCGTTGGCCACGCCGACGACGATGCCGATCACGGCCAGGATGGCCAGGATGACGACAATGACGGTGAAGAGAGGTGACATGATTTCGGTGGTGTCGGTTGTTTGACGCAAAGGTCCGAAACCGATGTTACAAAACGATGACAACGCTGTTTCACGGAGGTGAAATGTGGCCGCGGAGGTGGTTGAAAGTGCTGTTTTCTCAGGATGTTGCACCTCCGGAGGGTGCTTCGGGAGTCCTGTGCCGTGTCAGCTCCGCTTGCGCAGCGTGAAGATGAACTCCAGACCTCCCTGCCGGCGGTTGTGCACCTCGATGGTCCCGCCGTGGATCATGACGGCATTCTTGACGATCGAAAGCCCGAGTCCCGTTCCTCCGAGTTTGCGCGAGCGACCCTTGTCGACGCGGTAGAAGCGCTCGAAGAGGTGCGGAAGGTGCTCCTCGTCGACCCCGATGCCGTTGTCGGCAAAGAGGATCGTGCACTGCTCGTCGTCCTCGTCGATCAGCCGGATGAAGATGTCGCGTCCGCCCGAGTAGGCCGCGGCGTTGTCCATCAGGTTGCGGAAGATCGAACTCAGCAGCGAGGGGCTGCCCACCATCTCGATCCGTCGGGGCAGGTCGATCGTCACGCGCAGCCGCTGCTCCGCGGGACGCAGCTCCATGTCGGCCGCCGCCTCGTCGATCAGATCGTTGAGTACGACGGGCTCCTTGCGGATGAGCTGGCTCGCCTCGTCCATGCGGGTGATCGTCGAGACGTCGGCCAGCAGCCTCCGCAGCCGCTCGGTCTGCTCCAGGCTCTTGCCCACGAAGGCGGCGCGTTTCGCCGCGTCGAGCTGCGGATTCGCCAGCAGCGTCTCCAGGTAGCCCTGAATCGCCGCAACGGGGGTCTTCAGCTCGTGGTTGATGTTGTTCGTGAGCTGCTTCTTGATGCGGATCTTCTCCTGCTCCTCGTGCAGCGCCAGGGCGTGCTCGCGATCCCGGTCGGCGGTGGTCTTCTGCAGCTGGGCGTAGAGGCGGATGATGTGGCTCGAGATCTCGCCCAGCTCGTCGTGCGGGAAGGGCGGAAGGTCGTCGATACGCTCGCCGCGCTCGGCGCGCTTGGCAAAGGCGTTCAGCCGGGTGATGTTCTCCCCGAGGCGCCGCGTGGCGAAGTATCCGGCGAAGCTCATCAGCAGGGTCACGCCCAGCATGAACCACAGGAATTCGCTGTCGGCGGCCAGCACGTCGCGCAGCGAGACGGTGTAGGGCACGGCCGTGCGGACGATGTATTGCTCGCCGGCCATGGCCGAATAGAAGAAGTTGCGGTCGGCGCTCGCCGAGTGGCGGCGGATGGTGTAGCCGGTTCCGTGGGCCAGGGCCTCGACGACTTCGTGACGGTCGAGGTGGTTGGTCGCGGGCAGCGGGTCGAGCCGGTTGTCGAAGAGAACCTTCCCGGAGCGGTCGATCAGCGTCACGCGCAGCTCCTCGTAGGGTTCGTCGTGCCGGGCGATGAAGTCCGCGGGGTCGACGCCCTCCTTCAGGGCGTCGAGCAGCCGCAGGTTGAAGAGCTGCAGCTGCCCGTTGAGCCACTCGGCCTTGAAGTGCTTCTCGCGCCCGTACTGGAAGAGGATGAAGCACCCCATGAGCGACCACGAGAAGACGATCAGCAGCAGAAAGAGCCGCTGGTGGTAGGAGAGCCTACTCTTCAAAGCCGTAGCCATATCCCAGGCGGGTTACGATGTGTTCTCCGTAGGGTCCGATCTTGCGGCGCAGGCGCGTGATGTTGACGTCGACCGTGCGGTCGAGGACGATCACCTCGTCGCTCCAGATGCGGCGCAGGATCTCCTCGCGCGAGAAGATCACCCCGCGGTTCGAGAGCAGCAGCGCGAGGATCTCGAACTCCTTCTTCGTGAGGGCGATCTCCGCGCCGTCGAGCGTGCAGACCTTGCGCCGCAGATCCATGCGCAGCGCGTCGAACGAGAGGATCTCCGCCTCCGCCTCGTCGCTCTTCGTGCGGCGCAGCACGCTGCGCACGCGGGCCTGGACCTCGCGGATCGAGAAGGGCTTGGCGATGTAGTCGTCGGCGCCGAGGTTCAGCCCGGCGACCGTGTCGTCCTCGGTGTCGCGGGCCGTGCAGAAGATGATGGGAATGCGGGCCGTCTCGGGCTTCGCCTTGAGCAGCTGCGCCATGCGGAATCCGCTCATCTCGCCCATCATCACGTCGAGCAGAATCAGCGAATACTTCTCGGGATGCATCTCCAGGGCCTGTTCGGCACTGTAGGCCACGTCGACGTCGTATCCGTCGACTTCGAGGTTGAACTGCAGGATCTCGCACAGCGACTCTTCGTCGTCGACCACGAGTATTTTGTGCTTTGCCATTGTTCGCAAGGGTTTGATTGTGCTGCAAAATTATGAATTTTGGCGTCCCCGAGCCCTCGTTCGGGGATATTTCATCGAAATGTAACAGATCGGCATCCTCCGTATCACGCCGTTCGGGCCGAAGGGAGGCCTCTCGCGGGAGGCTCCTTCCGGCCCGAATGCATCTCCGACCGCCCGGCGCCGGGCGTGGATTATCCCAGGATCTCCATCTGCTGGCGCACCGACTCCTCGTGGATGGCCTGCAGCACCGTGCGCATGAATTCGCGGTCCATGCCCAGCTCGACGGCCTGCTTCGCACGACGCTCCAGCAGCTCCTCGTAGCGCTGCGCCTGGAGAATGGGCATGCTGTGCTCCTTCTTGTACTGTCCGATGTCGCGCGAGATGCGCATGCGCCGCGTAAGGAGTTCGAGCAGTTGGTCGTCGAGCTTGTCGATCTGCGCGCGCAGCTCGGTGAGGCTCTCGGTGGTGACCGTCTGGTCGCGGATCACCAGGTTGCGCAGGATGTATCCCAGGGCGTCGGGCGTCACCTGCTGCGCCTTGTCGCTCCAGGCGCTGTCGGGCGAGCAGTGCGCCTCGATGATCAGTCCGTCGAACCCGAGATCCATGGCGTGCTGCGACAGCGGGGCGATGAGTTCGCGCTTGCCGCCGATGTGGCTCGGGTCGCAGAAGATCGGAAGCTCCGGAAGGCGTCGGTGCAGCTCGATGGGAATGGCCCACATCGGGTGGTTGCGGTAGATGCTCTTGTCGATGGAGGTGAAGCCGCGGTGAATGGCTGCCAGACGGCGGATTCCGGCGTTGTGGATGCGCTCGATGGCGCCGATCCACAGCTCAAGGTCGGGGCTCACGGGATTCTTCACCAGCACCGGGACGTCGTGCCCGCGCAGGGCGTTGGCGATCTCCTGCATGGCAAAGGGGTTGGCGGCCGTGCGGGCGCCGATCCACAGCACGTCGACGCCTCCCTTCAGGGCTGTCTCGACGTGGTCGCGCGTGGCTACCTCGGTGGCGGTGTACATGCCCGTCTCGCGCTTCACGCGCTGCAGCCACGGAATACCCTCCGCACCGACACCCTCGAAGCCTCCCGGTTTGGTGCGCGGCTTCCACAGCCCCGCACGGTAGATGCGGATGCCTTCGGCGGCGAGTGCCCGGGCCGTGTCGAGCACCTGTTCTTCGGTCTCGGCGCTGCAAGGGCCGGCAATGACCAGCGGACGTCGGGGATCAAGCCCCGGAAGTGTGATGGGTTGAAGATCGTTCATGTCAGTGTGTGTTTTTTATGATTTTTGTACGATTGTTCTTTTTGGGGGTCGGGTGTTTCTGTGAGGCCTTGGGAAATTTTGCGGGAAATTTTGCGGATGTTTCTCACAGCGCGGGATTCGGACACTCGGCATATTCGCCCAGGATGCGGAACCCGCTCGTCAGCGGCCGCGCGGCGTCGATGGCCTGGCGGTATCGGTGCCGGTCGTCGAAGGTCACGTCGACGTAGAAGCGGTACTCCCATTCGCGGCCGATGATCGGCAGTGACTGGATCTTCGTGAGGTTGATCTCGTAGAACGAGAGGACGGTCAGCACCTTCGAGAGGCTTCCCTGCGCGTGCGGAAGGGTGAAGACCAGCGAGGCCTTGTTGACGTGCGGCGTGTCGGCGAACTCCTCGGCGCGCGATTCGTCGGTGAGCAGCAGGAAGCGCGTGAAGTTGTGCTTGTTGGTCTCGATGCCGCGCTGGAGGATTTCGAGCCCGTAGAGCTCGGCGGCCTCGGCGCCGCAGATCGCCGCCGTGCCCCGCAGCTCTCCTTCGGCAACCTCCCGGGCGCTGCCGGCCGTGTCGTCGCGCTCGACGACCTTCATCTGCGGCTGGGTCTTGAGGAACTCCCCGCACTGCATCAGGGCGATGGGGTGCGAACGCACCTCGTGGATGTCGCCGAGCCGCTGCCCGGGCAGAGCGGCAATGACGTGCGAAATGCGGAGCTTCTCCTCGCCGACGATGCGGGCGTGGCTCTGCTGCAGCAGTTCGTAGTTGGGCAGGAGGCTTCCGGCAATGGTATTCTCGATGGCGGCGATGCCGAGCAGCTGCGGATCCGCGGCCATGCGCCCGAAGAGTTCGTCGAAACTCAGACACGGGAGAGTCTCGATCGTGCGGTCGGCGAAGTAGCGGTGTGCGGCGGTTTCGTGGTAGCATCCTGCGATGCCCTGGATGGCGATACGTTCCATAGGTTCCATACTTTGCGGAGGTTCGAAAAAAATCCCGCTCCTCCAGGAGCGGGATTTTCGTGTCATATACTATATTTTTTTAATTTCATACAGCTAACTCCATGCGATCCCGCTCCTTCTTTTGGCATAAAAGAAAAAGTAATAAAAGAAGTATGCAAAACCGTGAAGTCTCATGGATCTCATCCGTAATGTTGGGAACAAAAGTAGCGAAATAATCGAAAAAAACAAATCTCCCGGGCGATTTTTTGGTCCCGGAGCCGTGATTTTTCCTTTCGCTCTTCGATCGTGTCACTCGGGATAGATCATCCGGATGGTGGCGCCGCCGTCGATGACGAGGGTCTGCCCGTTGATGAAGTTGTTCGCTGCCTCGCAGAGAAACAGGCACATACGCGCAATGTCTCCGGGGTCACCGACGCGTCCCGAAGGGTGGAAGGCGTGATCCTCGGGGCGCAGCACCTCCTCCTCGCGGACGTGGATCCATCCCGGAGCCAGGGCATTGACCGTGATGTGGAGCGGCGCCAGCGAGACGGCCAGGGCGTGCGTGAGGGCGTAGATGCCGCCCTTCGAGGCGGCGTAGGCCTCGCATCCGGCCTCGCTCTGCAGGTAGCGGGTCGAGCAGAGGTTGACGATGCGCCCGTAGCGGGTGTTTCCGTTGCGGCGGCGGTGGCGGGCCAGCAGGCGTGCGGTGATGAACGCGGAGCGGAGGTTGGTGTCGATCACGCGGTCAAACTCCTCGATGCTGAGCTCCGTCAGGGGCTTGAAGAGGCTGATGCCGACGTTGTTCACGAGGATGTCGACATCGCCCAGCCTCGCGAAGATCTCCTGCATGCATCCCTCGAGGCTCGGGGCATCCGTCACGTCGACTTCGTGAAAGCGTGCGCCGGTTTCGGCGGCGGTGGCGGCTCCGCGCCGGACGTCCGTGTCGCAGAACTCCACCCGGTCGCCCTCCCGGGCAAACGCCTCGACGAGGCCCTTTCCGATGCCGTGGGCACCGCCGGTGACAAATACGCGTCTGTTCATTGTTTTTCGGAACTTTTGGAATTTTCGATTCTCGGATTCTGGAATATTGGATTTCGTTTGGGGGCTTCGGCGTTTCGGAGCTGCTCTCTCCCCTCCCCGGCAGGCTTCCCCTCCCCGGCAGGCTTCCCTTTCCCGGCAGGCTTTCCTTCCCCGGCAGGCTTTCCCTTCCCCGGCAGGCTTTCCCTTCCCGGCAGGCTTACCCCCCCCCTCCTCTGCGGATTTCAACGAAAAACCCCGCGGGTGGAAACTCGCGGGGTTTCGGCACTCGGGCCTTCGGTGGAGAATACGATAACTGAACCGATATCGTAATAGCCAATATGTCAACGTGTTAAGATTGTAAAAATTTTTAGATACACCGAATAGGCCACAACCTATTTTCGCTGTTTCCCCTTGTATCCACTTGGTTGTTACAAAGTTACGAAAAATTCCCGGATTTTGCAACCGAATTGGAAACGAACCTGCGGATTTTTTTATCGTTTTTGAGAATGTCATGACGTGTATAAATGTTTATAAATCAATATATTATATGCAACGGTTGGACCCGGTGTCCAATCTGATATTTTCAGCCCTTGTAACATTCCCGGAAGGTGACACGGCGGTTCAGTAGGGGATTCGGAAGTAGTCGAGCGTGACTTAACGGTTGTTTTGTGTTGGCGAGCATTAAAAGATCGTATTGCTCATCAAGTTTTGGGTAATGATGTTTGTGTCGTTATCTGTAATAATAATCTTTATAATGCAAGTAATAAATATTGATATATAAATTGTAAGCTAGATTATTATCATTATATTTGCATCGTTATCACTAGTGTTGATAATGATGCATATTATAGAAAATGAAGAGAAATGCTGAAAACAATATCTATTGCTGGTGTTCCTGTCAATCTTGATAAAATTGGTCGGGATAAACTGAAAGGGCTAACTCTTGATCTAATATTGAGTTTCCGGTTTTATTGTGCGGAATTCAATAAGCATCTGTTGTGCCTTGTTGAAAATGCTGATTTGACCCGTACATACACGCCGATGCGGTATGCTCGCATTGCTAATCAGATTGAGCGGATTCTGGAAATTCCGGTTGTATTCATCTTGCAGTCTGCGCCATTTTATATCAGACAGCGACTGATTGAGCAAGGGGTTTATTTTGTCGTATCGGACCGTTATGTGTTTCTTCCCGGTATGCTAATTAATGAACGGATTCGGAAAAAAGAAGATCCGGAGCATCAACTATCCCCCGTAGCTCAATATGTCTTGTTAAATTATTTGCTTCATCCTGATCTGAGCGAATTTACCTTGCAAG